>JAZQLQ010000016.1:0-3217 GCA_045542735.1 Lachnospiraceae bacterium
GTAGCAATATCGTGAGGGTTCAAGTCCCTTCTCCTGCATTTAAAATTAATATGCGGAAGTGCTGGAATTGGCAGACAGGCTAGACTAAGGATCTAGTGATGGTTTCGTCGTGTGGGTTCAAGTCCCATCTTCCGCAGTAAAAAAGTAAAGCCCTAGGCAAATGCCTAGGGCTTTTTCTTTTTTGCTGCCGAGGAGTCCCTTGAACCCATGGTCCAAGGTCTCCTCGCCACAAAGTGGCTTCGTCGGTCGGTTCGACGGGAAAAAGGTCCACCGGACCTTTTTCTTAATCCGTCTCACCCCATCTTCCGCAGGCAGAGCGAAACGGTAGGTCATATGACCTACCGTTTCTTTCTGTATGCTAAGAAGTCAATTGGTTAATCTACGATAAATTTACCGCCACAACACTACTGCTGCACGCCCTCATTGTTCCATTAAGCGTTACCACGCCAAGTGTCAGCTTTGCGGCCGATGATGCGGGTGGAATAAACATAAGAGATTTTATATTGTTGTTATTGACCTTTCCGAGATTGGTAATACTGTATGATTTTGGCTGAGAAAATCCAAACATACCGCCACCGACAAATCTGCCGGCTTTACTGTCAAATCCGCCTAATGACGAAATTGCAGCAGCATCCAATAAGGTTGGTGACATCTCAAAATAACAGGCCAGAACAAGCATTAACGCCCTGTTATTCTTCATATGTTTCTGAACCGCTTTATGAACCTCTTTTGCCTTTTTTACTACATCCGTAGTCTTGGATTTACAGACAATTCCCATAGCAGTGGAATAATTGCCCAGTGCACCTTTTGCGTATCTTGAAAACATATTCCTAATATCGGCGGCAATAATAATCTTATCAACTCTGGTCTGTATATACATCTTCGCCATCAGAAGGTCATTCATGGAAAAACCGTTCTCCTTACAAAGATGCGACATCTGCTCCACCGAAACAGTATCAACCTCATAAGTTTTGTATTCTATCGGATGATTTTTGCCGTATTCCTCCACAAAATCTTTGTATTGTTCATAGCTCACTTTCTGATTTTCCTTAGCCCACTGCTTATTCGCTTGCTTTACGAGCATTTTACTGATTCCGGACAAACCACTCTTCGGTGGCAGATCTTCGATGCTCTCTATCAGCACTTCTTCTACATAAACAGGCTCTACTTCTCCAACATAATCGTTTGCAAACTCCTGAGCAATCTCAAGCAGTCCTCTTCCATCCACCAATAAATGATGCGCAACAAACAACAGCGTCATCCCTTGTTTATTTGGGTAGATATATACCTTTAACAGACCATTTTCAAATACATTCCAATCCTGCTTTGAAATCTCCTTATAATCAGACCACAGTAAAGAACTGTCACCTCTTACATACACCGTTATTTGTGAGCGTTCCGTTATCTTGTAATACAACTTATCCGTTCCGTCTTCGTATGCAATTACGCTCTTCAAAAAAGGATGCGCCTTGGCCATCCTTATAAGCGTTTCATATACGCTCTGCTTGTCATACTCTTTTTCGATTTCCATTATCATGCCAAAATACATGTTAGGGCACATAAAATGCGCTCTTTCAGATAGTATGTATTGCTTTTTCATAAGTTAAAAACTCCTTTGGCACCGCAACCCCTTATATTTCCTAAGATTGACCGCCAATTCATAACCTTATACCGAATTTTTTCGTAGTTTTGTACAATGGATTTTCAACACCGCTAAATATATAATTGCTTCAGTAGCAACTTTGCTACCGGCAATCGTGTTACAGGGTGGTTGACCTTCATTCTACATAGAATGGAGGTGATGCTTATGAATAATACATTCGACTTTAAAGACCTTATGGCTTATTCGATGTTTCTCATAGCACTACTGACATTCATATATATGATATGTCACTAAGATAGAAAAAAACCTTCCCTGTACTTTGCCCGAGTCTTGGAAGGTTTCTTTCTTACACATTCTTGGGTCAACCACCTCTGTGGCGATTGCCTTTTATATAATTATTATAGCAAGGATTTATGAGATTACAACATCTTTTTATTTCTATCTTTCATTTCTCATAATACAGTAACACACCTCTCCATGTGGCATAACACCTTCTCTAACAAACCGCTCTACAGTATCCGTCACATGCATATCAGACTTTTCCAGTACTCTCCCAGACTTCGTATTTTCAACACGGTGATACGCTTCCAATCTGTCAAAATCTGAGTATTTAAATGTATGTTTGATGACTGCCGCCAATGCTTCGACAGCATAGCCTTTTCCCCAGAAGTTTTCACCGATACAATATTCTATCTCCGCTGTTTTGCAATCCGAATATACTTTACAAAATGCAATCTGTCCTATATTTTGATCACTTTCTTTTTCTATAATTGCCCATCTGTAAAAATCATGATTTGAATAATTACTAATCCATTTATCAAGCAATTCATTTACCTGACTTTCAGTTGTATATACGGGTTCTCCATACTCATACTGTATCTTTTCACTGGCTATCCAGTTATTTAACATATCATTACAATCTCCCAGACAAAACCGTCTTAGTAAAAGCCGCTGTGTTTCGATTGTCTGTGTCCCACAATGTCTCATAACAATTTTCCCTTCATGCAAACTTCTTGCTCGTTTCTACACCGTCAACTCAATCAGGTTCCCTTCCAAACCGACAACACAACTCTCATAGTATCCATCCCCTGTTGTTCTCGGACCACTGACTACTTCATAACCATCATTCTTAAGCCTTTCTGTCAATTCATCTACCGCCTCTTTGCTTCCGAGGTTGAATGCAATATGAGCATATCCGGTCCTTGCCAAGTCTTTAGGAACATCGCACATCCCTGGTTTATTCATAATTTCCAGTCTCGCACCATCATCAAATATAAGGAAATACGAACGAAAATCCGTTGTTTTATTGTGATATCCGTCATTGGATACAGCATTAAAATATTTCACAAAGAACTCTCTTGCTTTTTCCAAATCATTCACATACATGGCAACATGTTCAATACGCATATTTTTTCCCCTTATATGTTAAAATTTTACAGATTATTCTACTTCTTCAATCTCATATCCCAAAGTCCGAATAACATTTATTAAAGAAGGTGTAAAATAGTCAAACAAACACAGTTTTCCCTCCATAATATCAGGTCCTGCTTCAATTTCTTTGGTTTTAAAGTGTTTATAATACACGCTATGATGTACACCTGTAAATATGATACG
>JAZQLQ010000017.1:0-94431 GCA_045542735.1 Lachnospiraceae bacterium
GGACGAATATAATAAATCAGTATGACTATTATCTGCAAAAGGATAAATAAGATAGTTTCTTCTACTGCCGGAGATACCAAAAAGTCAGCAGCACCCTTAGCGCTTCCTTTCCCTATAAGCCAAAGGTTTGCAGTTAAAAAAGCTGCAAATGAAAGAATCAGCTTAACACTCAGTTTTCTCATATTACTCATCTCCATAAATTCTAATTTTCTTTTATATTCCGCCATGCTTCATTCTAAAGCATTCTTCTCTCATCGTTGCAATATTCCTAATATCAACAATGACATCATCAAAATACTTACTTTTCGCAAACCAACTAAAGGCAACAAACACAATTGCAAAATTTTCATCTATTGTTATTTCCTTTCCGTATCTGTATTAAACTCCATCACTATATACCCTCCACAAAAATAATGCCTTACTCTACCATGATTTCAACAGCAGGATTATAATCTTCCTCAGGTTCAATTCCGACAAAGTTACAAAACATTTTAGAAATATCCTCCACGCTCTCTTTCATTCCATTATGAATCCAAACAAGCGCCGTATTATACAATGCCCCGATATACATGTACAGATTATAACGCTCTATGGAAGATATTTTCATAGTGCCTGCAATAATCTCATGAGATTCATTCAATTTTTCCAGCAGGGTAATACCATAGCCAAAACGATAGAAATCTTCAATATATCTGCGAAATCTCTTGAAGTAAGCAAAACTGCGACAGACATTCCGATAGGTATAATATTCTGAATTTTCCCAATCAATGTCTTTATAAAACCGTTCCAAAATGTCATCAATCATTTTATGCAAAACATCTTCTTTGGACTCATAATTGCGATAAAAGGATGCACGTGCCACACCGGCACGCTCTATAATTTCCGTAATACTGATTTCTGAAAAGCTTTTCTCATGCATCAATGCAAGCAACGCTTCAGAAATGGAATTTTTTACCCTTAAATTTGCTTCTTTTCTTTTATCCATGGGCATTCTCTCCTCTTTCACGTAGGATATGATTCATATCTAAGACATTTGTATCATGTTGTGCTCTTGCCATTCTTTTTAATATGTAATACATTTGTATCATGTGTATTTTAACATATACATTTTATTTTTGAAAGCACATGCAATTTAGAAAGGACATAATATGAAAGTAGCGATTATGACTGATACCAATAGCGGTATTCTGCCAAATGAGGGGGCAGAAAGAGGCATCTATGTTTTACCGATGCCCTTTATCGTAAATGGGGAAAATTATTTGGAAGGTGTCTCCATTACACACGAGCAGTTATATGAATATATGCGTCAGGACTTGGAGGTATCCACTTCCCAGCCCTCACCCGGAAGCATCATGGATATGTGGAAACAGATTTTTGCAGATGGTTATGACGAAATCGTATATATCCCTATGTCAAGCGGTCTAAGCAGTTCTTGTGCCATTGCCCGCTCTTTTGCCGAAGAATATGACGGCAAAGTACAGGTAGTGGATAACCATCGTATTTCTGTCACCTTATTGGAGTCGGTATACGATGCCAAACATATGGCTGATAACGGCAAATCCGCCAAAGAAATCAAAGATTATTTAGAAAAAACCGCTTATGACGCCAGCATCTATATCACAGTAGACACCTTAAAATATTTAAAGAAAAGCGGACGTGTTACACCGGCTGCCGCTGCCATTGCAACTGTGATTAACTTAAAACCCATATTGACCATTCAGGGTGAAAAATTGGATTCTTATGCAAAAGTGCGCGGTCTTAAGCAGAGCGAACGCCGTATGATTGAAGCATTAAAACATGACCTTGAGACACGCTTTGCCGATGTCCCCAAAGAAAAAATCCGTGTAGCAACTGCCGGCACTATTGAAAATCCCGAGGATGCCGAAAAATGGAGACAGACCGTACAGGAAGCTTTTCCCGAATGTGAGGTATACTACATGCCACTCTCCTGCAGCATTGCCTGTCATACCGGCATCGGTGCCGTAGGTATCGGTACCATTGTGGTAGAAGAACGTTAAATCTCACAGCCGTTTTAACACAATTGACAATATCAATCACAAAAAAGACCATGCAAAACTGCATGGTCTTAATTATTATCTTGATTGATTATTCAGCTACTCTTGTGAATACTAAAGGATACTCCATACCTTCCATCATATCAGATGCATCAACATCAGCTCCTTCAGGAATGGTAAGTGTTAATGTATCACCTTCTACTGTAAAGTTGTCATATGCATTTGCCTGAACTTCAACTTCATCCATGTAAAGTTTATCGCCTTTTGCTTCCCAAACACCGGAAGTCTGAAGATCTGCAACTATATCTTCAACAGAAACGCTGTCAGCCATAGCTTCTTCCATCATTTCCTGCATACCCATACCATACTGGTCCATCATTGCCTGGTCTACTTCTTCACGGCTCATACCCATTTCTTCATACTCTACATATGTTTTCTCAACATAATACTCGATAAATGCATCTAACCAAGCATTCATAGAATCGGTTGTGAAAGCTTCATCTGCATACATTTCAAATGTGCCGTCTTCATTGTACTGAACGATCAGTTTAACATTTAATTCCTCATGGAAGTCAGGCTCACCTAATTCAGCCTCAACCTCTTTGGAAAAATCAACTGTCATTTCCCAAGAACCATAAAGTTGCTCTGCACTATTGCTGCATCCGCATAAGGACATTGCAAGTACCATAATCATAACGACTGCTAATAATTTTTTAATCTTTTTCATCTTAAATTTCTCCTCCTCTAAAAGATGTTTACCATAGTGATTATAACACTTTCTTTCCCTTTGTGTCAATGGTTCGGACGTTCTTTCCTCCTTTTTCGGCATATTCCCCATGTTTTCCGGTCATTTCACATATTTTTTGTTCATAATTATATCTTTAGAAACACCCTTTTATCTTATACATCCTCTAAGCGGTAACATCCCTTGTCTCCGGCTTTAGCCTTGGCAATCTGAAACTGTTGGATGCGGATATTTTGTTCCTTGGAAAACTTGAGACGTTTGGCAAATCCCACAGCTTCTTCAAACATACCGGATCTACGGAGCAAATCCACAATCCGGAGTTTCAGCTCCGGAAGCTCTCTCTTGGAAATCTGGGATGCATCCACTTCATTATAACAAGCCAAAGCACGTTTTCTGCAGATAATGGCCGTTACATCCAATTTTTCATCATCGCACGCCCATGCAGCGCATAAAAAAGCATCACCTGCTTTTTTGTATTCCTTACAATGCTGATAAATCAATGCCAGCTTCACAAAGCGTTTACCAAGTTCAGGAAGACTTGCAATCCCTCCACAATTGACATACTCTTTGGAATCAATGTATTTTTCTTTGTATTCAGGCATAGGATCTGATGTAGAAAATACATTTCTGCAATAATCACATTTATGTACCCAAAGAGGCATAGCACTCCTTCTTACCTCCGGCGGTCTAAAATCCAAATCGGCAGTCCCATGGCTGGATGCCATGGCTAAAATGGTTACCTCGTTCATTCTGCCGCAAATATTACATTCCATATTTTTTACTGCAAATTTTGACACGTTTATTCCCTCCAAATGTGTAATTCACATTATCTTTTATATTTTATCAAATTCCGCATTTATGTTCAACTGAAACTATGTTATGATGAGTTTAGTTTATAAAGAAGGATGATATTAATTATGGCTGACACATTTGCAAAAGATACTTCAAAAAGAAGTAAAAAAGACTGGGCAATTGCCCTTATTGTATTGTTTATCGGCTTGACTATAGCTCACTTAGGTGTATCCATGTTTTTGGTATCTGCCATGGGTACCGATACTTTTACGGTGTTTATCCAAGGTCTTGCCCTCACATGTCAAAAATTTACCGGCACAGGTTTCCCCACAGTGGGAACAGTTCATGTGATTATCCTGTGTCTGATTATGGTCATTATGTTGTTTACTACCAAGGGCTACATCAAACCCGGCACTGTTATCTGTGCATTTTGCGGCGGACCGATTATTGATTTTTTTAATTGGATCATTCTGCCGTTTGTAAACGAAAGCAGCCATATTGCAATCCGTGCTATTGTGATGGTGCTTGGTTGTGTGATTTTGTCCATCGGTATGTCTGTTGTTATCAACAGTGAAGCCGGCACCGGTCCCAACGACTTGATTGCCATTGTTATTTCCGACAAGCTTCCAAAGATTCAGTTCCGTTTTATCCGCATCGGTTGCGATGTATTTTTTATCATCATCGGTTTCCTGCTTGGCGGTGTTGTTGGTATCGGCACTGTGGTAGCCGCTTTCCTGACTGGACCTTTGGTACAATTTTGGTTACCGAGAACCAAAGCAATTATTAAAAAATTAAATTATGAATAAAGGATAAGCCGCTCATCTTCTTACAAATGAGCGGCCTTTTTTATTACTCTCTATTTCACTTTACATTTCGCTTAATATCTTTGCTAACGATTTGATTTCTTCTTTATTTTGTTCATTCATAGCAGATTTGATGGAAATCACAGGCTCTACAATCTCAATTTCTTTCATAGTTTCTAACACAGTCCGCATCTGCTTTGCAGCCATAGGTGCCCAGGATCCATTTTCCATTAAAGCCACTTTTCTCTTCTGGTAGTTTTTGGATTTTAAATGATGTAAGAAGTCATCCATCCAGGTAAATAAACCACCATCGTAGGTTGCGGATGCTAACACGATGCGGTCATAACGGAAAGCATCCTCTACCGCTTCTGCCATATCTTCCCTGGCAAGGTCACAGATTGCCACCTTTTCCACGCCTGCTTTTTCCAATTCTTTGCCCAAATACTCTGCCGCATCAGCGGTATGGCCATATATAGATGCATAAGCTATAAATACACCCTTATCCTCCGGCTCATAACTGCTCCAGGTCTGATATTTATCAATATAATAGCCAAGATTCTCTTTTAAAATCGGACCATGCAAAGGACAAATCATTGCAATATCCAATGTTGCCGCCTTTTTCAACAAAGCCTGTACCTGTGCTCCGTATTTTCCTACAATATTAAAATAATATCTTCGGGCTTCACATGCCCAATCCTCTTCTACATCCAATGCTCCGAATTTACCAAAGCCATCAGCAGAAAACAGAATTTTTTCCTTCTTTTCATAGGTCACCATAACCTCAGGCCAATGAACCATGGGGGCAAGATAAAAGGTTAAAGTATGTGTACCAAGACAAAGTTCATCGCCTTCTGCCACAACCAGTTTATTGTTTTCCAACTCCACTTCAAAGAACTGCTCCATCATCGGAAACGTTCTGGCATTGCCTACAATCTGTGCATTGGGATACTTGTCCACAAACTTTGCAATCAAAGCAGCATGATCGGGCTCCATATGGGAAACAATGAGATAATCCGGTGTTCTTCCGGAAAGTTCTCTTTCCAAATTGGCAAACCATTGTGCTTCCACTCTTTTATCTGCCGTATCCATAACAGCAACTTTTTCATCCAAGATGAGATAGGAGTTGTATGAAACACCATTTGGTACGATATACTGGCTTTCAAACAAATCAATATCATGGTCATTTACTCCGATATATTTAATCTGTTCACTGATGTACATAGATTTTTCCTCTCTTTATACCAATACTTTATCCGCTACAGCACGAAGCTCTGCTGCGGATTTATGAATTTTTTCCAATTCTTCGTCGTTTAATTGAATGGGTACAATCTGTCCCACACCATCTGCACCTACAATTGCCGGCAAACTCAAACAGATGTCCTCAATACCATACTCACCTTTTACCAGACTGGAAACCGGCAAGACGGATTGCTCATTGCGGATAATACATTCACAGATTCTTCTAACCGATGCTGCAATTCCATAGTAAGTAGCATTTTTACGTTCAATGATATGATAAGCACTGTCTCTCACATCTTCATAAATCTGCTGTTCTGCTTCTTCATGATGTGTATGACCCTTCAATTCACAAAACTGACTTAAAGGCATACCGGACACCGTAGCACTGCTGAATGCCGCTACTTCACTATCACCATGCTCACCGATGATAAAGGCGTGCACACTCCGGTTATCCACCTGCAAATGCTCACCCAGAAGATATTTCAAACGTGCTGTATCAAGCACCGTACCGGAACCAATAACTCTCTTAGGATCAAAACCGGAAAGCTTAATAGCCGCATAAGTCAGGATATCAACAGGATTGGAAACAATCAAAAGCAATCCTTCACAATTTCTCTTGGCAATCTCAGGAATAATCTGTTTAAAAATCCCTACATTCTTCTCTACCAAATCAAGTCTTGTTTCACCGGGTTTCTGATTTGCTCCCGCAGTGATAATGATAATGGAGCAATCCACAATATCATCATACGTACCTGCGTAAATATTCATGGGCTTAGTAAAGGGTAAACCATGGCTGATATCCATAGCCTCACCTTCTGCTCTGGCGTGATTGGCATCAATCATAACAATCTCGGAAAACAATCCGCTTTCCATCAAACTAAATACCGATGCCGCGCCTACAAATCCGCATCCGATCATCGCAACTTTTCGCATATTTACCATAATCATAGCCTCCCTTTTATAAAAAAATTCATGCTATACATCTAACAGACATTATAACATGAATTCTTTCTTTTGAATATAAGACACTACCTACAATTCGTAGGGTGTAATCTGATATACATAATAATTTAACCAATTGCTATATAGGTTATTACAATGACTTCTCCACTGAAGTCTTGGTCTCTGGTTGGGGTCATCATCCGGAAAATAGTTTTTGGGAACTGCAATCTCAAGACCTTTATTGACATCACGGAAATATTCGTCACGTAAAGTTAATCGGTCATACTCAGAATGTCCCATAACAAAGAACTGCTTTCCTTCTCCTGCCATCACCAGATAAACCCCGGCTTCCTCAGACTCTGCTAAAACAGTCAACGCTTCACAGGCATGGATATCTGCTGCAGAGACCTCAGTATGTCTACTGTGAGGCGCCATAAAATAATCATCAAATCCACGTACAATGGGGTTTTTGCGATTCATTACTTTATGCTCATAAACACCGAATACCTTTGCAGGCATCAATTTCTTCTTTAACCCAAAGTGATAATAAAGTCCTGCCTGCGCTCCCCAACAAATATGGAAGGTAGAAGTCACATTTTTCTTGGACCATTCCATAATCTCGGTCAATTCTTCCCAATAGTCCACTTCTTCAAATTCCATATGCTCAACCGGCGCACCGGTAATAATCAATCCATCAAACTTCTTCCACTTAATGTCATCAAAAGTCACATAAAATTTATTCAGATGGTTGGCGGAAGTATTCAGTGAAATATGACTTTTCATATTTAAGAAAGTCACATCCACCTGTAAGGGAGTATTGGACAATGCACGCAGTAGCTGCAACTCCGTATCCTGTTTTACAGGCATCAGATTCAAAATGCAAATCTGCAGGGGTCTGATATTTTGATGCAATGCACGATATTCGTCCATCACAAATATATTTTCGTTTTCCAGTATCTCCTTTGCCGGGAGATCACTTTGTGTCTTAATCGGCATACCACTTGCCTCCTTTTGTCATAACCATATTATACTAACATTTTTTAGGTTGTTCGTAAAGATAATGAGGTATGAATTGTAGTTTGACATGTAAGAAAAGGAGTATTTTGCTAACATTTTTTATGAAACGCTGTTTTTCTTGCAGAATGTCTCAATATATCAGAGAAAACAGCCCACGGACGGGCTGTTTAGCTGTCAGTAGCACGGATGCTACTTGACAGCGACCCGAAAATCAATCAATATCCAACATCATTCTGTTAGAAAAACAAGTTGAATAAAACCGTTAGCAAAACACTCCTTTTCTTTACTGTCAAACTATAATCCATGCCTCGTTAACATCTTTTACTGCATCATCTCCAGAAACATCTCTTCAGAAATAATAGGTATGCCCAACTCTTTGGCCTTTTTATTTTTGCCGGAGGTGGAAGTCACATCGTTATTAATCAAATAGTCCGTTTTGCTTGAAACGCTTCCTGCTACTTTGCCGCCCTTGCTCTCAATGACTTCCTTTACTTCATTGCGGTTCGCAAAATGCTCTACACTTCCGGTAATAACAAAGGTTTTTCCTGCAAATATCTGCTCCTCGTTATTTTCAACAGGCTTTTCAATGCGAAGTTCATCCAACAGGCGCTGTGCCGTTTGGCATTTTTTCTCATTTGCAAAGAAATGTACAATAGCATCTGCCATAATACTACCAATACCTTCTACTTCTGACAGTTCCTCTGCTGTAGCGGATTTAATTTTTCCATAGTCGTTTTGAAATGCCTTACAAAGCATCTTTGCATTTGCAACGCCGATACCACTGATACCCAAAGCATATAAAAATCTGGACAAGGTAGTATCTTTTGCTTTTTCAACAGAGGCTATGATATTTTGATAGGACTTTTCGCCAAAGCCTTCCATGGTTGTGATTTCATCTTTATACCGCTCCAGATGAAACACATCTGCAAATTCATGGATAAATCCTTTTTCAATGAATTTCTCCAAAGTTGCTTCCGACATACCGTCGATATTTAATGCATCTCTGCTTACCATCAGCGTAAATGCCTTAATTTTCTTTGCATCGCAATCCTCATTGGGACATATCAATGTCTTGGCATCGTTTAACTTGCTGATTTCCGTTTTTCCACCGCACACCGGACAGGTACAAGGGATTTCTAAATTGCCGCTCCTTGTGAGATTCTCCGCAATCTGGGGAATAATCATATTGGCCTTGTACACAGTAATACGGTCACCGATTCCCAGCTCCAGATTTTCTAAGATACTGAGATTGTGTACACTGGCTCTGGACACCGTGGTCCCTTCCAGTTCGACCGGTTCAAATATAGCTACCGGATTAATCAGGCCGGTACGGCTGGGACTCCATTCGATTTCTTTTAACGTAGTTTCTGCGGTTTCATCCGCCCATTTAAATGCTATGGAATCTCTGGGAAACTTAGCCGTTCTTCCCAATGATGCCCCATATGCCATATCACAATATGTCAGTACCAGACCGTCGGAAGGCACATCATAGGATTTAATCTTTTGTGCAAAACTTTCCACCGCTTCCAAAATAGTATCGGGATTAACACGTACAGTTTCCACCACATCAAAGCCCTGTTCTTTTAAAAAGCCAAACTGCTTTTCCCTGTCATTGTCAAAATTTACCTCATTACCGTTTTCAAGAGCTTCTACTAAAGAAAATGCAAAGAGACGTACATTTCTTTTGGCTGTAATTTCATTGTTTAATTGTCTGACGGAACCACTACAAAGATTTCGTGGATTTTTGTACTTCGCATCCGCATCGGAAATCTCGGCATTGACTTTTTCAAAATCCGAATAGGTAATAACTGCCTCGCCTCTTAAAATCAGTTTCCCTTTGAAAGAAATGGTATGGGGAATATTTTTAAATACCTTGGCATTGTTGGTAATAACTTCTCCCACTTCTCCATTGCCGCGGGTAACTGCTTTTTGCAATGTTCCGCCTTCATATGTCAATACAATGGTCAAACCATCTAACTTCCAGGAAAGTAAACCTTCTTTTCCATTTAACCAGCTTTGTAACTCTTCCCGGCTCTTAGTCTTTGCCAGGGAAAGCATAGGTTTTTCATGAGCTTCCTTGGGTAATTCATCTACCGCTTCATAACCCACACTGACAGTGGGACTACCAGACAAGGTCATGCCGGTTTCTTCCTCCAGTGCTACCAATTCATCATATAAAGCATCATATTCGAAATTGCTCATAATCTCTCTATCTTCTGCATAATATGCTTTTGCAGCCTCATTTAGCTGAGCAACTAACTCTTTCATTCTATCAACTTTATTCATGACGACCTCCTGCAATGTCATAAAGTTCTTGTAATTCCTGTCCTTTTAATATGCGATATTCTCCGGGTTTTAATTTATTAAGCATCACATTTGCCACACGTACTCTTTTTAACGCATGAACTTCATATCCAAGTTCTGCACACATCCGGCGGATTTGTCTGTTCAATCCCTGGGTTAAAATAATTCGGAATGTCAATTTACCGATTTGTTCTACCTGACAGGGTCTGGTCTTTTTATCCAGTTCTGTCAAATAAACGCCTTCTGACATAGACTTTAAAAACTCCGGTGTAATCTCAGTTTTTACTTTGACAATATATTCCTTTTCATGGCGGTTGGCACCACGCATCAAACGGTCAATTAAATCTCCGTCATTAGTCAAAAGAAGCAAGCCTTCCGAATCCTTATCCAATCTGCCTGCATAAGTCACACGAACAGGATAATGCAATTCATTGGTCAAAAGTTTATCTGCATGTTTGTCACGTTCCGAACAAATCACACCAACAGGCTTATAATATGCAAGTACTGCAACATCCTGTCTGCCACCAATAACTTTACCGTTAAAACAAACCTTATCGCCCCTTCGTACTTTTGTACCGTTTCCCGCAATCCGGTCATTTACCGTCACCTGTCCCGATTCAATCAACTTATCTGCATCTCTTCTGGAGCATATTCCCGCCTGGGCCAAATATTTATTTAAACGAATTTCTTCACTATTTTGTGAAAATTGTTTTTTTCCACTCATCTTTTTGATATCCTTTTTGAATTATTCTAAAAATATATCATACCCTCTTATCATACTTTAAATTGATAATTTTTTCCAGCATAATCACCATGTTTTCGGGTCATAGTATCATTGTAGGCATCTTTTTTGAAAGGAGGCAATTACTATGAGAAACAAAGCGTTTGACTGCATCGTTTTGACCATTGTCATTATCGGTGCCATTAACTGGGGTTTGATCGGCTTTTTCAACTTTGATCTGGTAGCCATGGTATTTGGTAACATGTCCTGGATCTCCAGAATCATTTATGCACTTGTCGGTCTTGGCGGACTTTATCTGATCAGCTTTTATAACAATCTTGGTTCAAATGAAGTTTAAGCCACATCTTATTCAAAACGGATAGCAGAGCCTTGCGCCTGTTATCCGTTTTATTATGTACAATTATGAATTTATAATATCCACTTGACAAAGTTTTTTATATCTTGTATGATAAATATACTTTAGCAATTTAAAGCGTTGGCGCGCAAAAGAATCGTCAACAAATGGAGGATGAAAAAATGAGTACAGCAAGTTGTAACGAAAGAACTTTAATGGATTACTGTCCAGACATCAAGGTCGTGGATTGTACTATGCGTGACGGTGGTCTGGTAAATAATTTTGCCTTCACTGATGAATTTGTAAAAGATCTATACCAGGCCAATATCAAAGCCGGTGTTGATTATATGGAGTTTGGCTATAAAGCATCCAAGGAATTGTTTGACGTAAATGCCTATGGCAAATGGAAATTCTGTGAGGAAGAAGATATCCGTGCCATTGTGGGTGAAAATGATTCCCCTTTAAAAATTGCGGTTATGGCAGACGCCGGCCGCTGTGATTTTGAAAAGGATATTCTTCCCAAAAAAGACAGCGTCATTGATTTAATCCGTGTGGCCACCTATATTCACCAGATTCCCACAGCTATCAAAATGATTGAAGACTTTAAGGCAAAGGGCTACGAGGTAGCAGTCAATATTATGGCTGTATCCAAAGTTAATTCCGATGACTTGGCAGCAGGTTTAAAGCTTCTGTCCCGTAGTAATGTAGACATTATTTACTTGGTAGACAGTTTCGGTTCCTTCTATCCGGAACAAATCACCAAATTAGCTCAGCAATATGTAGAGATTGCAAGTGCATCCGGTAAAATCGTGGGTATGCATGCCCACAACAACCAGCAATTAGCTTTCGCTAACACAATTGAGGCATGTCGTAATGGTGTATGTCTCCTTGATGCCACGGTAAATGGTATGGGCCGCGGTGCCGGAAACTGCTATTCCGAATCCCTTTTGAGCTTTTTGAAAAACCCCAAATACGATGAAGTACCCATTATCCGTTTCATCGAAAAACATATGTTAAAATTGAAAGCAGAAGGCACTGTATGGGGATATGATTTACCTTACCTGATTACCGGTATCTTAAACAGCCACCCTTCCATTGCCATCAATTTCTTAAAAGAAAACCGTACTGATTACACCAGTTTCTTACACGAAGTTATGGATATGCATTAATAAGATAAAAAGGATAACCCGAGGGTTATCCTTTTATTCTTCTGTCAAGCAATATATACTTGCTATACAATCAGGTCTGGTAGTATTTTCAAATTGTACTGCCAGCATTTTTTCTCCCACACTTACGTTTCCATAAAATTTCTTTGATACCAAAACCTCTTTGGTGGTACCATCCTCTAAGTCTACTGATATTGTAGGAATTTTCCACAAATTAGCATATTCTGAAACCTTTTGGCTTCTTCCCTCCATCTCAACATTCCAAACTCCCAATGCATCCCTATGTGCAATCATTTTTCCCTTGCATACCCCATTGCATACTATCAATTTAGCATTTTCATAACTCTTTTGACGCAATCTTGTATCACAGTAAACCAACCAATATATTAATATCAACACAATAATAATGATGCTATAAACAGTAGCAACGGTAGGTGCAATCTCTTGTTGAGCTTCTTTCCTTAGTTCACGCATCCTTTCCTGTTTTCTTGCTTCCGCATTTGCATATACATCTAACAAATCCGATTTTTTCACATTGGTACCATATGCTTCATACAAATCATACACTTCATCCATCGCATAATACTCATTTGCACGTTCAGACGATGGGCTATAGCCTAATCTTTTTCTCATCATTTCATCTTCTACCAACATCTGTATTAATGCGCCGATAATCAGAATAACAATCAGCAAAATTATTTCAACGAATACCGCTGTTTTCATTGTTGTTTTTGCACGTTCCTTTTCACCGGCTAAAATTACTTTCATATCCTGTTCGCTTGCAGGTCTCCATGCCTCTTTCACGTTTTTTTCTCCTATCAAATAATCATAAAAAAACCATTGCACTTTTTCAGTCTATTGTGTTATGCTGTTTCCCAGCAGGATTTATATCTAAACTTCTATGCATCTGCATTGATTATACAATCAATATCTATTTATTTCAAACTCCCTGCTAAATTCAACCACTAATTACATATCGCGGGAAGTATCTTGTTCCGCAAAAAGAAAGGAAAATGAATATGTCTAAAAACACATCTATCAATTCAAAAACTATTTCTATGCCTCATGATAAGGGCTACAAAAAAGATTTATCCGTGCCCAAAGAATTTCTTCACTTTATTAGAAAATATGCCGGTATCCAACAAGCCGACAACTGGGATGAATCTCAAGTCCAATTGTCGGATAAAGAATTTATCGGAAAGGACTATGAAGGACGTGAAGCGGATTTACTCTATGAAATAACAGAAAAGGAAAACAAAAAAGTTTTTGTATACATTCTCCAAGAGTTACAATCCACGGTAGACTATACCATGATATTCCGAACACTTATTTATGTCGTTGATACTTTATTACGCTATTTTTCCCAGACACCTCCGGCAATACGGGAACGTAAGGATTTCCGACTTCCTGTAATCATTCCCATTGTTTTTTATAATGGTGATAAGCCATGGACAGCTACACAAGAACTCAAAGAATATTATCAAAATAACGGTGGATTATTGAACGAATATATGTTAAACTTAAAATACTATTTAGTAGATTTGTCTCAGATTGATGAAACTTTCATATTAAACAGCAATACCGTCATTGACAATATCATGTTCTGTGATAAATATCGTCAAAAGGCAAAACTTGCCGACGCGGTAAAGCTGGCACTTCAACGTGTGGAGCATCTTAGTGCACAAGATCAAGAAAATTTTGAAAATTGGGTAAAAAATGTTCTGCTGACTATTTGCAAAAATCAGGAAACAGTGGTAAATGAAATCATGGCACGTGCCAAGAACGGAGGAAATAACATGGCATTTCAATATAATATTATTCGTATTTTTGAAGAAGAAAAAGCAGCCGGCCGCGAAGCCGGATTAGCCGAAGGTAGAACTGTGGGACGTGCTCAGGGCATAGCTGAAGGTAGAGCTGAAGGTAGAGCTGAAGGTCTACAGCAAGCTGTTTTAACGTTATTATCACAATATACACTGACCGATGATGACATCGCCCTCATCTCCGCGCAAAAAGATACGGCAATTTTAACCAACTGGTTAAAGATTGCCGCCAATTCAACATGCTTATCCGATTTTATAGAGCAAACCCATGCTCTCCCAACAACGCCTGTTTAAACAATATCCATCCCCATCGGGAGTTTTATACATGTTTCCAAATCCATTTCATTGGATAACAACAACCACATTTTTATGTACATAGCAATCGGGGAAGCCTGTGGTAACACATAGGCTTCCTTTTCACTATAGAGCTTTGTGGTCTCATATGTCATCCCTTCAGGTACTCCGGCAACAAAAACCGGAATTTGTTTTTCTTTTGCCATGTCCAGAAATGCGGCAAGATTTCCATCTGATACAGGAAAAGTACCTGAATGATAAGTATCCAGCAGAACCGCATCCACATGATTAATATCCGGAAACACCATCCCCGGATAAGGATGTATAAAGGCAATATGACATTCCGGCATTCTTTTCTGTCCGGGCGCAAGGCTTTGTATTTGATTCTGAAATTGTGCATGTTTCTCTGTTTTTGTTTTTTTACACACAATGTTATCATGACCCGCTTCTGTTTCCACAGTGGCATAATAAGTATCCAACACACTATATATCAAATCACTATAATTTGCTTGTTGAAGCAATCTGGTACCATAATGAAAATAATGTTTTCCCCCATTGTTATAAGAGCAAAACACACCTTTGTGACATCCTTCCAAAATCAGATGAATTGCTTTTTCAAAATTCACCAAACCATTGCTTCTGCCATCGGTTAAGGGATAATTAGCGGAAACCGTCACAATGGGAATTTGTGTGTCTGCGAACATATAACCAAGTGCCGCCGAGGAATATGCTAAAGTATCTGTCCCCACAGTCACTATCACGCCTTCATACACATTCTGTGATAATTGTGCACTTAATGCTTTCCAAAGCAGTTCCGGATGCATGCCATTGAAATTTTCACTCAGAATTTCATACGGACATATTGTCTCAAAACAGATTTCTGTATCAAATTGTTTCTCATAGGAATTTTGGTATTGCTCTGCAAATTGCTCAAGCAAGAGCCTTCTTGTCTTTTCGCCTCCGGGCGCTAAATATCCGGCATCCGGTGCACTTCCTATAGTTCCTCCGGTAAAAACTACCAATATCTTTGTCTCTTCCATTTATCACAAACTCTCCTATTACGATAGAGTTTTAAACTCCTCGACATATTCTTTAAACACAGCTAGTGCACGCTCCACAGGCTCACTACCGGTCATATCAACCTTGCATAGCTTTAGCAATTCAATGGGGCTCATACAGCTGCCGCCGCTTAAAAACTGTTTATAATCTTCCACAGCACCTTCTTCTCCTTTTAGGATGCGGCTACTGATGGCAATGGCTGCTGCAAATCCCGTTGCATACTGATATACATAAAAGGGTGTATAGAAATGCGGGATTCTTGCCCACTCATATGCAATCTCATCATCCACAACCATATCGGGGCCAAAATATTTTTTATTCAGTTCTTTATAAGCACCACACAATACTTCCGCTGTTAAAGTTTTACCTTCTTGAATTAATTCGTGGGTATACTTTTCGAACTCCGCAAACATAGTCTGACGATATAAGGTACCTTTAAACTGATCCAAGAAATAATTAATGAGATATTCCCGTTCTTTTTTGTCTTCTGTATTTTGGAGCAGATAGTGAATTAATAGTGCCTCATTACAAGTAGATGCCACCTCTGCCACAAATATTTTATATCCGGCATATAGATAAGGCTGATGCAAATCGGAATAGTGGGAATGCAACGCATGCCCCATTTCATGAGCCAGGGTGAACACATGATTTAAAGTTCCCTGATAATTTAGCAACACATACGGATGCACACCATATGCGCCCCAAGAATAGGCTCCATTGCGTTTTCCTTCATTTTCATAAATATCAATCCAACGGTTATCAAAACCTTCTCTCAACAAATCTAAATAGTCTTCTCCTAAAGGCGCCAGCCCCTTTAATACCAATTCCTTTGCTTCTTCGAAGGTATACTTTTTCTCCACACCTTCCACCATAGGGACATACACATCATACATATGCAGTTCATCGACCCGCAAACGCTCCTTACGAAGTGCCACATAATCATACATAGGCTGTAGATTGGCATTTACTGTCTCAATCAATTTATCATAAACTTCCACCGGAATTTCTGAATCATCCAAGGTTGCTTCCAGCGAATTTTCATACAGTCTTTGTTTTGCAAAAAAGGCACTTGCCCTTGCATTGGCGTCGTACATTGCCGCAATGGTATTGATGTTTTGCTTGTAAGTAGCATAGAGAGAAGTAAAGGCATCTTTACGTACATTGCGGTCATGATTTTCCATATAGGAAATAAATCTTCCCTGTGTCAGCGGCACTTTATCTCCCTTCTCATCACTGATATCTGCAAATCTCACATCTGCGTTATTAAACATGGAATAGATATTGGCAGCACCTTTAGCAACTTCATTAGCCGCAGCTAACATCTGCTCCCCCTTTTCATCCAAGGTATGCTCTTTTTGTCTCTGGATATTTTCAATAAATCGGCGATACTCCAACAATTCCGGATCTTCTTTATAAAATGCTTCCAATGTCTCCTGTGGAATTGCCAAAATCTGCGGTACCATAAAGGCAGAAGCTGCATTTAACAAATTCATTTTAATCTCCGCTTCACCTGCAAATCCCTGGTAATAAAAATTGGCTGTATCCTGATGATATTTTTGATTGGCATATACATAGTAAGCCTCCAACAGACAGTTTGCATCTGCATAAGCCTTCAAGCAATTTAAGAGCGTTTCGGCATTTTCCTGCAAGCGTCCGTCATACTCTTTGAGTTCTTCAATGGCAAACTCGATGCGGATACCATCATCCTTCCATGCATCATCATTAATATATAAATCTTCTAATGCCCAAGTATCTTCTACTCTCTGCTCTTCGCGTTTCATAACTTTCATACTGCTTTTCCTTCCTTTTCCTTGTAGCAAATATTATTTCTCTATAATCTCCCTGACTTTCGCCTTTACCTCTGCTACTTCACGTTCAAACTCTTTGGCAGATATACGCATGGCACCATGTCCCATAATGATAAGCTGTTCCACACCGTCTGATGTAGCCACCCGCACATGGTGTTTTACTCCGATCTCCTTCGTCACCTTTTCAATATACATATCCGCAGTTTCTGCTTCCTTGGTATATACCACATCAATATTGTGATACTTAATGACAGAACCCGGATTGCCTTTTACTTTATATGCATCAAACACCAAAATTAACCGGCATTTGGTAAAGCCCTGGTAATCACATAAAATATCCTGTAATCTCCCTCTGGCCGCATCCAAGCTCACTTTTGCCAAATCCTTTAACTCATCCCACGCAAAAATGATATTATAACCGTCTACCAATACATAATGTTCTACGGGTTTGTTATTTTTATTCTGATGCTTACGATAATATGCACCTGAGTCCACACTCTTACCGCCGGCAACATATCTGGTACTGCTACTGCCATATTGGCGTCTTTTCATAGGTCCAAACTCACGAAGCATAATGGCTTCCAATTCCGAATCCAGTGCCATAGCTTCTCTTTGACGACGTTTCCAATCGTCTTTTCCTATATAGGCAGACCTTTCTCCTTCATCCCTTGTATCCGCACCAACGGACTTCTCCATGCAGATTTTCAGATGCATATGCTGCTGCACTTCATCCCATTTCACATAAAAACCTGCTCCATGAGAACAAAAGACTGATCCGGTAGGATTATCAATATCCGTCTCACTGTCATAAGCGAGACTTGCAATCACTTCTTCCGCATTGTGACAAGGCTTATATCCTGCCGTCTGCAAACGAAGACGCCCTCTGCCCTTAGTATAGGCACTTACTTCACTCATATAATCAAGACAAGTCGCAACCGGCACTTCACCACGTAATCGAGTCATTTCTCCCAAGGTTTCAGGCGACTCAAAAGAACCACACATCTTTTGGATATCTGTCATAGCACGCCCGATCTGTTCTGTAGGCACTTCCAGTTCAAATGCATAAAAAGGCTCCAATAATACCGAAGTTGTACTTTTTAATCCCTGACGGACAGCACGGTAAGTTGCCTGTCGAAAATCACCGCCCTCGGTATGCTTTAAATGTGCCTTTCCTGCTACCAAGGTAATACGCATATCTGTAATAGGCGAGCCTGTCAAGACACCCGGATGCTCTCTCTCAGCTAAATGGGTCAATATCAATCGTTGCCAGTTTAAATCCAATTCATCTTCGCTGACATCCGTATCCAATAACAGACCTGTCCCTTCCGGTAAAGGCTCCATCCACAAATGTACCTCAGCGTAGTGACGTAAGGGTTCAAAGTGTCCCACACCTTCCACGGCTTTAGCAATGGTCTCCTTATATACAATGCTTCCGGCACCAAACTCTACAGTGATACCAAAGCGTTCTGCAATCATTTCTTTTAATATTTCCAGCTGTACCTTACCCATAATCTGAACATGAATTTCGGCAAGTGCTTCATTCCATACCATATGAAGCCCCGGATCTTCCTCTTCCAATTGACGAAGTTTCCCCAGCATAACTACCGGATCCACATCTGCAGGAATCAGCATCTGATAGGTCATAACCGGTGTTAACACCGGCGCAGGCGATTCCTCTTCAATTCCCAATCCCTGACCGGGATATGTCTTTATAGGTCCTGTTACAGCGCACACACTTCCTGCCTGTACCTCTCCCACTGTCTCATACTTATTGCCGGAATACAAACGGATCTGGTCTACTTTTTCTTCGCCCAATAATTCTTTGACCTTCAGCACACCTCCGTTCACTTTTAAATGAGTCAAGCGGTTTCCCTGCTCATCTCTGGTAATCTTATAAACCTTGGCGCCAAAATCTTTTGGATACTCCAAATCACAAAAATACTTGGAAAATCCCTCTACCAATTCATCAATCCCCTGCAATTTCAATGCCGAACCAAAGAAACAGGGAAATAACTTCCGTTCCGCCACCAATAATGCGATGGTTTCATCCCTTAACGAGCCCGTCTCCAAAAACTCCTCCATGGCATCTTCACTCCCCATGGCCGCATCCTCCAAGTAAGCGAAAGATTCTTTTTCTGAAAAGTCAACAATCGAAGAATTTAAGGAACTTTGCAATTCCTGCATTCTCTGCTCTCTGCCGCTCATTCCCATGGTCTCTTCCAATAAATCCATTTTATTTACAAATAAAAAAGTAGGAATATGATATTCCTCCAGGAGTTTCCACAAAGTCTCCGTATGGGCCTGTACACCGTCTGTACCACTAATGACTAAAATGGCATAATCAAGCACCTGTAACGTCCGCTCCATCTCCATGGAAAAATCCACATGCCCCGGCGTATCCAACAAGGTGACTTCCACATCTTCCATAACCATTCTTGCCTGCTTGGAAAAAATGGTGATGCCTCTCTGCCTTTCCAACTGAAAGGTATCCAAATAGGCATTTTTATGGTCCACACGCCCCATATTGCGGATGGTACCACTCTTGTATAATAAAGCCTCTGATAAAGTTGTCTTTCCTGCATCTACGTGGGCCAGTATACCCACCACTGTCTTTTTCATCGTTTCCTATCTCCAACCAGAAATTCCATATCTATTTTCACACAAAACGAAAGTCTTGTAAACATTCGCCTACAAGACCTTCTCATTTTTCTTATCTGTAATCACATTACATATTTAAAGCATCTACAACTTCTTTTCGATACGGAATAGACTGTACCGCACCCTCTCTTGTTACTGCAATAGATGATGCCTTTGCACTCATTTTGAGAATATCCGGTATGGGCATACCCTCAATCATACCTGCCAGGAAATAACCGGTGAAGGTATCTCCTGCAGCTGTGGTATCTACCGCCTGTACCTTGAAAATCGGTTGCTGATATCTGATATCACCTTCCGCGTAGATAGCTCCGTCTTTACCCAAGGTCAATACAATCTTGGCCTTCGGATACATCTCTACAACCTTTGCAATGATATCCTCCGGATTTTCCAAACCGGTAATCTGACCACCTTCTACCTCGTTCATCAAAAACAGGCTGATTTTGCTCATATCCACTTCTTTTAATCTGTCATTAAAAGGAGAGGGATTCAATGCAATCTGCATGCCTTTTTCATATGCTTTATCCACGATGTAAGGAATCATATTGACTTCGTTTTGTAACAGAAGGATATCTCCTGCTTCAAAGCCTTCCAATACTTCGTCTACAAACTCCTTTGTCAACTTCTCGTTAGCACCGCCGTAAAGAAGGATACAATTTTGTGCGCTTCTGTCAATCTGAATAATAGCATGCCCTGTTTTGCCTTTAATTTTGCGGATATACTGTGCATTTACACCATATTCTTCACAAGCATCCAAAAACAACTGACCGTCATTTCCAATCAATCCGCCATGGTATACTTCCGCACCTGCTTTTGCAAGAGCGATGGACTGATTCATACCTTTTCCGCCAAGGAATATATTCATTCCATCGGTTGCCTGGGTTTCCCCGGGCAACACGATATGATCCACATTATATACATGATCCAAATTCATGGAACCAATATTTAAAACCTTCATATTTTAACCTCCACTTGGTCACAACTCATGTCTATGACACCATGCTTATTCTACATTGTCTTTCGTAATCAATGTTACTTCTACCGGAATGGATGAAGGAATGGATTCTCCATTAATTAATTTCATTGCATTTGCAACAGCTGTGGAACCGATTAAGTCAGGCTGCTGTGCAATAGTTGCTGCCATTCTGCCTTCTTTGATTGCTGCAATAGCATCATCTGTTGCATCGAAACCAACGATTACCACATCTTTGCCTGCACCGGAAACAGCCTCAACAGCGCCGAGAGCCATCTCATCATTTGCCGCAAATACTGCTTTGATATCTCCGTTTGCCTGTAAAATATTTTCCATTACAGACATACCTTCTGTTCTGTCAAAGTTTGCCACTTGACTTGCTACCACATCCAATTTTGCATCGGCAATATTGTGGAAACCTGTTCCTCTGTCGATAGCTGCAGATGCTCCGCTTGTTCCTTGAAGCTCTGCCACTTTTGCACCTTCGCCAACCATATCAACGATATACTGTGTTGCAAGCTCTGCGCCCAATACGTTGTCAGAAGCAATCTGGCAATCGATTTCTACGCCATTTACAGCTCTATCAACGGAAATAACCAATACACCTTTATCTTTTGCCGCCTGGATAGCTCCTGCTACTGCATCAGAATCTACCGGATTTACAATCAATACACTGATATCTTTTGCAACCAGGTCTTCAATATCACTTACCTGTTTGGTTACGTCATCACCGGCATCTACAACTGTCAGGGACACGCCTTGTGCATCAGCTTCTTTTTGTGCTCCTTCTACCAATGTTACGAAGAAAGGATTGTTCTGTGTGGATACAGATAAACCGATGCTACCGTTACCGATTACTTCCACTGCTGCTTTTTGACCATAAGTATCTACATTTTCTGCTGTTACAAGTGTTACTTCTACAGGGATAGATGCAGGAATGGACTCACCATTCATCAACTTCAATGCATTTGCAATAGCTGTGGAACCAATGAGTTCAGGCTGCTGTGCGATAGTTGCTGCCATTCTGCCTTCTTTGATTGCTGCGATGGCATCATCTGTTGCATCAAAACCGACTACCACTACGTCTTTGCCTGCACCGGAGATTGCCTCTACCGCTCCGAGAGCCATCTCATCATTTGCTGCAAATACTGCTTTAATATCTCCGTTCGCCTGCAAAATATTTTCCATTACAGACATACCTTCTGTTCTGTCAAAGTTTGCCACCTGACTTGCTACCACATCCAATTTTGCATCAGCAATATTGTGGAAGCCTGTTCCTCTGTCGATAGCTGCAGATGCTCCGCTTGTTCCCTGAAGCTCTGCCACTTTTGCACCTTCACCAACCATATCAACAATATACTGTGTTGCAAGCTCTGCACCCAATACGTTATCGGAAGCAATCTGGCAATCGATTTCTACACCGTTTACAGCTCTGTCAACGGAAATAACCATAACACCTTTATCTTTTGCTGCCTGTACCGCACCTGCTACCGCATCAGAATCTACCGGGTTAACAATCAATACACTTACATTTTTGGAAACCAAATCTTCAATATCACTTACCTGTTTGGTTGCATCATCGCCGGCGTCTACCACGGTAAGTTTTACACCGTTTTTATCTGCTTCTCTTTGCGCTCCTTCTACTAAGGATACAAAGAAAGGATTGTTCTGTGTGGATACGGATAAACCAATACTGCCGTTTGCTGTTGCAGTTGTTTCTTTTGCTCCTGCGGCACTATTTTCACCATCGATGGTCACTCTACATGCAGTCAGTGAAAACATCATGACAAAACATAAAACTAAAGCTAATATTTTCTTGATATTTTTCATGTCCGATACCTCCCTTATCTCTTACGGTCAGATAATACTGCTACCAGGATAACAATTGCTTTGATAACTTCCTGATAATAGGATCCGACACCCAAAATATTCAAACCATTGTTCAGTACTGCGATAATCAATACACCTGCGAAGGTACCGATAATCTTACCGCGTCCGCCGCTCATACTGGTTCCGCCCAATGCAACTGCTGCAATAGCATCCAATTCATAACCGTCACCAAGTGTAGGCTGTGCAGAATCCAGACGGGAAATCATAATCAAGCCGGCAAGGGCTGCCATAAAGCCGGATACTGCATATACAATAATCTTTGTTTTATTAGTGTTAACACCAACTAAATTTGCACATTTGGCATTGCTACCTGTTGCATAAATTTTTCTACCGAATGTGGTTTTATGTAATACGAAGTAGAAAATAGCCAATGCAATCAATAAGATGATAACCGGAATCGGAATGGAGATGAATGGATCTGCTGCAGGTCCGATTTCAATATTACCTTTACCGATTACTTTAAAGAAGAACTGACCCCCTTCTGTTTGAATGCTTGCTGCAAGTCTGGAAATGGGTTTACCATCTGTAATAATCATAGATAAACCACGATAAGCAGTCATGGTAATCAAAGTAGCGATGAAAGGCTGTAAACGGCCTTTGGTTACCAACACACCACTAATGATACCAAGTAATGTACCAACAATCAGAGAGATCAAAACTGCCATTCCTACAGGAACACCGTTTACAATCAACTCTGCACAAATGATGGCACTTAATGCAAAAGTAGAACCTACGGAAAGGTCAATACCATCGGATAAGATAACACAAGTCATACCAAAGGCAATCAAGCCGTTGAAGGATGCCTGACGCAATAAATTTAAAAAGTTACTTGCCGTTCTGAATTCAGGACTGACAATACTGATTACAATTACCAATAATACTAAAGCTATAAACGCGCCATATTCACCGACAAGCGCACCAATATTTTTTTTGCTCTTATTCATTATAAACTACCTCCTGTCGCCAAAGTCATAATTTTTGTCTGGTCAGCAATTTCACCCTCAATAATGCCTCTGACCTGACCTTCTCGAACTACCATGATTCTGTCACTCATTCCCAGCACTTCCGGAAGTTCGGATGAAACCATAATCACCGCAACTCCCTTTGCCGCCAGTTCATTGATAATATTGTAGATCTCTTTTTTCGCACCAATATCTACGCCTCGTGTGGGCTCATCCAGAATCAAGATCTTAGGATCCGTATAAACCCATTTTGCCAAGACAACCTTTTGCTGATTACCTCCGGAAAGGTTGTTGCATTCATGCCACGGTCCAAAACATTTTACTTTAAATTCTTCAATGCCCTTTGCAACAAGTTCTTCCTGTTTACCTTTATTTAAAACACTGTGTTCGGAAACCTTTGCAAGGTTTGCTATTTCAATGTTTTCTGCAATACTCTTTTCCAACAACAGACCTTCGGTCTTTCTGTCCTCTGTGATGAAGCCGATGCCTGCCGCAATAGCCTGTCTGGGATTTTTGATTGTCACTTCTTTTCCATCGATGAAAATCTTGCCGCTGTCCTTTTTTAAATTGCCGAAAACAGCCTGCATAATCTCTGTTCTGCCCGCTCCCATCAAGCCAGCTACACCAAGTACCTCTCCCGCTCTGACGGAGAAGCTGACATCATGGAAAATCTTTCCGCTTGTCAAACCTTCCACACGGATCACTTCATCTCCGATTTTGACATCACGCTTCGGGAAACGCTCTCCAATTTCACGGCCAATCATCATCTGAACTACGTCATCCATGGTAATGTCTTTAATTTCTTTGGTATCAATATAAATACCGTCGCGTAAGATAGTGATTCTGTCACACAACTGGAAAATCTCTTCCATTCTGTGGGAAATGTAAACGATGGATACGCCTTTTTCTCTCAAGGAGTTAATTACCTTGAAAAGACCCTCTGTCTCGCTCTCTGTCAATGCTGCTGTCGGCTCATCCATGATGATAACCTTAGCATCCACCATAAGTGCTTTGCAAATCTCTACCATCTGCTGCTGTCCGACTGACAAATCTGACATAACTGCATCTACAGGAATGTTTACACCCACACGGTCCATAACCTCCTGTGCCTTTTCGCGCATTGCCTTCATGTCACATACGCCAAATCCCTTTGTAA
Source organism: Lachnospiraceae bacterium (assembly GCA_045542735.1). Classification (GTDB taxonomy): domain Bacteria; phylum Bacillota; class Clostridia; order Lachnospirales; family Lachnospiraceae; genus UBA2882. Next base: position 24,717 of record JAZQLQ010000017.1, read on the forward strand.
TCTCCTTACCCATAAACAAGTTTTCTACTACGGTAAGGTCAAACAAAACATTCAACTCCTGATAGATAAATACAATGCCCGCTTTTTCTGCCTCCTGCGGAGTCTTGTAGGACACTTCCTCTCCATCTACCAAAACGGTACCGCTGTCCTTGGTATAAACTCCCGTCAGAATTTTCATCAATGTGGATTTTCCTGCACCGTTCTCTCCCATCAGCGCATGAACTTCTCCATCCCTCAAAAAGAAACCGGCATTATTTAATACCTGATTCGTTCCAAAGGATTTATTGATGCCCTTCATTTCGATATTCATGTGTTTGCCCCCTTTCTTTTAGGCGAAAATACATCCCGCCTGTAAAATTATATTTGCATACGGAGTTGTCTCTCCGGTTCTGATCACTGCTTTACAGTCCTTGGTCTGTGCTTTTAACTCCACATGAGATACAAACTCTACCTCAATGTCCTGACCTGCAAAAAGTGTCTCGATTTCTTTTAACACCTTGGGATTCTGTTCTTTGATCTCTGTTGCAAGAACAATTTTCTCAATCTTCATGTCTGCTGCAACGATTTCCAAGGTTCTCATAAAGGTGGGCTCTCCAAAACATAATGCAAGGTCAATACGCTCTACCTCATCCGGTATGGGTAATCCGCAATCTCCGATGCAAATGCAATCGGTATGCCCTAAATAAGACAATACTCTTGAAATGTCGCTGTTTAAAATTCCTGCCTTTTTCATCATAAACCTCCATTCTTTCTTTATTGTTGTTTTATTTTTTTCATTGTTGTCTCGCGAACAATGAGTTTAGGTTCAAATATGTATTCCTTTTGCTCTTCTTCCTTTTTGATAATCAGCTCTGCCGCCTTTACCCCAAGCTGTTCAATCGGTTGTGCAATGGTAGTAATCTCCGGTGTCATCAGCTGCGCCAACGCGATATCGTCAAAGCCGATAATCTGTATTTGCTGTGGAACCACAATCCCTTTTTTATGTAACACCTTGTATGCCGAAATCGCCACCACATCATTACAAGCAACAATACCATCTGCATCCGGGTAAAGCTCCAACAGCTCTTCTGTGGCTTTCAACCCTGCTTCAAAATTGTAGTCACAATCCAGCATCTGTTCCTTTATCCCACGCTCTTTGCAAACATCCCGATAACCAAGATATCGTTCCCTTGCACTGGACACATCCTTGGGACCTCTGAAACAAACAATGTTTTGACATCCGCATGCGAGCAAGTGCTCTGCTGCCATCCGGCCACCCTTATAATGATCACAATGGACATATGCATTGGTATCATCTTTGGAATAAATACGGTCTGTCACAACAATGGGAATGTTACAACGCTCTATATATTCCTCAACGCCCTCGCTGCTTGTGGTCAAGATAATACCATCCACATTCATGGCTGTAAGCATCTGCAAGACACTTTTTTCTTTTTCAATATCATCATCTGTATTATAAAGTAATAATTTATAACCATATGCATCAGCGGTACGCTCAATAACTCCGGCCATCTGTGTAAAGAACGGGTTCTCAATACTGGGTAATACCAAAGCAATAATCTTGGCAGATTTTTTAAACAAAGAACGCGCTACCTCATTGGGTACAAATCCGGTTTCTTCTATCGCTTTCAGAACTCGTTGTTTCTTTTCCTCGTCTACCTTCGCCGTTCCGTTCATAACCCTGGATACGGTAGCCGGAGATACATTTGCCAGTGCGGCAACTTCCTTAATACTTGCCATACACTCACCGCCTTTATGTTATTTTTGGTAATATTTACTTTTGAAACCCGTTTCAAACTTAATTTTATTATACTATTTATACATACGTTGTCAATTCATTCTTTATGATTTCTTTACGCTTTCCCTATTTTTATTGATTTTGCACGAATATATTTGTCTACTTTGCACAAACCCATTAGTCTTTTTACCAATACCAATGCTTACAACATAAAAAACGCCACAGACAACTATGTCTGTGACGTTTTCATTTGTAATTCATATTTATATTGTGCTTATTCTGCTGCTGATTCTTTTAAAATCTGTAACTGCTCAAAAGTTCCATCCATTGTTTCCGAGAACACTTTCATACTGTTAAATGTACTATCGATAGTCTCTTTGCTTAACTGAGTACCTGCCAACACTTCTTCGGAAGTGGATGACAACGTGGAAATACTTGCCACAATTCCCTTATTTGCTTCCATAACATTTCCCATTTCAGAGCTCATAGTCTCCACTCCGGACTCCAGCTCATACATACCGGATTCTACTTCGGTAAAGCTTGCATAAACTTCTTCTACTTTTTGACGCTGAATCTCAACACTTTCTACCGATTTCTTTAAGGCTTCCTGTGTTTCACCGGTAGCAGTTGTCAATTCATCAATAATTGCTGTAATCTTCTCTGTAGAAATCTTGGTCTCTTCCGCCAGATTACGAATCTGATCCGCTACAACTGCAAAACCTCTGCCGGCTTCACCGGCTCTTGCTGCCTCGATACTTGCATTTAATGCCAACAAATTGGTCTGGGATGATATTCTTAAAATAGCGGCCACAATACCGGATACTTTCTCTACATTCTCAACCAACAAATCCACTGTTTCAGAAATATGTACTGTATTTTGATCAACTATCTCAGATTTCTCTTTCAGTTCATCAGCCTGTTGCTTTCCATCTAAAATAACACTCTTTAACTTATCCGTAACACCTTTGGCATTTAGCGCTATTTCATTTGTATTTTCCAATCTGTCCTGGATCTGTCCTGTCATATCCGCCTGATGATTAATAGCTTCCGCTGTACTCTCGGAATTCTTTGCAATCTCGTCCATAGATGCATGTGCCGCATTCATGGCTTCATTAATCACACTTAATTCCGCAAGTACTTCACTGAAATCTTCATCCAGTTTCTCAACAATACCGGCCACTGTCTTAGCTACCGCTTCCCTATGCTCTGCCGCTTTCACAATCTCCGCCTGGTTCTCCTGGCTAAATTCAATCAGCAGTCTGACCGCCATCCTGGAACACCAAATAGCGACGAAGCTTCCCAACACCATGACACTCGCAAACCCAAGCGCTATGGAATCATTTGCTTTATATAATAAGAAACATTTTATAATCGAAATAACAAAAGTTGCAACACTACCTACGATAATCAAGGGTTCATTTAAAAATACCAGGAAACCCACAAGCGCAGGAAATGCCATGACCAAAGTACCCGCTCCATTACCGAACACAAGCACTGCATAAACAATCACATAAAGTAAGGCCTGCGCTACAGTACCAGTTTTTCTTGCACCAAAGGCTTTTACTATAACACTATTTATCAAAATAGCTGCTACATATAGACCACATCTGATATATGCCATGGTACTATGTCCATGTTTTGATATATTACTGATCTCAATGGCTATAAAAAACACATAGCATATAGCCAAAATCAAAAGCATAACCTTGTTTGCACGTCTGTATTGCTGTTCTGTAAGTACTTGTCGCTTCATACTGTCTCTCTCTTTCGTCATTTCTCATATGTATTACACTGCAATAACCTTATGTTATTATTATAAATTTAAACAAAATACACGTCAACGGAAACATTAGATTGTATAGCCTTATACCAAAAAAGTCTTGCAAACTTTCGCCTGCAAGACTTTTCTTATCTTCTTATATTATTTCAGTTCCTATACAATACCCTGAGCTTTCATAGCTTCAGCTACTTTTAAGAAACCTGCAACGTTGGCACCAACTACGTAGTCGCCTTCTTTGCCTACTTTCTTAGCTGCATCATCCAAATTGTGGAAGATGTTTACCATGATACCCTGCAATTTGGAGTCAACCTCTTCGAAGGACCAGCTAAGTCTTTCGGAGTTCTGGCTCATCTCAAGTGCACTTGTTGCAACACCACCTGCGTTGGAAGCTTTACCGGGGCAGAACAATACGCCGTTTTTCTGTAAGTACTCTGTTGCCTCTAAAGTCGTAGGCATGTTAGCACCTTCAGCTACTGCGAATACGCCGTTTGCTACCAATGCTTTTGCATCGTCTAAGTTTAACTCGTTCTGGGTAGCACAAGGAAGTGCGATATCGCATTTTACATTCCATACACCGTGCTCACCATTTTTCTTCTCATGGTACTCTGCACTGGGTCTTGCTGCAGCGTACTCTGTTAAACGTGCACGTTTCACTTCTTTTACTTCTCTTAATAACTCTACATCGATTCCTTCGGGATCATAAATCCAACCTGTGGAATCAGAACATGTCACAGGTTTTGCACCAAGCTGCTGTGCTTTCTGGATTGCGTAGATAGCTACGTTACCTGCACCGGAAACAGCCACTGTCTTACCTGCAATATCACTACCGTTGCATTTGAGCATCTCTGCTGTTAAGTAAAGCAAACCATAACCTGTTGCCTGTGTTCTTGCTAAAGATCCGCCGTAGGATAAACCTTTACCTGTTAATACACCTTCGTAGATATTGCGGATTCTCTTGTACTGACCGTACATATATCCGATTTCTCTTGCGCCTACACCGATATCACCGGCAGGAACGTCTGTGTCTGCTCCGATATGTCTGTAAAGCTCTGTCATAAAGCTCTGGCAGAATGCCATAACTTCTTTGTCAGATTTACCTTTGGGATCGAAGTCAGAACCACCTTTACCACCACCGATGGGAAGTCCGGTTAAGGAGTTTTTGAAAATCTGCTCAAAACCTAAGAACTTGATAATGCCTAAGTTTACGGAAGGATGGAATCTTAATCCTCCTTTGTAAGGTCCGATTGCACTGTTGAACTGTACACGGAAACCATTGTTTACCTGAACCTGTCCCTTATCATCCACCCAGGGAACACGGAACATAATGATTCTCTCAGGAGTACAAAGTCTCTCTAACAGAGCCTCTTTTTTGTATTCTTCTTCATTTGCTTCAATCACAACTCTTAAAGATTCTAAAACCTCTTTTACTGCCTGGTGAAATTCAGGCTGCGCAGGGTTTTTCTCAACTACTAAGCTGTATACCTCGTCTACGTATGACATTATCAATGCCCTCCTTTAGTTTTTATATACAAGTATGGATTTGTCAATCCAAAAAATATTATATAACTTACCTATTCGGCACACAAGAAAAAAATAAATATCCGACAAAAAAATTTCAAAATAAATCATAAAATTTTTTAGTGATTTTTACCAAAAAACATACATTTTACTTCTCAAAAGGATATACCAGGCCGATTTGTTCACGGATGAGATCCATCTGTTTCATCATCTTGATGGTTGTCTCATGAGGCATTTCTTCACAAGATTTCTGTTTTTTCTTCAGTGCCTTTCTGCAAGACTCCACTTCATACTCGTAGCCTGTGATCTGTTTGGGTGCCTTTTTGCGCAATACCTTTTTATAATTCTCATCATAGACCGTCAGACTCTCAAAATTGTTGATATTTTCAATCACCATAAATCCCTTGGTACCTTGAATGATACCCTTACGGTCACTGACTGTCTCCATAGAAGTATTTAAGACTGCCATACTACCGTCTTCATAACGGATGGTAATGCTGTCATGGGCATCCACACCTTCATCAGACATAACTGCAACTGCCTGAATATCTTTTATGGGGAACAGACTAATCATGTCTGCAAAATTCAAGGGATAGATACCTACATCCAGCAATGCACCTCCTGCAAGCTCCGGTTTCACCAGACGCTCTTTAAAAAGCATGGGATATCCCAGGTTAGCAGTAATCATACGGGGTGTACCAATCACACCGCTTTTTAACACCTTCATAATAGTCTCATACATAGGCATGTAACGAACCCAGATTGCCTCTGTGATAAATACATTTTTCTCCTTAGCATATGCTAACACTTCTTCTGCTTCTTTGGTGTTAACACAGAAGGGTTTCTCTACCAACACCGGTTTCCCCGCGTCAATACACATCTTTGCCTGTTCGCAGTGCATGGGATGTGGTGTAGCAATATAAACAAGCTCCACATCTTTATCTGCCAGCATTTCTTCATAGCTGCCATAGGCTTTTTTCACGTTGTGAGCCTTGGCAAACTCTGTTGCTTTATCCAAGGAACGGGATGCAATGGCATAGCATTCTGCCTTCTTCATTCCCTTTAAAGTATCCGCCATAATTGCGGCAATTCTACCTGCACCAATGATTCCCACCTTTAATTTTGCCATACAAATCCCTCCATACATATAATAAAAAAGCTATTGAGAAATACAATCTCTCAATAGCTTATTATATCATTTCTTACTGGTTGATTTCAACAAATTCACTCTTAATATATCCGGTCTGACCGTTATAACTAATCTTGCACCAGCCATCTGCCTGTTCCATGATTAAATCAAAGGTCTCTCCCTGATATACACTACCCAATACATCTCCATCTGTAGATGCTGAACCACGTACTCTGACTGCTTCTTTTACGGTTACTTTACCGTTTGTCTGCGCAGGAGCCTCTGTTTGTGTTGTGTCTTCTGTCTGTTCAGGCTCTGTTGTTTCTGGTGTCTGTGCAGGTGCCTCTGCCGGTGCCTGTGCCTGAAGGAACTCAGATTTTATGTATCCCTCCTGACCATTGAAATCTACCTTACTCCAGCCGTTATCTCTGGTCTCATATCTGGTCAGGGTGGTGCCTGCTTCAACCTGTCCGATTCTATCAGCATTCTCACTGTCAGATGCACGTACATTTACTTTGGTTGTTGCAGTTACTGTCTCATTAACAGGAGTCGCGGTAGGAGTCTGTGCTCCGGTTTCCGCACTTGCTGCCTGATCAGCAGCCTGCTGCTCTGCATTCATTGCCTGCTCTGTACTCTGGCTCAAATCGTTATCCATATAGTTTTTCAGATTTTCATCGGATGCCAGTGCATTGGTATACTGTGCTGTTACCTGCTCTACAAAAGCTACAATTGCAGGCTCAGCAGCCACCTGTTGTACATATGCCAAGGTTGCTTCATCAATGGTACTGTCGATATACAAAGCACCATCAGCAGTAGTAGATGCATATGTGGTAATAAAACCGGGAGCTTTTGTATCGATACCAATAAATTTTACTTCATAATATACAAATACAATATACTCATTTTCTTTTGCACCGGGTCTGGAGAACACCTTGATACCATCGATATACTCAATATTCTGTGCACGGGTCTCGATTTTAATCTTTTCTTCCTCGGAGATATCAGGTTTTACTGTCTGAATCGTTACTGAATCACCGGTCTCTACCGCTTTGTAATAGGTTGTCATCAACTGAATCAACGCTTCATTATCAGTTTCCTCAAAAGTACCTTCTACAATCTCACTACCGGATACCTGTCCAGCACCGCTTCCATCGTTTTTGGAACAGGATACACAGATTACAACGATAATAATCAGCAATAACGCCAGCGCTCCTCCGATTACTCCGTAACGTACTTTTTTGTCCTCTTTAATTTTTTCTATTAATCCAGTCAAGCCGCCTGTCGGTTGATTTGACAATTTACTCATTTTTATTTCCCTTTCTTTTAATGGTTCAGATGTACCCGAGAGGAATCGAACCCCCATCGGCTGAACCGGAATCAGCTGTTTTATCCATTAAACTACGGGTACAAATATTACAAATTTGTTACAACTTGTTTATAATAGCATAAAACACCGACTTTGACAAGATTGTTCCCACTTTTTTCACAAACTCTTTTAACATCTTAATCTACATGAAAAAAGTGGCCGGTTACACCAGCCACTTTTATTATCTATTCAGTTGTTTCTTGCTTTTGAGGAAATGCTACTCCAAGTATTCGCATTAACTTTCTGTATGCTTCTACTTCTTCGGTTCCTCTTTCTGCTTCTTCAATTAAAAATCTCTGCATCTCTTCTTTTGTCATTGGTTCACACATAGCCTACACCTCTCTTTCTTTTAGTATAGGCTTCTCCTTTCTTTATGTCAAACATTTTGTTTTTAAATTTCGTTAATTTCTTGTTGAAAACTACGGAATACGCAATTCATCCCGTTCCTTATCATAATAATATAAATGTTCGGATAAAACCTCTTCTTCTGCCACCTGATGCTGATTGATATCTTCTATCATCTCATTTAATTTGTTATAATCATCCTCTTCGTTTGCAGATAGCAAAATCACTTCATGAACACTGCTGGGCAATACAATCAAGTCACTTTCCATCACTTCCGCAATGTCCCTCAACACACCCGGATAATACATGGCAGACGCACCAAAATAACTTTTAGGATTACTCAATACATACATATGAACATCCGCATTTTCTGTCCGAAACGCTTCGATCTCATCTGCATCCAGCTCTACTCCTTCTCCTGCCATGATCTGTAAAACCACATCACACATCGGTTTATGTACAGCAGGCAAATCACGCATGGTATTTTGCAGCGCCAGATCATATAAAGTTCCTTCATCTATGCCCCACATATCCAGATGTTCTTTCTCAATTTGGACAGATGCTTGCCCATTTTCCTTGTGTACCCAGTCCATCTCAAAATAAAAGACCAACGCAAGATCCAAAAATCGGATATATGGCATACGCACCAATCGGGTCTTATTCTTTTCATAATGAACCAAACGGAACATAATATGCTCTTTTGCTCTTTCAAAATCCGTAAAATGGGAAATGTCAATTTCCCGTTCTTTCTCCAACTCGTAAATATGAAAAATTTCTTTGGCTATTTCTTCTATACTTATTCCTTCGCAATAAGATGCATAATAACCATCCAACCGGATATTGGGCGATACATTTTTACTTTTCTCCAAGATTGCCAATGCCTGATAGGTCACCCCATTGTTTTTTACCGTTTCATGAAAATCTACATGTGCTTCTTCCGGTAGCCATGTACACAGAATCTCTCCCAATAATTTTGTAAATTCACTATAATTTTTTTCCATATGATTGTTTCCTTTCGATTTGAATATTAGATATGTTTTTAGAAAATAGAAAAGGCAATAGATATAAAATCTATTGCCTAAAGCTTTTGATATGATGATATACCAATCAACCGACCAGCTTATACACGGGATAAATATTCGCCTGTTCTGGTATCGATCTTGATTTTGTCTCCCTGGCTTACGAACAAGGGAACCAGTACCTGAGCACCTGTCTCAACGATAGCGGGTTTGGTAGCACCTGTTGCTGTATCACCTTTGAAACCGGGCTCTGTCTCGGTAATCTCAAGCTCAACAAACAAGGGAGGCTCAACTGCAAATACGCTTCCGTTGTGAGAACACATTTTTACCATTTCGTTCTCTTTTACAAACTTCATAGCATCGCCGATCTCATCCTGATTTAATGCGATCTGCTCGAATGTCTCTGTATCCATAAAGTTGTATAACTCACCGTCTGAATATAAGTACTGCATATCTTTTCTATCAATACGTGCCTGAGGGCATTTTTCAGTAGGACGGAAAGTTTTCTCTACAACACCGCCACTCTTGATATTTTTTAACTTTGTTCTAACGAATGCTGCACCTTTACCGGGTTTTACATGCTGGAACTCAATAATCTGGTAGATATTGTTATCTACTTCGATGGTCATACCATTTCTGAAATCACCTGCAGAAATCATGATTTATTCCTCCTAAAATTTTTCACGTTATAATCCTTTACTAGTTTATAATAAAAAATCCCTTTTTTCAACTATTTTTTTCTTTTATTTTGCGCCCTGCGTCAATACAAAATCAATAGCTTCCAAATAGCCGTCCAATCCATGTCCGTAAATCTGGTGGTCACAGGCATCTTTTGTCACGGAAACTTTACGGAACTCTTCTCTCTTTGTAATATCCGAAATATGGATTTCCACTTTGGGTACCACAATACTCGCTAATGCATCACGGATGGCATAACTGTAATGGGTATAGGCACCGGGATTGATGACAATTCCTTCTGTCCCATCAAAATAAGAATCTTGGATGCGGTCTATAATCGCACCCTCATGATTGCTCTGGAATACCTCGATTTCACATCCGCATTCTTGGCCTTTCTTTCCGATCATTTCTAATAGCCCGTTATAATCTGTGGTTCCGTATACACCTTTTTCACGAATTCCCAAAAAGTTCAGATTGGGTCCGTTAATCACTAATATTTTCATGCTTTTCCTCCTTTTACCACTTCTAAAATCTCCTGAATGATCGTATCAAACCCTTTATTATCAACGCAGATAACATAGTCAGCCGCTTCTTCATAATAAGGACTTCTCATCTCAATCATGGATTTGATTTTCTCCTGCGGATTATCTCCCCGTAAAAGTGGTCTTGTGGTGTCATTTTTTAGCCGGCCATAAATCGTCTCCGGCTCCGCTTTCAAATACACAACCGTTCCCAATTGCTTCATCAACGCCCTGTTTTCCTCTTTCATAGGCAAACCACCGCCTACAGAAATCACATAACGATCCGAATAGCCCATAAACTCCTTTAGACAATCCGTTTCCATTTGACGGAAAGCACTTTCCCCATCCTCATCAAATATCTCATTGATGGTCTTTTTTTGTTTTTGCTCAATACGTTTATCCGTATCCAGTAATGCTATCCGTTCCCGATAGGATATTTTTTTACCAAGGGTTGTCTTACCGCAGCCCATATAACCGATTAGTATAATGTTATTCTTCAACTTTTGTCGCTTCCTTCATCAATTCGTATATTTCATCTGCCAATTCATCCGGCACCTGTACATCATTCCAAAGCTCATAAGCAATAATACCCTGATACAACAGCATCTTCAGCCCATTATAAGCATTTGCTCCTGCCTGTTTGCAAAGCTTCATAAATTTGGTCTCTGCCGGTTTATAAATCAGGTCAACACCCACATCAATCAGTTCATAAAAATCTGTAGCTTCGATAACCGCTGCATCGGCATCGGGATGCAAGCCTACGCTGGTCCCTTGTACACAGAGATATTTCTGCTTGGGAAGTGTTGCATAATCCGTCAATGCCATGGGCACTACCACATCACATTCCATGGCACGGTTTACTTCCTCTGCTACAGCCTGCGCTTTATCAACGGTTCGATTCAACAGATACACCTTTCTTGCGCCTTTGCTTACCAGCATAAAAGCCACTGCCCTGGAAGCACCGCCTGCTCCCAACAGAATCGCATCCCTTCCTTTGATTACTATGCCCTCTGTCTCCATAGCACGTTGCAATCCTGTCATATCGGTATTATATCCTTTATATCCGCCTTCTACAGGCACCAATGTATTTACTGCACCAATTTTTTCTGCTAAGGGATCAATCTCCTTTAAAAAAGGAATCACCGCACTTTTATGGGGAACTGTCACATTCATACCACCGAGAGATAAGGCTCGTGCCCCCTGAATGGCTGCTTTCACATCTTCTTTTTCTACATGTAAGGGTACATAGATCATGTTTTGCCCCATGTGCTCAGCCAGCGTATTATGTATAATCGGAGATAAGGTATGCTCTACAGGACACCCAATAAGCCCACAGGTCTTGGTCTTTCCGTTTATTCTCATATTCATTTCCTCCAAAAGCTATTTCAGCTTCAGATATTTTGCTTCTTTCTTTAAATGTCTTTTGTAACCTGACAAAATCGGTTTCTCCAGATAACGCTTTAACACAATCTGAATTTCTTCTTTTTTATCAATAGGCTTCACCAAAATACTATATATACCGCAACGCTTTGCTCCCCACACATCTGTAAACAACTGGTCTCCCACAAATACCGTTGTCTTGGTATCCGTTCCCATCTGCTTCATTGCTTTCTCATAGCCTTTTTTACCCGGCTTTCTCGCTTTGTATATATAGCTTGCTCCCACTACTGCATCACAAAACATCTTGACACGTGGTTCTTTGTTGTTGGATAACAGCGTCACTGCAAACCCAAGGCTGTGCAAACGTTCAAACAAAGCAATTGCCCGTTCATCTGCCGGTGCTCCATGGGGAACCAAAGTATTGTCTATATCAAAAATCAAGGCTTTTATGCCTTTTTCTTTTAAACCTTCAAAATCAATCTGATAGGTGGAATCCACCCACTCATCAGGATAAAACATCTGAAACATAAAATACTCCTTTATATTAGCTAAAAAATCACTCGGCTATTATCATATCACAATTTCACAAATTAAAAAAGCCCCGCCAATCTGTCCAATTACCAAATCCACGAGGCTTGTAAGTCTATTTTATGTATTATTTCATAACAACGATTCCGTCTCCGGAAAGACCACCTGCAAATGCACCCGCTTCCTCTGCACCTACAAAGTAACGGTACTGGTCTAATACGCTGTCCTTTTTCATATCGGAAATCAACTGTTCCGCATCCAACAACTGCAAGTCACTTTCTTTTCCGATATAGTCGTATGTATCACCGGCATTGAAATTAAGAGAAATATTCTCCAGATCTGCCATCTTGGAACGTGTATCCGGCGTAGCCTGAGTATCCTGCGCCACTTCAGGAATCATCTGCTCCTGCTGCTTCTTGATCTCGTCCTGTTCTCTGACAGTCTCTAACTCAACTCTCTTAATCGGTTGGATAGGCTGATATTGATATAAACCGCCGATTCTTCCGATGCCCATGATACTCACCACCTTTCACGTAACTTTCTTTTCACTGTTTATATCGGTAACGAATACCAAAAACTTAACCCCGCACCGACACGTTTACATAATTATACCACACCTGCGGCTTTTAGCAAGGCTTTTGTGTAATCTTCTTTGGGAGAAAAATAAAGTTCTTCTGTTTCTTCCATTTCAACAATGCGTCCGTCTTTCATAATCATCACACGGTCGCACATCTGATATACCACACGTAAATCATGAGAAATAAACAGAACAGCTAAATCCATTTCTTTTTGCAATTTTTTAAGCAGTTCCATAACCTGTGCCTGGATAGTCACATCCAAAGCCGATACCGGCTCGTCAGCAATCAAAAGTCTGGGCTCCTGCATCAATGCAACAGCAATACAGACACGTTGTCTTTGACCACCTGAAAGTTGTCTTGGATAACGCTCCATAAACTCTTCATCCAAGCCGACTTTACAAAGCATATCCACTGCCTTTTGCCGCATTTTCTCTTTATCATATCCCCCACGGATACGCAAAGGCTCCTGCAATATCCATCCCACCTTTCGGGAAGGATTCAAAGAACCGTATGGGTCCTGAAAAATCATGGCAACAGAGCCATTTTTTTCAATAGCACCGGTTACATCCTTTATGATACCTAAAATACTTCTGGCAAGAGTAGACTTACCACTACCGCTTTCCCCCACCAGACCGAGGATTTCTCCTTTTCGGATGTCGAAAGAGACATCAAACAATACCTGATGACGGGTTTTCATATTCTTTTTATAATTCTTATAATATGCATTCAGGTTTTGAACCCGTAATAAACTTGGTTCCATCCCGTCACCCTTTCCGTTTTACCTGTGGTATGGATGCAATGAGTTTCTTGGTATACTCTTCTTTGGGATGATTAAAAATCTCTTCCGTCAATCCCATCTCTACCATCTTACCATCTTCCATTACCACTACACGTTCACAAAGTTTTCTTACCAGACTCAAATCATGGGAGATAAACATAATGGTTGTTCCTTTTTCCCGATTTAACTTTTGTAAAAGCTCTACAATCTGCTCTTGGATAGTCACATCCAAAGCGGTTGTAGGCTCATCTGCCAATAAGATTTTGGGTTCACAAATCATTGCCGCCGCTATCATGACACGTTGACGCATACCACCGGATAATTCATGTGGATATTTATCGTAGACCTCTGCATCCAGTTCTACTTCATCCATAAGTTTTAACGCTTTTTCTTTGCGTTTATCCTTATCCAGATCCGTATGTAACCGCAGACTCTCTTCAATCTGACAGCCAATCTTTAATACCGGATTGAGGCTTGTCATGGGTTCTTGGAAAATCATGGCGATATCATCACCTTGCACTTCTCGAAGTTCATTTCTGTCACAGGTCAGCAGATTTTTCCCTTGAAAAATGATTTCACCGCTTTTTTCAATATCTTTACGGCTCAAAAGTCCTGCAACCGCCAAAGCCGTCATGGTTTTACCCGAACCGGATTCTCCTACGATACCGAGGATTTCTCCCTTTTCTATCTTGATGGTCACATCCTCCACAACAGTTTCCGGTCTCTCATGATCATGAAACTCAATATTCAAATGATTGATTTCCAATATATATTCACTCATATCATCTATTCCTTCATACCGTCAGATAACATTCCAAATCCCAAGATCATCAGTACCATAATCAATCCGGGGAAGATAGCCATATAAGGCGCATTATACAGATATGTCTGGGCATCCGAAAGCATGGCACCCAAGCTGGCATCCGGTGGCTGTACACCGATACCCAAAAAGGAGAGACCCGCTTCTGCAATAACGGCATTGTTAAATCCAATGATAATGGATGACAACATCACAGGAAATGCATTGGGCAAAATATGGAGAAACATGATACGTAAATCGCTTGCCCCCATAACCTTTGCACTGAGTACATAATCCATGTTCCGTTGTTTCATAAATTCTGATCGCACAATTCTGGCAAAACTGGGTACAAAAGCAATACCCAAAGCCACAATGACATTGTATTTACCGGGTCCAATTACACAAATCACTACAAGCGCCAGAAAAATACTGGGAAAAGAGAAAATTGCGTCGATAATACGCATCAAGACCTCATCCAAGATTCCACCAAAATAGCCGCATAAGCCGCCTATAATCACACCTGCAAGTGTACCGATAATCACCGTTCCTGCCGCTACGATAAACGTATTGCCAATACCTTCCAATACACGGCTGAAAATATCCCTGCCAAAGTTATCACATCCCATGATATGTTGCATGGAAACACCTGCAAACTTCACAGAATTGTCCATGGCATCCGGATCATAAGGCGTACCGATAAAGCCCCACAACACAAGAATCATGGTAAGACCAACCAGAATCATTCCCGCTATGAAATTAAAATTTTTCCGCGCCTTTCTGTTTTTCATCCTTCAACTCCACATGTAGCTATTACGAATCCCTCATACGGGGATCAAACACACGATACAATACATCCACTAAGAAGTTGGATGCAACAACCAAAAATGCAATCAACATAATAATCGCTTCCACCACAGGATAATCCCTGTTGGAAATGGACGTCAGCAGGATTCTGCCAAGTCCCGGGATATTAAATACCTGCTCAATAATAATACTGCCGGCAATCATATCCGATAATGCCATACCAAGGAAGGTAATCACCGGAATCAATGCATTCTTTAACACATGCTTATATAACACACTTGTTGTATTATTTCCTCTGCTGTATGCGGTACGCACATAGTCTTTGCCCGCTTCCTCCAGCACTGAAGTCCTTAGTAATTTCACCGTCATGGCAATCTTGGGTAATGCCACCGCTACCGACGGGAAAAGCATATACGATAGAAACGCCCCCCAGTCCTTGGTATAAGAAACAAAACCTCCGGGAACAAACCACTTTAATAAGATTCCAAATATAAAAGTGCTAATCATACCGGAAAAGAATGGCGGAATTGCCATTAATATCTGATTAGACACTGTAATAATTTTATCAATAACACCTCCCTGATGCTTTGCAGTATACAATCCCATAGGAATGGATACTGCCACAATCATCACGAAGGAGATTATAATCAAAGTAATGGTAATGGGTAATTTCCCTGCCAACATATTGGTGACAGGTTGCGAATATTGATAAGAGGTACCCATATCTCCTCTCGCAAAATCTGCAAGCCAGGTGCCGTAGCGCACCAAAAACGGACGGTTTAGTCCCATTTCTTCCCGCAAAGCCTCCACTCTTTCAGGTGTAGCCTGTGTACCAAGCTGACTGGTGGCTGCATCACCGGGAATCAAGTCAAAAGCAAGAAAAACAAGGAAGGAAACTATGAGTAATGTAATCAGCATGGATGCTAATTTTTTAAAAATCTGTTTCATAGTTCCTTCCTCCTTTTTCTGAATGATTTATTTAATAAATAGTTCTTAAAATTATTCTACAATATAAAGTTTGGATAAATCCTGTACATACAAAGGATAAAATTCATATCCTGCATAGTTTTTATTGATTGCCACAAATTCAGCCAAGTCCTGAATATAAACATTGGCAGCGTCTTCACTTAAAATTCTCTGACACTCTTTGTAAGCAGCTGTTTTTTCTTCATCATCCACTGCTGTGATGGCTTTCCTGTAAGCTTCATCATATGCAGGGTTGTTGTAATTTACAAAGTTGTTAGATGCGGTAGATTCAAATCTGGAAAGTAACGCACTGGGAGTTAAAGAAGATGCATCCACACCAACTACGGTCGCTTCATAGTTGCGGTCTGTATAAACTTCACTTAACCATGTGTCCCATTCTACCAAATTAATCTTAGCATCCACACCGATTGCCTTATACTGCTCTACCAATACCTGCGCGGTATCAATGTGGGGCTGATAATTGGAGGGCACAGTGATGGTAAAGGAAAATCCGTTGGGATATCCTGCCTCAGCCAAAAGTTCTTTCGCCTTTTCCACATCCTGATTGTATGTGTCATTGAGTTCTTCCATATAATATTTGCCGAAAGCCGGGAACATGGAAGAGCCAAGCTCAGTTCCTTTTCCATCCGCTGTCAGATCCATAATCTCCTGAGGATCTACGGCATAGCAAAGTGCCTGACGCACCTTGGGATCATTAAAAGGTTCTACGTTGTGATTTAAGTACATTGCCTGAACCAGATTCATGGTTCCTTCATATACTTCATAGTCACCACTAAGCTGTGACACCTGGGCAGTAGAAATTCTCGCAAAGAAATCCACAGCTCCACCATTTAAGTTGGTTACAATAGCATCGCCGTCAGCAATAATTTTTAAGGTCACATTTTCAATATTGGCAGGTGTTCCCCAATATTCGTCATTGCGCACCAGCACAACTTCTTCCTGGGGTGTCCAAGACACAAACTTATAGGGACCGGTTCCCACAGGATTACCCTGGGTGTCCGTGTTGCCTGCCGGAAGAATTGCTGTTGTCATATAAGCCAAAAACTCTGTATCAGCCTCAACAAGGTTAATAACAATAGTCTTATCATCCGGTGTTTCAACACTGGCAATATTAGCAAACGCCGGTACCAAAGTCTCAGCGTTATTGGTATCGGCGCAACGTTCAATCGAATATTTTACATCCTCTACCGTAACAAGACTTCCGTCATGGAATTTTACGCCTTCGCGTAAGGTGAATGTGTAAGACATACCATCCTCACCGGGAACCACTTCACTTGCAACAGCAGGGACTAAATTACCATCGCTATCCGCTTTTACCAGTCCTTCATATAGGTTGAAGAGTATCTCTTTGGTTCCTGCCGCCATAGCTGTATGGGGGTCAAGACTGTCGAGATCCTGGGGGATACCGATTGTAATAGAAGAAGTTGCACTCTCTTCCTTGTCGCCTGCACATCCGCACAGTGCAATAGTCAGTGTTGTCAACACAAACACCAAAAAGAATTTCATCAGTTTCTTTTTCATTGTGTTTTCTTCCTTTCTTTTTCTGTATGAAATTGTTTGGCATTAAGCCATAGAAATTGTATACAATTTCCGTTGATTTTGCAAGAAAAAAATGATAAATTTAATACAACTTTAGTCGGATTGGAGTTTAGATATGAGCAAACGAAACAGTTTATTGGAATTATGGCGCTTTGTTTTCTGCATGGCGGTGCTACTGATGCACTTTATCAATTCTTATAATCAGACAACAGGTGGCACTTCAAGATTCTTTCATGCCGGCTATCTGGGCGTAGAATTTTTCTTTATTGCTGCCGGTTATTTTATCGGATCATATTATGATAAGAAGCAAGCCAAAAAAAATGTCAACGAACGCTTACGTTCCATCCTCTCTTATGCATGGTCCCGTTTGGTCCGTCTATATCCTTTATATCTGTTGGCTCTTTGTCTCATGCTCATTGTCCGTACAGTTTTTGTAGGCAAAAGTCTTGGTTATGTAGTTACTACCATTAAAAATTGCTTTGCGGAATTCTTCCTGCTCCAGTGGACCCCCATCGGAAACGAAGTGTTAATCAGTTCCTGTTGGTTTGTCCCGGCTGTTTTCTTTGGTGGATTATTTTTTGTCATATTACTTGCTTTCACAGGAAAATTCGGCGGTTATCTTATCGCACCTCTTGCAAGCTTTTTTATCTACCGGTATTACTTTAACCTAATCGGTAAAATTGATGTCATTCCGGCTCATCACGGCATCTTACGTGGTATTGCAGGAATCGGTTTTGGTGTATTTATTTACTTTATTGTTAAATTGTTATGTAAACCAATTATTCATTATAACATAACAAAAATCTATTCCTTGATATCAGGTAGTATTTCTTCCGTTATCTTTTTGGGTATTTTCATCTATACCAATTATGGCCGCCGTTCCAAATGGGACTTCCTTATCATCGCCCTTTACGGCATTGGTATACTGCTTTTGATGTCTTCACAAATCAAGCTTCCCGAAAAGGTTGAAAAAGTATTCAACACCCTGGGGAAAACCACATATCCCATTTATGTATTGCAAATGCCGATTATTGAAGCAATTATGCATATGATAAAAGCAGCCATCTGATGATGACTGCTTTTCATAATGATATATAAAAACACTATATTACGCTTTATATTTCTCAACAAATTCATCAATAGGCATCGGTTTTGCAAAGAAATATCCTTGAATCAGGTCACACTCCTGCTCTGCCAAAAAGTCAACCTGCTCTCTACTCTCAATACCTTCTGCAACTATTTTCATATCCAGTTTCTTGGCAAGATCAATGACTTCTGACACAATCAGCATGCCTCGTTCCACTTCGTCTACACCACGGAAGAAATCTGCATCAATTTTCAGCACATCAATCTGTAACTCTTTCAATGAATTGAGGGACGAATATCCCGCTCCAAAGTCATCCATGGATACGCTAAATCCAAACTCTCTCAGATGTTTTACTGTATTTAACAAGACCTGCTTATCATCAAAGAATGCGCTTTCTGTAAGTTCCAGTTCTATCACATGATGCGGCACCTGATATTTGTCAACAATACGGCAAATATGCTCTGCCAAATCTTCCCTTGTAAAATGAGCCCTGGAGACATTTACGGATATCGGCACGATTTTTCTTCCCTGCTCTATCCAAGCTGCTTGCTGTCTTGCCACTTCCTCCAACATATAATCATCCAGTTTCAAAATGAAACCGTTCTGCTCAAAGATAGGGATAAACTTATTGGGCGGAATAAAGCCTTCTGTAGGATGAATCCAACGTACCAACGCCTCTGCACCGGCAAGGGTTTCTTCGGTAGTATCAATCTTGGGCTGTAAATAAATCTTAAACTCTTTGTTTGCGAGGGCGCGCTCCATATCATCCTCAACCTTGCGTTCCCAAAGTCTCTGCTTATTCATCTCAATATTGAAAAATGCAATTTTATTTTCTGTATCATCACCTGACATATCGCAGGCAATCAGTGCATTGTTATACAATTGATCCACATCTTTTTCACCGGCTGCAATCTGACAAACACCCACACCAAAATACATTTTCATATTGGGTAAAACCGCGCGCAACGCCTGCTCCATTTCCTCTATGCGGGTTGCTAACTGTGCCTCATCGGTATAGGTAAGCAGCAAACCGAATTCTGCATTTTCATGATGGGCCAGAGCTTCTTTCCATTTCACTTTCTTTTTCAACGCAAGATAGAACTTTTCAATCAGTTCCTCTCCTTCTCTTACACCAAAGCAGGTACAGAAACTTCTATATTTGCGCATTCTTAAGTGTACCATAGCATAATTGCGTTTATTATTGCGATTTCTTTTTAACAAGCCGGTTCCCTTCTTGGTAAAGTGCAACCAGTTATTACCACCGGTTATCATATCGGTATAAATAATCTTGGTCGTCCTGTGCATACTCACAATCACGCTTATAAAGGAAATAATATAGTATATGGCAAAAATAGCAAGCATAAATAAAACCAATACAATAGTAACCATTGGCATAATCAAATCATAATTGTAGATATCGATCCGTTGTAAAACACAAATCTCCAATTCATCTATCGGAACCACAAACCACATCTTCATCTGAAAAACGGAATTTTCTTCATCTTGGGACAAGTAACTAACTTCTCCTAAAACTTTTTCAAGATGCATACTTTCAAAAAATTCTTCACCCAGAATCAATTCGCCATCTTCTACTTTTAAAACTTGTTCCTGGTCTTCTTCTATGAATATGGTTACCATTTCTTCTTCATTCAGATAATAATCCAATTGTCTATCAGGATCCATTTCAGGATATTTATCACAATCAGACCACAACAGCTCATGTTGCAAATCAAACACACTGACTGACTCTACTTCTGAAAGAAGGTCTACGTAATCCAATACTTTCTCATTTATTTCATCTATATTCTCACTATCGCAACCAGCATATAGCCCTGCAATTTGTGTTGCCTCTCTGCTACCCTGACTGACTTTCCTGCTCACTACATCAGCAAAAGCGGATGCAACGATTGCAACCGTAGCAACAGAACAAACAACCAATATAAAAAACAATCCCAAAACAGAAGGCCATATACGTTTTCTTTTTAATTCTTTTATCTTTTGAACCACTCATATGTTTCCTACCTATCATCTATTTGTGCTTTTCATTATAACAAAGCTTTATGACACGGGCAATCACAAAACAAACATCCTGCAACACCTTTTTTAAAAAATTGTTGACAACGGTTTCTTTTCATATTAGTATGTCTATACAAGACATGTCGAGCATCGACATATCGAGAGTAAACACACTTCAAATAGCAAGAATCGTCACAAAGACACCAACACATACATCGCAAACGGAGGAATATATGGAAGAAAAACTATTCAAAAAGTATTGTCCCATGACAGAAACCATATTTTATACGCTTCTGGCACTGCTGGCGCCCAACCATGGTTACGGCATTATGAAATTTGTAAAAGAACTGACCAATGAACGTGTAAAATTAGGCACCGGCACCTTATACACCATGCTTGGCCGGTTGGTTGATGACCAAATGATTGTAGTCATCACTGAAAGCGACGGTAAAAAAACCTATCAAATTACCGATGACGGCAAAGCAATTTTACTGCTGGAAGCAAAAAGATTACGCCAACAATGTCAGAATAGCGAAAAAATTTTAGGAGGGGAAATCAATGACTAAAATAAAATTTTTCTTAAGCTTATTAAAAGAACGAGACTGGCTGGAAGATATGGCACGGGAAGGCTGGCTCTTGAATAATATCAATATGGGGATTGTTTATCATTTTACTCAAATCGAACCTTGTGAAAAAGTTTATGAAGTAGAGCGTTTTGCCATCACATCCCGCCCTACCGTCACTGACCTGACTGCAAAAGTCCATGCACTGGACATCACCTCCCAGTTCGGCTGGAAACAGGTTACCCATGATGAAAACATGAATTATTATTTCGTTAAGGACAAAGCCGGCGATGAGACAGATGAATTATATGATACACCCGAGCTTCGGTTGGAGCGGGCAAGCCGGTATCGTCAACACCATTCTGTAGAGGGTGCCTTTGATCTCCTAAAAGGTTGGTTTGGGTTAACCTTTCTTTACATACTATTTTTTATCATTTTTTCAGATACTCCGGATATGCAGCGGGGCATGATGTGGCTTTATATTGTTTTAACCATCTTTGAGCTGCTCTGCATATATGGCAGCATGAAGCTGGGACAACAGTATTACACCGAATTTAGTATGAGCCGCAGT
Organism: Lachnospiraceae bacterium; assembly: GCA_045542735.1. GTDB lineage: Bacteria > Bacillota > Clostridia > Lachnospirales > Lachnospiraceae > UBA2882. The sequence continues at coordinate 46,441 of JAZQLQ010000017.1, forward strand.
GAATGGGAACAGTACAAAAAACATCGTGAAAAGAAACATTTTAACAAAGTGCAACAACTCCGCTCCTACCTGCAGAAAAAAAGCGAATTTGGACTTTCTCTCAAGTGTTATGAAGACGGATACTTTATCTTTGAAGAAGATACCCAAAGATATAACTATTTTGTAGATACCAAAAGCAGTCTGAAAAAGCGTCTGAAATTGGAAGGAGAATCTTTTAAAGATGAAAGCAAAGACATCCAAGTGCAAAGTCTGAAATGGTATGAAACCAGTATTGCCAACGCCTCCAAATACGGACTCTATCCTGTAGCAGTCATCGACAAAAAGGTATTAATCTATAAACGTCCCTATTCAGACACTCCCCTACCTTGGGAAAACGGCAATGAAAGCATCCGCTTTGTTGCACCGCCAATGGCTGCCATCCTCTTTACCGCGGCATGCTTTATCTTTGGTTTTGTGATTGGTGCTTTAGCAGCACTCATAGGCTAATATAAATGTCACCAAAATCATTCTGTACCAATTAGTATGATAAAAAGAATGATTTTTAAAATAATTTTATACAATTATTATAATTACACTAAAAGGAGAATTTACTATGGAAACAAAAGACATCAAAAAACACTTTTCAAAACTGGGCTTAATACTCTTTATCGGAACCCTATTAATTTATGGCGTACAATTAGGTGCAATGGCCATTGCTGAGAATATTCCCGTGATTGCCGATAACCCCAGCCTCTCATTTGCAGTAGCTATGCTCCCCATGTATATAATTGCTTTTCCGCTCATTTTCTTAATGCTGAAAAAAGTGCCTGCACAGACAAATGCGGAGTCTAAAAAAATGAAACCAATGCATGTATTTATAGCTTTTCTTATGACCTATGCTTTGACTTATATTTGTAACATCATTGGTACTGTCATCACCACTGTCATCGGTCTGTTTAAGCAATCTTCCGTACAGAACGTAGTTATGGATGTCACAAGCAGCATTCATCCGCTTGTCACCTTCATTATCATTGCAATCTGTGCACCTATTATGGAAGAATTATTATTCCGTAAATTTCTGGTAGACAGAACTGTCAAATACGGTGAAGGTGTGGCAATTGTATTTTCCGGTTTAGTATTTGGTTTATTCCACGGAAATTTATCACAGTTTTCCTATGCAGTGGGACTTGGTATGTTCTTTGCCTTCATCTATATCAAAACAAAAAACATTGTGTATCCCATCATTCTTCATATGTTGCAGAATTTTATGGGCTCCGTGGTCGGTATGTTTGTTATTGAAAAAAGCGGATTTATGAAACTGGCTGAACAGTTAGAAGGTGTCACAGACGATGCCGAAATTATGGCATTGATGATGGATAACCTTGCCGGAATCGGTATCTTCTTCGTATACTTTGCATTTATTATGTGCATTGTAATTGCAGGAATTGTATTTTGGGCTCTCAGTATAAAGAAATTGAAAGTTTCTTCCGGCGAAGTGCAGATTGAAAAAGGAAAACGTTTTAGTACACTCTTCCTCAATATCGGAACTATCATTTACAGCCTGTTTTGGATCGTACAGATTGTTCTTCAGTTGTTGCAGTAAACATTTATATATCGTTGTATGTACACCTCCCATGCGCCTTTTCAGACACATGGGAGGTTACTATCTGTTAAAGACAATGTCTCTTAACCAACACTTCACCGTCTTAATATTTAATGGCATAGCTAATGTTTCATATGTCACTATGACATCTCTCCCCGGCAATAATTCATTCTCCACATATGTATTTATTTTCTTTACAAATTCATTTGCATAACATGGTTCATCCATTTTTCCTGCATGTTCGTAATAGTAAATCTTTCCTGTTTCTCTATTTATGATTGTAAAATCCGGGTGAATAATTATCTCTTTTCTATCTTTTGTATATAGTTTTAACGGACGCTCATACTTATAATCTATCAGTTGTTTATACTGATGTAAGAGATTAGCAATAATAACCTCTGATTTTGAGCGTACCATCTCCCCTCTATCCGTTTCATAGATTTTATTTTCCGAATAAGCATCATAAACTTCATAGGTTTCTTCCATCCACTCTTTCATCTTTTTAGATACACTATTTGTCAGTGGTTCAATTAATTGTTTTCTCTCCTTTGGAAGACCTTCATAGTATTGCTCCAAATCCTTTTCATTATAATCCTTTTGAAATGTTCTCAATATTTGTAACTGCTTATCCAGGATTTTCTTGATATTCTCCAAATAATCCTTCTGCACCAATTGTTTTGCCAATTCTTGATTTTTCTTTTTTATATAAGTTTTCTTCCATTGACCCGTATCAGAATTTTTTATTTGACGATAATAGTATAGCTTCCCATTCCTTATTTGATAGGTCACGCTCCCTTCCGGTGCTCCTTCAAGCAACAAGTTGATTTCCTTTTGCATCTGCTCATTTTCTCTAATTTTGTTTTCCAGTTGTTTTTTCGTGATAACAACCTCCTTTTCTTCTAAAATTCTTTTTTCAAACAATTATGTAGAATTTTTATTACTCTTTTCACCTGTTTTCTACACAAATTCTCTTTTTTACAGTTTTAGTAGAGAAACCTTATCATTTTTTCTTGTTTTCCATCTTATGTAAACTGTTTGTTTTTTATTTTCTTCTAAATTACCTATTAAAAACCTTTTATGTAGAAAGCTGGTGTTTTTTTCTTAAAAATGCCTACTTTTTTCTACATATAAGTAATAATTTTCAAATTTAGAAGAAAACCATCTATTGCCGGGATATTATTTAGAGAATTTAGATTATGAACTTCGATTTTTTAAGATATCTCCCCCACCATCGGTGGGGGAGATACATGAATAATTAGAATCTAAAGAAATATTTACTGCTATTCTTTCACAGCCTAGCTTTTACTGCTGTTCTTTTAATGCTGCCTGTGCTGCTGCAAGTCTTGCAATCGGCACACGGAAAGGAGAACAGGATACATAGGTAAGTCCTACTTTGTGGCAGAACTCAACACTGCTGGGATCTCCACCGTGCTCACCACAGATACCAAGCTTGATATCAGGTCTGGTAGTACGTCCTTTGTCTGCAGCCATCTGTACCAACTGGCCTACACCACTCTGATCCAGTCTTGCGAAAGGATCGGATTCGTAAATCTTGGTACGATAGTAGTCACCTAAGAACTTACCTGCGTCATCTCTGGAGAAACCAAAGGTCATCTGGGTAAGATCGTTGGTACCGAAGGAGAAGAACTCTGCTTCTTCAGCAATCTCATTTGCCAACAATGCAGCACGAGGAATCTCAATCATAGTACCGATGTGGTATTTGATATCGGAATTCTTTTCTTTCTTAACCTGTTCAGCAACCTCTACTACAACGTCTTTAACGTATTTTAACTCTTTTTTCTCACCTACAAGAGGAATCATGATCTCAGGAACGATATCGTAGCCTTTTTCCTCTTTTACTTCGATGGCAGCTTCCATAACGGCTCTTGTCTGCATTGCTGCAATCTCAGGATATGTAACGGCAAGACGGCATCCTCTGTGACCCATCATAGGGTTAAACTCATGTAAGGAATCACATACTTCCTGTACTTCTTCGGATGTCATCATCATCTCTACTGCAAGGTCATCAATATCACCTTCATCAGTAGGAACGAACTCATGAAGCGGAGGATCTAAGAAACGGATGGTTACCGGTCTGCCTTCCATCACTTCGTAAATGCCTTTGAAGTCACCCTTCTGGAAAGGAATCAAAGCATTTAATGCTTTTTCTCTCTGCTCTACGGTACGAGCCAAGATCATCTGACGGATTTTCGGAATACGGTCAGGCTCAAAGAACATATGCTCTGTACGGCAAAGACCAATACCCTGTGCACCGTATTTGATAGCATTTGCTGCATCAGCAGGAGTATCTGCATTGGTACGTACCTGTAATTTACGATATTTGTCGGCCCAATCCATGATACGTCCAAAGTTACCTGTAACACTTGCTTCCTCAGTCTGGATGTCACCAAGGTAAATATTACCGGTGGAACCATCTAAGGAAATATAGTCACCTTCACGGATTACGTTTCCTGCAAGTTCAAATACTTTTTCTTCTTCATTAATAGCGATCTCACCACATCCGGATACACATGCAGTTCCCATACCTCTTGCTACTACGGCAGCGTGGCTTGTCATACCGCCACGTACGGTAAGGATACCTTCCGCAGCATGCATACCTTCGATGTCTTCAGGAGATGTCTCAAGACGAACAAGGATAACTCTCTCACCTTTTTTCTCATGAGCATCTTTTGCTTCCTCAGCAGTAAAGTATACTTTACCTGCTGCTGCACCGGGAGATGCGGGAAGTGCGCTTCCGATCTTGTTACCATTCTTTAATGCCTCTGCATTGAATGTAGGATGTAACAACTGGTCTAAGGATTTAGCCTCGATACGAAGTACTGCTTCTTCGGGAGTAATCTTTCCTTCATCTACTAAGTCACAAGCGATCTGTAATGCTGCCTGTGCAGTACGTTTACCGCTACGTGTCTGTAAGAAGTATAACTTCTTGTCTTCAATGGTAAACTCCATATCCTGCATATCTCTGTAATGCTCTTCCAGACGATTCGCAATCTCCATAAACTGAGCATAACATTCAGGCATGTCCTCTTCCAATCTGGTAATAGGCTGAGGTGTACGAACACCGGCTACTACGTCTTCACCCTGAGCATTGATTAAGTACTCACCATAGATACCTTTTGCACCTGTGGAAGGGTTACGTGTGAAAGCAACACCGGTACCAGATGTATCACCCATGTTACCGAATACCATTGCCTGTACATTTACAGCTGTACCCCAGTCGCCGGGAATATCATTCATACGTCTGTAAACAATCGCACGCTCGTTGTCCCAAGAACGGAATACTGCTTTTACAGCTTCCATCAACTGTGTCTTGGGATCCTGAGGGAAATCCTCACCCATGGTATCTTTGTAAATACCTTTGAAGATTGTGATAATCTCTTTTAAATCATCTGCTGTAAGATCTGTATCAAATTTTGCATTCTTTTTCTCTTTTACTTCATCCAACACTCTCTCAAAGTGTGATTTGGGCACTTCCATAACCACGTCAGAGAACATCTGAATAAATCTACGGTAAGAGTCATAAGCAAATCTGGGATTGCCTGTTTTCTTAGCAAAGCCTTCCACTGCCACATCGGTTAAACCTAAGTTTAAGATGGTATCCATCATACCGGGCATGGATGCTCTGGCACCGGAACGTACAGAAACAAGTAAAGGATTTTCTGTATCGCCGAATTTTTTACCCTGTTTTTCTTCTAATTTGGAAAGTGCATCAAAAATCTGTGTCTGAATCTCTTCAGTAATCATCTTTCCGCTGTTGTAATAATCCGTACAAGCTTCCGTTGTAACGGTAAATCCCTGAGGAATCGGAAGTCCCAGGTTTGTCATCTCTGCAAGGTTGGCACCTTTACCACCCAGCAGATTACGCATATCTGCGTTACCTTCTTCAAATAAGTAGACCCATTTGTTAGACATAGTCTAGCCTCCTTAAACTTTTTTGTGCTGCACACTACCTTAATTATAGCACTTGTCTACAAATTAAGCACACTATTTTTATGTAAAATACCGCTAAATTGTGTAGAAAATACAAGCCCTTTTTTGTACCTTTTGAACAAAGCAAAAGGTTATGCCTCACAACGAGACATAACCTTCTCACATCTTATTTCTTAATCTTTTGACAATAAATATTTCTTAATCTCTGCTCTCTCTGACAATCTTATTGTGTTTTGCCACGAGAACCATGCGGATAATGACAGTAATCAGGATAAAAAAGATTGCCACTCCCAAGATATCATAGGAGAAGAACTTGAAGTATTTTAACCACTCTGCACCTTCAGCCCATTTATCACCGTAAAAGATTACCAGTACATCCAATAGCGCCAGTATCATAATAACAACTCTCAGATTGGTAAACATCTGAATCTTTCTGTCAATCTTATTCAGTTCTGCTTTTTGTTGCTCTGTCATTGCCATAACTTAAACCTACTTATCCAACACCTTTTTTAATTCATCCATAAATGTATTAACGTCCTTGAACTCTCTGTATACAGATGCAAATCTGACATATGCAACCGCATCCAGATCTTTCAACTTGGACATAACAAGCTCACCAATTTTGTTGGAAGGAATCTCTTTCTCCTCCATATTGAAAATCTGTGTCTCTACATCTTCAATCAATCTTGTGATCTGATTTGCGCTAACAGGTCTCTTATGACATGCACGCAGTACACCTGCCTCAATCTTGGCACGATCATAAGTCTCTCTGTTGTTATCTTTCTTAATAATAATCAGCGGAATGGTCTCCACTTTCTCATAGGTTGTGAATCTCTTATCACATTCATCACAGACACGACGGCGTCTGATGGAATTATTTTCCTCAGCCGGTCTGGAATCGATTACTCTGGTATTTTCATGACCACAAAACGGACACTTCATAAATGTAACTCTCCCTCACTCTAAAACTTTCTTTTTGCTCCCACAAACACAATATCTATGTATTTGTCACAATTTAGTTACATTATATTCCAACATAATATTTATGTCAACTATTTTATGGTAACTATTGGTAATCAATAACAAAAGTCCACCAAAATGATATCAGGTCCTATCTGTTTGATGTTGCAAAAGGGAATCACCAGCTCTTCCTTTCCACAAAAAAAGTTTAACAATCCTGCCTTTTCCGATACGATAATCTTGCAAATACAGCCTTTGCACTCATCAATCTCCAGGTCAACCACATGCCCTAGTTTTCTGCAATCCTTGATGCTGATAACTTCCTTGCAGCTCAGTTCCTCAAAGCTCATGCTCTCACCACTGCTTTTTGTTATTATATGCAGCAAGGAACTCCGCTTCTACTTCCTTAAAGGGTCTTTCATAAAAGTCCGGATCCGTCATAAGCTTTGGCTCACCCGCCACAATCTTTTCTCCCATATAGTGATAAAATTCATGAAACAGCATGGCATCATCCACCGCAGAAACCATTTTCTTTTCTTCCTCTGTGGGAAGACTCCCCAAGAAACGCTCATAAATAGCATTCTGCAACCGGTTTTCGATCCCCAGATACTCTTTTAATTCTTTTTTGACCGGTCTTGTCACATCTGCAATATATGCCTCACTGGCATCATGTAACAGGCACATGAGTTGCAATCTGTCATTGTACCCTCTTGCTACCGCTTCTCTAAAGCATCCCACACAATGCTGTCCTACTGAATAAAACTCCGGAAAATGTCCGTTTGCCCGGGTCATCAGCGACAATGCATGGGCAATATCTTCAATCAGAATATCTTCTTTCCGGGGTTCTAATGGTTTGAAATGCACTTTATTTGCCGTTGTAATATGTTCTGACATAATGTTGTCGTCCCTTCTTTATTTCAAAATATTATATACGCTTCATATCATTTTTTAAATTCTTACGAAAATACCGGTTACGATATTCCTTCGGGGTGGTTCCGTTCTTGCTTTTAAACACCCGGATAAAATAACTCTGGGATGAAAAGCTAAGCTGATTGGCAATCTCAGACACACTCTCATTGGTATGCTTCAACATATACTCCGCCTGTTCCAGTTTCTTATCCTGAATATACTGTAATACTGTTACCCCCATCTCCTGCTTAAATAAGTGGGATAAATAGTTTTCATGCAGATTAGTTGCAACTGCAAGATTTTTTACCGAAATTTTTTCATGCAAATGTTCGTTGACGTATTCGATGCAAACCACAACATGTTTGGAATAAACCTTTTCTTTTTGCATCTTGCGCATGCGAGAGGTATAGTCAATGGCCATCTCACGGTGCAAATCACTCAGCTCCTGCTTTGTCTTACACGCATCCGCTCTCTGAATATACAAATCACTCAGATGATATGCAACTTCTGCGTCCATACCGCCTTCAATGCAATAACGGCTAATCATGGCTATGGAAATAATCACATGATACAGCACATTTCTGGTTTCGCTAAAGGAAAGGGTTCCCAATCCATCTTTTTCATGTATTGGTGTAGCAAGGTATTTTTCACGGATTGTCTTTACATCCCCCAACTGTACCGCATTGTAAAATCCATATTCTCTTTCATAAGGCGCATGATAACTCTGCATTTCCCGGGCAATAAAAAGTCTCTCCCGCAATTCTTTGTCCATAACCATTGGCATCACCTCAACATTTTATTGTTGTTTATTTTGCGTCAACATTATAATTTTAACAAAAATCTTAGTATTTGTGTATAATTTTCATCACATTTCTTTTATTCTCATAGAAACTAATATATTTGCCCGAGAAAGGACATTCATTATGACAACAAACGAATTAAAATCCTTATGTGATAAATTAACCATTGACGAAAAAATCGGAATGGTACACGGCGCTGCTTTTTTTAAGACCAAAGCCGTAGAACGCCTGGATATCCCCCAATTTATTTATTCGGACGGTCCCATGGGTGTACGCCCCGACTACGAGGACGACGAATGGTATTACAAAGGCTTTTCCGATGATTATACTTCTTATCTTTTGAGTAATACCGCTTTGGCATCTACCTTTAACCCGGAGCACGCTTATGTTGCCGGTCAGATCCTTGGAGCAGAAACCCGCGGCCGCGGCAAAGATATGATTCTCGGCCCCGGCGTTAACATCCAACGTTCCCCTCTTGGCGGGCGCAATTTTGAGTATATGAGCGAAGATCCTTATGTATCTGCCCGTATGGCAGTCTCCTATATCAAGGGTGTGCAGGAAAATGATGTCTCCGCATGCGTCAAACACTTTGCCGCAAACAATCAGGAAACACGCAGAAACGATGTGGATACTTATATAAGCGAACGTGCTTTGTTTGAGATTTATTTACCGGCTTTCCGCGCAGCCGTAAAAGAAGCCGGCACTCTCGGCTTAATGGGTGCATATAACCAATTCCGTGGCACATACACATCCCATCACCCCTATCTGCTTGATGAAATCCTTCGCAACGACTGGGGATTTGACGGTATTGTTGTATCCGACTGGGGAAGCATCCATGATACCGTAGAAGCCGGAAATGTAGGTATGGACGTGGATATGCGTACCACAGATGATTTTGACGATTATTATTTTGGTGAACCATTGAAAAAGGCTATCGAAGAAGGCAAGGTCCCGATGGCGAAGCTCGATGAAAAAATCATGCACATCCTTAATGTCATGAACCGCCTCCACATGTTGGATGGTGAACGCCAGACAGGAACCTACAACGCTCCCGATACGCCCCATAAACTTTTAAAAGCTGCTGAAGAGTCCATCGTGCTTTTGAAAAACGAGGATAACCTCTTACCTTTAAATAAAAAAGCGCTCAAGAAGCTTGTTGTCATCGGTGATAATGCAAACCGCACTCATGCACTTGGTGGTGGAAGCGCCGAAATCAAAGCATTGCATGAGATTTCACCACTTCTTGGCCTGAAAATGGCATTGGGTGGCAACTGTAAAGTTGTCTATGAGCCCGGATATTATAGCTACGTAATCGGAAATGCTTGGGGACACGATGAAAACAGTCAGGGTGTTGGTGGCAATCCTATCGTACGCCTATCCGACGAAGAAGTTGCAAAACTCAACAAGCAATATCTGGCAAGTGCCAAAGAGGCCTGCAAGGATGCCGATGCGGTTATATTTATCGGCGGTTTGAATCATGACTATGATGTAGAAGGTGCTGACAAACCGGATATGAAACTTCCTTACAATCAGGATGGCATTATCAAAGAATTATTGGCAATCTGTCCCGATATGATTGTGACCATGCTTGCCGGAAGTCCCGTGGATATGCATGAGTGGGTAGATGATGTTAAGACCCTACTTTACTACTCCTACAACGGCATGGAAGGCGGACGCGCTTTTGCAAATGTGGTATTTGGAGATGTTAATCCTTCCGGTAAATTGACTATGACATTACCCCGTGTATTGGATGATTCTCCTGCCCATAAGCTTGGCGAATTCCCCGGTGATGATGCCGTTCACTACAACGAAGATATTTATGTAGGATACCGCTATTTTGATACTTATGGCGTAACACCTGCCTTTGCTTTTGGACATGGACTTTCCTATTCCACCTTCGATTTTGGTACTGTGACTTTGTCCGGCTCCTTGGATAGTGAAAGCACTGTTACCGCGAAGGTAAGTGTCACCAACTCCGGGAACTATGATGGTGCTGCAACCGCACTATTCTTTGTCCGTCCTGTGGACTCTGTGATTAAACGTCCCGTTAAAGAGTTGCGTGGTTTTGATAAAAAGTTTTTGAAAGCAGGTGAAGTTGCAGAATTTACTGCCACTTTTGATCCTTACGCTTTCTCCTATTATGACGAGACACGCAAATGCTACGTAGCACTGCCCGGCACTTATGAAATCTGTGCCGCTTTCGCCTGTGATGATATCCGTAGTGTAGCAACTCTGACCTTGGATAAAGAATACACAATCGCACGTTAATTCCAATTATAATAAGTGAAAGCCGCCATGCCCGGATTCAATATCCATCTGCATGGCGGCTTTTATTTTGTCATAATCGGAATATAAGTCCCACCACTGCGGCACCAACAATCCAAACCACAGGATGCATCTTTTTCATCTTGGGTATCTGCATCAATGCAAAAGCTACCACACAGATAATAATACTGCCCACTGCCGGCTGGATTCCTTTGTCAGTGACCGTTACAAGAGATGCCTTACAAAGTCCTACCACTGCCGCGAAGATCAATCCGGTCACCGCAGGACGTATACCCCAGAATGCTTTTTTCACATAGGGCTTATCATTAAAGTTGTTGAGAAACTTAGCAATCAGGATAATGACTACTACACTGGGAAAGGTCAATCCAACAGAAGACACAACTCCACCAAAGACTCCCAAGGTCTGAAATCCTACATAGGTTGCCATATTCATACCTACCGGCCCCGGAGTCGATTCACTGATGGCGATCATATTGGTCAATTCTTCCATGGTGTACCAATCCGTTTTCTCTGATAAATCAATGAGGAAAGGAATAGTGGCGGGTCCACCACCCACCGCAAATAATCCGATTTTAAAAAATTCATAAAATACCTGAAGGAGTTTGATCATGCTTTTTCTCCTCCCATCTTTGCTACCAGATTACCTACTACTGCTGCCAATACGACAATACCGATGGTCGGCACTCCCGTAAACAATGCCAATCCAAATGCAACTATACAAATCACATAACAAATCGGATGCACCAGACTTTTCTTAGCCATGGTAAGCACGGTATTGAGCATCAGGGCACAAACAACACCGCGGATTCCCATCAATGCATGTTGTAACCACACATTATCCATAAACTCTTTTAAAAACGCAGCTACAATGGTAATGATAATCACCGAGGGAGATATCATCCCCAAGGTTGCCCAGATACCACCGGATACTCCGGCCTTTTTGTATCCCACATAGGTGGCTGTATTTACCGCAATGATACCCGGTGTACATTGACCGATGGCATAGCAATCCATCAACTCTTCCTCTGTGGTCCACTGCTTCTTTTCTACAATCTCATACTTTAAAAGCGGTAACATCGTCAATCCGCCTCCAAAGGTCATAATCCCAATACGAAAGAAAGTACTATATAGTTCCAATAAAAATTTCATTGTTTTATTCCTTTATTTCTGTTATATCTTCCGTTAATTTATCTACTGCTTTACCAATCCATTTTGTTGACGGTCTCTCAACCAAACGCCAGAATACCCAACCAAGCAAAACAATTGCCAGCAACGAAAGAACCAAAGCCAGACCTGCCGAAATATTATAGTCCTTTGTCAGATTGGTAAACCGTACAAACATCCATGCTGTCAAAGAAAACAAAATCGGTATATGAATGACATAAACAGCATAAGAAATCTTCCCTAAAAACAGTGCCGGTCTTGTGGACATCAACCATTTCACAGGTCTGCACAAATAAATGCCCATTACCAAAAACATAGCTCCCAACATGTGATAAAAATAGCAAGGATTCAACCGGGAAGGCAGGCAATTTAACAGTTGATATGCATTGGTGGGCTCATGTGTATGAGGATAGGCACCAAATATAACTGCTATAACCACGAATACAACACCTAAAATCCAGGCAATGCGCTCACGTTGACAGATTTTTTCTCCATAGTGCAATGCTACATAGGCAAGCAATACACCCAATACAAAATCGGTCAGACGACTGTTAACCGATAAGTATGCCAGTGCAATACCAATATAGACATACAGAATACGTTTGTTGGCATGCTTACCCATTGCCGCCAAAAGATACGCCATAAAGGAACCGGCGAACAACTCTGCCATCATCCAAAAGGCATTGGAATACATGGTTTCCATACCCACAATCCAGGTATCAATCATACTTGAGAAAAACAAATCCCATAAGGTTGTTTCATACTGGTAAAACTGTCCCAACCAAGAGGAACCTGTAATATTTGCCGCCTGTACATTGTAAAACAATCCCAAATGCAACATCACGTAAACAATGGCAGATAATGCAAACACCGGAATCATGAGGCGGGGATATCGTTTCATGACAGACTTCGAAAACTGTTTTCCATCCTTCATTGCAAACACCTGGGATGCTATTACAAAACCACTGACCATACAAAATACAGATACCCAAAAATCACCTACTACAAAAAAAGACAAAGGGGATTGTGAAAAATCCGCTTCTATACTTCCGGGCAAATGACGCATGGCTGTGGCACCTTCATATGCCGCAGGATAATATCCGATAATAAAATGATGCAATACAATGCAGATACTTGCGATGCCTCGCAAACCATCAATCCATTTAATTCTTTTCTGTTCCATTTTAACACCTCTTTTGCCTGTCTATACTACCACGTCTATAGTCTGACTTCCACCTCTTTTTTTATTTTCATGGAATCAGGTTCAACATCGCAGGTATACGCTTTTACCGATACTCCTGCTGCCTGTGCCCGTTTTAAGACTTCAGCAAACGCCGCATGGGTCTTTACATTAGGCTCAAACCATCGGACATCTCCCATCTGAATCACAAACAGAATCGCTGCACCATATCCTTCCGAATGACAGGCTATCAATTCCTCCACATGCTTAATCCCCCGCTCCGTTGGTGCATCGGGAAACCGCACGATACCATCTTCTTCCAGGGTCACACCCTTTACCTCAACAAAAAACTCTTTTCCGTTTGTTAGTTTTCCCCAGATATCAAAACGGGAATTCCCATGGGTTACTTCTCTTCGTAGTTCTGCAATTCCCAAGGCTTCTTTCTGATAATTGATCCATTCGTAGGCTACCGCATTAGGAAGTTGTGAATCCATATTAATGAGCCGTTCACCCTTTTGTACCGCAATCACATCATATGCTGTCTTTCTGTTAGGATTATCTGATTTTTCCAACCATACTTTTACCCCCGGCACAAGTAATTCCTTACATCGGCCTGTATTTTTCACATGACACACTTCTTCCTTGCCGCCAATTTGTACATGTGCAATAAAACGATTGGGGCGCTTTATAAAAACGCCCTCAACAATATGCTTATATTTCATACCACTACTTCCGTTCTGCTTCCTTTTGTTTTATCCCTACGGACCACAATCTGACGCTCCATACGGTTCTTCAATTCCGGTACATGGGATATGATACCGACAATTCGGTTAGCTGTAGACAACTCTTGAAGCGCACGTACGGCACGGTCCAGTGCAGATTCATCCAGACTACCAAAACCCTCGTCCACAAACAACGCATCCAATTCAATACCACCGGCATTGGCACTGACCTCTTCACTCATACCTAATGCCAATGAAAGCGCTGCCAAAAAGGATTCCCCACCGGATAATGACTTCACACTCCTGTTGCCACCGGATTTACTCATATAATAATGATCCAGTACATTTAATTCCAAACCGCTCTGGCTCTTTTGATTACCGGCCTCTTTAGCTCGCAACAACTCATATCTTCCATCGGTCATTTTCATTAAGTGCACATTTGCTCTGGCAATGATGCGGTCAAAATACGCCATCTGTACATAGGTTTCCAGCATAATCTTATCTTTCCCGGAAATATTACCACCGGCAGTATTATGAAGTGCTTTTACCATCTGCCACTGCTTTCCTACTTCTTCCAGTTCATCCAATTGACGCAGGACATGGTTTTGTATCTGTTCATTTCCCTTTACCATATGTCCCGCTTCTTTTGTACGTATATCTAATTGCTTCTTTTGCAGTTTTAGGTCTGCTTCCTGTTGCAATAATGCTTCACCATCGGTATCTTTCAGTTCTTTTCTCTGCTTCTTTATGGCTATCTCCAACGTTTGTATGGAAGCCTCGCATTCCTTCTGCTTTATTTCTGTATCTGCCAAGCTTTTTTGTACTTTTTTATAAGCTTCCTCCAGAATATTCCGTTCTGCTTCCAGACCACGAATATAAATTTCCGCTTCCATACGTCCTGCAAATCCCAGTTGTTCCTGTTGTCTCTTAATCTGCTGTTCCAAGTTTGTACAACTTTCTTTTAATTTCACAAGCTGTTCTTTTTCTACCTGACAAATTGCCTGTTCCTTTTCCATTTTTTCTTCCTGTAAAGGAATACTCTCATCCAGCCGTTTCGCTTCTGCCACGTCACGCTCTACTTTGCCAAGCAGTATCTGCACTTCCCTTAATTCTTCAGTAATCTGCTCCTCTGTGGTATCCGTGGTATGCCTTTGCTTCCACTCTTCCTGCTTCTGCAGTAACACTTCTTTTTTTGCTGCAACTTCCTTCACGGACTCACTAAGGGCAATACTTTCCTTCCGTTTGCTCTCTGCTTTTTCCTTTGCCACTTCCACCTCTGTCTGCTCCGGAATCGCAGTTTCACCCACTGCCGGCTGGGGATGCTTGGTTGATCCACACACCGGACATGGTTTACCGTCCTTAAGCCGGCTTGCCAATACGCCTGCCTGTCCATCCAGAAAGGCACGTTCCAGCTTTAATGCACACTCCATCAATGCATCCGCTTCTTTTGCGCTTTCACAATATTGTTCTTTTAATACATTCTCTTTTTTTACCAGTGACTCAATCCGTTTTTGTTCTTCGTCATATATCTGAAAATCTTTTAATAACTGTTCTTTCTTTTCCTTCTCCTGACGTATACGTACATACTCAGCCTCCGGATTTTGCAACTTCACTCTCTTCTCCCGATCCGTAACCAAAATCTGTCTTAGAGAAAGCAGATTTTCTTCATGGGTTCGTTGTTCCGTCTGTACAGAGTGAAGTTTCCTCTTAGTTTGATCCAATTCCTCTAACCACGCATCCAATTGGGCAAACTCTTCCAGTTTATTTTGCTTTAACAAAATCTCTTCTGAAAGCTCTTTTTGTCTTGGCTGTTTTTCTTCCTCTATCCGAAGTTTTTCCTGCCAATCCTTCACCTGTTCCTGAAGTTCTGTCAGCTTATTTTTCTTTGTAGAGAGCAAGTCTTCATTTCCACGCAGTTCTTTGTATATCACCAATTGACGGTTCAACTGCTCCAACTGTTTATCAACACCTTTTAATTGCTTCTCATAAGCAGTTGCCCCGGCAACCAAATCTCCGCATATTTGCGCAAGCAAACTACGTACCTGCTCCGGGGAAGAAACATGTTTGCTGTTCTTGATATTCTCCATCTCATCATAATATACAGATTCTTTGGGACATTTAAAATCCGCCAAATACTGTTCAATACTTTTGGATATCTCCTCATAACGGTCATGCAATTTACTGCTTCTTCCTCTTAAGAGATCTTGCAATTCCTGATATTTACGTGTCCCAAACAGTTCCCTGAAAATCTCACTACGCTTCTTGGTGTCTGATAACAGCAACTTCAAAAACTCGCCCTGGGCAATCATGGCTATTTGGGAAAACTGTTCTTTATTGACACCCAAAAGCTCCACTACCCGGTCATTGACAATCTTAACTCCGGTAATCAAATTCCCATCCGGTAACAAAAGCTGTGCGTCCGCCCGTTCTGCCGTCTCGCCTTCTCCACGGTCTTTGGGTCGCATGTACTCCGGATTTCTACGGATTTCATATTTTTTTCCTTTATATGCAAAAACAAGGTTTACATAAGTTTTTATCTTTCCCTCTGCAAATTTGCTACGCAGCATGGATGTTTCCCTATGACCACTGCTTTCTCCAAAAAGTGCAAAGGAAATAGCATCAAAAACAGTGGTCTTTCCTGCACCGGTATCACCGGTAATCAGATAAAGCCCACAGTTTCCTAATTTTTCAAAATCAATAATTTCTACACCTGCATAGGGTCCAAATGCAGACATCTCCAGTTTTAAAGGTTTCATGTATCATTCTCCCAAACCTTTTCGATCAATTCCTGTAAATACGCACTCTGTTCTTCTGTCAAACTCAGACCATTCTGCTTTTCATAAAAATCAGCAAACAACTCCAATGGTTTTTGCTCTGTTGCCACTTGTGCAGAAACATCAATACCCACAGCCTTGGTCCTATGATTGTCATACTCCAATTTCATGATATTGGGATATATCGTCAGCAATTTCCCCATGACATTTGGTTCATCCACGTCATCGGTCAAAGTAATACACAGATAGTCATCGGTTTTGGTTTCCTTATAATTGGCAGGATTGGTCAATTCCAGATAAGTCCCCTTAAGTTTTCTCATATCATGAAGCGGAATCAATGGTCGCGTATGAATCTCCACGACACCTTTTTCTTTCATGGTCACAAAGGTCACACTTTTTTCCTGCTCTGCTTCTGAAAAAGAATATTTCAAGGGTGTGCCACAATAACGGATAGTTTCTCTTTTTACACTTTGGGGTTTATGTATATGCCCCAACGCCACATAGTCAACACCATCAAACAAATCCGCTGATACATCATCCAATCCGCCCACAGAAACTTCCTCCGAATCACTACGGGCCGCACCCGTCAAAAACTGATGCACCAAAAATACATTCCGCTGAGACGTATCAATATCCAAGCTCTCAATAACAACCTCCATAGCAGCCTGATAGTCCGGGATTTCCCGCTCCGGCATATAGTGTTTTACTACCGCCGGTTTTAAAAACGGAATCAAATAAAAATGGATTTTTCCATAGGCATCTTCTTTGGTAACCTTTTGAATATTCCCCCGGTAAATCTCAGATATATAGATTTCACTTTCCTCAAGCATCTTTCTGCCAAAAGACAACCGTTCCGCCGAATCATGATTGCCGCTAATAAAAAAAACGGGGATTTTCCTCCCTGAAAGCTGTGTCAGAAACCAGTCAAAAAGCACCACAGCATCACCACCGGGGACATTTTTATCATAAATATCTCCGGCAATCAAAACTGCCTCCGGCTTTTCCTCATCTGTCATACTTACAATCTGCCGGAGGATATGTCTCTGATCCTCCAGCATTGAGTACTCATTTACCCGTTTTCCCATATGAAGATCTGATAAATGCATGAACTTCATAATATTTCTCCTTCATAAGCAATCTACATTGCTATGCTTATTTTCAATTCTTTACAAACGCATCGGCACCATGTTTACACAGCGGACAGATAAAATCTGCCGGCAACTCATCACCCTCATATACATATCCGCAAACCGTACAGGTGTAACCGCTCGCTTCTTTCTTGGCCGGCTGTGGTTTAATATTCTGCTGATAATATGCATAGGTCACGCTGGGCTCTTTGGAGAGCACTTCCGCATCCGTTACATCTGCGATAAACATGATGTGTGTACCCAAATCAATTTTTTGCACCACCTTACCGCTAATATAGGCATTGGTACAATTGGTCAGATAATAAATGCCATTCTCTGCCGTTCCTTTGAACCCCCAACCCTCAAACTTGTTTTTATCTCTCCCACTCTGAAATCCAAAATGCTGAAAAATTGCAAAAGGAGTCGATTCTGTCAAAATAGATACATTAAATTCGCCCGTTCTGTCTATCATCTCACAAGTAAGATTACCTTTATTAACGGTCACACTGATACGATTGGGATCACTTGTCACCTGAATTGCCGTATTGATAATACAACCATTTTGAAAATCACCTTCTTTTGCACTTAACACAAAAAGTCCATAACTTAATTGATACATCGCACTCTTGTTCATGATATTCCTCCTTTTGCTGTTTTGATTATCGAAATTCTTCTACCCATACTGCTACACCTGCTTTTAATGACGCCTGCACATCTAATATCCTCTGATTGGAAGAGCCACGAAACTTCAAGCGGATATCTTTTTTGTCCAGTTCAAATTCGCCATCCACCAATACGTCCAGATAGGCAAGAAATTCATCTGTGACTTCGCATGCAGCTCTACCGTCTCCCAACAAGTCCTGCTCTAAGGTATAGCCTGTATAACACCAGATGGTTTTATGTGGAAACTGTTCCTTCACTTTACGCAAGAAAGGCACAAGCACACGCTGATTTCTTGGCTCCATCGGCTCTCCTCCAAGTAAGGTCAACCCATTGATATGCGCCGGAGCCAGCGCCGTCAGTAATTCCTCTTCCACCTCTTGGGTAAACGGTTTTCCATATTCAAAATTCCACGTTTCCGGATTAAAACACCCTTTACAATGATGGGTACATCCGGATACGAATAAAGAAACACGGACACCGGTTCCATTGGCGATGTCCGTTTTTTTAATTTCTCCGTAGTTCATACAAACTCCATTTTACAAATGTAACACTCTATCCTGAATTTCCTGTGTACGTCCCTGATTCCAGAACTGTGTTCCGATATAACCACAGGTACGTCTTGCTACGTTCATAGTATCCTCATCTGTGTTGCCGCAACAAGGGCATTCCCAAACAAGTTTACCTTCTTCTTTGATAATACGGATTTCTCCGTCAAATCCGCACTTCTGACAATAGTCACTCTTGGTGTTTAATTCTGCATACATGATATTTTCATAAATGTGTTGCATAACAGCCAGTACCGCATCAATATTGTTTTGCATATTGGGTACTTCCACATAACTTACCGCACCACCGGGGGATAGTTTCTGGAACTGTGCTTCAAAGGTCAGTTTGCTGAATGCATCCATCTCTTCAGTCACATGTACATGGTAACTATTGGTGATATAGTTTTTATCAGTTACGTCTTTGATAATACCAAAACGTTTCTGTAAACATTTTGCAAACTTATATGTGGTGGATTCCAAGGGTGTGCCATAAAGACTGAAATCCACATTATTTGCCTCTCTCCATTTTGCACATGCATCATTTAACCGTTGCATCACTTCCAATGCAAAAGGTGTGGCAACCGGATCAGTATGGGATTTACCCATCATATATCTGGTACACTCACAAAGTCCCGCATAACCCAGGGAAATGGTAGAATATCCATTGTATAATAATTTATCGATGGTCTCACCTTTTTCAAGTCTTGCCAATGCACCATCCTGCCACAGAATGGGAGCCACATCGGAAGGTGTCCCTTTCAAACGGTTGTGTCTGCACAAAAGAGCCCGATAGCATAACTCCAATCTCTCATCCAAAATCTTCCAGAATTTTTGTAAATCCCTGCCGGAAGAACAAGCCACATCCACCAGATTCAAGGTAACAACGCCCTGATTGAAACGGCCATAATATTTTCTCTTCTTAGGATCGTAGTTCTTTGCATTGGCAACATTACCAATCCCTTTTTCCGTAAAATGATCCGGTGTCAGGAAGCTTCGGCAACCCATACAGGGATAGCAGTCACCCACCTTCAGTTCCTTCATAATCTTTTCAGAGATATAATCCGGAACCATACGCTTTGCGGTACACTGTGCTGCAAGCTTGGTAATCTCCCAGTATCTGGTTCCTTCCCGTACATTATCTTCTTCTAATACATAAATCAGCTTAGGGAATGCAGGTGTGATGTAGACACCCTGCTCATTCTTAACACCAAGGATTCTCTGCTTGAGCATCTCTTCAATGACCATAGCCAGATCATCTCTGGTACGTCCTTCGGGCACTTCATTTAAATACATAAATACAGTTACAAAAGGTGCCTGTCCGTTGGTAGTCATCAATGTAATTACCTGATACTGGATCATCTGTACACCGCGTTCAATTTCTTCTTTGACACGCATTTCTGCAATGGCATTAATCTGCTCTTCCGTCAGATCTACACCGGCATCTTGGTATTCTTTGGTCACTAAGCGACGCAGTTTTTGTCTGCTAACATCTACAAAAGGAGCCAAATGGGACAAGGTAATACTCTGTCCGCCATACTGGCTGCTGGCAATCTGTGCAATACTTTGGGTTGCAATGTTACATGCAGTAGAAAAACTCTTGGGTGTATCAATCATGGTCTCACTGATAACTGTACCATTCTGCAACATATCCTCCAAGTTTACCAGACAGCAGTTGTGCATGTGCTGTGCAAAGTAATCCGCATCATGGAAATGAATAATACCTTCCTCATGAGCCTTTACAATATCCGGAGGCAAGAGGAAACGCTTGGTAATATCTTTACTGACCTCTCCTGCCATATAATCTCTCTGTACACTATTAACAATGGGATTCTTATTGGAATTTTCCTGTTTTACTTCTTCGTTATTACATTCAATCAAAGTCAGAATCTGTTCATCTGTAGAATTGGATTTACGAACCAATGCCCTTTTGTAACGATAGGTAATATATTTACGCGCCACTTCAAATGCCTGCTGGTGCATAATCTGATTCTCTACCATATCCTGAATCTCTTCTACACTGGGTGTATGTGCCATATTTATGCAGATTTCTTCTACAGTGTTGGAAATCTCATCAATCTGCTCCGGACTCATACGGTCTGCATCGGTCACTTCATTATTGGCTTTCTGGACCGCAGCCATAATCTTAGATATGTCAAAACCTACTTCTTTTCCGCTTCTTTTGATAATCTTCATTACGAAAACTCCCCTTTTCTTCCCTTTTCATACCTTTTCCTATGTTTTTCCAAAATCTTGTGCTTATGTCAACCACAAACACAAGATGTTGAGTTTAATTATAGGACAGTTCTTATGTAAATGCAAGACAGAATCTCATATATTTTTGATAAAAATGCTTGAAAAGTATGTTTATATCGTATACCATTTGAGTATATGGTGTTTTTACACAAAACCTAGGAGGAACTTATATTATGAACATGTTATCACTGGAAAATGAGTTAACAACGAATGCTTATCCCGGTCGCGGAATTGTGATTGGCAAATCTCCCGATGGCACTAAAGCTATAACCGCTTATTTCATTATGGGAAGAAGCTCCAACAGCCGTAACCGTGTATTTGTAGAAGACGGCGAAGGTATCCGTACACAGGCTTTTGATCCTTCCAAATTGGAAGATCCCAGTCTGATTATTTATGCTCCCGTCCGCGTACTTGGAAACAAAACAATCGTAACCAACGGCGATCAGACCGATACTATCTACGAAGGTATGGACAGACAGCTGACTTTTGAACAATCCTTAAGAAGTCGCGAATTCGAACCCGATGGTCCCAACTACACACCTCGTATTTCCGGTATTATGCATATCGAAGAAGGTAAATTCAATTATGCAATGTCTATTTTAAAGAGTAACAACGGCAACTCCGAGGCTTGCAACCGCTATACATTTGCATATGAGAATCCCGTTGCCGGCGAAGGACATTTCATTCATACATATATGCATGATGGCAATCCCCTTCCCAGCTTTGAAGGTGAACCTAAGTTGATTGCTACTGCCGACGACATTAACGCTTATACCAAAATGATTTGGAACAGTTTAAACGAAGAAAATAAAGTTTCCTTATTTGTCCGTTTCATTGATATTACAACCGGCATGTACGAAACCAGAATCGTAAACAAAAACAAATAGGAGGAATCAATCATGAATGAAATTCAATTAAAATACGGATGTAACCCCAATCAGAAACCTTCCCGTATCTTTATGGCAGACGGAAGTGAACTTCCCGTTACCGTATTAAACGGCAAACCCGGTTACATCAACTTTTTAGATGCTTTTAACGGCTGGCAGTTAGTAAAAGAATTAAAAGAAGCAACCGGCCTTCCTGCTGCTACTTCTTTTAAGCACGTATCTCCTGCCGGAGCTGCAGTTGGTCTTCCCATGGATGACACATTGGCAAAGATTTACTGGGTGGACGATCTTGGCGAATTATCTCCTTTGGCATGTGCATATGCCAGAGCAAGAGGTGCCGACCGTATGTCTTCCTTTGGTGACTTTATCGCATTATCCGATATCTGTGATGCAGATACTGCCAAATTAATCAAACGTGAAGTTTCCGACGGTGTCATTGCTCCCGGTTATACCGATGAAGCCTTGGCTATTTTAAAAGAAAAGAAAAAAGGCAACTATAACGTTATCCAGATTGATGAAAACTATGTTCCCGCTCCCATTGAGCAGAAACAGGTATACGGCATCACCTTCGAGCAAGGTCGTAACGAGTTGGATGTAAATGGTGATCTCTTATCCAATATTGTAACAGACAACAAAGAGATTCCCGAATCCGCTCTCATTGATATGAAAATTGCCCTGATTACCTTAAAATATACACAGTCCAACTCTGTATGCTACGTAAAAGGCGGACAGGCTATTGGTATTGGTGCCGGTCAGCAATCCCGTATCCACTGTACCCGTCTTGCAGGACAGAAGGCCGACAACTGGTTCCTTCGCCAGTCTCCTCAGGTTATGGGCTTACAGTTTGTAGACGGACTTGGCCGCGCTGACAGAGACAATGCTATCGACGTATACATGGGTGATGAATACATGGACGTATTGGCAGATGGTGTTTGGGAAAAGACCTTCAAGGTAAAACCTGCCGTTTTCACGGCAGAGGAGAAAAAAGCATGGTTAGCTCAAAACCAGGATGTAACACTTGGTTCTGACGCTTTCTTCCCCTTCTCCGATAATATTGAACGCGCACACAAGAGCGGTGTAAAATATATTGCACAGCCCGGTGGTTCTTTAAGAGATGATTTGGTAATTGAATGTGCCAATAAATATGATATGGTAATGGCATTTACCGGTATTCGTTTGTTCCATCATTAAAAATTAGTTTGGCAAAATTAATAACCGCCATGAAATAAAGAGTGTTTTTGAGATTATAAATAAAATGTGGTCCTTCTAACAAAATGTTAAATTCTTTCTCTACTTACGGGTCAGCTTACAAGCGGCATCCATGCCACTGCAAGCTTAAATCGACCATCCGGGTCGATTTCCCCTTGGAAGCGAAAACATTTTGTAAGAAGAACCGCACATTTTATTTAAACCATCTCAAAAACACTCTTTATTCATTTCAGTAATTATTTTCACACCTACTTTTTTGTGATGGAACATCACAAATCCCAAGTCAAAAACTTATGATTATTTCTATCATTAAGTCTCTTGCATATATTTCTTTTTTATACTTTTTAAAGAATGGTGGTTTTTTCTTATAAAATGATTATACCAAGACAGGGAAAATTGCCCCGGATGGGCAATTTAGGCTTATTGCAGCATGGATGCTGCTTATAAGCCGCCCCGGAAGCCTTGCTCTGTCTTCTCTCATTTTATTAGAAAAATCCAACCATTCTTTACTTGTATAAAAAAGAAATATATAACAGAGACGTATATAGAAACAAATCATAGTTATCCCGCCAAATAATTCCGCATGGTTTTCAATGCATTCTTCTCCAGCCTTGACACCTGTGCCTGGGATATCCCAATCATATCCGACACTTCCATCTGCGTTTTGCCTTCAAAAAAGCGCAAATTTATAATTTCCCGTTCTCTTTCATTTAATTTCTTCATCGCTTCTGACAGAGAGATATGTTCTACCCATGTTTCTTCTTTATTCTTTTTATCAGAAACCTGATCCATAACATATAAAGTATCTCCGCCATCAGTATAAATGGGTTCATATAGACTCATGGGATTTTGAATAGCATCCAAGGCATAGACAATATCCTCTTTGGATATACCGATTTCTGCTGCAATTTCCTCGATAGTAGGCTCCTTTAGATTTGCTTTAGTCATGGTCTCCTTGGCATAGATGGCTTTGTAAGCAGTATCCTTTAAACTACGTGACACACGGATCGCATTATTATCACGCAAAAACCTGCGGATTTCTCCCACAATCATCGGCACTGCATAGGTAGAAAATTTAACTCCCAACTTGGCATTAAAATTATCAATTGCCTTAATTAACCCTACACAACCAATTTGAAATAAATCATCTACGTTTTCATTGCTGGAAGAAAAGCGTTTGATAACACTTAAAACCAAACGTAAATTTCCTTCAATATAAGTTTCCCTGGCATCCATATCACCTTCTGCTATACGCACAAACAAAGCTTCCTTTTCTGAATTTTTCAGAAGAGGAAGCTTTGCTGTATTGACTCCACATATTTCTACTTTTCCCTGTGCCATATCCATTGCCCTCCTGGTAGATTTTTCATCTACTAAAAGGATGCACAAGAATTTTATTTTTATACGATATTATTTTAGTTCTAATGTTTGATATGCTTCATCCAATATTTTGATATATTCTTCTTTGTTCACGGTTCCTTCTTTTATAAACACAAAGAAATCATAAACATTTTCACCGTAGCAAATCTCATATACTCTGCCGTCATAACCCTGATAGCCCTCAAAGTCTATCCTTAACACAAATCCAACATCGGTATAATCAAGAGCATCCGCATCAGTAATAGTGCCATCATAAAGGGTTGGGTCTCCCACCATATCCTGTGTAGCAACCTTCATTTCACCATCAGAAAGCAAACCAAACTGTCCAGCTTCAACGCCCAAACTGCTGGCGCTCACTTTTTCAACACAAATTGCCACTTGTGGATCACTATCATAAGCGTCTAAAGAATATGCTTTTATTTCTACGCTACCGTCTTTAATTTCATCTTGACTCCAAACCAATTTTGTAAGTTGATTATCTTCCCATTCAGCCGGTAAATAAAAACTATACGGACCAAAGGAATGCTGTACTCCATCCATCTTAATTTTGTCTACAGCGTCCGGATCGCATTGTTCAATCTTCGCCTGAAGCACTCCAGCCTCATATAAAAAATCAGCATTCAGATATTGTTCCAATTCTTCTACTACAACACCGGATTGTGGCGTCTCAACCAAAGAATCCACCTTAATGGTAATACGGAATTCTCTGCCGTCGTCCAATACTGCATAATAATGCTCCAGCCAGTTTGCCACGTAACCCTTTTGCGACTCATCGTATACCAAATATGACAAAGAGCAAACCGCAACATTTTCATCTCTTTTTACAATGTCATTTCTTTTAAAATCCACAAAACTGTCAGTATATATATCAGAATATTCAGAATCTAAAATATATCCCAGCTTATCTCTAACCGATTTGTCAGCAACGTCTTCTGAAACCATAGGATTATAATTTACGGTCACCTCTACACCCTCTGTTTTACAAATCATTGTGGTATTACCCACATATGCATTTTCATCCTTGGGTAAATATAAAACAGAATTGCCACCCTCTTCTCCAAAGGAATAAGCCTGTAAGTAGGTGAATCCACCGTATCCTTCTGCGTCTTCACCCAGTACCGGTTGCTCCATATTGGGATCAATTACAGGTCCCTCTTCCTTTTTACAACCACAGAGAAGTACTGTAGCCATCAAAATAACTGCTAATGTTTTCACTTTTGTTTTTTTCATATCATTTCCCCTCATAAGTATTCATTAATCTTATTCATTATTACTTGAATAACAAAATCTGTCAAGAATTCATTTGGTTACACCGCCTGCACAACTATACCTCTTTACTCATTTCACGCTTCAACCGCTTCATAATCTTTTTCTCCAGACGGGAAATATAGGATTGGGAAATACCAAGCATCCCAGCCACTTCCTTTTGTGTTAATTCTTCCCCATCCTCTCTATCCAATCCAAAACGCAGATTGATAATGGTCCTTTCCCGTTCAGATAAACGGCTGATTGCAGACTTTAGTACCTTTTTCTCCACCTCATTTTCAATATCCCGGTATATGATATCTTCATCCGTCCCTAAGATATCTGATAAAAGAAGCTCATTTCCGTCCCAATCCACATTAAGCGGTTCATCGATGGATACCTCCAACTTGGTTTTATTATTTCTTCGCAGATACATTAAGATTTCATTTTCAATACATCTGGATGCATAGGTTGCCAGCTTAATATTTTTATCCGGATTATAAGTATTAATGGCTTTAATGAGTCCAATGGTTCCAATGGAAATCAAATCCTCCACTCCGATACCGGTATTTTCAAATTTCTTTGCTATGTAGACTACCAACCTCAGATTGTGCTCTATCAATACTGCTTTTGCAGCATCTGCATCATCTGTTCCAAGTTCCCGGATCATCCGGCTCTCCTGCTCTTCCTGAAGCGGCGGTGGCAAAACTTCTGTCCCTCCTATATAATGGATATCTCCCTGCTTTTTCTTAAAACAAAACATTCTCTCTCTTTGTAACAGACGAAACTGAATTCGTCCCGGTATGACCACCTTTAATATCATCATTTTCCTCCTTTATTAAAACATCAACGGATGCAAAATCACTTCATATGTACCACTCTTATAATCATGCTTATGCACAGCACAAATGATATTAAAAAACCTTTTGTTACTGCCATCATCGCATTCTTGCCCCACAATCTCCAGCCGTTCTAGCCGAAACGCCTCTAAAATGCCCGCTTCATTTCCGATACTATGATAGGGAATCATACGATACCCCGGTTGCTGTCTGAGTTCATCCTCTTTAAACATTTTTTCCATAGTACTTTTTTGCATAATGATAACAACTTCTCCACTTATGGGATCGGTCAAACTGTTTCCTGTATCCATCAAAGCATTTACCTCCAACGATTTTCCCCTATGTCCTATATGCACCCGATAAATACTCTGCTCATTTCTTAATTTTTCAAATAATATTTTTTTGATTTTTATAGAAAAAAGGCATAAAAAAATAACAGCCCCTGATGCGCTAAGCATCAAATACCCTGTTTGAACATTAACCGGCAAAAGTTGCAAGATACCGCTCAGGCAAAAAGCCAGGAAACATTGTGTCACTAATAAGATCCACATCTTTTTGAATGCCAAAGGCATAAATACCACCAAGTTGACTACTATGCCGATCACAATGCCAATCACGATTTTGGACCACAGATTTCCCAACGGTAATCGGAGTACAATGCAGATACAATATAGTAAACTGCCCAAAGCTGCACCGCCTAAGAGCCTGAGCGTATTTACTTTTATTTTGTATAGCATGGTTAACACTTTTAATATCCCAAACTGATATAACAGGTTCATAAAAAAAATCACATCCAGATAAACGGCCATGTTTGTTCCTCCTGTTAAGGACAGTATATCGAATTCCCTACGCACTTTTTGTCAAATACAGAGAAGCAATTCCCAAAAAATATCGACAAAAAAAGCCGGGCAGATTGCTCTGCTCGGCTTTTATCATAAACACATTATTTATTTCTCTGTAAGAAATCCGGAATCTTTAAAGACTGGGACTCTACACTGCTCTTGATTGCTTCCGGTTTTTGGAAACCACCCGCCGGTTTGATAGGTGTCACGGAAGGAATCGGTCCTGTACCGGTTGTTGCAGCATTGATATTGGGTGTTGCAGCCGGTTTAACCGGTGCAGCAGCCTTTGCTCTTGCTGCCTGTCCAACAGGAGTATGTATAAAACTTCCTCCCATTTTACTCATAACACTTGCACTAATGCCATTACCACGCTCAATACCTGTAGCGATAACAGTAACACTACAAGAATCTGTCATAGTCTCATCGTACATCGCACCAAAGATAATGTTAACATTTTCGCCAACCATATCCTGTACATAGCTTACTGCATCAGATGCATCTGCCAATGCGATATCACCGGATACATTGATAATAACATCGGTAGCGCCTGTAATGGTTGTCTCCAATAAAGGAGAGCCAACAGCCATCTTAACCGCTTCATTTGCTTTTTCATCACCTTTACCGAAACCAATACCGATATGGGCAATACCCTTATCTTTCATAACAGTCTGAACATCGGCAAAGTCTAAGTTGATAACAGCGGGAACATTAATCAGGTCTGTAATACCCTGCACTGCCTGCTGTAAAACTTCATCCGCTTTCTTTAACGCATCCGGAAGGGTTGTCCTTCTGTCAACGATCTCTAACAATTTATCGTTGGGGATTACGATTAAGGTATCTACATTATCTCTTAATCTCTCAATACCACCAACGGCATTTTCCATTCTGGTACGAGCCTCAAATTTGAAAGGCTTTGTCACAACACCAACAGTCAGGATACCCATCTCTTTTGCAATCTGTGCAACAACGGGAGCTGCTCCTGTACCTGTACCGCCACCCATACCACAGGTAACGAATACCATATCAGCGCCTTTTAAAGCACCTGTTAACTCTTCAACACTTTCTTCAGCAGCCTGTTCACCGATTTCCGGCTTAGCTCCCGCCCCAAGACCTTTGGTCAGTTTCTCACCAATCTGGAGTAATTTGGGTGCCTTACAAAGCTGTAATGCCTGCTTATCTGTATTGATACCAATAAAGCTGACACCACCAATATTTTCTTCAATCATTCTATTAACAGCATTATTACCTGCTCCACCAACACCGGCAACGATGATTTTGGCTGCAGTTTCTGCATCATTTGACTTAATTTCCAGCAAGGGTAGCTCCTCCTTCACAAATCCTCTAAAATTCCATATACTTTATCATATAATTATTTACAAAATTTATCAACCCATTTTTTCAATTTATTGTAGATTTCTGTTAATAAACCACTACATTTACATGTCAGGCTCAAATGTTAAGGTCTTGGTATTTTCATTGAAATCAGACATGTCCAACATACCGCTTTTTCCTTCGATTGCCGGTACCATAACACTTAACTGCATAATCTTCTCATCAATATGACTGTCATTACCCAGACGCACTCTTGCTTGTCCAAAGTATAAAGTCACATTCATATCCGGATCAAAATAGATTTTATCTGCGTGAATTTCATATTTGCCCAAAAGCTGTGTCAATGTCAGTATATCTTTAAAAATCGCATCATTTTCTACCGGAAGAGGCTCATAAAGCTGTACATATTCAAAGTGAAGACCTGTAATCTCCGGAACCCCCTCGGTTGCCACCGATGCACTCTCTACTACAATGCCTTCCCTATCAAAATACATGTAGTTTCCCAGATAGGTCACACAACCGGCCAGAGATTTTTCATATACCATAATACGGATACTGTCATGACCCAATACCTCCACATCCATAGATTCAATAAAAGGTATATTCCCAATTGACTTATTTCTGTATTTAGCAGAAAGTATTAAGGAGTTGTCTGTGATATCTCCGTTTAAAACCATATCCTCGATTTCTTCTGCCGTATAATGGCTGTTACCGATCACTTCCACCTTGGTTACACGAAAATACAGCAAAACAAATGCCAGGGCAGCAATGCATACCAACGCCAAAGCCGCCACTGACATCCACACTTTTTGTTTAAATGTAAATCTTTCGTAGTCATTATTTTTCATACTATACACCAACTTTAAGCATAAACGCCTGTACTTCCACTCGTTATCTTTGCGCCCAAGGCCATCAAATCCCTACAGATGTCTTCATAGCCACGATCGATAAAATGCTTGTTGTAAACAGTTGTCTTACCGGAAGCCGCAAGCCCTGCCAATACAAGAGCCGCTCCGCCGCGTAGCTCCATAGCTTCTACTTCACAGCCCTTCAACGAATCCACACCGCAAATGGTTGCCTTTCTTCCGTTTACATGGATATCTGCACCCATTTTTTGTAGCTGGGGGACTATCTTAAAACGATTTTCAAAAATATTTTCTTCCATAATACTGCATCCGTCACACAAGGTGAATGCAGCCATAAAAGCCGATTGCAAATCTGTTGGAAATCCCGGATAAACGGCAGTCGACACTTTTGAAACCGCTTTATTTGCATGTTCACCATTCATACATACCCATTTATCTGCGATTGCCAAATCCGCTCCCATCATCTGCAAAACACGGAAAAGCTCCTGCATCTGGTCCACCGGCGCCTGATTCAACACAACAATTCCTTTGGTCATGACTCCCGCCAGTAAATACGTACCTGCCACAATCCGATCCGGCATAATCCGATAGCATATTTCATGAAGAGCTTTTACTCCCTTGATACATATACGATCTTCGCCCGCGCCGGTAATATTGGCTCCCGCACGATTCAAAAAATTGCAAAGCTCTATAATCTCCGGTTCTTTGGCACATCCCTCCACAACGGTAGTGCCTTCTGATAGCACACAGGACAAAATGACATTTTCCGTTGCTCCCACGCTGGGAAACTTCAGACACACTCTTCCGCCTACAAACTGCCCTGCTTTTGCCTGTACCCTAACTTCATCCTCACAAAATATCACACCCAGTTGCGCTAAGACATCCATATGCATATCTATAGGACGTTCTCCAATGACACAACCACCGGGATAATAAGTCGACACTTCCCCACACCGGCCAAGCATAGCGCCCAACAACATAATGGAAGAACGCATCACCGTAGTATGTTCTGCCGGAAATTCGGTATTATTCACATCCGTCGCATCAATTTCAACACTCCGGTAATTCCTGACCACCTTACATCCCGCATACTCCAACAATTTTATCATATGCTCCACATCACTGATTCTGGGACAATTTTCCAATATAGTCTTTCCTTTGACCAATATTGATGCCGCAAGCAATGGCAATGTCCCGTTTTTGGAGCCTTGTATATCTACCTCTCCACACAACGTATTACCGCCGCATATATGAATAGCATCCATATCCACCATCCATTCGTGAATATCATCTATTTTAATATATGCCGATACACTGTCCGAAGTTACATCGCATCCCTCATACGGCTCTGACGGGATACGTTCAACACCAAACCAATCTCAGCCATCAAAAACATAACCGATGTACCACCATAGCTGATAAACGGCAGTGAAATACCGGTATTGGGCATGGAATTGGTTACTACCGCTATATTTAAAATAACCTGGATGGCAAAATGTGCCATAACGCCCACAACTAACATAGCACCAAACAAATCCGTTGCGCTATTGGCAATAATCATACATCTCCAAATCAACAATACAAACAGTAAAATAACGGCCAATGCGCCAAACAATCCCAACTCTTCACAGATAATGGAAAAGATCATATCATTTTGTGCCTCAGGCAAAAAGCCCAGTTTCTGCATACTGGCACCGAGTCCTTTACCAAAGATGCCACCCGAACCGATAGCATACAATGCCTGTAAGGTCTGGAAACCGGTATCAGAAGGATCGGATTCCGGATCCAACCATGTACGAATACGCGTCAGACGGAAACCACCGCCATCCGAATGCGTGGCAATAAAGATAATAATTGCCGCAACTGCCACCACAGCCAAAACCAAGACAATATATTTCAAATAATCCGAATCTGCAACAAACAGCATCACCACAGCAATGCCGCCTACAATAATAGCCGAACTTAAGTTATCTGTAATCTGCCAAAGCATCAGGGCAAAAATCGCAGGAATTGCAAGTACGGTCACCATTCCTTTTACGCTACTGATGGCCTTTTTCTGCATCTTATTAATCAACACAGCACAGAACAACACAACTTCAATCTTTACAATCTCTGCAGGTTGCAAAGACAAGGGTCCGATACCAATCCATCTTCTGGCACCGTTTGCTTCAATACCCATAGGTGTCAACACTAAAATGACCAACACTACCGACACAATTAATCCGGGGACGGCAAAACGTTCCCAGAAATGATAATCAATCAAGGTAGTTGCCGCCAAAACAGCCACACCCAAAACCGTTGCAAACAACTGCTTTTTTAAATAATATGCAGAATCACCGTCAAAGGTCGCTGCTGCTTCATAAGAACTGGTAGAATAAATCATTACCAGTCCAAAGAGAATCAAAAAGATAACGACAAACAGCAGGGTATAATCAAAGTAATTCTGATTTTTAAGTCTCTTCCTTCTTTTAGAGGCCATATATCTTCCCCTTTTCACTCATATTAAAGTGCTAAAAATCCAATCAGACACAAAATAGCTGTCACGATGGAAAATACATTTACGACTTTGGTTTCCTTCCATCCGCACAATTCAAAATGATGATGGATGGGTGCCATTTTAAAAATACGTTTACCACCGGTTAATTTAAAATAGGACACCTGCAACATAACACTTGCTACTTCCGCCACATAAATAAAGCCGATAATAACCAGAAACAACTGTAAATTCATCATATAGGCACAAGCAGCCACGAAACCGCCCAATGCTAAAGAACCGGTATCTCCCATAAACACGCTGGCAGGATGACCGTTAAACAGCAAAAATCCTAATAAAGCTCCCACTGCCGCACAAGTAATAGGGGTAATTGGTGCACCAAGACCAATGGCACATACCGTAAAGAAGGTTGCCACCAACACAGTAACACTGGTAGCCAATCCATCTAATCCATCCGTAAAGTTGGTACCGTTCACAGTACCCAGCACTACAATAAACAAAAGCGGAATATTAAAAATGCCAAAATCCAAATATTGTCCTGAAAGAAAAGGAATCCTGCAGGCAAGCCCTACCTCTGTGTAACTGGTGATATAAAAAGCAAACACCGCTGTAACCACAATCTGCAAGCTGAACTTCTGCCATGCACGCAATCCTAAGGAACGTTTTAATACCACTTTAATATAATCATCCAAAAATCCAATCAATCCAAAGCCTAAGGTCAAAAATAAAATAGGCATAATGTCGGGATATTTTTTCATATACACGAGGGAAGTTGCCGTCATTGCTGTCAAAATCAACAATCCACCCATAGTGGGTGTACCACTCTTTTTCAAATGACTTTCGGGTCCTTCATCCCTAACGGTCTGCCCTACTTTCAGTCTTCTGAGAAAAGGAATAAGAATCGGTCCCAAAATCACACTGATTGCAAACGATATTAATGTAGGTATAATAATCTCCTGATACATTTTCCTTCCTGTCCTTTCTTTTTATCCACAGTTAATTATACTGGATTCCCTCCAAATAGGGAAGAATATTTTCAAATAGTTTTTGTACAATAGGGGCTGCAATCTGTCCTCCGTAATAGACGCCTTGGGGATGGTTTACAATAGCCAGTGCAATAATCTGCGGATCGTCTGCGGGCTCAAAACCGATAAAGGATGCAATATACTTACCACTTCCTCTCGGAAGGGTCTGACTGGTTGCCGTCTTTCCTCCAATGGAATACCCTTCTATATAAGCTTTTTGTCCACCGCCTTCGGATACGACCTTTTCTAAAATATAACGCAAGGTGGCAGATGTTTCTTCAGATACAATATTTTCCTGTACTTCATAATCAAACTTCCGGATATTACCGGTAGAAGAATCTGTCACAGAAACAGCAAAATGGGGTGTCACCCGATTGCCACCGTTTACCAAAGAACTAACGGTAGTGACCAACTGGATTGGTGTAATCTGAAAGGACTGACCAAAAGAAACCGTTGCCAATTCCACAAGACCCATATTCTCTTTTTTATGCATAATAGTAGCCGCTTCACCGGGTAAATCCACGCCGGTTTTTTGAAGCAAACCAAACTGTTCAAAATAATGATAGTACCGCTCAATCCCCACCCGCAGACCTACGGTGACAAACACCGGGTTACAGGAATTCATGGTGGCAGTAACAAAATCCTCTGCGCCATGCCCCTGAGTCTTATGGCATCGAATTTTACGATCTTCCACAACACAAAATCCGGGACAGGAAAATTGATCATCCGGTTTTACTACATCGGACTCCAAAGCCGCCGCCGCCGTAATAATCTTAAAGGTCGAACCAGGCTCGTAGGTATCATTGATACACCCATTTCTCCACATCAAGTTTGCTGCTTCAATGGTATTTCCCGAAACTTCAGCAAGCACCTGTGGCGCATTGGCTCCGTACACAGTTTCCAAATCAAAAGGATGATTTAAATCATATTCCGGCACACTGACCATTGCCAGTATTTCACCATTCTGCGGATTCATCACAATAATAGATACGCTTTTTGCTCCCTTTGCCTCCATAGCCTGTTCCGCTAATTGGGTGGCATAGGTCTGAATGTTCACATCCAGGCTGATGGTCAAATCATCCCCTGCAATTGGTTCAATCCGGCCTTCACCCTCTGCATCAATCTCCACACCTTTGGCATCGGTAACTGTTAATATCGTACCGTCAATGCCCTTTAGGTATTCCTCGTATTTGACTTCCAGTCCCAGAATCCCCTGATTATCGGCACCGGTAAACCCAAGAACTTTGCTGGCAAGCATGGAATAGGGATAAAAGCGTTTGTAATCTTCATCCACTTTTACCCCTGCCAAATTACATTCTCTAATTTCATCTCCCACCGACTTGTCTACGTTACTTTTAATCCTCTCAATGGAAGATACTTTTTCTACCTTTGCCCGTACGGTCTCCTCGTCAATTCCCAACTTTTCTGTCAACACACGGATCACTTCATCCGGGTCCTGTATCTGGGAGTGAATCACCGATACGGTACAGACCGTCCGGTTATCGGCAAGTACCACACCGTTCCGGTCCAGTATTCTTCCTCTTGCCGCTTTAATATCACGTTCTCTCTCATGGAGTTCCACAGCTTTTTCGGAATAATACTCCGAGCAGAATATCATCAGATATGATACTCTCACTGTTAAAATCAGCATAACAAATATAACGCTAAAAAACACAATAACAATTTTCTTTTTATGATATGTCCGGTATCCCTTCACGGAATTCACCTGATTGTTTATTTATAATAATCTATTAAGCATTCTCCTTGGTTATTCCTCAAGCTGTATGCCAATACCGTCATCTACCAATGCGCCGATACCGCCCAGATCCGATGCCGTATTATCAAGTGGCATATAAGTATTCGGATCCAGCAGTTCTCCGGTGTTGGGATCTATGGGATATCCGGTATCCGAATCATAATCAATCTCAGGCTGATTATCTGCGACATCATCATCTGCTTCACCTTCCGTATCGGTTACTTCCTCCATATCCTCTGTATTTCCACCGGAAATAATACCCAAGTCCTTTAATCTTTGTTCGTCTTCTTCAGAAATTTCTTCTGTACGGAAAATCTGCATATAAGGCAACACTTCCGTGAAAATATCATTTGCAATTTCTTGTGCAAAAGAAGAATGAGGCTGGTCCTCTACATTGGGTCTGTCAATAACCACATAAACCATAACCTGAGGATCATCAACAGGAGCAAATCCCACAAAGGATACTACATAGTTACCCGTCTTACGGGGATACATTTCTGCTGTTCCGGTTTTACCGCCTATGAGATAACCGGCAGGGACCGCAGTCTTACCGGTTCCAACATCACATACATTAAATAAGTACTCTCTCATTTCCTCAGATGTACTTTCTGAAATCACCTGTTTTAATACACGAGGCTCAAATTTTTCCACTACCGTACCATCCGGATTACGGATTTCCTTTACCACATGAGGTTGATAATAATAACCACCGTTAATAACCGAGCAAAAGGCAGATGCCATCTGTATCATAGTCACATTATAACCCTGTCCGAATGTAGAAATTGCCAAGTCCGAATTTACCATAACCTCAGGATCATAAACCAAGGTATCCGTTCTTGCTTCACCGGCAAGATCGATGTTGGTTTTAAGACCCATATTAAAATTGGATAAATACTCTGTAAATGTATATTTACCAATACGTTCACCCATCTGCATCAGTGCAATATTACAAGACTGCTCCAAAGCACCGGATAATGTCAGTGTCTGATGTCCGATACGTTTATGACAGTGAATTTTATGACCTCCCACTTCATGGACACCGCCACAATAATATGTTTCTGAACGATCCAGAGTGCCGCTGTCCAAGCCCATGGCTATGGTCAGGGATTTTGCAGTAGACCCGGGTTCATAAGTATCAGAGATACAGAAGTTTCTCCAAATCTCATTCAGCGCCTCATAGTAAGTTTCATCATCCATTGCCGCAATTTCTTCTGCTGTATACAAACCATTCTCACTTAAAGAACGGGGATTATTCAGATCAAATACAGGATAACCCGCCATAGCAAGGATTTCTCCATTATTCGGATCCATGACAATGACACCGGTATTGTAACTACCCAGTTCACCGGAACGATAGGCATTGGCACCTTCATGTTCATGGTTCCACTCTGCCACATGCTTTTCCACAATACTTTGGATATTGGCATCAATGGTAGATACAACGGTTTTTCCGTCTTCTGCCGCTTTGGTGGAACGTTCCAGATTGGAATCCTCTGTCAGATATCCATACTCTCTTCCGTTGATTCCGTTCAATGTATTGTTATAATATTCCTCCAGACCAAATGCACCGGTATTATCGGCAGTGGTAAAACCAATGACATCACACGCCAGGCTGCCATAGGGATAAATACGTTTATACTCTTCTTCAAACCATACACCGGCAATATTTGGATATTCCTTCGGGTTATTCTGCATGTCCACAAAAGCAGCGATTTCTTCATAGGTCAACTGCTTCAACACCACGTTATAACGGTTGTTTGGGTTGGTTGTAATAAAAGTACGAAGTTCATTGACATCCACATCAAAACAAACATCCAATGCTTTCAATGTAGGCTCCATAGAACCTTTTGTTTTATTGATAACATCCGAGTCAATAACCAAATTGTATACTTTCTCGCTATATGCCAATTTACTTCCCTGGGCATCCAAAATATCACCACGTTTATAGGGTAATACGGTGCTGACATAGTTCTGCTGGGATAAAATCTGTCTCTTATAGTTTTCTCCATTCTCTTTATTGATATAAATCAGACGAATACTCAACGCAAGGAAAGCCAGTAGTACTATGGTAACCAGTACTACTAGCTTCTTACGCATTCCTTTATGAAATTTCCTCACATTTGTTTGTTCCCGTTCTATACGTCTCACTTTTACACCACCTTAGGGCATTTCCTGATATTGCCTTACATAATCGTCGCCTTGTACTTGTACTTCTACAATCTGACCCTCTTCTGCATATTTCATGCCTAATTGATTAATTGCAACATCTTTGACATACTCCAAATCTACGGAAGAAACAATACGGCTATATTCTTCATCATTTGCAAGACGCATAGAATTCAATTGACTTTCTTTGCGCGCAATGCTTTGCAGCATGGCAGTATTTTCTGCCTGAATCCGGATATATCCAATCAACACTATTGCCGCAGTACAAAGTGCCACTGCCATAAAAGCCACGTAGCCAAGGTTCATACCTTTGGCTTTACGAGGTTTTCTCTGTACCTGCCGGTCGCTTCTCTCATCCGGCAATTCCTGAATCTCTTTTCTTACATCGATTCTTCTTGCCGTGGAACCATCAATATAATATTCACCATAACCACCGCGTCTGCCATAGGATGTTTCACCATAGCCACGGCTTGTCCTTGTTTTTGTATTCATACTTTTTCCCCACAAACTCTATGTTAGTTTTCTCATCTTCTGTCTTTTATGCTCTTTCAAAAATACGAAGCTTCGCACTTTTGGAGCGGCTATTTTCTGCCAATTCCTCCTCTGACGGCAAAATAGGTTTGCGCGTCACTACTTTCCCTAACGACTGTTTCCCACACATACACACCGGGAAATTAGGCGGACATGTACAGGGATTCTCCTGTTGTTTAAATATAGATTTTACAATCCTATCCTCCAAAGAATGGAAGGTAATAATACAGATTCTTCCACCCGGATTTAAAAATCCAATCATTTCCTCTAATGAGTTTCTCAATACGTCTAACTCACGATTGCATTCAATGCGGATCGCCTGAAAAGTACGCTTGGATGGATGTCCTCCATCTTTACGCATCTTGGCAGGAATGGCCGCCTTGATAATATCGTTCAACTGATAGGTTGTCTCAATGGGCGCTATTTCCCTTGCCTTAACAATATGCTTCGCAATATTGTTGGCAAACTTATCCTCGCCATAATCACGGATAATCCGGGCAAGCTCTACCTGTGAATAATCATTAACAATCTCTTTGGCACTGAGCGTCTGTCTGGTATCCATACGCATATCCAATGCAGTATCGTACTTATAGGAAAATCCACGCTCCACTGTATCCAACTGATAAGAAGACACACCAAGATCCAGTACAATACCATCCACACCCGTGACACCGGCATTTTTTAAATCTGCCACTGCATTCTCATAATTATCCCGAATGATAGTAACCTTATCCGAATATTCTTTTAAACGTTCACCGGCCGCAGCAATGGCCGCTTCATCCTGATCAATGCCATAAAAACGCCCGGACTCTCCCAGTTGTTTTACTACTTCTAAAGCATGTCCGCCACCGCCCAAAGTTCCATCCACATAAATCCCGTCGGGCTTAATACACAATCCTTCAATTGTCTCCTCTAACAAAACCGATTTATGTGAAAAACTCATAACTGCTCCTAAAATGAAATTCCAAAGGAAGACAGTTCTTCAGCAATATCATTGATATCGTCATATGCTGAAATTTCTTCCCATTTACTCTTATCCCAAATCTCGATATGTCCACCCACACCGGCAAAGACCACATCCTTTTCCAAAGACGCATGCTCTCTTAAAACAGCGGGCACTAAAATTCGTCCCTGCTTGTCCAGTTCTGCTTCCTGCGCTCCGGAAATGAAAAAACGTTTTATCTTACGTACTTTTGCTTCTAAATCAGATTTCTCGTTCAGTTTATCAATGAAGGTGTCAAATTCATATTTTTCAAACACAAAAAGACACCCCTCCAATCCCTTGGTTACGACAAAGTCGCTACCCAATGCATCACGGAACTTGGAAGGAATGATTAGTCTGCCCTTGGCATCTATTGTATGGTTGTACTCGCCCATGAACATACGTGTATCACCTACCAACTAATCCTTCACTTTTTCTTCCACTTTTATGGGTTTTTGTGGCACTTTCCTCCACTTTCCACCACTTACGAATAATAATAGACCAGTTTTGGGGATTTGACAAGCAATTTTTTCTTCCAATAAACGCCAAAAAAACGGCTCTGCGGGCATTCCGCAAAGCCGTTCTACGCTCTTTTAACAATATCTTGTGTTTTGTTTTGTTTTCACAAACCAGATGTAGTTTTTCTGATGTGTTTTATTCTTTCTGAAATTTTTTAATTTTTTTCTGATTTTTTCTCTTCTGTGGCACTTTCCTCCACTTTTACTGCTTCTTTTGTATTCTTTCCAAGTTTCATGTGTATCACAACTGCCGTAATCATGGAACCAACAAATAACGCACCACCAAGCATCTGAGATACCGCAATACCTGTACTGCCAATCTGTAATTGATCCGTACGCATGCTCTCTACAAAGAAACGGATAATGCCGTATCCACCCAGATACCACAATACCATCTCGCCATCAAACTTCTTATGCTTGCGGTAAAACCACATACCAAGCAATAACATCAGATTCAATCCACTCTCGTATAAAAAGGTAGGATGCACCTGGATGTAATTACAACCTTCTACGATATGGGATGCGATTTCCGGCGAAATATCCGATGCACGTACTGCCTCCATCGGTAGACGCATGGCAAATAAACCATCACTATATCCGCCAAAGCACTCTCTGTTCATGAAATTGCCCCAAC
Organism: Lachnospiraceae bacterium; assembly: GCA_045542735.1. Classification (GTDB taxonomy): domain Bacteria; phylum Bacillota; class Clostridia; order Lachnospirales; family Lachnospiraceae; genus UBA2882. The sequence continues at coordinate 86,063 of JAZQLQ010000017.1, forward strand.
GACCAATGATTTGACCTAAGAGCAAACCGAATACACCGGCATCTGCCATGTTAAAAAAGGACTGCTTCTTAATCTTTGAAAATACATATAAGGACAGAAATCCCGCAATAGCACCGCCATAAATGGCTAATCCGCCGTTACGGATATTGAAAATCTGCCAAAAATCACCTTTATACATATCCCATGCAAAAATCACGTAGTACAATCTTGCGCCAAGCACCGAACAGATAATGGCAATTACACTAAAGTCCCACCAGATATCATCCGGCTGTCCCAGACGTTTACCCTCCTTGGATGCCAAGGTAAAACCTAAAAACACGCCCAGAGCAATGATAATTCCGTAAAAAGCAATATCAAAACCAAATATGCTGATAAATCTGGGAACATCTGATAAATAGATGCCCAGATTGGGAAACGCAATGTCCATCTTATCCATCACATTTGTCATCTTCTATTCTCCTTTATACACGAAAGCTTTATACATTAAAGCGGAATAAGATTACGTCACCATCTTTGACTACGTATTCCTTTCCTTCCATACCTACCAGACCTTTTTCCTTAGCCGCAGATAGAGAACCAAGCTCCAACAAGTCTTTATAATTCACAACCTCTGCCTTAATAAATCCACGTTCAAAATCAGAATGGATTTTACCTGCAGCCTGAGGTGCCTTGGTACCCACTTTAATAGTCCATGCTCTTGTCTCATCTTCACCTGCTGTCAAATAACTGATCAGTCCAAGCAATTTATATGATGCTTTGATCAGTTTCTCCAAACCGGATTCTTCTAAACCTAAATCTTCCAGGAACATTGCTTTTTCATCATCATCCAATTCTGCAATTTCCTGCTCAATCTGGGCACAGATTACAAACACTTCACTGCCCTGAGCTGCCGCATATTCTCTAACCTTTGCCACCTGTGCATTGGAAGCACCGTCATCAGCAAGTTCATCCTCAGCCACATTTGCTGCAAAAATCACAGGTTTTGCTGTTAACAAATTGTATTCTTTAAACCAAGCCTGCTCATCTTCGTCTTCAATTTCCATGGTAATGGCAAGCTGACCATCTTCCAAATGCGCTTTTACTCTCTGCAAAAGCTCTAATTCTTTTGCCAAAGTCTTGTCCATACGTGCACCTTTGGCTGTCTTTGCAATTCTTCTCTCCAAAATCTCGATATCAGAGAAGATTAACTCTAAGTTAATGGTCTCAATATCTCTCAAAGGATCCACACTACCGTCTACATGTACTACATTGGCATCTTCAAAGCAACGCACTACATGAACGATAGCATCCACTTCACGGATATTGGAAAGAAACTGATTACCCAGACCTTCACCCTTGGAAGCACCTTTTACCAGACCTGCAATATCTACAAATTCAATGACTGCGGGAGTCACCTTTTTGGACTGATACATATCGCCCAAAAGCTTGATTCTCTCATCCGGTACTGCAACGATACCCACATTGGGATCGATGGTACAGAACGGATAGTTGGCAGACTCTGCTCCTGCCTTTGTCAATGAATTGAACAATGTACTTTTACCTACGTTGGGAAGTCCCACAATTCCGAGCTTCATTTTTTGTATTTCCTCCTAATATGCCTTAATAACCACTACTTAATATAGCATGAGACATGTAAAATGTAAATTCCGGATTTTACGCGGCCGCATTCGCATTAATAGAATCAATAACCTTTCTAATTCCCATCCAAACTGACAGGTCAGTGAATATCTCAACAACACTTCCCTGATCCGTAAACGGGGATTCCTGCAAGACAGAAAGATCCTTCATTATTCCATTATGAACAATGTATTCCACAATCTGATTCACGAAGTAAATCTGTCTGCTGTCTAAATTGGCATCACTTAAATATTCCGAAAAAGCTTCTTTTGCCGCGTTCATATCAAGTCCGACTATCTCACGAACAAACTCACCAAGTGGCTTGTTTCCAAATTCCTGTTCGTAATCCTGCTTTGTTCCGACTTCTTTCCAAAGAATTTCTTCCAGACTTGAAATATCTGCACTTGTCAACGGCTTATTTGTCCTAAGCTTTGCAATTACAATATTATCCTGATGCTGTCTTATATAATACTCTGCTTTAGCCTTGTAATTCTTCAACTCATCGTTTTCAAGCTCAGATTCCTTCCACTCTATGGACAACAACTCATCATCAAAGTTCGTATCATAACGCACTTTGTGCATTGGAATATATTTCATCAGACCACGAAGTTTTTCTCTTATTTCTTCAAACTCGTTTATTCCTGCATTTTCAATATAATTCGTATTTAAAATCTTATTAATCAAGTCCGTCTGCGCCTGAATTTCCGGAATATTTGCCACACCTGCAATTGCATTGACTTTCTTATATAAATCGCTGCGTGCTCTGGCATACTTTTTACCAATCAAATACGCTAATTCTATGCCATACATAAGCGCATCAAATCGCACTGCACTCGCCTCATCTCCATCCGGCAAAATGAGGGGTGCAACTTCCTCGCGGACGATTAACGTATCTTCATATGTGAGCGCCTGATAATTCTTTTCTGCTGAATACAACTCTACATATTTGAGATGCTGTCTTACTGCAAAATTATCCCTTGGCAACTCACGTACTTTCTCACTCATATGCTGCACTAATGCTTTTCTGTAAGCAATTAGTCTGTCAACCTGATACTCTATATCCTGCAATTTATAAGATATTTCAAACTGCAAATTGAAGATAGCTCCTTGCAGCGCAAGCATATTTGCTGTAGCCTTTCCTTTGTTCATTCGGAAAAACTCAAAGTTTCCACAAAAATCAAAGATATAGAATTTTTGTTTATCTTCTCCGTCAAGCAACTCCGGACACAATCTGGTTCCACGTCCAATCATCTGCCAGAATTTCGCCTTACTCATTACTTTCTTAAAGAATACGAGATTCACAACCTCTGGAACATCGATACCTGTATCCAACATATCAACTGAAATCGCTATCTGTGGCATTTTCTTTGGTTCTGAAAACTCATCGATTGCGCTTTGGGCATACGTCATGTAGTTATCAATTACTTTCGCGTAATCCGGCAAATGTGGATATTCTTTATTGAATATTTCTAATATCTTTTCCGCATGGTCGTGGTTCTTTGCAAAAATAATCGTCTTACCGAGTTTCTGACCATAGTCAATCTTGATTCCTTCGGTCATTAAAATATTTAACACCTGTTTTATCGTATCCTCATTGAATATCCAAGTATTCAAAGCAGACGAACCGATAGATTCCGGCAAATCACCGCGCTCATCTTCGAATGTCTGCTCATATGCTTCCTTATCATCCTCAGACAATTCATCATACACAATACCCTGTTCAATAAACTTGAGTTTTGACTCCACAGAAACATAATCCACTAAATATCCATCTTTTACTGCCTGAGCCAAGTCATATCCATAGGTCGGAACACCATTTTCCAACTCAAATACTTCGTATGTATTCTTATCAATTTCATCTTTTGGTGTTGCAGTAAGACCTACAAGCGGCGCATCAAAATAGGTAAAAATATCCCTATACTTATTGTAGATGGATCTGTGTGCCTCATCACAAATCATAAGATCAAAATGTCCGCATGTAAAAAGCTTGCCCGCATCATCTTGCACCGTATCAATGCACTTAATCATCGTCTGATAGGTAGAGAAAACACAATGCGCTGTGTAATTATCTTTTTCTTCCACCAAGTTTGTACACGACAAATTAGGAAGCATATTCACAAAACTTCTCTTCGCCTGAGTAACAAGTGAATTTCTATCTGCCAAGAAAAGTATGTTTTTTATCCATCCTGCTTTCAACAGCACATCACACAATGCAATCACTGTTCTGGTCTTTCCGGAACCGGTTGCCATTACAAGAAGCGCTTTTCTTCTATTCTTTTCATCAAAACTGTTGCACACAGATTTAATCGCAGACTCCTGATAATAACGCCCTGCAATTGCTTTGTCCACTACAACGTGCTTTAGACTTGTCCGCATAGTTAATAAATTGAACCATTTCTCCAAGTCTCTCTTTGAATATATAACCGAGCTCTTTCTCTCCGGATACTGCCCATCAATAATGCGCGTTTCAAATCCGTTGGTCAAGAAAATGACCGGTCTTCTTTTATACTTTTTCTCAAGCAAATCCGCATACAGTTTCGCCTGCTGTCTTCCTTTTGAAACATCCACACAGGTGCGCTTTGCCTCTACCACCGCCAACGGTTTATGTGCATCATCATAAAGAACATAATCCGCATATCCCACTTCCGATTTATTTGGCATCCCCGGAAGTTCTACTTCATTTATCCAGTCTTTTCCTTCCGTCCATCCAGCATCTAACAGCATTGCATCAATATAAATCTTTCTTGTTTTGTATTCCGACAAATCAAGGGGCTTCGGAACATAAGTCTGCTGTTGTTCCTCACGCCTTGCTGTCAGTTCTTCTTTTAACGCCTTATTCTCTGCAATCAGCGCTTTTAAATCAACATCGTCATCGGACGATTTTGAAATCGTAACTTCTTCGTGTTTTTCCTTCAGCAGATTAATGTCATATTGTCTTTCTTCGTAAAAATCAGAATAACAGTACGAAACATAATCCATGAAAATGAACAGATTTTGCAGACAAAGTTTCGCTTCATCTTCTGTTATTTTTCTCCCGTTATGCGCCGCCCTATTTCCAACCTTACGGATCAAATCAAGTCGTTTCCAAAGAGCATCATCTACAAGGTCGTGAAAATCTTCCGTACTCATTAAACTAAGCAAATTGTCCTGATACGGCATTTCAAGTGACTTGTCTACCGAGTACATCCATTTAATCGCAAACTCCATAGCACGACGACAGTTAATCACACTGGATTCCATGTCGATTCTCAGAATCTTCTCCGCTGCGATTGCAACCTTTGAAAAACTATTAAATTTTGGTTCTTTGGTTAAGTAATCAAAGTTGGTCATCCGATGTGCCTCCTTGGTTTTTTCTTAATATATAAATTTTGATTTGTCGACTTGTTTTACAAAGTCAGCAAACTGATTTTGCGCATCCATAGATGGCACCATTACATCTAGCTTCTTTGCCATAGCTATAGAAAGATATGCCACCGTAGAACCCGCTTGTAATGCATCAATCTGTTTTCTAAAGCCTGGCATTTCAAATAAATACGAAATATATAAAGGTGTCACTCTGCTATCATAGTTGGATAACCATGTAATCATTCCGTCTTGAAAATAGAATTCATCATCTTCCTTTACTATATAACACCGCCCCAATGTTCCCCTTGCTGTAAGCAAAATATCTCCGCTTTGCGGAACTAATCCTTGTTCTTTCAGTTCCTCATACCGCATCTTTGGAATAAACAAGTCACAATCTAACGAACCATTGTCCATTCTATTTACTAAATCAGATATTCTAAGGAACGGTATGCCTGTCAGACTCTGCTCGCTTTGATATATACGCTTACTAGAACCAACATCACATAGAGCTTCCAGTTTACATATTTCCCATTTTTGTTCGTTTATATCTGGATTGCCAAACATCTCGACAAATCGGGCTTTGATGAGGGTATCCAAATCTTCAATTTGTTCATTTCTTTTAGAAACAACTTCATATGTGCTATCCATTATTTCAACGACTCTATCTTGTTCATCTAATGACGGAATATTTCCTAACTCTATATCTCCAATGTATTGCTTATTTGTATGCTTTAATCCTGCTCCCTTAAACCCTCTTTCCAACACTTCTATATTTGCAAGAAAGAAATAGTATAAATACTTACATCTAATTCTTTCATCCGGAAGTAGCACTATGCAATCTGTTGAAACAGCGAACTTCCCGTTGTAGTAATGTAGTGTTGCGTTTCCTCCAGTACCCATAATAATACCCTCGCAATCAAACAAGTAATCCGAGTAACGCCTGCTCTCATCAGAACTAGAAGTAAAAAACATATATTGCCCCTCACTAATAGCTTCTCCTGCCTTTATAGATGATTTAGGTGCATATTTACAACAGTCTATTACTTTCATCTCTTCATCCCTACAAATCCGAAGTTGTATTATGCTATAAACTTCTGATGGGATGTTTTTACATTGGTTTGATTTACTATAGCATACTGCATTGTTGTATCAATTTGCGAGTGCCCCAGCAATTTTTGCACCTGCTCTATTGGCATTCCTTTATCAATTGCCCTAGTTGCCATTGTCCGCCTAAACTTATGCGGATGTATTTTATCCATATTTAACGCTCTTCCTAATCGTCGCATACGAATTTCAACTCCACTGATTTTTAATCTATCAAATGGTGCATCCAACGTTACAAACAATGCTTGATTATTGTCAGTCCTGCTATTTAAATAATCTTGTAAATGTATCTTAGCCTTTGCATCAAAATAGACTTTTCTCTCTTTATCCCCTTTACCAAAAACCACACATTCCCTGGCATCAAAATTTATATCTGAAATATTCAAATTAACCAACTCGCCAACACGAATTCCCGTCGAATATAACAAATCAATAATCGCCAAGTCTCTCATGCAATTACAATTATCACGTAATTGTTCAATGGCTTCATCTGAAATCGTTTCTTTAACCGGTTGTTTGGTTTTGATTTTATGAATCCTACGCATAGGACTTTTTAATAAATAATCCTCTTCCTCTAGCCATGAAAAGAAACTAGAAATATTGCGTCGAACATTATCTACTGTCACCTTGCTACAATTATTAATTTGCTGATAGTCTACCAAATAATGTCTTATTTCTTCTGTTGAAATTTTTCGTATCGGTGTTTCAATACATGACAACAGCCTTTCAATTGTCGTTCTGTAATACTGAATCGTTCGTTCCGAACACCCTTCAATTCTCTTGGCATCCAAAAAAAGAGTAAGATACTCCAAATTACTTATTTCTATTTTCTTAGACTCCTGTTCTGAAAAAGTTTTCAACAATACCTCTTGCAACTTTTTCATTTGCGAAACATTAAGATACTCCGCCATTTCATTGATGATCTTTACTACTTTTTCTTCCATGTTGGTACTCTCCTTTCATTTGTACCAACATTCTACTCTAGTTAAGACTAATTTTCTTTAACCAAAATATTTTTGCATCAAGCTATCAAATAATAATTGCGCTTCATCTAATGCTTTTTGTACAACAACTTTTGATTTGTCGACTTGTTTAACAAATTCTGCAAACTCTTTTTGAAGTTCCATTGGTGGCAACATTACAGGTATTTTCTTCAACTCAGTCTTTGTTATTGTCTTTGTTACAGCTCCATTGATACATCCAGAAATCAAAAACTCTCCATAGTCTGTGTGCAAATATTGATACAAATATGGCATAAGAATATTCTCTTTTATTCTTACCATAATCTGATTTAACCCTAGCGATACAGGTCTATTTAAGAATGGCATAACATAGTTTTGACCAGCACTTCCTATTTTACATATAATCAATTCTCCACCAAATATCTGAGACTTTTTAAAGAAGTCATATGCTTCTTTTGATACATACTTAACATCATCCGTAAAATCATTCTTCGTGAAGTTCGTAAATCGAACCATCATTGCATAATCTTCTTCATCCTTCATATCCAGATGATCCACAACGACTTTGTTGGCACCATTTGAGCCAATATCTCCCATATATTCGACAATATCAATAAAGGGAACCGTAGTATACCCATTAGGGTTCTCTCTTGCGTCACCAAACAACTCGACAAATCGGGCTTTGATGAGTTCATCTAGTTTCCGAATTTCCTTTTTTCTGTTTTCTATAACCATTCGTACCTTATCAAGAATGTCCTCAATCGCTTTTTGTTGTTCAAGTGAAAATAATGGAATTTCATAATCCTTTAGCCATTCGGTACTCATATTTTTTTGAGCAACGCCTTTTGAGGACTGTATGCACTGTTGTTCAAAAAAATCACTATTCAGAATATGAAAAAGATATCCTTTTGATATTTGATCTGACTTCAAACGCAAACATGCAACTCGTTGGTTCAAAGCAGCTGGTAACATCTCTTTTTCAAGAAGTGCAACTCTTCCCACATTACCTGTTAATGACATCAAAAGGTCTCCTTCTTCGAGCATATACTTCTCCAATTCTTTTGAATCAAGTGGATAGAAAGCGGGAGTAGTGTCCTCGATATATCCCTTCTGAACATTCGCTATTCGTATTACTCTAATACCTGAATCCGTGTAATTTTCACTCTTAAATGCATAACCATTAAGAATATCACAGACATCACCAATTTTTATTTTGTTCATACTTCATCCCTACAAATCCGAAGTTGTATTATGCTATAAACTTCTGATGGGATGTTTTTACATTGGTTTGATTTACTATAGCATACTGCATTGTTGTATCAATTTGCGAGTGCCCCAGCA
>JAZQLQ010000018.1:0-74469 GCA_045542735.1 Lachnospiraceae bacterium
GTCCCCGGTATGGGAGATATGCTGGATGCAGTCAATGCCATTATATACGCGCTGGAAGGCGATATTGATATGGCAATCATATCCTTACTTTGCACTATTCCAATCGTAGGCTCATTGATTGGACTACCCATCAAATATGCCATGAGGTATGGTGTAGATGTGGGTATGGCATTCATGAAGTTTGGCATCAGAAATGCACCGGAGATTGGATTGCGCCGAAAAATTGATATGAGATTTTTGGGGGATTTTAAGGTGCTACATGCATGCAAAATGTTTCCAAACCACAGGCATCCAACAAATAGGATTTCAAAAGCGGTACTTTGACGAACGTGCCGCGCTTGAAACCTATTTGTGGATGCCGTGAGTTGGAAAAGTGTTTTTTCAGTTGCACAAAAAACGAAGATTGTTTATAATATCATTTGGTAATCTTACCAAGCTGAAATAGCTCAGTCGGTAGAGCACTTCACTCGTAATGAAGGGGTCGTGGGTTCAAGTCCCATTTTCAGCTTAATAGAAAAGCTATCATCTCAATTGCAGATGATAGCTTTTCTGTTTTATTTTGATTTATTCCGGGATTTGGATAAATGTCTGCAAGCAAATACATACACCGTTTCGCAACAAACAAGTAATACCAGCAGATAAGCAGCGGCGTAGCTTACAAAATGTGCCCAAGAGATTAATTCCGGCTCAAAAGGTATAATGGTAAGAGAAAAGAGCATACCAAATACCAGAGCATAATAAGAATCCATGCGGTTAAAAGCGTCTTTTGTATGGTTCAGGAAAAACAAAAGCGGAATCAGAAAATAAGTCAGCGTGTATGAACCGCTCCACAAAGGGACAAAGACCATACATGCCACAAGAAGCAAATAGCGCTTCCAAGGTATGGTTTGTAATTTTGCCAATATCAAAAATATAACCATACATAGTAATGAAATAGTCAGAATCACACCACGGTTTTGGGTAAACATCCCCACAAGTTCTCCGATGCATTGAAAGTTGCCTTCGCCAATATCCAATTGCAGTTCTGTTTGGTTGGCAAAGAACAGACGAATACCTTCGAAACCACCAACCCATAGAAAGGGCACAAAGAAAAACAAGATGCCGTATAGGATTAAACGTAAGGCTTCTTTTATGCGTTTTTCGTACAAATACAGAATGCCGAATACAGCAGGATAAACCTTTAGTGAGGCAGCAATAGCAATGAATATGAGAGCCAGTTCCCGTTTATAACGGCTCTTAGAATCCTTCAGATAGATTGCGGCAAGCAAACAAGCTGAGACATAGAGGATGTTGTTGCCCCGTTCGATACAGCCAATTAAAGTGCTGTAGGAAAGGATAAAAGCAAACATAATACACAATCTGTTTTCATCGGATAACCTAGGGCATATTTTTTTGATTAAATAGTGAATGATAATAAGTGCCACAATCACAAATAAGAAGTATGCAAATAAGCCATAGCTTCCGATATCCAGAGCGTGGCTTACCACATATGTATCCTCCGGCAGGAGTAAGGACAGCAGATGATAAAACAAATAAGCCAGAGGAGGAAAGCATGCATGAAAGGTGGTGCTGTAAGTAGCATCTAAGTCTCTTGCATAGACGATGTGGTTAAAAAAGTCCATAAACCGGTTATCACCTTGTAGATAAATAGTTCCGTCCAAAGCGTGCCCCTTTGTCATGAGTAGAGAACAAAGTGTAGCGATGATTCCCAAGATAATTGGGAGAAAAAACATTTCAAGAACGGATAGTTCTTTATTTTTCCAAGTAGATGTATTTTTCATATCTGTAAACCTCTAATATATTGCATTGGTGCTAACAATCATTCTACAAGTTATTCATTTTCTTTTCAAGTTTCTGGATTCCGAAGTATAGTCCATATGCAATGACGCATAAAATAATAATAGAAGAGATCACCATATCCAGTTTAAATACCTGTGTGCCGTAGATAATCAGATAACCCAATCCCTGTCTGGCAGCCAGAAACTCGCCGATGACCACACCTACCAGTGAAAGCCCGATGTTGACCTTCATGGAGTTGATTAAGGTTGGCAGGGAATAGGGGAAGACAATACGGGAATAAACATCCCATTTGTTTCCACCCAGAGTTAAAATCAGTTTTTCCTTTTCAGGATCTGTCTGATGGAATTGTGTGTACAGGCTGATAATGGAACCAAAGATTGCCACGGAGATGCCGGCTACAATAATGGTTTTCATGCCTGTGCCAAGCCATACGATAAAAAGCGGTGCCAAAGCAGACTTGGGCAAACTGTTTAGGATGACCAGCGTGGGTTCAAAAATGGCGGCAAGCGACTTGGAAAACCACAATGCAGAAGCAAATACTACAGTCAACAGCATAACGAAAAAGAAACTCAAGATAGTTTCGGCAAGGGTATAACCGATATGGGTAAATAATTCACCGGTCTGTCCCATGGAGATTACACAGGTTACAATACGGGAAGGAGAACTAAAGAAAAAAGCGTCAATCAGCTCCGTGTTTGCGGCAACTTCCCAAAGGATCAGGAAGGCGGCAAAAATCAGGAATCGAAAAAATTTAATCATACGTTTTTGCTTATGCAACAGATTTAGATATTGTTTATGCGATTCACTCATCAGGTGGGTTCATCTCCTTCCATAAGACTTGAAAATATTCTCCAAACTTCGGATGTTCTCTGACTGCTAAGGAGCCTTTTTCTTTACAGGGGATATCAATATCCATGTTTTTAACCACATGAGCGGGTCGGTTAGATAAAACGATAATCTTATCCGAAAGGCTGATGGCTTCTGAAAGATCATGGGTGACGAGAATAGCTGTTTTGCCTTCTTTCCGAATAATTTTACCGATGTCGTCGGCGACCAAAAGTCTGGTCTGATAATCCAGGGCACTGAAGGGTTCATCCAATAAAAGGGTATCCGGATTTAACCCAAGGGTACGGATCAAAGCAGCGCGTTGGCGCATGCCTCCGGACAATTGTGCAGGGTATTTCTCACGAAACTGTGAGAGACCATATTTATGCAATAAATTCTCCAGTCTTCTCCGGGTTTCTGCATTCATGGATTTGTGAATGGATGGACCAAGGGAGATGTTTTTCCAAATGGTATAGTAGGGTAATAACAAATCTTGTTGAAACATATAGCCAAAAGAGACATCTTTATCAATCACCAAATTTCCGGCTCCTACAGGAAGTAAACCGGCAAGGATGGAGAGAATGGTAGATTTGCCACAGCCGCTGGGACCGACGATAGATACAAATTCGCCTTTGGAAACAGTAAATGAAATATCAGAGAGCGCTTCAATTTCTCCATCGGGACGGTGGTAAGAAAAGGAAACGCCCTGTAATGCGATATAGGGTTTCATAAAAATCTCCTCCTTTTCTATTAATGTATGTAAAAAAAAAGACTGTGTGTCGGTTTTTTCAACTGTATTTCTTGAAAATAATGGCTTAATATGGTATTATCAAATTTAGTTTTAACATAGAGTTGGAGGACGTATATCATGGCACAGCTGTGGGGAGGACGTTTTACAAAGGATACGGATGAGTTGGTATATCGCTTTAATGCATCCATTTCCTTTGATCAGAAATTTTTTCAACAGGATATTGAAGGTAGCATTGCACATGTGGTTATGCTACATAAACAGGGCATTTTGACAAAAGAAGAGAAGGATGCCATTGTCAAAGGCTTGACCGGCATCCGAGAGGATGTAGAAGCAGGCAAACTGGAGATTACCGATACCTATGAGGATATTCATAGTTTTGTGGAAGCAAACTTGATTGACCGTATTGGTGATATCGGTAAAAAACTTCATACAGGACGTAGCCGTAATGATCAGGTTGCATTGGATATGAAACTTTATGTCCGTTCTGAGATTGTTAATATTGATGAGATTTTAAAAGAACTTTTAACCACAATCTTAAAGATTATGGAAGAAAATACAGAGACCTATATGCCGGGCTTTACCCATTTACAGAAGGCCCAGCCGGTGACATTGGCTCACCATATGGGTGCGTATTTTGAGATGTTCAAACGTGACAGACTTCGTATGAGAGATATTTATCACCGTATGAATTATTGTCCTTTGGGCTCCGGTGCATTGGCAGGAACCACTTATCCCTTGGATCGCGTGTATACTGCATCTTTGTTGGGCTTTGAAGGACCTACCTTAAATAGCATGGATTCCGTTGCAGACAGAGATTATGTGGTAGAGTTTTTGAGCGCTATGGCGACCATTATGATGCACTTAAGCCGTTTTTCGGAGGAAATCATTATCTGGAATTCCAACGAATACGGTTTTGTGGAGATTGATGATGCCTATTCCACAGGCAGTAGCATTATGCCGCAAAAGAAAAACCCGGATATTGCAGAGCTTGTCAGAGGTAAGACCGGACGTGTGTATGGTGCATTGATGTCCATGCTTACCACACTTAAGGGTATTCCTCTTGCGTATAATAAAGACATGCAGGAAGATAAGGAACTGACCTTTGATGCCATTGATACCGTAAAAGGATGTCTGTCCTTGTTTAACGGTATGATTGCTACCATGAGATTCCGCAACGAAGTCATGGAAAAGAGTGCCATGAACGGCTTTACTAACGCGACGGATGCCGCAGACTATTTGGTAAATCACGGAGTTCCTTTCCGTGATGCACACAGTATTATTGGTAAAATGGTATTGACCTGTATCGAAAAGAACAAAGCAATCCTGGATCTTACCATGGAAGAGTTTAAAGAACTCAGTGAAGTCTTTGAGCCGGATATTTATGAAGCAGTCAGCTTAAAGACTTGCGTAGAAAAACGTCTGACCATCGGCGCCCCCGGTAAGGCAGCTATGGACAAGGTTATCGCTATGGAAAAAGAATATTTACAGAGCGATTGGAAAGACAAAGATATGATTTATTAAGATTTATTGGCCCCAGGCTTATAAATAAAGCTACAAAACGAAGTGAGGAGAATGAAAAAATGAGTGACAAATTAAAAGTTGGTATTTTAGGTGGAACCGGTATGGTTGGTCAGAGATTTATTTCTCTGCTTGAAAATCATCCTTGGTTTGAGGTGACAACTATCGCAGCAAGCCCCAGATCTGCAGGAAAGACTTATGCAGAGGCAGTTGGCGACAGATGGAAAATGACTACACCTATGCCGGAAGCAGTTAAAAATATAGTGGTTAAAAATGTAAATGAAGTAGAAGAAGTTGCGGCATCTGTAGACTTTGTTTTCTCTGCAGTAGATATGACCAAAGAAGAAATCAGAGCCATTGAAGATGCATATGCAAAGACTGAAACACCTGTTGTTTCCAATAACTCTGCACACAGATGGACTCCCGATGTTCCCATGATCATTCCGGAGATTAACCCTGACCACACAGATGTTATCGAAGCACAGAAAAAACGTCTTGGTACAACCAAAGGCTTCGTGGCTGTAAAACCTAACTGCTCCATCCAGAGCTATGCGCCTGTATTATATGCATGGCGTGAGTTTGAGCCTTATGAAGTAATCGCTACTACATATCAGGCAATTTCCGGTGCAGGTAAGACATTTAAAGATTGGCCTGAAATGGTTGAAAATATCATTCCTTATATCGGTGGCGAAGAAGAAAAGAGCGAAAAAGAGCCTTTGAGAATCTATGGTAAAGTAGAAAATGGTGAAATCGTTCCCGCTACAGAGCCTAAGATCTCTTGTCAGTGTATCCGTGTACCTGTATTAAACGGACATACAGCAGCTGTATTCGTTAAATTCAGAAAACAACCTACCAAAGAGCAGTTAATCGAAAGATTGGTTTCCTTCAAGGGTCTTCCTCAGGAACTGGAACTTCCTTCTGCTCCCAAGCAGTTTATCCAGTATATGGAAGAAGACAACAGACCTCAGGTAAAGGCAGACGTTGACTTTGAAAACGGAATGGGCGTATCCATCGGACGTATCAGAGAAGACTCTATTTATGATTACAAATTTGTAGGTTTATCCCACAATACAGTCAGAGGTGCTGCAGGTGGTGCAGTGCTTTGTGCAGAATTGTTAAAAGCAAAAGGCTTTATTAATAAAAAATAATTTAGATTTTATAAAGTGTGAAAGGAGGTAGTACAAATGAATGATTTACAATTTCAGTTGGATATGGTCCGTTCGTTGAATCAGCAATTAAACGGCAAAGAGAAAATGTATCAGTTGGTATGTTCTACCTCCCATAATGCTTTTATTTATGTGGATTTCCAGAAAAACACAGTGAATATTTTGGGTAATTGGAAAGGATTTTTCGATTTTGTCTTAGATAAAACAGAAGACATTTTGATGATTTCCGATGTGGTAAAAGAAGAATACAAGCGTGATTTACGCAATCTCTTATGTCTGGAAAAGAGAAACGAAGGCAGTGGCGTTGTGGAGTGCTGCTTAAGTGAGTCGGGCAGATGGCTGGAGTTTGAGTGTACTGTGTTGTATGACAAAGAGCGTCCGGTAGAAAAAGTTATCCGTATCCGGGATATTACTGCTGTTAAAAAGCAAAATGATGAGCTTCGCTATATGGCTTATTACGATATGCTGACAGGACTTTATAACCGAAACTATTTTGTCAGTGTATTGAGCGACTGGGTCAGAAAAGCAGAAGCAGATGGTGATACCATCGCAGTCATGTGCTTAGAAATTGATAACTTTAAGAAAATTAACGATGGTCTGGGACTTGTTGCCGGTGATGAGTTGATTCAGTCTTTTGGATTGTTCTTAAAAGGCTTTATGGATGCACAGACAATTGTGGCACATGTGACGGACGATACGTATTATATAGCTGTGAAAAATCCTATAGGAAGTCACAGTACAGAGAAAATGTTTAGTTCCATTGTTAAAAGAGTAGAAGAACCCTTTATTTTGATGGGCGGACATGAGATTTATGTTTCCGTATGTGCCGGTGTGGCAGAGTATCCGGAAGCGGCTACCAACAGTATTGAGTTGATCAATTGCTCAGAGATTGTTATGTTCCGTTCCAAAGAAAACGGACCAAACAGCATGAAATATTTTGAAGCACCTATTTTCCAGGATTTTATTGAAAACATCAATATGGAAAATAAATTAAAAGAAGCAGTCAATATGAATCGCTTTCTATTGTATTATCAACCCCAGTATGATTCCCAGTCGGGAAAATTGCGTGGTGTGGAAGCTTTGGTGCGTTGGCAGGATGAATCCGGTAAAATGATTAGTCCCGGTGTCTTTATCCCCATTGCAGAAAAAAGCGGTATGATTGTGCCCATTGGTGCATGGGTTCTGGAAGAGGGTATTAAGAAGTATGCGGAATGGAGAGAAAAGTATAATTGTGATATGATTTTATCTCTCAATATTTCTGCCATTCAGTACAAACGTCCCGATTTTGTAAACAATTTATTGGAGTTGTTGGAAAAGTATAAAGTAAATCCAAAGGATATTGAGTTGGAGATTACCGAAAGTGTTTTGATTGATGATTTTGAACAGGTTGTTTCCAAACTTCGTACCTTAAAAGAGTACGGCATCAAGATTTCATTGGATGATTTTGGTACGGGTTATTCCTCTTTGTCCTATTTGAAAGGATTACCCATTGATACCTTAAAGATTGACAAATCCTTCATTGACACCGTTACAGAGGACAAGAGTACACAAGTTATTACGGAGTCTATTGTATCCATGGTGAAAAAACTTGGCTATGAAACTGTAGCGGAAGGTGTAGAGACCGAAGAACAATATGAATATCTAAAGAAAATCGAATGTGATAATATTCAGGGATATTTATTGGGTAAACCGATGCCTGCAGATGGAATTGCGGATTTGTTGGAAAACGAAGCCGTAGGATAAGGGAGTTACTATGTTAATTGGTCGTACTTACGAATATGCATATTTTGAAGAGTATATAAAAAGGCCGGGCAGCCAGCTGGTGGTTTTCTATGGGCAAAAGTTCATGGGGAAGACTGCCTTTTTGCTGGATTTCTGCAAAGACAGGCCTTTTTCTTATTGTCTTGCAAAGCCGGGAAATGAGCAAAGTGCCAAAGAAGAGTTGGAGGCTGCCGTTTCACGTATTAGTGAAATAGAAAGTGATGACAAAAAAATTTTGATTATTGATGAATTTCAATATTTTTCAAAGGATGAGACCTTTATGCCGTTCTGTTTGGAGCAGATGGATAAGGACAATTGGCTGATCGTTTTTGTTTCATCTGCCATCAATTGGGTAGAGACTTCCATGGTAAAGACCTTTGGTAAAAGTGCTGCAAGGATTAGCGGTTTTCATAAATGTAAAGAACTGAAATTTGCAGATATTTGTAAGATATATCCTGATTATCCGGGGACCAATCTGTTTATTTTATACAGTATCCTCGGAGGAATCCCCGGATTATGGAATTTCCTTGATTTGTCCTTGGATGTAAGAGCCAATATTGAGCAATTTATCTTATCCGACCGTTCTTATATGAGACATGCAGGATATTTGTATTGTATGGAAAATCTCCGGGAGAGTGGTGTCTACGATACCATTTTGTCAGCTATGGCACAAGGCAATACCAAGTTAAATGATTTAAATAAAGTGACCGGATATTCCAGAGCCAAAATCAGTGTATACCTAAAGACATTGATGGAGCAGGAACAGATTGAAAAAGTATATGCGGTAGAATGTGACGGGGCAGAAAATGCCAAGAAGGGAATCTATGAGATTAGTAGTTCTTTTACAGATTTCTGGTTTACCTTTATCTATCCCCATGAAAAAGAGTTGGCATTGCTGACACCGGCAGAATTTTATGACCGTTATATCAAAGAGCATCTGATTCACTATTGTGAGAAATATCTCAAGAAAATTGTAAAAGAGTACATGGTGATTACCGGTGCAATGCCCCATGTAAGGAAAGCAGTTCCCAGTCGTTTTCCCGGTAAGAAACATGAAATTGATATTGTGTGGAAAAAGGATGAACAATATACGGCAGTATGGTGTCCTAAGTTAAAAGCTATGGTTACCTATGATGACTATATGGAATTGCAGGAAGGACTTAAGGAAGCCGGCATAAAACTTGCAAATTGTTATGTCGTTTCCTATAAACAATTTGACGAAAAACTGACTTTGGAAGCCAGAATGAAAGAAAGCTTGCATCTTTTGACTTTGGAAGAGATTATGCAGGCGTTTGCATAAAAGGAATAGTACATGGATAAAAGTTTATTTATCGCGGAAAAACCCAGTGTTGCCAGGGAGTTTGCCAAGGCATTAAAGGAGCCTATGAAATCCTTTAATGGCTATATGGAGTCCGAGCATGCAGTGGTCACATGGTGTGTGGGTCATCTTGTCACCATGAGTTATCCCGATGCATATGATGAAAAACTGAAAAGATGGACCCTTCAGACTTTGCCCTTTTTCCCGCCGGAGGATGTCTTTAAGTATGAAGTCATTGACAGTGTAAAACAACAGTTTAAGATTGTCAGTGAATTGTTAAACCGAGATGATGTGAAGAAGATTTACGTCTGTACCGACTCCGGACGGGAAGGAGAATACATATACCGATTGGTGGAGCAGGAAGCACATGTGGAAGGAAAAGAGAGACGCAGAGTGTGGATTGACTCCCAGACAGAAGAAGAGATTTTGCGTGGTATCAGAGAAGCCAAGGATTTGTCCGAATATGACAATCTGAGCGCCTCTGCTTATCTTCGGGCAAAAGAAGATTATTTGATGGGTATTAATTTTTCCAGACTTTTGACTTTGAAATATGGAGATTATATCAAAAATGCCCTTGCCATGGAAAAAAATGCAGTGGTATCTGTTGGACGTGTCATGACCTGTGTCCTTGGCATGGTAGTGGACAGGGAGCGTGAAATCCGACACTTTGATAAGACGCCTTTTTATCGTGTTGTTGCCGACATGGATTTAGACGGCAGTCGCTTTGAAAGTGAATGGAAGGCGGTTGAAGGATCGGAATATTTTGAATCGCCCTTGTTATACAAGGAAAATGGTTTCAAAAAAGAAGAGACGGCCAAGGAACTCATCGAAAAACTGAAACCGCATGATACAATGGTGGTTTCCAAGGTGGAAAAGAAAAAAGAAAAGAAAAATCCGCCTCTTTTATACAACCTGGCAGAATTGCAAAATGATTGCTCCAGACTTTTCAAAATCAGTCCGGATGAGACCTTGCGCATCGCGCAAGAATTGTATGAAAAGAAACTGACCACCTATCCCCGTACAGATGCCAGAGTGTTATCAACGGCGGTTGCAAAGGAAATATATAAAAATATTAAAGGCTTGTGTTCCTATCAACCCATGGCAGAACGTGCCGCATATGTATTAAATGCCAAAACCTATGCAAGTATCGCTAAGACAAAATATGTGAATGATAAGCTGATTACCGACCACTATGCCATCATTCCTACAGGACAGGGTCTTGGTGCGTTAAACAGCCTTCATCCCACAGCGGCAAAGGTATATGAGTTAATCTGTGGCAGATTTCTTAGCATATTTTATCCTGCTTCCGAATATGAAAAACTATCCTTGGTATTGCAAAAGGAGAAGGAATCCTTCTTTGCATCCTTTAAAGTATTGGTGAATCCCGGTTATCTGGTAGCAACCCAGTACAGTTTTTCAAAGAAGAAAGCGGATGCCGAAAATGCAGATGGGAAAGAAGACAACGGTGAAAACCAGGAAGCAGGCATGGATGATGCACTCCGTCTGAAACTTGCGGCATTGAAGAAAGGCTCTGAAATCGCCATTAGCCAGATGAATATCAAGGAGGGCGAGACTTCACCGCCCAAGCGTTACAATTCGGGTTCACTAATCCTTGCCATGGAAAATGCAGGTCAGTTGATTGAAGATGAGGACTTGCGTGAGCAGATTAAGGGAAGTGGAATCGGAACTTCCGCCACCAGAGCAGAAATCCTTAAAAAACTGGTTGCCAACGGCTACCTGAATCTGAATAAAAAGACACAGATCATTACGCCGGCGTGTCTGGGTGAAGTGATATACGAAGTGGTAAATTGTTCCATTAAATCCATGCTGGACCCCAAACTTACCGCAAGTTGGGAAAAAGGTTTGACAATGGTAGCAGATGGGGATATCACTTCGGAAGAATATATGGTAAAATTAAAGGGATTTATCTCACGACGTACAGATTATGTGAAACAAACGGACAGTCGTGGATATCTCAACCAATGTATGTCTTATGTGCGAAGCAATTATACGGATATGGGCAAGAAAAAGAGCAGCAAAGCAAAAACTGCCACGAAATAATACTTACCACGAAGTAAAAAATGTCGCATAAGAAATAGAAATAAGTTTAAAAGAAAAGGGAGAAACGCCTATGTTAGAAATGTTTAGAACCGACAATTATTTTGATGTTACCAAGACATTAGCACAGTATATGTTTGACGGTATCGAGTATCCTTGGGAAGTATTACCCCGTATCGAAGCGTTCATTCTCCAGTTGGGTCCCATGCTTCCGGCTGATGAATATGAGCAGGTAAAAGAAAATGTATGGATTGCAAAAAGTGCAACCGTGGCAGAAACTGCCAGCATTACAGGTCCTTGTATTATTGACTCCAATGCACAGATCAGACATTGTGCATTTATCCGTGGCAATGCCATCATCGGAAAAGGTGCGGTAGTAGGTAACTCCTGTGAGATCAAAAACAGTATTTTATTTGATGAAGTGGAAGCGCCTCATTACAACTATGTAGGTGACAGTATTTTGGGATACAAATCTCATCTTGGTGCAGGTGCCATTACATCCAATATCAAAAATGACAAAAAGAACGTAATTGTAAAATTCCCTCTTGGCGAACTTGAGACAGGACTTCGCAAAATGGGAGCCTTGGTTGGTGACGGCGTACAGGTTGGTTGCAACACTGTATTAAACCCCGGAACAGTAATTGGCAAAAACACCCGTATTTATCCCTTAAATTCTGTACGTGGATGGATTGATGAGAATTCCATTTACAAAAAAGAAGGCAATGTAAGCGATATTATTTAAATTTTTGACTCTATTCTTCATAAATGACTGGATTTTTTACGGGAAATATGAGAGAATAGCAAAGGTGAGTCTAACAAAATATGACATTATTTTGTTACGATATATTTCTACAAATTGAAAGGAGATTTCACATGATTTATTCAAGAGAAGTGGAAGAAATGACTTGTGTAGCACAGGGCGTTCATCATGGCTGTGCTCCAATCCCAGAAGAAGCAAAATGGGTTCAGGCTAAAAAAGTGGAAGATATTTCCGGTTTAACACACGGTGTTGGCTGGTGTGCTCCTCAGCAGGGTGCCTGCAAATTAACCCTGAATGTAAAAGAAGGTATCATCCAGGAAGCATTGGTTGAGACAATCGGTTGCTCCGGTATGACACACTCAGCTGCTATGGCATCTGAAATTTTACCCGGATTAACTGTTATGGAAGCATTAAACACAGACTTAGTTTGTGATGCTATCAATACAGCAATGAGAGAGTTATTCTTACAGATCGTTTACGGTCGTACACAGTCTGCTTTCTCCGAAGACGGTCTGCCCGTAGGTGCAGGTCTTGAAGACTTAGGAAAAGGTTTAAGAAGCCAGGTTGGTACAATGTACGGTACTCTTGCAAAAGGTCCTCGTTATCTTGAGATGGCAGAAGGTTATGTAACAGGTATCGCTTTAGATGCTGATGATCAGATCATTGGTTACAAATTCGTAAGCCTTGGCAAGATGACAGACTTCATCAAAAAAGGTGATGATCCTAACACAGCTTATGAAAAAGCTTGCGGTCAGTATGGTCGTGTAGATGACGCTGTAAAGATCATCGACCCCAGTGTAGAATAAGAAGGAGGACAGAAGAATGGCTTTATTTGAATCATATGAAAGACGTATTGACAAGATCAATGGCGTATTAAATAGCTATGGTATTGCTTCCTTAGAAGAAGCTGAAAAAATTACAAAAGATGCTGGATTAGAAGTATATGACCAGATCAAAAAGATCCAGCCTATCTGTTTTGAAAACGCTTGCTGGGCTTACATCGTAGGTGCTGCAATCGCAATCAAAAAAGACTGCAGAAAAGCTGCTGATGCTGCTGCAGCAATCGGTGAAGGTCTTCAGGCTTTCTGTATCCCCGGTTCCGTTGCTGATACCCGTAAAGTAGGTTTAGGCCATGGTAACTTAGGTAAAATGTTATTAGAGGAAGAAACAGAATGTTTCGCATTCTTAGCAGGTCATGAGTCCTTCGCAGCAGCTGAAGGTGCTATCGGTATCGCTGAGAAAGCTAACAAAGTACGTCAGAAACCTTTACGCGTTATCTTAAACGGTTTAGGAAAAGACGCAGCTTTAATCATTTCCCGTATCAACGGTTTCACATTCGTTGAGACAGAATATGATCCTTATACAAACGAAGTTAAAGAAGTATACAGAAAAGCATACTCCGAAGGTCTTCGTGCACAGGTTAACTGCTATGGTGCAAACTCCGTACCCGAAGGTGTTGCAATCATGTGGAAAGAGAACGTAGACGTATCCATCACAGGTAACTCTACTAACCCTACAAGATTCCAGCATCCTGTAGCAGGTACTTACAAGAAAGAAAGAACAGAAGCAGGAAAGAAATACTTCTCCGTAGCTTCCGGTGGTGGTACAGGTCGTACACTTCATCCCGACAACATGGCTGCAGGTCCTGCATCCTACGGTATGACAGATACATTAGGCCGTATGCACTCTGACGCTCAGTTCGCAGGTTCTTCTTCCGTACCCGCTCACGTAGAAATGATGGGTCTTATCGGTGCTGGTAACAACCCTATGGTTGGTATGACAGTAGCTGTAGCTGTAGCTATCCAGGAAGCAGCAGACGCTGGCAAATTCTAAGTTGAAAGCAACTTGACGAAAGCAGTTTGCTGAAAGCGAGCCGAATGGCGAAGCTTAAATATGATTTTATGAGCTCCCCGACTTAGGTCGGGGAGCTTTTTGTTATGAATGGCTGTTGTGTGGTAGTATTTTTGTTCGATTTCTTCTAAAACTTTTTTGGAGCGTCGTTATGTAGAAAAAACTTGTCCCTGAAACCTGGAATTCTACATTATCGTCTGTTTTGAGGGTTTTAGAAGAAAAATATAGAATTATGTAAACTAAACTAAGATTTTATTAGGCGTTTTGAGTAAATTATTCTACATAAAACTAAGAAAATGGAATGTTTAGAAGAAAACGAAGAGCAAAACGTTGGATTTTTCTGAATTTTTCTACATATATGGTCGGATAGATGGATTTTAGAAGAAAAAAGGTCGACAGACGATGTCTAAAACACAAATGTATGGTATTTCTCACTTTCTGTTGTGTTTGAAAGGGGGATATGGTTAAATTAAGACAATGAGATAATAAGCAAGCATTCCTAAACTGTGGGGAAATAATATGAAAGACCAAAACAAAAATGCTGTTTCTATCATAGGTGGTGCAGATGGACCTACAAGTGTTTATCTTGCCGGAAGAACAGGTAAGAAGCCTTTAAAGATAAGGATATGGAATTATATATACAAATGCAGGGGAAGACGGGCGGCAAAGCGGATTGTTGCAGGTTCACACACTCTTACAGAGGTGATTGCATATGCAAAAGATACATATCATGCAAGTGAGTGTGATACAACGAAGCGTAAATATGTAGAGTCACAAAGAGATTTGAATGAACACATTATTAGGATGACGAAAACAACGGATCAGGAAATTACCATGGATTTTCATGTATATGAAATTAAAGTTGGTGATGGTGTATTGGATATAGAAGTGGATTATATTTGGGAAATTTTTGGTGTGTCCTATAGCGGAAGTAAAAAAGTAGTCAAGAAATTGAAGAAAATAGCGCAGGATTTGTATATTTACTATGGTGTTACCGAGGAGGATATAAAAAATGAGTCAGAGAGACATTCTTCATTGTTGGCGATTTTAAGTACATAGTTTTAAAAGGAAAGAACGACTATGAAAGAAACTTTACAGGATTTAAAAACCAGACGCAGTTGTAGAAATTATCAGTCTACACAGATAAAGGATGAGGAACCGATAAAGTTTATTTCCCGGAGTTTTTAGAAAGATATTGTCATATTTTGCAAAATGTGCTACTATTTTTGTAGTTTTTTAGGGGAAGGAGGATGAATCATGGATAAGAAAACGACAGGTATTGTTGCTTATATTACATGGATTGGATGGATTGTTGCTTTCTGTGCAGGAGATAAAGAGGGCGCTAAATTTCATATCAATCAGGTATTAGTTATCTATTTGTTCGCTTTGTTAGGATTAATTCCCTGCATAGGCTGGATTTGGGAGATTTTTATTTTGGTTTGCTGGATCATGGGCTTAATCGCAGCTATCAATGAAGAAGAGAAAGAAGTTCCCTTGATTGGTAAAATCCGCATTTTAAAATAATTAAGCATCAAGTATAAAGATATAAACCATTCTGATTTTGTATGAGGTCAGAATGGTTTTTTCTTTTGTTGTGATTATTGCGAAATAATGCTATAATATTTACCGTATATGTTTTTGTGAGAAAACGACAATGAGGAGCAATTATGACAAAGGAAGCATTTCGTAAACTTTGTAATGAAAAAATTATATATTTGGATGGTGCAACCGGTTCTAATCTGATGAAGGCAGGTATGCCTGTTGGGGTGTGCCCGGAAAGCTGGATCTTGGAGCATGAAGATGCATTGCTGAATCTGCAGAAAGCTTATGCTGATGCCGGTTCAGACATTGTATATGCACCAACCTTTACTGCAAACCGTATTAAACTGGCGGAATATGGTCTGGAAGATTGCATAGAAGAGATTAATACAAAACTTGTGAAATTATCCAAACAGGCTGTAGGGGACAAGGTGTTGGTTGCCGGAGATTTAACTATGACCGGCAAGCAGTTAAAGCCTATGGGACCTTTAGATTTTGAAGAGTTGGTTGATATTTATAAAGAGCAGATACAATACTTGGAAGCTGCAGGAGCAGACTTGCTTGTTATTGAGACCATGATGAGCTTACAGGAGACCAGAGCGGCGGCAATCGCAGCTATGGAGGTGAGTGATCTTCCTGTTATGGCGACACTGACTTTTGAGACAGACGGAAGGACCTTGTTTGGTTCCGATGCACGTTCTGCAGCAATTGCACTTTCGGCTCTTCATGTGGATGCTATCGGAGCCAATTGCTCTACAGGACCGGATCAAATGTGTGAGATTATCCGTGCAATGGCAGAGGTTACAGAGTTACCTTTAATTGCAAAGCCCAATGCGGGGCTACCGTCACTAGACGAAGATGGCAAGACTGTTTACGACATGGATAGCGATACTTTTGCCACTGAGATGATTCAGATTGTGGAGAGCGGAGCATCTATCTTGGGTGGATGTTGTGGTACTTCACCTGAGTATATTGCCAAATTGGTGGCAAAGACCAAGGATTTAAAAACTACGAGAAAAGATTTAATAGGAAGACGCTTTTTGTGTTCAGAGAGACAGTCTTTGGTCTTTGGTTTGGATGACCGGTTTATGATTGTTGGTGAACGTATTAATCCGACCGGCAAGAAAAAATTGCAGGCAGAGCTTCGTGAAGGTTGTCTGGATATGGTGGTACAGTTTGCAGAGGAGCAGGAAGCCTGCGGTGCAAAAGTCTTGGATATCAACATGGGTATGAGTGGCATTGATGAAAAAGCAATGATGCTACAGGTATTAGAGGAAGTGGCAGGAGTCACATCCTTACCCTTGGCAATTGATTCCAGCCATGTGGATGTCATCGAAGCAGCGCTACGCAGATATCCGGGTAGAGCTTTGATTAATTCCATTTCTTATGAGAGTGCAAAAGTGGATGCACTATTACCTCTTGCTAAGAAATATGGTGCGATGTTTATTTTACTTCCCTTATCCGATGCGGGACTTCCCAAGGATTTGGAAGAAAAGAAAGAGATTATACATAAGATTTTAGATAAAGCATTTGCCCTTGGTATGACTAAGGATGATATTGTGGTAGATGGGCTCGTGACAACGGTTGCGGCAAATCCAAAGGCTGCGGTTGAGACCTTGGAGACTATTCGTTATTGCAAAGAAATGGGACTTGCTACTATTTGCGGATTGTCCAATATTTCTTTTGGTTTGCCGGAGCGTATGAATGTAAACAGCGCATTTTTAACCATGGCGATTCAGTCGGGACTTACTATGGCAATTGCCAATCCCAATCAGGAGATGTTGATACATGCGGCTCTGACTTCCGATCTTTTGATGGCAAAGGAAGAAAGTGATTTGGCATATATTAACCGGATGAATGAGGTAAAGGGAACAAAAGAAGAGGCAGTTTTGATAAATCAGGAAACACAAGGTCCTTTGGAGCAGGTGAAAGAAGCCGTCTTAAAGGGTAAGCAGAGGGATATCCTTTCACTTACCCGAAAAGCAGTTGAAGAACATATTGAGCCTCAGGATATTTTAAATCAGGCATTGCTTCCCGCTATCGGAGAAGTGGGTGATTTATTTGACTGTGGCAAATACTTCTTACCCCAGTTGATTGCAAGTGCAGAGACAATGAAGAAGGCAATTGAGTATCTGGAGCCTATGTTAAAAGAAGAAGGCAAAGATGCGTCTATGCCGACTATCGTCATTGCTACGGTAAAAGGTGATATTCATGATATCGGCAAAAACCTGGTAGTATTAATGCTCAAAAATCATGGGTTTGAAGTGATAGATTTGGGAAAAGATGTGTCAAAAGAAGAGATTATTAAGGCAGCAAAAGAGAACCATGCCGGAATTATTGCGTTGTCTGCGTTAATGACTACAACCATGCAGGAGATGAAACAGGTCATTGATTTGGCAAAAGCAGAAGGTGTTGATGCTAAGATTATGATTGGTGGAGCGGTTATTACACAGGATTATGCAGGTGAAATCGGTGCAGACGGTTATTCTAAGGATGCGGCTGATGCAGTGAAATTGGCACAAAAACTTTGTGAAAATTAAAATTATGACAGATGAACTGTCTATGAAATAATAGAAAGGTTTAGGTGAATTACATGTTAGGTGCAGACGCAATGGTAAAATGTCTGGAAGCGGAAGGTGTAAAAGCAGTATTTGGTTATCCAGGTGTTGCTATTTGTCCGTTTTACAACAGTATTTTGGAGTCTGATATTGAAAGTGTTTTAGTTAGAACAGAACAGAATGCGGCCCATGCAGCAAGTGGTCTTGCAAGAGTTACGGATGGTATCGGTGTGTGTGCCGTTACCAGTGGTCCAGGTGCAACCAATCTGATTACGGGTATTGCAACCGCATTTGCAGACAGTATTCCGATGATCTGTATTACCGGTCAGGTAAACAGTGAATTGTTGGGAAGTGACGTATTCCAGGAAGCAGATATCACAGGTGCGACAGAATCCTTTGTTAAATACAGCTATCTGGTAAAGAATGTAGAGGATATTCCCCGCGTATTTAAAGAGGCGTTTCATATTGCCACAACCGGTCGTAAAGGTCCTGTATTGATTGATGTGCCCATTGATATTCAGAATGCAAAGATTAGTAAATTTGAATATCCCGAGGAGGTTTCTTTAAGAACCTACAAGCCTACGGTAAAAGGTCATATCCAGCAGATTAAAAAAGTGGCAAAAGAACTGGAAAAAGCAAAACGTCCCATTATCTGTGCCGGAGGTGGTGTTGCCCTTTCTCAGGCGAGAGAAGAATTGGTGAAATTTGCAGAGGATAATCAGATTCCTGTTGTATCCACCATGATGGGTATTAGCGTGATGCCCACCAAACATCCTTTATACTTTGGTATGGTTGGAAATAACGGTAAACCCTATGCAAACCGTGCTATGAATGAAGCAGATCTTATCATTATGGTTGGTGCCAGAGTGGCAGACCGTGCCATCAGTCAGCCGGATTTGTTAATCAGCAATAAAACTTTAGTACATATCGATGTTGACCCTGCCGAGATTGGTAAAAATGCAGGCCCCAACATTCCTTTGGTTGGTGATGCAAAGCATATTTTTGAGGATATG
Source organism: Lachnospiraceae bacterium (assembly GCA_045542735.1). Taxonomy (GTDB): domain Bacteria; phylum Bacillota; class Clostridia; order Lachnospirales; family Lachnospiraceae; genus UBA2882. Next base: position 18,919 of record JAZQLQ010000018.1, read on the forward strand.
TTGGAACGGGATTTTGAAGGTGACTATACAGAGTGGTTACATACATTAAATGAATATAGAACAACAATGGAGCCCAAGAGAAGTGAGCATCCTGGTTTTGTAGATCCTGCAGCATTTATTACAAAACTTTCCGAAAAAATGGAAGATGATGCAATCTATGTGGCGGACGTAGGACAGAATCAGATTTGGTCCTGTGCTTACCATGTAGTAAAAAATGGACGTTTCTTAACATCCGGTGGTATGGGCACCATGGGTTACTCGATTCCGGCGGCTATGGGAGCAAAATATGCACTGAAAGACAAACAGGTTATTGCTGTTTGTGGTGATGGTTCCTTCCAGATGTCCCTGATGGAGTTGGCAACCATGAGACAGCATGGCATCAAGAGTAAAGTCATCGTACTCAAAAACAACTATCTTGGTATGGTTAGACAGTATCAGCACTTCACATATAAAGACAATTACTCCGTTGTAGATTTGTCCGGAAGCCCTGATTTATCCAAGATTGCAGAAGCTTACGGTATGCCTTTTATCCGTGTTTCCAATATGGATGAGGCAGATAAAGCCATTGATGAATTCTTAAGTTGCGAAGAGGCATGCCTGATGGAATGTCTGGTAGACCCCATGGATTTAGTATAATAGAGGTGACAGCATGAAAAAAATATATTCGGTTTTAGTTGAAAACAGATCCGGTGTACTTGCAAAAGTAGCGGGCCTGTTTTCCAGAAGATGTTTTAATATTGATTCCCTTGCCGTAGGTGAGACGGATGATCCGGAAGTATCCTGCATGACCATTGTCAGCAGCGGTAATGAGCGTACCATCGAGCAGATTGAAAAGCAGATGAATAAAAAGCTGGATGTCATCAAAGTAAAATCCTTTGATCAGGCAAACAGTATCTCCAAAGAAATGATGCTTATGAAGGTAAAATACAATAAAAATAACCGCAGGGACATTATGGAAATCTGCGATTTAATGAATGCAACCATCGAAGATATGAGTAAATCCTATATGATTATCCAGATTTGTGATGCGCCGGACAAGGTAAAACTTCTGATTGACATGTTTGCATCGGTCAGCATTGTGGAAGTGGCAAGAACCGGAACGGTAGCCTTGGCAAAATGTAGTGATAATGAATAGAAAAGCTTTTTCCTATAACTTATAGTTATAATCAGCATAAGGCTTGTTCATACGTTGACAAAGGCATAATTATGCTGATAAAATAGGACACAGCACATAAGAAAGCAGGTATTTATATGCAGAAAAAAGTGTTTCAGTTATTGGTAGACAACACATCCGGTGTATTAAGCCGTATTTCCGGATTGTTCAGTAGACGTGGTTACAATATCGAGAGTATTACAGCAGGCGGTACTGCTGATCCAAGATATACCCGTATTACTATCGTAACAAGTGGTGATGATGAGATTTTGGATCAGATTGAAAAACAGGTTGCAAAGCTTGTGGATGTACGCGATATCAAAGTGTTGGAGCCTGACGCATCTGTATTCAGAGAGCTCGTTATGATTAAGGTTAAAGTTGATGCGGATAACAGACAGTCTGTGATTTCCATCGTAGATATTTTCCGTGCAAAGGTTGTTGACGTTGCACCGGATTGTCTGACGGTTGAGATTACCGGTAACCAGAGCAAGATTGAAGCCTTCATCAATATGCTTGAGGGATATGAAATCTTAGAGCTTGCCAGAACCGGTATCACAGGTCTTGGCAGAGGTACAGACAACGTTACCTATTTGTAATTATTGAGAATCGGTTAGAAAAACTAACATTCTAAGATAAATTAATTAAGTTTTCAGGAGGAAATAAACATGTCACAGGACGCAAAAATCTTTTATCAGGAAGATTGTAACTTATCTTTATTAGAAGGTAAAACAATCGCAATTATCGGTTACGGAAGCCAGGGTCATGCTCATGCATTGAACTTAAAAGATTCCGGATGCAACGTTATTATCGGTCTTTATGAAGGCAGCAAATCTTGGGCAAAAGCTGAAGCTCAGGGATTTGAAGTTTATACAGCAGCAGATGCAGCAAAGAAAGCTGATATCATCATGATCCTTATCAATGATGAGAAACAGGCTGACTTATACAAAAACGACATCGAGCCCAACTTAGAAGAAGGCAATATGTTAATGTTCGCTCATGGTTTCAACATTCACTTTGGAGCAATTGTACCTCCTAAATTCGTTGACGTTACCATGATCGCTCCCAAAGGACCCGGACATACTGTACGTAGTGAGTACCAGGTTGGTAAAGGTGTTCCTTGTTTGATCGCTGTACATCAGGATGCTACAGGAAAAGCTCAGGATATGGCATTAGCATATGCTTTAGGTATCGGTGGAGCAAGAGCCGGTGTATTAGAGACAACATTCCGTACAGAGACAGAGACTGACCTCTTCGGTGAGCAGGCAGTTCTTTGCGGTGGTGTATGTGCATTGATGCAGGCTGGTTTTGAGACCTTAACAGAAGCTGGTTACGACCCCAGAAATGCTTACTTTGAGTGTATCCATGAGATGAAATTAATCGTAGACTTGATTTACCAGTCCGGTTTCTCCGGAATGAGATACTCCATCTCCAACACAGCTGAGTACGGTGACTATATCACAGGTCCTAAGATCATTACAGAAGAGACAAAGAAAGCTATGAAGAAAGTCCTTTCCGATATTCAGGATGGTACTTTTGCAAAAGAATTCTTATTGGATATGTCTGATGCGGGACGTCAGGTTCACTTCAAAGCTATGAGAAAGTTAGCAAGTGAGCATCCTTCAGAAGTAGTTGGTGAAGATATCCGTAAATTATACAGCTGGAACGGCGAAGAGAAATTTATCGACAACTAATTACAAAATATACCAAAATTTAAGCCTCGGACTTTTCAGTCCGGGGCTTTTATGATATGATAACAAGGATTTTATTTATTTGATTGTGAGAGAAAGGGGACATGATAATGAATACTTATGATCCGTCAGGAATGAATCAAAATAATCCGAATCAGATGCAGATGCCGCCACAGCAGATGCAGCAGGGGAATCCGTATGCACAACAGGGCAATCCCTATATGCAACAGGGGAATCCGTATGCACAGCAAGGTAATCCCTACATGCAGCAAGGTAATCCCTATATGCAACAACCCGGAGGCGGATATAACCGTAACTATGGTGCAAAGGAAAAAGCGCCCAATGTATTTAAACAGTTTGCATATTCTTTTGTTCCGCCTAAATATAATGAATTAGCAAAAGTACGGACCGGTGGAATGATTGGATTTGTTACTTTACTTGCACTTGTTTTTTCTTTGATTTCCTTTGCGGATTTTTCGTACGTAATGTTTTCTAATAATGGTATGACGGATTTAATAGAGCAGGCTCCGGATTTTGCAGTGGAAGATGGTGAATTCTGGATTGAAGAAGAGGTTTTTTACGAAGAAGACGGTCTGTATGTTTATATTACGGATGAAGTGGATGAATTTACATATGATGACGTTAAGGATTTGCGTGAAGAAGGCTACACGGATATCATGCTGATTAGTGAGGAAAATTTGTGCCTTTATCAGGATTATGAATATCAGGAATTGCCTTTTGAAGATATGAAAGGCATGGACTTTGATAGAGATTGGCTTGCAGATACTTTGATGCCCATGCTTTGGTTAATTGTAGCAGTTGGCTATGTATTTTTCTTTGTGGGCAGAATTTTGTGGTACTTTTTATGTGCTGCCATTTATATGCTCATTGGTATGTTGATTGCACTTTGCGCTAATAAGCAAATTTCATCCGGCAATTTGTTTAGGGCAGCTGTTTATTCCAAGGTGTTTATGTTTGTGATTGCTTCACTTTGGGCGTTATTACCCATTGGTATCGGCATTCCTTGGTTGTTGAGAGTAATTGCAACTTGCGTATTTATGGGATTTGCAATCCAGTATTTACCGCGTAAATGGTAGATAAGATTTAAGAAGGAGAAAAAGATGTATACATATGATCCGAATGCAAATAAAAAGAATGTAGATAGCGAGAATATGAATTCTTTAAATGAAGAGGATTTATTCTTGGCGGGAGGATTTGATTCTTTTTCGCCGAATCAAACAGCTAATAACAGTATGCATCAGCCGGTGGGACAAATGGAACTGGATCCTTCTTGGAATGTAGAACGTTGGAAAAATAAGTACGAATTAAAATTTTTTGAGCAACTAAAACTATCTTTTTTTCCGTTGAAGTATGACAGATATAGGGAAATGTCCGTAGATGGAATAAAATTATTTATAAGAAAAGATGTAGCATTTGAGTTGTTGGTCTCTTTTATTATAATATTGATAGCGTTTAATGTTCATCCGTTTTTTAGAGCGCTGATGCCCGAATATGGGATAAATGATCCAATGGTTATATTGACGATTGCAGTTGTGTTGGGAATTTCAGCGGCAATCACAATACTTATATTTCCGTTTTTTATTCGTATTGGAGCATGGATATTCCGATGGATTATTCGTTTGTTTTGTTTGCTTGGTAAAAAGAATCTGAGTGATACCAGTTTATATGCATTGTCAATCTATTCCACCATACCATTTCGGTTGATAAAAATGTTTTGTATATTTTTGCCGATTGATGTGATTTTAAATGCACAAACATCAATTGCTGTTTTGGATGTGGTGGTACCACTTATTATTATTTCATTAGCTATTCCTCGAATGGATTGAGCTACATACACAAAGTAAACTAATAGTTACCAAGAGTTTAGGAGGGGAAAAGATGTATACATATGATCCGAATGCCAACAAAAAGAATGTAGATAGCGAGAATATGAATTCTTTAAATGAAGAGGATTTATTCTTAGCGGGGGGATTTGACTCCTTTAGTGAACCAAACAACAATCTGAATGTGGGAACTCCATATATGTCAAATGTGGAACAGTATGGTGTGACACAAGAAGCGATGAATAAATGGAAACCTGCACGTGTATTGAGTTTTAATGAACAGTTTCAGATTTCATTTAATCCCATGAAATACGATTTGTATAAAAGTCTGACTATTGCAGATGTTAAAGCTTTTATAAAACAATTCTCGCATATTCTTGTTATAGTCTTAATGATTGAGTTGATTTTATATATGAATTTCAGTCAGACTGCAAAGATGGCCGGAGTGACAGGGCTTAATCTTTTTATGATTATTTTTTATCTGATTTGGTGGGGTATATGTTGGGTGATTATGCCATTGAGTTATCGTATCTATGCATGGTTTTACCGGCTCATAGCAAAATTAATCTGTATGATAAGCGGTAAAAATCCCGGGGATGATTATCTGTACTGTATATCAGTATATCCCTTGGTGCCGTCTATGATGTGTGGTGTGATTGCAATACTGTTTATCTTTGGAAATGTTTCAATGGCTCAGGTTTTAATTGTGGGTGCTATTGCATCAGTGAGTAATTTGATTCCATTTATTTATATGATTATTGCAATCTTACGCACAAACTAGATGGTGCGCATAAAATAAAAATATATAAAGGTTACAGACAAAAAGGAGACAGCAATAGTGATTTACGATAATGTTCTTGATTGTATGGGAAGAACCCCCATTATCCGATTAAACAGAATGGTGCCGGAGGATTCGGCAGAGGTTTTGGTCAAATTTGAAGGCTTGAATGTAGGAGGTTCCATTAAGACAAGAACTGCTTACTATATGATTAAGCAGGCTGAAAAAGAAGGCAAGATTAATAAAGATACCATCATTGTAGAGCCTACCAGTGGTAATCAGGGTATTGGTCTGGCATTGGTTGGTGCAGTAAAAGGATATAAGACTGTGATTATCATGCCCGATTCTGTCAGTGAAGAGAGAAGAAAATTAGTGAGACATTATGGCGCTGAAGTGATTGTAGTACATGATGCGGGCAATATCGGAGATGCTATTGAAGAGTGTACACAGATAGCCTTAAGGATGGCGGCAGAAAATCCCAATGTGTATGTACCGCAGCAGTTTGAAAATCCTGCCAATCCTATGGTTCATCGTAGACATACTGCTTTGGAGATTATGGAGCAGGTGGCAGGTCCCATTGACGGATTTTGTTCCGGTATCGGTACAGGTGGTACCTTAAGTGGTAATGGAGAAGTATTGAAGGCGCACAATCCGGATATTACCATCTGGGCTGTAGAGCCGGAGAATGCAGCAATCCTTGCCGGAGGAACCATCGGTACACATTTACAGATGGGTATTGGTGATGGATTGATTCCTAAGAACCTTAATCAAAAAATATATGATGATATCTATGTAGTAAGTGATGAAGAGGCAATTCAGACAGCCAGGGATTTGGCAAAGTTGGAAGGCTTGATGTGTGGTATTTCCAGTGGAACCAATGTGGCGGCAGCGCTTGCTATGGCAAAGAAATTAGGAAAGGGCAAAACTGTTGTGACAGTCCTGCCCGATACTGCAGAAAGATATTTCTCTACACCTCTGTTTGATGGAGAGTAGATTTACTTTGGATGAAATCTATGAATTTTTTCATGGCATCCGACATAGGGACATCTTCGCGATATGCAAATCCCACCTTACGCTTAGGAATGGTACGTTTAAAGGTTAATTCTTTGAACGTACCGTTTTTTATGTCGTCCTTTACAAAATCACGGATAACACAGGCAATACCAAGATCGATTTTTGCCAGCTCGATTAAAAGATCCATGGTGTTGATTTCCAGGATGTTATTCATGGTAATCTGATGAGCGGCTAAATAATTGTCTACAAATTTTCTGGATATATTTTCTTTATTCAACATCATAAAGTTAGCATTCGCCAGCAAAGAAGTCTTCGTGCCGTTTTCGCGGATGCGGAGATTTTTTAAGTAAGTATCTGTAGCGACAAATGTATCCTGTATTTCACATATGGGTTCATAATGAAGAGAATCAGTATTGGTGGGGATTCCAACAAGTCCGATTTCAGTTGTGCCGTTTTCAATATCACGGATGGTTTCCGTGGAAGGATGGCAGGTGATGGATATGGTGATATGAGGATTCTCCTTGATAAATTCTTTTAAATATGGCAATAAAATATACTTACACAAAGTGATGCTGACACCGATGGATAAATGGGATACACCCAAACGTGATATTTTGCGCAATTGTTCTTCGCCGTTGTGGATGGAAGTAAAAGCATTGCGTACCTGCTCATACAAAATAGTGCCTTCTTCAGTCAATGTCACACCGCGGGAACTGCGGATAAATAAGGTGGTCTCCAGATTATTTTCTAATTTGGAAATAGCCTTACTGATAGCCGGTTGGCTGATATACAATTCCTTGGCTGCCAATGAGATATTTTTGTTCTTGGCAACGGTATAAAAGATGTGATATAGGTTTAAATTGTTTTCCATAAAACAGGTCTCCTCAAATCGTGAAATACATGGTAAAATAGCAAATGCATTGCTTGATTTAGCATAATGTACCATATAGATATAGTAGCATAACTACAAATTATAGTAAACATAAATAATATGTATTTTAATTATGTTTATATCTATGGTAGTATAATAAACAGGATTATAACGATTAGGAGGACTATGGAATGGGAATGACAATGACACAAAAGATTCTTGCTGCTCATGCCGGACTTGATAAAGTAGAAGCCGGACAGTTAATCGAAGCAGATCTGGATCTTGTATTGGGAAATGATATTACCAGCCCTGTTGCCATTAAAGAAATGGAAAAAATGAAAGTTGACGGGGTTTTCGATAAGGATAAAATCGCATTGGTACCCGATCACTTTGTACCAAACAAGGATATTAAATCCGCACAGCACTGCAAATGTGTAAGAGAGTTTGCTTATAAAAATGAGATTACCAACTATTTTGAAGTTGGTCAGATGGGTATTGAGCATGCCCTGTTACCTGAAAAAGGTTTAACTGTAGCAGGTGATGTGATTATCGGTGCGGATTCCCATACATGTACATACGGAGCACTTGGTGCGTTTTCCACCGGTGTAGGAAGTACTGATATGGCTGCAGGTATGGCAACCGGAAAAGCATGGTTTAAAGTACCCAGTGCTATTAAGTTCAACTTGGTAGGTGAGTTACCCCAGTGGGTAAGCGGTAAAGACTTAATCTTACATATCATTGGTATGATTGGTGTAGACGGAGCTCTTTACAAATCCATGGAATTTGTTGGAGAAGGTGTTAAGAGCCTTTCTATGGATGACCGTTTTACAGTTGCCAATATGGCAATCGAAGCAGGCGGAAAAAACGGTATTTTCCCTGTGGACGACCTTGCCATTGCATATATGGAAGAACATTCTACCAAGAAATATACCATTTATGAAGCAGATGATGATGCAGTATATGATGAAGAGTATACCATTGATTTGAGTCAGTTAAGACCTACAATCGCATTCCCTCATTTGCCTGAAAATACAAAGACCATCGATGAGATTACTGAAGATATCAAGATTGATCAGGTAGTCATCGGTTCTTGTACAAATGGTCGTATTGATGACTTAAGATGTGCAGCGAAAGTATTGGAAGGCAGACATGTTGCTGAGGGTATGAGATGTATCATCATCCCTGCAACTCAGGCTATTTACTTACAGGCAATGGAAGAAGGTTTGTTAAAGATCTTCATTGAAGCCGGAGCAGTTGTTTCCACACCCAGCTGTGGACCTTGTCTTGGCGGATACATGGGTATCTTAGCAGAAGGCGAGCGTTGTGTATCCACAACCAACCGTAACTTCGTAGGACGTATGGGTCATGTGGACTCCGAGATTTATCTGGCAAGTCCCGCAGTAGCCGCAGCAAGTGCAGTGGCAGGTGTGATTTCCTGTCCTTGCAGATTATAGGAGGTGTGAAGCATGGAAAACGCAAAAGGAATCGTATTTAAATATGGCGATAATGTAGATACTGACGTTATTATCCCCGCAAGATATCTCAATTCTTCCGATCCGGCAGAGCTTGCAACACACTGTATGGAAGATATTGACAAAGAGTTTGTAAATAAAGTAAATAAAGGTGACATTATGGTAGCAACCAAAAACTTTGGTTGTGGTTCTTCCAGAGAGCATGCACCTATCGCAATCAAAGCATCTGGCATCAGCTGTGTTATTGCTGAAACATTTGCCAGAATTTTTTACCGCAATGCCATCAATATTGGTCTTCCGATTATTGAATGTCCCGAAGCGGCAGCTGCCATTGAAGCAGGCGATGAAGTAGAAGTGGACTTTGATTCCGGTAAAATCTATGATTTAACAAAAGGAACCGAGTATCAGGGACAGGCGTTCCCTCCTTTTATGCAGAAAATCATAGATGCAGAAGGTTTGGTAAACTATATCAATGCAAAATAAGGGTTTGGATTTTGCATATTTACATATGGTTTGTGATTGATGAAAGGTCGGCAGAGAAATCTGTCGACCTTTTGCTATATAAACGGTAAAAGATGTGGTAAAATGTTTAAAGAACACTGGCATCCGGCTAATATGTAGGATGTTATGAAAAGACGTCAGGAAGGAAATAATATGAATATTAATGATTTTTATAATAAATTGAATGAATTATTCCAAGAAACGAAGGATTTAGGACAATTGGATGCCTATTTGTGTGAAAGTCTTGCAAAAGCAAGTGAAGAAAAAGATTACGGCTCTTATGTGACGATTGGGAATGAAATGATTGGTTTTTATCGTGGTACGGCTCAGTATGATAAATGTTTCCATATTTCTGAAGACACATTGATGTTAATGGAAGAACTGCAACTGGATGACAGTGAACATTTTGCCACCACACTTTTGAATGTGGCGGCCGCATATTGTTCAGCCGGCAGAATCAATGAGAGTCTTTCTTACTATGCAAGAGCTTTGCAGGTGTACGAACAGATATTAGAGCCTTTTGATAAGCGTTTTGCAGAGCTTTATAACAATATCAGTGTATTGCTTGAACAATTAAATGATAATGAGAAATCTGTTCTGTTTGGAGAGCGTGCACTGGAAGTGATTATGAAATATCCGGAGGCTGTACAGGAGCAGGCGGCAATCCGGACAGGCCTTGCATTGTCCAAACTTAAGATTGGCGATGTAGACGCGGCGGAAGTATTGCTAAAAGAGGCAATAGGACAGTTTGAAGGTGTAGAAGGAGATAAAGCGTCTATGCATTATTTTGCGGCACTTAGCGGTATGGCAGAACTGTATTGCAAAAAGGCTGAGTATCAGCTTTCGGCAGAATATTATGAAAAAGCCGCATGGGAAATGAAACAAGCATATGGTGAAAACGAAAGCTATCAATTACTTATAAAAAATGCAGAGATTGTAAGACAATATTTATAGACTTGAAACATATGTTCGATTGTGATAGAATGGATCTGGAATAGAAAACTGGTAAAGAAGTAGTGACATGACACAGAAAAAACAGCGTATCAGAAGCATTGTGATTTTAATAATCTTTGTTGTTGCAGGCTTATTAGCATATGGGATATTGCATTCTGCCGATAGGGGGAGTTGGGCGGTGGTTACCGTTGATGGTAATCAATATCAGCGGATACCGCTAAGTGTTGACTCGGAGCAGACGATTCAGACGAAAAAGGGATATAATGTCATTTGTGTTACAGATGGACAAGTTTATGTAAAAGAAGCCGATTGTGCCAATCAGGTGTGTGTAAATACAGGTGAGATTTCAGTAAAAGGAGAAGTGATTGCCTGTTTGCCTCATGGACTTACGGTGACTGTTGAAGCGTCCGAAGGGGAGGTGGATACTGTTGCGTACTGAGAAAGTAGCAAAGATGGGTCTGATACTGGCGTTAGGGATGATTTTATCTTATGTAGAAGTATTAATTCCCATTGCACCAACCATGCCGGGTGTAAAGATCGGCCTTTCCAATGCTTTAGTTCTTTTGTTGTTGTATAGTTATGGTATAGGATATGCGGCTATTTATCAAATGGCACGTATTGTATTGACAGCCATCTTGTTTGGCAATGTGTTTTCTGCTATTTATTCTTTGGCAGGAGCTACCGTAAGTTTGATTATTATGCTTTTCATTAAGCGCTGTCAGTGGCTGGATATACCGGGGATTAGTATGCTGGGTGGTGTGTTCCATAATGTGGGTCAGCTTATAGTTGCATATTTCTTTGTGAGAAATGGTGCTGTTACATGGTATTTACCGGTGCTTTTGATTGCAGGAGCAATCAGTGGGTATTTGATTGGATTATTAAGTGAATTGATATTAAAACGGAGATTATTATGATAGCATATTTGATTGGTACCGTTACCGAGGTTTCGGATGACAATATTATCGTAGAAAATAATCAGATGGGATTCAATGTGAGAGTGCCTTATGGTTATGTTTATAAAGTAGGTGGGGAAGTAAAGATACATACTTACACTTATGTAAAAGAAGATGCTTTTCAACTATTCGGCTTTGAAAGTAAGGATGAACTGGAACTGTTCAAAAAGCTGATTACTGTTAACGGCATCGGTCCCAAAGGTGCATTGGCCATTCTTTCTGTTATGACTGCCAATGATTTACGGTTTGCAATTTACAGTCAGGATGCATCGGCTATTGCAAAGGCACCGGGCATCGGTAAAAAGACGGCAGAGCGTGTGATTTTAGATTTAAAGGATAAAGTGAAGTTGTCTGATATCAATGATATGCCAAGCCAGATTAGCGGTGTCAGTGCTGCAGCCATTGATCATTTGGATGAAGCGCGTAAAGATGCGGTAGATGCACTGGCTGCATTGGGCTATGGTGTCAGCGAAGCAGCCAAGGCAGTATCCAAGGTGGAGATATCAGAGGATACCACTGCCGAAGAGATTTTAAAGAAAGCATTGAAGTATTTGTTATAAATTTATGTTGTATCAAAATGATTTATGTCATTTTATAAAGTGATAAAAGGAATCAATAAGCATGGCACAGAGAATTATCGAGACTTCCATTACGGAAGAAGACAAAAAAATAGAAGGAACCCTTCGTCCGCAAAATATGGATGACTATATTGGTCAATCAAAGGCGAAGGAAACTTTGAAGATATATATTGAAGCGGCAAAACGTCGTAATGATCCATTGGATCATATTCTCTTTTATGGACCGCCCGGTCTTGGTAAGACGACCCTTGCAGGGGTGATTGCCAATGAGATGGGGACACATATGAAGGTCACCAGTGGGCCTGCTATTGAGAAACCGGGAGATATGGCGGCTATTCTCAGTGGATTATCTGACGGAGATGTGTTGTTTGTAGATGAAATACATCGCTTAAACCGTCAGGTAGAAGAGGTTTTGTATCCTGCTATGGAGGATTATTGTATCGATATTATGATCGGTAAGGGACCGACGGCTAAGTCTATCCGTCTGGATTTACCCAAGTTTACCCTGATTGGGGCAACAACCAGGGCAGGACTTTTGACAGCACCATTAAGAGACCGTTTTGGTGTGATTCATCGTCTGGAGTTTTACAATATAGATGAGTTGGTACAGATTATTGAGCATTCGGCAGCGATTCTTGGAGTTGAGATAGACAAAGAAGGTGCTGTGGAGCTTGCCAGAAGAAGCCGTGGTACACCGAGACTTGCTAATCGGGTGTTAAAGCGTGTAAGGGATTTTGCAGAAGTTCGTTTTGATGGCGTTATTACAGAGAAAGTGGCGGTACAGGCCCTGGATTTATTGGACGTGGACAAGCTGGGACTTGACCATGTGGATCGCAATTTGTTGTTGACCATGATTGAGAAATTCGGTGGCGGACCGGTTGGACTGGATACTTTGGCGGCGGCAACAGGTGAAGATGCCGGTACTATTGAGGATGTGAATGAGCCTTACTTAATCAAAAACGGTTTGATTAACCGCACACCCAGAGGACGTGTAGTGACAGATTTGGCATACTTACATTTTGGATTGTCGGTTCCGCAAACAAAATAGTCAATTTGTTTTATCTTTTTTGACCAAAACGGTTGTTTTCTCGGAATGTTCTGATATAATATATGTTGTATATGACTTGTGATGAGATTGGCACATCTTGTGCCGGAGATACAAGGGGAGAGTGTGTTATGTCAGCAAAAACCGAAACAGAAGTTATGATTGGCGGCAAAGTATTTACTTTGAGCGGAAATGAAAGCGAAGAGTATTTACAGAGAGTGGCTATTTATATTAATAATAAACTTGCAGAGTACAACAAGATTGAAGGATTTCGTAAGCAGTCGGTAGACTACAAAAATGTATTGTTGCAATTAAATATTGCAGATGATTATTTTAAAGCGAAGAAGAAAGCGTCCAATTTAGAAGAAGAGTTGGAGCGTAAAGAAAAAGAGTTATATGATTTAAAGCATGAATTAATTGCAAATCAGATTAAACTTGAAAGTATGGAAAAGACCATGAAGTCCATGCAGGGTGAGATTAATGAGGGGACAAAGAGAATTGTCCGCTTAGAGGCTGAGTTAAAAGGTGCAAGCAAGTAAATAAGAGTGGGTTGTTGTGATGTATATTACAACAGCCTTTTTCTTTAGAACGGGAGATTACATTGAAACAGGTAGAGTTATTGGCGCCCGCTGGGGATATGGCATGTTTTAAGGCTGCGGTTAATGCCGGAGCAGATGCCATATATCTGGGTGGAGAAGAATATGGAGCAAGAGCTTATGCCTCCAACTTCACAACCGAGGAGTTGTGTGAGGCTATTTGTTATGCCCATTTATTTGGTGTGAAAGTATATCTGACAGTCAATACACTTGTAAAGGAACGGGAGCTATCAGGTTTGTGTGATTTTATCCGTCCTTTTTATGAAAAGGGTCTGGACGGTGTTATCATTCAGGATTTCGGTGTATTGCAGACATTAAAAGCCAATTTTCCCGGATTAGAGTTGCACGGCAGTACACAGATGTGCGTCACCGGTAAGTATGGCGCAGAATTATTAAAGGAATATGGTGTCAGCCGTGTAGTCCCGGCAAGAGAAGTGTCGCTTGATGAAATGAAAGAGATAAAAGCAACCGGGATTGAAGTAGAGGCTTTTATCCATGGTGCCATGTGTTATTGTTATTCGGGACAATGTCTGTTTAGCAGTTTTCTTGGCGGCAGAAGCGGCAATCGGGGACGTTGTGCCGGTCCGTGCCGTTTGCCTTATGCGGTATTTGGACAAAAAGAGGTTTATCCTTTGAGTTTAAAGGATATGTGTACGATTCCGATTCTCCATGAGTTGTTGGATGCCGGGATTGATTCTTTTAAAATTGAAGGCAGGATGAAGAATCCTTATTATGTTGCGGGGGTTACAGCGATTTACCGCAAATATATTGATATGTATTATCAGACAAAGCAAAACGGAAAGCCTTATAAGGTAGACCATAAGGATTTGGATATCCTTAGAAAGCTCTATGTACGTACTGAATTGGAGACCGGGTATTATCATAGGCATAATGGTCCTGAGATGATTACATTGGATAAACCGGGATATATCAGCGGTGATGAAAAACAGCTTACATGGATCAAAGAGAGTTATCTGGATTGTGACAAAAAGATAAATATATTTTGCGAATTAAACATACAGATCGGGAAAGTATTGCAACTGGTGGTCTGGGATGAACAAGGGCGTACAGTAACCGTAGAGGGAACAATGCCTATTGCGGTAGCAACCAATCGTCCGGCTACGATGGAAGATATTCAAAAACAAATCCGCAAAACGGGAAATACTCCCTTCCGGTTTGAAAGTATAGGCGTTTCCATGGAGGAAGAGGTATTTTTGCCTGTAAAGGAAATGAATGACTTACGCCGCAGGGCTTTGGATGGCATGAAGCAAGCTATGCTTGCGGATACGTTCCGGACGGGAAATGAAGATACCGCATATAGGGATGAAGTGGATGTTGTACCGATAAAGAATAGGCAAGAAAAGCAAGGTGTAACGTACCGTATTTCTGTAGATACATTAGAACAACGGAATGCGGTTTTGGATTATATTACAAACAATTCTTCTCATATAGAATTGATTGATGGAATAGAAGTGTCATTTTCACTGTTGAAAGAATTGGGAGACGGGAATACCTTTGCAGATATGAAAGGGCAGTTTTCTGATTATCACATGAAACTGTTTTTGCGTTTACCTATTGTGGGAAGAGAACGTGCGATTACCTATTGTGAGCGGTATCTGACGGATGAAATGCTTCGTTTATCAGATGGATTTTACTGTGGCAATCTTGATGTGTTACAATATTTATTGACTCGCTTGAAAAGCGCAGGCATTGATCTGAAACAAAAAGAGATTATGGCAGATTACAGCCTATATACATTCAATCATGGCGCGGTTTCTTTTCTTGCAAAGCATGGTATATCAGGTCTGGTTGCTTCCTATGAACTGAACCGTCATGAGTGGAAGGACTTGATTGTTTCTTGTGATAAGCATAATATGGAAGTGAAAAAAGAATATCCGGTATATGGGCATGTTCCTTTTATGCAGACAGCTGGTTGTCTAAAGAAAACCTTTGGCAAGTGTGACGGCAATAACGATATCACTATGTTAACAGACCGGATGGGCAAGAAACTTCCGGTTGTGAATCAGTGTATGATTTGCGAAAATACTGTATACAATAGTGTCCCTTTGGATTTAACCAAAGAGATCAAAGAGGTTGCTTGTGATTATGGACGCATTTGTTTTACCGTAGAAAAGGGTGAAACTGTGCAAGGTGTTTTAAAAGCGATATGTTCCCGAAGTGATTTACCGATTGGGGATTTTACAAAAGGGCATTTTAAGAAAGGTGTCGAATAATATGGCATTAGTAATTTCTGATTTATCTAAATATGTGATTGCTGTGTTTATGGCAATCTTTACATATGAATCCTTTGCGGCGTTTCGTAGCATTGATGAAGAAAAGAAGGAGGGTATTTATACCCGCCAGATTATTTGTATGTT
Source organism: Lachnospiraceae bacterium (assembly GCA_045542735.1). Lineage (GTDB taxonomy): Bacteria > Bacillota > Clostridia > Lachnospirales > Lachnospiraceae > UBA2882. The sequence continues at coordinate 34,744 of JAZQLQ010000018.1, forward strand.
TATTGTTCATTTTGTTTCTTTTGCGGCCATTTGCCTGGAAACAAGTGATTTGACATACATTATTTTCTATGGTTTTCAACAGATTTTACTATTTGCTACCATTGCCCTGTTTCGTGCTATTTATAAAGATGTCAGTAAATTGTTGCTCAACAATATGTGTATGTTATTGGCGATTGGATTTTTGATATTGACCAGATTGGATTATGACAAAGCCTTGCGTCAGTTTAAAATAGTGACCATATCACTGCTGCTTGGACTGGCCATTCCTTATTTGATTAAGAAATTCCGTTATTTGGATAAGTTTACCTGGGTATTTGGTTTGACCGGTACCTTGGCATTGACAATCGTTCTTGTTCTTGGTGCGGTGACCAACGGTTCCAAGATATCATACAGTATTGGCGGATATACCTTTCAGCCATCAGAGTTTGTTAAAATTTTATTTGTATTTTTTGTGGCAGGTATGTTTGCCAAAGCAAAGGACTTTTTGCAGGTTGTTATTACAACCTTTATGGCAGCATTTCATGTCATTGTGCTGGTTTTCTCCAGGGATTTGGGAAGTGCAGTTATCTTCTTTGTGGTATATCTGATTATGCTCTTTGTGGCAACCAAAAACTATTTTTACCTTATTGCCGGCACTTTGGCAGGGTGTATTGCGGCCATTGTTGCATCCAAATTGTTTAGCCATGTACAGGTCCGTATTCAAGCATGGAGAGATCCCTGGGTGGATATTGACGGAGCGGGCTATCAGGTGACACAATCCTTATTTGCCATCGGAACCGGAGGTTGGTTCGGAATGGGAATCTATCAGGGGGATCCCACGGCAATTCCTTATGTGGAAGCTGACTTTATTTTCTCAGCCATTGCAGAGGAGTTGGGTGTATTTTTCAGTATCGGATTGATTTTGGTGTGTGTCAGCTGTTTTGTTGCATTTATGTATGTGGCAATGCGCTTAAAAAATGATTATTACCGTTTGATAGCAGTTGGTTTGGCGGTTACTTATATTTTTCAAATTTTTCTTACTATCGGTGGAGGAACACGGTTAATTCCCTTGACAGGTGTTACTTTACCTTTGGTTAGTTATGGTGGAAGTAGTGTCCTTTCCACAATTATTATGTTCTGCGTGATACAGGGATTGTATTGTCTCCAGGCAGAGGAAGGAGAGAATCGTGGCAAAAAAGCAGCAGAAGAATGATGAAACAGAACTAAAAGAAAAAACGGGTAAAAAAGGAAAAAAGAAAAAGTATCGCAATCGGGAACTGTGGATTGTGACCTATTTCTTTGTGTTTTTAATGTTAATTGTCATTGGAAATGAGATTCGCTTTATGTACGTTGAAAGTGAAGAAGCAATTAACAATTCCTATAATCCCAGACAGGAAATTTTAGCACAACGCAACATAAGAGGCATGATTTTGACTGAGGACGGAGAGACTTTGGCGCAGACAGTCCGCGGCGCGGATGGAAAGGAAACCCGTATTTATCCGTATAGTCATCTGTTTTCCCATGTTGTAGGATATTCGACCAAAGGAAAAACCGGTATTGAATATCTGGGCAATATGTCCATGCTTAACTCCAATGCTTCTTTTGGTGAAAAAATCCAAAATGAAATTTCTGCACAAAAGAATATTGGTGATAATCTTGTGACCAGTCTGGATGTAGAGGTACAACAGGCAGCATATGATGCACTTGGTGCTTATGATGGGGCCATCATTGTGACAGAACCGGATACAGGTAAGATTATTGCTATGGTATCCAAGCCGGATTTTGACCCCAATAATATTGTTAATATATGGGATGAGGTTGTCAATGATGATAGTAGCAGTGTGTTATTAAACCGGGCAACCCAGGGACTTTATCCGCCCGGCTCTACCTTTAAGATTGTGACTTCTTTGGCTTATTACAGACAAAACAATCAAAGCGTAGCCGGATATCATTATCAATGTAATGGTTCCTTTACCCATAATGGAGACAGGATAAATTGTTATCATGGTTCCAATCATGGCAGTATTGATTTTCAGAGAAGTTTTGAAAAGTCCTGTAATTCATCCTATGCCAATATTGGTTTGTCTCTTGATTTGGCAGTATTAGAGTCTACTTGTGAGGACTTGCTCTTCAATCAAAAACTGGATGTGCCCTATGCTACGGCAGGTGGTAGTTATGTATTGGGTCAATCTGCCAATACTTATGATATTATGCAGACATCCATTGGACAGGGGAAGACACAGATCACACCCTTGCAAATGAATATGATTACCTGTGCCATTGCTAATGATGGCGTTTTGATGAAGCCTTATTTGATTGACCGCGTGGAAAACTATAACGGTGAATTGGTAAGAGAGTATGAAGCGGAAGAGTACGGCAGATTGATGACTCAGAATGAGGCTGCATTTTTGTCCGGTTTGATGACAGGTGTTGTAGAGAATGGAACGGCAACCAGACTGCGCGGATTGGAGTATACAGCGGCAGGAAAAACCGGTTCCGCAGAGTTTAGTGAAGATAAAGCAGACAGCCATGCTTGGTTTACCGGATTTGCCCCGGCAGATAATCCCCAGGTCTGTGTGACGATTATCGTAGAAGGTGCAGGATCGGGTGGAGAGTATGCTGTACCTATTGCAAAAAGGGTTTTTGACGCTTATTTTGAGAATGTCGGGACGTTATATTAAGAAAATTCATTAAATTGACTATCTTTTTTGGGAATTTTATAGTAAAATGGTTTTAATTTACTGAAGGAGGGTTTCGTGATGTTTGATCAAATATTTGGAAATTATTTGGTTCACGCAGGACGTATATCAAAAGAACAGTTTGCTGAAGTGATCGAATATGAAAGCACAGTAAGAGTTAAATTGGGGTTAATTGCTGTTGCTGAAAAACTTATGACAAAAGAACAGGCTGATGAAGTAAATCAGTTACAGGCAATTATGGACAAGAGATTTGGTGATATTGCCGTAGAAAAAGGCTATCTGACAGATGAACAGGTTGGACAGCTTTTGAAGAAACAGGGCAACATCTATATGTTGTTTGTTCAGACTTTAATTGACAAAGGTTTTATGACCTTAGAAGAGATTGATGAAGCGTTGAAAGCATATCAGGATGAGCAGGGATTCACACATTCCGATATGGATGATTTGGTAAGTGGTGATATTGAGAGAACCGTAAAATTGTTCTTGCCTGCCAATACTGAGTTAAATGACAGATTATGCGGCATTGCAGTGCGTACATTGCTCCGTGTGATTAATTCTTCTGCATATGTATCCAAGGCTTATTTGGTGGATGAACTTGCAGCAGATAATTTTGCTATGCAGGGAATGGAAGGTGATCACAAAGTGATTTCCGGTTTTGCAGGTTCCAGCGATAGTTTACTTGCCATTGCAGTACCTTTTGCAGATGAAGAGTTTGAAAGCGTTGATTTGGATGCTTTGGATGCAGTTGGAGAGTTTACAAACTGTATCAATGGTTTGTTTGCAACAGAGTTGTGTTCTGAAGGAATTGATATCGATATGGTTCCTCCGGAATTTTATGAAAATCCTATTACAATCAAAGGCAACCAGTTCTGTGTATTCCCCATTACAATTGGTGAAGAGGTTGTAAACTTTGTATTATCCGTAGATTCTGATATTGTTATTGGTTAGGAGGGCATAAAAGTGGCTAACATTTTGATAGTTGATGATTCCAGAACGTCACGTAAAGTATTAAGAGGTATTTTAGAAGAAAACGGACATACTGTTATTGATGAAGCGGTAAATGGTCAGGAAGGTGTACAGAAATTCCAGGCATGCAAGCCTGATTTGGTTACCATGGACATTACAATGCCTGTCTTAGACGGTATGGAAGCTTTAAAAATGATTAAAGCGTTGAAAGCGGATGCAAAGGTTGTTATGGTAACAGCTGCAGGACAGAAAAATAAAATGATTGATTGCATCAAGCTTGGAGCTGATGAGTTCTTAACAAAACCTTTTGACAAAGCTGAAATTGCATCTGTGGTTGCAAAGCTTGCAAATTAGTTGTATGATTGTACCTGATTAAATTCACCCGACAGGAGGCATTGCAATGATCGAAGCAACGAGCTGTGGCGGGGTGGTTATTTTCAGAGGGAAAATTCTGCTTTTGTACAAAAATTATAAAAACAAGTATGAAGGATGGGTTTTGCCAAAAGGAACTGTTGAAGAGGGCGAAGAGTATATGGATACTGCTTTGCGGGAAGTTTTGGAAGAAACCGGTTCAAAAGCTTCCATTATCAAGTACATCGGGAAAAGTGAATATACTTTTCATGTGCCGGAGGATACGGTTTCCAAAGAAGTACACTGGTATCTGATGATGGCCGATAGTTATTACAGCAAACCACAACGCGAAGAGCATTTTGTAGATTCAGGATTTTATAAGTATCATGAAGCCTATCATTTGTTGAAATTCAGCAATGAAAAACAAATTTTGGAGCGAGCATACAATGAGTATCTTGACTTAAAAAGAGGAAATTTGTGGGGAAATAAAAAATACTTTTGATGAACTTAGGAAGGCTTTTGCCTTCCTTTTTCATTCCGCATATGATAAACTTGTAACTAGGTGACGATATGCATATTTATAAGAAATTGTATTGTGATGAACAAACAGAATCTAAAAAGAAAAAAATTATACGTAAGATAAGGTGTCACGCAGGACTGAGTCCGGATATTTATATTATTTCTGTTGCAGATGGAAATGATTATTTTGATTTGATTCCCGGATATACTTTAAAACAAAAGGCTTATCCTATCAAGGGACTGCATATTATGGGATTTGCATCCGGATATGACAGTGCCGTGGAGTTGGTACAACAGATGATTACGGATTTTACCAATCAGTATGAAACATATCGTTTTAAAGATTTGTTAATGCAAGATAAAGAAATGAATTTTACCGGATATAACAGGAAATAATGATTATGGAGATCGTATTGCTAATCTTAAAAATAATCGGGATTACATTACTGGCACTTTTGGGACTTGTCCTTTTGCTGATTGTATTGTTGTTATTTTTCCCGATTTCATATGGGATTCGTGCTTCTTATGATGAAGCAATCAATGCAAGAGTAAAGGCTCATTGGTTATTTCATTTTATCTCAGTTACCCTTGATTATGGTGAAGGAGTGAAAAAATGTGTGTTACGCATTTTGGGGATTCCGGTTACGGATTTCTTGAATCCAAAGCCGAAAAAAGAACGCCGGAAAAAGGATGTTAATAAGGCTGTGGTAAAGGAGGAAACTTCTCCTGACAAGGAAGTGACCTTGGAGGATTTCGAAGGAATTCCGGTTGATATGGATGAAGATGAACTTGAGATTCAAGAAAATGTGCCAGATGTAAAAGAACCCGCATCGCATGACTTTGATGAGTCTGATTCTATGGACGAAGAGCCCAAGCTTACTCTTTGGCAAAAAATCAAGAAAACCATAGACACTATTATTCAAAAGATAAAGGATATTAAGCAAAAAGGTATTGATATCAAAGAAAAAATAGACCGATGGGTCGGATACCTAAGTAGAGAGAGGACTAAGGTTGCCATTTCCAAAGTAAAGGATCATATAATCAAAATCCTCAAGCACATTATGCCGAGGAAATGGAATGCTTATGTTGAAATGGGGTTTGATGATCCGGCAACAACAGGAAAAATCCTGGGATACTATTGGATGTTTATCGGCTTGTATGGTAATCATTTTATATGTGTTCCTGATTTCGAACATAAAGTATTAAAGGCAAATCTGGATGCAAAGGGAAGAATACAGCTTTTTTGGTTTGTATATGTAGTATTTCAGTTTCTGTTTGATAAAGATTTGGTGTATTTAAGAAAAACTATTTCTAAAGTGAATTCATAATAAAATAATGGAGGAAAAAGATGAGCGATAACAATTTTGGTAATGTAGTTGGTTCTTTAATGAAGGGGATGGAGACATTTCTTTCTACAAAAACAGTAGTGGGTGAGCCTACACAAGTGGGAGACACCATTATTCTTCCGCTTGTAGATGTGACTTTTGGTGTTGGCGCAGGCGCAAACGGAAATGACCAGAAAAGTGCCGGCGGCGGTGGTATGAGTGGTAAAATGACTCCCAGTGCTGTGTTGGTAATCCGTAATGGACAGACCAAGTTGGTAAATATCAAGAATCAGGATTCTATCACAAAGATTATTGATATGATTCCGGATTTGGTTGATAAGTTTACAACACCCAAGGAAGAAATGCCGGTAAGTGATGATGAAGCGGTGGATATTGCATTCCCTGCAGATGAGTCAGTATATTAAGAGTGATATAGAAATAGAAGGTTTTGACAGGTATACAAAGGTGGCGGAAAAGCATACATTATAACAAGGTGGATTTTAAGGTTGTATCTGCTCATGAAAAGGATGTTGGGATATAGCTGTTTCATGATTGCCGTGGGTATGTTTATTATGTTATTTTTGGATAACGTGTTTGTGGCTATTATTTTTATCGGTATATTATTGCTGGTAGGCTATAATTTGTTTTGCTGTTAATGGAGATGCAATGGATAAAGAGTGGCTGTTTGAAGAAAATGTCCGCTTAAACAGATTGGAGCAGGAATTAAAAGAAAAACAAACGATTCTAAAACTGGAGCAGGAAAAGCTTGCAGGTGAGAAGAAGGTGTTTGAGCAACAGAAGCAGGTTTTGGAAATGGGCTTTCAAAAACTGGCGGCAGATAAAGAAATGTTCCGGGCGGAAGTAAAGAAACAAAAAGAAAAAGAGCAACAGTGGGAATACGAGCATGAAGAAGCACAAGGACAAGCTTGTGATAAATCGGTTTTTCGCGGACCGGGATTTTTTGGTGGCGTGACAGGATATTCCTCGTTGAAAAAGCGGTATAAAGAATTAATGAAGATTTTTCATCCGGATAACAAAAACGGAGATTCTTTTACGGTTGCATGTATTAATAAAGAGTTTGAGATTTTAAAAGAGCAGTATAAAAAATAAGGACCGTACAAAACGGTCCTTTTTCTTTCTTTTTGATTATGCTCTTTCAACTAATCCGGATTTTAAACAAGATGTACATACATGCATTGTTTTTGTAGCTCCGTTAACTTTACATTTAACGTTTTTAACGTTAGCGTTCCAGATACGATTAGTTTTTCTATTCGAATGGCTGACGTTATTTCCAAAATGAGCGCCTTTACCACAGATATCACATTTAGCCATAATTGCACCTCCTAATCAATAAAAATGACTCACAACACGAATATACTATCAGATTTGGAAATGTTTTGCAAGTATAAATTTAATTATTTACAAAAGATATTCCATTTTTCTCAAATAATTGTTATAATACCATTATTATGGACCAAGGGAGGTATTGGTATGAAGAGTATGATGAATACACACCTGGGAAACATTGCGATTGATAGTGATGTAATTGCCAGCTATGCAGGAAGCGTTGCGATAGAGTGTTTTGGCGTTGTTGGAATGGCAAGCGTTAATGTAAAAGACGGCTTGGTTAAGTTATTAAAACCCGAAAGATTATCTACCGGTGTTTCCGTAGATATTCAGAATTCCGGCATCAGCATTGATTTTCACTTAATCGTTGCTTATGGTGTCAATATTCTTGCGGTTTCAGACACATTGATGAGTACCGTAAAATATAAAGTGGAAGAATTCACAGGATTAAAAGTAGAAAAAGTCAACATCTTCGTAGAAGGTGTTCGAGTGATCGATTAAGGAGGATTTGATTGTGGCTGCAAATACCATTGACAACAGCATGCTTTGCAAAATGTTTTTAGCAGGAGCAAAGAGCCTGGAAGCCAATAAAGAATATATTAATGAATTAAACGTGTTCCCTGTTCCCGACGGTGATACAGGTACAAACATGACCATGACCATCATGTCCGCAGCAAAAGAAGTTGCTGCACTTGGTGATGAGACCGATATGAAGGTGATTGCCAAAGCAATTTCTTCAGGATCTTTAAGAGGTGCCAGAGGTAACTCCGGCGTTATCCTTTCCCAGCTTTGCAGAGGTTTTTGTAAAGTGATTGGCGAAGTAGAAGAAATTGATAAAGAGACTATGGCAAGAGCTTGTGAAAAAGCTGTTGAGAGCGCTTATAAAGCGGTTATGAAACCCAAAGAAGGTACGATTCTTACCGTTGCAAAGGGTGCATGTGAAAAAGCAGTAGATTTGGCAGAAGATCCCGATATAGATATGGATACTATGATTGATGAAGTAATCAAGTATGCCAAAGAAGTATTGGACAAAACACCGGATATGCTTCCTGTATTAAAACAGGCAGGTGTTGTGGATTCCGGTGGACAGGGCTTAATTGAGTTTTTGGTTGGTGCGCAGAAGGCATTCCGCGGAGAAGAATTGGATTTCACTATTAATCCTGCATCTGCAACTCCCGGTGTTATAAAAGTTGACAGTCTTGCTGCAGATACTTCTGATATTAAGTTTGGATATTGTACAGAGTTTATCATCTTGCTTGAAAAGACATTTAACATCAAACATGAGATGGATTTCAAAGATTTCTTAGAGTCTATTGGTGATTCTATCGTTGTTGTAGCTGATGATGATATTGTAAAAGTGCATGTACACACAAATGATCCCGGTCTTGCAATTCAGCGTGCTTTAAAATACGGTGCATTGTCCAATATGAAGATTGACAATATGCGTTTGGAGCATCAGGAGAAGCTGTTTAAAGAAGAGCAGGCCAAAGCAGCGGCTGAGCCGGTGCAGAAAGAGCATAAACCGGTTGGTTTCGTATCAGTCTCCATCGGTGATGGTCTCAATGCTATTTTCCGTGATTTAGGTGTGGATGAGATTATTGAAGGTGGTCAGACTATGAACCCCAGTACCGATGATATCATCAGCGCTATTGATAAAGTAAATGCAGATGCAGTGTTTGTATTCCCTAATAACAAAAATATTATTATGGCTGCAAACCAGGCGAAAGCATTGGTGGAAGATAAAGAAGTTATTGTAATTCCTACCAAGAATATTCCTCAGGGAATTACTGCAATTATCAGCTATGTACCCGAATTGTCCGTAGCAGATAATGAAGCTGCCATGACAGAAGAGATTGGCAATGTATCTACCGGTCAGGTGACATATGCTGTTCGTGATACAGAGATTGACAATAAAGTGATTCATGAAAATGATATCATGGGTATTGGCGATAGTGGAATGCTTGCAGTTGGTACCGATATCGCAGATACAACCGTTGAAATGATTGATGAGATGTTGAAGGGCTCTGATGCAGAGCTTATCAGTATCTACTACGGAGCAGATGTGACAGAAGAGGATGCAAATGCCCTTTGTGATAAAGTGTCAGAGGCACATCCTGATTGTGACGTAGAGTTGCAGTTCGGTGGTCAGCCTGTTTACTATTATGTAGTTTCAGCAGAGTAGGAAAAATGAATTTAAAAACCAGCATAAAAGAGCTTAAGGGCATCGGTGATAAAAACGGTGCCCTTTTTCATAAATTGAATATCGATACCATCGGTGATTTATTGCATCATTTTCCGAGAGCTTACGAGAGTTTTAGTAATCCTGTGTCTCTGGATGAGGCAACGCAATCAGAAAAAGCGGCGGTAAAGGCGCGTATTAAAAGTGAACCTGTACTTACCAGGGTTAAGCGCTATCAGATTTTACGTTTTCTTGCAATGGATGAGCAGGGAAACGCCTTTTTTGTGCGCATTTTTAATATGCCTTATTTGAAACGAAGCCTTCATGTGGGTGATGAATATGTCTTTTATGGGAAAGTCATTACTGTAGCAGATCATTTGCAGATGGATCAGCCCAAAATGTATAAAGCGGATAAATATGCAGAATTGTTGCAGGGTTATACACCGATTTATGTATGTACCAAGGGTTTATCCAATGATGCCATCCGTAAATATATCGGTATTGCCATGAAGGAAATGTGTGGTCGGATTGTTGAACCGTTCCCGAAGGATATTTTGGATAAACATGGACTACCATGCCTGGAGGAAACTCTTAAGATTATGCACAATCCCGATTCTATGGAGCTTTTGTATAAAGCGAAAAAGAGGATTGCCTATGAGGAGTTTTTCTATTTCTTATTATCTACCAGGCAAAACCGTGAACATGATATTTTAAAAACGGAAGAAAACTGTTTCTTGGAATGCGCGCAGACCAAACGGCTGATAGAAGCACTTCCTTTTGAATTAACAGTTTCCCAAAAGAAAGCATGGGCAGAAATAGAGTCGGATTTGTATAGCGGCAATATATGTAATCGTTTGCTACAAGGCGACGTGGGCTGCGGCAAAACTATGATTGCAGTTCTTGCCTTACTTTCCTGTGTATGTAATGGCAAACAGGGGGCATTTATGGCGCCCACTGAAGTGTTGGCAGTGCAACATTTCAAATTAATAGAAGAAATGGTAGAAGAATACCAATTGCCTTTTAAGCCGGTTTTATTGACGGGAAGCATCCGTGCCAAAGAAAAACGGGAGGCTTATGAAGGAATTTCCGATGGTAGTGTCAACCTGGTCATTGGTACACATGCACTTTTGGAAGATGGTGTACAGTTTAAAAATCTTGGTCTTGTTGTAACCGATGAGCAGCATCGGTTTGGGGTTCGTCAAAGAACAGTTTTGACGGGAAAGGGCAAAGAAGTGCATACCATTGTTATGTCGGCAACACCCATCCCCCGATCTCTTGCCATGATTTTATACGGAGGTCTTGCTGTATCGACCATTCCGGAGTTACCCAGTAACCGGATTCCCATCAAAAATGCGGTGGTAGACACCAGATATCGTCCCACAGCCTATAAGTTTATGAGGGATGAAATTCAAAAAGGCAGACAAATCTACGTCATCTGTCCTATGGTAGAAGCCGGTGTGATGGAAGAACTGGAGAATGTGGAAGAATACAGCGATAAGTTAAAAGATGTATTTGGTGACAGTGTCCGTATAGCAACCCTTCACGGAAAAATGAAGGGAAACGATAAGAACCGCATTATGGAGGAGTTTTCTGCGGGACTTTACGACATACTGGTTTCCACAACCGTTATAGAAGTTGGTATCAATGTGCCCAATGCCACCGTTATGATGATAGAAAATGCGGAGCGGTTTGGACTTGCTGCATTGCATCAGTTACGAGGTCGTGTAGGCAGAGGAAGTCATCAGTCTTACTGCATTTTTGTGGATACTACCGGGAATGATAAAAGCAAAAAACGTCTGGAGATTTTGGGAAAAACCAATGATGGATTTGAGATTGCAAATGCAGATCTTAAGATGCGTGGACCGGGTGAGATGTCCGGAACCTTGCAAAGTGGTGATTCCGGTTTTGTGTATGCGGATGTGTATGAAGATGCCGATATGTTATATCTTGCAAGCGAAGATGTGTATGCGCTTTTAAAAGAAGATTCATCATTGGAAGCAGAAGAAAACCAGGGGTTAAAGTCCAAGTGGCAGGATGTAATACGGGATGGATATTTGCATACGATTTAGGTGGAATCTATAAATCTTGTGTATTTATACAATATTCATATACAATATGATGTATTTTTGTTTGAAATAATTTCAACTTATGATATACTTTATTTTGTGGGCGAGTGCCCATTTGTACAAATATGAAGGTGAAATGGAGTTGTAATCATGGCAAAGGCTACAGATTATGGTGCATCCAGTATTAAAGTATTAGAGGGGTTAGAGGCTGTCAGAGTCAGACCGGGTATGTATATCGGTAGTGTTTCCACAAAAGGTCTCAACCATTTAATTTATGAAATTGTAGATAACTCAGTGGACGAGCATCTTGCAGGGCATTGTTCTGTTATCAGGGTATGGCTGGAAAAAGACGGTTCCGCTACCATCAGCGATAATGGTCGTGGTATTCCCGTAGAGATGCATGAGAAAGGTATCAGCGCAGAGCGTTTAGTATTTACTACCTTGCATGCAGGTGGTAAATTTGATGACTCGGCATATAAGACAAGCGGTGGACTTCATGGTGTAGGTTCTTCGGTTGTTAATGCGTTGTCAGAATATCTGACGGTTCGCGTATCCAGAAACGGTCATATCTATGAAGATAAATATGAGAGAGGTATTCCCACACAGGAGCTTGTAGACGGATTACTTCCCGTTGTAGGAAAAACAAGAGAATCCGGTACAATGATCAATTTTCTGCCGGATGGGGAAATTTTTGATAAGACATGGTTTAAAGCAGAGGATGTAAAAAGTCGTCTGCATGAAACTGCGTATTTAAATCCCAATCTGACCATCGAGTTCGAGGACAGACGTGGGGAAGAGGTGGATGCTGTAACCTTCCATGAGCCTGAGGGTATCATTGGTTTTGTCAAAGCCATGAACGGTTCTAAGGATGCGGTCAGTGATGTGATTTATTTTAAGGGTGAAGCAGAAGGTGTAGAGGTAGAGTGTGCGTTCCAGTATGTGAATGAATTCCATGAGAATGTGATGGGATTTTGTAATAATATTCACAATGCAGAAGGCGGTACACATATTACCGGTTTTAAATCTTCCTTTACCAATATTATCAATACATATGCAAGAGAGTTGAATATTTTAAAGGAAAAAGATCAGAATTTTACCGGTGCGGATATAAGAAATGGTATGACCGCCATTGTATCGGTCAAACATCCCGATCCCAGATTTGAAGGACAGACCAAAACCAAACTGGATAACCAGGATGCGGCAAAGGTTGTCAGCAAAGTTACAGGTGAAGAAGTTGTCCGTTTCTTTGACCGTAATTTAGAGACATTAAAAGCGGTAATCGGTTGTGCGGAAAAAGCGGCTAAAATCCGTAAATCCGAGGAAAAAGCAAAGACAAACATGCTGACCAAGCAGAAGTTTTCTTTTGACTCCAATGGTAAATTGGCAAACTGTGAATCCAGAGATGCATCCAAATGCGAAATCTTTATCGTAGAGGGTGATTCTGCGGGAGGTTCTGCCAAGACAGCCAGAGACCGTAAATATCAGGCGATTTTGCCCATCAGGGGTAAGATTTTAAATGTGGAAAAAGCCAGCATGGATAAGGTGCTTGCCAATGCGGAGATTAAGACTATGATCAATGCATTTGGTTGTGGCTTTTCCGAAGGCTATGGCAATGATTTTGATATTAATAAATTGCGCTATGATAAGATTATCATCATGGCGGATGCCGATGTGGACGGAGCCCATATTTCCACCTTGTTATTGACGTTGTTCTATCGTTTTATGCCGGATCTCATCCGCTCCGGACATGTATATATTGCAATGCCGCCTTTGTATAAGGCAATGCCTTCCAAGGGTAAAGAAGAGTATTTGTATGATGATAAGGCATTGGAAAAATACCGCAAAACCCATAAAGGACCATTTACCTTACAGCGATATAAAGGTCTTGGTGAAATGGATGCGGAGCAGCTTTGGGAGACAACTTTAAATCCCGAAACACGCAAATTAAAGCTTGTGGAGATTGATGACAACTTCCAGGCAGACCGTATTACCGAGATGTTGATGGGCACAGAAGTACCGCCACGTAAGAAATATATTTACGAACATGCAAAAGAAGCGTTGCTTGATATTTAAGGGAGGCAGCCATGAACGAGACAATTATTAGAACTGAATATTCTGAGGTCATGGAGCAGTCTTATATCGACTATGCAATGAGTGTTATTATCGCCAGAGCACTTCCTGATGTCAGAGATGGCTTAAAGCCGGTACAGAGACGTACCTTGTATGATATGCACGAACTGGGCATCCGCTATGATAGACCGTATCGTAAATGTGCCCGTATTGTGGGAGATACCATGGGTAAATATCATCCCCACGGTGATAGCTCCATTTATGAAGCCCTGGTCGTTATGGCACAGGAGTTTAAAAAAGGACTTCCTTTGGTGGATGGTCACGGTAACTTCGGCTCTATCGAAGGTGACAGTGCAGCTGCTATGCGTTATACCGAGGCAAGACTTGCCAAGGCTACACAGGATGCTTATTTATCTGATTTGGACAAGGATGTGGTTGACTTTGTGCCAAACTTTGATGAGACGGAAAAAGAGCCTTCTGTATTGCCTGTAAAGGTGCCGAATCTTTTGATTAACGGTGCGGAAGGTATTGCGGTAGGTATGGCAACAAGCATTCCCCCTCATAATGTGGGTGAAGTTATTGATGGATTAAAAGCTTATATGCAAGACCCCACATTGACCACCAGAGAGTTGATGAAATATGTGAAGGGTCCTGATTTTCCTACCGGTGGCATTGTATGTAACAAAGATGATCTGTTAAACATCTATGAGACCGGTACCGGCAAGATTAAATTGCGCGGTAAGGTAGATGTAGAAAAAGGTAAAAACGGACATGTCAATATTGTGATTTCCGAAATCCCTTATACTATGGTTGGTGCCAATATCTCCAAGTTTTTGATGGATGTAGCATCTTTGGCAGAGACAAAAAAGACAAACGACATCGTAGATATTACCAACCAGTCCGGTAAAGAAGGCATCCGTATTGTTATTGAATGTAAGAAAGATACGGATACAGAGCAGTTCATTAACATGCTTTATAAAAAGACCAAATTGGAGGATACTTTTGGTGTCAATATGTTAGCCGTTGCAAACGGTAGACCTGAGACCTTAAGTCTTGCACAGGTGTTTAAGCATTGTGCAGATTTCCAGTTTGAAGTTGCTACCCGTAAATACCGCAATCTTTTAAATAAAGAACAGGATAGACGGGAAGTGCAGGAAGGCTTAATCAAAGCTTGCAATCTGATTGATTTGATCATTGAGATATTAAGAGGTTCCAAAGACCGTAATATGGCCAAGGATTGTCTGGTAAACGGTAATGTGGACGGCATTAAGTTTAAGTCCAAAGAGTCCAAAATCATGGCAACACAGCTTTTGTTTACTGAAAAACAGGCAAATGCCATTTTGGAAATGCGTTTATACAAATTGATTGGTTTAGAAATCAATGCCCTGATTAAAGAGCATGAAGAAACTATGGCAAATATTTATCGTTATGAGGATATTTTGGCAAGTCATTCTTCCATGACACAGGTCTTGATTCAGGAGTTGGATCAGTTTAAGAAAGAGTTTTCTTCCAAACGTAAGACGGAGATTACCAATGCTGAGGAAGCGGTTTATGTAGAAAAGAAAATGGAAGAAATGGATGTTTACTTCCTTATGGATCGTTTTGGTTATGCAAGATGTGTAGATGTGGCAACTTTTGAGAGAAACAAAGAAGCAGCCATTGCAGAAAACCGCTATGCTTTCCAATGTAAAAATACCGGAAAGATATGTGTCTTTACTGCACAAGGACAGATGCATACCATTAAAGTGGCAGACTTGCCGTTCGGTAAATTCCGTGACAAGGCGGTGCCTATTGATAATGTAAGTAACTTCCAGGCGGACAAGGAAAATATTGTTTTTGTATGTTCACAAAGTGATGTGAATCTGTATCGTATGATTTTTGTGACCAAACAATCCATGTGTAAGATTGTAGACGGTGGAGAGTTTGATGTAGCAAAGAGAACCGTGGCGGCTACCAAATTGGCAGATGATGATGAAGTTGTTAGTGTACAGATGCTGATTGATAAGCGGAACATTGTATTACAGACCAAAGAAGGATTCTTCCTTAGATTCCCTCTGGAAGAGATTCCTGAGAAGAAAAAGGGCGCTGTGGGTGTCCGTGGTATGAAGTTGGCACCCGGTGATTATGTGGAATATGTATATTACACACAAAATGCAGTAGAATGTACCATTGAGTACAAAGAAAAGAAATTGGAATTAAACAGAATCAAGCTTGGCAAGCGCGATGGCAAGGGTACAAAAGTACGTGTTTAAGTGCTTGGGAACGGAGCGATTATGAGAGTTATTGCAGGAACTGCCAGAAGTCTGCAGTTGGTCACTCCCAAGGGGGAGGATACCAGACCAACCACAGATCGGATTAAAGAAACACTTTTTAATATGATTCAATTTGACATTCAGGAAGCTGTTTTTTTGGATTTATTTGCAGGAAGCGGTGGAATTGGTATTGAAGCTTTAAGCCGTGGTGCTAGAGAAGCGGTCTTTGTGGACAACAGCAGAGAAGCTTATGATTGTATCACACAAAATCTGAAGCATACCAAGATGGAGGCACAGGCTACTGTTTACAAACAGGATGTATTTGTGGCGCTTACCATGATGGAATATCAAAAGAAATTTGATGTGATATTTATGGATCCGCCGTATCATAAGGAGTTGGAACAGAGAGTGTTAGAGTATCTGACCACATCTTCTTTGGTAGATGAAGATACGACCATTATTTTTGAGGCGGCGTTGGATACGGATTTATCCTTCCTTGACAACTTACCTTATGAAGTAGTAAAAATAAAACAGTACAAAACCAATATGCACGTATTTGTAAGAAGGAGCAACTAGTATGAAAGCAGCAATTTATCCCGGAAGTTTTGATCCGGTTACTTACGGTCATTTGGATGTGATTCGCAGAGCAGCCAATATTTTTGATGAATTAACGGTCAGTGTATTAAATAATGTTGGGAAGTCTGCATTGTTTTCTGTTGAAGAACGTGTTAAAATGCTAGAAGAGGCAACCAAAGATATGCCCAATGTCAAGATTGATTCATTCAGTGGCTTGACAATTGATTATGCAAGACAAAAAGATGTCCATGTGGTTATTCGTGGATTGCGGGCAATTACAGATTTTGAGTATGAATTGCAGATTGCGCAGACCAATCATAAACTGTCCGGTGGAGAAGTGGATACCATGTTTTTGACGACAGCTTTAGAATATGCTTATCTTAGTTCGTCCGGTGTAAAAGAGATTGCCAAGTTTAATGGTGATGTGTCTATGTGTGTGCCGGATCATGTAGCAAAGGAACTGTATCGTAAATACGAGAAATAATTGTGTGAGGAGAACCCTATGAGCAGTAGAATTGAACAGTTAATCGATGAAATTGAAGATTATATTGACAATTGCAAACCCCATCCTTTTAATAGTAGTAAAATTATTGTTAATAAAGAGGAAATTGATGAGTTGCTTCGTGATCTTCGTATGAAAACTCCGGATGAGATCAAACGTTATCAGAAGATTATCAGCAATAAAGAGGCGATTTTAAATGATGCCAGAGAAAAAGCTGAGGCTTTGATTAATGAAGCTACTGTACATACTACAGAGTTGATTAATGAGCAGGAGATTATGCGTCAGGCATATGAGCAGGCACAGGAGATTGTAGAGCTTGCATCCAGACAGGCACAGGAGATTTTGGATAATGCCACAATGGAAGCAAATCAGGTAAAGGCATATGCAATTCAGTATACAGACGATATGCTGGCTAATGTAGAAAACATTATCGCACATTCTATGGATATTAATGCTGCTAAATATGAGAGTTTGTTAAATTCCTTAAAGGATTGTTATTCTATTGTAACAGCCAATCGTGCAGAGCTTTATCCGGTTGAAGCTATGGCAGAGGAAGAGGCCGAAGCAGAGGCTGCACCGGAAAAAGGCGGGCTTGATATTATTTAATAATATACATATAAGATTATGCAGACTATGCTGCACAGGATTATCTTGTGCAGCATATATTTTTTGCGGGATAGACCGCTATGATTTAAAATATGAAAGGTTTGCAAATGGCAGGATATTCCTGTAAATACAAGAAATATATGGGTGTATGCAAAGGTTTGCCGGAAAGGCAGGTTTAATGCATGGATACTCATCAGACCGCCGGATATTTCTAAGAGGTTATGAAAAAAACTACAAATAATGGAGGCGTTCTGAAATATCAACTTGGGAACCATAACCAGGAGATTGCATAAAATCATATAACCACCCAGCATACCCATCTGAATCAGCCCATTGTGAATGCTTGTATCCATAGCAGTAAAAAAGGTGGTTGTCTGTTTAGGATGGTCTTTAAGACCGGAAACCGCGATTGACTTGGAAAGTACTTTACGGTACATGGTATAACGCAAGATAATGCCATATAGGAGAGGGGTTCCGTATAGGAGGCATAAACCAAGTAACAGATGTTGACGCGGGATAATATTGCCATATACGAAGGATAAGTAATATGCCGGACCGATGTTATTAACAAAGGTCAATAAATATTCGGCTTCTTCTTTGCTGATCTTTCCGGTTTCATACTCCAATGCGGCGGTTTTAGCACCCATAGGGAAACCACATAAAAAACCGATGATTAGCACATAGATAGCACTATCGGATATATGGTAGATAGAACGAAAAAAATATGCAAAGGGCTTAACTATGATTTGATCCAGATTGAGCCGGATTAACATAGAAGATATAATCATAAAAGGGAGTAAGGATGGTATCATCTGATTGAACCATACATGGAGTCCTAAATAGGCATATTCCTTTGCCATAGATGAATAGCGAAGGATAATGAACAAAAGTATACCAAAAAGGAATGTGAGGAACAGGTTTTTTATTAAATTTTTCATAAAAACATCCCTATAGGTGCAAAATAGTGTATACTTATACATATTAAAAACAGATTAAAATCATGCAGGAAGTGAGAATATGAGATTAGAAAAATATTTGGCGGAATGTGGTATCGGAAGCCGCAGAGATTGTAAAAAAATTATTAGAAACGGATGGGTTCGTATCAATGACGAACGTGTTACAGATGTAGCTAGGCAAGTAAATGATGATGACCGGGTTTCTTACATGGGTAGAGAGATTAAGTTGTATAAAAATCTTTATTATATGCTACATAAACCGGCTGGCTACATTTGTGCTACCAAGGATATAGAGCATGAAACGGTGCTTAGTTTTTTTGAGCCTGCTATTGCCAAGCATCTGATTATTGTAGGGAGATTGGATAAGGATACGGAAGGTTTACTTCTGTTGACCGATGACGGAGACTTTTCCCATAGATTAACGTCACCCGGTAAGCATGTGGAGAAAACCTATTTCTTTCGGGCAGAAGGAGTTTTATCACCGGATGCAAAGGATGCGGTGATGAAAGGGCTTAAGATAGGGGACCTGAGACCTACACGCCCGGGACAACTTCGAGATATCCGGATAGATGAATCAAAGAACTGCTGTGAGGCATATTTAACCATTTGTGAGGGTAGATACCATCAGGTAAAGCGTATGGTAAAGGCATTAGGTGCAAATGTGACTTATTTAAAACGCATATCCATCGGAGATCTCCAATTGGATGAAAATCTTAAGCCGGGAGAATATCGCGCCCTAACCGATGAAGAATTGTCTATGTTTGGAATAGAAAGTGGGAAATAATCATGCCATTTTTACCCATCAGTAAAAAGGAATGTAAAGAACTTGGAATTGTACAACCGGATTTTGTATATGTCATTGGGGATGCCTATGTGGATCATCCTTCTTTTGGACATGCCATTATCAGCCGTGTATTGGAGTCTTTTGGCTATACTGTAGCCATTATTTCCCAACCGGATTGGAAAGATCCGGAGAGTATTGCTGTCTTTGGAGAGCCAAGACTTGCCTTTTTGGTTAGCGGCGGCAATATGGATTCCATGGTGAATCATTATTATGTCAGCAAAAAAAGACGACCGACAGATGCCTATACACCCGGAGGTGTCATGGGAAAGAGACCGGACCATGCAGTGGTGGTGTATGGTAATCTGATTCGACGCAAATACAAAAAGACACCCATTATCTTAGGTGGTATTGAAGCGAGCTTGCGGAGAATGGCCCATTATGATTATTGGTCAGACTCTTTTAAACGCTCTATTTTATTGGATAGCGGTGCAGATCTGATTTCCTATGGAATGGGTGAGAAATCTATTGTTGAGATTGCGGATGCTTTAAATAGCGGAATCGCCATAGAAGATATTACCTTTGTAAAAGGAACCGTATACAAATCCCGTAGTATTGACCAGGTTGTGGATGGTATCCGTTTACCTTCTTTTATGGAAATGCAGGATGATAAGGCGCAATATGCCAAATCTTTTGGGATTCAATATGCCAATACCGATCCCTTTAGCGGTAAGACGCTGATGGAAGAATATGATCACAATGTCTATGTCATACAAAATCCACCGGCAGAGCCCCTAAGTACCATGGAAATGGATGATGTATATAATCTTCCTTATATGAGGACTTATCATCCGTCTTATGAGAAAGCAGGGGGAGTACCTGCAGTAAAAGAGATTCAATTTTCACTTATCAGTAACCGTGGTTGCTTTGGCGGTTGCAGCTTCTGTGCATTAACCTTTCATCAGGGGAGAATTGTTCAGGTCCGCAGTCATGAATCCATCATAAAAGAAGCCGAAATGATGACAAAGGATCCGGAGTTTAAAGGTTATATCCATGATGTAGGCGGACCGACGGCCAACTTCCGTGCGCCGGCTTGTAAAAAACAACTATCCAAAGGTGTATGTCCTAATAAACAATGTCTGTATCCGAAGCCTTGCGCCAATTTGGTGGCAGATCACAAGGATTATGTAAGTCTTTTACGCAAACTTCGTAATTTGCCGGGAGTCAAAAAAGTCTTTGTGCGCTCGGGAATCCGGTTTGACTATTTGCTTGCAGACAAAAGCGATACCTTTTTCCATGAATTATTAAAGCATCATGTCAGCGGACAGCTTAAGGTAGCCCCTGAACATATCTGTGATGCTGTATTATCCAAAATGGGTAAGCCGGAAAATGCGGTATATCAGAAGTTTATTAAAAAATATGAAGATTACAATAAAAAGATTGGCAAAAAACAGTATGTGGTGCCGTATTTAATGTCATCACATCCTGGCTCAACCTTAAAAGAGGCAGTGGCTTTGGCAGAGTATATTAGGGATTTGGGATATATACCTCAGCAGGTACAGGACTTTTATCCCACACCCTCCACCATTTCCACGGTTATGTATTATACCGGACTTGATCCCAGAGACGGTAAAAAGGTTTATGTAGTCAAAAATCCTCATGAGAAGGCTATGCAACGGGCGCTAATTCAATATAAAAGCCCGGAAAATCATGCTTTGGTTAAGGAAGCCTTACTTTTGGCAGGTCGTGAAGATTTGATTGGTTTTGGTCCCAAGTGTCTGATACCGCCGCGTCCCATGGCATACCAAAAGAAAAAAACGGCAAAAGTAAATTCCAACAATCAGAAAGGCAGGAAAAAGAAATGAAAATTGCAATTGTAACAGGTGCCAGCAGTGGTATGGGTAAAGAATTTGTACAACAGATTGACCGTGCCTGTAATGATCTGGATCAGATATGGGTAATTGCCAGAAGTGTTGATAATACAGAGTTTGCCGATACAAAGGCAGAACTTGTCCGGATTCCGTTAGATTTAACAAAGGAAGAAGATAACCGGATTTTTGTCAATCGATTGGAAACAGAGAAACCGCAGATTAAGATTTTGGTAAACAGTGCCGGATTTGGAAAACTGGGCAAATTTGCCGAGGTGCCTTTGGATATTCAGACCGATATGATTGAATGTAATGATGTGGCTTTGGTAAAGATGTGCCACTTCTGCATTCCTTATGTGGTAAAAGGTGGTTATATCATCAATATGGCAAGTGTAGCTGCTTTCATGCCACAAATGCGCTTTGCCATCTATGCAGCATCCAAAGCCTTTGTATTAAGCTTTTCCAGAGCGTTGCATTATGAATTAAAAGATAAAAAAATCAGTGTAACAGCTGTCTGTCCCGGACCTGTAAAAACAGCTTTCTTTGATACGGCAGAAGAATATGGTTATACCTTGGTAATAAAGAAATATATTATGGCAAAACCGGAAAAGGTGGTTGCACTTGCTTTGCGTGATGCAAAAAACAGACAACAGGTATCCGTCTATGGTCCGCTTATGAAAGGAATGCGTATTTTAACCAAATGTGTACCCAAGCGTGTACTGTTGGATATTTATGATAAAATGGTTTAAAGGGAAAGGATAAAGAAATGAAGCAGAAATTTAAACAGGGCGAATATGAATATTATAATTGGAAGAGAAATCGTGAAATTATAAAAACACTGATATATTTTGGGATTTCATTGGCGTTATTGGCAGCCGGTTACATTGCAACCGGTACAAAAGCCAATTTGCTGACAATTGTTGCTGTACTTGGCTTACTTCCGGCGAGTAAAAGTATGGTAGGTATGATTATGTATATGCGCTATCATGGCTGCAATGAAGAAAACTATGCTATTTTAAAGGATACATTGGAGAAATTCAATCATGCCTATGGTTTGGTATTTACATCTTATAAAAAGACCTACGAAGTAGCAGGTTGTATTGTAAAGAATGGTTATGTTTACGGATATCTGACCAATCATCAGGATATGCATGAGGATTTGGAGAGTCATATCGAAGGTATTGCAAAACGGAACGGATATCAGATTACCATTGCTATGTACACCAAGACGGATGAGTATTTGGAGCGTCTGAACCAAATCGTTGATAAAAAAACGGAAAATGAAGAAAATGATGCAAAGATTATGGAGTTATTGCACCAGATTTCATTATAAGGATGTTTGAAAAACTATGAAAGAATTCAAAATCGGTCCCAATGAAGCGGGACAAAGATTTGATAAATATCTGGGGAAATTACTTTCCGAAGCATCCATGAGTTTTGTGTTTAAAATGCTTCGCAAAAAGAATTTCACGTTAAATGACAAAAAAGCCGCAGGAAATGAAATGTTAAAGGAAGGTGATATCGTCAAATTGTTTTTATCGGACGATACCTTTGACAAATTTTCCACGCCGATACAAAAAAATAACCGTGCAGAGTCATTTCGGGCTTATACGGAAGCAGACTTAAATAAACTTGGATTACATATTTTATATGAAGACAAGCATATTTTAGCATTTTATAAACCGGCAGGAATGTTATCACAAAAGTCAAAAGACGGGGATGTGTCAGTGAATGAGTATCTGATTGGTTATCTTTTACAAAAAGGAGAATTAACCAAAGAAGAAATGCAGACCTTCCGGCCTTCCATAGCCAATCGTTTGGACCGTAATACATCCGGTCTGATTTTATGTGGAAAAAGTCTTTCGGGCTTGCAATATCTTGCACAGGTGATTAAAGACAGAAGCTTACAAAAGTATTATATCTGTCTGGTAGAAGGAAGTGTGACGGAACCTGTAGATTTAGAGGGTTATCTTTATAAGGACAGTAAGACCAATACTGTGACGGTGACGAAGCAGGAGCCGGATGACCGGAAAGAAGGTTCCTATATCAAAACGGGCATTAACCCAATTGGTCAATATAAAATTACCAATCAGCAGAAAGAAAAGGCATATTCTGAATTGTGCATCCATCTTCATACGGGAAAGACACATCAGATCCGTGCCCATTTGGCAAGTATCGGACATCCCATTGTGGGTGATTTTAAATACGGAAGTGCAGATCACAGCATGTTGGCAAAAAGATGCGGTATCAGACGTCAACTGTTACATGCATATCGTGTTGTATTCCCCCGGACAGAAGGTGCATTTGACTATTTGTCAAATAAGGAAGTTATAGCAAAGCCCTATGGTGATTATGAACGGGCTTTAAAGGAATTAAAGAATGGGAACATGGAGTAGCAGAGGTCTTCGGGGATCAACCCTGGAAGAATTAATCAATCGGACAAATGAAAAATATCGCGAGAACGGGTTGGCATTAATCCAAAAGGTACCCACACCCATCACACCTATGAAGATTGATCAGCAGACCAGGCACATTACGCTGGCTTATTTTGATCAGAAATCAACAGTGGATTACATTGGTGCGGTACAAGGGATTCCGGTTTGCTTTGATGCCAAAGAATGTGCAGTTGATACATTTTCCCTGCAAAACATCCATGAGCATCAGGTGTTGTTTATGGAGGATTTTGAAAAGCAACAGGGTGTGGCGTTTTTCATTATTCATTTTACCCATAGGGATCAATTGTATTATCTGTCGTTTAGACAACTGAAACAATTTTGGCAACGGGCAAAAGAAGGCGGACGGAAAAGCTTCCGCTATGATGAATTGGATCATTCCTATGTGTTTACACAAAAGGCCGGCTTGTTTGTTCCCTATCTGGATATGATTCAAAAAGATTTAAATGATAGAGATTGACAAGAAACATCCTTTCTTGTATACTACCAATAGTTTGATTTGCTAATTCGCTACCATGATAACACTTTAAAGCGATAAAGCGGATGGAGGATTATATGAAAAGATTTGTACATACACCGGAAGGTGTTCGTGATGTATATGGGGCAGAATGCCGTAGAAAACGCAAAGTGCAGGATATGATTCATGCCAATTTTGCAAGTTTTGGATACGAAGATATTCAGACCCCGGCTTTTGAGTTTTTTGATGTGTTTGGCAGGGAAATCGGCACAACACCCAGTAAAGAACTTTACAAATTTTTTGATAAAGATGGAAATACACTGGTATTACGTCCTGACTTTACACCATCCATCGGTAGATGCGCTGCCAAATATTTTATGGAGCAATCGGTGCCGGTGAGATTGACTTATCTTGGAAATACCTATACCAACACTTCCAATTTGCAGGGTAAGTTAAAGGAAATGACCCAGATGGGTGTGGAGCTCATTGGTGATTCATCTGTTATGGCAGATGCAGAAATGATCCATTTGGCTGTATCTTCCCTGAAGGCTTCCGGACTCAAAGAGTTCCAGGTAAGCATCGGTGAGATTGGCTTTTTCAAAGGTGTATGTGAGGAAGCGATGTTGGATGAAGAGACAGAAATGAATCTTCGTGAATATATTTCCAACAAAAACTATTTTGGTGCAGAAGAATTACTTTCTTCCAATCAAAAACTGGATGCGGAAAAAATTGAATCTTTCTTGAAGATTACAGAGTTGTTTGGTTCTTTTGAGGTGCTGGACGAAGCCTTAACATTAGTACATAATGAAAGAAGTAAACAAGCTATTGCACGTTTGCAACAGTTATATGAATTGTTGAAAATGTACGGTGATGAAAAGTATGTTTCCTTTGATTTGGGTCTGGTAAGTAAATATCATTATTATACAGGTATTATATTTAAAGGCTATACCTATGGTGTAGGTGATGCTGTTATGACGGGTGGCCGTTATGACAGTTTATTGGCTTATTTTGGTAAAGATGCAGCATCTATCGGATTTGTCATCAATGTGGATTCGGTTATGCAGGCATTGGCAACCAGAGACTTGTTACCGGAGCTTGTTGCAGATACAACGGTTGTTTTATATGAAGATGACTGTGTGGCAGAGGCAATCCGATATGCCAGTGAATTACGCAAGCTTGGAAATGCCTGTGAGTTGTTAATGAAGGATGAAACGGTTGCAGATGATGTGTATGTAGAATTTGCAAAGAACAATCATAAAAAAGCCGTTCTGAAGATGACCGCAAAAGGTACAAAGAAACTGTACGAAATGTAGGAGACATGGTAAAATGAGTGAAGATATGAGATATATTACCTTTGCCTTAGGAAAAGGCAGACTTGCCAAAAAGACATTGGAGCTTTTGGAAGAAATCGGTATTACTTGTGAAGAGATGAAGGATAAGGACACACGTAAGCTGATTTTTGTAAATGAAGAATTAAAATTAAAATTCTTTCTTGCAAAAGGGCCTGATGTACCTACTTATGTAGAGTACGGTGCTGCAGACATTGGTGTTGTAGGAAAAGATACTTTGTTGGAGGAAGGCAGACGTGCTTATGAAGTCCTGGATCTGGGCTTTGGTAAATGCCGTATGTGTGTATGCGGACCGGAAAGTGCAAGGGAATTGTTGCAACATCATGAAATGATCCGTGTAGCCAGCAAATATCCCAAGATTGCAAAGGACTATTTCTACAACAAAAAACATCAGACGGTTGATATTATTAAGTTAAACGGTTCGGTAGAGCTTGGTCCCATCGTTGGTCTTTCCGATGTGATTGTAGATATTGTGGAAACAGGATCAACTTTGAAAGAAAATGGGCTTGTGGTACTTGAGGAGATTTGTCCATTATCAGCAAGAATGATTGTCAATCAGGTAAGCATGAAGATGGAAGCAGATCGTATCAAGAAATTGATTCATGATCTGAGAGAACGATTATAACAATACCAAAAAGAGAGGTAGTAAAATGGGAAGAATAGCAGAAATTGAAAGAAGAACAGCGGAAACCGATATTTCCATGACATTAGAATTGGACGGTTGCGGCAAATCAGAAGTCACCACAGGTGTTGGTTTTCTTGATCACATGTTTGCAGGTTTTGCCAAACACGGTTATTTTGACCTGGAGTTAAAAGCAGTGGGTGATTTGGATGTGGATGCACATCATACAGTAGAGGATTGCGGTATTGTGCTTGGCACAGCTATTGCACAGGCTGTAGGTGATAAAAAGGGCATTAACCGTTACGGCTATTTTATTCTCCCTATGGATGAAGCCTTGGTACTGTGTGCCGTGGATCTTTGCGGCAGACCGTATTTTAGCATGGATGCTTCTTTTAAAGGACAATATGTAGGTGATATGGATACACAGCTTGTGAATGAGTTCTTTTATGCCGTATCTTATAGTGCAGGGATGAATCTGCACATCAAGGTTTTATCCGGTGAAAATGATCACCATGTAATTGAGGCTATGTTTAAAGCATTTGCCAAAGCCCTTGATATGGCATGTGCAAAAGAACCCAGATGTAATGATGTACCAAGCACCAAAGGTGCACTATAAGCAGAACGGAGATTATCAATGAGCAAGAAATTTGTGGCATGTATTTATTTATCAGAAAAGAAGGCAGTTAAGAGCTTACAGGATTCCACGGTGATTTCCACAGATCCGGTAGCTTTGGCCATGACCTATGCAGATGCGGAAACTGATGCATTGGTTGTATATGATATGTCTTACAATGATGCAACCCATGAGGATGCCATTCTCATTATGAAGCAGATTGCTGAGAATGTAGGTGTACCGGTATATGGTGCCGGCAATATTAAGCGTATGGAGGATGTAAAAAAGATTCTCTATGCAGGATGCAAGAAAGCGATTCTCAATTTGAATAAAGACGCTTCTTTTGAAATATTAGAGGAAGTATCCAAGAAATTTGGTAAAGAAAAAATCGGTGCATCCTTTATGAGTGCAGATCAGGTATCTAAGAATCCCATCGCATTGGAAGAGTATGTAGATGAGTTGTTCTGTCTGGATCTTCATGAGTTGAAAAAGGCATTGCCTTTAACTTGTATCCCTGTTGTGGCAACCATTTCCGAAGTGGCATTGGATAAAGTACTTTCACTTTTGGAAACAGCCAAAATCAGTGGTGTGTCCGGTTCTTTTGTCAACGACAACTTGAAGGAATTGGAGTCCTTAAAGGAAATTGCGGCACAAAGAGGTATTGATGTACATATTTTTGCACCACAGATGCCCTTTAGTGATTTTAAATTGGGCGCTGACGGATTGTTACCGGTAGTCGTACAGGATTATCAGTCCGGACAGGTATTGATGGTTGCTTATATGAATGAAGAGGCTTATGTCAAGACCTGCAAAACCGGCAAAATGACATACTACAGCAGAAGCCGCAAAGAGCTTTGGGTAAAAGGCTTAACAAGCGGTCACTTCCAATATGTGAAGAGCTTAAGCGTGGATTGTGATAACGATACGTTACTTGCTAAAGTAAAACAGATTGGTGCAGCATGTCATACAGGCAATTATAGCTGTTTCTACAGAGATCTGATTCCTATGGAGGAAGAAAATGTAGAGAATCCGTTGACAGTCTTTGAAAATGTTACCAATATTATCAAAGACCGCAAGTTACATCCCAAGGAAGGTTCCTATACCAACTATTTATTTGATAAGGGAATTGATAAGATTTTGAAAAAACTTGGTGAAGAAGCAACAGAAATTGTGATTGCTGCCAAGAATCCCAATCCGGAAGAAATCAAATATGAGATTTCCGATTTCCTGTATCATATGATGGTGCTTATGGTAGAAAAAGGTGTCACATGGGAAGAGATTACTGCTGATTTGGCCAAACGTTAAACCGGCGGAAGGATAATTTCGGTACAACCTGCATAATATGAATTAATAGATTCGTAGGATTGCAGGTGCATATATGAAAACAATCAGCAAGGATGAAAAATTAGAACAAATTATGCGTCTTCGGGAATATCAGCAAAATAATATGACACATGTCAATACCATGGCAGGTATTATTTCACCGGAGGCGGCATATGCACAAGATGAAACACAGGATAAAAACCAGACGGGAGTTCCTTCGTTTTATGGGAAACTTCGTCTGGTTTTATGTCTGTTGATATTAGGAGCAGTATATCTGTATCACTATACAATAGAAAGGCCGGAGGATACTTTTACAAAGACTTTACAGTCTGAAATAAGGCGGGATTATTCAGACAATGTCGTTGCTTTTGTAAAAGAATTCACGTATACTTTAGATTATGAGAAAACTAGCGTTAAATGATGAAATTTTATTAAAAATTGATAAGCCTGCCCGTTATATCGGTGGCGAAGTAAACTCCATAATGAAAGACAGAGAGCACATAGACATTCGTTTTGCCATGTGCTTTCCTGACGTTTATGAAATCGGAATGTCTCATCTGGGGATTCAGATTCTCTATGATATGTTGAATCAATTTGAAGATACATGGTGTGAAAGAGTGTATTCTCCCTGGATGGATTTAGACGAAATCATGCGAAAAGAGAATATTCCCCTATTTGCATTGGAGTCCCAGGAGCCTGTTAAGGACTTTGATTTTCTTGGTATTACCCTGCAGTATGAGATGTGTTATACCAATGTGTTGCAGATCCTTGATTTGGCACACATTCCCTTAAAAGCAGAGGAACGAGGAGAAGATGATCCCATTGTCATTGGTGGTGGCCCCTGCTCCTACAATCCTGAGCCTATCGCTCCCTTTTTTGACTTGTTTTATATTGGTGAAGGCGAGACACAGTATCGTCCGTTACTCGATTTGTACAAGCAATGTAAAAAAGAGGGTAAAAGCCGTCGTGAATTTTTGATTTTGGCAGGCAGATTGCCGGGCATTTATGTGCCTCAGTTTTATGAGGTGTCTTATCATGAAGACGGCACCATTAAAAGCTTCCTACCTACAGAAAAAGGATTACCTGTAGAGATTATGAAGGAAATGGTGACGGATTTAAGTGATACCTATTACCCTAAGAAGCCGGTGGTTCCTTTTATTAAAGTGACACAGGACCGAGTGGTTTTGGAGATACAAAGAGGCTGTATCCGTGGTTGTCGTTTTTGTCAGGCGGGACAGTTGTATCGTCCTGTTAGGGAGCGTTCCTTGGAGTTTTTGAAGGAATATGCTTTAGAGATGTTAAAAGCAACCGGACATGAGGAGATTTCTTTGAGTTCTTTAAGCTCCAGTGATTTTTCTGCATTGCCGGAGTTTATGGACTATTTGATTGAAGTGTGTAAAGAAAGACATGTGAATATTTCCCTTCCTTCCTTGCGCATTGATGCCTTTTCTCTGGATGTGATGAGTAAAGTACAGGATGTAAAGAAAAGCAGTCTGACTTTTGCGCCTGAAGCAGGAACCCAGAGAATGCGTAATGTAATCAATAAAGGGTTAACAGAAGAAGTGATTTTAAATGGTGCCAAACTTGCATTTGAAGGAGGCTGGAATAAGGTAAAACTTTATTTTATGCTTGGTCTTCCTACAGAAACAGATGAAGATGCAAGAGGAATTGCAGAGCTTTCCAATGAGATTGCAAAGCTTTACTATGATACGGTTCCCAAGGAAAAGAGAAACGGAAAGGTACAGATTACAGCAAGTACTTCTTTCTTTATTCCCAAGCCTTTTACGCCTTTCCAATGGGCACCTATGTGTACCAAAGAGCAGTTCTTAGATAAAGCCCATGTGGTAAAAACAGCTGTACTGGAGCAATTGAACAAAAAGAGTATTAAATATAATTGGCACGAAGCGGATGTATCGGTGTTGGAGGGTATCTTTGCACGCGGTGACCGTAAGATTGCAGATGTCATTTTGATGGCATATGAAAAAGGTTGTATTTATGATGCCTGGGGCGAATATTACAAACACGATATCTGGTTGGAGTGCTTTGATGCCTGCGGCATTTCTATTGATTTTTATACCACAAGGGAACGTAATCTGGATGAGATTTTCCCTTGGGATTTTATCAGTTGCGGTGTGACCAAAGAGTTTTTGAAACGAGAATGGCAACGTGCTTTAGCCGAAGAAGTGACACCAAACTGTAAGCTTGCCTGTCAGGGTTGCGGAGCGGCACGTTTTGGTACAGGCATTTGTTTTGAGGAGCGGACTAATGAAGTATAGAATTAAATTTTCAAAATACAGTTCCATCATATTTATCGGACATTTGGATATGATGCGCTATTTTCAGAAAGCCATCCGACGGGCAGAAATCCCTATTGCATACAGCACCGGATTCAGTCCCCATCAGATTATGTCCTTTGCAGCACCTTTGGGTGTGGGACTCTACAGTAATGGCGAATATCTGGACATTGAACTTGCACAGGATATGTCAACAACAGAAATGAAAAAGCGCCTGAATAGGACTATGGCAGAAGGAGTTGATATTCTTTCTGTGAAGATGTTACCGGAGGATGCAGGCAATGCTATGGCAAGTGTGGCGGCTGCAGGATATACTGTCAAAATCCGTCCGGGACACGATCCGGCTTTTCCTTTTGGCAAAGACTTTGATTCATTTATGGCTCAGGCAGAAATTCCATTTGAAAAAGAGACAAAGAAAAGCACTAAGATATTAAATTTAAAAGAAAGTATTTTTGACTATCGTGTAGAGAATGATAGTGTATATCTGTTGGTAGACGCCAGCAGCAGCGGCAATATCAAGCCCACAATGGTTATGGAAGCGTATTATACTTATATGGGTGAAAAGAGCGGTGAATTTGATTTTATCGTGACACGTGAGGAAACCTATATGCGTAATCAAGAAAACGCATTTGTTCCCTTGGATGCAATTGGAAAGGATACTTGATGCATGGAGTCAAATACAGTTGTGTTTACAAGGATAGAAGGGAAACGAGCTTTCTTTTCTATTGTAGATGAAAAACTTCATATTGCGGCATTTGACACTGCGAATACCCGGGATATGGATAAAATATATTTGGGACGTATCCAAAATATTTTACCCAATTTAAAAGCAGCATTTGTAGAATATCAAAAGGGTGTCCGTGGTTTTTTGCCCTTAAGTGATGAGCAACTGAATACTTATAAATGTGAAATGCGCCTGCCTGTGCAGATTACAAAAGAAGCGGTCAAGACCAAGGATGCTGTTTTAAGTACAGAGCTTTCTTTGACCGGTATCTATGTGGTTGTCACCAATCGACCGGGAGGTCTAACCTTTAGTAAGAAAATAGACAAAGAAAAACGCGAGAAAATGGCGGGTATCTGTGAAGCAGTTATTCCAGAGGGAAAAACCTGTATTGTGCGTACCAATGTGTTGTCATTAAAGGAAGAAGATTATTTCTTATTGGTAGATGAAATAAAAAGATTGTCAGAGCGTCTCAATGATATTGTGAAACGGGCAGAAAACCGTACTTTTTATTCGGAAATCTATGAAGGGGCTCCTTTTGTGGAAGCCAATCTTGGGAAGATTGATTTTGACAAAGTGACGAAGATTGTTACGGATGATAAAGACGAGTTTGACCAACTGAGTCAAATGGTGCCTTCGGAGGTGAAATCAATATTAACCCTGTATGAAGATGCTTCTTTCCCATTAACGGCACTTTATAGTATCAAAGGGAAAATGCACGAATCATTAAGCAGAACCGTCTGGTTAAAATCCGGTGGTTATCTGGTTGTTGAACCTACAGAAGCATTGACGGTCATCGACGTAAACTCCGGAAAGAACCAAAAGAAAATCAGCAAGAAAGAGTTGGCTGCTTTAACCAATGCAGAAGCTGCCGAATTGATTCCCTATATATTATCATCGCGTAATATCTCTGGTATTGTGGTGGTTGATTTTATCAGTAACAATGATGAGAAAGAAGATGCGAAGCTTTTAAAACTTCTGCGCCTTCATATGAAATACGATTATGTAAAAACAGATGTTGTAGACATTACACCTTTGGGCCTTGTAGAAATTACAAGACAAAAAAAGGATATTCCCTTAAAAGATCAACTGACAGAGGTTGGATTGTATGAAACTTTTAGACATTAAAAAGGTAAAAGACGGCAGATATTTAAAAAATTATGAGCTGACCTATTTAAACAAGGCCGGCAAAGAAAAGAAATATGAAATTGTCAGTCGGAATGAAATAGCAGGCGTGGAAAGTCTCGGTAAAAAAGTCAGCGGCTTGTCGATTGTAGTACTTTGTGAAGGCAAGTTATTGTTGCTAAAAGAATTCCGCATGGGAATTAACCGTACGATTTATAATTTGTGTGCAGGTATGATTGAAGAAGGCGAAACGGTAGAGGAATGTATCAAACGCGAATTATATGAAGAAACCGGATTGAAGTTAAAGAAGATTATTGATATTTTACCGCCTTCTTTTGCGGCTGTGGCAATTTCTGATGTCTCCACACAGATAGCCATTGTAGAGTCAGAGGGTGAATTTGAAGACCATACCTCCGATAATGAAGAGATAATGGCAAACTTTTATACCAAAGAAGAATGTGCCCAATTATTAAAAACAGAAGAGTTTTCGTCAAGAAGCCAGATGATTGCCTATTTCTTTATAAAAAATGGGTTTCCGGGGCTTGACAATTAATGTAGACACATGCTATTATACTACGGTATGCCGCATAACGAGGTAAAAGTATGCCCTTTTGGACATCACCGCAGTTAGCGAGTAATGAATTAGGAGGTGCCTTATGTACGCAATTATTGCAACAGGTGGAAAACAGTACAAAGTTTCTGAAGGTGACATCATCAAAGTTGAAAAATTAGATGTTGAAGCAGGAAACACTGTTACATTTGACCAGGTTCTTGCAGTAAGTGATAACGGCTTAAAAGTTGGAGCAGATGTTGCTTCTTCTACAGTAACAGCTACCGTTATGGATCAGGGTAGAGGTAAAAAAGTTATCGTTTACAAATATAAGAGAAAAACAGGTTATCACAAGAAAAATGGTCATAGACAAGCATACACTCAGGTTAAAATTGAGAAAATTAATGCTTAATCAGGTGGCATAGATGACAGCCATAACAGTTTATAGCGATAAAACTACAAAAGACATCAAAGGATTTGAGATTAAAGGGCATGCAGGATTTGCCAAAAGTGGTGAAGATATCGTATGTGCAGCGATTTCAATTCTGGCTATTAATACACAAAATGCAATTGAAAAGTTTTGTGAAGATTCCTTTAAGCAGGATGGCGACGAAGAGGCAGGACTTATGAAGTTTTGGATTAATGGTCAGCCAAGCCATGATGCACAGGTTTTACTCAAAGCAGCAAAACTTGGTTTTGTAGGAATCGCAAAAGATTACGACAAATATGTAACGTTAAAATTCAAGGAGGTGTAAACCCATGTTGAAATTGAACCTTCAATATTTCGCTCACAAAAAAGGTGTAGGTTCTACTAAGAACGGTAGAGATTCCGAATCCAAGAGATTAGGTGCGAAAAGAGCTGACGGACAGTTCGTTAAAGCCGGTAATATCTTATACAGACAGCGTGGAACAAAGATCCATCCTGGCGTTAACGTAGGTAAAGGCGGAGATGACACATTATTCGCTTTAGTTGACGGCGTTTTAAGATTCGAAAGAAAAGGAAGAGATAAAAAACAGGCTTCCGTATATCCGGTAGAAGACTAATTTATGTAACTAAAGGGACTGACGTATTGATTACGACAGTCCTTTTTTCATAAGAACAGTTTTAACTACACAAACTAGTTTTGAGGTGAGCTTATGTTTGCAGATCGTGCGAAAATTTATGTAAGAAGTGGTAAAGGCGGAGACGGACATGTGTCCTTCCGTAGAGAAAAATATGTTCCCAATGGAGGACCCGACGGTGGCGACGGCGGTGACGGCGGTAGCGTTATTTTTGAAGTGGACGAAGGTTTGAATACATTAACAGACTTTCGGCACATTCGTAAATATTGCGCGAAAGACGGCGAGCCCGGCGGCAAGAAAAACTGTCGCGGTAAGAACGGTACCGATATTATCATTAAAGTACCGGAAGGAACTGTATTAAAAGAGGAAGAAAGCGGAAAAATCATTGCAGATATGTCTGCTGATAAACGCAGAGTTGTACTTTTGACCGGAGGTAAAGGCGGTAACGGTAATCAGCATTATGCAACCAGTACCATGCAGGCGCCCAAGTATGCGCAGCCCGGACAGCCGGCAAAAGAATTGAATATTTTGATGGAATTAAAATGTATTGCCGATGTGGGCTTGGTTGGATTCCCTAATGTAGGTAAATCTACCTTATTATCCCGTGTAACCAATGCAAAACCCAAGATTGCCAATTATCATTTCACAACCTTAAATCCCCATTTGGGTGTGGTTGATATGGAAGGCGGCGGATTTGTTATTGCAGACATTCCGGGACTTATTGAGGGGGCATCCGAAGGTATCGGTCTTGGTCATGAATTTTTAAGACATATTGAAAGAACCAGGGTCATTATCCACATGGTGGACGTAGCCGGTACCGAAGGCAGAAATCCCATTGAGGACATTTATACCATCAATAAAGAATTGGAAGCATACAATGAAGAAATTGCAGCCAGACCCCAGGTTATTGCTGCCAATAAAATTGATGCTATTTATGATGACGGTGAAACAGACCCTGTAGCGCTGTTAAAGGCGGAATTTGAGCCCAAAGGAATCAAAGTGTTCCCTATTTCAGCTGTCAGCGGAAAGGGCTTAAATGAGCTTCTGTTTGCCGTTAAAGGAATGTTGAATGAAATCAATGAGCCTCCCAAGGTATTTGAAGTTGAATATGATCCTGATGTGATGTTGGCATATTCCAACGAACCATTCACGGTAGAATATGATGCTGATGAAGACCAATACGTGGTAGAAGGTCCCCGTATTGAAAGAATGCTTGGCTATACCAATCTGGATAGTGAAAAAGGCTTTGTATTCTTCCAGAAGTTCTTAAAAGAAAATGAGATTCTGGATCAGCTTGAAAAGCTTGGTATTAAGGAAGGCGATACCGTACGCATGTATGGTTTAAAATTCGACTACTACAAATAATCAAGAAAATAACTTTAGATAAAAGATACAATATAATGGAGAAATAGGATGACAAGCAAACAAAGAGCGTATTTAAAAGGTCTTGCAATGAATATTGAACCCATTTTCCAGATTGGTAAATCCAGTCTGACACCGGAAGTAACCGAAGCGGTGGCAGAAGCGTTCAATAAAAGAGAATTGATTAAGATTGCCGTACTCAAAAACTGTATGGATGATCCCCGTGCTATTGCAGAAGCTTTAGCAGAGAGAACACGTTCACAGGTAGTACAGGTTATCGGCAAAAAGATCGTTCTTTACAAAGAAAACAAAGACCATAAAAAAATTGAATTGCCTAAATAATCCGGCAATCAGACAGGAGGTGCGAATATGGCCAATATCGGTATCCTTGGCGGAACCTTTGATCCCATTCATCTGGGACACATGACATTGGCAGAAGAAGCCATGAAAGAATTCGGCTTAGATCAAATGTTATTCGTACCCAATCATGTGCCCTGGATGAAAAAAGACAGACAAATTACAGATGATGTACATCGGATTGAAATGGTAAAAGCAGCCATTTCATCTTATGAGAGTTATTCATTGTCTATGGTAGATATGGAAGCCGGTGGTGATTCCTATACCTATCGTACCTTAGAAATGTTAAAAGAGCAGTATCCCGATGATAACTTTTATTTTATTTTGGGTGCAGATTCCTTATTAACCATAGAAAAATGGGTGCATCCGGAAAAGATATTTGCAAATGCGTCTATTTTAGCAGCTGTCAGAGATGATTGTGATATAGATGAACTGACTGTACAACAACAGAAATTGGTGAAAACATATGACGCGGATATCCGTCTGCTTCATATGAAGGCCATTGACATTTCATCCACCTATATCAGAGAGCATTTTCATGATAAAAAAAGGGCACAGGACATGCTACCGAAGGAAACAGCCGCATATATCAAGGCACATGGATTATATGGGAGTAAATAAGTATGCGTGAATTGTATACCGGAGACGAATGTTTCAGTCAAATTGAAAAGAAACTGGAAAAAGAATTGGATAAAAAGCGGTTTATCCATACCAAAGGTGTGGCATATACAGCAGTAAGTCTCGCCATGGCGCACGGTGAAAACCTCCAGGACGCTTATTTAGCAGGTTTATTACATGATTGTGCAAAGTGTATCCCTGCAGAGGATAAACTGGCTTTGTGCCGAAAATATAAGCTTACACTGAGTGAGGCAGAGCAAGCAAACCCGGATTTATTGCATGCCAAATTAGGGGCTGTCATTGCAAAAGAAAAGTATGATATCCAAAATGATGATATACTTAATGCCATTTGCTATCATACAACAGGCAAACCGGATATGACAGAACTTGAAAAAATTATTTATATTGCAGATTATATGGAGCCAAACCGTAAGATGTTGGATGGTTTAAAGGAAGTCAGACAGATGGCTTTTCGGGATTTAAATCAGGCAATGGTTATGATTTCTCATCACATCCTACAATATTTACAGGAAAAACAGGTATTCATTGATCCTTTAACAAAGGAAACCTATGATTATTATAAAGAAATGACCGGAAAGGAATAATTATGGCAAATTCATTTACATCAAAAGAGATTGCACTTGCAGCAATCGAAGCATTGGAAGATAAAAAAGGAGAAGATATCAAAGTTATTGATATCAGTGAAATTTCAACTTTGGCAGACTACTTTATCATTGCATCCGGCAGTAACCGTAACCAGGTACAGGCTTTGTGTGATAACGTAGAAGAAAAACTTGGCAGAATGGGTATTGAACAAAAACAGTGTGAAGGTTATGACAATGCCAACTGGATTTTAGCTGACTATCGCGATATCGTAATCCATATTTTTGATAAGGAAAACCGTTTGTTCTATGATTTAGAAAGAATCTGGAGAGACGGTAAGTTTGTTGAGAAAGATCAATTGTAACATAGTATCAATATTTTGCATCTTAGTAAGGGAGTGGTTGAAAAACCACTCCTTTTTATGTACGTTTATGAAAAAAATGATGGAAAGGGATATGAATTATGGGTGTTATGAAAGGACGAAAGATTGTGTATGTTGTATTAGGAACATATTTGTTATGTTATGTTTTTCGTATTCTGGAGTATTTCCTTTGGCGTACAGATCAAACCCGGATCGGTGAAGCAATTGTACATAAGTTAATTGGGATTGTTATTTTGGTTTTAGTAAGCGCTTCTATAAAACTTACAATGAAAGAAATTGGTTTTGTAAAAGAAAAAGTAGTGAAAAATCTGGTAAAAGGTCTGGGTTTTGGATGCGGTGTTTTTGTGCTTGCTTACGGCGTAGAGATTGCGATTGCTGTTTTACAAGGTTCTTTTTGTTCTGTACAGTTATTTGTCAGCACTTATGCCATTGATGAGAATATCGGTAACCGGACAGAAATTTTATTTTTTATAATTTGTATCATCGGAAATATTGTAAATGTAGTAATGGAAGAAGGTGTTTTTCGTGGACTTTTTGCAAAGGTGTTGGAACGAAAATATTCTTTTTTGATATCTGCATTTTTGTCTTCCTGTCTATTTGGTTTTTGGCATATGATAGGTCCCATCCGAAATTATACGGATGAAACCATGAGTATGAATGGGATGATAGCAAATATTGTTATGTTAGTGGTGACATCAATATTAGTTGGTTTTAAGTTTGCAATGCTGACTCAAATGACAGGCAGTCTTTATATGGCTATGGGTGATCATTTTGTAAATAATACAATCGTAAATCTTTTGCATGTAGTATCAGATACCGGTATTGACGAAATGATGGTTGTACGAGTAGCAATAGCACAATCGGTATCCTTTATTATCGTTCTGATTTGTTATATCCGTCGATTCCGTAAAAACGTACATTAGATTAACAAAAGAGGTTCTACATGTTAAAATACTCTTGTAAATAATACTAAATTGGGAGGTTGATATGCGTTTAATCATGTGTGAACGACAAGATTTAGAAGAACCTGAAGTCACTCTTGCATATAGTGAGATGACAACCGGCGTGCAAAGAGTAGCAGATTATGTTAAAAATGTGGATCAGACTATTTTATGCAAAAAAGATAATGAAGAATATAGCGTTTTTATCAATGATATTTTTTATATAGAAAGCGTGGACAAAAAGGTTTTCATATATTGCGAGAAAGAAGTTTTTGGGTGCAACCATAAATTATATGAACTGGAAGAGATGTTGTCGCAGTCAGGATTTTCCAGAGTGAGCAAATCGGCGATTCTTAATATTGAAAAATTGACAGGAATCAAAACATTGGTCAACAGCAAATTGGAAGCGAAGCTTTCCAACGGAGAAAGTGTCTGTGTTACCAGAAAATATTTGAAAGACATTAAACATGAATTATTGAGGAGAAATAACGGATGAAAAAGATGATATTGAATATTATGGCCACAACCGGAATTTCTTTAGTGGCTTTATCCTTGGTTGCCACCTTGTACGATGGTTCATTAATCTGCATTGATACCATTTTCCAGGTGCTTGGGTTAAATGTTATCATTTATATAGGACTTTATTTTATGGAGTTTATAGAGTATCGCTATGCAATATTGGAAACCGGTTTAAAATTGATTTATATTATTATGCTCGTCTTAATAAGCGGTTGGCTTTTTGGGTGGTATAACAATTTGTCCGGCACGGTATTGGTGCTTATGACAATTGTTATTTTTGCCGTATGTGTTTGTTTGGATGCTGTTAATTTATTGAATGAAGTGAAATCAATTAATGTTATAATTGAGGAAGAGCGAAGCGAACGGGGTTAGATATGTTTTCAAGATTAGAAGTTGATGGAGGAAGTATGAAATCAAAAAAATTGAATGCGAATCATTTAAAAATGATTGCTATTGTAGCGATGACAATTGACCATATTGCAGATATAATTTATCCTTCTTTTCCGGCAAATCCCGTTGCAATTGTTATGCATATGATCGGAAGATTAACAGCTCCGATTATGTGGTTTTTTATTGCAGAAGGTTTCTTTTATACAAAAAACTATCCCAAATATTTATTTAGAATGTTTGTTTTTGCAATAGTATCACATTTTACATACTGTTTTGCATTTGGAATTAATTACATCCCTTTTTCTCGGGGAGATATTTTTAATCAAACAAGTGTAATGTGGCCGTTAGCATGGGGATTGGTCGCTTTATTTGTGTTAAATAAAACGGAAATAGAACATTGGCTAAAAATAATTATAATATTGGTTATTAACGTTATTACATTTCCATCAGATTGGAGTTGTATAGCTGTAATGGCAATTGTTGCAATCTATAGCAATCGCGGAAATCTAAAAAAACAGATGAGCGATATGATGATATGGGTTGCAATATATGCGATCATTTCATTCTTTTTTGTTGATAAGTTGTATGGTGTAGTTCAACTATCTGTGGCACTGGTTTATCCTGTTTTAAAGTTGTATAACGGTGAAAAAGGAAAGGCCTCATGGATGAAATGGTTTTTCTACATATATTATCCGGCTCATTTGATTATCATAGGAATTTTGCGTTTAACATTGTATGGAGATGTACCATTATTGTTTAATTAGTAAAAATTTAGTCTTATGTCTGGATTGAAAGGCAAGTAAAAATTTGAATTTGTCGTACTGTTGGATATTCAAATATATAATCTTAGTATTTGATGTATGAAAGGTTATAATCAAGGGATACTGCATGGGCGATAGAAAAATAAAGTATCAATATCAAGCAGTTAGTACTGCAAGGTATT
>JAZQLQ010000019.1:0-70681 GCA_045542735.1 Lachnospiraceae bacterium
CACGGCATCCACAAATAGGTTTCAAGCGCGGCACGTTCCCACTACATGACGAATCGTAGCGGACACTAACCTTCTCGCTTCGCGACAAGGAAGTGCCGACGTTCGTCAAAGTACCGCTTTTGAAATCCTATTTGTCGGATGCCTGTGGTTTAGAAATGTTTGCCTACTATGTTTTCTCGGTATAGAAGTCACTGTAGCCAACTATATCTCTTTTTCTTCTTCAAAAAGTAATTTTCCATCTTGTGCGAACTCACATATACGCACCTTTACAGCTTTACTTTTTGATATTAACTCATTACTTGAGTCATAGTAATATTTTATCATTTTTACTCCGCCATTTGGAAATACACCATTCGTAATTTCAATTGATGCGTCTGTCTCTTTGTTCTTTGGCGCATTCTCCAGTGCATGTGCTACTTCATCCATTCCTACACTTTTACGAAAATCCCACTGGATTTTACGGTTTTTCTTTTCATCATATGCCCATATATCTTCATACAATGTTATTCGAATCACTTCATTTGCAAGTTCGATATTTTCATAGCAATTTTTGAAATTCTTTAATTTTTCTTTTGAAATGTAATCGTAGTACGGTTTACCAAACCACATTTTGTGACATGAGCCAAACCAGATGCCTGTTCCTTTTGGAAAATGACTATGTCCAGCATTTGATTCGATATCTACAATTTTTTCTCTTAATCCAAACTTTCTATTAGTGGTCTTAATCCCTCTTAAACTCTTGCCGTACACTCTATAATTATTTAAATCTTTAGTATTTTGCCAAAAATCATCATCATATGAAACTTTATATGCTACTAATCCTCTATACGTCATCTCCTCTTCCATTATTTTTTCCGGCACGCCACAGTTTTCTTTTTCGATTACAACACAAAAAATCAATACATTTGTATCCTTGTTACCAGATATTGAAAAAACATTCGTTCCACCTGATAAATAAATCGATATTGTATCATTGCTCAACTCATATTCCAGACTATCAACCAATTTCTTTTTGTTATAGCTACAAAATTTGCCTTTGCTAGCGATTTTACTTTGCATTTCTACCGGTATAAAAATTTTCTCAACTTGTTCAAGCCACCTTATTACACCTTCACTATTCACATCTTGTAATAAATAATACATCATGTACTTAACTCTATAATCCATGAATTAAAACTCCTTTATCATTACAGTAATATTTCTTTGTGTTGCATAATCTTCTATAGCCTTAATATTTAAGTCACCTTTTGTCCCTTGTGGAACCCGTATATCTAATATTTTATTTGCATCCTCTCCATCAATAGTTATTTTTCTATTTAAGGCATCTATATAGTCCAAAACCTTTTTCGTTCCCTTTCCATTTTGATATGATGGCAATGTCGGATCAATAGTCTTTAAACTCACAACATCCATTCCCCTTTGGAAATCCACCACCGGGAAATATCCATTATCCAATTGCCCACAATTAAACCAGTCAGCATATTCTGTATCTGCAAGTATCTTTTCTGTGGCGACTCCCCTTGTTGTTGGATCTAATTTCCAGACATCACTGGCATTATCTAAAACAAACTCTTTGCCATTAATCGTAAATGTTATTTTCTTTTTAAATAATTTTTGGACTTTTTCTGTAATCCACTTACCAGCTTTTTGCAGTTTCTCACTCGTAGCCTTACCAAGTTTTTTCCCGGCTTCTACTATGTCATCCCAGTGTTTTTGCACTTGCTTGAACACATTGGGGCCGATGGCATCTGTTATCTTCATGGTAAGCTTTGCTCCCAGTCCGAAAATCGAACCAACAATCGGGAACATACATATAACAGACAAGGCTGCCATTTCGTATTCGTCTTCTATCAGATACAGGAATGCATTCAATATATCTGCAGGGTCAAAGACAAGTCCAAGACCATCCAGCGCATTATGTGTTATATTGCTTACCTTTTTCTTGAAGCGGTTCCACTCCATCTCTTCCGGAGTTGGACACAGTCCAAAAGGGTCTGTCAAACTGACCGGGTTGCCTTGTACATAGCAGTAGCGGTTTAGACTTTGACTGTTGGTGATATCTCCGCTTACTACGTCTCGGTTGATAAAGCGTTTGATATCTTGGTCATAGTAACGGGCTCGCATGTAGTATAAGCCATTTCGGTCTATCTCTACTCCATATTGTCCGTTATAGAGATAATCAATGCCTATGGCATCCGCTAATTCTGCCAAACTGTATTCTGCTAATTGTTCCGATGTTTTCAGGCTGATGCCGTTATCGGTTTTGATATCACTTAATTCACCATAAGTATCGTACACAAAGCGGAATAATATTGCTCCACTTGCATCACTAACTGCCATGGTTGATCCTATGTGATTGTAGTGATAATAGTATTCTTGGTTATCATCCCTTCTTTCACTGATTAAATCTGCGAATATATAAAATCATAAAAAAGATTGTGCATATCAAACACTTGTACAACTCACAGCATCCACAAATAGGTTTCAAGCGCGGCACGTTCCCACTACATGACGAATCGTAGCGGACACTAACCTTCTCGCTTCGCGACAAGGAAGTGCCGACGTTCGTCAAAGTACCGCTTTTGAAATCCTATTTGTTGGATGCCTGTGGTTTGGAAAGGTTTTGTATAAACATGACGCTTTCATATCCCGAAATTTCTATATCATATTTTTAGCGTAATCCGCTCTATATTTTTATAAGTATTGGTTCATTTACCGCTAAAACCTCAATAATTGTATCAATCGAATCAAATATAATATAATCTTTAATAGCATCTAGTGGACGAGTTCCTGATACCTGTTTCGCAAAATATTTTATATACTCCGAATTTTGTACCAACAACACACTACTCTTTTGTAGTTCTTCATGTTTAAATCGTGTTGCTCGATCTATATACGCATTTTCAATCGCACATCTAAATTCCCATACACAATCAAACACTAGCTTATATTTTACTTTATCCACAGAGGTAAAATGTACTTCATATTCTTGATTTCCTCCAGATACATTATCTATGCTTTCTATATCTACAATAATATCGCAATTTACTAATATTTCCATTTTTTCTCCTTAAATTAATATCGTATTTTTATACTTTTTTTTGTAACTGGGTCATATATTTCTAGGGATGGCGTGCCACCTAATGTCGTAGATGGATGTATATTTATGGTTCTTCCATCTGGTAAATCACCTGCAATTATTCCATTTGAATACGTCCTTATATTTGTCGGAGCCATAGCATCAAAATCTGCTTTTGCTGCTGCATTACCTTTTATGCTTGAAACATAATTGTCCACTTTTTTAGTTTTATTTGTCAATATTTTGTTTGATAACACATCTTCTAGGCTTTTTATTACATCTGGACCACTCTTTATCCCCAATTCAACCAGTTTGTCATCAATCCACTTAATGGCTTTTTGCAGTTTCTCACTCGTAGCCTTACCAAGTTTCTTTCCAGCTTCTACTATGTCATCCCAGTGTTTTTGTACCTGCATAAATACTTTCGGATCAATGTTATCTGTGATTTTCACGACAAGTCTCGCTGGTATTCCTAAAACAGATCCAAGGCCCGGAAACATACATACGACAGACAGGGCCGCCATCATATATTCGCCTTCTATCAGATACAGGAATGCATTCAATACATCTGCAGGGTCAAAGACAAGTCCAAGACCATCCAGCGCATTATGTGTTATATTGCTCACCTTTTTCTTGAAGCGGTTCCACTCCATCTCTTCCGGAGTCGGACACAGACCAAAGGGGTCCGTCAGGCTAACCGGGTTGCCTTGTACATAGCAGTAGCGGTTTAAACTTTGACTGTTGGTAATATCTCCGCTTACTACGTCTCGGTTGATAAAGCGTTTGATATCTTGATTGTAATAACGGGCTCTCATATAGTATAAGCCGTTTTGATCCGTTTCTACACCGTATTGTCCGTTATAGAGATAATCAAGGCCTATGGCATCCGCTAATTCTGCCAAACTGTATTCTGCTAATTGTTCCGATGTTTTCAGGCTGATGCCGTTATCGGTTTTAATATCACTTAATTCACCATAGGTATCGTACACAAAGCGGAATAATATTGTTCCACTTGCATCACTAACTGCCATGGTTGATCCTATGTGATTGTAGTGATAATAGTATTCTTGGTTATCATCCCTTCTTTCACTAATTAAACCGATTCCATAAGTATATGTTGTCTGCTCTAGTTCCTCTGTATAGAGGCCTAATGCATTTTTCTTATACTCAGTTTTTACTAAAGTCTGGGAATAGGTACTTTCCCTGTCGGTTGTATATTCGGTACGGATACCATTACTGATGACTGCGTTTCTGATGTTTTCGGCATCATATTCATATTGTGTGATGGTTCCGTCAGCTTCTTGCACCTTAACTAAGCGGTTGCGGCAATCATAAGTAAAGTCTGCCATGGCGCCATTTAAAGGGCCTCTGGTCATGTTGCCGACTTCGTCATATTCCACAGTCTGACCATTGTAAGTCATCAAGCGGTTATCCGCATCATAGGTCATGGAAACAGCTACAGTGACAGTACCATCTGCGTTTTGGACTGCAGGGGTGATGCCATCATAAGGATTGTCATCTATCAGCGCGTCAATACTTTCCTGCGCACTCTCGGCCACCCCGGTATCCATGCCCGTGATACTTGTGATATTACCGCTTCCATCATACTCATAAGTATACTCGTTAATGACTTCACCGGTTGCAGTCTCGTCACGAAGTACAGTCAATCTCCCCGCTTCGTTATAGGTTCTGTATTCCCTGCTACCGTCTCCGCGTACCGTTTCCGTTAGTCTGCCGTTTGGATCATAACTATAGTAAGTGACATTTCCCTTGGCATCCGTTACAGACTTGAGATTTCCACTCTTATCATAAGTATAACGTACTTTCTCTCCGCCCGGATAGGTAATGCTGATACGGTTACCTAATTCATCATAGCCATAACCAATGGTATCTCCATTATAATCCGTTACGGTAGTGACACGGTTTAATTCATCATATGTTCTTGTA
Source organism: Lachnospiraceae bacterium (assembly GCA_045542735.1). GTDB lineage: Bacteria > Bacillota > Clostridia > Lachnospirales > Lachnospiraceae > UBA2882. The sequence continues at coordinate 5,027 of JAZQLQ010000019.1, forward strand.
ATGGTTCCGTTTTTATCACTGACCGTTAGAATATTTCCATTTTTATCATAGCTGTATTTAATAGTGCCAAGATCATCTTTCTGCAAAATGATACGACTGGCTGCATCATACTGATAGGTGGTCTTCTCTCCTGCATTATCAGTTTCTGTTTCCAGCAATCCCCGGGCATTATAGGTATAGGTCTCCTTGGCTCCGATGGCATTGACAATTTCCGTTACCCGATTCATAGAATCGTAGCTATATGCCGTTGTTCCTTCCATAGAATCCGTCATGGTTATGAGATTTCCACGGTTATCATAGGTCACATTAACGGTTCCTACTGCATTTGTTACCGACAGCAATTTACCGTCTGCATCATAACCATATGACATTTTCGTTTCTGCTTCTGTGTTCAGACATTCTATGATACTTGTTATATTTCCCATTGTATCATAACTATACGCCGTTGTGTTACCCAAAGCATCTGTTGTCTCTGTCAATAGACCTCTTTCATCATATTGGTTAGTTTCTACCACATTTCCTTTAGCATCAGTCAATGCTGTCAAATTACCTTGACTGTCATATACTGCTTTCATGGTATTACCCATAGCGTCTGTTACAGCAGTCACACGATCTGCATGATCATAGCTATATCTTGTTGTATACTCACCCTCTGATGTCTCAATGGTTGTTTCTATCAGACGATTTACTGCATCATAAGTAAAGACAGTTGTTGTTCCTGCCGCATTAGTTGCCGATATACAGTTTCCATTACCATCATAGGTATAGGTCGTAATGTTATCATTGGGATCTGTAACCTTTGTACATCTGCCATAAATATCATACTCATATGAAACAACATTACCTAATGGGTCCGTCTCTGAAACCTTATTACCAGCCACATCATAAGTATAACTATAACATTTTCCTTCATTGTCTGTCTCACTGAGACAATTTCCGTTTTCATCATAAGTATAGGTTATCTTTGTTCCGTCTGCATATGTAATACTGCTGACTTGACCTTCTCCTGTGTAAGTATAAGAAATTGTACTTTCACCAGTTTTTTCTTGTATTACATTTCCTGCGGAATCCACGGCATATTCTGTAACAACACCTCCTGCTGTTGTCATTTTAATCGGGTTGGAGGCCGCATCATATCCCAAAATATCTTGCGTTCCATTCGGATATGTAATACTTATGATGTTTCCTTCAGAATCATAAGCATAAGTCACTGTGCCATTTTCATTTGTTTCTGTTGTTACTCTTCCTGCCGCATCGTAAGTATAGGTCACTGTACGAGTGATACCATCCGTTCCTTTTGTGACTGCTTCTATTTTTTGTCCTACTGCATCATAGGTATAAGTCGTAACTGTTCCGTCTGTGCCGGTTTCTGACAACACTTTTCCTGCTGCATCATAGTTGACAGTAGCAGTTCTTCCCAATGCATCTGTTGTCGATGTGCGATTTCCATAGTTGTCATAACCAAAGTTCATCGTATTGCCGTTATAATCCGTCATAGCAACTAATCTACCGGACTCATAACTCATGGATATCACTCCCAGTCCATCATTGACTTGACGAATAACATTGCCTGATTCATCATATGCATAGCGGGTAATGGTACCTTCCGGTGCAGTTGTACGGATTAAACGATTGTGAGCGTCATAGGTATATTGTGTTTGCGTATGATTTGCATTCCAAACCGTAGTAACATTTCCATTTTCATCATAATCAACGGATACGGTAGCCCCATCCCGATCTGTTACTGCTATCTGATTTCCATTTTCATCATAAGCATAACTTTCTACTTTTCCGGTTGCATCTACTTTTGATATTAAATTTCCATTTTCATCATAAATATATTCTGTCGTTGCCCCGTTTTCATCGATTTCCTTTATTTTTTCTCCATTCTTATCCGTCACAATACAGATTGTGCCGCCACTGTAAGTCTGTACTGTTGTCTTCATGCCACCTTCGGGAGTGGACTCGTAACTATAGCGGGCTGTACCGGAAATCCCGGCTTCTTTTTGTGTCAATACACGCCCCTCTTCCGTATAGGTGTTTTCCACATATCTGATTCCCAAAGCATTGATAGCATATGTCATTCTATGACAACCATCATAAGCGAATGTAGTTGTTTTTCCATCCGCTTCCGTAAAGCTTATCAGATTTTCTCCTTCATAATATAAATCATTGATACGCCCATGGTTATCCTTTATCTGCACAAGCATACCTGCTTCATTATATATCAAGTGCAATTGTTCGCCGGATGCACAATCTGTGATAGTTGTATTCCTTTCTTCATGGGATATTGTGACTTTCTCACCCGACTTTGTTTCGATTCCTGCTAATCTGCCTTCTATATCAAATCGATACACAGTCAAATCTTTACTTGTCACCTCGTATCCATTCTCTGTCTTTTGCAGGCTCCATCCTCGATAGGCATCAGATGCAGGATAAAATACATCATCGTAACAAGCATTGTTATCTATCCGTATTATTTTTTCATCTTCTATGGTTCCATATATTACCTGTTCACCCGCTTCTTTACTAACAAAAGTAATTGGTACATACGGACTTAAATAGAGATTCATAAATGCACCATGATCTTCCAGCCGTTGTTCATAATCATGACTCCATCCATAGCCACACTCACCAAGATAGGTTGCTGCCATGGAGTTATAATGCATGCCTACTGACAAACTGGTTGCTCCATCTACAGAAAAACTTGAAATATCCTGTAAAAACGCACCATTTGTTAAATCTACAGGGTCTCCATAATAAGTTCCCGTCTCAGGGTCAATATATTGTAAGTATTTTACAATATGGCTGGCTATCGGTTTTATGGTTACCTCTACTCCCAAGTTTTCGCCTTCCAACTCTGTAATAAGACCCTCAATCATCCGATAACAGCAATCTTCATCACCATCTACAATCGTACAGTAGGTACCATAAATACTTTCTCCTGCCGGTAATACCTCACAAGATAATTTATCACCGTTAGCCAAAACCGGGACTGCTTTATCTGCAGGATCTGTAATGTGATAATCAGTTCCTTCGTATCGTTCATACTCTACAATTTCACCAGTCTCATAATCCTTTACAATCATCTCGGTAATGGGTACAGGTTGCTCAAATACCCCCATAGTCGTGTCTATCTTATATAATGTCCTTGGAGATTCATTTGCAATCTCAAAATGGATATAATACTTTTCTCCCGGATAATATACATCTTGTGGATATACATAGATATGTAGTCCCTTACCTGCCGGAACATCACATTCCATCATTGCTTCAAATTGTGCATCAATATCCGCTTCAAAAGGCAATAAAATACCATGGAAAGACGCAGAAAGAGTATACGTTCCACTTTCATCTCCCTTAACAATCCAAGATGTTTCTGCTTTTTCTTGTCCGTCTATATCCTCCATAAATGTGGTATGTGTTTGACCCGAATTTGTACGAGCCAAGCTCATACCTTGTGGTAAATTTAAAGTTGCAGATGCATTTGTAATGGTATAGCCGCTGTTTGCATTATTAATAATACCCAGTTTTACCTCATACATATCTTTTAACCAACTAACCGTCTGGGTTGTCTCTAAATATGTAATTGTCGGATTAATCTCTTCTTCCTCTTCAGACTCTTTGGGTACATTTACTAACGATATTTGCAAAGTAGTATTCTTATGTGTATAAGTTCCCAGACCTTTTCCCGTATCTATGCTATTTTTCTTGCTTTGTGTTGCTGTATTTTCTGTTTTCTCCACCATAGATGGTAAGGGACATTCTGCAAACCAAAGTTCTGTTTTAAAAGTAAATGTATGATAGTTTTCCGGCGCAGAAAGGTCTACACCCAATTCAATCATTTCTTCCAATTCCAAACGTCTGACTGTCAGATTTCCTGTAACAACTTCTCCAACTGCCAGAGTCACACTTTTTTCCAGAGTTTCATATTTATTGACACGGACAACACCTTCCGTAGGCATATATCCTTCTGCAAATGCAGAAAATTCATATTCACCCTCTTCACTTATTAGTTTTGCTTCACCATATACATTGGTTCTCAATCTAATGGTTTCTGTTCCGGTTTCATTTGCTTTCACATACACGTATGCTCCGGAAATCGCTTGTCCATTTGTTCCCAAAACTTTGATAATTGCACTGCCTGTATTGGTTTGATCCATCACCTGTACAGTACTATATCCAACTGATTCATTCCCTGCCGCATCTCTTACCGTCAGGGTCACGTTGTAAGTACCCGCTTCTTCATAGGTGTGGCTGGGTCTGACTCCGGTCGTTGTGGTGCCATCACCAAAGTCCCACTCGTAGCGGTTGATACGGACGTTATCGTTACTCATGGTACCGTCAAAGCCCACTTCCATTCCCGTAAAGCCAAAGACAGTCTCCGGCAATTCTGCCACAGGGGCAATCTTATCCACATGGTTGGCATAGCTGTGCTCTACGGTACTTTCGCTATAATTACCATAGATATCATAAGCACGTACCTTGTAGTAATAGGTGGTATCGGTCTCCGGTACGGCATCAGTAAATTCATTTTGGATGGTTGCCTGTACACAGGTATAGTCTTTTTCTCCATAAGCCCTGCGATAAATTTTATAACAACGGAAGTCTTCTTCTGTATTTTCGCTATACTCCATTTCGATACAGAAGCTTCCTGTTTTGACAGTGAGCTCCGGTGTCTGTGGTGCAGTTAAATCCAATGTATAGTTTCTGGTCACATATTCGCTTTCATTGCCTGTTGCATCCACGGCTTTTGCGCGCACTTCGTAGACGGTCTCTTCCATAAGGCCGTCGGTATCCCATTTCACTTCTTTATAGTGGTCTCTGCCCGATAGTTCCAGAGTGGCAATCTCATGCCAGATATCGGTTTCACTTGTATCCCGGTACTCAAGCGTAATGCTCTGAAGTTTTGCGTTATCCATGGCTAACACTTTTAGAGTCGGATTATTTCCTATGATTTCCTGACCCGGTGAGATACCTGTCACAACCGGAGCTTCTTCATCTCTTCTGATGGTCGCATAGATTTCATCAGAGGTTTCGCCTTTATTGCCTGCCATATCCACCGCTACGATACGATATATATAGGTATTGCCCATTTGGACATTGGTATCGGTATAATACAGGGTATTGGTGGTCTGTCCGATTTTTCGGAAGACACTTTCCCCTTCTTTTGCCCGTTCTACTTCATAGGCTGCAATATCATTGTCACTGACGCTATCCCATTCTAAGCTGATGGCGCCTTCATCTCCCACAATTTCTGCTCCGTTTACTTTACCCGGCGCTGTACGGTCGATGATATAGGTGTTTTCAATCTGTTTTTCTTCATAGAGCGTGTTGTGGATACCTGCGGTATCATAGGCCTCAAAACGGACTATTACTTCTCCTTCGGGAAGGGCAGAAATATCCCATGTATGATTTAAATTCTCTGTGGTTTTACCGGTTCCTTCTACTCTTGCAATCTCTGTATAAATACCATCCATGCCATTTCCGCTGACGGTATAGGAGAATACACCATAATCCACACCTGCATTGTCTTTAACCGTCATTGCTAATGGAATGCTGTCCTTGTAGTAGGAGCCTGTGGGCTGTATCTTGGTGATGGTAGGTGCTGTTGTATCCTCTATGGTTGTCACCGTAATGGGGTCTGAAGGAATTCCCACATTGCCCAGGTTATCAAAACCGGTCACGCGATAGGTATGAGTGGTCTCCGGTTGCAGGTTCTCTGCACGGTATCCCAGCTTATCGCTAATCTTAGCTTTCTGCACCCATACGCCATTTATCTTTTCTTCCACCACAAAATAGCCAAAGTCTGCCTCTTCTACATCTTCCCACTCAAGCTGTATCGTAGTACTTCCTGCCGTAGCCGGAAGGAGACGGATCTTGGCAATACCCGTGTTGTCCACTTCATAGCGGCGCATGAAGAGTTCTTCGCTTTCATTGCCGTTAACATCCACTGCCACTGCTTTTATATAATGGTTTCCTTCTGCGTATGCTGTGGTATCCCATATGTAGGTTGCCTGATTATTCTCTGCGATTACTGTAGCAAAGTATTCCCATTCTTCTTCAGAACTTTGACGCGTATAGAGTTTAAATTCTTTTACCGCGCGGTTGTCTTTACCTGTGACAATCAAATCTGTGGTACGGTTAATCCGTCCCGATGCAGGTGTCATGGCGGTGACTCTGGGCGCTTTGGTATCCTCGCTTGTCTCCACCTTGGCAATATCAGACATGGCACTTAAGTTGCCAAATTTATCATAAGCACGTACATAATAGTTGTATGCGGTATTATCCTCTATGGTTTCATCCGAATACCAGGAACTGTTTCTGCCTGTAACATCGGCAAGCTCCACGCCTTCACCGGTATCAGTATTGACGCGGTATAAACGGTATCCTACACAATCTGCACTTTTACTGATTTTCCAGTTGATGGTGACAGTACCGCCCTCATCCTGTGCTGTTATTTCTGTGGGCACTTCGGGTGCTGTCTTATCAATAACATAGGTCACAACCTGCCGCGTCTGATTACCGTCTTCATCCGTCAGGGTAAAACGTAAATCCACATCCCCTTCCAAAGCATACTCAAAGATTTCCCACTCATATGTGAGTGTATAGTCTTTGGTTGTATCCGGTTGTGCAAGGGGTGTCTTGGTCAACAACACATAGCGGTCATTTTTGCTATCATAATATTCAATGTTCATGGTGGCATCCTGACTGTTGCCGCCATTTTTACATGCCACCTTAATCTCTACAATTTCACCACCGATATCTGCATAGTCTGCCGGTGTAACAGACGAAATCCTTGGCATGTAAACAGCACCATCCACGCTATCAGACAGCTCTGACTCATTTCCTGATGTGTCGTAAGCTTTAACCTGATAGGTGTACAGTGTGTTTGCACTTAATCCTTCGTCTTTGTATATATTTGTTTTACCATCATAAATCAAGGTATCATCCCGATAGAGGCGGTAGCCTGCTATGGCCACATTGTCGCCGGCTTTGTCCCATTTCATTGTGACTGCCGAGCCGGTTCTGACTGCCACACGCAGATTGCCCGGTATGGTGGGTGCCTGTGTGTCCGCCATGGTGGTAACCGTATATTCCGGTGAGCGGCGCGCCATCTGATAATCCACGTTACAAGGATATACCTTGTAGGTATAGGTTGTATTAGGCTCCAAACCTTTGTCTGTGTAGGTAGCCAAGGTTGTAGTGGCAATTCGTTTGTCGTTTCGATAAATACGGAAATTGCGGATGTCACTTTCTTCCCAATCACCTGAGTAGGATAAGGTTACCGTTATTTCTGTGGTCGCAGATACATTGATTTCCTTCACTTCACTGGGAACGGATATGCCATATCTCACATAAATCACATTATCTGCCCATGATTCCAGTACACTATAGTTATCTGTGTAACCATTCTGATAACTCTTGGTCAATTCCAGATTGGCAAAATGAATGCTTGCATAGGTATTCAGGTATACATCCTGTTTTATTGTTGTTTCATCCACCACGCTTCTGCGTCGGAAGATAGTATAGTGGTCACCGGTTGCAACAAAGCCCTTGCAGGATTTTCCAACCGTAATATTTTTCATCACTTCCAGTGTACCGTTTGTCAGATAGCCTTCATGACTTGCTATGCTATTAAATACCAGATTTTCTTTGACAAGCACATAGGCATCCGCTTCGTTCATAATCAGCATACCCTGATTTTGAACAGTCAGATTCTGTTCCACGTTGATATATGCATTATCCGTATACAGTTTGCCATTGATAATCAGGTTATCTGCCTCTACCAGATAACCGTCACAATGTAACTCTCCATCAATCTGTAACTTACCGTCTACTGTGATATCCTGTGTCAGGGTGCTTGTACTTTCCAGTATGATATCTCCTGCATAATTTCCATTTTGGATTTGGGATAAATCCTGTACCACAATGCCGTTTCCGGTCACAACACCACTTACTTGGTTGATATTGCCGGATATGCTGGTTTTGTTGGTGATATAGATGCCTTCTTCACTCGGATTATTAAACGTAATATTTCCAATATCTGTATAACTGTTCACCTTCAATTCCTGTTTTCTATCACCATTCATCACAACATGGCAACCAATATCATAAATCTCACTATAACCATAGGTTTTTTCCATGTTCCCTTTTAACTCTATGGTTCCTGCCTTCAAACTACAGGTACAATTACTATCCTGATAAATCACCCAGTTTCCGCCGATTTCAACCTTGTCGTCTTCTTTTTCCATAATCAGACATCCATGTCCGAATTTCCCCTGATAAGCATAGGTCTGTAAATTTCCTTCTACAATCAGAGTTCCTCCGTTTACAAGAATTTCACCGTCCCACAAGGTCAAATCACCTTTTACCAGCAGGGTATGGCCATTTAAATCCATGGTATTTCCGCACAATACCATATCGCCTGCCACGGTATAATCGTCGCGCAGGGTCTTGCCATATACACCATCAATCATTCCAATGGTAAGCTTGCAACCATTGGTAATCATTTGTTTGGCATCCAGCGCATACTCAGAGTAAACACCTTCTTCACTGTAATTTTGTAACTCAATGGTCCCATAAGAAGATGTTGCAAGTACCGTTTGTAACTTATCGCCACTTAAAATTAAAGTATGGTTGTTTCCATAAACACCGTTTTCCTGTTCGGTATAATTTCCTTTTACCTCTAAAACGCCATTGTTAAATGTATTCTTTGGATATGTATTTTTATCAGCATAGTCACCTTTTACCAGCACATAGGCATCCGCTTCATCCATGATCAGTTTGCCGCTTTCAAAAATAGTTAAATTTCCGTCAACAACCAATGAAGCATGTCCTATATCCAGCGTCCCTTTGATGGTTAAATCTCCACCAAATCGAACATCCGAAACAAGCGACCCATTTCCTGTCCATTTTACGCTTCCTTCAAACTCTTCTACTACCGCAAAATCAGTGATACAGATACTTTTGCCGGTCAATTTATTATTTTCATCCGTTACTTTTTCTGTAACGGTTACATCACTAACTAATTCAACACCCTCAACACTATTGTTTTTTACAATTAGTTCTTTTATCTGCAAGCCGTGATAATACACAGCCTGTTTCTCTGTGCCGTTTAAAATCAGAGTACATCTGATATGACTGGAGGAATTATAGCCTAACTGCTTTAAATCTCCCTGTAATTCTATGATTCCATTGTTAATGGCACAATCACAAGGTGCGTTATGCTCCATAATCCAATCACCGTTAATTTTCACTAAATCCCGGGGATGTTCCATCACAAGACAACCGCATGCATTCCCACCATATTCACTACGATATTTTGCATAGGTATACAGATCACCTTCCACAATCAAGGTTCCGTTATTGACTTTTAATATACCTTCTTGTAGGATTAAATCCCCTTTGACTGTTAGTGTATAGCCATTTAAATCCAAGGTATCATCCAATAAAGTCAGATTTCCATCCACTACATAGTCATCCTCTAGAGTAAAACCATAGATACCTGTTCCATCACCGATAGTCAGATTGCAATCGTTTAAAAGCAGGTTCTTTTTGTGGATGGTATTTGCCGAGTACACACCTTCTTCACTATCATTTTTCAACTCAAGCGTACCAAGGTAAGCATTACAAGCCACCGTCTGCAGATCATCACCACTAAGAAGGAGCGTGTGATTGACATCCACATCCGTGTAGTTGGGATCGGTATAATCACCCCTAACTTCCAAGATACCGTCTGTAAATCTACATCCCGAACCGTTTGTTGCGGTGGCATATTCTACATTGCCCTTTACGAGTACATAGCTTTCTGCTTCTTCCATGGTGAGCTTGCCTGCACCGGTTGTATACAAGTTACCATCTACAGACATTTTATATGTTTCTACATACAATGTTTTTGAGAGTGTTAAATCTCCATGGATAGTTACATTCTGTTCCAAGTAACAATCTGCAACAAGCTCCACATTGCCACCAAAACGACCATTTTCCAATTGACCAAAGTCCGAAATCAAAACACAACCGCTACCACCGGTTTTATATTGCAAATCAGACACTTGTCCTTCTAATATGATATCCGCTTCCAGTGCCACTCCCTGCAAAGAGGTATTCACAATTTGCAAATCAGCTTGAATGGTAAATGGATTTTCTGCTGATACGGTCTGCTTTTCTGTTCCGTTTAAGATGACGGTACCATTTTCCATTCCAACCAGTTCTTTACTTTTCGGTGATAAAATCATATCACCCATAATCTGTAATTTATCCTCATCTTCAGACATAACAAGCAGGCCTTCACTTTCTGTATAAGTAAAGCCCTCTTCTGTACGGTTTCTGAATTGTTGACGGTAATCCCCCTCTACGATGAGTGTACCGCCATTGATATCTATGGTACCTTCCTGCAAAATGACATCGCCTTTGACCGTCAGCGTATGTCCGTTTAAATCCATGACTCCGGCAGTCAGGTACAAATCACCAATCATGGTTTCATCGCTTGTCAAGGTATAGCCAATGATTCCTTCTTCATCTGCCACAATCAGGCGATAGCCGTTTGTAATTAATTTTGCAAACTTAAAAGCCCTCTCAGAATAAACACCTGCAGGATTCTGTAATTCTATAGTTCCCAAGGTCGCAGTACAGGAAATGGTCTGTCTCTCATCGTCACTAAATAAAATGCGATGCGCCGGGTCATAGGTAATGCCACTTGTATCGCTAAAGTCTCCTTTCAACTCTAATGTTCCGTTTTCCATATACGCATGTGTACTACGATTGACAAAGTCCCCGATTACAATCAAATGACTATTTTCATCCTGCATATATAGGTAACCGTCATTGATGAAGTCACCGCCAATCTCAGCCTTTTGATTTACTCTAATGGTAGATAATGACTCTACATAAATACCTCCAGCATAATAGCCATTTGCCAACTGGCTCAATCCCCATATCCTAATGTTGCCTGTGATATGATTATTTTTTTCTGTCAGAATCGTTCCCTGTACAAAAGGATTTTCGATGAATTCTACGCCTTCGTCACTGGTATTGGTAATAGTTAAATGGTTAATTTCGGTTGTAGAAAAGTTTGTATCAAACCATACCCTTTGTTTAGAATCTCCACTCAAGACAAGTGTAAACGGTGTGTTTTCTTCCGTTTCAAACGCACTGTATCCGAATTGTCCATCCCTTACGACCAGGTCACCTTTTACGTCCAATGTTCCTGCTTTTAAAACACTTTCGCACATGGAATGATATTGATGACTGGTATTGGAACAATTCTTTACCATATACAAATCACCATATACAGTTACGCGATCCTGCACACCGGTCATGTATAGACTTCCATTGGAGTATGTGGTCAGTTCTTCTTCCCACATACCATCCGGTTCACCAATGTAATAACTGCCCTCTACAAGCAATTCTCCTCCGTCAATCTGCATCTGTGTACCCAGTTGAATCAAATCGCCTTTTACGGTCAGTGTGTGTCCATTAAGGCTCATCACGTCGCCACACAATACTACATCACCATCGATTACAGTATCTTCGTTAAGTGAGTAAGCAGCCAGCATGGGAATATCATGATAATATGCTTTTCCGGAAAGAATAATCTTTTCATAATTTATATAACTATCAAAGTGCACGCCACCTTCGCTTTTATTTTGTATATCTAGTATACAAAAACGACTCTCTTGCGTCACATTAATATGTTGCTCATCATCACCGCTTAAGATGAGCGTTGCTCCGCTGTTAAAATCAATGCTTTGGGTAAAGTCCATATCTCCTTTCAATTCAACAGTTCCGTAACTGTTATAGAGATAATAGTCTTTTGCACAATTTGGTGCATAGACACAGTAATCTCCTCCAATCAGTACATAGGCGTTTTCATTATACAGACCGATACCTGTATAATTACTTGTATTTTGCGTCTCTGCAATGACATCACCTTTTATGTGTAATTGGTATCCTTGATTAAGCAAGCATGCCACCCAACCATTCTCACTATCCGACATATAGATATTTCCCTCAACCGTTAAATCATTATTTTGATAAAAATAATTTCTAACATAGAGGTTCCCTTTTATTTTTGTTTTTTCATACATATAAAACACAGAATCGCAATATACATCCCCACCAAACTCAAACGGAACACGCAAATACACTGAATACATAAACTCTACGCTACCTGCATAGTACCCTTGTTCAACAAATTGATATGCAGAAGTACACAAAATTCCTTCAATATAACTTTCTCTTTCCGATTCAAAACTGCCCGTTACTCTATGATTTCCTTCAATCCAAACCCCTTCTTCTGATATATTTGTGATCTTGATAGAGCCAATCAGATTTTCTATTTTTTCACTACAATTTAATACCTGTTGCCCTTCTCCGCTAATCAAAAATGTATGTGTGGAATTTGCGCTAAATCCACGTTCTGCATCCTCTGATTGTATGTAGTCTCCCCTTAGTTCAATGCATCCCATATTCAAATAGTCATAACCGGCTGAGCTACTTTGATTATAATAATTTCCACGAATCAAAAAATAATCATCTTCATTGTTCATATACAATTTACCGTCAGATAATCCATACAGCCAGGTGGCATCCTCCTGTAACTCCCGGCTCTGTTTGCGGTAATCTCCATCAACAATTAACTTGCCGCCATTAAAACGCATAGTACCGCTACTATGAATAAAATTACTACTAATTGTCATAGTATGCCCATTTAAGTCAATTTCTCCGCCGGTAAATACAACTTCCTCTGTTATATGCCAATCTTCCTCTAACGTAATATCATCTGCAATTTCCAATACAGGATTTTGAAGATCTGCCGGTTCACTTTCCACTGTCATAGTATTTTGTGATATTTCTACTAATGGCTCTTCCAGCATAGGCTCCGCATGCACCACTTGTACACCCGCCTGTGCAAAACTGGAAAAAGGCAAAAATGTCACAATCAATGCTACGGCAATTGTTTTTCTGATTTCATACCATTTCATCCGATTATTCATTGTCTGTATTCTCCTTCTTCCCTTTTTTTGCCACAAATACCGTTATTCCACCCAATGCACTTGCTATCAACAATCCACCTATGACTTTGCCGGTATTATTTTTGTCCTCAGCCTCATTCTGTTGTTCTATATGCTCTTCTACTTGATCAATCACAGTCTTTGCACTATCATCTTCTTCCGGCATTTCCTCTTCTGTGCCATTTTGTGCGTCTGTTTCCGACTCTATTCTTTCATCACTTAATATATCCATGTTTTCATCAGTTTCCCCGCTTTGTTCCCTATTGTTTTCTGTTCTATCATTTGCATCTTTTCCTATATCTGTCTTGCCATCGATGTTGTCGCTATTTTCTATCGTATCTTCCATATCCTCAACAGCATTTGTCACCTTGATTTCTACAAGATTTCCATTGGCATCATAAATATAGGTCACACGGCTACCATCCTCATTGGTTGCCTGTGTCACCCTGCCAAGTTCATCATATTCATAAGTTGCCGCTTTTATGGAATACATAGGAAATGCAAAAGATAGACTTACACACAAACAAAAATATAATAATTTTTTCATAATACCCCCCATAAAACCTCAAAATGTTTTATCATTATAAGTCTATTTTTATTTGTTGTAAATGTTTTTGATGTTATTTTGTTGTATATTGTTGCATTTAAGTTTTTGTTCTTATATATAAAAAAAGCCACCCGATATTTCTTACTGAAAATACCGTTTGGCTTCTTCTATGTTGTGCATAACTGCTCTCTTTAGTTGTTCTACATCATCAAACCGTTGCTCAGGTCTTAAGAAATGCAACAATTCCACTTGTATAACCTCTCCATAGATTTCCTCATCAAAATCCATGAGATAGGTTTCCACGCTGATGCGGTTTCCGTCCTCTACTGTTGGTCTGGAACCGATATTGGTCACACCGTTGTAGCAAGCACCGTTTACCTTGACTTTGCTACAGTATACACCGTTTGGAGGAAGGAGCTTGTCTTCTTCGGGATATAAATTGGTAGTTGGCATGCCAAGGCGTCTTCCCAGCTTTTTGCCATTTTCCACAATGCCACTGACAAAAAACGCTTCGCCAAGTAACTCTTGTACTTTTTCCATATTGCCCTTGGTCACTTCTTCCCTGACATAGGTGGAGCTGATTTCCCGATCCTCATACTTGAGTTTGTCGATGATCTGCAACTTAAAACCAAGTTCTGCGGATAACTGCTCCAATAGTTTCCGGTTACCTTTGCCGCCTTTACCAAAGCTCACATCATAACCTGCCACAATACAGGCACCATTCATTTTACGAAGAAGCACTTCTGTCACATATTGCATCGGGTCAATGGCTGCTGTAGCTTTATCAAAGGGATATTCCACCAGATAGTCAATGCCCATCTGCTCAAAGAGAATCCGCTTTTCATTCTTGGTAGTCAGTTCTTTGATGTTACCGCCCGAAAAGAATGCCGCCGGTGAAGGATCAAAGGTAAAAATAGCCGTTTTTAATCCGTTTTCGCGTGCTTCCTGTAAGCATTTAAAGATTTCTTTATGTCCTCTGTGAATACCATCAAACTTTCCAATGGCTATAGCAGTCTTTTCTTCTATATGAAATTCTGTGGTATTTTCTATTATCTGCATCGCACAATTCTCTCTACTCTTTGGGAATAAACATCTTATAGGGCTTTAACAGCCCGTCTTTTTCTACATATTCATAAATGCCGTAAAACAATCCGTTGCTGTGATACATTAGGAAACGCTGTCCGTCTTGCGGCAAAAGGTCATCTTCTACTATGGTTGAAAGAGGACAGGTATTGCCGTTTTCTATCATAATGGCAAACTCCGGCTTCATATGTATCTTGGGTAAATATCCAAAAACCTCATCCACAGGGATTACAATGGTATCTAGTGCTTCTCTGTCACGGATTTCCTCAATCTCTGCCAAGGTATGTGCCTGTTTGAGATAAAAGTCTTCCACTCTGGTACGAAGCAGGCTCTCCATAGCACCACCGCATCCAAGCTTAGCACCGATATCGGCACAAAGTGTGCGGATATATGTACCCTTGGAACAAAATACACGAAGTTCTACTCTTGGTAAATCCATAGAAAGAATTTCCATTTCATATACCTCAATAGGTCTGGCTTCCCGTTCTACCACCTTGCCTTCTCTTGCAAGTTCGTAAAGTTTCTTACCGTTTACCTTTAGCGCCGAATACATGGGCGGTACCTGCATGGATTTCCCTACAAAGGATGCCACTGCCTCCCGCACTTCTTCCTCGGTAGCCGTCACTTCACTTTGTGTCAGCACCGTTCCCGTCATATCTTCGGTATCAGTGGTCACTCCCAAAAGAAGGGTTGCCACATATTCTTTTTTCTTATCCGTTAAAACGTCACACAGCTTGGTGGCATTTCCCAGACATACGGACAATACACCTTGTGCCTGGGGGTCCAACGTTCCTGTGTGACCGATTTTTTTCTGTTTTAAAATCCCACGGAGTTTTGCAACTACATCGTGGGATGTAAAATCTTTTTCTTTATTAACAATGATAATACCGTTTAACATGGTATCTTCCTTTTCTGATATCTTTATTTTCTGACATCTCTATTTGCAATCAAGATAACTGCTTGGCAATCTCATCAATGAGTTGATCTGCCATCTCTTCATGAGTGTCATTTAAGTTACAGCCCGCTGCACGTACATGACCGCCACCACCAAATACCGATGCCACTTTTGCCACATCTACAGCGCCGCCACTTCGAAGGCTTACTTTATAATCGCCATCCTTGGTCTGACGGATAAGAGCTGCCACTTTTACACCCTTGGTGTAACGAAGCTGATTCACCACACCTTCAAAGTCATGGTCATCTGCTCCCAACTCTGCCATATCCGCTCTGGTAACCGCACAATAAATAAAGTCATCATTCAATGCCGTCTTTGCGTTAGCCAAGGCAAACCCTAGCATCTGATTTTGCACATAAGTCTTTTCATAAAAAGTCTCATCAATCAGCCTTGAGAAATCAAATCCGTAGGAAATCAAATCTGCAGCAATCCGCAAAGTCTTGGGGGATGTGTTGGAGTATTGGAATACACCACAATCCTGGATGATGCCAAGATAAATGGTCTCTGCAAGCATAGCATCCATGTAATTTCCTTCAGGATCTGCCTCTTTGATCAAGTCATAGACAAGTTCACTGGCAGAGCTTGCAGCCGCATCAATATAGAAAACATCTCCGCAGCCGGGATTGGTAATATGATGATCGATATTTACTTTATATTTGGCATTTTCATAATAGTCATATGCGTCGCCAATCCGTTCCGGTATACTGTCAAGAACAAAGAACACATCATAGGTGATGGCATCTGTATCTGTACAGATTTCTTTTACTCCCGGTATAAAATCATAGATATCCGCCGGTTGTTCCAGACGGATATCAATTCTTTTTTGGGGAAATGCCTTTTTTAAGAACTGACGGAGTGCACAGGTGGAACCTACGCAATCTCCATCAGGTCTGATATGTCCACTGATACCGATAGATTCTGCATCTTTACATATTTTGATCAGATTCATCATAAATCTTTGGTTACCTCATCAATTTTTCTGGTCATGTTAACACCATATGCAATGGACTGGTCCATGACAAAGGTAATCTGGGGTGTATTGCGCAAATTGATTTCCTTTGCCAGTTTACTTTTAATATAACCTTCCGCACTCTTTAAGCCTGCCAAGGTATCTTCCTGTGCTTTTTCATCACCAAGGACGGAAATCCATGCTTTGGCAGTCTTAAGGTCAGGGGATACTTCAACGGCAACCACAGAGGTCAAAGGGCTGATACGTGGATCTTTGATCTGCCCTCTGATGATATCTGCAAGTACACGTTGTACTTCCCCGTTAATACGGGTATTTTTAATACTGTTTTTTCTCATACTGCTCCTATCTGGGAACCTCAACCATAATATATGCTTCTACGATATCCAATTCCTGCATCTGGTCAAAGCCTTCAAATACAAGACCGCATTCAAAGCCTGCTTTAACCTCTTTTACGTCGTCTTTGAAACGTTTCAGGCTGGCAAGTTCACCTTCATAAATCTGCTCGCCTTCTCTGCTGATACGTACTTTACAGCCTCTCTGGAAGTTACCATCCAATACGTAGGAACCTGCAATATTACCAACGGCAGATGCCTTGAAGATCTGACGTACTTCGGCATGACCGATAACTTTTTCTTCGAATACAGGATCAAGCATACCTTTCATGGCTGCTTCCACATCTTCGATTGCCTGATAAATAACTTTATAAAGTCTGACATCTACGCCTTCTCTCTCGGATGCTGCTTTTGCCATTACATCGGGACGAACATTAAATCCGATGATGATTGCATTACTTGCTGCAGCAAGGGTTACGTCAGATTCATTGATGGCACCAACACCACCGTGGATGCATTTAACCACAACTTCTTCGTTGGAAAGTCTTAAGAGACTCTGTTTTACTGCTTCCACACTACCCTGTACGTCTGCTTTGATAATCAGGTTCAATTCTTTCAAATTGCCTTCCTGAATCTTGCTAAACAGATCGTCCAAGGACATTTTGCTCTTAGTTTCTTCCAATTTCTTCTCTTTATTCTGAGCGATAAAGGTTTCTGCAAAGTTCTTTGCAGTCTTATCGTTTTCGTGTGCGATAAAGATTTCTCCCGCATTGGGTACATCGGATAAACCGAGAATCTCAACGGGGGTAGAAGGTGTCGCTTCTTTAACACGTCTTCCTTTATCATCTACCATGGCACGTACTTTACCGTGGCTTGCGCCTGCAGAAATAAAGTCACCGACTTTTAAAGTACCTTTCTGTACCAAAATGGTAGCAACCGGACCACGTCCTTTATCCAATTCCGCCTCAATAACAAGACCTCTTGCACGACGGTTGGGGTTCGCTTTGAGCTCTAAAATCTCAGATGTAAGGATAATGGTCTCCAATAAGTCTGTGATACCTTCTCCACTCTTAGCGGATACCGGTACAAACTCTGTGCTTCCGCCCCAATCAACGGAGATGAGTTCATGCTCTGCCAATTCCTGTTTTACACGGTCAATATTGGCACTGGGTTTATCAATTTTATTTACTGCAACGATAATTTCAATTCCTGCAGCTTTGGCATGGTTGATAGCTTCTACTGTCTGAGGCATAACACCGTCGTCAGCAGCTACTACCAATACTGCGATATCGGTAGAGTTTGCACCACGCATACGCATAGCTGTGAAGGCTTCATGTCCGGGTGTATCCAGGAATGTAACCTTCTCACCGTTTACGCTTACGGTATAAGCACCGATATGCTGTGTAATACCACCTGCCTCACGGTCTGTTACATTAGTCTTACGGATTGCATCCAAAAGGGAAGTTTTACCGTGGTCAACGTGACCCATAACACAGATAACCGGAGGACGTTTTTTCATCACGGCTTCGTCTTCCTCTTCCTCTTTTAACAACTCTTCAATAACATCAACTTTTACTTCCTGCTCGCAGATAATCTCATATTCGATAGCAATTTCTTCTGCTGTTTCATATGTGATTTCCTGGTTTACAGTCACAATCTGACCCTGCATAAACAGTTTCTTAACGATTGCAGAGGGCTGGATTTTCATCTTATCAGCCAGTTCTTTGATGGTCAGGGATTCAGGAAGTGTGATTACTTTAATCTGCTCTTCTTCCTTCTCCTGAACTTTCTTTTCAGGCTTAATGAAACGTCCGGGCTTATTGTTTTTGCCTTTTCCTCCAAAATCATCTTCTTCGTAAATCAAATCTTTCTTAGATCGTTTGTCTCTTTCCTGATTTTGTCTGCGTTTTTCTTCATCGCGATGTTTCTCGGTATCCTTAATTGGACTTTCGGGAACGAAGCTCTTTCCACCCTGAGGTTTCTTGAAGTTATTTCCCTGTTTTCCATCGCCTCTGTTAGGACGGTCATTATTCTGGAAAGGTTTCTTATGATCTCTGCCACCTTCGCGATTACCATCACTATTTCGACGGTCCTGATTATTGTTATTATAACCTCCCTGACGTCTTTCGCCGCCACGGTTTCCTCCGTCCTGATTTCTTCTGTTTCCATCATTTCTGTTTTCATTGCGATTCTCATTTCTGTTGTTGCCATGATTATCGTTACGGTTTTGTGTAGGTGCTGCCTTTTCAGGTACACCAAATTCCTCTTCAATGCTGGGAAGTGCCGCAGGTTTGATCACCGGTTTGGGCAAAGGTCTGTACTGCTGCTGTGCCTGTGCCTTTTGTACGGGTCTGCCGCCATTTCCATTATTGCCGCCATTATTGCGGTTACCGTTATTATTGCCGTTGTTCGGTCTTTGACCCGGCATTTTACTGTTATGAGGATTGCTTACAAAGATAATATTTTTCTTTTTGGGCTTGGGCGCTTCCTCTTTAGCGGGCGCTGCCTTGGGCGCTTCCTTTGCAGGTGCCTCTGCCTTGGGCGCTTCTGCCTTCTTTTCCTCTTTAGCAGGCGCTGCTGCTTTGCCGCCGAATGCAGCTTTTACCATATCAATAGCATCATCTTCGATGGTGCTCATGTGACTTTTTACATCCACACCTTTGTCTGTGAGGAAGGTCACGATTTCTTTACTCTGTTTATCTAATTCTTTTGCAAGTTCATATACTTTCATTTTAGCCATATTCTACCTCCGAATTCATTTGTTGCCTTCTAACAGTTTTAAGATTCCGTTTGCAAGACCAAAGTCTGTGACTGCCAGACTTGCCCGCATTTGTCTGCCGATGGCATGCCCTAAGGCATCTTTGTCACCGTAAAAGGCAATGGGAACCTCATAGAATTCACACATATTTGTAAACATCTTTTTTGTATTGTCCGATGCTTCCTCTGCCACAATCACAAGATATGCTTTTCCTGTCTTAACAGCTTTTTCTGTAGCAAACTCACCGCTTACCACATTTCTGCCTTTTGCGGCAATACCCAGCATGGATAATACTCTATCAAGTTTATTCATCTAATTGCTCAAACTCCTTTAACAGATTGTCGTAAATGTCTGCAGATATCGCTTTTTTGAAGGATCGTTCCAAGCCTTTCTGCTTGCGTGCCTTTTCAAAACACTCCTTATTCCTGCATATATATGCGCCTCTACCGTTTTTCTTGCCCGTATCATCCAACACGATTTCATCTTCCGGTGTTTTCAAGATACGAAGCATTTCTTTTTTGCTTTTCATTTCATTGCATCCGACGCACTGTCTCATTGGAATTTTTTTTGCCATGTAATCCCTCTATTCTTCTTCGGTAGCTTCCAACTCTTCTGCATAGCCTTCAGCTGCCTCATCAAATTCTTCACTATATTCTTCATCATACTCTTCGTCTTCGTATTCATCCATATAGTCTTCATAACGGAAGCCGGGAGCATCTTTTGCCTGTGTCTCACTCTTAATGTCAATCTTGTAGCCGGTCAGTCTTGCTGCAAGTCTTGCGTTCTGACCTTCTTTACCGATTGCTAAGGATAACTGATAATCCGGTACAACTACCTTTGCAGTTTTCTCATCAGGATCTGCAAATACTGCTACGATCTTAGCGGGAGATAATGCATTCTGGATTAAGTTACCGGGGTTCTCATCCCAGTTGATGATATCAATTTTCTCACCACGAAGTTCATCTACGATGGAATTTACTCTTGCACCGTTCATACCAACACATGCACCTACAGGGTCTACATTGGGATTTTCGGAATAAACTGCCATCTTTGTACGGCTTCCTGCTTCTCTGGCAATGCTCTTAATCTCAACAGTACCGTCTGCAATCTCAGCCACTTCAGACTCAAATAAACGTTTTACCAATTCGGGATGTGTGCGGCTTACCAATACACGGGGTCCTTTTGTGGTATTTTTTACTTCTAAGATATATACCTTGATACGCTCTGTAGGTTTAAATGTCTCACCCTTTACCATTTCGCTTTCATTTAAGATAGCGTCGCATTTACCAAGGTTAATGCTGATGTTTCTGCCGATGTAACGCTGTACAATACCGGTAACTACATCTTTTTCTTTTTCATAATACTGATTGTAGATAACGCTTCTTTCTTCCTCACGGATTTTCTGTAAGATTACGTTCTTTGCATTCTGTGTAGCGATACGGCCAAACTCTTTGCTACGGATTTCGATTTTAACTGTCTCGCCAACTTTTGCTTTTTTGTCATATTTTACTGCATCTTCCAATGCAATCTGCAATACATCGTCTTCTACTTCTTCTGCAGTAGCAACCACTTCTTTGTTTGCCCATACCATGAAATCTCCGGTTTCTCTGTTAATCTCAACGGTCACGTTGTCAGATTTACCGAAGTGGTTTTTGCATGCAGTAATCAGGGAGTTTTCGATAGCTTCAAACAAAGTCTCTTTGCTGATTTCTTTCTCCTTCTCCAAAATATCCAGTGCTTCCATTAATTCCTTGTTCATTTTTTCCTTTTCCTCCTAATCAAAATCAATTGCAGGACGGACTAAAGCGATTTCCTTCCTTGCAAAAATCATTTCTTTCTCATCTTCAAGCTTCACTGTGATGGTGTCTCCATCGTATGCCAAAAGCGTTCCGACAAATTCTTTTTTCTTATCAATCATCTTAAAAGTACGAATTTCCAAATCTTTCCCCATGTGGCGGGCAAAGTCTTTGTCCTTTTTTAATGGCCGGAGCAATCCCGGACTGCTGACTTCCAAGATGTAAGAATCATCAATAAAATCGTCTTTATCCATGAGATCGGATAAAGCTCTGCTGACAACCTCACAGTCATCAATGGTAATTCCGCCGGGCTTATCAATGTAAGCGCGTAAGTACCAGTTACTGCCTTCCTTCACATACTCCACATCCACCAGTTCAAATCCGTTGGATTCAACAATGGGAAGTAAAAGTTGTTCTGTCCGGCTTTCATATGTGTCACGTTTTGACATGCGTTCACCTTTCCTTTCGGCAAAAAGTAAGAGTGGACTTTTTCGCCCACTCCTAAACTAATACCATATTCTTTGGTTATCATACACCCGTTTTATCCCGTTGTCAACGGCTTTTCTTGAAATAAACCGTGATTTCCGTGCCTTCTCCGGGTTTACTCTCTAAATCAATCCTTGCATTACACCTTGCCACAATGTGCTTTACAATGGCAAGGCCAAGTCCCGTTCCGCCGGTTGACTTGGAACGACTCTTGTCCACACGGTAAAAACGTTCAAAAATTCGTTCCTGATGCTCTTTGGCAATACCAATGCCCGTATCCTTCACCTTCAGATAGATTTCTTTTTCCATCTCACCTACCGACACATATACATATCCACCGGGATTGTTGTAACGGATGGCGTTGTCACAAAGATTGTATACCAACTCCTCCATCATCTGTCGATCTGCGACTACTGCTACCAATTTGCCGCTAAATTCCAGATTTACATCATGGTTTTCTGCATTAATTTTTAGCATATTCACACATGTTTCAGCAATGTAATATAAATTGACCGGTTCCATTGACACGTTCTGCTCTGCGCTATCAAGTTCCGAAAGACGAATGGTATCATTAATCAATGTCAGTAAGCGGTTGGCGCTGCGATGGATTTCTCCCGCAAATCTGCGTACATCGCCTTCTGTTGCCATACCGTTTTCAATGAGTTCCGAATAACCGGATATAGCAGTCAACGGTGTCTTTAATTCATGGGATACATTGGCGGTAAAATCCTGACGCATAGTAACGCTGTGCATAATATCCTCGTGTTGTTTCTTTACCAATTGCACAAAGGGAATCAACTCTTCATAAGTTTCTACCTGATTCTGCTCTCCAATATGATTTGCCATATTTTCAATGGGTTTTAGCAAGTTTTTGATAAGCAACTTGGATAAAACAAAACAGATACACCAAACCGCAACCAAGATAATGGTCAAAAGCGGTATATAATTCTTAACCATTCCCCTAATCACATCCGCATCTGCTTCAGTCTGTAATTGTAATACTTTCTCAAATGCAAACATCACGAGAATGGCAGTTAAAATAATTGCCACTGTCGCGATGCTTATCATTTGTATACCGATTTTTTTCTTCATACCGGTCTCCGTCCTTAATCTAAAATATAGCCTACATTCCGCACAGTCTTAATCCGCGTTCCGGCTTCTTTTAATTTTTGACGCAAAGTCTTAATATGCATATCCAGAGTCCGGGATTCACCTTCATAGTCTGTTCCCCAGACTCTGTCTAATATCACATTTCTGCCTGTTACAATACCTGCATTGTTCATTAGGAGTTTTAACAATTCATACTCTTTATAAGTCAATTCACACTCTTGTCCGTTGACACTGACTTTGTGCCTCTCTGTATTGAGTACAATTTCTCCCACTATCAAAAGTTTTTCTTCACTCATACCGTCACTGCGGCGAAGCAATGCTTTTACTCTGGATATCAATTCCATAACACCAAAGGGCTTTGCCAGATAGTCATCGGCTCCCATATCAAGTCCTTTGACCTTATCAATCTCTGTAGTCTTGGCTGTGACCATAATTACCGGCAGTTTTTTGGTGTCCGGTCTCGCTCTGAGTTTGCTTACAATACTAAGTCCGTCTTCATCCGGAAGCATGACATCCAGCAAAATCAAATTGGGAAGTTTTTCATCTATGCGCTTATAAAAGCTTTTTGCATCTGCAAACTCTTCCACTGCAAAGCCACTATTTTTCAATGCGAAACTTTCAATTTCACTAATGTTGTGATCATCTTCAACGATATAAATAAGTGCCATGTTTCCTCCGTTTATGGTTTGTATTTATTCGGGAAGTGCATATTTTGTCTTGTAAAGCAAGCGATGTGCTTCAAAGTCCTGATTGCCGGGTTTCTTCAATGCTCCTACATATTCATGTACACCAAGGCTTTCTTCACTGGCTTCCAGTAAGCATACGGCAATATTGCTACAGTGGTCTGCCACACGCTCTAAGCTTGTGGTGATATCGGAAAGCACAAAGCCCATTTCAATAGTACATTTACCTTTACGCAAACGCTTGATATGGCGTGCTTTTACCTCATCGCTCAAATCATCAATGGCATCTTCCAAAGGCTCTACATTGGTCGCCAATTTTAAATCTTTGGTATCAAAGGCTACTACAGATGTAGTAAGCACTTCCTTGACTGCTTCCATCAATACATTGAGTTCTGCAATAGCTTTGTTGGAAAATCCCTGTTCTTTACTGGTAGCTTCTTTTGCAGATTCACTGATGCTGACAGCATGGTCACTGATACGCTCAAAATCACCAATGGAGTGAAGCATAATGGAAACTGCATAACTGTCTCTTTCTGATACGTTCTGAGAACCAATTTTTACCAGATAGGTACCCAGTGCATCTTCATAACGGTCCACATCATCCTCAAGCGCATGAACCTGCTCATTTCTCTCATCCGAATAATTTTCAATCTGTTCCATTGCTAAGAACAAGGATTCTTTAACAGTATGTGCCATCTCACAACATACTTCCTGGCAGTGATCAATAGCCAAAGAAGGAGTATCCAGGAAACGGTCATCTAAGGTCTTAATCATCATATCAACCTTGGACAATTTTTCTTCCTTCACATCATCACGTACAGTCAAGCTTGCCAATTTTACCAAGCCTTTAGAGAATGGTAACAGGATTAATGTTGCAAATATATTAAAGATACTGTGAATTAACGCAATACTTCCGGCATTGGCCGCCTCATTCATAAACGGCAATCCCACAATCGCATTGGCTGCATAGAATACCACCATGAACGCAACTGTACCAATAATATTAAAATACAAATGTACAAATGCAGTTCTCTTGGCATTTTTACTTGCACCGATGGATGAAAGCATAGCAGTTACACAAGTACCGATATTCTGACCCATGATAATCGGTACGGCTGTAGAAATCGGAATGGCGCCTGTAAGAGCCAGTGCCTGTAAAATACCCACTGACGCAGATGAACTCTGGATAATAGCTGTCAGAAGTGCTCCCACCAGCATACCCATCAAAGGATTTTTAAACATGGTCATCAAACCGGTAAACTCAGGTACATCTGCCAAAGGCTTTACTGCTGCTGACATCATATCCATACCTGTCATTAAAATGGCAAAACCAATGAGAATACCTCCCACATCTTGTTTTCTCTCTTTCTTAGAAAACATAATCATGGCCACACCAATGATTGCCAAAATCGGCGAAAAGGATGTAGGCTTACACAACTGTACCAGGAAATTATCTCCTTCCAGACCAGCCAGACTCAAAATCCATGCCGTTGCAGTTGTACCGATATTGGCACCCATAATAATGCCGACGGCCTGCTGTAATTTCATAATACCGGAGTTAACAAAACCGACCACCATAACTGTCGTGGCAGATGATGACTGAATCAGCGCCGTAACTCCTGCACCCAATAATACTGCTTTTAATGGATTGGATGTCAGTTTCTCCAAAATTTTTTCCAAACGTCCGCCGGACACTTTGGAAAGTCCGTCACTTAACAAATTCATACCGAATAAAAATAATGCCAAGCCACCAATCATAGGTAAAAAATCAAAAAAGTTCATAACATACCTCTTCGTAAAGTGTTTTTTCACAAGTATTATTTTAAATGCCTTATGTAAAAATTGCGAGAGGTATTTTGTAAAATCTATGTAAAATTTCCGGTTTCCTGAAAAATTCCCCATTCGCCCACATTTACTGCATAGTCTGCAATCTTTTCCAGATGTTTGGCTATCATAAGAGCATCCACACACTCATCTGCAGATATTTTATTTTCTTTTACTTTTGAAATCACATCTTCTTTTACTTTGTTAAACAGTTCATCCACCAAATCATCTGCATCGATTACCTTCTTGCAAGCTTCACGGTTTCCACTGATAAAAGCATCTACAGCCTCATTTACCATTTTGCAGGTCTCGTGTACCATATCGCTAAAATAACGGGAATATTTTCCCAAGTCCATGCTCTCCATCCGTAGTAATAATTCTGCTATATCTACAATCTGGTCTCCTGCCCTTTCCATATCTGTAACAACTTTTAGTGTGGCAGATATGACTCTTAAATCACCTGCTACCGGTTGTTGTTTGGTAATCAGGGTCAGACACTTGGATTCAATGGTCCTTTCCATGTCGTTGATTACATGATCATTTCCCTTGATTTCCTCCAAGGTGCCCCTCTCTCTCCAATCCAATGCCGCAAACAGCTGCTGAAGATTTTTTTCCACCAGGCGCCCCATTTCTTCCAAATTATCATGCAACAAGATTAATTCTTTTTCATAATTGATTCTGGGTGACATCTCTTTCCCTCTTTTCTATCTTATATATTTATTAACCAAACCGACCGGTAATATAATCCTCGGTCCTCTTATCTTGGGGTTTCGAAAAAATTTGATCCGTTGTATCAAATTCCACAACCTCACCTACCAAGAAAAATGCCGTATAATCAGAAACACGTGCTGCCTGCTGCATATTGTGTGTGACTGTGACTACGGTATATTTCTTTTTTAACTCCTGCATTAAATCTTCGATTTTCAAGGTAGAAATCGGATCTAGCGCGCTGGTGGGCTCATCCATTAAAAGAATCTCCGGTTCCACCGCCAATGCCCTGGCAATGCAAAGTCTTTGCTGCTGTCCACCGGAAAGGCTTAATGCGGATTTTTTCAGACAATCCTTTACTTCATCATAGATTGCTGCATCCTTTAAACTCTGCTCCACAATGGCATCCAGTTTTTCTTTATCCTTCATTCCGTGAATACGGGGACCATAGGCCACATTATCATAAATGCTCATGGGAAAAGGATTGGGTTGCTGGAATACCATACCTACTTTTTTGCGAAGTAAGGTAGTATCTACCTTAGGATCATAAATATTTTCTCCGTCAATTTCCACAAGTCCGGTGATCTTGCAAGAATCCACCAAATCATTCATGCGGTTTAATGTTTTTAAAAATGTGGATTTCCCGCACCCGGAAGGACCGATAAACGCAGTAATCGCTCCGGATTTAATCTGCATATCAATGGATTTTAATGCGTGATTATCACCATAATACAAATTCAAATTCTTTACATTTATCTTAATATCACTCATATTTATGCTCCTTCTAATTCTTATTGTTAACATCTAATTTTTGTGAAAGACATTTTGTTAACATATTGATGCAAAATACAATGACCAATAAAACTGCCGCAATACCAAAGGCCTCATCATATTGCGCTTTGGACATACACAGATACAGTTGCACCGTCATGGTACCACCCGGTTGTAATATTTTTTGTAAATACCCCATCGCAGTCTTGGGTAATAAGTATCCGCTTCCCGCTGTAAACATCAAAGCGGCGGACTCCCCTACGATTCGCCCGATTGCAAGAATGATACCAGTGATAATGCCAGGCATTGCCGAAGGCAATAAAACCGTCCGTATCATATACCATTTGGTACTTCCCATTCCCAAAGCACCGGAACGATAAGTCTCCGGAACACTCTTTAATGCCTCCTGTGTGTTTCTGGTAATCAGCGGTAACACCATTAACGTCATGGTCAGTGCACCGGTCAGAATGGAATATTTGAGTCCAAAAATCTGTCCAAAAAAAATCATACCGAACAAACCAAAGATAATGGAGGGAATACCGGACAATGTCTCTGTGGTAAATTCAATCATTGATACCAATCTTCCCGGCTTCGCATATTCATTTAGATAAATAGCAGAACCCACGCCAATCGGTGTTGCAATCAATATGGTAATAATGATGACATACAATGTATTCAAAATATTACCCGCGATACCAAAGGTTCCTTCTATAGTACTGGGTTGTGTGGTGAGGAACTTCCAGTCAATCACACCAATCCCTTTCCAAAACACATAGATTAAAATCCCAAGCAATACACATACTGCAATGGCAGCAGATAAATAAATCAGTGCAGAAAGCACAACGTCATAGTTTTTCTTTTTCTTACTGTAAATACTTTTATACATCCTCTTTTCCCCCGTTCTTTAATATCCGGCTCAAAGTGATGTTAATAATCATGATAAAAATAAAGAGCACAAGTCCAATGGTAAAAAGCACCTGTCTGTGTAAGCCGGATGCATATCCCATTTCACTTACAATCGCCGTCGTCAGGAAGCGTACCGAATTAAAGGGTAAGGGCATATTGACACTACTACCTGATACCAGCGTAATAGCCATAGCTTCACCAATCGCACGTCCCACTCCCAATACAACTGCTGAAATAATTCCTGATTTTGCTGCCGGAATCATAACCTTGAATATGGTTTGTATATGAGAAGCACCCAAAGCCAGTGAGGAGGATTTTAATTGCTTGGGAACCGCATTTATAGACGCTTCACTAATATTAATCACAGTCGGCAAAATCATAATCGCTAAAACCAGCACCGCAGATATAAGATTTGCGCCACCGGTAAAGATGTGGGTTTCTGAATCTTTGAAAATCATAAGTTCTAATTTATACATAAGAGGATTTAATATCATTAACCCCAACAATCCATAGATAACAGACGGAATCCCCGCCAACAATTCAATGGCAGGTTTTACTATTTTAACTACTTTTCCCGGTGCCACTTCAGCTATAAAAACGGCTGTTAAAATGCCAATAGGCACACCAATCAAAATTGCAAATGTAGTTCCCACAACGGAAGTTAAAATAATATACAGAATACCAAATTGGGGTTCTGTCTTATTTGCCGGCTCCCATACCGAACTAAACAGAATCTCTTTGATTCCTACTTCAAACAATGTCGGTGTACCGTTTATAAGCATATACGCAGTTATGGAAATAACCGCCAAGACCGCAATAAGACCGCAGGCGGAAAATATGATTTCCGCCCCACGCTCTACTATGGATCTGTTTTTTCTGTTTGTCATAATTGAGTATTTTTCTTTATTATCCATTTTTTATCCTACTTTTTTATTTATTCCTATATCCTACATTGGTGTAGGATATGAGAATTAATCTACGGTAATTAATCCTACGGATTCAATTACTGCTTTACCTTCTTCAGACTGTAAGTAAGCGAAAAATGCCTGTACTTCAGGACTCTGTTCAGAAATCTCACCTGCTGTTGCCATTACAAAAGGTCTGCTGAGTACATAACTACCACCTTTGATATTTTCTACTGTCGGCTCTACTTCATTTAATGCCAGTGCTTTTACTGTATCGTCTACCACATCAAGGGATACATATCCGATTGCTCCGGGTGTAGAAGCAACTTTTGCTACAACAGCACCGGTGGAATCCAACTCGTTTGCATATGCACAAGCATCTTCAATCTCCAACAACTCTTCAAATGCACCTCTTGTACCGGAACCGGCTTCACGGCCTACAACTACAATTGCTGCATCTTCGCCGCCGATTTCATTAAAGTTTTTAATTTCACCTGTGTAGATACCAACCAAATCTTGTGTTGTAAGACCATCAATTGTAGTGGAAGGATTTACCACAACTGCAATACCATCAATTGCCACAATGTTTTCAACAACACCAGCTGCCTTTTCATCATCTGTTAAAGCTCTGGAAGAATTTCCGATATTCACGCTACCGGCATTTAACGCTTCAATACCTGCGGAAGATCCTGTAAATTCTGCACTAACAGTCACACCGGGATTTGCTGCCATAAAGCTTTCTGCTACGGCGTTTGCCAACTTCTCCATGGAAGTACTACCTGCCATGGTAATGCTACCGCTCAAGTCACCATCTGTCTCTGTTGTTACTGCTATATCGTCTTCTGCTGTTGAAGCATCCGTATTACCGCAGCCAATCAAACTTCCTACCATCAGTGCTGTTGCTCCAATAAGAGCAAGAATTTTTTTGCTTTTGATTTTCATAATTTTTCCTCGTTTCTTTTTCGAATTTTATTTTTGTTCTTGGAACACATTAACTATAACAAGGAGTTTTTTCACAAACTATCATAGTAGCGTAAGACTTTTGTAAGTTATTTCGGAAAATTGTAAATTTGAATTTTGGATATGTAAAAGAATTGTAAAACAAAAAAAGCATTGAAATCATTTGATTTCAACACTTCTCGGGTTGGGCTATTCTATTGAATAGAGCAGCTTGTAGGGGAATCGAACCCCTGATTCCGCCGTGAGAGGGCGGCGTCTTAACCTCTTGACCAACAAGCCATAAGGACTTTTTCAAAACGTCCTTGCTTATATTACTAAATAATCATAAATAATGCAAGGACTTTTTTGAAAAAATTACAATTTTTTTGCCTATCTCTCAGTTTTTCTTTTACATCGCTGAAAAAAGACTAAGTATCAATCCACCGACTACAACCGATCCGATTTGTCCTGCCACATTGGCACCCACTGCCTGCATAAGAATCACATTTCCCTTCTCTTCCTCATTTGCCAGTTTCTGTACAACTCTTGCCGACATAGGGAATGCCGATATACCTGCTGCCCCAATCATAGGATTAATCTTTTTCTTCAAAAACAGGTTCATAAACTTAGCTAAAAGCACACCACCCGCTGTATCCATCACAAAAGCAACCAAGCCGATTCCCATAATCAAAAGTGTCTCTCTTTTCACAAACATCTCTGCCTGCATACTAAAAGATATGGTAATCCCCAAAAGTAATGTAATCAGATTACTAAGTGTATCCTGTGCTGCTTTTGACAAATTATCCAACACTCCACATTCTCTTATGAGATTTCCAAACATCAAAAATCCTACCAAGGATACGGACATAGGCGCAATGAAGCCCGCGATTATGGTCACTAAAATAGGAAACACTATTTTTACAGTTTGCGATATACGCTTTTCATTCCCATTGCACATCTTGATGGTTCTTTCCTTCCGGTTAGTTAATGCTTTGATTGTAATGGGCTGGATTATCGGAACCAGTGCCATATAGGAATATGCCGCCACCGATATTGCTCCAATATATTTTGAATCTAATATCTGTGATACTAAAATTGCCGTTGGACCGTCTGCTGCCCCAATCATGCCAACGGAAACGGCATCCTTTACATCAAATCCCAAAAGCCACGCAATACCGATTGCCACAAAAATTCCTATCTGTGCAGCAAAACCAAACAAGAATAAAACCGGTCTCTGTAAAAGCGGAGTAAAATCAATCATGGCTCCAATACCGATAAACAGCAAAATCGGAAATGCTTCCGATGCTTCTATCCCCATACGAAATAGCCATTCAATGATACCGTTTACTTCCCCAATTCCCGAAACAGTCTGATTAATCACACCACTTCCCGGTAAATTCACCAAAATCGCACCAAAGCCCATAGGTAGCAACAGTGCCGGCTCCATTCTCTTTGTAATTGCCAGATAAATAAAAAGAAAGCCCACCACATACATGATGCATTGCTCAAAAGTCGGAAACATACGTTTACGCTCCTCGTTTTTCTATCATCATATGTATGCCATAGGCTTTCTTTTACTTTTTCATAAATAATTTTAACAATTTTCTAACTGTCACTAGCCCACAAAATCAAACAAACTAATCTGGTTAGACTCAGGTATATCTCCCAACAATCCCATTTCTCCCATAAAGTCCACAATGGTCTTAGAGACCTTTGCACGCTCGCGCAAGTCATCTTTAGAAAGGAAGGGACCGTTTTTGGCAGCCTCCATCAAAGACTCTGCCGCCTTGTCACCCATGCCGTCAATACTGTTAAAGGATGGCATTATCTTGCCGTCAATAATCTGAAACAGCCTGGAGTGGGCACGATATAAGTCAATCGGCATAAACTCATAGCCTCTGGCATGCATTTCCTGTACCAGGCGAATATCCTTTAAGACATCCTGCTCTTTTTTACTCAGCTCATCTTTTCTTGCTTTATAATCCGCAATGACAGCATCAACCTTTGCCTTACCCTGACACATCAGCTCATAGGAAAATCCTGAAGCACGGATACTAAAGTATGCCGCATAATAAGCCAAAGGATAATTTACCTTAAAGTATGCCACACGCCATGCCATCATAACATAAGCTGCCGCATGGGCTTTGGGGAACATGTACTTAATCTTCTTACAGGACCAGATATACCAATCCGGTACATCATTGGCAACCATGGCTTCCTCCATCTCAGGAGTCAGACCCTTTCCTTTACGTACACTTTCCATAATCTTGAAGGACAAGCCTTCTTCAATCCCCTTATCAATCAGATAAATCATAATATCGTCACGGGTACAAATCGCTGTGGAAATTGTTGCTTTTCCCTCTTCAATCAGCGTCTGGGCATTTCCCAACCATACGTCGGTTCCGTGGGAAAGTCCCGATATACGCACCAAGTCCGTAAAAGATTGAGGCTTCGTATCCAAAAGCATCTGAATAACGAAATCTGTACCAAACTCCGGAATACCCATGGAACCTAAAGGGCATCCATCAATCTGATCAGGAGTAATACCCAAGGCATCCGTGCTCTGGAATAAGGACATAACATCTTTATCATCCAAAGGAATGGATACCGGGTCTACACCCGTCAAATCCTGCAACATACGAATCATGGTGGGATCATCGTGTCCGAGTATATCAAGTTTTAACAAGTTGTGGTCAATCTTATGATAGTCAAAGTGGGTCGTAACAATATCCGTCGTCATATCGTTAGCCGGATGTTGAACCGGTGTAAAGGAGTTAATCTCCTCTCCCACAGGCAATACAATGATACCGCCCGGATGCTGACCGGTAGAACGTCGGATACCGGTACATCCTGTTACAATACGATTAATCTCACAGGTACGTTTGGGAATACCACGTTCTTCAAAATAATTCTTTACATAACCGAATGCGGTCTTGTCCGCCAAGGTACCAATGGTTCCGGCACGATAAGTCTGACCGGCACCGAAAATAACCTCAGTATATTTATGCGCCTTACTCTGGTATTCACCCGAGAAATTTAAGTCGATATCCGGCTCTTTATCTCCCTTAAATCCAAGGAAGGTCTCGAAGGGAATATCAAATCCATCTTTTTTCAACATCTCTCCACAGTCGGGACATACCTTATCCGGCATATCACAGCCTGCCTTACCGGAGTATGCACGTACCTCGGGAGACTCAAAATCATAATAATGACACTTTGCACAATAATAGTGGGGACTTAGAGAGTTAACCTCCGTAATACCTGCCATATTCGCCACAAAGGAAGAACCTACAGATCCACGGGAACCAACCAGATATCCATCCTCTACTGATTTCCACACCAATTTCTGCGCAATGATATACATAACGGCAAATCCGTTTTTAATAATGGAGTTCAATTCCTTCTGCAAACGCTTCTCAACTACATCCGGTAACGTATCTCCATAGATTTCATGTGCCTTGTTGTAGCAAATCTTTGTCAAAATATCATCCGAATTGGGAATGATAGGCGCACTCTTATCGGGGCGCACCGGATCAATAGACTCCACACAATCCGCAA
The DNA here is from genome assembly GCA_045542735.1 of Lachnospiraceae bacterium. Classification (GTDB taxonomy): domain Bacteria; phylum Bacillota; class Clostridia; order Lachnospirales; family Lachnospiraceae; genus UBA2882. The sequence goes on from JAZQLQ010000019.1 coordinate 38,374, forward strand.
TGAGGTTGGTATTGGTAATCACCACTTCTCTTGCCTTATCGCTACCAAGATATTCAAATTCTTTTAACATTTCTTCTGTGGTACGCAGATAAAGCGGTGCCTGATCTTCATCCTTAAATCCTTTACCCGCCATAATAATCCGACGGTATACCTCATCCTCGGGATCTAAGAAATGCACGTCACAGGTTGCGCAAACCGGCTTATGCAAGGCATCACCAATGGCAACAATCTTTTTATTCAACTCCATGATGTCTTCCATGGAATTGACACTCTCTACACGGGGCGAATCAATCATAAATTGATTGTTCCCCAGTGGCTGAATCTCAAGGTAATCATAAAAACCTGCAATCTTGTACAAATCAGCATCACTCTTGCCGTCCAACATGGCACGGTACAATTCTCCCGCTTCACAGGCACTTCCCACAATCAGACCTTCCCTGTATTTTTGTAAAAGACTTTTGGGAATCTTAGGACGTTTGTTGTAATAGGTCAAATGGGACTCTGATACCAATTTGTATAAATTGATTCTGCCAATCTCATTTCTTGCTAAAATGATAACATGATAATAAGGCAGTTTCTTAACCGTATCCACATTGTCTTCGCCCATGGCGTTGATATCAGCCAATTTATTGGCGCCTGCTGCCTTTAACATAGGTATGAACTTCACAAATATCTCTGCGGTTGCCTCTGCATCATCCACCGCACGGTGATGATTCTCCAAGGAAATGCCCAAGGTCTTGGCACATGCATCCAAGGTATGCTTTGCCTGTCCCGGCAGTAAAATCCTTGCAACTCCAACCGTGTCCACAACCGTTTCTTCGTGTGTCAGCCCCAATCTCTTACAGTTTTCCGTAATAAAACTCATATCAAAGGAAGCATTGTGCGCCACCATGACACAGCCTTTGGAAAACTCCAAAAACTGCGGTAATATATCCTCAATCACCGGTGCGTCCATAACATCCTCATCCCGGATACTTGTCAACTGTTGTATCTTATAGGGAATGGGCTCTCTGGGATTTACGAAAGTAGAGAAACGCTCAGTAATCTTGCCATTCTGAATCTTTACGGCACCAATTTCAATAATGTTGTTTTTTACCGGAGAAAATCCCGTCGTCTCCAAGTCAAAGACTACATAATCCTGATCCAAGGTCAGGTTCTTCGGATTCACTACAATTGCCTTTAGATCATCTACCAGATAGCCTTCTACACCCAGAATAATCTTAAAGAAATTCTGACGATCCGGCTCAATGCCTTCTTCCTTGCATCGTTTCTTTTCTGCGGACCAAAGGTCACCCCATGTATGGAATACATCGGCCAAGGCCTGTACCACACCATGATCGGTAATGGCAATAGCAGGGTGTCCCCACTTATAGGCACGCTTTACAATGTCCGTAACCTCTGACACACCATCCATATCGCTCATCTTGGTATGGCAATGAAGCTCTACACGCTTAGTAGCTGCATAATCCATACGGGCTACGGTAAAGTCCGAAATTAACTTAATGGTTGTCACGGAACCGATGGCAAGCTCTTTATCAAACTTGTCCATGGCTGCAACACCCTTAATTTTTAAGAAAGTACCCTTTTTTACATTTAAATGTGGTAAAAAGTCCTCCAGCTGGTCATCCTTTACAAAGATTTTAACCATAATGGTATCCGTAAAGTCTGTAAGGGAAAACATGACAATGGTCTTTTCAATCTTGGCAATGGGCTTGGTATCCAGAGATAATAATTTGCCTCGGACAACAACCTCTCCCATTTCTCCTACCAACTGATCGATGGACAAGGGCTCTTCTTCAATATCATAATTACCCCAGATAATACTTGGATCATCAGATTTCTTGCGATATTCTTTTTTACCATATCCGCCTTTTTGTCCGCCAAAGCCGCCACCATAGGATTTACCTGTCCCGGGCTTCTCTTTCTTAGTCTCTTCTTTCTTAACCTCTGCGACCTTTTCCTTTGGCATATCGAAGGGTAAGTCTGCATTATCTTTACTTTCTGCTTCATTTACCAAAGTTTCATCAGCAACCGCATTTTGTACGCCACCGTATACCTTCGCCGCAATGGCAGCCACCTGGCGTTGCATTTTCTCTTCCTCTTCTTTACGAAGGGGATTTTCATGCACGGACTCATAATCCATAAAAATGCGCACAAAAACGCCGCAGCGTTCACAGAATATCTTTTCTAACAATTCGGTAAACTCTGCCGCCTTTTCTTTAAAAGGAACCAGTTCTTCCAGTTTAAGTGTCATCCGGTCTTCCTGAAAGGTGGCTTCCGCCTTCTTAAACATGCTGTACATAACCGGACTGTATCCTTTCAACTCCAAGAGGATACTATCCTTATACGCATGGTAAAGATTTTCCGGTGTATACTGTTTGGACAATTTAAATTGCTCATAAATCTTGACTGTAATATTGGAATGCTCAAATAATTGCTGTTTGATCTGCACTTCCATGGCCAAGACATCTTTTTTCTCCACAATACGCTCTGCCGCTATATATACACGCAGAAAGTCCTTTCGCTTTGTAGAGATAATGTGCTCTACCACCACGCCCTGAAAGGCTTCCTTTAAGTTATTCTTTAGTTGTAATGTTGGAAAAACCTCCAAAAACTGTTTTCCGTCCATTTTCACTACTCCGCTTTATTTAATCATTCCAATGCAAAAGCTCTTCTCTTAAGGTATTTAACAGCTCTGCTTCCGGTACTTTACGGATAATCTCACCTTTTTTGATTAAAAGACCTTCCCCGATACCGCCTGCAATCCCGATATCCGCTTCTTTTGCTTCTCCGGGTCCGTTTACCACACAACCCATAACAGCCACTTTTAAGTTTAAGGGAATATCCGCTACCATTTCCTCTACCTGATTTGCCAGACCAATGAGATCAATACGGGTACGACCACAGGTCGGACAGGAAATCACCTCAATGCCCTGCTTGTAAAGTCCCAACGAGCGCAAAATATTCTTTGCAGAACGTATTTCTTCTACCGGATCACCGGATAAGGATACACGCATGGTATCTCCGATACCTTCATGTAATAAAATACCAAGCCCAACTGCCGACTTAATATTACCGCCATATAATGTACCGGCTTCCGTAATACCGATGTGAATGGGATAATTGGTCTTTTCAATCAATTTCTCATGGGCTTTTACACAAATGGGAATATTGGAGGACTTAATGCTGATGACCATATTGTCATAGCCTGCTTCCTCAATCATATGCACCTTATCCAAGGCACTTTCTACGATACCTTCCGGTGTGACACCGTTGTATTTCTCTACCAATTCTTTCTCCAAAGAACCGCCATTCACACCTACACGGATAGGAATATTTCTCTCTTTTGCTACTGCAACAACTTCCTGTAATTTTTCTTTACCACCTATATTACCGGGATTGATGCGGATCTTATCCGCCCCATTTTCCATGGCAGCAATTGCCATCTTATAGTCAAAATGAATATCTGCCACAAGTGGAATAGAAATCTCTTTTTTAATTTCTTTAAAAGCCAGTGCCGCTTCAATGGTAGGAACCGTAGAACGCACAATATCACAGCCTGCTGCTTCCAATCTATGAATCTGCTCGATGGTTGCTCTTACATCCTCTGTACGTGTGTTGGTCATGGACTGAATCAAGATAGGATTGCCTCCGCCAATCACCTTGTCTCCGATTTTTACAACCTTTGTATGTTCTCTATGCATAAAACAAATATCTCCTTAATTTGTATTCTTCATCATATGTCTCAAATTTTATTATAACACAAGTAAACAGAAAAATCAGAATTTCAATTTCTCGTTAATCTTCCGGATCTGCTTTTCCGCTTTCTTTATCACCTTTTCATTTCCGGCTTCCTCGGCAAGCTCTAAAACCTCCTGCCAATCCTCCAATTCATCCAATAAAATCCCCTTATACTGCTCATTTGTCATACCCATTTCTTCACTCATAGCCCATACACCACCTTCCGGATTTTATTATAGGCTTTCTCCTTTCTCTTCGTCAATAGACAGTTTGTTCTATTTTTCTTTTATCGTTCTCTAATTATCAACATTGCGAACTAATATTTTTCTGCCATATTCGTCTCTTGGGACTTCTTGCATGGATACTTCCTGCGCCAAAATTTCCTGCTCCTGAATTTCCTGTGTCGCTATCTTCACTTTTTGTTCCGCCGCTTCAATACTTTTAGCCGATTTCCATAATCCTACCATTGTCATGATGATGAATAAAAGACACAATCCCTTTTTATATCCATGCATGACCACTCTCTTCATATCTGAAATATAATCATTTTTCTTTTTACAAAAATGTCGCCTTAATTTTTTCATAAATTTCTCCTCTCTCATGTCATGCCCACATGCTTTTAAGTCATCATACATAATTCCCGCATCAGCATATCCGCTTTCCTTGCGTATTTTCACCGCCTTTTGCATAATCCTTTGACATTCCGGTGATAAATGACAAATGTCTGCTTTTCCCGTTCCGATTCCTTGTGATAAGATCTGTCCCGTCAACATCTCATACATAATAACGCCCAATGCATAAGTATCCCTATATGGGCTGATATCCTCTTCAACCGGCGGCAAATAGGCTTTGGTTCCATATACTTTACGCTTTTTCTCTCCCGTTTCCACCACTGAACCAAAATCTATGAGATATACGTTCCTGTCTTGATCAACCATAATATTTTCCGGCTTTAAATCACCATATATCAAAGCCGGAGATTGTCGGTGAAAAACAGCTAATATATTTGCAATCCGGCAAATTATATCGATGCTCTCTTTCTCTGACCAAATCGTTTGCTTTTTCATCATTTCACGCAAAGAATTGCCTTCTATATATTCCATCACCAAACAGATACTTTCTTCATCTTCCTGATAATCCAATAGATAGGGCACTCCCTTACCTCCAAACCGACGCAATATCCCAAGCTCTCTTTTGGCACTTTCTGCGTCCTTCAAAGCCGGATATATTTTCATGGTTGCATAATGATTGGTATTTTTATTTTCTACCAACCACACCTGACCTTGATTTCCCATTCCCAATTTGCGGATTTTTTCATATTCTGCCATAAGCTTACCTCCCAATATAAACAGCGGAAATATTATCCTTTTCGCCCATTCGAAGATTATAATCAACAATCGTTTTTAAACGTTTGGTTATTTTATTTCCATCACTCATTTTCTTTACGTCCATACACCTTTTCCACAACTGCAAATCCTGCTTACGCCAAAAACCATCGGTGCAAAGTAAAAAATTTTGACCGCTGCATTTGCCTGTCAAAAAATCAGGTTTCCATTCCTTATTCAGACCAAGACATCTGCTTAATCCCTTGACAGTACCATGATCCTTGGTTAATGTCCGGATATTTGTCCCCCACATCTTCCATGAAAATCCATAGCATCTGCTGTCACCAAGATGAAATAAATAATAATCCCCCCGAAATATCACACACATTGTTGCTGTTGTTCCCAATCGCACTTTTTCTACTCTCATACGTTCAAATAATTTCTTATTCATTTGTTGATACAACTGAAATCCTTTCGACCGGATTACCCTCTTTAATTTCTGAGGATTCATTCCATAATTTTCTACAGCCGGAATTAATTGTGTATCATACCATTCTTCCATTTCCCGGATACAGTAAAGTGACGCATCCATACCACTTTCCATGCCACCCATTCCATCACAGACCGCCGCCAATATAAGCTCACCATTTGCAAATAAACTGCTACGCAAAAGCAACGCATCTTCATTACACGTTCCTGCTCCGGTCTCATATACATAACCGAACTCCATATATAATTGTCCTTTCATTGAAAACTCATCATTGCTGTCTGCAATGACGTGATACAGAATGTATCAATTAGATGTATATCATTTAAGCATATAGCGTAGATTTTTTCAAGTCGGCAATTTTCACAAAAATATGATTGGCTGATAGAAAAAGACTCCCCGACTAATGTCGGGAAGCCTGTATAACCACATAAATGATCTCACAACCACATAAAAATCACATAAATAATCTCATAATATCATTGTACAACACCACTACCATGAGCAGCATCAAAAGTACAAATCCAATAAAATGGAAAACGCCCTCTTTTTCCGGCGGAATGGGTTTTCTGCGAATTGCCTCAATTAATAAGAAAAACAATCTTCCGCCATCCAATGCCGGGAAGGGAACCAGATTTAGTACACCTAAGTTTGCACTTAACAAAATAGCAAAGCTTAACATATTGAGCCATACATAATAGGCACCGTCATCCTTGGAACCTTCATAAATATCATCAACTGCATCAACCATGCCCACAGGTCCCGATAAATCTTTGACGCCTGCCTGACCGGTTAACAGCATACCCAAACTCCGTATAGTGGTATCTACCCAATATTTCACTTCATACGCGCTATATTGAATGACACCCGCAGGACCAAATTTGGTATAACCCTTCCTTGATGCAATACCATAGTAATAACGTCCATCCGCTTCCGAATATTTGGGTGTCAATGTTGTGTCATAACGTTCTCCCTTTCGTTCATATGTTATGTCAACTACTTCACCTTGATTTAACATAGCTTCCAGAGAAATCTCACGAAAGAGATGAATGCTTCTCCCATTGAGTTCGACAATCTCATCACCTGCCATAAGCCCGGCTTCTTCAGCCGCACTATCGGCGGTGACTTCACCTATAATCGGCAAATCCGTACCGATACTACCTACGATAATAGCAGAAAAGATAAATGCCAGAATAAAGTTAAAAATAGGACCGGCAACAACCGTTGCAATACGCGCCCACACGGAAGCATCGGGGAATGCACCAGATTTTTTTAAGGTACCAAGATCTTCTTTGACGATGACATCTTCTTCAGCTGATTCTTTGGAACCTCCTTCGTCATCTGCCGACTCTGCTTCCAGTCCGTCCTCGCCTTCAAACATACAGGCTCCGCCAATAGGAAGCAGTTTGATGGCATAACGGGTATCACCTTTATCAAAATGCACCAAAGTAGGTCCCATACCAATGGAAAACTCCACCACATGGATGCCGTTTGCTTTTGCCACAATAAAATGTCCGAATTCATGTGCCAGGACTACCACACAAAATATTAAAATAAAAAATATTATGCCCAAGTTAACACCTGCTCTCGATTAATTCATAACACCATGCTTCTGTATCCAGAATCTGATCCAAATTGGGATTGGCAATGACCTGATGTGCATCCATGGCCTGACCGATAATCTCGGCAATCTCCAAAAACTTAATCTTCTCCTGTAAAAACAGACTGACAGCCTTCTCATTTGCCGCATTATAAACCGTAGGCATACTTCCACCGGTTTTGAAGGCATCATATGCCAATTTTAAGCCTGTAAATGTATTTAAATCCGGCTCTTCAAATGTAATCTGCCCAAGCTTAAAGAAATCTATGCGGTCTCCGCCCATAGGCAAACGGTCCGGATAAAACAATGCATACTGAATGGGAAGCTTCATATCCGGAAGTCCCAGTTGTGCAATGACCGCCCCATCCACATACTCTACCATAGAATGTATGATACTCTGGGGATGTACTACAACCTGAATCTGATCATAATTTACATCAAATAACCATCCGGCCTCCATTACCTCAAGACCCTTATTCACCATGGTCGCTGAATCAATGGTGATTTTTTTGCCCATTGCCCAGTTGGGATGATTCAAGGCTTCTTTTACGGTTTTATTTGCCAGTTCCTCCCGCTTCATACCACGGAAAGGTCCGCCGGATGCGGTCAGTAATATTTTACTCAAACGCTTATCGGGCTCACCGTTTAAAGACTGGAAAATAGCACTATGTTCGCTGTCTACGGGCAGAATGGACACACCCTTTTCTTTCGCCAAGGGCATAATAATATGTCCTGCCGTAACCAGGGTTTCTTTGTTTGCCAAAGCAATATCTTTACCTGCCTTAATTGCTTCAATGGTCGGACGTATTCCAATCATTCCCACAACCGCCGTCAGCACCACATCTGCCTCCGGAAGTGTGGATATCTGAATAAGTCCATCCATTCCGGCTAAAACAGTCACTTGCAAATCTTTCACTCGTTCTTTCAAATCTAAAGCCGCTTTTTCATCAAACATCACTGCATACAGGGGATGATACTTACGGATTTGCTCTTCTATTTTATTTACACTGCTTCCTGCAGCCAGGGCCAGTATCTGCAGCTTATCCGGATAGGCATCTACGATTTCTAATGCCTGAGTCCCGATAGAACCGGTAGAACCCAATAAAACCAGTTTTTTCATATTTTACCTCTTATTCTGTCTGAGATATTATTTTAACAACAATACTACCAGATAATAAATCATGGGGGCTGTAAAAATCACACTGTCAAAACGATCCATAATACCACCATGACCTGGAATTAATGTACCATAATCTTTGATATCAAAGTTCCGCTTAATTGCAGATGCTGCCAAGTCACCAACCATACTGATCAAAGCACCTACTGCAGAAATAACAGGGAATACCCATAAAAGATTACCTGTCACAACACCCAGATTGTCTAATACAACTGCATAAATCGCACCTACCGCTGCTGCTCCAACGACACCACCCACAGCACCTTCAATGGATTTTTTTGGACTTAAAATAGGAGCCATTTTATGCTTACCGAATAAAACACCAACAAAATATGCACAGGTATCACATACCCAGGAACTGATGAAAATCAACCATACAACGTAGATACCGTTATCCAGTGCCCTTGTCATGTACAGATAGGAAAGCATAATCGGAGCATAAATAAAGGAAAATACCGTTGCCATAATCTGATTGGCTTCATATTTGGGAAATGTAAATACATAAACGAATAAAATAGCAATAATCGTCACTGTAATGGTTAACATAATATATGTCTCTGTGTTGGCAAAATAACGCACGCCATAATATCCCAACACTCCCACAGCACCAAAGATTTCCAGAATATTGACCTTGTTACTATCACCTCTTACCTTGGTGGCTCTTGTCATTTCAAAAAACGCCTTCAGTGCAATGAGTCCTGTAAATACAAATAAAACAGGTCCGCCTAAAAGTAACACTGTACCTAATATAATTACTAAAACAATTCCACTCAAAATCCTCGTTTTCATCATTACTCCTCCTTAACCAGGCCAAATCTCCGATCTCTATGATTATACGCTTCAATGGCCTTGATTAATTCCTCTTTGGTAAATGCCGGCCAGGGCACATCCGTAAAATAAAACTCTGTATAAGCAAGCTGCCACAATAAGAAATTGGAAATTCTCTGTTCTCCACTGGTACGGATCATCAAATCAGGCTCAGGAATCCCTTTGGTATCCAGATAGTCCGCAAAGACTGCTTCATTTAAATCGGCAATTTGCAATTTGCCTTCTTTTTCATCTGCCATCATTTGTTTCACTGCACGCAGAATTTCATCCCGGCTACCATAATTTAAAGCAATCTGAAAATGCAAGCCGTCATTGTTTTCCGTTGCCTTCTCCAATTCATCAATCCGCTTACGGATATCATCATCCAACCCGGTCTTATCACCGATGACACGGACACACATGCGATTTTTTTCTGCGGTCTTTAAACAGGTCTTCATATAGTTGCGCAAAAGTTGCATCAATGCAGCCACTTCATCCTTGGGACGGTTCCAGTTCTCGGTAGAGAAGGCATACACTGTCAAATACTGTACTCCCATTTTATATGCTTCTTCACAGATAGTTTCCACATTTTTGGCGCCCTGCATATGTCCAAAATTGCGAGGTTTTCCCTGACTTTTTGCCCATCTGCCGTTTCCGTCCAAAATAATTGCCACATGCTTGGGGATGTTCATATCCATACTGATTACCTCAAATTCTTCTAATCGATACTTACTCAAAAAGGGAACAGCCACTAAGCCTGCCCCCTCATTGTTCATTTCTTTCTTAAACAGTCAAAATCTCTTTGGATTTATCTTCAACCATTTTATCAACTTCTTTGATGTACTTGTCTGTTAATTTCTGCAATTCATCAGAAAGCTGTTTTACTTCATCTTCAGAAATCTCGCCCTTGCCCAATTTCTTGAATGCATCATTACCGTCACGGCGTGCATTTCTGATAACAACCTTATTATCTTCACCTTTTTTCTTGATATCCTTAACAAGTTCTTTACGACGTTCCTCTGTTAATTCAGGGAAAATCAGACGAATCACAGAACCGTCATTGCTGGGTGTGATACCTACGTCAGACATCATGATTGCTTTTTCAATATCTTTAATCAGACTCTTTTCCCAAGGTGCAATCTGAATCATGCGGGGCTCGGGAACACTGATGTTACCAACGCTCTGGATTGGTGTAGGTGTACCATAATAATCCACTTTAATCTTATCCAATACGTGGGGATTTGCACGTCCTGCTCTTACAGAAGCAAAATCACTCGCAAGGAAATCAATTGCCTTTTTCATTTTGTCGTCATACACTTTTAATCTTTCATCCATGTTTAAATACCTCCCTCATTAAACCGTAACCTTTGTTCCGTTGAATTTACCGGAAACTGTGTTTACAATACTGTTTTCTTCATTTAATCCAAATACCCACATAGGCATTTTATTATCTCTTGCCAGGATGGATGCTGTCATATCCACAACCTGAAGATTTTTCTCGATTACTTCACCAATGGATACCTCATCATATTTCTTTGCTGCCGGATTGGATCTGGGATCATCATCATAGACACCGTCAACCGCTTTGGCAAGCAAAATAACTTCTGCCTCTACCTCAATGGCACGTAACACTACGCCAGTATCGGTTGAGAAATACGGATGACCTGTGCCGCCTGCAAAGAACACAACCATACCTTTGCCAAAATATTTATTGGCACGATCCTTTGAGAAAAGTTTGGTAAAAGAACCACACTCAAAGGGTGTTAAAATAGCAGTCTGCATCCCTACAGAACGAAAAATCTCAGACACATAAATACAATTCATAATCGTTGCCAACATACCGATCTGGTCTGCCTTGGTACGGTCAATATTTTCACTGGTACGTCCTCTCCAGAAGTTACCGCCACCGATAACAATGCCGACTTCTTTTCCTTCATCCACCAGCTGTTTGACCTGTAATGCCACGCCTCTGACTGTTTCTTCATCAAAACCTGTCTTTTTCTCACCGGCAAGCGCCTCACCACTGAGTTTTAACATGATTCGCTTCATAGAATTTTCCTCCGGTTTATTTATTTTAAATCCTGAAAGAAGGATGCAGGATTAACCTCAGCATAACACTGGGAACACATACCTTCAATAACTGCACCGTTGTTGATCTGTACGGATTTGGATTTGATATTACCCATTACAATGGCGGATGTATCAAGAATAACCGGTCCCTGTACATCAATGTCACCTTTTACCGCACCTGCAATAACTGCACTGGTAGCGTAGATATTACCGATGATAACGGAGCTCTGACCCACTTTTACACTTCCGTTTGCATGAATCTCGCCTGTAATTTTTGCAGAATCAGCAAATACTTCAGCTGCTGTGGAATTACCTTCTACTTCACCGGAAATATCCAATTTACCAAGAATCTCAATATTACCTTTAATAGAACCCAATACTTCCATAGAACCTTGGCTTACGATATCACCGCATACTTTCATGCCTTTGGTAATCACTGCGGTTTCATCCAATACTTCTCCTGTTAATACGGTTTCTTTCTGCTGTGTCATAACTTTACCTACCTCTTTTTCTAATTCAGTCTCTTCTTTATCCTGTTCAACTTCTTCACATACTTCTTTTACAAGATCATCGGCTGCGATTACCGGTGCTGTTGTCACAACTTCTTCCTTCGGCTCTTTGGCAACTTCTTCAACCACAGCTTCTGTCACTTCTTCAACAGTTTGTGCCACACTTTCTTCCAGTGCAGTTTCTTCTGCCATGGCTGCTTCCACTGCTGCAACCAATGCCGCTTCTTCCTCATCCACTTTATCCTCTGCAAAAACGTCTGCACTTTCATCCAGTCGCTCCACTGCAGCTCGGAAAAGGTCTTCATCCACTGCAACTGTTTGCTCTGCGCTTTCTGTTGCTTCTGCCTGAACTACTTCTTCAGTAGTTTCTTCAGGCATCAACTCATTCACTGCCATGGATAAATCCTCTTTTAAATCCTGAAAAAATCCCATTGTATTTCCTCCATTCTCTTAATGTGTAATATGCAATATCATCGGAGTATCCTCCGTAATTGGCAAAAATTCTATATCATCTCTCTTAGTCAACTCTTCCAAAATCAGACGTAAGGCCTCTGTAGTCGCCCCTTTATCCTTTCCGTCGTGAAGAAGCACCATGGATGTCTGGAAACGTTCCACTCCACTAATGACATTATGTGCAATCTGATTGGATGATAAGTTGTGTCCCTCTGCATCTCCACCTGATATATTCCAATCATAGCAGGTCACCCCCTGTTCCTCCAACTCATTTACCACATCCGCCATTCTTATACTGCTGACCGTATTACTACTGCCACCGGGCAGTCTGCATATGGTAGGACGGACACCGGTAACATCATATACATAATCCGACATCATATAAAAATCTTCAAAAAAAGCTTCTTCGGAAGCATATATTTCCGAATAACGGTGGCTATAAGAATGGACGCCAATGCTATGACCTTCCTCTACAATGCGACAATACAACTCTCTCTCTTCATTCTTGGTATCACCGGTAACAAAGAAAGTTGCCTTGACATCATACTCAGCCAAAATATCCAAAATCTCAGCAGTATTGCTACTGGGCCCATCATCAAATGTCAGATACACCCGTTTCCTGTCATCCTGCATAGCAATCTCTTGTATGCTGTCTTCTGCTTCGGATACTTCAGGCTCTTCCACCTGTGCAGTTGATTCTGCCGCTTCACGCTCTGCCGCCAGCTCCATACCGGTCTTAAAGCTCTCCACTTTCGCAGACTCTTGATCTAACTGCTGTTGCAAAACAGCCCGTTCTGCCACTTCCTGTTGTAGTTGCCTCTCTACATGATGTAATCGAATTCCCAGACAAATACTGACAACCGTTGATATCAATATCAGCGCAAGAGTCCCATATACAATAATTTTCTTTATGATATTTACTCTTTTACGACGGCTTTGCGTCATTGTCCATTCTCCATTTCAATACACACTACTTTGCATTGTACCACAAATAGCAAATGAAAAAAAGGGTAAAAGCAAAAAATAGGCACTGACAAAATTGTCAATGCCTATCTGCCTATCTATTCTTTTATCTCCTGATTAAACCCTGAAAACGCTCATGCCGTCTTCCATCTCCTGAGCAATCTTACGAAGTTCTTCGGATTTCTCAGAAATGCCGGTTACAATGGCAGAAACTTCTGTAACTGCTGCAGATGTTTCTTCTGTACTTGCCGCATTCTCCTCAGCAATTGCAGTCAGATCCTGAACAACATCTACAACTTTTACTCTTGCCATATCCATCTGGTCAGTCTTGTCAGAAATGAAATGCATCGCTTTAATGGATTCATCCACCTCTGTCTGAATCTCACCAAATGCCTGATCCGTCTTTTCAACATGTTCACTCTGCTCTAACATGCTCTTCTTAACATCTTCCATAATCTCAACAGATTTTTCGGAATCTTCCAACAACTCATTAATAATATCACCAATCTGTTGTGCAGATTCATTGGACTGCTCAGCCAATTTCTGAATCTGGGAAGCTACAACCGCAAATCCTCTACCCTGCTCACCGGCTCTTGCAGCCTCAATGGAAGCATTCAAGGAAAGTAAGTTGGTCTCTTCAGCAATATCTGTAATCATGCTGGCTGCTTCACTAATCTTCTTAGCAGAATCATTGGTTGTCTCAATCTGTTTAGCAATGACTTCAATATAACTTTCTGTCTTGCTGTTCACCTGATTAAGCTCAGACAAAATTGCTTTTGCACTGTCACTGGATCTTCTCATTCTGGAAGCATATATTAATAACTTATCAACTACATCACTGGTCTCTTCTACCATGTTACCCATGGCTACAACATTCTCAGTTGCAACCTGTGTCTCCTCCGCTTGGGAAGTAGCACCCTGTGCAATTTCATTCACCGCATTTTCAACCTGTTCCATGGTTGTTGATGTCTCAGATGCACTATGACTTAAATCATCTGCCGCATCCATCAGTATACCACTTTGCACTTTAATGTCGCAAACAACCTCTACCAGTTTTTCTCTTAAAAGAGAAATGGCACGGCTCATACTACCGATTTCATCTTTTTTACAATTCAAAGCTGATACTTCGGAATCTTCCGTGAAATCCATCTCGGATAACTTCACTGCCAAATCTGTCATCTTGCGGATAGGTGTCACAATCATATTGGAAATCACACCACCGATGACCATACACATAAGAACTGCAACAAAAACCGCAACAATTCCAAATATATTTAACTTTTTAATAGGCGCAAATAATTCATCCTGGTCTGCAGTAACAATCAATACAAACTCTTCATATTCACTGATATAGATAGATGCATATTTTACTGCGCCATGATAATCATATGTAACAACACAGTTTTCAACATCTTGGCCAGCCTGTAAATCTGCACAAATCTGTTTTACTACAGAGTTTTCAACCGATTTACCAATCTTGCTTCCATCCGGATGATACAACATGTTCCCATCGGGAGAAACCACATAGGCATAGCTTGTCTCCATTCCTTCCATACCTTCACCATCTAAGGTTAAAGAAAGGTTGTCAGTATTTAACACCTTGTTTGCATCTCCGTCTGAACGTTTAATCTCATCATCCAGGCCGCCACCCATAGCATGTGCAAGATCACCTATATAGTGCTCACATAACGTGGAAATTTCCTTTTTGACATTGGGTGAATATGTAAAAATCATAATCAAACCGGTCACAATGACCGCGATATTGATTGTCACACATATTTTGACCAAAATGGAATGCACAGAAAACTTAAATTCTTTAATCATATTCATAGTATTTGCCCCCATACTCTGTTTGTCGCTATAAACAAGCGTAAAGTAATTATAGCACCGATTTATGTTTTTTTCAACATGTGCACGTGAACGTTTTGGGGTTTTTAATCAAAAAAGACTACCCTTAAAAGGGTAGTCTTTGCATTTCTATTAGCCAAGCTGAGCTGCTACTTCTGCTGCGAAGTCTTCGTTTTTCTTCTCCATTCCTTCACCAACTTCAAAACGAACGAAGTTTGTAACAGTAAGTGCTTTGTTCACAGACTCAAGATACTTTCCAACAGTCTGCTTTCCGTCTTCTGCTTTTACATAAACCTGGTCAAGAAGGCTGATTTCCTTGAGCTGTTTGGAAATACGTCCTTCAATCATACCACTAAAAATCTTATCTCCAGCGATGTTTGCTTTATCCTGCATAGCAAGTTCGCTTAAAGTAGCCTTTGCAGCATCAGAAAGGAAATTGAACAAATACTTGTCATTTTTCTTTTCTTCATAGATTGCAAGATCTTCCTCTGAGAATAATTTTCCTTCTACTGCCTTTGCAAACAAAGCGTTTAAAATCGGTTTGGGAAGAGATGCAGAATCATTCAATGAGCTGTCTACTGTGATGTCTCTCATTTTGTCAATTTCACTCTGTGCAATATCTGCTCTTCCGATATACTGGGGATTCATAGCTGCAATCTGCATAGCAACGTTTACTAATGCTTCTTGCTCTGCGTCACCATTTGCTCCTGTAGCAGCAACCAAAACACCGATTTTTCCACCTGCATGAATATAAGTAGCTACACAATCTCCGGAGACCTTTGCAAATCTACGGAAAGATAATTTCTCGCCAATTGTAGATGTTTTTTCTATCAAAAGTTCCTGAAGACCATTCATACCAAGAACTGCTTCTACATCTTCACCATTAGCACCACCATTTAAGCCTGATGCAAGTGCATTGTCTGCAACTGTCTGTACAAACTCCTGGAATACTTCATTCTTTGCAACGAAGTCTGTCTCAGAGTTTACCTCAGCAACAACTGCTTCTGTACCGTTGGTTGCCACACGCGCAATACCTTCTGCTGCGATTCTGCTTGCTTTTTTCTCTGCTTTTGCAGCACCGCTTTTTCTTAATAATTCTACTGCAGCGTCCATATCGCCGTCTGTTTCTGCAAGAGCTTTCTTACAGTCCATCATACCGGCGCCTGTCATTTCTCTTAATTCTTTTACCATGGATGCACTAATTGCCATTTTATTTTCCTCCATTAAAAATCAATCTATTGTTTACTGATTATTCAGCGTCTTCTGCAACTTCTTCTACAGCTTCTGCTTCACCCTGATTTGCTTCGATAACAGCATCTGCCATTTTGGAAACGATTAATTTAACTGCACGGATTGCATCATCGTTACCGGGAATTACGAAGTCAAGTTCTTCAGGATCACAGTTGGTGTCTGCCATACCGATTAATGTAATACCAAGTGCGTGAGCTTCCTGTACACAGATTTTTTCTTTCTTAGGGTCTACTACAAAGATAGCATCGGGAATCTGTTTCATTTCTTTGATTCCGCCTAAGTTTTTCTCTAATTTTTCCCACTCTTTCTTAAGAGCGATAACTTCTTTTTTAGGTAATACATCAAATGTACCATCTTCAGCCATAGTCTCGATAGCTTTTAATCTGTCAATACGGCTCTGGATAGTTTTGAAGTTTGTGAGCATACCGCCCAACCATCTTTCATTTACATAGAACATACCGCAACGCTCTGCTTCTGTTTTAACAGCATCCTGAGCCTGTTTTTTGGTACCTACGAAAAGTACTGTACCACCTGCGGATACGATCTGGGAGATTGCCTGGTAAGCTTCGTCAACTTTACCTACAGATGTCTGTAAGTCGATGATGTGGATACCATTTCTCTCTGTGTAGATGTAAGGAGCCATCTTAGGGTTCCATCTTCTTGTCTGATGTCCGAAATGAACACCTGCTTCTAATAACTGTTTCATTGAAATAACGCTCATGTTTCTTACCTCCGTTTGGTTATTTGCTTCCGTATACATCCACTCTTGTGCCACCTCCGCGTTAAGAAGCACCGGCACGCAATCCGTATACGTGTTTATTGTTACTGTGCAGTCCGCAGACCGCAACGCATTGATTTTATCACAAAGAAAGAGCAAGTTCAAGGGGTTTTCCCTAAAAACCTGCTCATTTTTGCTAATTTTTTCTTGTTGTAATTTCTTTGGCAATTTCTTCCAAAGATGCACCTACGGGAATCTCATGATTACCGGTAGCAATCCGTTTATCATAACCATTTTGACAGAGATAAACATCATATGCCGCAGCATCCTCAATCAGTCCTGCTTCCTGTAGTTTATTGGCTACAGTCCTGGAACCGTCACCACCATTTACCGTGATCACCACAAACTCTTCCACTGTCACACTCTCTTCGATATCCGGTTCGTTCTCTGCAGTTTCTTCTTCAACACCAATTTCTTCTTCCGGCGCTTCTACCATATCTTCCGGTTCATTCTCCGACACACTGCCAATATCATCATCCGATATATCACTTGACGCATCTTCCGATACCGTTTCTGAGTCATCTCCTCCGAGATCATCTGCCAGCACACCGTTTTGTTCAACCATGCCCATTTCCAGAGCGCGTTGTCTTATCTCTTCATCCGTCATAGGCTCTTTTTGTTTGGATATTGCAAAACCCATCAACAATGCAGTTACCACAATGCCGATTCCTAAGCCACGCATATAATATTTTAATTTCACAACTACATCACCTCAAACAAATCAATGACCAGATTGACTTCACCAACGCCAAGTCCCAACTCTTTTGCAATGGCCACATTTGATTTGCCCTGCTTATGCATCTTTAATATTAATTCATTATTATTGGCTGTATCATCCCCGACCGTTTCTTCCTCTGGTACCGTTATCGGTTCTACCACCCGGTTCTCTTCAACCTGGACCTTTTCAAAGGAAATTGTCTCAAAGGATTTTTCTTTTATAACTGTTTCCGTAATCAATTCTTCCTGAATCAGTTTCGCAGCTGTCTCCAGTTCATTCTTGGTTTCTTTTGCTTTTGCACTGGTTTTATCCACTTCTTTTGCAGTTTCAAACAAATTCTTTTGTTTATCATGAAGCATATCGTACAAAAACATGACTTCCTGATGACTTTTGTGTATATCGCCAAGGACTGTCTCCGAAAACTCTGAGACTGCTGTTATCTTTTCATTGGACACTCTTTCCAAAGAACGTTCAGATTTTTCAACTGCATAAGAAAGCGTCTCATCTACCACATCCTGCAATTGTATCTTTGCCTCTTTCATCTGGGCATCAATAATTTCTTTGACTTTTTCTTCGCCCAGTTCCAAGCTTTGTTCTTCTATATCCTTCTTGGATTCGGGAATAATAAAACTGGCAACAAATACCACCACTCCCAATATAAGGAGTACGATTTCCATTCCTGTCATGATGTTCTCCTGTCATTATACGGACATATCAAAATGTGATACTCCCTTTCTGACAACCTTTCCTTCCTTCGGAATCTCTTGCTTCTTACGGCCTGCTCCACCGTCACCGGCATATTGACCTTTTCCTTTTTCTCTTGCATCTGCGTGGTTTTCGCTCTTAGACGCATCCTCACCGCGAACAACCTGATTGATTTTTTCATCAACCTTTTTTTCTATATTTGTCTGTACATTGGACTGATCCACTGCAGACTTCATATTTTCCTGATGTTTAAAAGCCGTATAATCCTGGGTCCGCTGGATTCCTCCCTGCAACTCAATCATACTAATAGCCATATGACACCTCCCTAATAAGCTGTCACTTTAATATCACCGCGCTCTCTGATAAAGCGGCAATACTTTGTAGGATTCTTTACAACCATGGATGCATCTCCGATGGCAATCTTTGTTCCTACATACACTTCATCCGACACCATAACACAGGCATTTCCCTGGTTTTGCATCAGATCATCCAGTTGTCTGAGTTCTCTGTGACTTGCCTCCAGCTGTTCTGTCTGTTGTTTATTGGCAACAGCCAAAGACTGAATATATTTCATCTGTTCCGGCGGGAATTTTTCACCTTTTTTCAGTTTCTGGGTTGCATTGATCAAAATGGGCTGAATATTTTTGAGATTTTTATTCAACTCCATAATCTCTTTTTGTAACTGCTGAAATCTTGCCTTCTGCTCCGGATTTACGCCAACTTCTACTACAGTATCCGCTCCCATGGGTGAACCCAAGGTCTTGCAGCTAATCTTTTCGGTAGCACGTACAACACCACCGGCGATAAAGCCTTTTCTACCATCTACCATAACTTCAGTCTGCGCATCCACATGGCTATGCAAAATGGATTCACTCTCTACATAGGCACCGGACTGGATGGTTGCATTCTCCGCAAACTTCAAAATAATTCTGCCGCCTGCCTTTAACACGCCTTTGCCCATACCGTTCATACCTCTGGCAATAATAATATCACCGTCAGTTTCAATGGTAGCACCTTCTACTACGCCACGGACTTCTACATTGCCTTTCGCCTTAATAGAAAATCCCGCCTGTACATTGCCTGTCACCAGTACACTACCTTCAGACTCAATATTACCGGTAGCCGTTCCCACATTTTCTACTTCATAAACGTCGGAAACAAATACCTTATCTCCGGTCAGACACACATGTCCGTTTACTCCGGATGTAATCACACAGCCATCCTCAGATAACTTAATATTATTACCATATTTCAATGCCAAATGCTTAATATCACGAGGCTTGATAATCTCTCCACATACATTGTGACCGGGAACTCCGGGCACTTCTTTATATAACCTGGCCAGTTCATCTCCCACTTTACAATGATTGATGGTATTTAAATGGAAAAAGTCCACGGATCCGTCTTCATTTCTTGTGGGCTTTGTACTCAAATCTGTATTGAAGAAATATTCAATGCGGGCATCCTCACCATGCACCGGTTCCTGACCTCTTGCCACTACAATATCTTCACAATAGTTTCTCTTGGCAAGATATGCGTCAATTGCAGCTTCATCAACACCAAAAATAACCTTACGATGTTTTAAATCATTGATAATTTCTTCTCTGCTTCCGATGGGAGAACCAATATTACTGGGGGGATAAAATCTTGCAATTGCCTCCATTTTATCCTCAGAAATGCGCAAGGTAAATGTCTCCTGCTCCGGCAAACCAGCCTTGGGAGATAACGGAACTACTATTTCTTTTTCCAAGCCCAATACCGCCTGATACAAAGACTTCATATCTACTACTTCAACTTTTTTTAGTTGTAAATACTCAGTCAATTCACTGATATTAATTTTTTCACCACCATCTGTGGGTGGCACAAGGCGTAACGCCGTACCATTTGGCGCTGTCATTAATTGAAAATAAGCATTCATTCAGTTCACCTCCGCACCTTGGCTATTTATCTGTTAAAATACCCATATAGTCACCAAGCTTTACCTTCATCTTCGTCAAAGCTTTGGTATGTAACTGTGAAACTCTGGATTCGGACACTTCCAAAATCCGGCTGATTTCCTTCAACGTTAATTCTTCATAATAATAAAGTACAACTACTTTTCTCTCTTTTTCTGTCAAGCTGTCCAGAGCATCTTTTAACTGCTCCTTTAGTTCTACCTGCTGTGCCACATCCTCCGGTACTTCAAATCCGGATGCACCGACTTTATCACCAGCCAACTCCGGTCCGCCCTGCTCAATATACTCATTCAGACTGACTACACCGGTAATTTTCATCTGGGATTGCCAATCGGTATATTCTTCATCAGAAATACCCAATCCTTTGGCAATCTCTTCATCCGTAGCTGTTTTTCCTGTAGTTGTCTCAATCTCACGGATTACAGAATCAATCTTTTTCTGTCGCTGGCGGATAGTACGTGGAATCCAATCCATTTTGCGGATCTGATCCAAAATCGCCCCACGGATTCTCAGGCTGGCATAGGTTTCAAACTTAACATCCTTACATGTATCAAACTTATCAATTGCATCAATCAATCCAAATACACCATAACCTACCAAATCATCATACTCTACATTATATCCAAGATACATGCTGAGTCTGCCGGCAACCAATTTAACCAGCGGTGCATATTCGATTATAATTTGTTCTCTCAATTCCTGACTCTTTAAGCGGTTATAATCCTGCCAGAGTCTTTTTCTAGCCGCTTCGTCCATGGTAACCTCCGCAACCCATACCTATCTCTTATGCTTCGCCCTGTGACGTTACATCTTTGGTCGATTGCTCTTCTTCCTTCATTTCTTTTTCGATCACAGATCCTTCTTCTTGCTCTTCTTTTTCTTCTGCCTCTTTAATCTGTTCATCAAAGATATCCAATACTTTTTTAATACCCAATCCAAATATATAAAAAAGAATTAAAACCCCTAAAAGAATCCATAACATTTCTGTCAGCTCAAAATCCCTGACATATGTAACAATACTTGCCACAGCCCCCGCTGTCAGCATCAGAATAATCGGAATTAATTTTCTGTTCATATTAAATCACTTTCTCCGGTTTGCCCACTGCCCGGATAATAAAATCTCCGGTTTCCGGATAAAAAATAACGGTACGTCCATAATTCTCACCGGTTTCACTGGCCAAAATCGGAATCCTCATTTCGCCGAGTTTTTCCTTTACCGCCTCTACGTTACGGTCACCAACCCGGACCATCGCCGATTTATTTTGGAACGCAAACATCTGTGCCCCACCTGCTATCTTTGCAACCAAACGGTTACGGGAAGCTCCGGCAGCCACAATACGTTTTACCAACTCTTCAATTCCTGTATCTGCAAATTTGGGAATATTGCTGTTATCCCTAATGGATTTACTGTCCGGAAGCATAATATGCGCCAGACCGCCAATGCCGGTTCCGGGGTCGCGTATAGCTATTCCCACACAAGAACCGAGCCCCAGCGTCGTAATCCCGTCAGGACTTTTGCAGATATTCAAATCTGCCATTCCAACTTTTATAATTCCACTCATACCTACATGCCTATGGCGGTCAATATCTTGTCATAAGATTCTAAATCAGGAACCAATACAAAATAACCGTCTAAATCCACATCATCCGTAAATTGCGTCTGAATCAATAACATCTTATCTCCGACTTCACCAAACTCAATAGCCGGCACACTCAAAATAGCACCTGCCATATCAATACTCAAATCCGGTACAGACGGCATGATCACCATATTGGTCAGTACCGACAAAGAATTCAGATAAGATGCAACAATAATGTTGCCGATTTCCTTTAATGCAGACAGTTCCATCTCAGTAAACGGACCTTCTTCATTCATAGGCATCTGCATCAGTTTAGACACCAGACAATGAGCTGCTTTTTCTTCTAAAAGGAACATCATGCTTCCGGTAATATCACCTTCTACCAGCAGATACACACCTGCCATAATCTGTTCTTCGCCGCCCATCGCTGCGCCTACTTCCTGAAAGTCCAGCAATTTTACTTGCGGGACTTTCATATCTACTTTACACTGTAACATCTGTGCCAATGCAGTGGTTGCATTACCGGCACCGATATTGCCGATCTCTCTCAACACATCAAAATACTGTTGAGAATCATTTAAGTTAAAATTTTGCATATACCACCTAATTAAGGCAGATTAGTTTGCCTTTTCTTTCTCTGCAAATACTAAGTTCATATCCAAAAGAGAGATTAATTCACCTTTGTCTTTTCCAACACCGGAAATAAAGTTTGCTTTTGTATCCTCTTTGGAATCATACGCCATTTTCTCAATCTGGTTTGTCTGTAAGGTAACAACCTCTTTTACCTCATCCACAAGCATACCAATCACTTCACCGTTATCCAGTCTGATGATAATAATACGTGTTTTTTTGGTAATTTCATCTTCTTCCAATTCCATCTTGATACGAAGACTGACTACCGGAATAACCTCACCACGAAGATTGATTACACCTTTAATAAAATTGTGTACCTTGGGTACTCTGGTGATTCTCTGCATACGGACAATATTATCAATATACTTGATATCAATACCAAACTGCTCTTCACCAAATTTTACAACTATGTATTGAACACTACCCTGTACTTCGATTTCTCTTAATCCTTCCATGCTACTACCCCCTCTTAAAGCAATGCATTTGCATCAATGATCAGCGCGATTTCACCATCACCCAAGATAGTCGCACCACTGATGATCTTGCTCTTATTAATGTATTTGCCAAGGGATTTAATAACGATTTCCTGCTGTCCGATTAATTCATCGATTACAAGACCCGCCAATTTATCACCTTTCTTTGCAATTGCAACAATGAGATTGTCTTCCGGTCCTTTGGTTGACTCAATATCCAATACATCGCTTAAGCGAATCAACGGGATAACATCTCCACGAAGGTTGATTACTTCTTCATTTTGAACCAATTTGATCTCTGAAGGAGAAACATCTTCGATTGTCTGAATGGAACCGAGGGAAATTGCATATTTCTCTCCGCCCACTTCTACCATTAACGCCTGGATAATCGCCAGAGTCAGAGGTAAACGTACGATAAAGGTACTTCCTTCTCCAAGCTTAGTCTTAACTTCCACGTCACCACTTAAGGATTCAATCTTGGACTTAACAACATCCAGTCCAACGCCTCGTCCGGATACGTCAGATACCTGTTTTGCAGTGGAAAAGCTGGGTAAGAATAATAAATCAATAATATCCTTATCGCTCATATTTTCAGCCTGTTCCGGAGTCACTGTGCCACGGTCAATTGCCTTTGCTTTAACCGCTTCTACATCAATACCGTTACCGTCATCTCTTACTTCAATAACTACGTTGTTACCTTCCTGATATGCATCTAAGAAGATGGAACCAACTTCCGGCTTACCTCTCTGTTTACGTACTTCCGCAGACTCCAAACCATGATCGGCAGAGTTACGTAACAAGTGCATCAAAGGATCACCAATCTCATCTACTACGGTACGGTCCAACTCTGTTTCTTCACCGCTCATGAACAGCTGCATCTTTTTATCCAATTTCTTGGATAAATCCCTGATCATTTTAGGGAATTTCTGTACTACGGACTCAATGGGCACCATTCGAACCTTCATAACAGATTCATGCAGGTTGGTGGTTACACTCTCTAAATACTCAATATGTTCATTTACAGCACTGTTGGCCATGATGCCTTCAGTAGCTGCTGCAGATACCAATGAGTTTTTGGAAATAATCAACTCACTTACCAGGTTCATCAATACATCCAATTTCTCAATATCAACACGGACTGTACGGTTTACAATCGGTTTACCTGCTTTGCCTTTATCCGCTTTGGCCGGTGCATTGTTTGCCGCATTATCAACAGTTGCAACAGCCTTTTCTTCAACCTTTGCAACTTCTTTCTTTTCTTCAACAGGTGCAGCAATATCCATGATAGAAACATAGCAACTGTCAATCTCGGATACATTCATAATAGCCGCACGTACGCTATCGCAATCTGCATCGGTAATAAAGATTACACTGAAGTCAAAATCAAATTTCTCATCTTCGATATCCTGGGCGCTGGGAACAGAAACAATAGTCTCTCCCAATTCTTCCAATGCTTTGTATACAAGGAATGCTCTTGCCGCCTTTAAGATACAGGACTCCTGTACATATACTGTGATTCCCATGGCTTTCTTGCCCATTTTTGCAGCTTCGGAAAGTACTGTCTTCTCTGTATCACCAAGCTTGATATCTCTCCATTTTTCTTTTGCGCTGTCTGCAACAGGAGCTTCTGCCACAGCCGGAGCGGGAGCCGCTGCTGCCACAGGCGCAGGCGCTTCCACTGTTACACCGCTACCACCTTTGGAATCTAAAATATCGTTTAATGCTTTGATCAAATGCTCATTTTCATTGGTACCTTCATCGGAGGTATTTTGAATATTCTCTGTGTACTCTTCCAAGGCATCCAGACACTGGAACAAAATATCTACCATATTGCCATCTGCCTTAAATGTACCGTTTCTGATTTCAGAGAAAACATTCTCCATATCATGGGTCAGATTCTGCATTCTCTTATAACCCATTGTACCTGCCATACCTTTTAAGGTGTGCGCTGCACGGAAAATCTCATTAATGGTATCCATGTTTTCAGGATCCTGCTCCAGATTCATAAGCTGATCGCTTAAGCTCTGTAAATGTTCTTTTGTTTCATCCAGGAAAATCTCCAGATATTGGCTAACATCCATCTTAGTTTACCCCCACGTTCTTTATTATTGCTTCAGCTACTTTGCCAAGAGGAACCACTTCATCAGTCAAACCGGCAACCGCTACACTTCTCGGCATACCATAGACTGCACAAGTCTCCTGACTCTGTGCTATCACATGCAGTTTCTTTTTCTTTTTCAGGTTGGCAATTCCTTCCGTGCCGTCTGCTCCCATTCCGGTTAATACAACACAGGTAATTTGCTCATAAGTACAACCTGCCAAAGACTCATACATATAATTTGCACACGGCTTTACACCCTCACGAGGCTTCTCATCCAAAAACACAATACGTTCATTTCCGCCATTACGTGCCACTGTCAAATGGATGCCACCCTTGGCAATATAGATATTACCTTTCTTAACGGGCATACCGTCAGCCGCTTCCTGTACTTTCAATTTGCAGGTATTGTCAAACCGTTCTGCCAGACTTGCCGTAAACCCTGACGGCATATGCTGGACAATCAACACCGGTGCGTCCAGATTCGCCGGTAAAAGCGGTAAAACTTCCTGTAATGCCTTCGGACCACCTGTAGAACTTGCAATCGCAACAATCTTTTTGTTGTGTTCCGACTTAACCGGCCATACTTCCTTTTCTGCTACCGGCTTTTCCTTTGTTGTCTGCTGGGGCTGTAGCTTTGCCCGAACAGACCGCATCTTTGATTCATGCTCTTCTTCACTCTCATCATGAAATGCAACTTCTGATAAAATCCGAAGAAACAGTGAACCGAACTTCTCACCTCTCGCATCAAAGATACCATCCGGCTTTTTGATGAAGTCAACCGCTCCCAAAGATAAGGCTTCAACCGTAATATCTGCACCTTCCTTGGCAAGCGTACTGCTGACAACCACCTTGGTATTGTTGCCGATGCGGTTCATCTCCTTTAAAAAGGTAATACCGTCCATCCCCGGCATCATCAAATCCAGTACAATTAAATCATATGTATTTTTTCTGACCAACTTCAGGGCTTCCATACCGTTGACTGCTGTATCTGCCACACAAAATCGGTCGTCTGCACTTATTATATCACACAATATCCTTCTCATAAGTGCAGAGTCATCCACAATCAATATTTTTTTACTCATAACCCCGCCTTTTTTGCTACGTTTATATTTTTACTCTGCCATACGGCTCCGACTCTTACGTTCTTCTTCAAAAATGAAGCGGATAATCTCTTCTCTTTGCTTATTGTTGATCACCGTAAATTGTAAACGATGCTCATAAACTCCACGTTGCATTTCATTCTGTTTGCTACTCAACACATTCCCCACCAGTTCATAAGGTGTTTCTTTTCCATGAACATTTAAACCAAAGCATACAGCTATCTGTGTGCCGGGCTCGTAGGCAACCGGTGATGTAAATCGTAAACCGCCACCACTGATATCTACAATCTGGCTTTTTTCCATTTTGAGCCCCACCTGCATGCGGAATTTATTTTCTTCGATGGCCGTCAACTCTTCATCCATCAATTCTCTGGTTTTTAACGGAAGTACGCATGCATATCGATAATACTCACGCCTCTGATATTTACCCAAAGCAGATGTCAATTCACACAATAAAATATAGGAATTGTTGCTCTTGTAACGGTCAATAATACGAATAAAGCACTGATACAATCCCCTTTTTGTATAAAAGCAAAATTCGTATTCTCCCCCAACCGGTAACAAAAGCAATTTTGTACCATCCATAGGCATCAAAATCTCTAATTGCTCATCATCCAAAACATCATACACCTTGGATGTATATGCTTTTTTGCCACTGGCATTTCCCATAATGGCATGGGCAACAGCTTTAATCTCGATTCTGTCACCGGGTCTTACCAACTCTGTTAACATGTTCTGATTCTCCTCTTTTCTTGCTCATTCATAGTTACATTGGGCGAAAAGGATTTTTATTCGTAATAATGTGTGAAAAGAAAGCTGCCATTCCCCTTTTCTGTACACTTTCTGCAGACTCTCCGTACATCAACACATTTGCAATTCTTTGATAGGCTTTTGCAGATTTTGTATTGGGATTTGCCAATGATACCGGTCTCTGCTGCATCACCGCGTTAGATAAATTGATATCCTGTGGTACTGCTCCCAAATATGTGATAGGCAGTTTTAAATATCTTGCCACTACTGCATTTAGCTTTGTAAATAAAGATTTACCCGCTTCTTCACTTTCTACTTTATTGGCAATCACCTTAATTTGTGATGCTTCTTTTGAAAATCGCGGATGTCTGTTTAATGCTTTTAACAAAGAATAGGAATCTGTAATGGATGTAGGCTCCGGTGTAGTCACCAAAATAATCTCTCCGCTGGCTACCAAAAACTCCAATACGGCATCGGATATACCTGCACCGGTATCAATAATGACCACATCGGCAATGGCATCCAATTCAGCCAGATTCTGAATAATGTAAATCAGATAATCCCTGCTTAAATTGGATAAACCTGCAATGCCGGAACCGCCGGAGATAAAGCCAACTTCTCCCGGTCCCCATGTGATAATATCCTTAATATTTTTTCCCTGATAAATCAAATCGCATAGATTATGCTTCGGTACCGCACCAAACATAATCTCAATATTTGCCAAACCAAAATCCGCATCCAAAATGATAACACGCTGTCCCATCTGACGGAACTGAATAGCAAGATTGATAGCTGTATTGGATTTACCCACTCCGCCTTTTCCACTGGTAACCGTAATCACACGCGCCAATGGTCTTTGCGGCTGACTATTCATTTTTATAATATTACGCAAGCCCTCTGCTTGATCCATAATAACCTCCAAAGAATCCCCTATTTTCTCAATAACATTTTGACTGTTTTTTGAGGATTAAAATCTTCCATATCATCGGGCACATTCTGACCACAAGTCACATAAGACATCTGAGCCTCTGTATGTAACTTCAGATTCAGCAAGTTACCCAAGCAGGTTGTTTCATCCAATTTGGTGAAAATTAACTTGAATTTCACCATCTCACTATAGGTATCTGCAATACTTACCAAATCTTTATACTTAGTCGTGGCACTGACTACCAAATACACTTCTTTTTCTGTTTCTTCACCAATACAGGTGATAAATGCATGCATCGCTTCCCTTTGCTCTACATTGTGGTGGGAATGCCCTGCCGTATCTACAAAAATATAGTCATATCCTTTGAATTCACCAATACCTTGTTGCATTTCTTCTACGGAATAGATGACACGGAAAGGTACTTCCAAAATATTGGCATAGGTACGGAGCTGCTCTGCTGCAGCAATACGATAAGTATCCGTAGTAAACAACGCCACTTTCTTCTTTTGCTCTACACTATAACGGGATGCAATCTTAGCAATGGTTGTTGTCTTACCCACACCGGTAGGACCCACAAAAAATACAACCTTCGGCCCCTTATCCGGCGCTGTAATACCTTCCGGCTGACCAAATTTTAAGATCATCTTCTGGTATACATTGGAAAGCATAAAATCAATGGGCATATTGGGTTTTAAAACCGTATCCAATTCATCGATAATCTGATTGGCATACTTTTCATTGATCTCATTTTCCAACATGGTCTGATATAAAAGCTTTAAGAATTTTACATTACCGTCCTCCGGCTTCTGTTCCTCTTCTGTTGTCTTCTTATCATCCTCTGCTTCTTTTTCACTTTCACCGCGCTGTAACTGCTTTTCTAAAAGATTCTGTAAACTTTCCAGTTTTTCTTCCAAAACCTTCTCATTCTTATCTTCCTTGGGTTCCTGCGCCACTGCCTCTTTTACTACTGTTCTGGCGGCTTCCCGTCTGGCTACAGTCGTCCGATCCGGCTCTTCTTCCAATGCTACGGTCACTTCAATCATCTTGGGTTTTAAGAAAGAAAAAAGGCCCTTTCTTTTCAACTCCTTAACATTCATGACCACAACGCCGTTGCCCAGTTCTTTTTTTGCAGCTTCCGTTGCTTCAGCCTCGGTTTTTCCTTGAAATTTCTTGATAATCATTTACGCTGTCACCATCCCCACTGACTGTAATTCCACATTGGGTTCTACCTCATTGTAAGAAATTACAATCAAATCCTTAAAGTAATCTTCGGTCAAACGTTTAAAATACATACGCACAATGGGCGAAGTAATGATAATAGGACTTCTTCCCAGACTTTCCAACTTGCCCACCTCTGTACGCACACTTTCGATAATCGCCTTTGTTTTTTCCGGATCTAATGTCAGATAAGCCCCCTGCTCCGTCTGTTTGACATTGGACATAATTTCCTGCTCAACCTTGGGGTCTAAAGTAACCACACTGGTCGTTTCATTTGCCGGGAAAAACTTGGCACAAATAGCACGCTTCAGACTTTGTCTTACATACTCTGTCAAAATATCTGTATCTCTGGTTGTAGATGAATAATCGGCAAGGGTCTCAAAAATGGTAAGCAAATCGCGGATGGAAATACCTTCCTGTAACAGGTTTTGCAATACCTTTTGTACTTCGCCCAGTCCCATAAGCTTGGGTACCAATTCTTCCACAATCGAAGGATTTGTCTCTTTTAAATTGTTGGTCAGGTTCTGAACATCCTGTCGTGTCAAAAGCTCTGCGATATGCTGTCTGATAATCTCCGTCAGATGTGTTGCGATAATACTGGGAGGATCAACAACCGTATATCCAAGACTTTCTGCACGTTCCCTCTGACCTTCGGTAATCCAGATAGCCGGCAAATGGAAGGAAGGCTCAAAGGTAGGAATACCTGTAATCTCTTCTTCCACATATCCGGGATTCATTGCCATATAGTGATCAAACAGGATCTCGCCTTCTGATACCTGTATACCTTTTATTTTAATAATATATTGGTTAGGATTCAACTGAATATTATCACGTAAACGAATAATCGGTACAACTGTACCAAGTTCCAGTGCAACCTGACGCCTTATCATAACCACACGATCCAATAAGTCACCACCCTGGTTCACATCCGCAAGGGGAATAATTCCGTAACCAAACTCCAGCTCGATAGGATCCACCTGCAGAAGGCTGTTGACATTTTCCGGCTGACGGATTTCTTCCGCTGCCACTTCTTCCATATCCACTTCGCCTTCAATCTGGGCTGTTTCTATTTCTCCCGCAATGACTCTGCCACATACGATAAAAATAAGACCGATTGTCAGGAAAATCAATGTCGGGAACGGTGTCACAATACCAAGCCCCGCAATAATAGCACCTACTATATAAAGCACTTTAGGTATACCAAAAAGCTGTTTAATCAATACAGAACCAAAATCCGCATCCTTAGAACCTTTTGTTACAAGAATACCTGTCGAAAGTGAAATCAAAAGAGATGGAATCTGACTCACCAGACCATCACCAATGGTTAAGATTGCATACTGATTCAAAGCATCACCAAAATCCATGCCTCTGCGGAGTACGCCCATAGCAATTCCGCCGATTACATTGACTGCAGTAATAATCAGACCTGCTGTCGCATCACCTTTTACATATTTAACAGCACCATCCATGGAACCAAAAAAGCTGGCTTCTTCCTGAATCTTATCACGGCGGCGCTTTGCTTCTGCATCACTGATTGCACCGGTATTTAAGTCTGCATCAATTGCCATCTGTTTACCGGGCATAGCATCCAAGGTAAATCTTGCTGTTACTTCCGCAACTCGCTCAGAACCTTTGTTAATAATCATAAACTGAACAAGAATCAGTATAATAAATACAATTGCACCTACAATCAAATCACCGCCGCCAACATAGTTACCGAATGTTTTTACAACCTCACCGGGATCACCTGTTGTCAGAATCAATCTGGTAGAAGAAATATTCAATGCAATACGAAAAATTGTGGTAAACAATAAAATGGTCGGAAAGAAAGACATATCCAGTACTTCCTTGGAAAACATAGCTGTAAATAAAATTGCAAATGCAACTGCAATATTACATGCCAGCAAAACATCCAAAAGTACATTGGGGATGGGAATAATCATCATGACAAACGCTGCTACAATATAAGCTGCTATAGCAATATCCGCTTTTTTCATATACCCATCTCCTTTCTGTCAAATTCTATACTTTGCCTTTTAAATGGTATACAAAGGCAAGCACCTCTGCTACTGCCTGATATAACTCCGGAGGAACCAAATCTCCGATTTCCACATTGGCATACAACATTCTCGCCAATGGTTTATTTTCAACAATTTCAACGTTATTTTCTTTTGCAATTTCTTTAATTCTCTGTGCCAGATAATTTTCACCCTTAGCAAGTACATAAGGTGCATCGTACTTATCCGGATCATATTTAATTGCCACCGCATAATGTGTCGGGTTGGTAATAACCACATCTGCTTCAGGAAGCTGTTGCATCATTCGGCGCATGGATGCTTCTCGCATACGCTGCTTCTGCTTTCCTTTTATCTGAGGATCACCTTCCTGATTTTTATATTCATCCTTGACTTCCTGCTTGGTCATTTTCATATCGCCATGGAATTTCCACTTCTGATATGCAAAATCCAAAAGTGCAATTATCATATATACCGCAGCAATACGGATTCCCATCTCTGTAATAATCTCTCCAATCAGTCCGATTGCCTGCGTAATATGCATATCATATAACAAATAAATTTCATCAGCTCTTCCTTGCAAGTAGGAATATGCCATGTAACCGATCACCAAAATTTTAGCTATTGATTTTACCAACTCTACAAGAGAATTTGATGAGAAAATTCTGCTAAAACCTTTCAGCGGATTCAATTTATTAAACTTGGGTTGAAGAGGCTTTGTTGTGGGTTTCCACCCTACCTGTGCCACATCACATATAAATGCAATAATAACTCCCACCAGCAGAATTGGCCCACATAAAATTGTCAATTGTAAAACCATGCCTTTTAAAAGCATCAAAATTGCTGCCACGGGAATCATCCCGTCATACATCTGTATCACATCCGGTATCTGATTATAAACACCGGCAAAATACTCCATCATACCGGTTCCCATTGTTCCGGCATAAATATCAATCAGCAGGAATAATGCCAACAAGCCGGCAGCATTGGCAATTTCTTTACTTTTGGCAACCTGACCTTCTTTTCGGGCATCTGTTAACTTTTTGGCTGTAGGTTCCTCAGTTTTCTCACCACCGGGACCTTCTTTCGCAAAAAACTGAAGATTATATTCTAATACCATCCC
>JAZQLQ010000020.1:0-57206 GCA_045542735.1 Lachnospiraceae bacterium
GAAAGTCTATGGAGAGATTTGACACGGCAAGAGCTGTGGATGCACGGAAAGAGGAAATTGTGCAAAAAGACAAAAGTGAAAAAATACTGGAAGATTACAACGATGTGTTTGCGGATATCTATAATGTTTTGGTGTTTGACAAGAAATATTTGGACAAAGACGGACTGGAAGCAGGGTCTACAGAATCCATATATAAAGCTGAAAAAGGTGAGTTGAAAGAGCAAAGGCGGGACGTGTTAAAGACATATCGTAAGCAAAATTTCGTGATTTGCTCTCTGGGCATAGAAAATCAGTCAACCATCGATAAATATATGCCACTTAGAGTTATGGGATATGACTATGCAACTTATCGTAGTCAACTCAGCAATAAGAAAGAATTGATACCGACGATTACCATTGTGCTGAATTTTTCTGAAAAAAGATGGAATAAGCCAACTAATTTGCATGGCCTTCTGAAATTGCCCAAGGGATTGAAGCATCTGGTGCAGGATTATGCGGTCAAGGTCTATGACATTGCATTTCTTGAGGATGATGTGATTGAAAAGTTTACCAGTGATTTTAAGGTTGTGGCCAAATATTTGAAGAATCGGCGATTGAAGAAATTGCATCTAGTGGTCGCAGATCAAAAAGAGATCAATCATGTGGAAGCGGTTCTAGATCTGTTTCGGGTGTTTACCCAAGATGAAAGATATGAGGAATTATTAACAGAAAAGATAAAAAGCGGAAAAGAGAAAGGAGAAGCGATCAATATGTGTTATGTGTTGGATTTTTTGGAGCAGCGTGGTCGTCTTAGTGTGCTCAAAAACTTGGTGGAAAAAGGAAAAGTGACCCTTGAAGAAGCGGCAGAGGAGATGGAAGTAACTGTTGCGGAAATTGAAGAAATGTTTGCAAATAAAATGTAAAAGCGGAAACTCCCTTACACTTCATTCGAAATGTAGGGGAGTTAATTTATTGACCCTATAAAATCTTCGTAAATATCTCCAGAAATCCATCATGGTTATTATCAGCTTCTGTGATGTAATCAGCCACAGCTTTGGTGTCTTCGGTGCCGTTCTTTAGGCAGACACTATAGCCGGCGGCCTTTAGCATAGAGATGTCGTTGGGAGCATCGCCTACCGCAATGGAATCTTTGATATCAATGCCGAGATGATCACAAAGGAAGCGGATGGCATTTCCCTTGGAAGCTTCCAGCATACAGCATTCCAGATAGATAGCCGAGGAGTAAAAGGTATGCATTTTTCCTTCGATGATAGGTTTGATTTTTTCACGGAAGGTTTCCATCTTATCATCTTCTTCCAAATGAACTACATGTACCTTAAAGGGCTCAACCGTTAAAGGTGCAGCAATATCTTCGGAGATGATAGCAGGCAATTTGACCAGTGCCAGATAGTTATCCAATTCTTTTCCTTCAAAAGGAGCAATGACCGAATCGGCAGTGTAGGTCTGCATATACAAGCCACATTCTTTTGCTACGGCGGAAAGCTTTCGTACCATGTCATAGGGGACACGTTTTTCCCAGATGGCTTTATCTGCGTCGCAGTCATAGACCAAGGCACCGTTATAGGAGATGATGTAAGTGCCGGGGAAAGTCAGCCCCAGGCGTTCTCTGGTTTCCATGATGCTGCCAATGGGACGTCCACTACTTAATACAAAGCTGCCGCCTTGGGCTGTGAAGTCACAAATGGCGTCATAGAGCTTATCAGATATATTCTTTTTATCATCCAACAGAGTTCCATCCATATCGGAGAAAATGATCCGGCTACGGTACTTGCCGTTTTTGCGACGGTATTCTTTGATGTTTTCCAATATTTCATAAGGGATAAACAATTTACCATAGCCATTGCCCAAATCTAACCCGGGCTTGGTCGTGCCGTGGAAATCAGAACCGCCGGTGATAAGTAAATCATACTTTGCAGCAAGGCGGCGCATATCCCGCTCGTCTGCTGTTTTATAGGTGGAATAAACGGCTTCGATACCAACGAGACCTACTTCTTTTAAAGAAGCAACCAGTTTATCCAATCTGTCGTTGCTCATATGGTACAAGACCGGATGAGCCAACACAGGCACACCACCTGCTCGTAGAATCAGTTCCACTGCCTGCATGGGTGTCACCTTTTCTCTGGGTAAAAAGCATGGAGCATGGTCGCCGATATAGCGGTCAAAGGCTTCGGGCATACTTTTTACATAGCCTTGCTCCCACATATACTTTGCATAGTGTGCTCTGGTAAGTACTGCACCGGGGAATCGGGCAGAAAGTTCCTCGTGTGTAATGGGAACTCCGTGTTCCGTCAGCCTCTGACACATTTTTTTATTACGCAGATCCCTGGAGTCTTGGAAATCTTTCAGATATTGTCTAAATTCTTTTCCGCTATAATCAATATACAGTCCAAGGATATGGATATCTTTACCTTCATATTCAGTTGAAAATTCAATAGCGGGGATAACTTCCAGATTGGTGCCTTTGGCAGCTTCCATGGCCTCAGCAATACCTTCGGTGGTATCGTGGTCACTTAAAGCAATGGCGGAAAGTCCTTTTTCGATAGCGTATGAAACAAGTTCCGACGGCGTGTAACTGCCGTCGGACTTTGTTGAATGAACATGTAAATCTACTGTTTTCATTAATTATCATCCTCTTCCTTGCGAGCGGTATATACCGTACGTTTTCTGGCCATAACATCGCTTGCCAGATATTCGTCGTAGGTGGTGATCTTATCGATCAGGCTACCGTCGGGAAGAATCTCCATGATACGGTTTGCAGTAGTTTCTACAAACTGATGGTCGTGGCAGGAGAAGAGTACCACGCCACTGTATTTGATCAAACCATTATTTAATGCGGTGATGGATTCCATATCCAAATGGTTGGTGGGCTCATCCAATACTAAGCAGTTTGCGCCACTGATCATCATTTTGGACAATAAGCAACGTACCTTTTCACCACCGGAAAGGACACGTACTTTTTTGACACCGTCTTCGCCGGCAAAGAGCATACGTCCTAAGAAACCACGTACATAGGTGATATCGTCAACGGGAGAGTAGCCCATAAGCCAATCTGCGATGGTTAAGTCATTATCAAACTCTTCGGTAGAATCCTTGGGGAAGTATGCCTGAGAGGTTGTAACACCCCATTTGTAGGTTCCTTCGTCGGGTTCCAACTCGCCCATCAGGATTTTAAAGAGAGTAGTTTTGGCCAATTCGTTACCGCCTACAAAAGCTACTTTATCATCACGGTTTAAGATAAAGGAAATATTGTCCAATACTTTTTCACCGTTTACAGTCTTGGAAATGCCTTCTACACAAAGGACTTCGTTACCGATTTCTCGGTCGGGACGGAAGTCAATGTAAGGGTATTTGCGGCTGGAAGGACGAATCTCATCCAACTCGATTTTTTCCAAAGCACGCTTACGGGAAGTTGCCTGTTTGGATTTGGAAGCGTTGGCGGAGAAACGGGAGATAAATTCCTGTAACTCTTTGATTTTTTCTTCTTTCTTTTTGTTTGCTTCCTTCATCTGTTTGATGAGTAACTGGCTGGATTCGTACCAGAAATCATAGTTACCTGCATATAACTGAATTTTGCCATAGTCAATATCTGCGATATGTGTGCAGACTTTATTTAAGAAATAACGGTCGTGGGAAACCACGATAACGGTATTTTCAAAGTCGATTAAGAAATCCTCAAGCCATGCAATAGCATCTAAGTCTAAGTGGTTGGTAGGCTCATCCAAAAGAAGGATGTCGGGATTACCAAATAAAGCCTTTGCCAATAATACTTTTACTTTTTCGCTACCGTTTAAATCGCTCATAATTGCATAGTGAAGGTCTGTTTCGATACCAAGACCGTTTAATAACATTGCTGCATTGGTCTCTGCATCCCAACCGTCCATCTCTGCAAATTCAGCTTCCAATTCGCTGGCGCGGATACCGTCTTCATCAGTAAAGTCTTCCTTTGCGTAGATAGCATCTTTTTCTTTCATGATTTCATATAAACGGGCATTACCCATGATAACCACGTCCATAACAGGATATGCATCATATTTGAAGTGGTCCTGCTCCAATACGGAAAGACGTTGACCGGGTGTGATGATGATGTCACCGTTTGTTGTATCCAGTGCACCGGAAAGTATTTTTAAGAAAGTGGATTTGCCGGCACCGTTGGCACCGATAAGTCCATAACAATTTCCTTCTGTAAATTTAATGTTAACTTCTTCGAACAAAGCTTTCTTACCGACACGGTAAGTAACGTTACTTGCTTGTATCATTTTCCTGTTTCCTCCTATAAATATGGGTTATGCAGTCACTTCTTCTATTTTACAGAAAATAGGAAAAAAAGCAAGATAAAACCGAGCCATTATACAATGACTCGGTTCTTTCCTTCTTTTTTACCTCGATATAAGTTGTCATCCGCGATTGCTACCAGCTTGGGAATGCCAAATCCGGGAACATATTCGGCAACACCGAATGTCATGGTGATGCGGATCGGAATATCCTCTTTGTCAATTTCAGTATAGGTAACCATCTTTTCAATCTGTTCACGCATTTTTTCTGCTACGGGAACAGCATCATCGATGGTACTACGTACGAGAATTAAGATTTCTTCGCCACCCCAACGGCACACTTGGGCATTGCCGGGAGCATTGGAAACAATGGTATTTGCTACATTAATCAAAATCTCATCGCCCACATTGTGACCGTAAGTATCATTAATTTTCTTAAAATTATCGATATCACCGATAATCAAAGAGAAGCGGTGACCTTTGGCTTTTGCAATATCCATGGCTTCCGATAAATGGACATCCATGCTACGACGGTTTAAAAGTTTGGTCAGCGGATCTCTGCTGGATACAGATTGTAATGTGCTGAATTGTGATTCTAATTTTAGTTCATTTCTCCGAATCTCAATAACAAAGAAAAGAGAAAAGATAATCAACATCACAAAAGCAACCAGAGAATTGAATGCATAAGCAATGGTCAATTCTACGTCATACTTGCGGTAAGTATAAATGGGATCAATAGCGTCACAGAGGAAAATGGTTACAACAAACACGCACATGGCGATGTAGCTGAATAAAAAAGGCATTTTCAGACTGTGATGCAGATTGGGGAGAGAATAGGCAAGGTAAAAAGCTACCGGAATAATTGCCAATATATAAATCATAAATCCCCAGTCCCAACCGGCAAGTATAGATGCCAGTACGGAATGTGTGATTACTTCACAATAACTAAACAGGAAAATCTCAAGATATTTTTCTTGTTTGGTTAGTATGGTACCCAGATAAAAATATAAAATCGAAGATACAAAATTGAATATGTATAAAATTGTATAGTCCAGTAAAAAAAATCTGAGACATATAATTGCATGGACGACACCGAGAGAGTAACTTAAAAAGCGATACTTGTCACTGTCATATAACACTCGACGACCTTGCAAAATGTCAGATATGTTCTCAATTGATTTTTTTGTGCTTTCCACAAAAGTCATGTTAGTAAGTCCCCTTATAGTGATTCCTTATCTATATATAGATTATACGGAAATATCCAAATTGGAACCGATATGAGGATTGACCGATACTTCCATGGCGGAACGGTCAAGCATTTCAACAAAATTAGCGCCGACTTCAGCGTTCATTTCCATTGTTTTGTCCAACATGGCAATACCAAAATTGGTCTGAACATTGCTCTGAGCCATAGCCATAGATAATGCAGGGATGTTCATATAATCGCCTCCTAAATACATAAATCAGTACAAAAGTACCGATGTGATATAGATACCTATATTTTATTATAGAATGGATAAAAATTCAACTCATTTTAGTAAAAAAAAGAATTTCACAGAGCTGATGAAGCAGCATGGAATTTGCTGGACAAAAGGTATAAAAAAAGCTATAATATCTATAATTTATCGCTTGCGAAAAGTGAAGGATAAAGAGAGGGATTTGTTTATGGCATTTGGGTTTGTACCGCTGGATAAGCGCTTAAAGGACAATATCAGAAATTATAGTCTGGATCAGTTGTTTGAGATTGGTCAGCTGACAGAGTTTTTGGAGAATATCAATAAGCTGACGGGGATTAGTTTATTGTTGACCGACAGACATGGAGAAAAAGCGGCAAGTGCCGGCAATTTTGTTGGATTCAAGCCCGATACTGCCAATGTTCCGGGCAAAAAGATTCAAGTACAGAGCCGTACCATTGCACATCTTTATACAAAGGAAGATGAGATGCAGGACCCGGTAAAGGAAGCTTTTGTCAACGGTTTGGTACAGCAGTTAATGCAACAGGGTGAGAAGTCCTATGAGTCTTTGGAGTTGTCCCTGTATGTAAATGAATTGGAGAAAAAACTGGAGAAAGAGCAGTACCAGGTAAAGCATGGTGCCAAAGAAGATGCGCTTACCGGAGTGCTTAATAGTACATATTTCGATAATAAGTTGAAGGTTGTTGACCGTTCCCAGGTAGTGCCGGTTGGCGTGATTTGTGCCAATATCAATGACTGGCAGTATGCCAACGACAACTTTGGCGATGAGGAAAGCGATCGTTTGATTCAGGTGGTTGCCAATATTTTAAAAGAAGAATCAAAGCCGGAGTATATCATCGGACGATGCGGTGGTGATTTCTTCAATATCCTGATTCCCATGGCAGAGGATGGGGAGGCAGAAGAGTACTGCAAGCGTGTGCAGGAAAAATGTCTTGCATTTGAGGATGAGCATCTGGCACCCAGTGTGGCATGTGGTTGGGCATTAAAGTATAATGTAGAGCAGCAGTTGGCAGACTTGGTATCCGATGCAGAGTATGAGATGTTTAATGATAAGTACGAGATTAAAAATGCACCGGGTTATCGGGAGAGATTAGAAAAAGCAAAATAGTAATCACAAGGCGGGAATCGCAAAGCGTTTCTCGCCTTTGTTATGGATATGAAGTTTTTATGGATATAAAGTGAGGAAAGTATGACAAAAAATAAGAAGGCAGTGTTTTTTGATATAGACGGGACCTTATATGTGGAAGGTAAACCAGCCATCCCATCGGCGGCAGAAGCAATTCGAAAACTGCGGGAGAATGGTCATTTAGCATTTATTTGTACCGGCAGGAGCCGTGCGTTGATACCGGAGAAACCAATTTTGGATATGGGATTTGATGGTATTGTGGGTGCTTGTGGTGCATATGGTGAGTTTCAAGGCAGGGAGTTGTTCCGCGAATCGCTGTCCCCAAAGCAATTGGAGGAATTGATACAGGCATTTCGCAAATACAAAATCATGTATATCCTGGAGGGGACAGAATATATTTATTATGATGAGGAAGTTGCAGAAGGTATGGAGGAAGATTGGTATCTGCGTTATGTGATGGAAACCATGGCAGACCGTTTTGTTTCTGTGCAGAAAGCAAAAAACATTGATGCCTGCAAAGCCAGTATACAGGCGAAAAACACAGACCCATCCGCACTTTACGAAAGCCTTGCGGGACATTTTGAGATTATGAAACATGTCTTTGGTGTAGCGGAGTTTGTACCCAAAGGCTATACAAAGGCAAAAGGGATTGAGATTATCTGTAAGGAACTTGGGATTGATAGGAGAGATACCATTGCGGTAGGGGATAGTATTAATGATGTGGATATGCTGGAATATGCCGGCATCGGTATCTGTATGGGCAATGGAAGTGAACCGGCCAAGGCGTGTGCAGACTATATTACATCCGACATATTTGACGACGGTATTTATCGTGCTATGGAGCATTTTGGATTATTTTAAAAATATCTGTCTATCAAGAATTGTTAAAAATATATGAAAAGAAAATAAAAATAAGTAAATCCTCTTGAAAAAGGATGGTAATTTATGGTTAAATTGCTATGGATTTGTTAAATACTATATACCAATAGAAAGCATAAAAGAAATAATGAAGGAGGCTATGGTTATGAAATTAGCACCACTTGGCGACAGAGTTGTATTAAAAGCACTGGTAGCAGAAGAAACAACCAAATCCGGTATTGTACTTCCCGGAACAGAGAAGGAGAAACCTCAGCAGGCAGAAGTGCTTGCGGTAGGACCCGGTACAAAGGATGTAGAGATGGAAGTAAAGGTTGGCGATAAAGTAATTTATTCCAAATATTCCGGAACAGAGATTAAAGACGGAGACGAAGCTTACATTATTGTAAGCCAGTCCGATATTCTTGCAATTATTCAGTAAGTTGATAGGAGGTCATGAAAATGGCAAAAGAGATTAAATACGGAGCAGAAGCCCGTGCAGCATTAGAAGCCGGTGTAAATCAGCTGGCAGATACTGTCAGAGTGACAATCGGACCCAAAGGAAGAAATGTTGTTTTGGACAAATCTTTCGGAGCACCCCTCATCACAAACGATGGTGTGACAATCGCAAAAGAAATTGAACTGGAAAACGCATTTGAAAATATGGGAGCACAGCTTGTAAAAGAAGTTGCGACCAAGACCAATGATGTGGCAGGTGACGGTACAACAACCGCTACTGTATTGGCCCAGGCAATGATTAATGCAGGTATGAAAAACCTGGCAGCAGGTGCAAACCCCATTATTTTAAGAAAAGGTATGAAAAAAGCTACTGATTGTGCAGTAGAAGCGATTGCTAAGATGAGCTCCAATGTAAAAGGTAAAGAGCACATTGCAAAAGTTGCAGCTATTTCTGCAGGAGATGAAGAAATCGGTAACTTAGTGGCTGATGCTATGGAAAAAGTATCCGGCGACGGTGTTATCACAATCGAAGAAAGTAAAACCATGCAGACTGAGCTTGATTTAGTAGAAGGTATGCAGTTTGACCGTGGATATATCAGTGCTTACATGGCAACCGATATGGAAAAAATGGAAGCAGTATTGGATAATCCTTATATCTTAATTACAGATAAGAAAATCAGCAGCATTCAGGAGATTCTTCCTGTATTGGAACAGATTGTACAGTCCGGTGCAAAGCTTTTAATTATTGCAGAGGATGTAGAGGGTGAAGCTTTAACGACTTTAATCGTAAACAAACTGCGTGGTACATTCAACGTAGTTGCTGTAAAAGCACCCGGATACGGCGACAGAAGAAAAGCAATGCTTGAGGATATCGCTATTTTGACAGGTGGTAGCGTGATTTCTTCCGAGCTTGGTATGGACTTAAAAGAAGCTACCTTAGCACAGCTTGGCCGTGCAAAATCCGTTAAAATCCAGAAAGAAAATACTGTTATCGTTGATGGTGAAGGACAGAAAGCAAATATTGATGCAAGAATTGCAAGTATCAAACAGCAGATTGAAGAAACAACTTCTGATTTTGACAGAGAAAAATTGCAGGAAAGACTTGCTAAATTGGCAGGTGGTGTAGCAGTTATCCGTGTAGGTGCAGCTACCGAGACAGAGATGAAAGAAGCAAAACTTCGTCTGGAAGATGCTTTGGCAGCAACCAGAGCGGCAGTGGAAGAGGGTATCATCGCAGGTGGTGGTTCCGCATATATCCACGCATCCAAAGATGTTGCTAAATTGGCAGAAACTTTGGAAGGTGATGAGAAGACAGGTGCAAAGATTATCCTGAAAGCATTGGAGGCACCCTTATTCCATATTGCATCCAACGCCGGTTTGGAAGGAAGTGTTATCATCAACAAAGTGCGTGAATCAGAGCCGGGTATCGGTTTTGATGCATTAAGAGAAGAGTATACAGACATGGTTGAAAGTGGTATTCTTGACCCTGCAAAGGTAACAAGAAGTGCACTTCAGAACGCTACCAGTGTAGCATCCACATTGCTCACAACCGAATCTGTTGTGGCAAATATCAAAGAGCCTATGCCGGCAATGCCTGCGGGCCCTGATATGAGCGGTATGATGTAAGGATAAATTCACAACTGTAATAATATGCGCAAAAGAAATCACTTTTTCGGAAGTGGTTTCTTTTTTTGTGTGTCAAGGCGACGAGAAAGTGATTCTGGGTAACGACATAAAGATGTTATGTAAACCACAAGTTCCAAAATGGGGATATCATGGTCTTGTGTGACAGGATGTAAAAACTGCACAAGATGTATGAAAAAATAGAAAAAACAAAATAAAGGAAAAAGAAAAAATAAACTATATATGGGGCTTGAAAAGGTTGCGATAATGATGTATTATGTAAAGTAATAGTGAAATATTGGGTTATTGCGCCCGAAATCAGGGTGTCAGAGATTAAAATAATGAAAAAAAAGACGGATTACATATTGTTGGCAGCAGGCGCGGTATTTCTGATCATGTTTTGCGTGGCAGGTGTCATGTTGTGGCAATATTATGGAGATACAAAAAAGCAACAGGAAATGTCGTCTGACATTGCTATACTTCGTGAACAGGATTTGACAAGGCGTGCAGACAATGCGGACAAATCTGTCGGTGAGAACGACGGACAAGCGGCAGAAGAGATGTATGTGGGATTGCAACGGGGCGACAGTCTGTTGGCAGATATCAATCCGGATTATGTGGGTTGGATCAGTATCCCGGATACAGAGATATACTATCCCATGGTGCAAAGGGATAATTCACATTACCTGTATTACAATTTTTATGATGAAAGAGATAGTCATGGCACCATCTTTTTGGATGAAGACCGTCAGGTAACAGATGAGGTAATTTTGATTCATGGACACCATATGAAGGATGGAACCATGTTTGCGGCATTGAAAGGATACAAGAAGAAGGAGTTTCGTTCAGAGCATCCGTATCTGTATCTGGATTTCGGTGCCGGTGATGTAGAATATGAGATTTTTGCGGTGGCGTTGGTGGATTTGACTCAAGAAGGTTATTTTTCTTATGACAAGTTCCCGGCTTCGGAGGAAGAGAAGAAGCAGTATCTGCAAAAATTGAAAGCGAATTCCTTCTGGTATGAAGCGCCGGAGGATGTTTCCAAACAGATTGTGTTGTTATCCACCTGTGATTATGGTTCGGATGAACAACGCTTGGTAGTTGCGGCAATTGCCGTGGAAACAGAGTAGAGGCATATGTATAAAAGATAGAAAGTGAGTTTTTACCATGGAACTGATGAAGGGCAGACCGTCAGATGTGTCCGGACGCATGGAACGAGAAGTCAAGGTTTATGATTTGCTGGACAACCTTGGCATAGAATATGAAAGAACAGATCATGAAGAGGCCAATACGATGGAAGCGTG
The DNA here is from genome assembly GCA_045542735.1 of Lachnospiraceae bacterium. Classification (GTDB taxonomy): domain Bacteria; phylum Bacillota; class Clostridia; order Lachnospirales; family Lachnospiraceae; genus UBA2882. The sequence continues at coordinate 11,114 of JAZQLQ010000020.1, forward strand.
CAATGAGATTGACAGAATCTTAGACACCATCATATGTAAAAATCTCTTCTTGTGCAATCGGCAGAAAACACAGTTTTATCTGCTAATGATGCCGGGAGATAAGCCTTTTAAGACCAAGGACATTACCAAGCAACTGGAGTGTGCAAGATTGTCCTTTGCGGATACTGAATATATGGAAGAGTATCTGCACATCAAGCCCGGAGCGGTCTCCATTATGGGATTGATGAATGATACGGAAAACAAGGTACAGCTTGTCATAGACAAGCCGGTCATAGAGAGTGAGACCATAGGTTGTCATCCTTGTGTCAGTACCTCGAGCTTGAAATTGAAAACAAAAGATGTAGTTGAGAAATTCTTTCCGGCGGTACACCATGAGCCAATCATCGTGGATTTGCCGGATGTGACAGAATAAATGAGTGGGAGAGTTTGTATGAAAAAGAAAATGTGGAAAAAGTTTTTACCGATTACCATGGCAGTTGTGATATTTGCAATATCATTGCCTGTGGACGCCTTCGCAAACACAGTATCACAAAACACAGTGACACAGGAAGAGCAGACACAGAGTCCTATGCCTGCGGTTGAAGTGGTTGATGCAAATACAGACGGTACAACAGGGGATTTGTTGGAAGGTACCACCATTGCTTTAAATGATGTCACATTGAAGGCTACTTATAAAGAACAGGGAAATTCCACTACAACGGTTGTAAATATTACAGACGGTGGCGAGTTTGAACTTCCTTACAATGCGGATATCAATATGCGTCTGAACTTTACGTTAGCAGACGGTAACGCAATTGAGGCTGGTAAAAGCTATGTATACAAATTACCTGATTCTATCCGTGTAGACGTGGAAGCAGATCATGAGTTGGAAGACGGAAGCGGTAAATCTATCGGTAAAGTACATATTTCTCAGGATGGAACCTTGACTTTCCAGTTTTATGCTGATGTGTTGGCGAATAATACAGATGTGGATTTTTATGTACAGTTTGAAGGTGGACTGAGTGAAGATTTACAGGAGTCAGGGAAAGAAGTAGATGTAACCTTCCCCACGGCTTCCGGTGATTTTGATTTTACCATTAATACAACAGATTCTACAGAAGATACTGAAGATCCTGAGCCTAAGGATATTTCCATTCAAAAGAGTGGTGCTCAGATTGTAAATGCAAACGGACAGAAGGTAATCGAATGGACCATTGAATTGGGACCGGAAGGCAGAGAAACTTTGGATGGTACTATTATTGATGTATTGCCGGATGGATTAACCTATGTGCCGGGCAGTGCAACTCTGGTAGATACATATGAAGGTTCCATATCTGCCAACGTAAATGGACAGAATCTTCAGATTGAGGTCAATGATGTTAAGACCTATTATCATGCAAAAGTAAAATTCCAGACAACTTATGATGATGAGTTTGGACAGAGTATTAATAATTCCACTTCTATGTCCGTGGATAATGAGGCTATTTTTAACCCTAGTGATGGTACAACAGGTGTGACAGATGATGGTCAGGTAACAGTAGTGCCGGATATGGTAAGTAAAAGTGGGTCTGCTGTAGATGCTAATGGCGATATTACATGGACAGTGGTTTTAAATAGAGAGCAACTGGATCTTCAGGGAGCAACCTATACAGATACCATTGGTGACGGTATGGAGTTAAACGGAAGTGTTTCTATCAGTCCTTCAACCGGAGCGACTATTGCTACGACGGCCAATGGATTTACTGTTGATTTTGCAGATGGAGCTCCCCTTAATAGCACATATACTATTACATATAAAACAAAGGTAACAGATTATACGGTACAGTCCTATAAAAATACGGCTACTTTGACCGATGGAACTACAAAAGATTATGATGTAACCAAAGAAGCGGTAGTACCGGGCATGAATTTGCTAGACAAGGCTCATACATCTTTTAATACCGTGACCAATACTTTTACATGGACCATTACGGTAAATGCAGAAGGGAAAGAGTTGCATGATGTCTCAGTTAAGGATGTATTTGATCCTGACACAATGGAGTTTATCAGTGCTAGTATAACACCCAGTGTTATTGATAATACGAATGGTGAAATTACATTTGATTTAGGTGATATAAGTGCGCCTCAGACCATTACCGTTGTGACAAGAATTGTTGATCCGGAGTCTCTGGATCCAACACAATGGTATCAGTTCGTTAACAATGCAACCTTAACAAGTACAGATATTCATGTGCCTATCGAAGATAGTGCAGATGCTTGGATACAGATAAAAGAGCCTGAATTGGTCAGCAAGAGTGGTCAGATTAAAGATGGTGTTATTGAATGGACAGTAACGGTTAATGCTCCACAGCTTACAGTAGAGGACATCAAGTTGGAAGATGTACTTCCGGCTGATACAGAGTATCTGCCGGGTACTTTCCGTATTCAGAATCTGTGGTATGATGAGAATCCCTTATACCGTGATCCTATCGTAACACAAGAAGGAACGCAGGAAAAAATCAGTTATACCTTAGATCCCGACAATGCAGAAGAAGCTGCGTTTATGCAAAAAAGTTTCTGGTTTGTATATCAGACCAGAGTGACTGATATGGATACAGCAGGAAATAACAATACTTATACCAATGATGCTAAACTTTCCGTGACATACGAAGGGGATGTATTGGTAGAAGATGAAGCGGGTAGTACAGTAACAGGTGTAGTTGGCGGTGTCATTGATAAGACATATTCTTACAAGACCGGTGACCAGACTGTAACGTGGGATATTGCTATTAACCAAGGTCGTAATGATATGAGCACAATTGCAAATCCCAAGATTACTGACCAGTTGGCGGATTATTTTGATTATGTAAGCGGAACCTTATATTTGGTTGACACACAGGGGAACGAAACAGCAGTTGCTGCTTCTGACTATATTGTTTCCGTGGTAAATAATAAAATTATTGTACAATTGCCTAAAGATGAAGACGGATATTATCTGGATGATAACAGTTACATTTTCCGCTTTACCACCAGATTCAATGTACTGGCAGCAGAGTTGGAAGGTAAACAGATTACCAATACAGCTAATTTTGTGGGTACAGGTGAAAGTTTTGAAACAGAAAGTGATGTAGTTAATAATGTTTCATTTAGTTCATCCTCTGCCGGAGCGGTTGTAAAACGTGAAGTACGCGTAAAGAAGGTGGACACCACAACAGGCGCCCCTTTGGCAAATGCAAAGTTTGAATTATATTTGGGAACAGAGTGTATCGGTGAAGCAACTTCCGGTGCAGACGGATATGCTGTTTTTGAAGATATGAATTCCGTTATCGGATATACGATTAAGTTGGCAGAGGTTCAAGCTCCCGATGGATACATATTAGATACGACAGTGTATGATATTGAGTTTACGGAAGCAAACTTAACCACAAAGAATGGTGTTGATTATTATGAAATAGAAATTAAAAACACCTCTGAAGCAGCTGCTTTAACAGGAGCAATTAACATTCATAAAACAGATGCTGAAGGTAACCTTTTAGATGGTGCAGTGTTTGGCTTGTATAGTGATCCGACATGTGAAGCTAGCACATTGATCAAAAGTAGAACAGCTACAGGTGGTGTAGTTACTTTTGGTGAACTTGCATTAGGAACATACTATGTAAAAGAAATCAGCTCACCGGCAGGCTATAAAGTGTCGGATGAAGTGATCACAGCTGTGATTGAAAATGATGGCAATAATAATGCAACGGTAACTTATACAAGTAGTATAGACGGTGTGCTTACCGGAGCGACTTTTGCGCCTGTAGTAAACGAAAAAGCAACCGGTAGCCTGAAGATTACAAAGCAGGATGAAGATGATGCAACATTACTTACCGGAGCAACTTTTAGTATCTATAAGGATGCTAACTGCACAGACCGTGTAGGTACAGCAACCACAGTAAATGGTGTATTGACATTCAGCGGTTTAGAGCTTGGCAGAACATATTATTATCGTGAGACAGTGGCTCCTACAGGATATGTGCTTGACACAACCATCAGAGAAATTACCATCGGTGATGGCACAGAAGTGACTGATCAGTTGGAAGAAGTTGTTGTAGAGAATACAAAGGCAGTTGGAAATATTGTTATTTACAAAATAGATGATTCAGCGACACCGGTTCCGTTGAAGGGTGTTACGTTTGCATTGTATGAAAGTGATGGCACCACCCCTGTAAAAGATAGCAATGGTGATGATTATGTAGTCACTACAGATGATGCTGGTAAGGCTGCATTTAGCAATATTCCTTTTGGAGATTATATTATTAGAGAAACTGCCACAGCAGAAGGATATGCCATTACAACTGCAGATACCAATGTGACAATTAAGACACTTGGTGATACGGAAGTAACGGTTATCAATAATAAAATCGTAATCGATATTAAAGTGTATAAAGAAGGACCTGATGTCAATGATACGATGGGACCTTTGGCCGGAGCAGAATTTGGCTTGTATAAAAATAATGGTGTGCAGGTAGCAAAGGGAACTACTGATGATGAAGGTAATTTGATATTCCATGATATTCCTTACGGAGACTATTATGTACAGGAATTAAAAGCGCCGGAAGGATATAATATTACAACTGCGCAACAGAATATAGCGAAGGCAGACGTGGAGTATGCATATAGTTATACCGGTCGCATCCTTGGCTTGAGTTTTGAAAATGACAGACAAAACGGTAGCATTCAGATTACAAAAGTAGATGATCAAGACACACCCCAACCTTTAGCAGGTGCTGAGTTTACCTTGTATGATGAAAATATGCTTCCGGTAAATATGGCAGGTGTGACCAATCCGGTAACCAGTGATGCATCCGGTACTGCTACTTTTGAAAAACTTCCTTACGGAACTTACTATGTACAGGAAACGGAAGCACCGGCAGGATATGTGCGTGATGCCAATGTGTATAAAGTGATTGTAGATAGTGACACAATTGTGACTGACTATACAAAAGATGACGGCACCACTGCGGCATTAACTATTAAAAATATCGAAGCAGATGCACCATATATTAGTTTTAAAATAAAGAAAATAGATACCGAAACCGGTAATCCTTTAGCGAATGCAACCTTTGAGTTGTATAAGGATGGACAGCCTTGTGATCCGGCTATTACAGCAGTTACGGATGAAAACGGTATTGCATATTTCAGAAGAATCGCTATTGAACTGGATCCGGATGGTACAGAATATTCTGTACATGAGGTGGCAGCACCTACCGGATACAAATTGGATAATTATGTCTATGTATTGGGTGCAAAGGGCGAAGATGAGATAAATCAATTTGGAGATCCTTTATCAGGTGACCCGGCGGATCCTAATTTAGAAGATGATGAAATTTTGTTTATTGATGGTGAGATACAGGAGAACATGACAACTCCTGTAGAAAACGATCCTCTGAAAGGTTCCGTAAAAGTAACCAAGACAGCATTGGTGTCTACAACACTTTTAGCAGGAGCACAATTTACTCTTTACGATGAAAACAGAAATGTAGTAAATATCACAGGTATGACAAACCCTGCGGTAACCGATGCAAACGGTGTTGTGACATTTGCAAACTTACCCGTTGGTATCTACTATTTAAAAGAGACCAAGGCACCGAAGGGTTATACACTCAATACTACAGAGACCAAGATTGTTGTAACAGACGAAACAGTACATGAAGTAACCTATAAAGATACACCAATCAATGTAAATATCAGTAAGAAAGCAGTTGGTGGTGATACAGAAATCGTTGGTGCTGTATTCAAGATTTATAAAAAGAATGATGCCAATAAGACGGCTGTAGACAGTTGGACTACAACCGGAAACATCCATAGAGTACTGGTTGGTGCGTTAGAAGCGGGAGAAACCTATGTCTTAACAGAAATGATAGCGCCCGATGGCTATGGGTATATGGCAGATCAGGAATTTACAGTAAACACTGACGGAAGTATCACGGTGCTGACAGGTGGTTTAGAAAAATCCGGTCAGACTTTAGTGGTACGTGATAAGAAGGTGACACTTGCTATCAGTAAGGTGGATGGAAATTCCCAGGCTCTAGGTGGTGCCATCCTTGGTATTTATGATGAAAATGGTGTGGAAGTTGACAGATTTACAAGTACAACAACTACCTATGATGTACCTCTTGGTAAGTTGATTGCACCAGCATTCAATACCGATGGCAGCGTTGCTTATAAGCAGTATACATTGAAAGAAATCAGTGCACCGGATGGATACCAGCTTGCAGAAGATATCGTGTTTGCAGTGGATTCTTACGGAAAAGTTTATACAGCACAGATTACTGGAAGTGTGACCAATTATACAGAAATTACAGGAAGTAATCCGACAATTACCATGACGGATGAGGAAAAACCTTCGGGAACCATTTATATCCGTAAATTAAATGCAAAGACTGCAGTAGATGTTGCAGGTGCAACATTGGCTATTTATGACGCTAATAACCAGCATATTACAAATGTGAGTCCTGATGGACGACCTGTTGCAATTACCTGTGGCAATGGCGGAATCTTAGAATTTGATAAAGAATATATTTTAAGAGAAGTGACAGCTCCTACCGGATACTTAATGACAACTGATATCCGTTTTACCGTGGCAACAAATGGTGAAATCACCATCCTTCAGGGTAGTGCTGACAACCTTAACGGTGACAAAGATACCCTCATGATGCGAGATCAGGAATTAGAACTTAAGATCCGTAAGCAGGACAGCTTTGGTCAGGTATTAAACGGTGCGGTATTGACCGTATCTGAGTACGATATGGCAACCGGTACGGTAGGAACAGAAATTATTGAGTTTACATCCGGTGGCGGAGCGGCACAGAACATCCTGTCCAAGGATTTAAAAGTAGGACAGAGTTATGTATTACATGAAGTAAGTGCACCGGACGGATATCACAAAGCAGCAGATATTATCTTTACCATTCAGGCTGACGGAAGTTTAGTCAGAGAGGATGGGGTACAGGTATATAACAATACCATTGTTATGGAGGATGATGAGGCAGGACTTTCCATTGGAAAGATATCCTTGAATACCGGACGAGGTTTAGCTGGTTCTACCTTAGAACTGACATCACAGGATGACCCTCATTTTACAACACAGACATGGGTAAGTGATGGAACAAACCGTACATGGGAGCTGACAGACTTTACTCCCGGTTGTACCTATACTTTAACAGAGTTAAAAGCACCTTTAGGATATGCTTTGACAGATCCTATCGTGTTTACTATCGATGCAACCGATCATCAAATTTATATCAATGGTGAGCTTGCAGCAAACAGAACTGTACACATTGCGGATGGTAAACTGGAGCTGGCAGTTAATAAATTGGATTTCTATTCAAAAGAAAATGTAAAAGGCGCTAAACTTGGTGTTTATGATACCAATGGAAACCTGATTACATCTTGGACATCCGGTGTTGGCAAGATTTGGATTGATACCAGCAAGATGGTAGTACAGGCAGACGATTACCAGGAGTATATCTTAAGAGAAATCGAAGCACCTACAGGCTATAAGAAAGCTGATGATATCCGGTTTGCATTTGACCGTGACGGAATAGTATATCTGGTAACAGAAGATCCGATCCTTGGTACCAAACAATATGACGAAGTGGATGACAAGGTATTAGTCATGTATGATGAGCCTTATATCCGCGTAGAAAAAGTTGATACCGATGGTAATCCGGTTATCGGCGCTAAATTGCAAATCAGTGCCAAAGATGATACAAGCTTTACACCTGTTACATGGACAACCGACGGTAAACCTTATTGGTTTGCAGATAATACCTTCAAGGAAGGTGTGACCTATGTATTGACTGAGTTGGAAGCGCCGGCAGGATATGTGATTGCAGAGCCGGTAGAATTTACGGTTGATGCAGATAATAACCTGTATGTGAAGGGACAGAAAGTCTTAAACAGAAGAATTGTAATGATAGATTACCGCGCAAATAGCGGTGGTGGTGCGCCGGGTAGTTCGCCCATTGAGGGAACGATTAACACCACATTGCCCAAGACCGGAGACGGTACACCTCTTGGAACGTTGATGCTATTTATGGCATTTGGTTTCTTTGGAGCATGTATGACTTTTGGTGGCTATCTGAGACGTAAGTACAGAAAAAGCGAATAGCATAAAGCGTAAAAAAGACGGTAGTGGATAAATCCATTACCGTCTTTCTTTTAATTTGCATAATATTTTGTTTTTATTTTGCTAAGAACATTGTGCAATGGCTTAAATAAAACCAGACACAATAAAAAATTGCTGATGCAATGGACGATATCAAAAGGAATCCCGGCTACCCACCACGAGAGGGCAGTTCGGATGCCACCGATAAATAAATAAGGTATTGCACAAAAGGCTCCAAAAAACAGACCAAATACACCGGATAAGAAAGCGTAGTTTATGGCAGATGCATGTTTTCGCAAAAGCCAGGTAAACCATGCCAACAACGGCCATACATACAGATACATCACCCACCATAGTCCGAAACCGTGAAGACATCCTTCCAGTAAGACAAAGCATGCAATGGCATACAGGGTCTTTTTACCGAAGAATAAGGTATAGAGAATGATAAATAATGACACAATCTCTATGTTCGGCAAAAAGTTCATGGCAGTTTTGCCCACTTCCAGTGTAGCAATCATCACACCAACCAGTGCAATATCTTTAATTGTCAGGGGGTTATTCGGTTGCTTCTGCATCATACACTTCATAGACCAAAGAATATTTATCGCCGTCAACTACAGGTTGTGAATCAGCGCCGTTCATACCAACTTCTTCATTAACATAGATACTCCAAAAAGCGCCGTCGGCATTAAAGTCAGCAGTCACACCGTTTACGGTATTGATATAGAGACCGTAATCGCCGTCATCTCCTTCTACAGTCAGACCATCTACCTCATCAAATACTTCAACCAGGTATTCGGCATCGGTATTGACATCATATATGGTTTCTGCTCCGGCATCATCCACAACGGTGAGAGTGATGGATTTTGCACCGGCACTTGCCTTGGGAGCCAAAAAGAAATAGACGCCGGCAAAGATGGTAATCAATGCGGCGATTATGACACCGGCAATGATTATTTTTTTGCTACTTTTTTTGTTGTTTGTTTCGTTCATGTGTTTTCCTCCTTATCAGTAAAAACTGCAATAAAATATCCCTCTGCTACGGCAGAAGGATGGCGAGTAAAAACAGACATATGCTTGCTGTCATGTACTCAACCAATTCCTCGTGGTTGCGGTGTACGTAAATATAGGCAGGTCTTCTGGCTCTATGATCGGCATCCGGATACCGTCTTCCCGTTTCCAGTGACATTTGGTATCGGACTCCCATATTACAGCGACGAGATCGCACAGGATTTGCACCTGTTTCCCTTTTCACCAGACTATACGCAAGCGCATGTCTGACACCTGTATTCTTTGACACTGCGGACAGTATAGCACAAAAAGATAGACAAGGCAAATTGACGAACGGAGAAAATAATAATATAATCGTTTTATACTTGCAAAAATGGGATAAATAGGCGGTTGATGTATGGAAAAGCAGACAAACAATATCTTAGAGCAGGAAGAAAAAACAGAATTGGTGATTGATGACGGTCGCATTGAGGCAATGGCGGAGTTTCAATCTCCAGAGGATTTATATAATGACTTGATTGCCCGTGTGCACAAGTATCATCCCAGTGACGATATTTCTTTGATTAACAAGGCATATCGTCTTGCTGCTGATGCTCACTTGGGACAGGCGCGTAAATCCGGTGAACCTTATATTATTCATCCACTTTGTGTTGCCATTATTTTGGCGGAGCTTGAGATGGATAAAGAGACCATTGTGGCAGGTTTGCTTCATGATGTGGTAGAGGATACTATTTTTACAACAGAAGAAATTGAACAGGAATTTGGTAGTGATGTAGCAATTTTGGTTGATGGTGTTACCAAATTGGGCCGTTTACAATATGACGGCGACAAGGTTGAATTGCAGGCAGAAAACTTGCGTAAAATGTTCCTTGCCATGGCAAAGGATATCCGTGTCATTATTATTAAGCTTGCAGACCGTTTGCACAATATGCGTACCTTAAAGCATATGAAGCCGGAGAAACAGCAGGAGAAAGCCAGAGAAACACTGGATATTTATGCACCCATTGCGCAAAGACTTGGTATTTCCAAGTTAAAGGTTGAGTTAGATGACCTTTCTTTAAAATATTTAGAGCCGGAAGTATATTATGATCTGGTGGATAAGATTGCAGTTCGCAAAAGTGAACGTGAAAGATATGTACAGAGTATTGTAGATGAAGTAAGTAAGCATATCAAAAATGCAGGTATCAAAGCAAAGATTGATGGTAGGGTAAAGCATTTTTTCAGTATCTATAGAAAAATGAAAAATCAGAATAAGACCATCGATCAGATTTATGATTTATTTGCTGTCCGCATTATTGTAGACAGTGTTAAGGATTGTTATGCGGCACTGGGTGTGATTCATGAGATGTATAAGCCTATCCCCGGCCGTTTCAAGGATTATATTGCCATGCCCAAAGGTAATATGTATCAATCCCTGCATACCACATTGATTGGTAGTAGCGGTCAGCCTTTTGAGATTCAGATCCGTACCTATGAGATGCATAAGACGGCAGAATATGGTATTGCAGCCCATTGGAAATACAAAGAAGCTTCCGATGGCAAAAAGATTTCTACGGGCGAAGAAGAGAAATTATCATGGCTTCGCCAGATTTTGGAATGGCAGCGTGATACTTCCGATAACAAGGAGTTCATGAAGCTGTTAAAGAGTGACCTGGACTTGTTTGCAGACAATGTATATTGCTTTACACCTACGGGCGATGTCAAGAACTTACCCGCAGGCTCTACACCCATTGACTTTGCCTATAGCATTCATTCTGCCGTAGGTAACAAGATGATTGGTGCCAGAGTAAACGGCAAGCTGGTTTCCATTGATTATGTCATCAATAACGGTGATAAGATTGAGATTCTCACCAGCCAGAATAGTAAAGGTCCCAGCAGGGATTGGCTGAATGTGGTCAAATCCACACAAGCCAAAAATAAGATTAACCAATGGTTTAAAAGTGAGTTTAAAGATGAAAATATCATAAGGGGTAAAGAATTTTTGCAAAATTATTGCAAGGCAAAATCCATTAATCAGGTGGATATCATGCGCCCCGAATATATGGAAAAGGTGATGCACAAATACGGCTTCAAGGATTGGGAGTCTGTATTGGCAGCCATTGGCCACGGTGCTTTAAAAGAAGGTCAGATTGTCAACAAAATGCGTGAACTGTATGAAAAAGATCATGCAAAAGAACTCACGGATGAAGAAGTATTAAAGACTGTTGAGGAAAATGCGGCGGCAGCAAAGCAGATGTTGCCTAAGGGCAAGAGTCAGAGTGGTATCGTGGTAAAAGGTATCCATGATGTGGCAGTACGTTTTTCCAAATGTTGTGCTCCGGTACCGGGTGATGAAATCGTCGGTTTTGTTACCAGAGGCCGAGGCGTATCCATTCACCGTACCGATTGTGTCAATATCATCAATTTACAGGAAATTGAGCGTGTGCGCTTAATTGATGCAGAGTGGCAGGCAGATGGCGAGGGAGACGGCAAATATCTGGCAGATATTGTAATCTATGCTCAAAATCGTAATGGTTTGCTGGCAGATGTATCCAAGGCCTTGACAGAAAAGAATATTGATATTATCAGTATGAATACCAAAGTGAATAAACAGGGAGTCGCAACCTTGGCAACCTCCTTCCATATCAGTGGTAGGGATGAGTTGAACCGTATCATTGATAAATTGAGAAATGTTGATAGTGTCTTAGACATAGAGAGAACGACGGGGTGACGTTTGCGCCCCGTTTTCTTTTAAAAAATTATAAGGAGAGAAGAAATGTTAAAGATTGGGAAATTTATATTAAGCTCTTGTGCAACCAATTGCTATTTTGTGTATGAAGAAGGAAAACAGGAAGTTGTATTTTTTGATCCCGGTGATCAGGGAGAATTAATTTATAACAAATTGAAAGAGGCAGGACTCTCAGTTGCCGCTATTTATTTGACCCATGCACATTTTGATCATATGGAAGGTTGCAAGGCATTAAAAGAACTGAGCGGAGCAAAAATTTATGCGCTGGATGAAGAGGCAGATATCTGTAAGGATCCTTCCCTGAATCTTTCTGCGGCATGGAGCATGGCTTGTACGGTAGAGCCGGATGCATTTTTACATGACGGAGATGTATGTGAAGAAGCAGGTATGAAATTCCGTGTCATTGCTACACCCGGTCATACCAAGGGGAGTTGTGCATTTTATTTCGAAGAGGACGGTATTTTGATTAGTGGAGACACTTTGTTTGAAGAGTCTGTGGGAAGAACGGATTTTCCCACCAGTTCCACTTCTGCACTAATACGAAGCGTGAAAGAAAAACTCTTTGTTTTATCGGATGATGTGAAAGTGTTTTCCGGTCATGGCGATATGACTACCATTGGCCATGAAAAGAAGTACAATCCTTTTGTACAATAAGAATGAGAGATACTTGGAGTGTGTGACAGATGCTGGTAGTAACCATAGATACAGAACGATTAGAATATGATATACATTCGCTGGTGAAAGCCTTTTATCCCGAAGAAACAGTAAAAGTTCTTTCACCGGATACGGATGCAGAAAAGGCTGCGGCTTTGGAGAAAGAAGCAAGCATACGCATTGAGTTGCAAGGTGATAAGCCTATGCTAACCATATATGAAAACGGCAAGGAATCTCTGGCGACATGTGGATCAGGGACTTTACAACACCGGTTTTATCCCACAAAAGAGCAGACTGTTTTTAAAGCAGATGGCAGTTTGGATAAAAATAATATTAAGGCTTTTGTTTATCAATCGTTGGAAACCTATACAAAAAAAAGCTTACCTTGGGGAAATCTTACCGGTATCCGCCCCACCAAGATTGCCATGGGCATGCTTGAACAGGGCAAACAGGATGAAGAGATTGAAGCCTTTATGAAGGATACACATTTTGTAAGTGATGAAAAGATTAAACTTTCCGTTGATATTGCCCATAGGGAGAAGGAACTACTGGAGCCCCTGCATATCAGAGATGGGTACAGTTTGTATATCGGGATTCCTTTTTGTCCCACTACTTGCCTTTATTGTTCCTTTACGTCCTATCCTATCTGCGCATATGAGAAAATGGTGGAGTCTTATATTGACTGTGTTTGCAAGGAAATGGATGCTGTAGCTGACATGTATAAGGACAAGCATCTGGATACTGTCTATATCGGCGGTGGTACACCCACGACTCTGTCTGCAGAGCAATTGGAACGTCTGATTACTCATTTAGAGCAGACCTTTGATTTGTCCGGGATATTAGAGTTTACGGTTGAGGCCGGCAGAGCAGACAGTATTACCCGCGAGAAATTACAGGTGCTCAAAAGGCATGACGTCACCAGGATTTCTGTCAATCCTCAGACCATGAAGGATGAGACCTTGCGTTTAATAGGCAGGAGACATACTGTGGATCAGGTCAAAGAGGCTTATGCAATGGCGAGGGAATTGGGCTTTGATAACATCAATATGGATATTATTTTGGGACTTCCGGGAGAAATGGAAGAGGATGTGACCAATACGCTGGAGGAAATTATAAAGCTTTCGCCGGATTCATTAACGGTACATTCCCTGGCAATCAAACGGGCATCTAAGCTACGCAGTTGGATTGAAGAGAATGGTATTGAATGTCTCAACAATACCGATGCGACTATGGCCATTGCGGCAGCAGGAGCGAAGCGCATGGGCATGGAGCCATATTATCTGTATCGACAGAAAAATATGTCCGGTAATTTCGAAAATGTGGGATATGCAGAGCCCGGTAAATATGGTATTTATAATATCTTAATCATGGAAGAACTGCAGACCATTGTAGCCCTTGGTGCAGGAAGTATTACTAAGAGGGTATTTCCGGATGGTAGGATTGAACGTTGTGATAACGTGAAGGATGTAGCTCTTTATATTGAAAAGATTGATGAGATGATTGAACGGAAGCGGACGTTGTTGGATGTATAAGGAAGAGAAATATGATTAAGACCATTCAGAACGATAAAAATGAAATATATATATCAGAGAGATTAAAGCATGCACTGGATGTAACTTTGTCCAAGACAGTTACAGTGGTAGAGGCACCCACAGGATATGGAAAATCCGTTGCAGTAAGGGAGTTCTGCAAATGGGTGAACATGCCGGTGAAATGGATTAACATTTTAGATGATGAACCGTCACATGCATGGAACTCTTTGTGTCATGAGCTGTTTAGTGATGTGACCATGGTGCAGAGATTTGCAAAGTGGCCCTTTCCCAAAGCGGGAATGCAGAGGGATTACTTTGCGGATGCTATGCATGAAGTTTTAGATATGGAGCCGATAATAATCGTATTAGATGATTGTCATCGGATTTTAAATGAGCAGTGTACCGATTTCTTTAATTTCTTTATCAGAGAATTCAGAGGAAAGATGCATTTGGTTTTGATTTCACAAAAAGCAGTATTTTCGGAAGAAGAACTTCTGGTGGCAGCCGGTAAAATGAATCGTATCGGAGTGGAGGACCTTCGTCTGTCAAAAGAAGACTTTTATGAGTATCTGGCATTGTATCAATTGGATATTGCCGAGGATGAAGTGGAGTTGATGTATGAAAAATCCGAAGGCTGGATTTCTATGATCTATGTGTCGGTGTTGAGTATTATCCGTGGTGGCAAGAGCGATTTGAGCGCCGATATGGAGCATTTGATTGACCGTGTGGCTTATGCTACCTGCTCCAAAGAGACCCAGCATTTTTTGTCTTATCTGGCATTGTTTCAGGATTTTACCAAAGACCAGGCGGACTTTTTCAACAATGGAGAAGATAGTGAGCATATGCTTCGAGAATTGTTGGACAATCATACTTTTTTTATCCATGATGTGGATACCGGAAAATATCACTTCCATACTATCTTTAAGGATTGCATTTATCATCGTTTTGAAAAGTTGAGTTTATCGGAGCGATGCAATCGTTATGAAAAAATGGCAGAGTATATGGTATTGATGCAGGATTACCATGAGGCTTTGAAATGGTATGAGAAGGCAGGCAACTATGAAGGGGTACTGCGTACTCTGGAGTTGTTTGAAACCATGTGCTCCGAAGAAGAGGATAAGGAACTGATTCTCAGATGCTATGAGAATTGCCCTAAGAGTCTGTTTGAGGATTATCCCTTGTGTCTGATTTTGTTTATGTGGCGCTTTTATAATTACGGTCAGAAGGAAAAGCAGCAGGAGTGTCAAAAACATTTTGAGAAAATCATGAGTCAGATTCAGTTGGCGCAGGAGGATAAGGACTATCTTTGGAAAGCGTATTATGTATTCCTGCACCAAAATGGATTTAACAACCTGGCATCCATGAATTATTATATGAATATACTGATGTCTATGCCGGAAACTGATGAACTTCCCAAGGTAGACAGAGAGATTCCCCGTACCTTTGGAATCCCGTCCGTGTTTCATATGTTTTATATGGGTGGACAAGGTCGTCTGATGGCAGATGAGTTAATCTGTCAATTAAAACGGTATAAAGAAGTGGGAATTTACAGCTACGAAGGTATGATTGAGTTGGTAGAAGCTGAGTTTTCCTATTATACGGGGGATTTCGAACGTGCAGAGATGTATTGTAGAAAGGCACTGCGTATATTTAGAAGTCGGGGAACCATTTGTTATATTATCAGTGCGCTTTATTTAAATGCGCATTTGGCATATATGAGAGGGGATATTAAAGCGGTTAAGAAATCCTTAAACGAGATGCGTACTATGGTCATTCGTGAAAAAAGTGAAAAGTCACGTTTGACATATACGGTAGATATGTGTGAAGCATTTTTTAATGAGTATATCGGTTATCCAACAACTTTGGCGGATTGGCTTCGGGAAGAATATGCATTGCCCAAAGAAATCATGCGGCAAGCATACCCATATGCAATAATGATAAAAATGTGTGTTGCAATGCGGGATGATAAATATGTAGAAATATTATCGGCAGAAGAAGAGATATTGGAATTGGTAGCAGAGTATCCCAATAATTTGACAATCGGGAATATTTATTTGGTTTTTGCTTCTGCGGCGGCAGCGCTTTCCCATATGGAACAGGCAAAGGAATATATCAAAAAGGCTGTGGAAAAAACAAATTACAATCCGGTCATGTTGTATGCTAAGCATGCGGCATATCTGGTGACCCCCCTTCAGGAATTGGTGGAGGAAAATGAAAACTTCAAGCCAATCATTGAAGCATGCCGTAAATTTATCGTGCTCAAGAAGAATGTGAGCCATCCGCACTATGAAGAGATTTTCCCTATGCTGACAAAGAGAGAGAATGATATTGCGCTTTTGGCAGTGGACGGTTTTACCAATAAGCAGATTGCGGCACAGCTTTTCATCAGTGAAAATACAGTAAAGAGTTCTTTAAAGAATATTTTTGCTAAACTGGGTATTAAATCCAGACGTGAGCTGTTGCGTATAGCCCAGATGGGAGCACAGTTTTAGGTAAATTGGGCATCAGAATAGAATTTGTTTGCTTTATACCCAAAAAGGTTGTAAAATTGTGAATGATTATGAGAAAGAGAAAGGTGAAATTATGGCTTTAAATAAGAAACCTGTCACCGGTATGAAAGATGTATTACCGGCAGAAATGCAGATTCGTGATTATGTCATGAGTGTGATTAAAGAGAATTATAGAAAGTTTGGTTTTACACCCATTGAGACACCCTGTGTGGAGACAATCGGAAACCTTTGCAGTAAGCAGGGTGGTGAAAACGAAAAACTGATTTTTAAGATTATGAAACGCGGGGATAAGTTGAACCTTGCAGAAGCAAAAGAGGAAGCAGACCTGGTAGACGGTGGTCTCCGTTATGACTTAACTCTTCCTTTGGCAAGATATTATGCCAATAATGCGGCAAATCTCCCTGCACCTTTTAAGGCGTTGCAGATGGGTAATGTATGGCGAGCAGACAGACCCCAGAAGGGAAGATTCCGTCAGTTTATGCAGTGTGATATTGATATTTTGGGTGAGCCCAGTAACTTAGCAGAGATTGAGTTGATTCTGGCTACCACAACTACTTTGGGCAAGCTTGGTTTCTCCGGCTTTAAGGTACGTATCAATGAAAGACGAATCTTGAAAGCTATGGCTTCCTACGCAGGATTTGCAGAGGAAGAGTTGGATACCGTATATATTATTTTGGACAAAATGGACAAAATAGGTATGGACGGTGTTGCAGAAGATTTGGTAAACAACGGCTTTGCGCAGGCAGCAGTTGATAAATACATGGATCTTTTCAAGGGAATTGAAGAGGCAGAAGACGGCATCGCTTATTTGGGTGAGATGCTGGGTGATTACTTAGATGCAGAAGTGGTAAAAAGTTTATCTGAGATTAAAGCCAGTGTATCTGCTACTGTGGATACCAACTTTACCATTGCCTTTGATCCTACTTTGGTACGTGGTATGTCTTATTATACCGGTACGATTTTTGAGATTGAGATGCCTCAGTTTGGCAGTTCCGTAGCAGGTGGCGGCAGATATGACAAGATGATCGGACGCTTTACCGGCAATGATGTGCCTGCCTGTGGTTTCTCCATCGGTTTTGAACGTATTATTACCATCCTGATGGATCAGAATTTCCAGGTGCCCACACAGCCTAAAAAAGTGGCTTATCTGGTGGAAAAAGGCATTGACTCCGACAGACTTTGCGAGGTTATTGCCAAAGCTCAGGAAGAACGTGCAAAAGGCACACAGGTATTAGTTGTTCGTATGAATAAAAATAAAAAGTTCCAGAAAGAGCAGTTGACCAAGGATGGCTATGAAGAGTTCGTGGACTTCTACCGCGAAGCTCTCAAAAACTAAGTAAAACGAAAGAAAATGAAACAAGTATAACAAGCAGGAGGCAGTTATTATGGCTGAAACAATGCAGGGGTTAAAGAGAACCCATAGATGTACAGAAGTATCCGGCGCCAATGTGGGTGAGACCGTCACCGTCATGGGCTGGGTAGCAAAACAGAGAAATAAAGGTGGTATTATCTTCGTAGACTTAAGAGACCGTAGCGGTATCTTACAGGTCATTTTCGAAGAAGAAAAATGTGGAGCAGAAAGCTTTGCCAAAGCAGAGAAAATGAGAAGTGAATTTGTCATTGCCGTAGTTGGCGAGGTCTGCAAACGTGAAGGTGCTGTCAATGAAAATCTGGCAACCGGTGACATTGAGATTGTGGCAAAACAGGTACGTATCCTGTCTGAGTCAGATACACCGCCCTTTCCTGTGGAAGAAAACAGCAAGACCAAAGAGGAAATCCGCTTAAAATACCGTTATCTGGATTTGCGTAGACCTGACGTACAGAGAAACATGATGTTGAGAAGTAAAATCTGTGCAGAAGTACGTGCATTTATGACCGAAGAAGGATTCTTGGAGATTGAGACTCCGATTTTAAATAAATCCACACCGGAAGGAGCGAGAGACTATCTGGTGCCCAGCCGTGTGCACCCCGGTTGCTTCTATGCGTTGCCCCAGTCTCCCCAGCTCTTTAAGCAGTTGTTGATGTGCTCCGGTTATGACCGTTACATTCAGATCGCAAAATGTTTCCGTGATGAGGATTTGCGTGCAGACCGTCAGCCTGAGTTTACACAGATTGATATGGAGTTGTCCTTTGTGGATGCAGAGGATGTTATGGATATTAATGAGCGTCTCATTGCCCATGTGTGCAAAAAAGCCATTGGTTTGGATGTACAGCTTCCTTTGCCCCGTATGCCTTGGCAGGAAGCTATGGACAGATACGGCTCGGATAAGCCGGATACACGTTTTGGTATGGAACTTGTAAATGTATCTGAGGTTGTTAAAGATTGCGGCTTTGGTGTATTTACATCTGCATTGGAAAACGGTGGTTCCGTCAGAGGTATCAATGTCAAAGGACAGGCAGCAATGCCCAGAAAGAAAATTGATGCTTTGGTAGATGCGGCAAAAGGTAATGGCGCAAAAGGCTTGGCTTATCTGGCAGTACAGGAAGACGGTACTTACAAATCTTCCTTTACCAAATTTATGACGGAAGATGAATGTAAAGCTTTGGTAGAGGCTATGGACGGTGAAGCCGGCGACTTATTGTTGTTTGCTGCGGACCGTAATAAAATCGTATGGAACGTGCTTGGCGCATTGCGTTTACAGTTAGCACATTCCTTGGAGTTGATTGATGAGAAGCAGTTTAACTTCCTTTGGATTACCGAGTTCCCGCTTTTGGAGTGGAGCGATGAAGAAAACCGCTTCATGGCAATGCATCATCCTTTCACCATGCCCATGGAAGAGGATTGGCAGTATATCGATTCCGATCCCGGAAGAGTACGTGCCAAAGCATACGATATTGTATTAAACGGTGTAGAGCTTGGTGGAGGTTCTGTCAGAATCCACCAGAATGACATTCAGGAAAAAATGTTTGAGGTATTGGGCTTTACCAAAGAAAGTGCATGGGAGCAGTTTGGTTTCCTCTTAAATGCATTCAAGTATGGTGTTCCCCCTCATGCAGGACTGGCATATGGTCTGGACCGTCTGGTTATGCTTTTGGTTGGTGCAGACAATATCCGTGAAGTTATTGCATTCCCCAAAGTAAAGGATGCATCCTGTATGATGACAGATGCCCCCGGCACTGTAGATCCCAAGCAGCTTGAAGAGCTTCAGATTGCCTTGGACTTGACAGAAGAAGAGAAGACAGAAGAGGCGTAGAGCGAGATGGAAATTTATGTTCTTAAAATCTCTGACATGATGGCAGAGTTTGCAACCGAACAATTAAATCAGCTTGTACCTGCCTTTCGTAGAGATATGTACCAAAGATATCGCAATGAGGCAGATCGGGAAAGATGTCTTGCAGCCGGTGTTTTGTTAAGCTATTGTATGAATGAGAAAGGCGTTTCCTTGGAGGAAACGCCTTCTTTTAACAAAGCCGGAAAGCTGTATTTCCCTGGGGTGGATAGATTTTATGCAAACCTATCTCACGGTGGGGATTATGCAGTGTGTGCATGGGACACCGAAGAAATCGGTGTGGATATGGAGCCGCTTCGCAAGTTTAAAGAGGCAACCGCAAAGCGTATCTGCACAAAGGCAGAAGCACAGTCCCTTGGCAGTTATCAGCAAGAGGAGGAAAAGAACCAAGCCTTTACCATACTTTGGACAAGGAAGGAAAGTATCGCAAAACTGCTTGGTGAAGGAATCGCTGTATTGTTTCATGCAGATGATCTGCAAGCGCTATGTGAGAAGGAGGGTATCTGCTTGCAGACTTATGACTCCATACCCGGATATGTGATATCCGTAGCTTCCCGGAAGAATGTATTTCCGGGAGAAATTACTGTACTGTCTCCAGAATTCCTAAAGCAATTGCATCAGCAATCTCATTAAAGCGGGCATCGAAGAAAGCGTTGTCCGCTTCTGTATTGACATATCCGATTTCCAAGAGGACAGCCGGCATAGCCGTACGCCTTAGTACCACCAGATTTTTACGCTCATTGATCCCCAGATTGTTAAAACCGATAGCGCTTAGTCGCTCATTGATATTGGAAGCCAATTCATAGGCTCTTCCGCTGCGGTTATAGACCAATGTCTCCACACCGGAGTAGGAATTGGGCACCGGTGTGGAGTTCCTATGGATGGATACAAAGTAATCGGCACCTGCCACATTTGCTTCTGTTGCCTTTTGCAAAGGTGTTTCATAAATGTCATCTGTTCTGGTATATAACACATCTACACCACTTCGTTCCAAAATGTCACCCACTGCCAAGGTCAGTGCCAATACATCATCTTTTTCTACACGGCTACCGTAAACGGCGCCGGAGTCGCTGCCGCCATGGCCGGCATCGAGTACAACTGTTGCCATCATATCACCGTCTTTTACTCAGTTGATGTTATTCTATGTGCTATAAATAAAGGCTGTGCATGTCAAGGATTATCTTGACTTTCAAAATTTTTAAATGATAAAATAATAGTACATAGGCGTGTAAAGCCAAGAGCTTCTACCGACCGGAAAGAGAGTGCAGCATGTTTAAAGTAGGAGATTTTATTGTATACGAAAGCCGTGGAATCTGTAAGGTGGAAGACATTACAGAGTTGAGTTTGCCAAGTGCCACCAAGGGCCAGAAATATTATGTGTTGAAGCCGGTTTACGAAGAGGGCGGCAAGATTTATTCTGCCGTAGGCAATGATAAAGTGATTATGCGCAGAATGATATCAGCCAAAGAAGCCAATGAGCTGATTGCAGATATTCCCAATATTCAAGAAATGTGGATTGGGGATGAAAAGCAGAGAGAGATGAAATATAAAGAAGCTATGCGTTCCTGTGATTGCAGACAGTGGGTGAGCATCATCAAGACTCTTTATTTGCGCAGAGAAAGTCGTATTTCCCAGGGGAAGAAAACAACCAATACCGATGACCGTTACTTTAAAAAGGCGGGTGACAATCTCCATGGAGAGTTGGCAATGGCATTGGGAAAAGAAAAGACGGAGATGGAAAGTTTCATCATCGAATGTCTGAATCAGGAGTAAGGATATGTCTGATAATCATCAGTTTTATGCATCATATAAAAATGTTAAGATCGGTTGTCACGATTGCAAAGGTTGCTCTGCCTGCTGTCAGGGCATGGGGGATTCCATTGTATTGGACCCCTTTGACTTTTATAGGATGGAGACAGGTCTTTCTTATTTGCCCGGTGACATTTTGGGCAGATTTGCAGAGTTAAAGATTCATGAAGGGATTATTTTACCCAATCTGAAAATGATAGAAAATGAAACCGGAGATATGCAGCAGTGCGTTTTTTTGAATGAAGAGGGCAGATGTAGCATACATGGTTACAGACCGGGACTTTGTCGGCTTTTTCCCTTGGGACGCAATTATGCAGACGGGGAATTGACTTATTTTATATTGGAGGATGCCTGTCATGCCGAGGGTGAGAGAACCAAGGTCAAGATCACGGAGTGGATTGATACGGAAGATATGGAGCGATATGAGCAGTTCTTGGTTGATTGGCATTATTACCTGAAGGATATCAGGGCAAAAATAACCGCTCTGCCACAGGACGAGTGGGAGAGCGGTATGAAAAATGCTTCTATGAATATTTTACAGAAGTTTTATTTGCTTCCGTATGATACGGAACAGGATTTTTATCAACAGTTTTATGATAGACTATCACAACATACTTAATCTTCATCGCCGGATGTGTCTTCCTGACCGTCCGGTGTTTCTGTATCCGTAATCTCTGCAGAAGTAGTATCTGCATCATCTGCTTGTGCCTCGGGTTCGGGGAGAACCATGGTCACACGCATGATACGGTTTTTGTTCATAACGGTAGCAGTGATAGTGGTACCATCTTCTAAAGTGACACTTTCACCTTTTTTGGGAATGTGATCCAAATGTTCAATCATAATACCGCCGATGGAATCATAGTCTTCGGATTTGAACTTGGTATCCAATGCATCGTTGATATCGTCCAATTTCATAGAACCTGCAATATCATAGGTGCGGATATCAATTGCTTTTAACAGTTCTTCTTCTTCCTCGTCATATTCGTCGCGAATTTCTCCAACGATTTCTTCCAATAAATCTTCCAATGTGATTAAGCCTACAGCTGCGCCGTATTCATCCAAGACAACGGCAATGTTGTTGGCGCTTTCACGCATTTCCATTAATAAATCGTCTGTTTTCTTGGTCTCATATGTATAGTAAATATCACGCATAATATTGCGGATGTCAAAATCAGTTTTTTTGCTTACCAGGAAAAAGTCCTTTAATGTAACGCTACCAATAATGTGATCCTTGTCCTCTTCATATACCGGGATACGGGAATAAAGAGAGGTTTTAAACAGGTTTTGCAACTTGGTATAAGATGCATCCACTTCTACGGTAGTCATTTCAATACGGGGAATCATAATGTCCTTTGCCAGTGAATCACCAAGATCGAATACGTTTAAAATCATTTCCCGTTCTTCGGATTCGATAACACCGTCTTCGTGGCTGACATCCACATAAGTCTTTAATTCACTTTCGGTCATGGGATTATATACACCATCTGCGCTGATATGCAAAAGTTTTAAAAAGAAAGCGGAAAGCTTATCAACAATAAAGATGACCGGTGTCAATATAAACATTAATCCCTTAACTAACGGACTATAGAACAGTGCAAGACTTTCAGCGTGAAGGCTGGCAGCTGTCTTTGGTACAATTTCACCAAAGAGCAATACGACGATGGTCAGGATACCGGTTGCAATACCTACATATACATTACCGAATACATCAATGGTAAAGGTAGTAGCCAGTGATGTGGCGGAAATGTTCACAATGTTGTTACCAATCAAAATGGTACTAAGCATTTTGCCCGGCGATTCCAAAATGTCTAAAACGCGTTTGGCACCTTTATTGCCGTCGTCCGCAAGGGTTTTTAGTTTTACTTTGTTAGAACTGGTTAATGCGGTTTCTGCAGATGAAAAAAATGAGGAACACGCAATTAAAATGATTAAAACTATAAGTTGTATGGCCTCTGAGGTCTCCAAGATGTAAATCAACTCCTATCATATTTTTTTTACTACAACATATGTTATAAGGAAAGATACTATAAATTGAATTTAATTGTCAAGTAAATAAGTGTTAAGAATAACTAAATCATGGTCGAAAGGGAGGCTTCTATGAGAGAACAAATATTGAACCGGGAGAAGACGGATAAGAGGGCATTGTTGCTGTTGGGATTATTGGTATTTGCATACATATTGACGGCAGTTTTGTTGATGGGGCTGGCATTTTTTCTCTACAAATTCCGTCTGGGAGAAAATATTATAAATGTTGCAATTGTGGTCATCTATGTGGCAGTGACTTTTGTGACGGGATTTCTGGCAGGGAAAATTTTAAAAATAAAAAAATTCCTATGGGGGTTTTTGCTAGGATGCGGATATTTCGCCATTTTGGCAGTTGTTTCGTTGATTGTAGGGCAACAGGAAGCGGTTGTGGGCAATCATTTGTTGACTACTTTTATGCTTTGCGCAGGCGGTGGAATGCTGGGAGGCATGCTTAGCTGAAAAAAAGTCTTTTATTGGGAGAAAAACTGTGCTATAATCTGCTTATTGAATTAAGCTATATACTGAAAGTAAATAAAGGAGGCTATGTGATGAAACATATCAAAACATTAAGCACAAGAGATTTAAAGAAATCCATGAAAAAAGGTGGATGCGGCGAGTGTCAGACATCTTGTCAGTCCGCTTGCAAAACATCTTGTACAGTTGGCAATCAGAGTTGCGAACAGGTTAAATAATATGATGTTTCTTAAGCAGCGATTACGGTCGCTGCTTATTATACGTTTATTAAGTCTATTCATTTAGACATTGTTAGGAGAGTTAACAGTGGTACATGTATATCAAAACAATGGCTACTATATCGCATTAGATGTAAACAGTGGTGCGGTACATGTGGTTGATGAGGTTGTATATCATCTTATTCCGGCATTGGAAGAAGCGGTAAAGGCAAAAGAGTCCGAAGAGGCAATGTTGGCGCTTGCAGAAAAAGCTTTGCAGGAGGCGGGTATTTCCTATGAACGGTCAGCGATTACAGAAGCAATCAGTGAAATCGTAGAGTTGGCTGAAGCGGACATGCTCTATACGGAGGATATTTACGAACCTTATATTGACGAGTTTAAAAATCGCGAGACAGTTGTTAAGGCATTGTGCCTGCATATTGCCCATGACTGTAATCTGGCGTGTAAATATTGTTTTGCGGAAGAAGGCGAATATCATGGCAGAAGAGCTATGATGAGCTTTGAAGTAGGTAAGAAGGCATTGGATTTCCTGGTAGCTAATTCCGGTAACCGTGTGAATCTGGAAGTGGACTTCTTTGGCGGTGAACCGCTGATGAACTGGCAGGTGGTAAAAGACCTGGTGGCATACGGCAGATCCTTGGAAGAGCCCAATCACAAAAAATTCCGTTTTACTTTGACTACCAACGGTGTGTTGTTAAATGATGACATCCTGGAGTTTGCCAATAAAGAAATGTCCAATATTGTCTTGAGTATTGACGGTAGAAAAGAGGTGCATGATTTCATGCGTCCTCACAGAGGCGGACAGGGAAGTTATGATGAAGTGGTTCCCAAATACATTAAGGTAGCAGAAAGCCGTAACCAGATGGATTACTATGTGAGAGGTACCTTTACCCATCACAATCTGGATTTTTCGGAGGATGTGCTTCATTTAGCCGATTTGGGCTTCAAGCAGATATCTGTGGAGCCTGTAGTGGCAGATGAAAAAGAAGAATATGCCATCAAGGAAGCAGACATTCCTGTGATTTTGGCTGAGTATGATAAATTGGCAAAAGATATCATTCAGAGAAGAAAAGAAGGAAAAGCCTTTAATTTCTTCCACTTTATGATAGACCTTGAGGGAGGTCCGTGTGTGGCAAAGAGACTTTCCGGCTGTGGCTCGGGCACTGAGTATCTGGCTGTCACACCTTGGGGTGACTTTTATCCTTGTCACCAGTTTGTGGGAATGGAGCAGTTCTTAATGGGAAATGTGGATGACGGTATTGTTAATACCGCTATTCGCGAAGAGTTTAAGACCTGTAACGTGTATGCAAAAGAGAAGTGCAAAAACTGTTTTGCAAAGTTTTATTGCAGTGGCGGCTGTGCAGCAAATTCATACAATTTCCACGGTAATATCAACGATGCTTATGACATCGGCTGTGAGTTGCAGAGAAAGCGTATTGAATGTGCGATTATGATCAAAGCAGCACTGGCCGACGGAGAGGAGAATGAAGCATGAAAAAGAAAAACGCAGTCTTATTGCTGATTCTGTTTCTTGCAGGGATGATCGGACTGGGCTATGTGTCCTTAGTCGGTATCGGACCTACCAAGACCGGAGCGGCATCCAACATTAAACAGGGCTTGGATCTGGCAGGTGGTGTCAGCATTACCTATCAGGTAGTGGGCGATGAAGTTCCTTCTGATGAGGATATGGAAGATACCATTTACAAGTTGCAGAAACGTGTGGAAGGATATTCCACAGAGGCGCAGGTATACAAAGAGGGTGATGACCGTATCAATATCGAAATCCCCGGTGTATCTGATGCCAATGAGATTTTGCAGGAACTGGGCAGACCCGGTAGCTTGTACTTTATCGCACAGACTGATGAAGCCGGTAATCAAAATTATGGTATTGTCGGTGTGGACGAGAATGGTAAATATATTTATGCCTTAAATAAGAGCATTGACGAGCTGATGGCTGACGGTTCCATCAAATTGGACGGAACCATGGTCAAATCTGCAGATGTGATGCAGACCAGCTCCCAGAATACAACCGATAAGGTTGAATACATTGTTGACCTGATGTTTACCGATGAAGGTGCAACAGCATTTGCAGAAGCAACTCAGAGAGCCTACACCAAGGGTGAGAGCATCGGTATCTATTATGATGGTGAATTGGTATCTGTTCCCATGGTACAATCTGTTATCACAGGTGGACAGGCACAGATTAGCGGAATGGCTGATTTGGAGGAAGCGCGTACCTTGGCTTCTACCATCCGTATCGGTGGTTTGAAATTGGAGCTTGAGGAAATGCGTTCCAACGTGGTTGGTGCACAGCTTGGTTCTGAAGCTATTAATACAAGCTTGAAAGCGGCTGTCATTGGATTTGCTATTGTGTGTATCTTTATGATTGCTGTATATTTCTTGCCCGGTCTGGCATCTGCATTGGCGTTGACAATATATGTCATTTTGACCATGCTGGTATTGAATTTGTTTAACCTGACCTTAACCTTACCCGGTATCGCAGGTATTATTTTATCCGTTGGTATGGCAGTAGATGCCAATGTCATTATCTTTGCACGTATCCGTGAAGAACTGGGTACAGGTAAAACGGTATCATCTGCTATTAAGATTGGTTTTAACAAAGCGACATCTGCCATTGTGGATGGTAACGTAACAACCTTGATTGCTGCCATTGTGTTGGTATTAAAAGGTTCGGGTACGGTAAAAGGCTTTGCACAGACTCTGATGATCGGTATTATTTTATCCATGATTACAGCGCTGTTGGTGACCAGAGTATTGATGTACATTTTATATAGCATCGGATTCCAGCATGAGAAATGGTATGGTATCGGTAAAGAAAAGAAACCCATCAATTTCCTCGGAAAGAAAGGTGTATTCTTTGGTGTATCTTTAGCATTGATTATCGGTGGATTCATTATGCTTGGCGTAAACAAGACTTCTACCGGAGATATCCTCAACTATTCCATGGAGTTTAAAGGTGGTACAGCGACAACCGTTACCTTTAACGAGGATATGACTATTGAGCAGTTGGATGCAGAGGTTGTTCCTTATATTGAAGACATTACCGGTGACGGTTATGTACAATGTCAGAAAGTGGCAGGTACCACTGAGGTTATTATTAAGACACGTACACTTAGTGTCGAAGAACGTGAAAGTATGGAACAGGTTCTTGCCGGCAACTTTGGAGTGGCAGCAGGCAGTATCCAGTCTGAGACTATCAGTGCTACAGTAAGTAGCGAAATGAAAACAGATGCCATTGTGGCAGTTGTCATTGCGACAATCTGTATGTTGATCTATATCTGGATCCGATTCAAAGACTTAAGATTTGCTACCAGTGCGGTAACGGCTTTGGTTCATGACGTATTGATTGTACTTGCATTCTATGCGGTATCCAAGACCAGTGTGGGTAATACCTTTATTGCATGTATGTTGACTATCGTAGGTTATTCCATCAATGCGACCATCGTTATCTTTGACCGTATCCGTGAGAATCTGGCAGAGATGGAAGGTGCAGACCTTAAGAATGTGGTAAATACAAGTGTTACACAGACATTATCCAGAAGTATCAATACTTCCTTTACAACCTTTATCATGGTTGCAGTACTTTATATTCTCGGTGTGACAAGTATCCGTGAATTTGCATTACCTTTGATGGTTGGTATTATTGCCGGTGCTTATTCATCTGTATGTATCACGGGTGGTTTGTGGTATGTGATGAAGACCAAGATTAAAAGTAAAGAAATTGAAGAATAATGATTAGTAGAGGCCCCAAGGAAACTTGGGGCTTTTATGATTGCTTTTCGGACAAGCAAGTGTTATACTCTTCTCTGTTAAGATATCGTAAAGGATGATGAAAAATGAACTTATTATTGAATGTTTTTTTATTGGTTGTTGGTTTTGTTATGCTGGTAAAAGGTGCCGATTGGTTCGTGGAAGGTGTAGCAGGTATTGCTGAGAAATTTGGGATTCCCCAGCTTGTTATCGGTCTTACCATTGTAGCAATGGGAACCAGTGCACCGGAAGCAGCAGTTAGTATTACGGCGGCCTTAAATGACAATGCAGGTATTACTATTGGTAATGTAGTGGGCAGTAATATTTTAAATATTCTGATTATTTTAGGTCTCACTGCAGTGATTACAAACGTAGCAGTGCAAAAGTCTACGATACGTTATGAAATTCCTTTTATGTTGGTGATTACCATTGTGTTGGCAGCACAGGGAATGACAGGTGGTAATATTATTTTAGTAGAAGGCGTTATCTTGTGGGTGTTGTTTATTGCATATCTTGCATATTTGTTTGTTATGGCAAAAAAAGGAAAACAAGAAGCCGAGGGAGATAAAGAAGACAGACCGATTTGGAAGTTGCTTATTATGGGTATTGTAGGTGCGGTCTTGGTTGTGCTGGGGGCTGATTTTACTGTTGATGGAGCTACCGGTATTGCACAGACATTTGGTATGAGTGATCGTCTCATCGGCCTTACCATTGTAGCTCTCGGAACCTCATTACCGGAGTTGGTAACCAGCGTGACAGCAGCTAAGAAGGGTAAAGCTGATATTGCAATCGGAAATATTGTGGGAAGCAATATATTTAATATTTTATTTGTAGTTGGTACAACGGCATTGATTACACCGGTTGTATTTGAAAGTAAGTTTATCATTGATACTGCAATTGCATTTATAGCAGGCATTATTCTTTGGGTGGGTGTTGCTAAGCACAAAGAACTCCGTCGCCCCGCAGGTGTGGTTATGCTCGTATCATACGCAGCATACTTTGTATATTTATTACTGGGGTAAAAGATGTATAAGATTAACAGAACTGGCCATACTACTTAAAAAAAGTAGGAGGTCAGTTTTTTTATGAAACAAATTACGGAAAAAGAATTGGCAGGTCTCTCAGAACTGTTAAATGAAGAAGAATTGTTGGTTCACAAATTTCAGGTGTTGGCAAGTCAGTGCGAGGATCAGGAAATTAAAGCAAAATTCCAGGATATCGCAAACAAACATCAGAGTCATTACAATTCTCTTTATGAACAGATTAGATAGGAGGGCATAGCTATGCAACAGACACAGTATTCGGAAAAGGATATTTTAACAGATGCTTTAATCAGCGAAAAAAGGGCAACAGAGCAGTACAACAAATATGCAGTGGAATGTCTTCACAACAGTGTGAGAGATGCCATCATTGACTGCTTAGAAAAGGAACATGCCATTCAGGATGAAGTGTTCCATATGATGCATGAGAGAGGTTATTATCCCACACCCATGGCAGATGATAAAAAGATCGATGATGCCAAACAGAAATTTTCCCAGGGTGCAAAATAAAGCATTGAATGACTGTCAAACAGAGACGAGATACGCTTAGCGCATCTCGTCTCTATTTATATGCAACTTTTTGGATAAATAATAAGTGTTAAATATGAAAAAGGTGTTGACAACCGATATTGTATGATGTATTGTATTAATCAAGTAGTACAACAATACAGTGATACAATGTGCTGAAGCGAACAGTAGTCACAGTAATTAATGTAATATCGGGAAGGAGAGATTGCATGGCTTGGAAGCTTGATGGGGATCGGCCGATTTATATTCAATTGGTAGAGATATTGCAAAACAAGATTATTGCAGGCGAGTATAAGCCGGGGGAAAAATTACCCAGTGTTCGGGACTTTGCAGCAGAAGCAGGTGTGAATCCAAACACAATGCAGCGTGCATTTGCAAATCTTGAACAGATGGGATTGATTGTAACGATGCGGACCAATGGAAGGACGGTTGCGGACAATCCAAATATTATCAGTCAAAAAGAAAAAGAAGTGGCTGATATGGAGATTGAACAGTTTTTTTACAAAATGAAAGAACTGGGATATGAGAGAAAA
This sequence comes from Lachnospiraceae bacterium, assembly GCA_045542735.1. Taxonomy (GTDB): domain Bacteria; phylum Bacillota; class Clostridia; order Lachnospirales; family Lachnospiraceae; genus UBA2882. The sequence continues at coordinate 41,287 of JAZQLQ010000020.1, forward strand.
GAAGCACTTGCTTTGGCAAGTGAGAAAGTAAACGGAGGGGAATAATATGAATGAGCAGATGAATTATCAGATGCCGATGCAGGGTCAGATGCCGATGCAGGGTATGCCGCCCTATGGTGCGCCTATGTATGCAAGACCGCAGGTACAATTTGTTATGGAGCCTATGCCTAAAGTAGGAGACGGACCTTCTCTACTGGAGTGTCACAACCTGACCAAATGCTATGTGCAGGGTGTGCCTGCATTAAACAATTTTAATTTAAGATTGGAAAAAGGACATATCGTGGGTCTCTTGGGACCTAACGGAAGTGGCAAATCCACCTTGATTAAATTAATCAATGGTTTGTTAACACCGACTGCAGGAGAGGTATTAATCAATGGACACAAGCCCGGACCTTACAGTAAATCGGTGGTGTCCTATTTGCCGGAAAGAACTTATCTGGAGGCACAAAAGGATGTAAAGAGTCTGGTTGCTTACTTTGCAGACTTTTATGAGGATTTCCATGCGGACAGAGCTTATGCTATGTTACAGGCACTGGGAATTCCGGCAGATGCCAGATTAAAGACCCTTTCCAAGGGTACCAAAGAAAAGGTACAGTTGATTTTGGTTATGAGCCGTGATGCGCAGTTGTACATCTTGGATGAGCCTATTGCAGGTGTTGATCCGGCAGCAAGGGATTATATCCTTCGTACAATTCTGAATAATTACAATCCGGAAGCTACGTTATTAATCTGTACACACTTAATCTCTGATATTGAAAATATTTTAGATGATGTTGTATTTATCAAGAGAGGACAACTGGTAGCGCAGAGTACCGTTGATAATATCCGTGCAAAATTCGGTAAGACGGTAGATGCTTACTTTAGGGAGGTGTTCGCATGTTAAGTAAATTAATTAAACATGAATGGAAAGATACCTATATGGTTGGTACCGTGTGCAGTATCGTAGTCGTGGTGTTGACAATCATAGGAATGTTGTTGTTTTCTTTAGATGTATGGAATGAATCTGCCAGCAGAGAAAGTGAATTTGCTATGGAGTTTACAGGTACCATGATCATGTTATACTTTGTTATGATGGTTTATGGTATTGCTGCTCTGATTATGGTTATCCGTTATTATTTCTTCTGGAGATATCATAAAAATCTGTTTACAGACCAAGGTTATCTGATGAATACCTTACCGGTAAAAAGTTCGGACTTGATTAAGTCTAAGTTGATTGTTGGTGTGATTTGGCAGTACATAGCCGGTTTGGTAGTGGGGATCTCCATTGTATTATTGGTGGGCACTATGGCCATTGGTTTTGGGGATTTAACGGTGACTGAGTTTATGGAAGGCATTGGTGAGATTTTTGTTGATTTTCAGACAGAAGTTTTGGGAGATCCTGAGTTTATCAAAGCGTTGCCCATGGCAATCGGATATCTTTTGATTTTGGTTGTATCACCAATTTTTGATTTGCTTCTTATGTACACTGCAGTAGGAATTGGTCAGTTATCCAAGAAACACAAATTCCTCATGGCAGTATTGGTATTGCTTGGATTTAATCTGGCTATCCAGACCGTAAGTTCTTTTGTATCAGTACCTATGACCTTGCTTATGGATGGAGATAATATTTTGACGATTTACAATACTGTCATAGTAGGCGTTGCTGTGATTATGGCAGGCGGTAGCTTTGGACTTTATTATCTGAGCAAATACTTCCTTGAGAAAAAACTGAATCTGGAATAAACCTCTGAATAAATTGTGAGAATATAGTCAGAAAATAAAAACCTCTGCATATAGTAATAAAAAATGCAGAGGTTTTTTTATGCCTGAAAATGAAAATACGGCCGGTGGTCAATTGATTGTGGAAGTGACCAGTGCAATCGGGTTGATACCGGTTCAGAATGCCATAGTCCGTATTGCATATACGACGGATCCCGAAGAGATTTTGGAAGAATTAAGGACGGATGAAAACGGACAGACCATCCGTTTGACACTTCCGGCACCACCTGTGGATTTGAGTCTGGAGCCGCAGGAAATCCGACCATATGCAGAATATAATATCACAGTATCCGCGGAAGGGTATGAAACGGTACAGGTGGAAGCCAGTGAACTTTTGGCAAATGAACTTTCTATTCAAAGTATTGAGATGAATCCGGTAGAAGAACCGAATCTGGTCAGTGATGATGTAGTGATTGATCCCCATACTTTATACTATGAGTACCCACCCAAAATTCCGGAGGATGAAATCAAACCAATAGATGAAAGCGGAGAAATTGTACTGAGCAGAGTCGTGATTCCGGAATTTATTATTGTACATGACGGAGATCCCAATGACAATTCGGCACCAAACTATTATGTCCGTTATAAGGATTATATTAAAAATGTGGCAAGTAGTGAGATTTACGCAACTTGGCCGGAAGCGGCAATTTATGCAAATATTCTTTGCATTATGTCCTTTACCTTGAACCGTGTCTATACCGAATGGTATCGGAATCAGGGAAAGAATTTTACCATCACCAGTTCCACGGCATATGATCAAAAGTGGATATACGGAAGAAATATTTATGAAAACATATCCTACCTGGTAGATTCAATTTTTAACAATTTTTTATCCAGACCGGGTGTGAGACAACCGATTTTTACTTCCTATTGCGATGGCGTGAGAACCAATTGTGAAGGATTAAAACAGTGGGGGTCAAAGTATCTGGCAGATGAAGGATATTCGGCAATTGAAATTATCCGCTATTATTTCGGTAGTGATATGTATATTAACTCTACAACCGCTGTGTCGGGAGTGCCTTCTTCCTTCCCCGGATACAATTTATCTGTAGGTGCACAAGGCGGAAAGGTGATGCAGATTCAGGAACAATTAAATCGTATCAGCCAAAATTACCCGGCGATTCCAAGGATTGTAGCGGATGGTATCTATGGAGAAAGGACAAAAGAAGCAGTAGAAACCTTCCAAAGAATATTTCTACTGCCTGTCAGCGGAATTATTGATTATCCCACATGGTATGAGATTAGTGACATTTATGTGGGAGTCAGCCGGATTGCGGAGCCGGGAACGTAAGTCCTATGGACACAGAGACTCTTTGATGGCGGCAATGAGACGTTTGTTGTCTTCGTGCCCCATAAAGCAGATACGGATATAACGATTTCCCAAGGTGGGGAAGGTTGCACAATCCCGTATCATCATGCCTTTGGCAATCAAAATGTCAAATAATTCGCCGGAGCTTATGGAGTGTTCCGGTAAGCGGACCAATACAAAGTTGCCATAGACAGGATAGGTCTTAAGCCCGGGAATAGAGTTTAATTCCTTACAAATATAATCTTTTTCGGCTTCTATCGTATTTTTGACAAGTTGTATATATTCGTCATCTGTGAACATAACGGAACCGATAAAATCAGCCACGGCATTAATATTCCAGGGGTCCTGGGTTTTGGCTGCGCTATCCAATAAGGCTTGATTGCCTGTCAGAGCATAGCCAAGACGCAACCCCGGTGTGGCAAAAAATTTGGATGTGCCACGAAGTACGAACAGGTTGTCATATTGATCTGTCATGTCGGCGGCACTGATTTGGTCTGATATAGGAGAAAACTCTGCATAGGTTTCATCAATCATGAGCCATGTGTTGGTTTGCTTGTATTCTCTTGCCAGTATTTCCAGATCATCCTTTAATAAGGCACCGGAGGTGGGATTATTGGGATTGCAGAGAATGACCAAATCCGTATCGGCCGGAGTCTCTGAAAGAATGTCTCCTGCGTGTAGTACAAAGTCATTTTCTTCCTTTGCGAGAATATATGAAAATTCACTGCCGCATCGTTTTAAGTCCTTTTCATATTCGGAGTATGTGGGACCGATGATAACGGCTTTTTTGGGTGCAATCACGTTAATAAACAAAGTTAATAATTCGGTGACACCGTTTCCAAGTATCATATTGGAAGGATGGGCACCGGTATAAGCAGAAATCGCTTCCCGTAGTTGCACATAGTCACGGTCGGGGTAGCGTGAGATAATGTCAAGATTATCTACCAATGCATCGGCAGCCTTCCCTGAAAAACCCAAAGGATTGACATTGGCAGAAAAGCTGATAATCCTGTCTTTGGGAATCCCGTAAATATCTTCTATTTTTTCTAAATCACTTCCGTGAAATGCTTTGCTTGGTTTCTTCATTTTTTAAGCCTCTTTTTTATGTGTTTGTTGGAAATGCATACGAGTTATGCTATAATCATTATAACTGTTTTCTTATAAAAAACAATCTGAAAAAAACGTATTGAGGTGGCTGTCTCATGAATTCCGAAAACGGAAAACTTCGTGGAACGGAAATTGAATATCGTGAAGGTACGTTGGAATTTGATGTGAATTCTGTAGAGATCCGAGTAGAAGCGGATACCTGTTATAAAGGTGGTTTCCGTATGTTTGCCCATGCGCCGGTGCGGGCAGAGGGTAAGATCTATACAACGGATTATCGTATGAATTGTTCGGATAAGGGCTTCCGTGGGATAGATATGGAGGTTCCTTTTTTGTATGATACCACAGGCCTGGAAAGCGGCGATATCATACAGGGTGAGTTTTATGTTGTTTCCAATCTGGGAGAGTATTACCTTCCCTATGAGGTGAAAATCACGGGTAAAACCATGGATAGCGAACTGGGTGAAATCAAGAATTTATTTCATTTTGCCAACCTTGCAAAGGTGAACAGACGGGAGGCATTACAGTGTTTTGCCAGTGATGAATTTATACATATCCTTACGGGAAGTGGGAAGCAATATCGGGAAGCTTATCGTGGACTGGTTGAAAATGCCATAGAAAATCAGTGCATGGACTATGCCATGGAGCAGTTTCTCGTATTAATCCGCAAAAAACAACCTATTGTGTTCCGGTGGATGGATGAAAAACTAAAATATGATGTAGAGAATGTACCGGACAGAATCGAACTGGTTGTGGAGAGAAACGGATGGGGATATACGGAGCTATCCGTTGAGACGGTTGGTGCGTTTCTAAAAGAATGTCATATTACTTTACATGAAGAAGATTTTGCAAATGACCGTGCCAAAATTATGGTAGATATTGATGTAAAAAAAATCAAGGCGGGACGCAATGGCGGTTTGGTCCGGATGATTAGTCGGGATAGCGAAAAGCAATGCGAGATCGTTATTGAGAAATCTTTTGATAATGAGGAAAAGAAAGCTTATCAATTCCGCAAGCGACAACTGACATCAGTTATGATGCGGTTGTATCTGGATTATCGTGCAGGAACCAAATCGGCAAGAGAATGCCTATCTCTGGCAGGAGATATATTGGAGCGGATGCAGAGCAGTGGAGAGTTGATGCCACTCTTGTATCTTTCTCATGTGAAGTTGTTGGTTGGACAGGAAAATGAGGCAATCTGGTTGCTGAAGCAGGCAAAGCGTCTGATGGAAGGTGTGGAGATGCCATTAGATAAGTATGGATATTTTCTGTATCTGACTGCTATGTCTGGAAGTGATGACAAGAAGCGTGCTGAGGAGTTATTAGACCGCTATGTGGTGCAGTATCCGGACAATTTTGTGCTTTACTGGGGCCACATGCACAAAGAAAAAGCGGCGGAACATAATCCGGGGACCGTATACCGCAGGCTCAAAGAGTTTTGGGAAAGGGGTTGTAACAATCCGGTTTTATATATGGAGACGGCAATGCTGGTGCTCAAGCATCCGACTGTCTATGCGGTGATGGATGGATTTGAAATACAACTATTGCTGTTTATGGAACGCTATGACTTATTGGCAGACAGGATATGTGAACAAATTTACCACGCGGCGACCAGCGTCAAAGGTTATCAGCCTATATTGATAAAAGTGCTGAGTAAGCATCCCATCAAAGATAAAAAGAAGATGCTGCAGATTTTGTGCATGCAATATATGCGTGGTGCCTGTGTGGGGCGTGAGGCGGCAGAGGTATTACGGGCAGGAATCGAAGAAGAGTGCAGGATTACCGGAATATATGAAGCTTATATACGTGCATTAAATGATAATCTTGGAGAGGTCCTTCCTCCTTCGGTTGTGCGTTACTTTGCATATGATTCTTCTTTGAATGATGCCCATCTGGCATATGTATATGCTAAGGTTATCCGTCAGCAGGAAGATATCAGTGAAGATTATGATAAGAAAATCCATGATTTTACCATGCGGCAGTTGCGGGCGGGACGTATTGATGCCAATTTGGCATATCTGTACCGTAATATCCTGGTAGAAGAAGACATGGATGAGTTAATGCAACGCAATTTACAGGAATTGTGCTTTGCCAATGTATTGACCATCAAGGATGCTGTTTGGCAAAATTGTATTATTCGTCATGAAGGGATGAAGGGACAACGCAAGTATGCCATTAAGAACGGAAAGGCGATGGTCCGGATCTATTCAGACCGCTATATAGTCTTATTGGAAGATGGAAAAGGAAATTGCCGATGCCCGGAGCAGGGCTATGATGTAAGTCCCTTACTTGGCTATGAACGAATAAAAGCATTGTTAAACGGCTTTGATAACCTGGCGTTTCATGAGGCATTTTACCATTTTTGTACAAGACCCTTGGAACAGATTGACAATATCCATGAGTTTCGAAGTCTTGAAGTGCAGTACCGTTGGTTGTTGCGGCAGGATGAGTTGACTGATGCTTATCGAAAAGAATTGGCAGGAAGTCTCTTATATGCTTATGGAAAATGGGGACTGAAAGAGGAATTGGATGAGTTTTTGCAGCAGGCGGATGCCCGTGACTTTGACGGGAAGGATCGTGGAGAGTTTGTGCATCTACTGTGTGAACAGGGATTTTATCAAAAAGCCTTTGATGCGGCATGCACTTATGGGTACGAAAAGACTGACGACCGTGTGTTGGCAAGATTGTGCCAGTTTATGATTGAAGAAAAAGACGGTGCTATGGACCGGAATGTATTGAAATTGGCTTATCGTGTATTTGAACGCGGAAAGTATACAGAAAGTATGTTGGAGTATCTGGTATGTTGGTTTGAGGGTACGGTGAAGCAGATGCGGAAAGTCTGGAAGGCGGCTGTGGCTATGGAAGTTGTGGCGACTGCTATTGCAGAGCGAATTTTGCAACAGATTTTACTGACCGATGCCTATATATCCGATCGTGAAAAAATATTCAGCTATTACTGTGAAAGACAGGGTAGCAGTGATTTGATCTGTACCTATTTGTCCATGAGAGCCATCGGGTATCTGGTGCATGATGAAAGAGTGGAAGATAGCGTATTTGAACATTTGCAATCTTTGCTTATGGACCATAAAGAACTTCCTTTGGGAGCAAAACTGGCATTTTTAAAATACCGTAGTGAGGATGCGGGAACTCTGTCGGAGGCAGAGAAAACCTTGTGTGCAGAATTGTTGGGAGAAAGCCTTGGGGAGGATATTTATTTCCCGTATTATGCGTCATACACAGATATTTATCCGGTGTTGGAGTTGTATGGGGAATCGGGGTATATTGAGTTTAAGACCAAGCCCGGTATCCGCGTGACGGTTAATTATATCGTAGATGGTCCAAAGGGATTGGGGACAACCTATTGCAAAGAAGATATGCAGGAGGTTTATCCGGGCATATACCAGAAAGCATTCCGTCTGTTCTGGGGTGAACGGTTGCAATACTATATGACACAGCAGCTTGGAGCGGAAGAACAGTTTGTCATGAGTGGCAGTATGGAACGTGGTGAAACCATGGATGAAAACAGTCACGGCAGATTCCGCATGCTCAATGATATTGCATTGTCTGTGGAACTTCGTGATTATCACACGGCAGAAACGTTAATGCAGGAATATGCACAACATGATTTTATGACAAGTAAGATGCTACGCATTAAATAGAGGTGTTTGATATGGAAAACAAACAAAACTATATCATTGGACTCGATTTGGGTGAGTCCTATGCCCAGATTAGCTATGTCAGCTTTGAGGGTGAAGAAGGTGACAAATATAATATTCCCATGTGCCTTTGTAAGCGGAATGGTGCCAACCAGTGGCTGTATGGAGAGGAGGCGCTCCGTTTTGCTGCAACAGGTAAAGGTGTTGCGGTAAAAAACCTTTTGGGTTTGGCACTGGAGGGTCAGCCGGTAGTCGTGGAAGATCAGGAAGCGGACCCGGTAGACCTATTGGATTTGTTTATGAAAAATATCCTGCTATCCTTGGGCGTGTATGATGAAAATGCATGTGTAAAGGTCCTTGCAGTGGCGCTTGAAGCCTTGACACCACGGGCACTGGAGATATTTGAGCGTATGAAAGCAGGCTCCATGCGCACCTTTGAAGAAGTGTATCTGGTGACCAAAGAAGAAAGTCTGTTTTATTATACCGTCCATCAACCCAAAGAGCTTCGCAGCTATGAAAGTCTGGTGCTGGATTTATCGGGAAGCTTCTTAAAGACATACCGCATTGAAATGAATTATCGGACGAAACCCATTTTGACAACCATTGAAGAGTATGTGCATGAGGAAATTTCGATTCCGGAAGAGTTTGCAAGTATTATGGAAAAAGACCGGTATCTGGAAGAGACAGACGGGAAGTTATATGAGATTATGACGCAGATGTTGGAAGGCAGAATTGTCACCGGTGTGTATCTGGTGGGCAAAATCTTTGAAAAAGAGTGGTGTCCACAGACCTTAAAGCTATTGTGCAAAAACCGCCGTGTATTTGGTGGAAGCAATTTGTACAGTAAAGGTGCCTGCCTTGGCGGTATGGAAAAAATAACCCCGGGTGAAACGGCAAAAGGCTATGTATATCTGGGTAAAGAAAAACTGAAGGCTGATATTGGTGTGAGCCGCATGGAGCAGGGAAGATGCGTCACAGATATTTTGTTGCATGGGGGCATCAATTGGTTTGACGCAGTGACTACTTTTACCTTTATGCCGGGTGAAGATTATCACCTTCCCATTGCTATCGTGCCCATGGACGGCTCTAAGGAACGGATTGTACCGGTTATCTTGCCGGAGTTTGGGGATCGGGATTTGAAAAACCTCAAATTTGCCTGCAAGCTATATATGAAATCGGACAAGGAGCTGGCAGTGGAGATTGAAGATATCGGATTTGGCGAGTTTTATCAGCCTACGGGACGAAAATTCGAAGAAATCATATTGCTGGGAGGCAATGCATGAGTTATATCATTTTTTGTAAGGGAAAAAGAGCAGACAAGCCATTTATAGTCGAAGATTTAAAATTGCGTCTTTATTCCATGGAAGAGCTTTGCTATTATGTATACAGCAATGTATCCTTATGTGACAAAGAATTGTTGCAGGAGCAGCTTGCTACATGGATTGAAGCCCAGTGCGGTCTGCCGGATCTGGCAGAGAGCCTTCGGATTGTGTTAATGAAAGATCCGCGTCCGGAACGGATTGCCGCACAGATATTTGCCTATACAGACTTCTTGAACAGACAGGAACGGGATGCGGTGTGTGAAAGAATCCGCAAGTATGCCCAGCTTGGTTATAATGAGAGACGCAAAATGCGGGGTGACTACTTCTATCTGGATGGAAAGTACAAGGAAGCAATCAAGGATTATGAAGATATGCTGGAGCAAAAGGCCTATGATAATCTGAAGATGAAGCATCATCTGCTGTACAATATCGGTTGTTGCTATGCGGCTATGTTTTACTATGATATTGCCTACGGATGGTTTTTGCGGGCGGCGCAGATGGATATCGCTAAAGGCGAGGATATCCTGGCGGCTTTATATGTAAAGAGGATGTCCCTAAGTGACAAGGAATGGGAAGCCTATTTGGAAGAACATAAGGAATTGGCTACTTTGGCACCTGCCATGGAAAAGCAGATGCAGGAGATAAAAAAGCAGTGGGAACAAACCCCTGAGTCAAAAGAAATAGAAGGATTGCGGACACATGAACAGGGACGCAACAAAGAGTATTATGAAGAGATTGACAGACTGCTGGAGACGTGGAAGGCAAAGGCTTAATCAATCATAAGTGAGGGAACTATGGGTTTTTGGAAAAAATTGTTTCGAAGACAAACAGAATATGACCCCTTGGAAGAACTGGATTGGGATGAGGAACAACAACTGGAAAAAGGAAATCTCCAGGCAGATATCCATAACCGCACATCCCGTGCCAAGTATGTGGAAGGGTGTCTATTGCAGATGCAGGAGGCATCGGGAGAGATTGAACGGTTGCAAGACGAATACCGTCTGGTCAATTCGTATCTGAAGGATATGGAAGAAATTGAAGCCTTGCCGGAGTGTGAAAAAGCACTGGTAGATGAACATGCCAGAGCGATTTTTGCCTTGGATTCCGATAAAGAGCGATATGCAGAGAGAAGCAGCAATATGAAAGAATCCGACTACCGTAAAATGGAACGGATGGAAGATACGGCGGAGAAAAATATTGCAAAGCTTAGAGAAGCGGAAAGCTATCAGGAGAAGATCAAGAAGGATTTGCAACGTTTGGAGGGTGAAAAGCATGCTTGCAAATACCGTATGAACGAGGCCGAGATTGCCCTAATGAACACACGTGGCATGACCGTGATTTGTGTTATCGCAGCAATTGCCTGTATCTGTATCTTGCTGATCCTGGAGTTTATGTTGGATATGGATGCAAGAATCGGCTATATGGTCATGGCAGTGGCAGCAGCCCTGGCCTTGACTGTGTTATTTGTAAAATATAAAGAGGCAGATAGTGAATTGCGCGTATCCTCCCGAAGTTACAACAAAGTTGTTATGCTGCAAAACAAGGTAAAAATCCGCTATGTCAACAACACAGGTCTATTGGATTATCTGTATATGAAATACAATATTGAAAGTGGAGCCAAGCTGGCAGAACTGTGGGAGAAATACCAGGTAGAAAAAGAAGAGCGCAGAAAAATCCGGGAAACGGAAGCGGATCTGGATTATCACAGCAAGCAATTGGTGAAGCAGTTGAAGAATTACCAACTGTTTGATCCTATCATTTGGGTGCATCAGACAAGAGCGTTGCTTGACCCCAAAGAGATGGTTGAAGTACGGCACAATCTGATATTGCGCCGCCAGAGTCTGCGTAAGCAAATGGATTATAATAACGAAACTGCCGAAAATGCCAAGAATGACATCATGGCCATTGTAAAACAATATCCACGCTATGCGGAAGAAATACTTCAGATGGTATCGGAGTATGAAAATAAGTATGTAAAATAAGAATGAGTGAAAAGAGTTATCTGGTTTATTGCAGATGACTCTTTTTTGATACGTGGTTATTTTACCTTGCGGTTATAGTTTTCTTGGATTTTATACTTTTCGTACACGACAATCCTTTTTGTGTTTTTCTAAGAGCGATGGGCAGATAGGGAAAATACTGCCCCGATTTTTGCAAACTCACTTCGTTCAAACAGTGCAAAAATTTCGGGGCGTGTATTGAGTATCGCTCCAAGAAAAACATCAAAAAGGCTAGAATATGTGCGAAAAGTATAAAATCAAAATACCATAGCCGAAAGGCAAATATATGAACTGTAAAAGATAAGAGTATATTCGCAATGATTTGCATTTATGGTACAATATGTTATAGTTTTATTTCGTAATATTCGGAATGTGAATGAATTAAGGGTGAAGATGATTAAAGGAGCAAATTATATGAAAGACAGATTAAATAGAGATGAAATGTTTTATCGATTAGCACATATAAACATAAGTTTAGAAAGAAAAGAGGATGTTTTAAAGGACTTACATAAAGTTGCTAATCCTAATTTTCAAGATTTGCAAGGTACATCTTATCTTCATATGGCATGTCAAAGTCATTCCTATGATGCAATTAAAATATTATTGGAATTAGGAGCCGATCCTAATATAAATAATAACCATGGTAAGTCGCCTATATTGAAAGCAATAGGAAGTATTAACGAAAATAATAATGCTATTCTTGAATTGATGTTACAATATGGATTAGATTTGGACAAGATGGAAGGAGATGTGACATTAAAAGAAATGATTGAGTCGTTTGGGAATGTTGAGATGAACAAAATAATAGAAAAATTTTATTATAAATAAAAGAGAGAAAATGTAATGAGGAGATATGAATAATGAATGAAGAATTACAAAAATTTTATTGCGAGGTAGAAAAATATGCAGAAGGAGTTCATTATTTAAATGAAGGTATTGATCATGATAGTATAAATACATATGAAGATAATTATTCTATAAATCTCCCAAATACGCTTAAAGAATTTCTTCAGAAAAGTAATGGTGGCGAATTGTTTGCGCTACCGGCAGGAATAAATATTGCAGGTATTCTTGGTGGGGAAACGAGAAGACGAGGTATATTCTATTTAGAAGATAATTTTGAAATTTCTAAAAGAGTTTATGGGATGCCGGGAAGTATGTTCGTTTTAGCTGATTTAAATGATGGTGAGATTGTTGGATTTGATTTGAGTAGAACTACCTTAGAGGATGGTTGTGTGATTCAATGGGATCCAGAGTCCGTAAAAATTGTTAATGAATGGCAATCACTTTATGAGTGGTTAAATTGGATTATGGAAGATGGTAAGGAACTTTTCGATTATGATGGTAATGATCTATAAATAAGTGATATGGATAAATTGCGTTGAGAAAGTGATAGAACAAACTCTACCGCCAGATACTGCCCGATGGACTGACCTATACTTATACCTATGACAGCCTAAACTGCCTGACGTCAACCACACAGTACAAAGGCGGCGAGCTTGTCACCGTATCCTATACCTATGACTCCATGGGAAGGGTAACAAGCATTACAGATGAAGATTAATAGAGCTGGAGATAGATGCAGTTATAATGTATTACTGCATCTATTTCTGAATGATTATTATGAAAGGAGTGGAGTTGGATGATGGATGAACAACTTGAATTGTATATAAGAGAATATTTTTTATGTATTGAAAAAATATGTATTTATATATTAAAAGAATTGAATCTGCATAATAAAACGGATTTGATGAGGTATAAATACACACTGAATAAGTGGGATTTTAATGTGGGGGAAATTCAGTTATGTTTTCATGGAAGAGGGTGTATCGCGAAATATAATGGGAAATTTTATGATTGGGATTTCGGATATGGAAGTAGATGGTGCGGCGTTAATCCTTTTTTATTAGAGACAACCATGAAGAAAAATGGGATAGATTACTGGGATTACAAACAGATAAAAGAACAATGTAATAGCGCGGTGAATGAGGGGAAAATGTATGAAAAATATGGATTATATTATTTTTCAATAATGGAAACAGAATTAATTAAACCAAATTTTCCAAAAGAATTTGATGCATTAACAATAGAGTATTGGGGGAAAACATGTACAATTAAAAGAAATAAAGTTATTGATAGATTTTTAAGAAAAAGTAATATGATTTATAAGGAAATAGAAAATTGTTATGATAAATATAGATTAAGATTTTTGCTAGACGGAAAAGAAATTTATAAATTTTATTATAGTGATGTGTGTTATCCGGAGAAAGCGGTCGAATTGATGAAAAGTATATTAACAGAATATGTTTCTTTTGGATAATGGAATGCACTAAAAAGTGGTAGATAAATGTTATATCATATTGGATTGCGCTGAAAATGTTTGATGTGTGCAACGGTTTTATGATTTTACATATTCTCAGGTTTTACAAGCGAAAGGAGAGACAACAACCAAGAATTCTATTATCACTATAATCATGTAGGATCAACCATGGCAGTGACCGATGCAGACGGCATCATTTACTACCGCTACATCTACGATACCTACGGAGAACTAAGTGATATCACAACGGATGATGGCATTAGCCTCAAGTCATCCGAACAACTAACTGAATATCGATTAGCACAACTGGCAAACGCAACCGGAATTGATTATCTCTACAATGGTCAATTCGGTGTTGAAACAGATAGCAACGGCTTATACTACATGAGAGCCCGTTACTACAACCAAGACATCAAGAGATTCATCAACCGCGATGTAGTCAGCGGAGATATTACTAACAGTCAGAGTTTAAACCGCTACTGTTATGTACAGGGTAACCCTGTCAGCTTAACTGATCCATTTGGACTATGTCCGGATGGAAATGCAGCTATTATATCAATTGGATTAACTTGTGGGTCTGCTATGTTTGCTTTTTTTGGTAGACCGATTGATGGTATGAGTGGAAGCAGTAATGACTCCGCAGGAAGCAGTTGGGGTCATATAGCATTGGATATACTAGGGATTTTCTTTGATGCAGCAGATCTCGTTAATGCGGCATGGTATGCATGGGAAGGCAATTGGGAGATGGCAATCATAAGCGGAATCTGTGCACTGCCGTTTGTTGGAAACCTCATAGGAGGTACTGTAGGACTTGCATTAAAGGTTGTTGGAAGCGGTTTGACTTTTTCATTAGCTGCGAAAGGAACTTTTGATGCGGTAGGAAGAGCCTACAAAGACTACCAAAATGGAACGCTTGGCTGGCATAATGTGCTGGATATAGGTTTGAATGGTCTGGCTTTGGCAGGCACGGGTTACATGTTAAAAAAGGCATAGGAGATGCCCTAAATGGTAAGGTGCCCCAAGGGATTCCTGGATGGCTGTCAGAACATACAATACCGCTAAATAATAAAGGATTTGTGGACCTGAAGGCTTTAAAGGGGCTGTTTAGTAAACCTAATGTTATTATAGGAAAAGGATATGATGCTGGGGATACGCCTGTAAGAATTGATGGTAAATGGAGCATAAGTGATCTAAAACAAGCATTGTTGGGGCATCCGCCAAGAGGACTGGGAAGTCCTGATATTCATCATGGTGGGCAAATGCCAGGAGCATCTAAGCATGAGGTTCTTCCAAATCAACATAGAAATAATAGTGCGCTTCATCCCAATAAATATAATCAAGGAGTTACTACAGATATGAGAGTTTCGGATAGAAAACTACATTGGTGGTACAGAGCACGAGAACAAGGAGCGGATGAATTGCTACCAGATTGGATATATGATGATTAAAAGAAAGGGATATTTATGGTATGAATATAAAGGAATTTCAAAAACTGACACAAAGGACTAAGGAAAAAAATCCTAGAATATTTGATTTGGATACAGACGTAATTCCTACCCAAAAAGATATTGAGCAAATTCAAAATTATTATAAAGTTCTATTTCCTAAAAGTTATAAAGAGTTTTTGTTAGAATATGGCGGGGGATATTTTGCTTTTTTGGTTGTTTATTCATTGGATGAGGATAGTCCATTCTTTATTAAAAATAATGTGGAAATTGATTATGTACAAGATAGAGGATTTGTTCCAGTTATTGACTTTGAGACGGGCGATGTGGCGGGTTTTCGTATAGTTAATGGAAGTTGTGAAGAAATGATTTCTATATACAACCATGAAGAAGATATAATAACTGGTACAAAGATGGATTTTTTTGATGCTTTAGCTACATATGCGTTTAATTTAGAGTGAGAGTCAAGTAACGTGTCATGGATTGTATTGAGAAAGTGGTAATCCCACAGCTTACAGCTATGACACTTTTGGAAAAGTGACCGAAATCATAGTGGACTGCGTTGAAAAAGTGATATGGGAAATTTCTGGATTTTAAGCATCATATGCCTACAAAACATTTTCAAACCACAGGCAGCCAACAAATAGGATTTCAAAAGCGGTAATTTGACGAACGTCGGCACTTCCTTGTCGCGAAGCGAGAAGGTTAGTGTCCGCTACGATTCGTCATGTAGTGGGAACGTGCCGCGCTTGAAACCTATTTGTGGATGCCGTGAGTTGTAAATGTGTTTGTAGATTACTTTAAATAAAATGCAACGCAATATGGGATAAAAATATTTGGTAAAATGTAACAAAATTTCTAAAATCTATTGAAAAACAAAAATATTTTCATTATACTAAGCCTACGTAGATTCTTCCTGTATCGGATAGGAGGAATATGAAACAGTTTAAAGACTTAGATTTAAGTGATGCCTTTTTATTTGCAGCAACAGCACAGGACCCGGAAG
>JAZQLQ010000021.1:0-228423 GCA_045542735.1 Lachnospiraceae bacterium
TAATTGATTTTTGCAAGTTCTCTTTTTGCACTCCATCCCAATAATGCCTGTTCTTCTTTCTTTAATCGTTCAAATTCCTTAATCAAATAAAGTTTAAATTGCGGGGATACCCAGCTTGCAAATTCAAATGCAATATCTTTATAAGCATATGTTCCACCATATCTGCCAGCCTTTGCCACAATACCTTTAGAATTGGTTCTTGTTACCCACTGTTTTACAGACATAATAAAACGATTAAGTCCGGCCTCCTGCATTATTTCATCATATGCATTCGTATCAAAATCCTCGTTATACATTTCTTCCCAAATACCAAGAAATTCAATTGTATTTTTGTTTCTAAGCCATTTCTCAATCAATGCCGGTCCATTATCTATTTTTCGAACCATGTCAGTTAAAGAAATGTAATCATCTTCTTCAATTTGTAATACCTGTATCTCTGTGCCATCAACATTAAGTTTACCCATAATTCACATCCCTTCTTCGTTCAATATACTATAAAATAATATGTAACTTGTGCCTCGCAGAGCGAAATACACCCTTCGCACAAAACTTCGTTTTATTCTCTGTGTATTTCGTAATTGTATAAATATAAGTTCTTATATTTGCAAATTTCACTACTTGAAACAAGAGCGTTTTTTCAAACTTATAATACATGTGCATCCAGAATCACAGGTATAATTTCACTTCTTCCATTAACAAGAAACTCCATTTGAAGAGTCAAGTCATTGGGCTCCCCATCCGTTGTCAAATCGTAATCTACGGCAAATCCCGTTCCATTATTATAAATATAAACACACATCTGGCTATAGTCATTCTTCAGCTTAAAATTACATGGAATATCATAACCATCTATATAGGGCAATTCGTTTATCTCTAGAAAGCCTTCCACCAGCTCTTCAAATAGCTCTAACGTCATACTTGAATCTATTGTCGTATGAAGGTTTAACTCATAATATTTTCTCGCTGCTATACAATCTACTACTGCTTTTACAATCGGTTCTGCTATTTTTTTGCTTCATCCTTATTCATAAAAACCTCCAACTTCAAAATCATAATTTACCCACTGTCTGTTTTTCAAAATTTCAAGCTGTCCCCATTGCGGTCTACCTATATTGCGTCCTTTTACTCGTATTGGCAGAAAAGCATCATGTTGACAATCTGGTAAAGGATCATCAATATCTATCCAACCATGTTCATCTATTTCATCATTCCAATCTTCATAAACAGATTCTACATCTGGATACCAAGTGTCAAAGGAACACTGAATAGCATCAATACTACAATACTGATAAAGAAAAACTTCGTTTTTTGTTTGGTGCAACATGATTTTACAAATTGAATCTCTATTATTGCATTTTATTGGTTCCTTCAACACAGCATATTTACGCATCAGAATTTTGCCACCTCAATTTCATCCTACGGTTCAAACTTTTTGCTTATCCACAAACATTTTCTTTCCCTTAATTTTTCCCTTATCACAGGTCACAAACAAGGTTAAAATGATATAACACGATACAAGATGTAATGGAAAGCACACCCACGAAAACTTTAGTGTTTTCAGGGGGTTTGCGATATTTCCATAACCAAATATAACAGTTATTAAATCCCTAAAAATACCTCAAGTGAGAATTCAAATTTTCCAATCTATCCATACTACCAATAATCAGCTAATATGGGCAGAAAAACAGGTCGTCTAGGCTTCCTGATTCTGCCCATCAAAATTTTTCTGTCTCATATGGGTAGATGATTTCTGCTTTTTTTCGCTCAAAATCAGCTATTTATCTACCGAAATCCATCCATTACCTGTGCTATGGGTAGAAGTGGACAGGCAAATATGCTATTTTTTCTACCCACACAATGCCTAAAACAAGCATGTGGTTAGATTTCAAATTTCTCCAAATATTCCTGATATTTGTGAAATTCGCCGGAGTAGATTAGATCCAGCAAGTGACTTAGATTATTCAGGGCTTTCTTTAGCATGTCCAAGGTGAGAGCGCCGTCATCCAAGGCGGTGTTTAGCTCGTCTAGGTCCACAACCTTTACAAAGCCGTCGGGATAAATGATGACGTCAGCAAGCAAATCGGTGGCCAGGAAGGTGGTTTCTGATACAGAAGAATCTGTTTCAGCAGAAAGTACACAATCGCTAATCTGACAAGGATAATCTGCGTCAATAATATCACAATACCAATAAAGCAGACTGCCGTCTGCGCGGTAGAACTTGCTGACTTTAAAGCCTTCTTTCCAGAAGTAAGCGGAGTAACCATGATGCAAATCTTTCTTGGGTTTTAGAGCATGCCATTTGGTGACCAGGATTTGATCATCAGGAGAGAAGTGCAAAATCTCGTCGTCTTTTAAACGGATACATTCGTCGGGGATGAGGCGTTTACGGAATAAAACGGGTTTTGTCATGGCAGACTCCTTTATATAGATGTGTCGATTTTTTTAAAATGTTACACTGTGGAGGTGTAAAAGTCAACGGATTTACATGGGTAAAAGTCGCCGAAAAAACATCGTGATTTTTTGTGTAAAATTTATGCTAATTTTACAAGTATTAAGTGGACATAAAGGGCAAAAATTAGTATAATGGATAGTGAGTTTGCAGGCGGGGCAATAAGACTATGACGAGAAGGGAAAAGGGGCGTTATATATGAAATACAATAAAAACGTATACCGTTCTCTGATGATGATTACTCAGTTTGGTCTCAATATGTTAGTTCCCATTTTTATCTGTGCATTTGTGGGAGCATTTTTGGACAAGAAACTGGGCACTTCTTTTTTTATGGTCATTTTCTTTTTTGTGGGAGCCATCGCGGGCTTTCGCAATATTTTCCTTTTTGCCAAGAAGATATACGATGATAAGGAGAAGCCCGATGAAAAAACTAAAAGACATCAATGAGTCCTTGCCGGAGCTGCTGATCGGCGTTTTGATGTTTGGACTCTTGGTTGAGTTTGTTCCGGTGTGGTTTGTGGCGGACAAGCTCGGATATACTATCGGCACGGTTGCCGGTGTGATTACCGCTTTGGCAGTGGCAATTCATATGGCATGGTCGTTGAATCGGTCCTTTGACTATGATGAAGGCGGTGCCATAAAACACATGCAAAAAAACAGTGCCTTACGTTACGGAGTGCAGTTGATTGTACTGGGTATACTGATAGTAACGGGATGGGGCAATCCCATCAGTGCATTCTTTGGCATGTTTGGCTTGAAAGTATCGGCGTATGTTGCGCCGCTTACTCATAAATTATTTAGGAGGTGAATGTATGGGGCAGGGAATTTTGTTATCCGCCGGCGCAGATATTGACTTTATGGTCCATGGTGTGTTTTCTTATGAACTGTTTGGACAGACGGTTTGGATAACAACGACGCATGTTTGCGTGCTGATTGTCTTTGCGCTGATTATCGGATTTTGTCTGGCAGCGAACAGGGCAGTCAAAAAAGCCAACGATGTTCCCGGCGGATTCCAAAATGTGGTCGAGCTGATTGTTGAGATGCTGGATGGCATGGTTAAGTCCACCATGGGCAGTAATGCAACGAAGTTTGCCAACTATATCGGTACAATATTTATCTTCATACTGATTAGTAACATTTCGGGATTGCTTGGTCTGCGTCCGCCTACTGCAGATTACGGCGTAACTCTTGCATTAGGTCTTATGACTTTTACTATCATTCATTTTAATAAGTTCAAACACCAGCATATTAGTGGTGTTATTAAAGGACTTTGCGACCCGTGGCCCTTCTGGGCACCGATTAATATGATCGGTGATGTCGCAGTACCGATTTCCTTATCTTTGCGTTTGTTTGCAAACGTATTGTCGGGAACGGTTATGATGGCGCTGGTATATGCCCTTTTATCCAAAGTGGCAATTATCTGGCCGGCAGTACTTCATGTGTACTTTGATTTGTTCTCCGGAGCGATTCAGACATATGTATTCTGTATGCTGACCATGACGTATGTAACAGATGCAATCGGAGAGTCATAAAAACAAAAAAGAAAATTGTAACAATTTTTAAGGAGGAAACAAACATGGAATTCAATGAAAACTTTATTTTAGGATGCTCAGCAATTGGTGCTGGTCTTGCAGTTATCGCAGGTATCGGACCTGGTATCGGTCAGGGTATCGCAGCAGGACATGCGGCAGCAGCAGTAGGTAGAAATCCCGGAGCAAAATCCGATATCACATCTACTATGTTACTTGGTCAGGCCGTTGCCGAAACAACCGGTTTGTATGGTTTGTTGATCGCTATGTTATTACTGTTCGTAAAACCTTTAATCTAAAAAGCTTCCATAAAAAATTCAGAAAGGAGGCTTAAGGCTTGAATACGTTATTAACTACAGGACTCGTATTACTTAGCGAAGGTGAAGAAATGACGAGACTGTTTGACTTGGACTTCCAGTTATTGCATGATGCGGTTTTGATGATTATTGCAATTTTTGCATTATTCCTCATTGCTTCCAACTTGCTGTTTAACCCTGTTCGCAAAATGATGCAGGACAGACAGGAGCGTATCGCAAATGATATTGAGACGGCAAAAGAAGATAAAGAAAGCGCACTGGCACTGAAACTGGAATATGAAGAAAAACTGAAAAATATTGACAAAGAGGCAGAGCAGATTTTAAGTGAAGCCAGAGCCAAAGCGCTCAAAAATGAAGATCAGATTGTAGCCAAAGCAAAAGAAGAGGCTGCAGCGATTATTGCTCGTGCCAACAAAGAAGCAGAGCTTGAGAAACAAAAAGTTGTCGACGATGTGAAGAAAGAGATGGTTACTCTTGCAAGCATCATGGCAGGAAAAGTTGTAAAAGCTTCTGTTGACGCGACGGTTCAGGATGGTTTAATCGATGAAACATTGAAGGAAATGGGTGAGAGCACATGGCTAAGCTGATTTCAAAAACCTATGGAGATGCTTTGTTTGAGACGGCCATGGAAAAGCAGTGTATAGATAGTATGTTTGATGAAGCGAAAACGGTACTTGAAGCATTGCAGGCGAATCCTGATTTTGCAAAACTGATGAACCACCCCAAGATCTTAAAAGAAGAAAAACTAAAGGTTTTGGAGGAAGTTTTTAAGGGACGTGTTTCCGATGAGATGACCGGTTTTATGACTATTGTCATCAAGAAGGACCGTTTTGCCGAGATGGAAGAGATTTTCAACTATTTCATTTCCAAGGTAAAAGAGTATAAAAAAATCGGAGTTGCATATGTTACAACCCCTCTTGCCATGAATGAGATTCAGAAAGCAACCGTAAAAGAAAGATTGCTTGCGACCACTTCCTATGAGGAAATGGAAATCCATTATGAGGTGGAAGAGGATTTGATTGGCGGTATGGTAATCCGTATCGGTGACAGAGTTGTAGACAGTAGCATCCGTACAAAATTGGAAGAGCTGAAACGGCAGCTTTTAAAGGTACAGATTTAATGTCGTACCCACCGTGAATAATAAGAAAGGTGCGTAAAGATCCATGAATTTAAAACCAGAAGAGATCAGTTCTGTTATTAAAGAACAGATAAATAGATATGCTTCTTCTCTGGAAGTTTCCGATGTCGGAACTGTTATTCAGGTAGCAGACGGTATTGCCCGTGTTCATGGTCTTTCCAATGCCATGCAGGGAGAATTGTTAGAGTTCCCCGGCGAAGTATACGGTATGGTTCTCAACTTGGAAGAAGACAATGTTGGTGCTGTACTTTTGGGAAGCCAGAAGAACATTAATGAGGGAGATATCGTAAAAACAACCGGTAGAGTTGTTGAGGTTCCCGTAGGAGATGCATTGGTTGGCCGTGTTGTTAATGCGCTGGGACAGCCTATTGACGGCAAGGGACCGATTCAGACTGACAAATTCCGTCAGATTGAAAGAGTAGCATCCGGTGTTATCACCCGTAAGAGTGTAGATACACCTTTGCAGACCGGTATCAAAGCTATCGACTCCATGGTACCCATCGGACGAGGACAGCGTGAGTTGATCATCGGTGACAGACAGACAGGTAAGACCGCTATCGCGATTGATACTATCATCAATCAGAAAGGTCAGAATGTTAAATGTATTTATGTAGCAATCGGACAGAAAGCATCTACAGTTGCTACTATCGTTAAGACATTAGAGGAGTTCGGCGCTATGAGCTATACCACAGTGGTAGCATCCACAGCCAGCGAACTTGCTCCGTTGCAGTACATTGCTCCTTATGCAGGTTGTGCAATTGGTGAGGAATGGATGGAAAATGGCGAAGATGTATTGGTTATCTATGATGACTTAAGTAAGCACGCAACTGCTTACCGTACACTTTCCTTGTTGCTTAGAAGACCTCCGGGACGTGAAGCTTACCCCGGTGACGTATTCTACTTACATTCCAGATTGTTAGAGCGTGCTGCAAGAATGAGTGAAGAATATGGCGGAGGTTCTTTAACAGCCCTTCCGATTATCGAAACTCAGGCGGGTGACGTATCCGCATATATCCCGACTAACGTAATTTCCATTACCGACGGACAGATTTATCTGGAGACAGAAATGTTTAACGCAGGTTTCCGTCCTGCCGTAAATGCAGGTTTGTCTGTATCCCGTGTAGGTGGTGCCGCTCAGATCAAGGCGATGAAAAAGATTGCTGCTCCTATCCGTGTGGAATTAGCGCAGTATCGTGAGTTAGCTGCATTCGCACAGTTCGGTTCCGAATTGGATGCAGATACCAAGGAAAAACTTGCACAGGGTGAACGTATCAAAGAAATTCTCAAGCAACCTCAGTACCAGCCCATGCCGGTACAGTATCAGGTTATGATTATCTATGCAGCAACCAATAAACATTTATTGGATATTGAGGTAGAGGATATTACCAGATTTGAGAAAGAATTCTTTGCATTTGTTGATACAAAATATCCGGAAATTCCGGATAATATTGCAAAAGAACAGGTAATTTCTCCTGAGACAGAAGAATTACTGATTAAGGCAATCGGGGACTTTAAGGCAGATTTTAAATAGATGAGGTGATAAACTATGGCTTCCATGAGAAGTATCAAGAGACGTAAGGGTAGTATTCAGAGTACCCAGCAGATCACCAAAGCGATGAAGCTTGTATCTACCGTAAAGCTCCAGAGAGCCAAAGGCCGTGCTGAGAAATCCAAAGCATATTTTGAGTGCATGTTTGCAACCGTAAAAAGTGTGTTAGCAAAGGTCGGAACAGTTGATCATCCTTATTTAAAAGCCGGTGAGAGCAGCAAAAAAGCTGTGATTGTCATTACCTCCAACAGAGGTTTGGCAGGCGGTTACAACTCCAATGTGATTAAACTGATAACAAAGGGCGATTTTAATAAGGAAGATGTCAAACTCTATACCATTGGACGTAAGGGAAAAGATACCTTTACCCGATATGGCTATGAGGTGACAGCCGACTATTCGGATATGATCGAAGAGCCTGCTTACGGAGATGCCATGAGAGTCAGCAATGAACTTTTAAAGGCATATGAAGAAGGCGAAATCGGTGAAATTTATCTGGCATATACCGCATTTAAAAATACGGTGAGCCATGTACCCACATTGTTAAAACTGCTTCCTGTTGATACAGAAAGTGTAGAAGATGCAGACGAAAGCAATGCTTTGATGAATTTCGACCAGGATGAGGAAGAAGCATTAAATATGTTGATTCCCAAATATGTTACCAGCCTGATTTACGGCGGCATGGTAGAAGCGGTTGCCAGTGAAAACGGAGCCAGAATGCAGGCAATGGATTCGGCAACGAGCAATGCGGAAGAAATGATCGAAAAATTATCCTTACAGTACAATAGAGCCCGTCAGGGATCTATTACACAGGAATTAACCGAAATTATAGCAGGTGCGGAAGCAATCAGCTAGAAAAGGAGTGAAAAAATCAAATGGCAGAAACAGCAATCGGAAAAATCACTCAGATCATCGGTGCCGTACTGGATATTAAATTTCCCGGAAATTTACCGGAGATTAATGAAGCAATTAAAATAAACACCAAAGATGGCGGTGTTTTGGTTGTGGAAGTAGCACAGCACCTTGGAGATGATACAGTGAGATGTATCGCCATGGGAACAACTGACGGTCTTGTAAGAGGAATGGATGCAATTGCAACCGGAGCTCCTATTACTGTACCTGTTGGTGAAAATACTTTAGGACGTATCTTTAACGTTCTGGGCGATGTAATTGATAATAAACCGGCTCCCACAGAAGTATCTTATGAGCCGATTCACAGACCCGCTCCCGAGTTTGCGGAGCAGTCTACAGAGACAGAGTTATTAGAGACCGGTATTAAAGTCGTTGACCTTCTTTGCCCTTATCAGAAGGGTGGTAAGATTGGTCTGTTCGGTGGTGCCGGTGTAGGTAAAACCGTTTTGATCCAGGAGTTAATCCGAAACATTGCCACAGAGCATGGTGGATACTCCGTATTTACCGGTGTAGGCGAGCGTACCCGTGAAGGTAACGACCTTTATCATGAAATGACAGAATCCGGCGTTATCGATAAGACAACTATGGTATTCGGTCAGATGAATGAGCCTCCGGGAGCCAGAATGAGAGTTGGTTTAACAGGTCTTACCATGGCGGAATATTTCCGTGATAAAGGTGGAAAGGATGTGTTGTTATTCATTGACAATATCTTCCGTTTCACACAGGCAGGTTCTGAGGTGTCTGCGTTGTTAGGACGTATGCCCTCTGCCGTAGGTTATCAGCCTACTTTACAGACAGAGATGGGTGCGCTTCAGGAGCGTATCACATCTACCAAAAACGGTTCCATCACATCCGTACAGGCAGTATACGTGCCCGCCGATGACTTAACTGACCCGGCTCCGGCAACAACATTTGCCCATTTGGATGCGACTACCGTACTTTCCCGTTCCATCGCAGAGCTTGGTATTTATCCTGCGGTTGATCCTTTGGAGTCTACCTCCCGTATTTTGGATCCTCGTATCGTAGGTGAAGAGCACTATCAGGTAGCCCGCGGTGTACAGGAAATCTTACAGAAATACAAAGAATTACAGGATATTATTGCGATCCTTGGTATGGACGAGCTTTCCGAAGATGATAAACTGGTTGTAAACAGAGCCAGAAAGGTACAGAGATTCTTATCCCAGCCTTTCTTCGTTGCAACACAGTTTACAGGTAAAGAAGGTAAGTATGTACCGCTTAGCGAGACCATCCGTGGATTCAAAGAGATTCTGGAAGGTAAACATGATGATGTTCCGGAAAGCTACTTCTTAAGTGTTGGTAGTATCGACGAAGTGGTTGCCCAGAAAAGATAGGGGTGATTAAGTGGCTAGTGAAAGAGCATTTGAATTGAAGATCATTACACCGGACCGCGTTTTCTATGAAGGAGAAGCTGAAATGGTGGAGTTTAATACCACAGAGGGTGAACTTGGTATTTATAAAGGACATATTCCTTTAACAGCTATTATCAAGCCCGGTATTCTGACTATCACAGAAGAGGAAGAGACCAAAGAAGCTGCACTTCACGCAGGATTTGCGGAGATTTTACCGGATAAGATTACAATCATGGCAGAGATTATTGAATGGCCTGCCGAGATTGATGAGGAAAGAGCCGAAGAGGCTAAGATGCGTGCAGAAGAGAGATTACAGCAAAAAGCATCCGAAACGGATATCGCCAGAGCTGAGGTGGCACTGCAGCGAGCAATGACACGTATTGAAGTACTCAAATAATGTACAAAAGGGGATATCGGTATGTGCCGGTATCCCTTTGTTTTCACATAGGAGGAATCAAGAAGGAGAAGTCACAATCTGAGTGAATCTACATACCATAATAAAAAACGGAGTCGTTTGCATTATGGAACGTGGGAAAATTCTTCCTTTTTATATGACATATCCACTTCCTTTATATTATGAAGATGAGCATGAAATGATAAAGGATATGGAATATTTGCAGGGACAACATCCATTGGAAATACGCATGTTGCAAGGAGAAATTAGTAGCATGTTGAATTTGATGGATTATAGTGGAAGTATGATTTATGATGAATATCCGGATCGGTTTCTTTTACAGAAACATGGAAAGGATATGGTGGATAAAATCCGCAAAAAATATAGAGATGAAAAAGAGAGTCCCCTATGGAAAATCATGGATTGGGATGGTCTTGAAGAAATTGTCATGTTGCTATTACATGAAGAAATATTAAAAAGACGTCATCGTAAAAATAGGGGCTATTTACGTTTTTAGAAAATTGACAGAGAAAAGATATGGATAAATTGAAAAACTTGCTTACACAAATATTAACAGAAGATTTGGAACAGATTACGGTCAGCGGACCCAAGAAAAAAATTGGAGCCGATGATGAACATGCTATCCGTAAAATTCGTATCCGCCCTGTTTGCATCAAGGGACAATTGGTTTTCCAAGAGCAACAGTATACGAAAAAGCAGGTTTTTCATAAGAATCAGACCAAAGAACAGACCATAGAGGCTTTGGTGGAGTTGATGACGCAATATAAGCAACTTCAGGCAACCGGAGCAGGATTTGAAGTCAATGTTTTATCCGGTAAAAAGGATAATCTGACAATCAAACATAAAATAAACAAAGAGAGTACCGGAGATACAAAAGATAAAAAACAGTTGACACATAATAGGGAGAAGACATATATTCTTCCCAAAGACGAGCCTGTGCCGTTTTTGGTGGATTTGGGTGTACAATCTAAGGAGGGTAAGATTGTTGCCGGGAAATATGACAAGTTCCGTCAGATTAACCGATTTTTAGAATTTATCAGAGATGTACTGCCTCAATTACCCAAAGAACGAAAAATTACCATTCTTGATTTTGGATGCGGAAAAAGCTATTTGACATTTGCGATGTACTACTATTTACGCATTATGAATGGATTGGATGTTGAAATCATTGGTTTGGACTTAAAAGATACGGTGATTGAAAAGTGTAATCAATTAAGAGATGCATACGGATATGACGATTTACATTTTTTGGTTGGTGATATTGGACAGTATGAAGGAAAAGAACAGGTGGACATGGTGGTGACACTACATGCATGTGATACTGCTACGGATTACGCATTGGCAAAGGCTATTAAATGGGATACAAAAGTGATTTTGTCTGTGCCTTGTTGTCAGCATGAATTCAATGGGCAAATATCACAGAATTTATTAAATCCGGTATTAAAGTATGGGCTTTTAAAAGAGCGTATGTCAGCCCTAATGACGGATGCAGTCCGTGCAGGGCTCTTGGAACAGGCAGGGTATGATGTTCAGGTACTGGAATTTATAGATATGGAGCATACACCTAAAAATATATTATTGCGTTGTATCAAACATCAACACATGAAGCCCAAGAAACAGGATAATGTGGATGATTTGATAAACTTCCTTGGTGTGGAACCTACTTTGGCGAGATTGTTGGAAGAGCAATAAGAGAAACGATTTTATATCAGATAAGAGGAAGAGAATGAGTAGAAGTTGGATTAAGGGATTGGTATGTATTGTTACCTTTACCATATCCCTTTTTGTAATCAGTGCCATTATGAATAGAGGAAATACCGATATGACCATGGAGATGAGTGAAGCATCTTATCCCCTGGTATATATGAATCATGATGGACAATATATCAATTGTCTTCATGGATATAGTAATGAGATGGATGTTTCATTTATGAGGGATACCATTACTCCTTTGGCAGATGACCGAAAGATATCATTGTATATTGATAAATATGACAATGATATTACATCCATTGCTTATGAGGTGCGCTCCTTGGATGGAGAACGGTTGATTGAAAATGCAGAAATTTTTAATTACAAAGAAAAAGAAATGGGAATTTCTGCGGATATCATTATTAAGGACCTGATTGATAAAAATATCGAGTATGAATTTGTTGTTATTTTGGGTACTTCTTCCGGAAAAACCATTCGCTATTATACCCGTATTGTACAGCGAAGTGAAAATTATGCCGGAGAAGAAATACGTTTTGCCTTAAATTTTCACGAAAAAACCTTTGACAAAGAGGCGGCAAGAGATCTGACAAAATACTTGGAAACTGATGAAACCGGGGATAATACGACTTACAGTTATGTCAATATCCACAATAGTTTTGCCCAGATTACCTGGGGTGATTTAAAGGTGGAACGGATTTCTGAACCGCAAATTCGTGTTATGGAATATTTTGATGAAACCATGCGCATAAAACTGTCCTACTATGTCAATGTTTTGACTGAGGACGGAGAGCGAAAATGCCGAGTGGAAGAGTTTTATCGTATGCGCTATGGTACAGAACGTATTTATCTGTTGGATTTTGAGCGTACCATGACAGAAGTATTTGAAATGGATATTGATAATTTTAATAATAATAAAATTGATTTGGGAATCCGTGACGGAAATGTAAATTTCATGGAAAGTGAAGACGGAGGTGTATTTGCCTTTGTGTCCGAAAATCGTCTGTTCTGCTATAACTCCAGCAATAACCGTTTTGCTATGTTGTTCGGTTTTTATGACAAGGATAATGCTGATGAACGGACCTATTATGACCAGAATGACATCGAGATTTTGAATGTAGATGAAACGGGAAATGTTGAATTTATGGTCTATGGTTATATGAACCGAGGAAGCCATGAAGGAAGCATGGGTGTAGCTGTATACTATTACAATAGTGTATCCAATACCATTGAAGAGCAGGTGTTCATACCTTATGACCGTTCTTTTACCGTATTGGCAGGCAATTTAAAACAGTTGACGTATCTGAATAACCGTAATGAATTGTTCCTTTATTTGAGTGGAAATATATTCTGTGTGAAACTGGATGAGAAACGTTATGAGATTATTGTAGAGAATTTACCGCAAGGAAGCTTGAAAGTATCCCGGTCCCATCAGATGGTGGTATGGCCACAGGGAGAGGATGTGAATCGTAGTACTTCCCTTGCATTGATGGATTTAAACAGCGGTCGAATTGTTAATGTTGAAGCAGGTGCGGGAAATTATATTCGTCCCTTGGGCTTTATGGATGAGGATTTGATATATGGTTTAATCCGGCAGACAGATTTATATATGGACCGTGCAGGTAGTCTTGTACATCCTATGTTTTGTGTTAATATCAGCAGTGGTTCTGATAATACGGTAACCATGCAATATCAAAAACCCAGTATTTATGTGACAGATATTACTATTGTGGACAATCAGATTAATTTGGAGAGAGTTAGTAAAACTACAGATGATGGTGTATACATTGTGACAACACCGGATCAGATTATGAGTACAGAGATTCAGTTACAGGGTGAAAATACCGTCAGCATCGTAGCAACGGAGAATTTGCAAAAAATTGTCCAGATTGCAGCGGAAAGTAATTTTGCCACAAGATCCTTAAAGTTTATGACACCCCAAGAGGTTATGTATGAAGGCGGACATGAAGTGGTATTGACATTGCCTGAGCAGACGGAAGAAAAGTATTATGTATATGGTGCCGATGGTATTACGGGTGTGTATTCCGATGAGGCGGATGCGGTCAATGATGCTAATACCAATGCAGGAACCGTTATTAATGAAAATGGAGATTATGTATGGATTAAAGGAAACCGACTGGTGCGTAATCAGATTATGAAGATTCATGCAGTAGCAGAGGATGAGAAAAACAGTTCCTTGGCAGTGTGTCTGAATACGATGCTGGAGGCGGAAGGAATTACCAAAAACAGTCAGTATTTGCTAAACCAGGGTGAATCGGTATTATCCATATTGGAGAAGCATATGCCGGAAAATACACAGGTACTGGAATTGGGTGGTTGTAGTCTGGATTCGGTTCTCTATTATGTAAATAGGGATATTCCGGTTATGGCGATTATGCAGGACGGAAGCGCGGTATTGATTATCGGTTTTAATGAATTGAACACAGTCATTATGGACCCATCTACCGGTCAGATTTATAAAAAAGGGATGAATGATTCTAAAAACTGGTTTGAAAATAATGGAAATCAGTTTATTGCGTATATTAATTAAAGACGGAAACAGCCGGAGGAAGCATGGTTTTTAATTCAGTAGATTTTTTTATGTTCTTTCCAGTTGTACTTTTCGTATATTTCTTGATTCCACGGAAGGTACGTTATATATGGTTGCTGGTTACCAGTTATTATTTTTACATGAGCTGGAATCCAAAGTACGCGATATTGATTGCATTTTCCACTCTTGTCACATATATGAGTGGTGTCATGATGGGCAAAGTAGGAAAGTGCGAAAAAGCTACAATTAAAAAGAAATGGATTGTTGCATTCAGTTTTATTATCAATATTGGAATTTTATTTTTCTTTAAATATTTTGACTTTGCATTGGTATATCTCAATCAGGTATTGGATGCCGTGCATATTCAGGTGATACACAAGCCCTTCGATGTATTGTTACCTGTGGGTATCTCCTTTTATACGTTTCAGGCGCTTAGCTATACCATGGATGTTTATCGGGGAGATATTGAACCGGAAAAGAATATTTTGAAGTATGCTTTATTTGTATCCTTTTTCCCCCAGCTGGTTGCAGGTCCCATTGAGCGTTCTACCAATCTGATGAAGCAGGTGCAACAGGTTCATACCTTCAAGTTGTGGAGCTATAAGCGGGTGACAGATGGACTCGCACTGATGCTTTGGGGCTATTTTATGAAAATGGTAATAGCGGACAGGCTGGCAATTTTGGTGGATTATGTATTTGGAAATTATACGCAGTTTGACGGCATGGTTCTGGTAGTGGCAGCGGTAGGCTTTGCTTTTCAGATATACGGTGACTTTGGAAGTTATTCACTGATTGCCATGGGTGCAGCAAAAATCATGGGATTTTCCTTGATGGAAAACTTTGATACACCCTATTTCAGTCTAAGCATTAAGGAGTTTTGGCGGAGATGGCATATTTCCTTAAGTGGCTGGTTTCGGGATTACCTGTACATTCCACTGGGTGGAAACCGCAAAGGAAGAGTACGCAAATACTTAAATCTGATGATTACCTTTTTGGTCAGTGGTCTTTGGCATGGTGCAAATTTTACTTTCGTGGTATGGGGTGGTTTGCATGGCTTGTATCAGATCATCGGCGACTTGTTAGAACCCATAAGAGAACGATATATCAAAAGTGAAAATGCATTATGCAAAATTTGCCGGGGAGTCGTTACTTTTGCCTTGGTTGACTTTGCCTGGATATTTTTTCGAAGTAATTCTTTAGATGACAGTTTTGCATATATTTGGCGGATGATCCGCTATATGGATTTGGCAACATTGCGAGATGGCTCGCTTTATACATTGGGACTTACCAAGCTTGAGTTTACCATTGCCATTGTATCCCTGATTGTGTTGTTGACAGTAGATATGATACGCTATAGAAAAGGAATGCAATTATATGAGTATCTGAATACCAAAGTATTACCAATCCGTTGGATGGCGTATGTGGTATTGGTTGTGGCGATTTTTGTATTTGGTATATACGGCTTTGCATATGACGCCGCACAATTTTATTATTTCCAATTTTGATTAAGAGGAAGATAAATGAAAAGAAATGTGATAAAGATAGTGGGATTTTTAGCTATTCTATCTATCATCTTGATAAGAATAAATGACCTTCTTTGTTTTCGATATACGGATGGTATCACACAGATGGACCATTATTATAAATTGGATGAAGATACCGTGGACGTGCTGGTATTGGGGTCATCCCATGCCTTTGTCAATGTGAATCCAACACAGTTCTATGACGAATATGGAATTGCATCCTATAATCTATGTGCCAGTATGCAGCCGACCTGGAATACCTATTATACCTTGAGGGAAGCTTTAAAATATCAGACGCCGGATTTGATTGTATTGGATGTATATCGTCTGACAGAGACATTTACCTACTCCAAGGAAAGTAAAATGATTAAGAGTACTTATGGTATGCGCTTTTCGGCGAATAAGTATCAGTCGATTTATGAGAGTCTGGAAAATCCCACGGTTGGGGAAACTTTATTGTATATGATGGAGTTTCCTTCCTATCATGGACGTTATGCGGAGATAATGCGGGGAGATTTGCAGAACGAAGCGGTAGTAGGTGAGGGTTATAAAGGAGCACATCCCGTTACGGAGATTGCGCCTATGGAAAGACCTGACAATTCGCATGTAACAGAACAGAGAGAGATTGAACCCAAGACCATGTTATATTTTGAAAAGATACTGATGCTTGCCAATGAACATGATATTCCTGTTTTGTTGATTAATGCGCCTTATATTATGGGAGAAGAAGATAAAAAAGTTTTTAATAGTTTGGAAGCCTATTTGGCGACACAAGAAGTGCATGATCAAGTAATGTATGTGGATTATAACCGGCAATATGATGAATTGGGGCTGGATTTTACCACGGATTTTGCAGACTATGATCATTTGAATGTCAATGGAAGTCGCAAGTTTAATATGGCGCTTGGAGCATATATAAAAGCAAATTATGATTTAGAGGACCGGAGAGGAAATCCGGCATTTGAATCATATGAAATCGGTGTGGAAGATAACTTATAATAATAAAAATCCCGACAATTTGTCGGGATTTTTTCTATTTCCAAATCACATTCCGATATTTTTGCAAAACGGTCAACAAAGCCATTCCTAATATGCCGCAGGACAAAATTTCGCCAATGCCGATTGTCACCATAAAGAAAGGTACACCACCGGGAATACCATATGCCAGATGTAATACCCAGGGGATGATTAGTGTATTGGAAATGATGGGTGGCAAAGGGACCAGCCATTTGTGTTTCCGGAGAGCGTAGCTTCCACAAGCGCCCAGTAAAGTGGCAATAGTACCAAAGATGACATCAAAGATATTCATGGCACCGCTTGCACCGGCAATCAGATTGCTAATGAGACAACCGACAGTTAATCCGGGAACGGCAGCAGGTGTAAAGTAAGGTAAGATTGTCAGAGCTTCGGAAATACGGACTTGAATGGCACCGCTGGCCAGATTGATGGCATTAATTGCCAGAGTGAGTACCACATAAAGAGCTGCGATGATGGCAGCCTCTGTGATAAAGTAAGACTTTTTGTTTTTCATATGTTTTTCTCCTGTAGTTTTGTTTTTTCTCCTTAAGGGATGGGTCAGGAAGGTTTCGAACTGACCAATGTCACGATAAAACTTGTGTGACGTGGCTAGTGTAACACAAAATATAGAGGGGCGCAATGAAAACCATGGAAAAAAATGAAATAATATGGGATATATGCTTGACGTGGCGCATATTTGTTGTATAATTAATCTTGCTTTGGTTTAGTAAAAGTGAACTTTCAGTTTACTAATACCTTACGAAGATTAGAAAAGAGGATACAATGGAAATAGGAAAAAAAATCAAGGAATTGCGAGTGATGAAGGGGCTTACCCAGGAGGAACTGGCAGACCGCTCAGAGTTATCCAAAGGGTTTATTTCCCAGTTGGAGCGTGATTTGACATCACCCTCTATATCGACCCTGGTAGACATCCTGCAATGTCTGGGTACAGACTTAAAAGAGTTTTTCAGCGATTACGAGGATACACAAGTTGTGTTTAAAAAGACGGATTATTTTGAAAAAGAAGATCCGGACTTACATAATAAGATTGAGTGGATTATTCCCAATGCTCAAAAAAATATTATGGAACCAATTTTATTGACTATTGAAGAGGATGGTTCCACATATCCGGATAATCCTCACGAAGGTGAAGAGTTTGGATATGTTCTTTCGGGAAGTATTGAGATTCACATTGGAAATAAGGTTTATAAGGCGAAGAAACATGAGTCGTTCTATTTTATACCCAAGTACAAGCACTTTATAACGTCTAAGTTGGGTGCAAAGATTTTGTGGGTGAGTTCACCGCCAAGTTTTTAGAGTAAGAAGGGAGACGCGAAATATGCGCGATGTATTAATAGAGTTAAAAGGACTTGCCAAGAACTTTGGTAATCAACAGGTATTAAAGGGAATTGATTTGAATATTCATGAAAATGAGTTTGTTACATTACTGGGACCTTCCGGTTGTGGAAAGACAACAACGCTCCGTATTATTGCAGGATTTGACGATCCCAGCAATGGCGAAGTGTTATTTGACGGTGTGGATATTACCAAGATTCCTTCCTATAAAAGAGAAGTTAATACCGTTTTCCAGAAATATGCATTGTTTCCCTTTTTAAATGTATATGACAATGTAGCATTTGGATTGAACATCAAGAAAATGGATAAGAATCTGATTGAGCATAAGGTGAAAAAGACACTGGAGCTGGTTGGTCTTGCAGGATTTGAAGAAAGAGATGTGACCAGACTTTCCGGAGGACAACAGCAACGTGTAGCCATTGCCCGTGCCCTTGTCAATGAACCCAAGGTCCTATTGTTGGATGAGCCTTTGGGTGCTTTGGATGCAAAGCTTCGTAAAGAAATGCAGATTGAGCTTAAAAAGATTCAGAAAGAAGTTGGTATTACCTTCATTTTTGTTACACACGATCAGGAGGAGGCGCTCTCTATGTCTGATACCGTTGTGGTAATGAACGAAGGTATCATTCAGCAGGTAGGTACTCCTGAGGATATTTATAATGAGCCGGAAAACCGGTTTGTAGCAAACTTCATCGGTGAATCCAATATTATAGAGGCGGTTATGATTCGTGATTTATTGGTATCCTTCGATGGATTTGAATTTGAATGTGTAGATAAAGGATTTAAAGATAATGAAGATGTAGAAGTGGTAATCAGACCGGAGGACATTGATATTGTCAGACCGGAAGAAGCACAGCTTACCGGCGTGGTTAAGTCTATTGTTTTCAAAGGTGTACACCATGAGATTATTGTAGAAACCAAAGAGCGCGAGTATCTGATACATACAACCGATTATTTTGAACCCGGACTTTCCGTAGGACTTTCCTTCGAACCGAATGATATTCACGTAATGTATCGCATGGATTGGGTACAGTAGGAGAAACAAAATGAGACATTTTACAAAGTTGACCCGGCCATATCTCATATGGTCCATCATCATGATTATCGTACCGCTTTTGTTAATCGTCTTATATTCCATTACTACCGGCGGGAACGATTTGGTAAATATCCAATTTACCTTTGACAATTTTAAAAAGATTGCAGAGCCTATTTATCTGGCTGTGTTTACCAAGTCCTTAAAGCTTGGTTTGATATCAGTGGGGATTTGTTTACTGGTAGGCTATACTCTGGCATATATCATCAGCCGTTTTGATGAGAAAATTCAGAGTACCTTGGTGCTTTTGGTGACTATCCCTATGTGGATTAATACCTTACTTCGTACCTATGCATGGATTAGCCTGCTTTCCGATAATGGAGTGATCAATACGCTGTTAAATGCATTGGGCATGGAGAGTGTGACCATGATGTATACCGATTTTGCGGTTATTATCGGGTTGGTCAGTGATTTGCTTCCTTTTATGGTGATTCCCATTCACACTTCACTAACCAAGATTGACCGGTCTTTGATAGAAGCGGCACATGATTTGGGAGCCGATCCTTTTCAAACCTTCTGGCGGGTGACATTTAAAATGTCCATTCCGGGTGTGATTAATGGTATTATTATGACATTTTTATTGTCTATCTCCACCTTCGTTATTCCCAAATTGCTTGGTGGCGGACAATATATGTTAATCGGTAACTTAATAGAAAATCAGTTTATCTCCGTGGGTAACTGGAACTTTGGTAGTGCAATCTCACTCCTGTTGGCAGCAGTTATTCTGTTGGCAATCACATGGATGAAGAAGATTGACAAAGATGAAACGGAGGTGGAATAAATGGGTAAAAAAGGAAAAGCTTTTTCTTATATTTATTTAGCGGTCTGTTTTGTATTTTTGTACCTTCCCATTATTGTCATGATGGTATTTTCCTTCAATTCATCTAAGTCATTGACGAAGATGTCGGGATTTTCCCTTCAGTGGTACAATAACCTGATATCGGACAGTTCCATTATGAAGGCTGTATCGGTATCTGTTACCATTGCGATTTTGGCAACATTGATTTCCACCATACTTGGGACCATTACAGCTATTGGATTGTCCAAGAGCAGAAAAGTATTAAAAGAAATTATTTTAAATGTCAACAATATTCCGATTATGAATCCGGATATTGTGACAGCCATCGGTCTGATGATCTTGTTTTCATCCATTAAAATGGAAAAAGGATATATGACCATGTTGCTTGCCCACGTGGCATTTTGTACGCCCTATGTGATTACCAGTGTGTATCCGAAGGTGAGAAATCTGGATCCGAACCTGGCAAATGCGGCAATGGATTTGGGAGCAACTCCTTTTCAAGCACTGATAAAGGTGATTATTCCCATGTTGAAGGAAGGCATATTTGCAGGTATATTACTGGCGTTTACCATGTCCTTTGATGATTTCGTGATTTCTTATTTTGTAACAGGAAACGGTGTTCAAAATATTTCGATTATTGTCTACAACATGACCAAACGAACAAATCCGACAATTAATGCATTGTCTACCATTGTAGTTTTGGTTATTGCAGTCACTTTGATTTTAGTTAATGTGATTCCTGCAATTGTTAACAATCGAAAAAATAAACTGGCACAAAAACAGGAAATGATGGCGGAACAGCTTCCGACAGAATAAAATACATAGAAAGAGGAGAATGAGATGAAAAAAATCATTAGCTTATTACTTTGCACCGTATTGTGTGCATCCATGCTTGTAGGTTGCGGTGGAAGTGACAAAAAAACATTAAAAGTATATAGCTGTGGAGAATATATTGACCCCAGCCTTTTAACAAAATTTGAAGAAGAGTTTGATTGTAAAGTTGTTTATGAGACCTTTGATTCTAATGAGACTATGTATACCAAGATTCAAAGTGGGGAGCATTATGACATTTTGGTTCCCTCCGATTATATGATTGAGCGTCTCATTGTGGAAGATGGTTTGCAGCCTTTGGACTGGTCTAAGATTCCCAATGCAAGCGGACTGAATCCGGAAATTATGGGACTTGCATATGATGAAAACAATACCTATTCGGCACCTTTCTTTGTAGGTACTGTCGGAATTCTTTATGACACAACAGTTGTGGATGAAGCAGACCTTGCACAAGGATGGGATATTTTAAAAAATACCAAATATGCAGATAATGTGTATATGTATGATTCAGAGAGAGATTCCTTTATGATTGCTTTAAAAGCATTGGGATATTCCATGAATACTACAGATAAGGCAGAGATTGAAGAAGCATACAATTGGCTGATTGAACAACGTGATACCATGAATCCTGTCTATGCAGGAGATGATGTCATCGATAACATGATTTCCGGCAATAAAGCCATGGCAGTTGTGTATTCCGGTGACGGAGCCTATATTATGGCTGAAAATCCCAATATGAATTATTTTGAGCCCACACAGGGAACCAATGAGTGGGTAGATGCAATGGTTATTACCAAAGATAGTACAGAAGTAGATTTGGCACATGCATACATTAATTTTATGTTGGATCCGGAAAATGCATATGCAAATTCTCTTCATGTAGGTTATACTTCTCCTATAAAGGAAGTTGCAGATCAGTTGGCAGTAGAAGAGTATGCAGGTATTGATGCATATGTTCCTGTATTCGGTGGAGAAAATAATGAAGTGTTCCGTTATCAGGAGACAGAGACTAAACAGTATTTTGCGGATATGTGGACAAAAGTAAAAGCATACTAGTGAATAAAAGATAATGGAGGAATAATGATGGATTTTTTGAGTAAGGTATCAGCAAAAGCAAATGAGACATTTCAGACCATTAAGGAAAGTGAAGTAACGAAGAAAGCGAAAAGCTACGCAGGCATTCCGGCACTTCAGGTACAGGTTGGTAAATGTGAAAGCCAGATTAAAAAGGCCTATGAAGAGATTGGTAAAGCTTATTTTGAAGCACATGCAGATGAGCAGGGCGGAGATTATGAAGAGCAATTTACCATCATTAAAGACGCACAGAAAAAAATTGGTCAGTTGAAAGCAGAGATTGAAGAGAAGAAAAGCTATGGAGAAGATGTAGAGGATGTGAATGAGAAGTCCGTGAACATTGAAAAGGTTTGTCCCATTTGTGGCAGAAGTGTTCCGGAAGAATCTGCATTTTGCAGTATCTGCGGACATCAGTTCTAAATCTTACAATGAAGCTTAAAAATGAGAGCCCCGGTTCTATATCAGAATCGGGGCTTTATTTTATACTTCTTTGTTTTTGTATTTGTTGAGTAAGCGCTGGATGCGGTCGCTGGGATTCAGTAAATCACTGATAGAAGCATCGTGATTTAATGTGTCAATGATATATGCAATATATTTGCTCATATCGCAGTTGATATAATAAGGTCTCTCAAGCAATTCGGGTGTCTGATAAATCAAGTTGGTTGTGAGGATGTCATCAATAATGCCTTCCTCATAAGCCTGATCGAATTTTTTCAAACCGTTTGTAAACAAACCGAAGGTTGCACAGATGAAAATACGTCCTGCTTTACGTTTCTTTAATGCAGCAGCAACTTCCAATACGCTCTCGCCGGAAGAAATCATATCATCTACTACGATGATATCTTTGCCTTCTACGCTGGCACCAAGGAACTCGTGGGCAACGATAGGATTACGTCCGTCTACGATACGTGTGTAATCTCTTCTCTTGTAGAACATACCCATATCCAGACCAAGTACATTGGCAATATAGATTGCACGGCTCATACCGCCTTCATCGGGGCTGACAACCATCATGTGATCAGAATCAATAGTCAAATCGTTTACATGGGAAAGAAGACCTTTGATAAACTGGTAAGCCGGTTGTACAGTCTCGAATCCGTTTAAGGGGATAGCATTTTGTACACGGGCATCATGTGCATCGAAAGTGATAATATTATCAACTCCCATGCTTACCAATTCCTGAAGTGCCAAAGCACAGTCCAAGGACTCGCGGCTACTTCTCTTGTGCTGTCTGCTTTCATATAAGAAAGGCATGATAACGGTAATACGTCTTGCTTTTCCGCCTACGGCAGCGATGATACGTTTCAGATCCTGAAAATGATCATCGGGAGACATATGGTTGGCATGTCCGCACAAGGAATATGTCAGGGAATAGTTTGTAACATCTGCAAGCAGGTATAAATCGTTTCCGCGGACGGATTCTAAAATCATACCTTTTGCTTCACCGGAACCAAAACGGGGTACTTTTGTTTTGATCAGGTAAGAGTCTCTTTGATAGCCTTTGAATGCAAGGCTGTCTTTGTGAGCGTTTTCACGCTCGGTACGCCAATCAACCAGATAGTTGTCGACCTTTTCTCCCAAAGACTTGCAGCCTTCTAAGGAGATAATTCCCAAGGAACCTACGGGAATTGTTTCCAGGTTTCTCAATTCTTCACGTTTGGACATGATGAATGATCCTCACTTTCTCTTATCTTGAAAATTTCTTTAGCATTCGAATATCTCGTCCCTCAAATTTACAAAAAGTAAAATGACTGCTGACGCGGGAGAAAATGCGCTCCGAATAGCGTCTGCTTAGTTCATCTAAAGTCAGGTTCGTCGAAATCAGAGTGGCTTTCTTTTGCATATCCCGATTGTTTAAGCAGGTGAATAAGTCGGCTTTTACTCTTTCGCTGATTGCCTCTGTTCCCAGATCATCAATAATCAAAAGATCACATTGATGGATGTTATCCATAAAGGAAAAATAAGCATCCTTATCATCTTGGAAGCGGAGATCCACCAGATTTTTAAATAATTTATCTGCGCTGCAATAGATGACAGAAAAGCCTTTTTCCATCAATTCTTTGGCAACGCAACAGGATAGAAAAGTTTTACCAGTACCCACATTACCATAAAATACAAGATTTTGGTAGTCCGAGTTGAAATTTCTTATAAAATTTTTTGCAATATTCAATGAGTTGGAATAGGAAGAAGCCTCTTCTTCATTGAAATATTCAAAAGAAAGAGTATCAAAGTTCTGTGCGGCGATTAAATCGTAGATACCTGATTGTTCAAATAAAAGACGGGTTTGAGCTTCGACAAAACAAGTACATTTGGTACGGGTCTCAGGAAGAAAACCGGTGTCCTTACATTTGGGACACGAAAAAATCGGATTCAGATAATCAGCAGGATATCCGGCATCTGTAAGCATACGATTGCGTCCGGCAATCAGAACTTCCTCCTGTGCCTGCAATACAGAGAGAGTTGCGGTATCGCCGCTAAGTCTTGCGTGCATTCGTTGCATACGAAGGGCGCGCAGCTCCTTTTCGGCTTCGCAATAGGCAGGAAGCTTGCTCCGGATTTCTTCGGTGCGCTCCATTTGTACGCGGTGATTGTCCAGACGGATAGCATCCAGCTGTTCTGTAATGGAGTTGAATTGTTTATTGCTTAAACCCATATGGTTACCTCGTTATGGTATGTACTAATTGCTTAATAACATTTTTTCAAGAGCATCATAGTCATAAGAACGTTGTTCAAAATCGTTAAAGCCGCCCTCTTTTTTGCCGGATGCAGGTGCTTTCTGATGAGAAGCATCCAGAGCCTCAATATCTTTTAGATTTTTGACTTTTGCATCGTGCCACTTGGTCAAGATGGCATTGGCATAAGGGAAACGGTTGTGATCGGTAGCCAGTACAGCGCGTTCACAAGCGTTTAAGATGACTTCTGCAGAAAAACCAAATTCGGAAATCCACTTTTTGATATAAGCAACTTCCGGCTCTGTAGGCTCGGAGCTTTTTCCCAGCGCACGCATGATGCTATAAACCTGTTTGTCATATTTGGTAGTACGCAACTTTGCCTGACGGACGGTTACAATGTGAGCTTCTGCCCAGTCAATGGCTACTTTCTCCATATAAGAAAATTGCTTTTTACCTCTGCCGACACAATATTGGATCAGATAATCAATTAAGTCGGTAGAAAAGCCCAATGTATCATATATAAATAAGAGTGTCTCCAAGTCGCTACGGGACAGCATTTTTCCTGTATACTGCTCAGCGATGAAGATAATCTGGGATGTCTCATTATTGTTTTGGAAAGCTGCCAAATCATCCGCAGTAAAAGGGGTTTTGGCAGGTGCTGTGTGTGCTGTAACTGCTTTACCGGACCGGCTGTTGGTAGAAGTAGTGTCTGCAGACGCCGGAATCGGTGTGTTGATAGCAGCCAATTTGGGAGTAAAGGACACAATTTCAGCTTTGGGTGTCAATGAGGGAAAGGGGAGTACGTGTACCGCCTTTAAGTTCTGCTCACTGTCATAATCCAAGGAAAGTAACTTTTGTTTCTCCCAATAACGGAGTGCACGCAATACATCCTTTTCTGTATAATTGAAACGATCTGCAATATCAGAAATGCTAAAGGGCAGATTGGCCCCTGTCATACGAATCAAATACAAATAAATCTTAACCTGCGCATCATTGGCAGATACCATATATTCATCAATAAACTGATTGGAAATCACGGTGGCGTTGAGACCGTGCTCCTGATAAATGGTTAATTGAGACATCTTATCACCTGTTTTTCAAATTCTTTAAAGCAAGTGAAAGTATAGCACATCCGAGCCCAAAATGGAATAGTGATTTTTGCGCAAAACCGCATAAACACTGGGTTTGTGGGCGTTTTTGAAAAATGTGGATAATGTGGATAACCGGTACACATAATGTAAAATTTTTGTCGATAAAGTGCGCGTGTCGCAGTAATTTTCAACATGTTGAAAAAATATTATGTAAACTAAAATATCCACAATCTAAAGTGAGTAACTTTCGCTTTAAAAATGTGGATATTGTGGATAATTATTCTTTTAAGAGATTTTCTCCAATGTTTACAACGTCACCGGCGCCCATAGTTATCAACAAGTCACCTGGGGAATAATTTTTTTTCAAAAAGTTTTGAATTTCTTCAAAGGTAGGAAAATAGTCACAGGTTGCGCCCAGCTTTTGAATCTCACTTTGCAAAGTCTGTGAGCTGATGCCCAAGGTATCGGTTTCACGGGCTGCATAAATTTCAGCGAGGATTACATGGTCTGCAGCAGAAAGCGCTTTGGCAAACTCAGGTAAAAATGCTTTGGTACGTGTATAGGTATGGGGCTGAAATACACACCAAAGTTTATTGTGAGGATAATTTTCACATGCCGATAAGGTGGCAGCAATCTCTGTGGGATGATGGGCGTAATCATCAATAATGGTTACACCATCGACTTCTCCTTTTAATTGGAAACGACGGTCTGTTCCGTGGAAGTTTTCAAGTGCGCTGGCAGTGTGTTCAAAGGGAATTTCCAGTACATCTGCCAGTACGGCCGCAGCCATAGAATTAAGTACATTGTGTTCGCCCGGAACACCCAGAGTGATTTTTTGTTTGGTATTTTCGTGACATAAATAATAGGTGGGTCTAGCCAAAGAGTCATAGGTGATTTCTTCAGGATAATAGTCACAAGTATGGGATTTTCCATAAGTGATCACGCGGCAAGAGAGATCTTTGGTGATTTCCTCTACATCCGGAATATCGCCGCTGATGATTAAAGTCCCGTCATCCGGAAGTAAAGATACAAATTTTTGGAAAGAATGACGGATGTCCTGAATATCTTTAAAAAAGTCCAAGTGGTCTGCTTCAATATTTAAGACAAGACTAATCTTTGGATAAAAACTCAAAAAGCTGTTGGTGTACTCGCAGGCTTCCGTGACAAATAAATCGGAAGCACCTACACGGATGTTACCATGGATGGAGGGAAGAATCCCACCAATGGAGAGTGTGGGGTCCGTCTCGGCAGCCAGCAGGATTTCGCTGACCATGGATGTGGTGGTAGTCTTGCCGTGTGTACCGCTGATGGCGATAGGGGTATTATAGTTTTTCATCATCTGTCCC
Source organism: Lachnospiraceae bacterium (assembly GCA_045542735.1). Lineage (GTDB taxonomy): Bacteria > Bacillota > Clostridia > Lachnospirales > Lachnospiraceae > UBA2882. The sequence goes on from JAZQLQ010000021.1 coordinate 26,737, forward strand.
AAAAGCTCTGCGCGTGTCAGACAGGGAATGTTTTTTGATCTTGCAGCACAAAGCTCAGGATTATCATCATGGATGGCTGCGGTATAGACTACTGCATCAATGCCTTCAATAATATTTTCTGCACATTGTCCGTATTGGACGATAGCCCCCATATTTGCCAGACGTAAGGTCAAGGGGCTTTCTTTGGCATCGGAACCGGATACGGTAAAGCCGCGGTCCAATAGCACCTCTGCAAGACCGCTCATGCTGATACCACCGATACCAATAAAATGAATGTGAATAGGTTTTTCAAAATCAATATGATACATGGATACAACTCCTGTTCGTTTCGCTTTTTTATTCTTTTTTCATTATAACCATCTGTGGGGGAAAAACCAACTGTTATTTTGCAAGGGATGCAAAAAATGGAAGAAAGGGGGATTTTTGGTTAATTTTTACAAAAAATAGTACTATGATACCAGAAGGAAAATGTTGCTTATGTACAAAATCACGGAAAAAGTTGCACAAAAGAAAATGTAATTTGTGTATTTTTTACATAAATTTTGCGAATTGGAAAGAAATTATTTGTAAAAAATATTCACTTTGCATAGAGAGTATGCTATAATCTATTTGTTATTTATTAAAATCACTCTTTTCATAATATTAACTGCAAAGATATTGGGAGAGATAGCAAGAGGTGAAGACATGATTAAGAAAGAAATGATTGCCATGCTGTTAGCCGGCGGACAAGGTAGCAGACTTGGTGTATTGACAGCAAAGGTAGCAAAACCTGCTGTATCCTTTGGCGGTAAATACCGCATCATTGATTTCCCGCTCAGTAACTGTATCAATTCGGGAGTTGACACAGTGGGCGTACTGACACAGTATCAGCCGCTTCGACTGAATACACATATCGGAATTGGTATTCCGTGGGATTTGGATAGAAATATCGGAGGCGTTACAGTTCTTCCTCCTTATGAGAAGAGCTCCAATACCGAGTGGTATACCGGTACAGCCAATGCTATTTATCAGAACATTGACTATATGGATAGTTTTAATCCCGAATACGTATTGATCTTATCCGGAGATCATATTTACAAAATGGATTATGAGGTAATGTTGGACTACCATAAGGCAAAAGGCGCAGAGGTTACCTTGGCTGCTATGCCTGTTCCCTTAGAGGAAGCAAAACGATTTGGTATTCTGATTACTGATGAAGACCGCAAGATCAGTGAATTTGAAGAGAAACCTGAGAATCCCAGAAGCAACCTGGCAAGTATGGGTATCTACATCTTCAACTGGAAGACATTAAAAGAAGCGTTGATTGCCAATGCACAGCAACCTTCCTTAGATTTCGGTAAACATGTTATTCCGTATTGTCACGGAAAAGGCGCACCTTGCTACGCTTATGAATATAACGGATACTGGAAGGATGTAGGAACCTTACATTCTTACTGGGAAGCAAATATGGAATTGATTGATATTGTTCCCGAATTCAATCTGTATGAAGAGTATTGGAAGATTTATACCAAGTGTGACAAACTTCCGCCTCAGTATATTTCCGAAAACGGTGAGATTGAGAAATGTATCATCGGCGAAGGTGCACAGATTTACGGAAAGGTATACAATTCCGTAATCGGATGTGGTGTTACCATTGGAGAAGGCACCGTTGTCAGAGATTCCATTATCATGAATGATACAGAGATTGGCTTTGGAGGCAATATCGAAAAAGCAATTATTGCAGAAAATGTACATATTGGTGATCATGTACGTATCGGTGAAGGCGAAGAAGCTGAAAATGATACCGCACCTCATATTTATAATCACGGATTGGTTTGCGTTGGTGAGAAATCTACAGTACCCAATGGGGTTACAATCGGTAAGAACGTTGTGATTTCCGGTGAGACCAACGAAGCTGATTACGAAAATATGTATTTAGCAAGCGGCAAATCTTTGATTAAGGCAGGTGACAAGGTATGAGAGCAATAGGAATTATTTTAGCCGGTGGTAATAATCATAGAATGGGCGAATTATCCAAGAGAAGAGCAATTTCTGCTATGCCCATTGCCGGAAGCTATCGTGGTATTGACTTTGCATTGAGCAATATGACCAACTCCCATATTCAGAAGGTTGGTGTATTTACACAGTACAATGCAAGAAGTTTAAATGAACATCTGAGTTCTTCCAAATGGTGGGACTTCGGTAGAAAACAGGGTGGATTGTTTGTGTTTACTCCTACCGTGACCAGTGATAACAATTCCTGGTACAGAGGAACAGCAGACGCTATCTATCAGAATCTTTCATTCCTGAAAGCCAGCCATGAGCCCTACGTAGTGATTGCATCCGGTGATTGTGTATACAAGATGGACTACAACAAAGTGTTAGAATATCATATTGCAAAGAAAGCAGATATTACTGTTGTATGCAAGGATATGGCACCCGGTGAAAATGTAGACCGTTACGGAACAGTCAAAATGAATGAGGATTTCCGCATTGAAGAGTTTGAAGAGAAACCGGTTGTGGCTAAATCCAATACCATTTCCTGTGGTATTTACGTAATCCGTAGAAGACAGCTTATTGAGTTGATTGAGAAATGTGCAGAAGAAAATCTTTATGATTTTGTAAAAGATATTTTGATCCGTTACAAGAGCTTAAAGAGAATTTATGGATACAAGATGACCGATTACTGGAAGAATATCGCAACTATCGAAGATTATTTCGATACCAATATGGATTTCTTAAAACCTGAGATCCGCAATTATTTCTTCCGTGAGTATCCGGACATTTATTCAAAGGTAGATGACCTTCCTCCTGCAAAATATAATGTGGGTGCGAAGCTCAAAAACTGTTTGATTTCCAGCGGCAGTATTATTAACGGAACTGTAGAAAATTCCGTTATTTTCAAAAAGGTATTTGTGGGCAACAATTGTACAATCAAAAATTCTATTATCCTGAACGATGTTTATATCGGGGACAATACCTACATTGAAAACTGTATTGTAGAAAGTCACGATACCATCCGTGCCAATTCATATCTGAAGGGTGAAGACGGCATCAAAGTGGTGGTGGAACAAAACGACAGATTTGTAATTTGATCTGCAAAGAACTAAGGGGGTCCAATATGAACATTACTGACGTACATGTGCGTAAGATTAGCCGTGAAGGTAAGATGAAAGCAGTTGTTTCTATTACACTGGACGATGTTTTCGTAGTACATGACATTAAGGTAATTGATGGTGAAAAGGGGTTATTCATCGCAATGCCAAGCAAAAAAACAGCTGATGGCGAATATCGGGATATCGCACATCCGATTAATTCTGCTACCAGAGAAATGATTCAGACAACAATATTGCGCGCTTATGAGGATGCATTATCCGCAGAGGAGCAGGAAGAAGCATAGAGTCTGATTTCGAGAAGGGTTGAGAACCGGTGCCGGGGGGCATCGGTTTTCTTTTTTTAAAAATACGGTTTATAAATAAAGAAAATTTTGATATGATATAAGGCGGGAAGCGTAATCAACACTCTACACTTCTGATTTTATAAAAAAGGAGACATATTATGAAAGTAGGAATTATCGGTTACGGAAATTTGGGAAGAGGTATTGAATGTGCCATCAAGCAAAATGATGATATGGAGCTTGCGGCAGTATTTACCAGAAGAAATCCCGAAGATGTAAAGATTTTGACAGAGGGTGTACCTGTATATCATGTGGATGACGTGGAAAAAATGCAGGGTAAACTGGACGTGGTAATCCTTTGTGGAGGAAGCGCAACAGATTTACCGAAACAGACTCCTGTTTATGCAAAATATTTTAATGTGGTGGATAGTTTTGATACACATGCAAAAATTCCGGAGCATTTTGACAATGTAGATGTAGCAGCTAAAGAGAGTGGTCATGTGGCTATGATCTCCTGCGGCTGGGACCCGGGTATGTTTTCTTTAAATAGACTTTATGCAAATGCAATTTTGCCTTGCGGCAATGATTATACATTCTGGGGAAAGGGTGTCAGTCAGGGTCATTCTGATGCCATCCGTCGTGTGGAAGGTGTCAAAGACGGCAAGCAGTATACCATTCCTGTAGACGATGCTTTGGCAGCAGTCAGAAGCGGAAGCAATCCGGAGCTTAGTACCAGACAGAAACATATCAGAGAGTGTTTTGTTGTGGCTGAAGAAGGTGCAGATAAAGCAAAGATTGAAGAGACAATCAAAAATATGCCCAACTACTTTGCGGATTATGATACCATCGTAAACTTTATCAGCGAAGAAGAGTTGAAGAGAGATCATAGCGGAATCCCTCACGGCGGCTTTGTGTTCCGTACCGGTTCTACCGGCTGGAATAACGAGCATAAGCATGTGATTGAATATAGCTTAAAGTTGGATTCCAATCCGGAATTTACAGCATCTGTCATTGTAGCTTATGCAAGAGCAACAGTCCGTATGGCAAATGAGGGTATGAGTGGTTGTAAGACAGTATTTGATGTGGCACCTGCTTATTTAAGTCCCAAATCCGGTGCGGAGTTGAGAGCACACTTGCTGTAAGCTTTGTAAGAGAAAGTAGTACAATTATTAACGAATCAGAGGAACAACTATGTTTATCATTGCAGGACTTGGAAACCCATCCAAAGAATATGCTAAGACCCGACACAATGTGGGGTTTGATACTATTGACTATCTGGCAGATAAGTACAATATTTCCGTTACAGAGAAAAAACACAAAGCTTTGGTGGGTAAGGGCGTGATTGAGGGACAAAAGGTGATCCTTTTAAAGCCCCAGACCTATATGAACTTAAGCGGTGAAAGTATCCGTGCCGCAGTAGATTATTATAAGATTGATGAGACAGAGGAATTGATTGTCATTTATGACGATATTTCTCTGGCTCCGGGGCAACTGCGTATCCGCAAAAAGGGGAGCGCAGGCGGCCATAACGGCATTAAAAATATCATTGCCCATTTAGGCCATGATGTGTTTATGCGTATCAAGGTGGGCGTAGGCGAGAAACCCAAAGGATATGATCTGGCAGATTATGTTCTGGGGCATTTTTCCAAAGAAGAACGTGTGATTATGGAAGATGCTTTCGAAGATGCGGCATCTGCAACGGTTGTTATGATGAATGAAGATGCGGATGCTGCCATGAATTTATTTAACAAGAAAAAATAAAAGAGGTTTAAACCGTGAAAATGTTGCGTGATTGCCTGAAGGGGCTTTCGGATTTCGATGAAATGCAAAAGAGCTTGCGGGACGGAAAAAATATTTCTGTCTCCGGCTGTGTGGATTCTCAAAAAGTTCATATGATTTGGGGCTTATCCGAAGACTTTCCCTATCGGGTCATTGCGACCTATTCTGAAAAAAAGGCACGGGAATTGTATGAGGATTTTTCTTTTTATACAAAGGATGTTTTGTATTTTCCGGCCAAAGATTTCATTTTTTTTCAAGCAGATATTCATAGTAATAAGGTGACAAGGGAGCGTATTGCGGTATATCGCAGGATATTAGAGGCAGAACCTGTTACGATTATTACTACTTTTGATGCTTTTATGGCACCTTGTATGCCGCTAGGTGTCATGGAACGAAATGTGATTACCTTGGATGAGGATAGTGTAGTTGATGAGAAGGCATTGGCAATCAAGTTATCCCAGATGGGATATGAAAGAGTTCCGCAGGTAGAGGCAGGTGGGCAGTTTTCTATTCGTGGTGGTATTGTGGATGTCTTTGACCTGACGGAAGAAAACCCTTATCGTATTGAACTTTGGGGGGACGAAGTGGATTCTATCCGTAGCTTTGATGTACTAAGTCAACGGTCCATTGAACAATTGACAGAGATTTCCATCTATCCTGCCACAGAGCTTTTGTTGACTGCAAAGCAGCGGGAAGAAGGGCTTTCCAAGATAAAAAAAGAAGCTGCTAAGGTAGAAAAGCAGTTTCGTGACCGGCATGAGCCGGAATTAGCAAGTCGGATTAAGCATCAGATGGAGTCCTTGCGCGAACAACTGGAAGAATTTGGTGTACTTGCCAATTTGGACAGTTATATTCACTATTTTTGTGAGGAGACGGCTACTTTCTCTGAACTTTTATCTCTGGAAGAAACCATATTTTTTATAGATGAGCCTTTACGGGTAGCAGAGCATACGGATGCTGTAGAACTGGAATTTAGAGAGAGTATGCAAAGCCGTTTGGAAAAGGGTTATACCTTGCCGGGACAGACAGGGATTTTGTATCCTGCAAAGGAAGTTATGGCAAAACTCCAAAAAGGTTATTTTGCCTGCATTTCCACATTGGATGGACGGACACCCGGTATTGATGTGGATAAAAAGTTCTACATTACTACAAAGAGTATTCAAGCCTTTCACAATAGCTTTGAGGAGTTGTGTAAGGAGTTAAAACGTTATAAAAAGAACGGATTTAAGGTGATTTTAATCACGCCCTCCCGTACCCGTGCAAAGCGATTGGCAGAGGAACTGCGGGATATGGAGCTTTCCTGCTTTTACAGTGAAAACCGGGATGAAGTGTTGGAGGATGGACAGATTATGTCTGTCTATGGGCAAATTTTAAAGGGCTTTGAATATCCGTTGTTAAAATTTGCAGTTATAGCGGAAAGCGACATTTTTAGTAATAAAAATATCCGGAAAAAGAAGAAAAAACGATATGAAGGACAAAAGATCAATGACTTTTCGGACCTGAAGGTGGGAGATTATGTTGTCCATGAAAGTCATGGTCTGGGTATCTACCAGGGTATTGAAAAGGTAGAAATAGACCATGTGGTAAAGGATTATATGAAGATCACATACCGGGATGGAGGCAATTTGTACGTGCGTGCCACCGGTTTTGATGTGATTCAAAAATATGCGGCAGCTGATGCCAAGAAACCTAAGTTGAACAAACTGGGCACGCAGGAATGGGAAAAAACCAAGACCAAGGTTAAGATGGCTGTTTCCGAGGTGGCAAAAGAATTGGTTGATTTATATGCCATCCGCGCCAATAAGGATGGACACGCCTATAGTGAAGATACTGTTTGGCAAAGGGAGTTTGAGGAGTTGTTTCCCTATGAAGAAACCGATGATCAGCTCATTGCTATTGAGGCTACCAAGAGGGATATGGAAAGCACTAAGATCATGGATCGCCTGATTTGCGGAGATGTGGGCTTTGGCAAGACAGAGATTGCCATCCGTGCTGCCTTTAAAGCGGTTCAGGAAGGGAAGCAGGTTGTATATCTGGTACCAACTACCATTTTGGCAAAGCAGCACTATGACACCTTTCGACAAAGAATGAAAAACTATCCCATTGTGGTAGAGATGCTGTCCAGATTCCGAACAGCCGGAGAGCAAAAGAAGACAATTGAAGAGTTGAAAAAGGGTATGGTGGATATTGTCATCGGTACCCATCGGGTATTATCAAAAGATGTAGCATTCAAAGATTTGGGACTCTTGATTATTGATGAAGAGCAACGGTTTGGTGTTACGCATAAGGAAAAAATCAAGCAATTAAAAAATAACGTGGATGTGTTGACTTTAACGGCTACACCAATCCCCAGAACCCTACACATGAGCCTGATTGGTATCCGGGATATGAGTGTGCTGGAAGAGGCACCCAATGACCGTATGCCCATACAGACCTATGTGATGGAGTACAATGATGAGATGGTTCGTGAGGCTATCAATCGTGAACTTGCCAGAGAAGGACAGGTTTATTATGTATATAACCGCGTGGATTCTATTGCGGAAGTAACAGCACAGGTGCAGGCCTTGGTGCCTGATGCGGTAGTTGCTTTTGCCCATGGTCAGATGAAGGAGTCGGAGCTGGAAAAGATTCTGTATGAATTTATTAACGGCGAAATCGATGTGTTGGTGGCAACCACCATTATCGAGACCGGTATTGATATCCCCAATGTCAACACCATGATTATCCATGATTCCGATAGCATGGGATTATCCCAGCTTTATCAGCTTAGAGGGCGTGTAGGAAGAAGTAACCGGAATGCCTATGCTTTTTTGATGTATCGTCGGAATAAGGTGCTCAAAGAGGTGGCAGAAAAACGTCTGGAAGCCATCAAAGAGTTTACGGATTTGGGTAGTGGTTTCAAAATCGCCATGAAGGATTTGGAAATCCGAGGTGCAGGTAATCTTTTGGGCAAAATGCAACATGGTCATATGGAAGCTGTGGGCTATGATCTGTATTGTAAGATGCTCAACGAGGCTGTTAAGCACTTAAAAGGCGTGGATTTGAAAGAGGAGTTCCAAACCACGATAGACTTGGATATCAATGCGTTTATTCCCGGTGAATATATCTTAAATGAATTTCAAAAACTGGATATTTATAAGCGGATTGCTGCTATTGAGAATGAGGAAGAGTGTGACGATATGCGAGCGGAGCTTTTGGACCGTTTTGGGACGCTTCCGGTCTCGGTGGAAAATTTATTACAGATATCATTGATCCGGGCAAGGGCTCACCGTCTATATGTGGAAGAAATTAAAGGAAAAAAAGACGGTATTACCATTACCATGAATGTCAAAGCAGATATTAAAGTTGAGAACATCCCCTTGGTTATCAAGGAAAGCGAGGATAAACTGCGCTTTACGGCAAAGCATATCCCTACATTCTTCAGACGTCTCTATCCGACCGGATTTGATAAAAAGGATGAAGAGATGCTTTTAAAGACGACAGCAGATATCATTGAAAGCATGGAAAAACATTTATTAAAAGAGTAAAAGGAAGTAAAAAATGAAAATTTTACCTTTATCTAAAAAAGCAAATTGGACACTGCCTGAGCAAGAACAATTAAAGGAAGAGTTTCAATCTGCGAAGAAGTTTGAAGAAGTCCGTGTGGGGAAAAGCCATTTGTTTTATCGCAGTTTTATCCGCGTGCGGGTGGTTCCGTTAGGGGAATGTGAACGAATTTTCCTTCGTGTTGAGATGGGAGAATATGGTGATTTGCCAATTCACGAGCACTATATAGTGGTCAAGACTAAGCAGGAAGAAGAACTGATTTTGCGTATGGAAAGACCAAATGATGCAAAAGAGTTGCTTGCATATTTGGAGGAAATGTATCCGGATATCAAGTTTGGAAAAGAAACCAATTGATAAATTGGGGATTGGTCGGAAAGGAGAAGGTCATTATGGAGATTATAAATGCGATACAGACCGCGGGTGTGTTAATCGGGTTTATCACGATTATTGTAGTTGCATTACAGAAGCCGTCGGAGAGCCAGAAAATATTATTGCTGGCGAGTTGTTGTGCATTCATTTCCATTTTGGGATATACGCTGGAGATTAATGCGGTAAGCCGTGAGGCCATGCTTCTTGGACTAAAGATGGGATATGTGGGCAAGGCCTATGTACAGCTTTTCTTTTTTGTATTTATGATGTCCTATTGCAAGGTGCCCTTTCCAAAGAAATTTTTTGTGTTCTGTTTTACATATAATAGTTTACTGTTGTTATCTATTCTGACTTGTGAATATCATGAATTTTATTATAAAAACATTCATATTGAATATGATAGTATGTTTCCGGTTTTGGCATTTGGAAAGGGTATCTGCTATTGGCTGTTTATGGGCGGTACTCTGATTTTAATGCTGTTGTACCTGATTATATCCTTTGTTGAGATGAGAAAGCGTAAGGGACGTGAGAGACGGCAGTTGGTATTACTTTCCATCAGTGGGTTGGTTCCGGCTGCATTATTGGCAATTTATCTTACAGGAGTGATGGATGCCTTTGATCCCATCCCTATAGGTGTGGTAATTGTATGTACGCTGTTAACTATAAATGTTATGAAATATGGTCTGCTTGATACTGTAGAGCTTGCCAAAGAACATATCTTTGAAAGTACCAAAGAGGGTTTGATTGTTGTTGATGCACACAACAATTTGTTGTATGCTAACAAAGTATCTAAGGAACTCTTTCCGGAGATTGACAATCTGCAAAAGAGAAAAGAGCGTATTAAAGAAATATTCTCTGAAAATGAGGATGAGAGCATCTTTGAAAAAGATGGTAGGAATTATGAAATTAGGATTTCAGAGATTAGGGATGACAGCCGTGTAGAAAATGTGAAGGGGTATTTGGCGTGGATCTTTGATATGACCTTTATTTCTAATTATACAGAAGAGATGATCCGATTAAAGCAGGAAGCAGAAAAGGCAAATCAGGCAAAATCCTCTTTCCTGGCAAGAATGTCTCACGAAATCCGCACTCCCATGAATGCGATTTTAGGCTTTTCGGATCTGTGCTTGCGTGCACAGCCGGAGGGTAAAGTGGGGGATTATGTAGAAAACATCCGTACATCTGCAGATACCTTATTAAACTTGGTCAATGAGGTATTGGATATTTCCAAGATTGAATCCGGTAAGATGGAATTGGTAGAGTTGGATTATGGGACCAAAACCTTGGTTAATGAGGTGGTTTCTGTCATTGGACAACGTGCTACTGAGAAGGGATTGGTATTCCGTTACATGTTAGACCAGCAGATTCCGTCTGCATTTTGCGGAGATAAGATGCGTGTCAGGGAGATTATGGCGAATCTGTTGACCAATGCTGTGAAATATACAGAAGATGGTACGATTTTGTTTAAGGTGAAGGAATTACAGCGGGAAGATGACAGATCACTTCTTGAGATTATTGTGAAAGATACCGGTATTGGTATTAAAGAAGAAGATAAGAAAAAACTGTTTTTCAAATTTGAACAGTTCGATCATCAACGCAATTATTCAAAAGAAGGAACCGGTCTTGGACTTGCGATTGTTAAGAGTCTGACAGAATTAATGGGTGGTTCCGTCAAGGTAGACAGTGTATACGGAGAAGGCAGTACATTCCGCGCATGTATTTGGCAGAAAATATCGGATGCAACGCCCATTGGTGAATATCGCGGAACCAATCAAAACAATGAAGTGAATGACAAAGAACACAGTATCAGTTCTCCGGCTGTAGAGTTTTCCGGAGCATCTGTATTGGTAGTAGATGATAATGAGGTTAATCTAAAGGTGGCGTATGGTCTATTACATTTATATGGCATTGAAGCGGATTTGGTGGCATCCGGCAAGGAGTGTCTGGAAAAAGCCAAGGAGAAACGATATGATATTGTGTTTATGGATCAAATGATGCCGGAAATGGATGGAACAGAGACGATGCATCTGTTGCGTCAACAGATAGAAGGATATCAGGAGGTTCCTATTGTAGCATTGACAGCCAACGCATTGGTGGGTGTGAAAGAAGAAATGCTTGCAGCGGGATTCGATGATTTTCTGGGTAAGCCCATCGAGTTACAACTGATGGAACAGATTTTACACAGATTTGCAGAACCATATTGTACAGAAAAGAAGGAAGATGTTGGGGGACAAACGACAATGACAGAAGGTTATACATATTTAACGGAAGCGGGTATTCAGGCAAAAACAGGTGAGGAATTTTGCGGAGGCAAGGAGACCTATATAGAAATCTTGGAGGCTTATGCTGATAACGCAGCATCCCAACAGGAGAGTATTGCACAAGCACTGGAAAAGGAAGATATCGGGCGATATGCGATTTTGGTGCATGGGTTAAAGAGTTCTTCGGCATCCATCGGTGCCATGGAATTGTCCGAAATGGCAAAGGCGCATGAAATGGCAGCCAAAGATGGCGATACAGTCTATGTCAAACAGCATTATGAAGAATTGCAACAGCTATTTGTAAAAAATGTTGACGCAATACAGAAATATTTGCGGTCCATGTAGCAAAACTTTCCAAACAATTGCTTGATTCTTCGTGAAAATATACAAAAATATATTTTTAATCTTTTATTTGCAGAAAAAAGATTGTATATTTTGCATGATATGGTAAAATTAAAAATAGCTTGTAATATATGAATAAGGCTGGAAACAGGAGCCTTAGAATACTTGAAAGAGAAGGAGAAAAGCATATGATTTGTATGGCATGTGGAAAAGACGGCATTGGTGAAGTTTGCAATGCATGTATTCGTGTAGAAACCGTTAAAATGTCAAAAGACTGGGTTTATAAAGAGGGATTATTCGGAAAAAAAACAGAGGATTTCAAAGTAGTTGTTTCCAATATGCGTGTTAGCGGTAAATTTGCTATTGGTGATAATACTTCCGGTACCAACGTTCGTATGGACAGTGCTTCCCATTATATCAAGAATGTAAAGGGTGTTGTGACTGCTACATACAACAAAAAAGATTGCCCGGCTATTGCGATTGAGAATGGTACAACAGGCATGAAGAGATTCTTATTAATGCCTATGTATGACGGGAATGTAGCTGACTTGGAAAAAGCAATTAAAGAGTGCCAAGGTTAGTTTTTTAAAGGACGGTATATTTACCGTCCTTTTTTTGAAAAATATATTAGAATATAAATTGACAATTATCCTCATATGCATGTAAAATGTTTTGAGAGAAAAATGAGGATAGAAATAAGGAGGTAATTTTCGTGCCAAAGAGAACAGACATCCACAAAGTATTAATCATCGGCTCCGGCCCTATTATTATTGGTCAGGCTTGTGAGTTTGACTATTCAGGAACTCAGGCATGTAAGGCACTTCGCCAGCTCGGTTATGAGATCGTATTGGTTAACTCCAATCCCGCAACCATCATGACAGATCCTGAGACTGCCGATGTGACATATATTGAGCCGTTAAATGTAGAAAGATTAGAGCAGATTATTGCAAAAGAACGTCCGGATGCTTTATTGCCCAACTTAGGTGGACAATCCGGTCTTAATTTATGTTCAGAGTTACACCAGGCAGGTGTTTTGGATAAATACGGTGTAAAGGTTATCGGTGTGCAGGTAGATGCCATTGAACGTGGTGAAGACCGTATTGAATTTAAAAAGACCATGGATGAGCTTGGTATTGAAATGGCACGTAGTGAAGTGGCTTATACTGTAGATGAAGCGCTTGCTATTGCAGATAAGCTTGGATACCCCGTTGTATTACGTCCTGCTTACACCATGGGTGGAGCCGGCGGCGGTCTTGTATATAATAAGGAAGAGTTAAAAACAGTTTGCGCAAGAGGTCTTCAGGCCAGTCTTGTTGGACAGGTATTGGTAGAGGAGTCCATCTTGGGCTGGGAAGAATTAGAATTAGAGGTTGTTCGTGATGCAGAAGGTAATATTATTACTGTATGCTTCATTGAAAACATTGATCCCCTGGGTGTTCATACCGGTGATTCCTTCTGTTCTGCACCGATGTTGACTATCTCTGAAGAATGTCAGAAGAGATTGCAGGAACAGGCATACAAGATTGTAGAGTCCGTACAGGTTATTGGTGGTACAAACGTACAGTTTGCCCATGATCCGGTTTCCGATCGTATTATCGTTATTGAGATTAATCCTCGTACATCCCGTTCTTCAGCATTGGCATCCAAAGCGACAGGCTTCCCCATTGCATTGGTTTCAGCTATGTTGGCAACAGGACTTACTTTAAAAGACATTCCTTGTGGCAAATATGGAACCTTGGATAAATATGTTCCCGATGGCGATTATGTGGTTATCAAATTTGCACGTTGGGCATTCGAAAAATTCAAAGGTGTACAAGATAAATTTGGTACTCAGATGCGTGCCGTTGGTGAAGTTATGAGTATCGGTAAGACTTACAAAGAAGCATTCCAGAAGGCAATCCGTTCTTTGGAGACAGGCCGTCATGGTCTTGGTCATGCCAAGGATTTTGATTCCCTTGATAAAGAAGAATTGCTCAATAGATTGGCTACTCCTTCCAGCGAGCGTCATTTTATGATGTACGAAGCGCTTCGTAAGGGTGCTACTGTAGAAGAAATTCACGAGATTACCAAAGTAAAAGCGTATTTCATCGAGCAGATGAAAGAGTTGGTAGAGGAAGAAGAAGCATTGGCTGCATGCAAAGGTAGCATGCCTGCAGATGAGTTGTTAATTGCAGCGAAGAAAGATGGCTTCTCTGATAAATATTTAAGTCAGGTTCTTGCGATTCCGGAAGAAGATATCCGTAACCGTCGTATTGAACTGGGTGTGGAAGAAGCATGGGAAGGTGTACATGTAAGCGGTACACAGGACAGAGCTTATTACTATTCCACATACAATGCACCGGACAAAAACCCTATCAGTGAAGAGAAGCCCAAGATTATGATTTTGGGTGGCGGTCCTAACCGTATCGGACAGGGTATTGAATTTGACTATTGTTGTGTACATGCATCCCTGGCGTTAAAGAAACTGGGATTTGAGACAATCATTGTTAACTGTAACCCTGAAACGGTTTCTACAGACTATGATACCTCCGACAAGCTCTATTTTGAGCCTCTGACATTGGAAGATGTATTGAGCATTTACAAGAAAGAGAAACCTTTGGGTGTTATCGCACAGTTTGGTGGACAGACACCTTTGAACTTAGCTGCTGAGCTTGAGAAAAATGGTGTGAAGATACTTGGAACTGCCCCTTCTGTTATCGATTTGGCAGAAGACCGTGACTTGTTCCGTGATATGATGGAGAAACTGGAAATCCCCATGCCTGAATCCGGTATGGCGGTTAATGTTCAGGAAGCTATCGATATCGCAAATAACATCGGTTATCCCGTAATGGTTCGTCCTTCCTATGTATTGGGCGGACGTGGTATGGAAGTGGTTTATGATGATGAGAGCATGAAACAGTATATGGAAGCTGCTGTTGGAGTGACTCCTGATCGTCCCATTTTGATTGACCGTTTCTTAAACCATGCGTTGGAATGTGAGGCAGATGCTATCAGCGATGGTACACATGCATTTGTACCTGCTGTTATGGAGCATATCGAGCTTGCAGGTGTTCACTCCGGTGACTCTGCTTGTATCCTTCCTTCCGTACACATCTCTGAAGAGAATGTGAAGACAATCAAAGAGTATACAAGAAAGATTGCAGAAGAAATGCATGTAAAAGGTCTTATGAACATGCAGTATGCGATTGAAAATGATAAAGTATATGTATTGGAGGCAAACCCCAGAGCTTCCCGTACCGTACCGTTGGTATCCAAGGTATGTAATATCCGTATGGTGCCTTTGGCAACCGATATTATTACCTCTGAGCTTACCGGACGTCCTTCACCCATTGCGGATTTGAAGGAGCAGGTAATCCCCAACTACGGTGTGAAAGAAGCGGTATTCCCCTTCAATATGTTCCAGGAAGTTGACCCTGTATTGGGACCTGAGATGCGCTCTACCGGTGAGGTGCTTGGTTTATCCGCATCCTACGGTGAGGCGTTCTTCAAAGCACAGGAAGGCGCACAGTCCAAGCTTCCTTTAGAAGGAACAGCATTGATTTCCGTTAATGACAAAGATAAAGACGAAGTAGTAGAGGTTGCTACAAGTCTTGCTAAAGACGGATTTAAGCTTGTGGCTACCGGTGGAACTTATGACCTGCTTTCTACAGCCGGATTGGAAGTAGAGAAGGTTAAGAAAATCTCTGAGGGCCGTCCTCATGTGGGAGATTTGATTACTAACGGAGATATCCAGTTGATTATCAACACACCGGTTGGAAAAGAAAGTCTTGTAGGCGATGCATACTTAAGAAAAGCAGCCATCAAAGCGAAAGTTCCTTATATGACTACCATTGCAGCAGCAAAAGCCACTGCAGAAGGTATCCACTATGTAAAGAATAACGAGGGCAGTGAATTGAAGTCCTTACAGGAGTTGCATAGCGAGATTCACGACAAATAAGATATAATACGAAGTGAAATAGAAAACTCACATCCCAAATGGATGTGAGTTTTTGCTCTTATGAATTAGTAGTGTATGTTCTAATGAAATAAAAAAGCAGTGAATAAAGAATAAAATTCCTCCGTTTACAGATACTACAATCACACAAGTAGAAAATGTAAACGGAGGAAATTTTTATATGAAAGCTACAGGTATCGTCCGAAGAATTGATGACTTGGGGAGAATTGTAATCCCGAAAGAAATCCGAAGAACTTTGCGTATCAGAGAAAGTGACCCTTTGGAAATTTTTACCGGGAGAGAAGGGGAAATTGTATTAAAAAAGTATTCACCGATTGGTGAAATGAGTTCTTTTGCCAAACAGTATGCGGAAAGTCTGGCGCAGGTATCCGGTAAAGTAGCACTTATTGCTGACAGGGATCAGTTTATTGCTACGGCAGGTGGTGGAAAAGCTTTTAACGGAAAGGGATTGAGCAGATACTTAGAGGATGCCCTGGAGAGACGAGAAACTATTTTGGCGGGTAAGGGTGAAAAGCAATTCTTGGAAATTGCCAATGAGATTCAGAATGCTTATGAACAGGAGATGATTGCTCCGATTATCTGTGAAGGTGATGTTATAGGTGCTGTTATTTTGTTGGAAACCGATGATAAAGCTAAAATGGGTGAAGTTGAAAAGAAATTGGCACAGTCTGCGGCCGCTTTTTTGGGTAGACAAATGGAGCAGTAGTGAAAGAAATGTGAAAAATGGAGTGAAATACTCCATTTTTTTGTTGTTTTGTGGTAACATGAGTTCAGTTTATGAAATAGTTTGAAACTACAGGGAAGCTGGGATACCTATATGAGAAATTGTATGCATAAAACTACATTTCGGGAAATCAAAAAAAGCTTCGGGCGCTACTTTGCGATTCTTTCCATTGTGGCTTTGGGCGTGGGATTTTTTGGTGGTTTGCGCGTTACAACACCGGTATTTGTGGAAGCCGGGGATAAATACATAAAAGAGATGGCACTCTTTGATTATCGTCTGATGAACACTTTGGGCTTTGAAGAAGAGGATGTGGAAGCATTTTTACAGGATGAAAATGTCTTGGCAGCAGAAGGTGCGTTTAGCGAGGATTTTCTCTGTGGCATGGAAAGCGGAGAAGTTTATGTCATCAAAGCACATTCTTTGACGGAAGATATCAATAAGTTGGACGTGCTGGAAGGCAGGCTTCCGGAGGCATCCGATGAATGCGTATTGGACCGTAGAGCGCAGACATTGGCAGGTTTTACGGAGCTTAAAATCGGCGATGTCATCACCTTGTCAGACAGTAACAGTGAAGATACCTTGGATACTTTTACGCACAATGAGTATACGGTTGTGGGCTTTGTCAATGCATCCTATTATTTGAATTATGAGCGTGGAACCTCCAAAATCGGAAGTGGTAAAGTAAACGGTTTTGTTTATATGCCCATGGAAGGTTTTAATACGGAGTATTATTCAGAAATCTTTGTCAAATTAAAGGAAGAACAATATATCTTTTCTGAGGAATATGATGCATTAATTGATGAAACGGAAGAGGATATGACACAGCTTTGTGAGGCACAGGCAATGCGTCGGTATCAGACAATTGTAGATGAGGCACAAGCGGAAATTGATGATGCCAAAGCAGAACTTGCCGATGCAAGGGAAGAAGCAGAAGAAGAGTTAACTGAAGCATACGATGAATTAACTGCGGCGCAGGATGAAATTTATAGATCAGTTATTGTGCTGGATGGACAGGAAGAAGCATTAAAGCTGCTGGAGGAGCAATTGCTTGCGATGCCTGAAACGATTCGGCCTGCATTTATGGTAGAGCAGGTAGAAGGTGCCAAAGAGGAAATCCGCAAAGGATGGGTTGAGCTTGCTGATGCTCAAAAGGAAATTGATAACGGCTGGATAGATTATGAAGATGGCAAAGCAGAGCTGGAAAGGGAAATTGCTGACGCAGAAGAAGAAATCACCGAGGCACAGCAGGAAATTGATGATTTGGAAGAGCCGGTAAGCTATGTATTAACCAGAGATACCAATGTGGGTTATGCATGCTTTGAGAATGATTCAGATATTTTGGAATCTATTTCTCTGGTATTTCCTGTATTTTTCTTTCTGGTGGCGGCACTGGTTTGTATGACGACCATGAATCGCATGGTTGAAGAGCAGCGTACTCAGATTGGTGTATTAAAAGCCTTGGGCTACAGTGACCGCACCATTATGGGGAAATACATTTTCTATGCAGGAAGCGCGGCAACTGTAGGTGGAGTTATTGGATTTGCAGGTCTATGTTACTTATTCCCGGAGATTATCTGGGCGGCTTATGGTATCATGTATGGTTTTGCACCTATTGAATATAAATTTGATATTCCATTATTTGTGATTTCCATGGCAGGTGCGCTGATTTGCTCTGTAGGAGCCACATACTATACTTGTAGGGTGGAGCTTTACAGCACAGCAGCACAGTTAATCAGACCCAAGGCACCAAAAAGCGGTAAGCGTATTGTTTTTGAGCATATTCCCTTTTTGTGGAACCGCTTGAAGTTTTTGCAAAAAGTCTCTATACGAAATCTGTTCCGTTATAAGAAGCGTTTCTTTATGATGGTGATTGGTATTGGAGGATGTACGGCACTTTTGGTAACCGGTTACGGTCTCAAGGATTCCATTGCAGGAACGGTAGAAAAACAATACGGTGAGATCCAGCTATATGATGCAATGATTTCCTTTGAGGAAGAGCCGACGGATGAACAGATAGAGGAATTGGCCAAAGAGACCAAGGATGTGACCAAAAGTCTGTTGAGCGTCAGGGAAGAAACGGTTACCTTGGAAGGTAAAGAGGTAGAGAAGGAATGTACCTTGGTAGTACCAAAGAGTACAGATGGATTTGGAGAATATATTGATCTGCATACTAAGTTGGGAGAGGCAATTGACTATCCTGATGCGGGAGAAGCAGTATTGACACAAAAGATTGCTGATAAAATCGGTGTAAAAGAAGGGGAGCGTTTAGATTTTCGGGATGATGACGGAAATACCTTTACCTGTACGGTCAGTGCGGTTTGTGACAATTATGTTTATAATTATGTGTATATCAATGCAGAAACTTATAAAGAGGCAACCGGGGCAGAGCCGGAGTATGTTCATGCTTTGGTAAATATCCGGGAAGCAAAGGATTTGCATGAGTCAGCGGCGCTGATTGGGGAGGAAGACAATGTCAGCGGAGTCTCTTTGAATTTAGAGTTTAAAGAGCGTTTTGACAGTATGATTGTGACCATGGATTATCTGGTAGTGGTTATCATCATTTGTGCCGGAGCGCTGGCATTTATTGTGTTGTATAACCTAACCAACATTAATATCACGGAGCGTATCCGTGAGATTGCAACCATTAAAGTATTGGGATTTTATCCGGGAGAAACTGCGTCCTATGTGTTTAAAGAAAACTTTGCCCTAACGGCATTCGGTGCTTTGGCGGGGCTTGTTATGGGATATGCGTTGCACCGTTTCATTATGGCAAATATTGATTTGGAGACCATTGCCTTTGATGTTCATATAGGATCCATGAGCTATGTGACCAGTTTTTTTATTACCTTTGTATTTACGATTATCGTAGATGTGGTTATGTATTTTAAATTGGATAAGATTGATATGGTTGAGTCTCTAAAATCTATTGAATAAGGTATAAAAAATCTCTCGAAAATATGATTTTCGAGAGATTTTTGTTATCACATAAATAGTGTGTTTATTCGGCTCCCATTTTATCCAGCAAATCAATCTTGATATCGTACAACTTGGGAGATAAATCCACATATACTTTATGTGGATTAACCAGTCGTCTGGTTTCCGGCCACAGTGTTTCTAACTCTTTCTGACAATATGCGCGAATGTCCATAACCTTTGGAGAATCATAGACGCATTCACCGTTTTGGAAGACGGGAATCATCATTTCTCTCATGGTATATGTGCCACCTTTTAATTTGGTTTTTTTCCAAGGTTCAATTGGATCAAAAAGCATCAAATCTTTTGTTTCGTCAAAAGTTTCATCAACCAGACAAATCAGATCGGCTTTTAATTTGCCGGTCTCTTTTTCGTAGATACGGTAAATAGTTTTATTTCCCGGATTTGTGACTTTTTCGGAGTTTTCAGAAAGCTTAATCTTGGGCATGAATTTACCATCGGGGCCCATGATAGCCGCCAGTTTGTATACACCACCAAAGGAAGGGCAATCTTTTGCGGTAATCAAATGTGTGCCTACGCCCCAGGATGTAATAGCAGCACCCTGAACCTTTAAGGAATCAATCAGATACTCGTCCAAATCGTTGGAAGCAGAAATAACGGCATCATGGAAACCTGCCGCATCCAGCATCTTGCGGGCTTTTTTGGAAAGATAAGCCAAATCGCCGCTGTCCAGACGTATACCATAGTTTGTCAGGTCGACGCCGGAGTCGCGCATTTCCTGAAATACGCGGATGGCGTTGGGAATACCGGATTTAAGAGTGTCGTATGTATCCACAAGGAGTATACATGCGTTGGGATAAATCTCAGAATATGCTTTAAAAGCTGTGTATTCATCGGGAAAACTCATAATCCAGCTATGAGCGTGGGTACCTCTGACCGGGACATCAAACAATTGTCCGGCAAGGACATTGGAAGTACCTACACAGCCTCCAATCATGGCAGCTCTTGCACCATATACACCGGCATCGGGTCCTTGGGCACGGCGGAGACCAAACTCCAGTACACCGTCACCCTGAGCGGCAAAGCATACCCGGGATGCCTTGGTGGCAATGAGGCTCTGATGGTTCATAATATTCAAAATAGCGGTTTCAATCAGCTGTGCCTCCATAATCGGGGCAATGACCTTAATCATGGGTTCTCTGGGGAACATGACGCTTCCTTCGGGAATGGCATAAATATCACCTGTAAATTTGAAGTCCTTCAGATACTCGAGGAAATCTTCTTCAAAGAGATTTAAACTGGCAAGATAATCAATATCTTCTTTGGAAAAATGCAAATTTTTAATTAAGTCTATGACCTGTTGTAAGCCGGCACAAATAGCATAGCCGCTGCCCATAGGGTTGCTACGATAGAAGGCGTCAAAGATGACTGTTTCATTTTGGTCTTTGTTGCGGAAATAGCCCTGCATCATAGTAAGCTCATATAAATCGGTTAATAGTGTCAGATTTTGTCTATCCATTTAGTTATCCTCCGAATGTGTTGCTTTCATAAGCTTCTCTGACTTACATAAAAGGAAGAAGCCGATAATAAACAAGATAATTAACGCTAAGACTCCGTATCTGGAGTTGTGGAATAATACTGCGCAAAGCGAAATAATCAAGGGTCCGAAAAAGTCTGCGAATTTGCCGAAAATATCAAAGAATCCAAAGTATTCACTGGCTTCTTTTTTGGGAATCATACGACCAAACTGTGAACGGGACAGTGCTTGGATACCACCCTGACAAATGCCCACACACAATGCCAAAATCCAAAAATCGGTGGCAGTACTTAAACGGTAGGCGTAAGCACAGATGCCCATGTACAAAATGATATATACTTTCATGACATTAATAGTGCCAAACTTATTGGCAAATACGGAGCTTAGGATACTGCAAGGGAAGGCTACAATCTGTGTCAAAAGCAAGGCAAGAATCATTTGATTAGAGTCAATGCCAACTTCCCCACCGTAGGTGGTTGCCATGGAAATGATGGTATATACACCGTCAATGTAGAAGAAATAGCCTAAAATATAAAACAATAATTTTTTGTCTCGTTTTAGTTTTACAAAAGTCACGCCAAGACGTCGGAAGGCATGGGATGCAACCTTTTGTCTCGGACGCAGGAAATGAGTCTGTTTGACATTCTTTAACAGCGGGAAGGAAAGCACCAGCCACCATACCATGGTAATCACAAAAGAGATTTTGGTAGCTGTAATGGTGTCCAACCCGAAGGGCTTTAACAGAATCAGTAAAATGCCTATGATAAATGGAATGCAACTGCCGATGTAACCACAGGCAAAACCTATGGATGAAATAGAATCCATTTTTTCGTCGCTTGTCACATCCACCAGCATGGAATCATAAAAGATATTGCAGGCGGCGTAACCAATGCGGGCAATGACAATACATGCAAGGAAAGCGCCCCAGCTTGGCACAAAGGTCATGGCAGTACCACCCAGCAATCCCAGTGTTAAAAATAGGACAAAAATTTTTTTCTTCATGTTCTGATAATCAGCCAGAGCACCCAGTATGGGAGACAAACAAGCCAGAATCAAAAGTGCAACAGAAGTTGTGGTTGCCCAGATAGAAGTGGCGTGTTCCGGCGCCACACCTGCCGACTCGGCAAGGGAACGAAAATAAATAGGGACGGTGGCCGTCAGCGTCATGGTAAATGCTGAATTGGCAACGTCGTATAAAATCCAACTGATTTCATGTTTGTTTAAGTTTATTTTTTTCATATGATCTCTTTCCAAGAAACAAAAGTATTTCTTTCTATGATACTCATGTTTAGTATAGCATTGGATGATGCATTCGGCTATAAGTAATATTTGCAGTTTTTGGGAAAATATCAAGCGATGCTTCTTGACAAGGGCAATCGGAGAGAATTATAATACTAACAGTTTATAAATTAGAAAGACGTTGACGAAGAGAGTACCTTATTTTGGAAAGCTTCAGCGAGCCGGAGGTGGTGGGAGTCCGGTGTGAGTAAAAGATTTGGGAAAATCACTTCTGAGTTGCGAGAACCAAAGGTAACACCCAGTAGTTCGAGACGGAAATCCCCCGTTATGGGAAATCATATGAATCTATTAAGAGAGTATGCTGTAACAGGTGGTAACGAAATTGAACCTTCGTCCTTTTACGGGCGGAGGTTTTTTATATGTTTAGGCGTACAGGTAAAAGAAAGGAGTAAATCATGTACCAGAAAGTTGAAACCAATGTCAATTTTGTAGAACATGAAAAAGCGACAGAGCAGTTCTGGCGCGAAAACAACATTTTTCAGAAAAGTATGGATAGCCGCAAAGAAGGACCTACTTATACCTTCTATGACGGACCTCCGACCGCAAACGGTAAACCCCACATCGGTCACGTGCTGACCCGTGTTATCAAGGATATGATTCCCAGATACCGTACCATGAAAGGCTATATGGTTCCCCGTAAAGCAGGTTGGGATACCCATGGTCTTCCTGTTGAGTTGGAAGTTGAGAAACTTTTAGGCTTAGACGGTAAAGAGCAGATTGAAGAATACGGTCTGGATCCTTTTATCCAGAAATGTAAAGAGAGCGTTTGGAAATACAAAGGTATGTGGGAGGATTTCTCCGGTACCGTAGGTTTCTGGGCGGATATGGATGACCCTTACGTTACTTATCATGATGACTTTATCGAGTCTGAGTGGTGGGCATTAAAAGAAATCTGGAACAAAGATTTATTATACAAAGGCTTTAAGATTGTACCTTACTGTCCTCGTTGTGGTACTCCGTTATCTTCTCACGAGGTAGCACAGGGTTACAAGGCAGTAAAAGAACGTTCTGCAGTGGTTCGTTTCAAAGTAGTTGGTGAAGATGCTTACTTCTTGGCATGGACAACCACACCTTGGACTTTACCTTCCAACGTGGCACTTTGTGTGAACCCTGAAGAGACTTATGTAAAAGTAAAAGCAGCAGACGGCTATACATACTATATGGCACAAGCTTTGCTTGACAATGTACTGGGTGCACTTGCTGAAGAAGGAAAACCCGCATACGAAGTATTAGAAACTTATGTTGGTAAGGATTTAGAGTACAAAGAATATGAACCTCTCTTTGCATGTGCAGGAGAAGCAGCTGCAAAACAGCACAAAAAAGGTCACTTTGTGACATGCGATGGCTATGTAACTATGTCCGATGGTACCGGTATCGTTCATATCGCACCTGCATTCGGTGAAGACGATGCCCAGGTTGGACGTAAATACGACCTTCCTTTTGTACAGTTTGTAGACGGCAAAGGCGAAATGACAGAAGAAACTGCTTATGCAGGAAAATTTGTAAAAGATGCCGATAAAGATATTTTGGTAGATTTAGATAAAGAAGGAAAATTATTCTCTGCTCCCAAGTTTGAGCATGATTATCCTTTCTGCTGGAGATGTGATACTCCACTGATTTATTATGCGCGTGAGTCTTGGTTTATCAAGATGACAGCTGTAAGAGACGACTTAATCCGCAACAACAATACCGTAAACTGGATTCCCGAATCCATCGGTAAAGGACGTTTCGGAGACTGGTTGGAGAACATCCAGGATTGGGGTATTTCACGTAACCGTTATTGGGGAACTCCTTTAAACGTGTGGACCTGTGACTGCGGTCATATGGAATCCATCGGCAGCCGTCAGGAATTGTTTGAAATGAGTGGTAACGAAGCTGCGAAGACAGTGGAACTTCACAGACCTTATATTGATGAAATCACCATCAAATGTCCGAAGTGTAGCGGTACCATGAAACGTGTACCTGAAGTTATCGACTGCTGGTTTGACTCCGGTGCAATGCCTTTTGCACAGCATCATTATCCTTTTGAGAATAAAGAGTTATTTGAGAGCCAGTTCCCGGCACAGTTTATTTCTGAAGCCGTTGACCAGACAAGAGGTTGGTTCTATTCCTTGTTAGCAGAGTCTACCTTGTTATTTAACAAAGCGCCTTACGAAAACGTTATCGTATTAGGTCACGTACAGGATGAAAACGGACAGAAGATGAGTAAGTCCAAAGGTAATGCGGTAGATCCTTTTGATGCTTTGGAAGAGTACGGTGCAGATGCAATCCGTTGGTATTTCTATATCAACTCCGCACCTTGGTTGCCCAACCGATTCCATGGCGATGCAGTAAAAGAAGGACGTAGTAAATTCATGGGAACACTGTGGAATACCTATGCATTCTTCGTATTGTATGCAAACATCGACGGATTTGATGCAACCAAATATACTTTGGAATATGACAAACTTACTGTTATGGATAAATGGTTATTATCTAAATTGAACTCTGCAGTAAAAGCAGTAGATGAAAACTTAGATAATTATAAAATCCCTGAGGCAGCAAGAGCATTGACTGCATTTGTGGATGATATGAGTAACTGGTATGTAAGAAGAAGCCGTGAGCGTTTCTGGGCAAAAGGCATGGAGCAGGATAAGATTAATGCATATATGACTCTTTATACTGCACTTGTGACTATTGCAAAGGCGGCAGCTCCTATGGTTCCTTTTATGACAGAGGATATTTACCGCAACTTGGTATGCAGCATTGATGCATCTGCTCCCGAAAGTATCCATTTATGTGACTTCCCCAAAGTAGAGGAATCCATGATTGATACCAAACTGGAAGAGGATATGGACGCGGTACTTAAGATTGTAGTAATGGGTCGTGCGGCAAGAAATGCAGCCAACATCAAAAACCGTCAGCCTATCGGCGATATGTATGTAAAAGCACCCGCTACCTTGTCTCAGTTCTATATCGATATTATCGAAGATGAATTGAATGTGAAGAAAGTATCTTTCACAGATGATGTCAGCGCATTTACAACTTATAGCTTCAAACCTCAGCTTCGTACTGTTGGACCGAAGTACGGCAAACAGCTTGGCGGCATCCAGAAGACACTTGCAACTCTTGACGGAAGCAAGGCAATGGATGAGTTAAATGAAAAAGGCATGATCAAATTCGACGTAGATGGTGTGGAAGTTGTATTATCCAAAGAAGACTTACTCATTTCTACTGAGAAGAAAGATGGATTTGTAACTGAGGCTGATAACACAGTAACTGTAGTTCTGGATACTAACTTAAGTGAAGCATTGATTGAGGAAGGTTTCGTATACGAAGTAATCAGCAAAATCCAGACTATGCGTAAGGATAGCAAGTTTGAAGTAACAGACCATATCAAAGTGGCTGTAGCAGGCAACGACAAAGTTGGTAAGATTGTTATGGATAACAAGGATTCCATCGCATCCAAGGTACTGGCTGATGAAATGACAACCGATGGTGGATTTGAGATCAGTAAAGAGTGGACAGTTAATGGAGAAAAGGTTACAATCTCTTTAGAGAAAGCGTAAGGGGAGTGTCTTTATGGTACCTAGAAAAGTAAAAATTAAAAACGAATTATTAACAGAAGCCGTTAACAATGTGGCAAAGGAGAATACACCTGAGAACCAGAAAGAAATGATCAAATATCTGGCCGGCTCCGGTATGTTGCTTCCGGTAAAAATCATGCCGGCAGCAAAAAAAGATGCCAACGGATATTACAGATTTTCTCCCAAGCACAAAGTTGCTTATGCGACAGTAACAAGAGCTGCTTTTGAGAATAGTCCGGAAGCGAGCTATTATATAGCTTTTACGGACTCAGAGGAGATGAAGGCGTGGGCAGGTGGAAAGCCTGTAGATAGCTTTGTTGCCCATTTAGACGACTATGCAGTAATGCTCTTAAAGCCGGAAGCAAAAATGAAAGGCTTTATCATCAATCCTGCGGGCGCGAATCTGGTGATTAGCACTGCAGCAGTGCGCGAGATTATCAAAGAGCGTGACGCACAGGTAGAAGAATAAATAAAATTTTAATATGCTCTTGTCAAGACATGGTTTTGGTGCTATGATTCTTGCAAGAGCATATTTCTATTTATCTGATAGAATGTTGATGGTATTTCGTCACACTCAAATCTATTTTCTTAAAACAATTCTTAGAATCTTATGCTTTTAAAATTTCAAGCCAATTTTATAAAGCAGGAGATTTGTAGAGAATATAGCCACACTGCTCCTGCATAGAAAGGAGAAGGTTTATGGCGAAAAAACATTATTTTGTGAGATGTGCAGATGAGTTTTTGCAACAATTGAGGAAAAGAGTGCTAAGACCAAAGAGGCAGATAAAGGATGTTGTCTTTCGATTGATTTTTGCTAAGAATAAAGAGGCGCTTTTAGAATTATATAATGCGTTAAATGGTACGGATTATACAGATGTAAACGATTTGATAGTTGCAACTTTGGACAATGCCATCTATGTATCGATGAAAAATGATTTGGCATTTCTTTTGGCAGGAACCATTAACATGTACGAGCATCAGTCTACAGTTAATCCTAATATGCCCGTACGTTTTTTGATATATCTGGCACAAGAATATCAGATGCTTATTGAGCAGACAGACAAAAGTTTGTATGGAAGTGAATTAATTTCATTACCCACACCTCAGTGTATTGTTTTTTATAATGGAACAAAAGATGCTGCTGATGAACAGCAACTTTGTTTGTCATCTGCATTTTGCAATAAAGATGTAGAACCAGCTGCTGAAATCGTTGTTAAGGTAATTAATATTAATTATGGACATAATATTAATTTGATGCAGGGATGTGATTTGCTATCGCAGTATGCAAAATTTATAGAAATTACCAGAGAATATAGCAGAAATAGTAGTGATCGTATTAAGGCAATGAATGAGGCGATTGATGACTGCATTGCACAAGGAATTTTGGAGGATGTTTTGAAAAAGCATAGAAGTCAGGTCTTGGGATCGTTGTTGGAAGAATTTGATGAAAAAAAGTATGCAACTACGCTACGGGAAGAAGGCAGAGAAGAAGGCAGGAATGCTCTGGCACGGGCTGTTGCTTCTCATCTAAATATTTCTGTAGAGGAAGTCTTGCAAATGGAACAGGAAAGATAAGTGTAACCGCCCATTCAAATTAAGAATGGGCGGTTTTTATATTCTGCAGAAGGGATTACATATTATATAACGGATTTCATGAAATGATTAATAAAAATTGTTGATATATTCGGAATGTGGTAGAATCGGGGTATAAGAGTTCGACAACAAGTAAGAAAATCCTATTAATGCATATGGAGGAACATCATGAAAATACTTGTTATAGGTGGAACCAGATTTTTTGGAATACATATGGTCGATGAGTTACTTGCAAAAGGACATGATGTTACAATTGCTACCCGTGGACTGGCAGCAGATCCTTTTGAGAAGCGTGTGGAACGGGTGATACTAGATCATACAGATCCGGTAAGTATGAAAACAGCTCTTTACAACAAACATTTTGATGTAGTTATTGATAAGGTGGCGTATTGCTCCAACGATATCAAATATGCTATGGACACTATTTCGTGTGATAAGTATATTTATATGTCCAGTACAGCTATTTATGAACTGAATCATCCGGATGTCAAAGAGGATGAGTTTCATGGAAGTAATGGAGCATTGAAATGGTGTAATAGAGCAGATGATTCTTATGGAGAAGTCAAAAAACAGGCCGAGTATGCACTATGGCAAGTTTATGAAGACCGGAAATGGATTGCGGTCAGGTATCCTTATGTCGTGGGTGAAGATGATTATACAAAGAGACTTTTATTCTATGTGGAACATGTGATGAATCAAAAGCCAATGTTTATTGATAATATAGACAATCAAATGAGCTTTATAAACTCCATGGAAGCAGGAAACTTTTTAGCGTATTTGGTAGATACAGATTTTGTTGGTGCGATTAATGGTTGTTCCTATGGAACGATTTCTATTAGAGAAATCTTAAATTATGTGGAGAAACAAACCGGATGCAAAGCGATTGTAAGCAATGATGGAGAAGTAGCGCCATACAACGGCACTGCGGAGCATAGTGTTAGCATTGAGCGGGCAACAATGCTGGGTTATCAGTTTTCTGCTTTAAAAGACTGGATGTATGAGTTAATTGACAGGTTAATAGAGTGTGTAGAAGTGTAATTAAGGAGGTAATCCACTATGTTCCATTTTGGATTTTCATATGTAGGTTTCATATATTTATTGATGCTTTTTATTCCCAATATGATATGGACAAAATATAAGCCGGAGGGATACGACGAATACGCAGCAAAAGAGAATAAGGTGCTTTTGATATTTGAGAGAATCGGTGAAGCACTTGTCAGTGGTCTTGTATTAATATTTTCAGATTTTAATATCAGAAAAACCGATTGGAACATCGGGTTGATACTTTCCTTCGTTCTCATGCTTTGTTATGAGGCATATTGGGTGAGATATTTTAGAAGTGAACGGAAGATGAAAGATTTCTACAGTAGTTTCTTGGGAGTGCCTGTAGCGGGAGCAACCCTGCCTGTTTGTGCATTCTTTTTACTGGGCATCTATGGAACCAATACTTTTTTGCTGATATCGGTCATCATTCTAGGAATTGGCCATATTGGCATTCACTTGCAGCATAAAAAAGAAATACTTGGAAAGAAAAAAAGCAAGCTGCCGGTTCGGATATTAAAATGGATTGCAGGAGTTTTTGCGCTTCTTCTCATTGGTGTGAGTGTCTTTGTTATCGGATGTAGAAATGTAAATTATATCAATCATTATCGAATGATAGAGAGCGGTGTGGATGAGTCGGTTAACGTGACATTGGGAGACCAGGAGCAGTATGTGTTGATGCGTGGAATGAATCGGGAAAATCCTGTGATTATCTACTTACATGGGGGACCATCTTCACCGGATACATATGTAACCTATGGTTTTACCGATTATTTAATTGATGATTATACCATTGTTGCATGGGATCAGAGAGGCTGCGGACGGACTTATTTTTACAATATAGAAGATGATCCTGAGAATACCATGGCAAGTTACGAGCAGGCACAGGATGATTTAGATAATTTGGTAGATTATGCATTAGAGCGGTTTGGAAAAGATAAAGTAATCATTATGGGACATTCCTACGGAACAATCCTTGGAAGTGAGTATGCTTTGGAGCATCCCGATAAAGTGTCTGCATACATAGGAGTAGCACAGGTTGTTTCTCTGGAGAAATCGGATATCTACAGTTATGAAGATGCACTTCAAAAAGCAAAAGAAGCCGGAGATGATACTTCAGAACTGGAAAGTGCGTTTGAAACTTTTCAAAACAGTGGTGATTTGACAGACATGATGAAAGTGCGTTCTCTGACATCAAAATACCATCCTGCCGGTGTAGCAGATCAGTCAACTTGGATGGCTGTGACTTCCCCGTACTTTGGAATGGATGATTTTCGTTGGTTTTTAAAGCAATTGGGCGATATGAATACATATTTTGCACTAAATGAGCAACTATTTGATTATACCTTTACTTTCGATGCTTATACCAATGAATTGACTTATGAAATGCCGGTTTATTTGATTTCCGGAACTTGTGATTGGGTATGCCCGGTAGATTCTGTCGAAGAGTATGCCGAGGACATTGCGGCACCGGAGGTTCGAATGGAACTTATTGAAGGCTGTGGCCACAATTTACAGTATTCTTTGCCGGAGGAATTTGCCGAAAAAGTAAAAGATGTGTTGGAAGACTAGAGGAGTTGCTATTATGAAAAAGAAACCGCATTTAAAAAATATTGTTAGCCTGTTTCTGATTATTTTAGCCCTGTGGGGATTGTATTGTTTTATTCATTTTGCTTATGTAGCATCCAAGGAAAAACCGGAGGATGAATTGGTAGAGGATTCCTATAAGTACATAGATGAGCTGAATGAAAAAAGTGATTTTGGAATGGAATTAAATTCGGATAGCGGATTGACGGAGGAAGAGGTAAGGCGGTATGGCGGTGACTATCCTTATATCATGCAGTTGGATAATAAAGAGACAGAATATTATTGTTTCCGATATCCGGATCAGAGTGCGCCAATGACTGTCACACAGGTTCAGGTTTTGGATCAGGAATATCATGTGTTTGGCATACGGTTGGGAGACACTATAGAGGCAAGTGGTGATATTTTACACGATTATGGTTATGAGGAAAGAGATTATCCCATTGATACTGCCGTTAAGTATGTTAAGGGAGATTTGAATGTGATTTTATATCACGAAGATAATCGTATTAATAGAATCGTGGTATCAATAAGCCATGATTAAATACAGTATGGAAATGAGTAATTTTAACATATAAGGAGGAAACTATGCCACCTAGCAGAAGAAGTTCAAGTTCCAGAAGTTCACGGAGCAGAAGCAGTTCAAGTAGAAGAAGCAGTTCATCAAGAAGACGCAGTAGCTCTTCCCATAGCAGTTCATATAGGAGTTCAAGCAGAAGTTATAACAGAAATTCTGTGACAAGTACTCCGAGAAGAGTGCGTACAAATCAGCCTACCGGCGTCCCGTCCCATATCAAGACCAGATCCATTATGGTGCGATGCAGACATCATGATTACATGTACTTTCATGACTCTTGGATGGATGAGCAGACCGGTGTATTCTATCGTAAGGGGTATTATGATGAAGAAGGAAAATACTATGACGCAGACAGTGTAGCCTTTAAAAAACCGGATGGCTCTTATGAGGCGCACTATGTGTGTGATTATTGCGGTACGGAGTTGGAGGTCAACTGGAAGGAAGGCTTTTATCCCACCTGTAAAAACTGTGGTGCCGAAATGAATAAGACTCCCGTCTATGTGGACGAAATCCTCAATGTAAATAACAATAGTCAGGGATCTTCTAATCGAATGACGGCCAGGGTTTTGAAAAAGCTGGGGCTCATAGCATTGCTGACGGTGCTTCCCTGGATTATCACAATGATGGTTGTGTTTTTTATTGTTTTAAAGAGTGTATTTACAGATTTTTCAGAAAACGATTATACATATACAAGCCAGCCCCAAGAAATAGAAACCAATCTGGAGATTTATGGTAATGACATTTATCTGGATCAGGTTGAGCCAAGGATTTTCCGCATCTGCTCAGAATCAGATCCCTATGAAAAGCATCTCACATGGGATTATGGTGCAAAGGCTTATTATGACCGTGGCAGTGATTGCTATTTATGGTACAACACAGATGTCAGTCCCAACCTGTGGCAATACTGGTATGAAGACATTGCAGGCAGTAATTATTATGGCTGGATGGAATGTGAAGGTGAAGACTGGTACATAGAAGTGTCTGATACAGAGTGGGAAAAATATGAAGGAGACACTTCGAGACTTTGGCACATAGAAAATGAGTTTGATTGATTTAGGATAAAAAGGGATGTAAGAGGAGGATATATGGTTAGACCGGAGACTGGAGAGCGGATTACTAAAATTGATACATATTTAAATTGTGCAGAAGTATTTGCATATAGGAGTACATGTATTAAGAGAAAATATGGAGCGGTTATAGTAAAGGATGATGTTGTTATTTCAACAGGCTACAATGGTGCACCGCGAGGGTTTGAAAATTGTTGTGATATAGGAGAGTGTCCAAGAATAAAGAGAGATTTGCATCAGGGTGAAGGATATGGAATGTGTCGTGCCATCCATGCAGAGGCAAATGCTTTGTTGAATTGTTCCAGACAGCAAACGATTGGAGCTGATTTGTATTTGGCGGGTGTTAATCCCATAGATAATTCTATACATAAGGCTAAACCGTGTCCGATATGTGCAAGAACTATAATTCAAGCAGGAATTGATAAGGTATACTTGCGTGTTGGCGAAGGGGCAGGAAACTATATAGTTGTGCCGGCAAAAGAGTTGGAATGGGTGCAGTCTGAAGAAGGGTAAGGCAGTATTCGTAAGGGGATAGAAAATTGTGCAGTTAAACGGAATGTTTAATGTAATCGCAGTGTTATGCTTATATGAGAACCACAATATTGTGGTTCTTTTTTTGTCTTGACAGCTAATCGGAATTAGCCTATAATGGGGCTAACTTGAATTAGCCAAGGAGAGATTATGGATACCAAGAAAAAAATATTGGATGTTGCATTAACTTTATTTTCGGAAAAAGGTTATGGAAATGTTTATGTGGGACATATCGCAGAAGGTGTGGGTATCAAAGCGCCCTCATTATATAAACATTATAAAAGCAAGCAGGATATATTTGAGGCAATTCTCAAAGAGATGCGCAATCGTTATGATAAAGAAGTATCTTATTTGAGTATAACCGGAAGTGATTCGAAACTGGATGCCAACATTTTTGCAGAAATGTCAGAAGACCAACTGGTAAAACTTGGAATGGGACTTTTTCATTTCTTTTTACATGATGAGTATGAATGTAAATTTAGAAAGATGCTTACGATAGAGCAGTTTTCCAATCAAGAGCTGGCACAGATATTTTCCAACCAATATATCAATGAACCACTAAAATATCAGACCGGATTATTTCGATTGATATTAATACAGGAGCAGATGAAAAAAGAAGATGAACAAATTATGGCATTGCAGTTCTATTCTCCAATTTATTTATTGCTAACATTATGCGATAGAGAGCCGCAAAGAGAGGAAGAGGCATTGCAGTTGTTAGAAAAGCATATCAGACAATTTAGCAGAATGTACAGGGAGTGTGGAAAATGAAAGTTGTAATGATACATGGACAAAACCATAAGGGAAGTTCTTATCACATTGGTAGAATGATAGCAACTAAAATTAGTAGAGAAGAAGATATTGTAGAATTTTTTCTTCCACGAGATTTAAATCATTTTTGTTTGGGATGCTATGCATGTATAGAAGATGATACAAAATGTCCGTTTTATGAAGAAAAAAATAAGATTATGGCAGCAGTGGAAGCAGCAGATATATTGATTTTTACGACGCCCACATATTGCTTGAAAGCATCTGCTCCCATGAAGAGTTTTATTGATTTGACATTTAATTATTGGATGGTGCACAGACCGAGAAAATGCATGTTCAGTAAGCGGGCTATTGTAGTATCGACGGCAGCAGGAAGCGGTACCAAAACTGCGATGAAAGATATTACAGATACTTTGCTTTATTGGGGAGTGCCCTATGTATTGTCTTATGGCACTAGTGTTCAGGCAATGGGATGGGATGGAGTTACAGAGCAGAAAAAGAAAAAAATAGAAAAAGATACCACCAAGATTGCTGATAAAGTATTGAAGAAAAAATATGTGAAGGCAGGTATAAAAACAAAAGCCTTGTTTATGATGATGCGCATGATGCAAAAAATGGGCTGGGGTTCCGGTGATGCAGAGAAAGCGTATTGGGAGCAAAACGGTTGGATGGGAAAGGGAAGACCATGGAAGTAACGTTACATTATCAAGAAAAAGGAAATAAAGAACCGTTGATTCTCTTACACGGCAACGGCGAAGATGGTACATATTTTAAACATCAAATAGATTATTTTAGTGACAGATATAGAGTGATTGCCATAGACACAAGAGGCCACGGTCAATCACCAAGAGGTATGGCACCTTTCACCATTGGCCAGTTTGCTGATGACTTAGATGACTTTATGATAAGTCTGGGAATTTCAAGTGCAATTATTTTGGGCTTTTCAGATGGAGCCAATATCGCCATGAAATTTGCCTTGAAGCATCCCGAAAAAGTAAAGGCCTTGATATTAAATGGCGGAAATTTAAATCCGCAGGGAGTGAAAAGAACCGTACAAATACCGATTGAAATCGGATATCGGATAGCAAAACGATTTGCTGCGAAATCGCCGGATGCAAACAAAAATGCCGAAATGCTCGGGTTAATGGTCAATGATCCTAATATCGAGCCGGATGAATTATCAAAGATAACAGCTCCAACCCTTGTTATTTGCGGAACAAAGGATATGATTAAGGAATCCCATACAAAAGAGATTGCAAAAAATATACCAAAAGCAAGGCTATCCATTATAAAAGGTGATCATTTTATTGCAAATAAGAATTGTATTGTGTTTAATAAAGAGGTAGAGGATTTTTTGCAGACAGTGTGATGTTACCCGAATCATAAAAAATGTCTGTGGAGATATAATATATGTTTAGAGACTTAATTAGGCAAAATAAAAAACTATCTATGGAAGAATGTGTTCATATCTTGAGCACAGAGAAACGGGGCGTCCTTTCCGTTAATGGCGACAACGGCTATCCTTATGGAATGCCCATGAATCATTGGTATAATGAAGAAGACGGCAAGATATATTTCCATTGCGGGAAAATCGGACATAGACTGGAAGCGTTACAAAAGGATTCCAAGGTTTCCTTTTGTGTTTATGATAAAGGCTATCGCAATCCCGGTCAGTGGGCGCTACATATCAAAAGTGTTATTGTATTTGGCACAATAGAGATTGTAGACGAGCAGGATAAAATCGTTGATTTTACCACAAAGCTCAGCCATAAATTTACACAGGATGATGCATATATTCAAAACGAGATTGAAAAATATGCGCATCGGACTTTGTTGCTTGTGTTGACACCGGAACATATGTGTGGGAAATTGGTAGAAGAGTCATAATGAAGGAGCGGCCGTGATGGAGTTTGATATTCGTAGATTAAAATGGACAAGAGAACCCAAGGATTATACCATTGGGGGAGATAAAATAGAGATTACAACCGTGCCACATACGGATTTGTGGCAAAGAACCTATTATCATTTCAGAAATGATAATGCCCCTGTTTTGCAGATGGAGACAGAAGAAAAGTTTTTTTCTTTTGTTGTTAAAACAGAGTTTGAAAGTAAGTGCAGGTTTGACCAATGTGGTATCGTGATGTATCTGGATAGCGAGAACTGGTTGAAAGGTTCCATTGAATATGAGAACAAGGAGTATCAGCATCTTGGCAGTGTAGTCACCAATAACGGATATTCTGATTGGGCGACCACAGAGATTGATGCTTCAGTCAAGGCCATGTGGTACAGATTTAGCCGCAGGGAAGATGATTATTGTATCGAATGTTCTGAGGATGGTGTGACATATAAGCAGATGCGTATTTGTCATATGTGGAACGGTAAAGACACAATTCGGTTTGGTATTTATGCCTGTAGTCCGGAGGATTCTTCCTTTAAAGCCATTTTTACAAATATGGAAATGACAGAATGTAAATGGCTGGCGCATGATGGACAACAGCCGGATGAAACGTAGGAGATTTTTATGAAAATATGGACATACAGAATATGGCAATGTACCTGGGGAATATTACAAACGCTTTTGGGTCTGGTTTTATTTATAAGGCATTATAAAGAAAAACATTACAGTTATCATGGAGCTGTTATTACAGAATGGAATAGTAATACAAGTATTTCTCTGGGGCTCTTTGTGTTTGTTTCGGCAGAACCATTTTTCGTCAAGAAATTTGAAGGCCAGTTCAGTGCAAAAGAGTTATCAAGCCGCCTGTTGGTACATGAATATGGTCATACCATTCAATCGCTGATGCTTGGTCCGCTATATCTGATTGTCATTGGTATACCTTCCACATTGTGGGGATTTTTGATGGGAAAGAAACGTAAAGAGAAACAGATTCCCTATGGCGTATTTTTTACTGAAAAATGGGCGAATAACCTTGGAGAGTATGTAACAGGAGAAAAATCCATCCAAAATCTGGTATTAGAATAAATGGATTTTTAAAGCAAAGGAGGAAAATTTATGGAAGCAGAACAGAAAATGGAAATGGAACAGAAAGTGGAAACAGAACAGAAACAGAAGAAAAAGAACCGGTCATTTGACATTTTTTTAGCGATATTAATTATCGGTGTCATTGTAGGCGGCTATTTCTACAGCCAGAGTTTGGTTAAGCCGGTGGTTAATGTTAACGGTACGGAACTCACGGTTAATATGACAGTACAGGAATTGATAGATGCAGGTTTTGCTGTTGATGATTCCATGTTTGAAAAAGGCGATATGGATTTGGACATGCAGCCTGATATTCCGGGTGAAAGTTACACTTCAACATTTTATTATCTATATGCACCGGATCAATATGGTGGTTATGAATATGCAAATGTAATATTCCATGTGTTTAACAAAGATGTTAACTCGGTTGAATTTAAGAACAGCCAGATTTATGCTTACCGATATGATCCCAGTTTTACATTTAGTAAAGCTACCGTTTTAATTAATGATATTGATTTTACGGATGTTACCAAAGAGGACGCAATTGCTGCTTTCGAAGACTTGGGTGTTAAGTTTGACGCGGCTGACAAAGAAGAATTCATGAGTGGTGAAAGAAATATTATTTTTGGTAAGTCAGGTGACTATTCCTATGTTATTGAAACTGATTATACCGATGGCACCGTAACAAATATTGAAGTGAAAAGAAATGTATAATGTTTGAAAAAAACTCTACGGCATGGATTGCCGTAGAGTTTTTAACTTTTATTATTAGCGGTATTTCAGATAATCTAAGAATTTTTTTACTGCCAGAGAGGCACTCTTTTTGTTTCTTAATGCGAGACCTATATCACGGTAAGCAGGAACATCTAATTCTTTTGCCAGAATTTTATAAGGAACACGTTTTAAAATAAGTTCCGGCAATATGGCAATTCCAAGACCGCTTTCGACCATGGACATAACAGCGTAATCATCCCATGTTGTAAATTTTATATTTGGTATCAGGTTGTTTCGTTCAAATATTTCAGATATTTCTGCTTTTGCTCCCTTTTCTAGTAGCATAAAGGGCTCATTACAAAGTGCAGAAACCGGAAAGTGTTCAACATGACTTAAGGAATGATTTTCGGGGAGAATTACCATAAGTTTATCCTGATGTAAAAAGATGGTTTCAAATTCTTGGTGGGTTGGTAATCTTAAAAAGCCACAATCGACTCTTCCGGTGCGAATCCATTCTTCAATTTCTGTATAGTCACCTAACAAAAGTTCATAGTCAATATTTGGATAATCTTTTTGAAATTCTTTAATAATATTGGGAAGCCAATGTGTAGCAACGCTTGAAAAGGTGCCAATACGAATTAGCCCGGAGTCAAGTTCGTTGATTTCATCTATTTGCATTTGCAATTTATCAAATTCAGTACAGAGACTTTGGGCATAGGGTAATAACTTCAAACCATCGCTTGTTGGTTTGACGCCATATTTACTTCGTTCGAGGAGAGTGATATTCCATTCTTTTTCAAGGTCAGCAATCATTCTGCTGACGCCGGATTGTGTATAATTAAGAACTTCGGCTGCCCTTGTGAAACTACTGTATTCCACGGCTTTCACAAAAGACAGGTATTTTTGTAAATTCATATCCATAATAACACCTATTCCAAAATGTGATTTTAAATATGATAAATATTTGATTTTTTCATGTTTAGCATTATGATATACTTTTCGATATTAGAAATCAAGGAGTTATTATGGATAAAAAAGCGTTTATCAAATATTTGTCAGCATTATTATTGTTTGGACTTAATGGTATTGTTGCAAGTTACATTGTATTGAATAGTTATGAGATTGTATTTTTGAGAACATTGATTGGAAGTATTCTTCTGATGATTTTGTTTTTAGTAGGCAAGGGGAAATTCCATATTTTTACTTATATAAAAGATACGGTATTCATTATATTATCAGGAGTGGCAATGGGAACGAGTTGGTTGTTTTTATATGAAGCATACCAACAGATAGGGGTTGGTTTGGCATCACTTCTGTATTATTGTGGACCGGTAATTGTTATGATATTATCACCTGTGATTTTTAGAGAAAGGTTTACAGTACCTAAGATAATTGGATTTTTAACGGTGCTTGTAGGAATTGTATGTGTTAATGGAAATGTGATAGATGACAGTAGTAATACATGGGGAATTGTTTGTGGTGCAATGTCGGCGGTTATGTATTTCCTGATGGTGACTTTTAATAAGCAGTCAAACCATATTACCGGAATGGAAAATTCTGTAATTCAGTTGGTGGTAAGTTTCCTGACAGTTGCTGTTTTTGTAGGATTTAAACAGGGTTTTATTCTAAATGTCCCATCAGAAGCATGGATATGGATTTTGGTACTTGGTGTTGTAAACACCGGAATAGGATGTTATTTATATTTTTCTCCACTTGCCAAATTGCCGGTGCAAACAGTGGCTGTATGCGGGTATCTTGAACCACTATCAGCAGTGTTTTTTGCATCTGTTCTGCTTGGTGAGAAAATGACTGCAGTACAAATTTTTGGTGCTGTTTGTGTCATTGGCGGTGCTATGATGGGTGAGTTGGTAAAGGGTCGTAAAGTTTAGGTTAGTGTCGATAGTCATCTCTACTAAATCAAGTATATTAGTCTTTTTTTGTAGAAAATAAAGGAGATGTTTAAACTGTTTTTGATGAGTTTTCTACTAAATTACTTAAATGAATTCCATTTAGTAGAAAAAATAATGAATTACTAAGCGCTGGCAACAGTTTTGAAGGTATTATTTCTACTAAACGGATAAGATGCTTGGTTTTTAGAAGAAAAAAAGATATATTTGAAGGAAAATTTCTTCTAAATGGGTTTCTTTTCTATAGTTTAGTAGAAAAGCGTTAGTGAGCAAGCTCCCACGACCACGACTCATCCCGCATGAACTTCGCCATGCCGATAGCTCGCAAGCTATGCCTGCTCGCTATCACGGCGTCGCAATCCTGCGCCATGCATTCGGAATTCGCCCTAACGGGCTTCTTCCTCATATACGGCGTCGCCGTATACATCTTCGCCAGTCCGTGTCCGACTGTGAGCAAGCTCCCACGGCCACGACTAATTCCCGCATGAACTTCGCCATGCTGATAGCTCGCAAGCAAAGCCTGCTCGCTATCACGGCGTCGCCGTATCGTCCCCTGTCTTAATATGCTCTTACGTGAGCAAGCTCCCGACGAGCAATATTAATCCAGTGTCCGGCATGGCTCATGCAACGCGTATTTTGTATACTTTATCCATAAAATTGGTAAAAACCCTTGTAAATTTTCATAGTTTGCAAGGGTTTTCGTGCTTTTTATTTAAGACAACTTATTGTATAATGGTATTTGGTGTGATGACAATGAATGATTGTCTACATATGAAATTTTAATTATATGAATAGAATTTTTAGGAGGAACTTATGGCTACTAAGAAAGAAACAACAGTCTTATCAACTTTTGATAAAGAGTTATTCAAAAGAAGCGTACTTTACAATGTAAAGACTCTTTACCGCAAGACTCTTGAGGAAGCAACCGATCAGCAGATTTTCCAGGCTGTATCTTATGCAATCAAGGATGCGATTGTAGATCATTGGTTAGAGACACAGAAACAGTATGAAAAGAAAGATCCCAAGACCGTTTACTATATGTCTATGGAGTTCTTAATGGGTCGTGCACTCGGTAACAACATGATCAACCTTCAGGCTTATGATGCTGTAAAAGAAGCATTGGATGAGCTTGGCTTAGATGTAAACGTGGTAGAAGATCAGGAGCCCGATGCAGCTCTCGGTAACGGTGGTCTCGGAAGACTTGCAGCATGTTTCTTGGATTCCCTTGCTACTTTGGGTTATTCTGCATACGGCTGTGGTATCCGTTATAAATATGGTATGTTCAAACAGGAAATTCGCGATGGTTATCAGGTAGAAGTACCGGATAACTGGTTGGCTGAAGGTAACCCCTTCGAGCTTCGTCGTCCTGAATACGCAAAAGAAGTTAAGTTCGGTGGTTATGTATCTGTTCGTCAGGATGAAAACGGCAGAAATGTATTCTCTCAGGAAGGCTATCAGTCTGTAAAAGCGATTCCTTACGATGTACCTGTAGTAGGCTATGGCAATGGTATCGTGAATACACTTCGTATCTGGGATGCACAGCCTGTAGAGTGTTTCCAGCTTGATTCCTTTGATAAAGGTGATTACCAGAAGGCAGTAGAGCAGGAAAACCTTGCTAAGAATATTGTAGAAGTACTTTACCCCAACGATAATCATTACTCCGGCAAAGAATTACGTTTAAAACAGCAGTACTTCTTTGTATCTGCATCTGTTCAGGAAGCAGTTGCAAAATACATGAGAAATCATGATGATATCCGTAAGTTCCATGAGAAAGTAACATTCCAGTTGAATGATACACATCCTACGGTTGCAGTAGCAGAGCTTATGAGAATCTTATTGGATGAGTATTACCTCACATGGGAAGAAGCTTGGGAAGTAACAACCAAGACATGTGCGTATACAAACCATACCATTATGTCCGAAGCTCTTGAGAAATGGCCTATCGAATTATTCAGCCGTCTCCTTCCCCGTATCTACCAGATCGTAGAAGAGATTAACCGTCGTTTCGTTCAGAAGATCGAAGCACAGTATCCCGGAAATCAGGATAAAGTTCGCAAAATGGCTATCGTTTATGACGGACAGGTTAAGATGGCTCACCTTGCTATCGCAGCAGGTTACTCCGTAAACGGTGTTGCAAGATTGCATACAGAGATCTTAAAGAATCAGGAGTTAAAAGACTTCTATGAGTTGATGCCTGAGAAGTTCAACAACAAGACAAACGGTATCACACAGAGACGTTTCTTACTTCATGGTAACCCTCTCTTAGCAAACTGGGTAACAGATCATATCGGTGCTGACTGGATTACAGACCTTGCTAAGATTAAAAAATTAAAAGTATATGCAGACGATGAAAAAGCTCAGCAGGAGTTTATGAACATCAAATACCAGAACAAGGTACGTCTTGCAAACTACATCTTAGAGCACAACGGTGTAGAAGTAGATCCCCGTTCCATCTTCGATGTACAGGTTAAGAGACTTCATGAGTACAAACGTCAGTTGTTAAACATCTTACATGTTATGTACTTATACAACGAGATCAAAGAGCATCCTGAAATGGATTTCTATCCTCGTACCTTCATCTTCGGTGCAAAAGCAGCTGCAGGTTACAAAAATGCGAAGTTGACAATCAAGTTAATCAACTCTGTTGCAGATGTAATCAACAACGATGCTTCCATCGACGGAAAGTTAAAAGTTGTATTTATTGAAAACTACCGTGTATCCAATGCAGAGTGGATTTTTGCGGCAGCAGATGTTTCCGAACAGATTTCCACAGCTTCCAAGGAAGCTTCCGGTACAGGTAACATGAAGTTCATGTTAAACGGTGCTTTAACACTGGGTACCATGGATGGTGCTAACGTAGAAATCGTAGAAGAAGTTGGTGAAGAGAACGCATTTATCTTCGGTCTTTCTTCTGATGAAGTAATCCACTTCGAAAACTACGGCGGATACAATCCTATGGATATCTTCAATAATGATGCAGACATCCGTAAAGTATTAATGCAGTTAATCAACGGAACATACAATCAGGATACAGAGTTATTCCGCGACTTGTACAATTCCTTATTGAATACACAGTGTACTGCAAAAGCAGATACATACTTTATCTTAAAAGATTTCAAATCTTATGCAGAAGCACAGAAACGTGTAGAAGCTGCATACAGAGATGAAAAAGGATGGGCTAAGAGCGCAATCTTAAACGTAGCATCTTGTGGTAAGTTCACATCCGACAGAACCATCAAAGAATATGTTGATGATATCTGGAAATTGGATAAGGTAGTTCTTCCGAAGAAAAAAGTAACATCTAAATAATTCACATAGTGATACCCGCTGATAGATATTGGCGGGTATCGCTAAACATAACGGATAAGGAGAACGAACATGGTTAAATTAGCAAATGGTGGCGCATATCTTGTAAATGGTACAGAGTTGATTCCTGATGGAAATGATGCTTTGGCCGCAGTAGCAGCCAAAACCGGTAAAAATGTGACAAAAGAAGAAGCAGCAAAAGGTACTATTGCCTATGGTATTCTTGAGAGTCACAACACATCCGGTAACATGGATAAATTAAAAATCAAATTTGATAAGCTTACATCTCATGATATTACTTTTGTAGGTATTATTCAGACAGCCAGAGCTTCAGGATTGGAGAAGTTCCCCATTCCTTATGTTTTGACCAACTGTCATAACTCTCTTTGTGCAGTAGGTGGCACAATCAATGAAGATGACCACATGTTTGGTCTGACTTGTGCAAAAAAATACGGCGGTGTATATGTACCCCCTCATCAGGCTGTTATCCATCAGTTTGCAAGAGAAATGCTTGCAGGTGGCGGTAAAATGATTCTCGGTTCCGATTCCCACACCAGATACGGTGCCCTGGGTACCATGGCAATGGGTGAAGGTGGTCCCGAGCTTGTAAAACAGCTTTTGAATCAGACTTATGATATCAACATGCCCGGCGTTGTAGCTGTTTATTTTACCGGTGAACCTCAGAAGGGGGTAGGTCCTCAGGACGTTGCCCTTGCCATTATCGGTGCAGTATTCAACAACGGATATGTAAAAAATAAAGTTATGGAGTTTGTTGGACCCGGTGTAGCCAGCATGTCTCCCGATTTCCGTATCGGTATCGACGTTATGACTACAGAAACCACCTGTTTATCCTCCATTTGGAAAACGGATGATCAGGTAAAAGAGTTCTACGATATCCATGGCAGAGTGAATGAATACAAAGAATTGAATCCTGCGGATGTGGCATATTATGACGGCTTAATCGAGATTGATTTATCAACAATCAAACCTATGATTGCAATGCCGTTCCATCCCAGCAACACCTATACCATTGAGGAAGTAAATGCAAACCTCTATGATGTTTTGGATGATGTAGAAAAACGTGCGGCTGTATCCTTAGACGGAGCCGTGGAGTACACATTGAAAAATAAAGTCGTAAACGGTAAGTTTATGGTAGATCAGGGTATCATCGCAGGTT
The DNA here is from genome assembly GCA_045542735.1 of Lachnospiraceae bacterium. Classification (GTDB taxonomy): domain Bacteria; phylum Bacillota; class Clostridia; order Lachnospirales; family Lachnospiraceae; genus UBA2882. The sequence continues at coordinate 69,670 of JAZQLQ010000021.1, forward strand.
GTGCCGGCGGTGGATTTGAAAACATCTGTGCAGCAGCAGATATCTTAAAAGGAAATTACATCGGTTCCGATGGATTTACTTTAAGTGTATACCCTGCATCCATGCCCATTTACATGGAATTGATTAAAAACGGATGCGCAGCTACCATTCTTGAGACAGGTGCTGTTATGAAGACTGCCTTCTGTGGACCTTGTTTTGGTGCCGGAGATACTCCTGCAAACAATGCATTCAGTATCCGTCACTCTACAAGAAACTTCCCCAACCGTGAAGGTTCCAAGTTGCAGAATGGACAGATTTCTTCCGTAGCTTTAATGGATGCACGTTCTATCGCAGCCACAGCAGCAAACAAAGGTGTGCTCACTGCAGCAACTGATTTTGACGGTGAACTTGGTAAATATCAATATCACTACGATGCAAATATTTACAAAAACCGTGTATTTGATTCTAAAGGCGTAGCTGATCCCGATGTGGAAATCCAATTTGGTCCCAATATCAAAGACTGGCCTGCAATGGTAGCTTTGACAGACAACTTGGTATTAAAGGTCGTATCTGAGATTCATGATCCGGTTACCACTACCGATGAGTTGATTCCTTCCGGTGAAACAAGTTCCTATCGTTCCAATCCTTTAGGACTTGCAGAGTTTGCATTATCCAGAAAAGATCCTGCTTATGTAGGTCGTGCAAAAGAAGTCCAGAAAGCTGAAAAATTGAGAGAAGCTTTGGTGGCAGGAGAGACAGAGGAATGTCCTTGTTCCGTATTACCTGAGATTAAACCGGTAATGGACAAGATCAAAGAGCAGTTCCCCAACCTGACACATGAGTCCTTTGGTATTGGTTCTACTATCTTTGCTGTAAAACCCGGTGACGGTTCTGCCAGAGAGCAGGCGGCAAGTTGCCAGAAGGTGCTTGGCGGATGGGCAAATATTGCCAATGAATATGCCACCAAGAGATATCGCTCCAACTTGATTAACTGGGGTATGCTTCCTTTTATCATCGATGAAGGCGAGTTACCTTTCAGCAACTTAGACTATATCTTTGTACCTGAGATTAAGCAGGCAGTGATTGACAAAAAATCGGAAATCACAGCTTATGTTGTAAAAGAAGATGGATTAAAAGAGTTTACTCTGAAACTTGGCGAATTGACAGATGAAGAAAGAGAAATCATCTTAAAAGGATGTTTGATCAATTACAACAGAATTTAATATAGTTCATTTTTCTAAAGGATTTAGATCCGGCAACCGTATCTGCGGCTGCCGGATTTTTTCCTATGGTGATGAGGAAAATGGGCACCGGACCCATTACAACTATGCGAATTAAGGAAAAGCCTTCGCGCATCCGATATAAGTATTACAGGCGGTGAATCTAGCTGACCGTCGAGTAATGTCCAAAGGACAGAGAGGGGCATAAATTGAAAATTGATTCCAGTATGATAGGAATGGAATCCGCTAGAAGTTATACTTCTATTTCTTCCCGCGCAGTTGGTTTTCATGCAGAGATCAGGACACCGGGAACAACCAAGGAAGGAACAGAAAAAAGTTTTTCGGATTTATTACAGTCCGAAACAGGAGAGGAAGCGTTAGGAGAAGCAAACCTCTCGTTGCAAGAAAGGTCTTACTCCATTTCCGCTATACGTGATATTGCGGAAACAGATGAGAAAAAAGCCATTGAGCACATCAAGGCAAAGTGTATGCAATATTTGATTTATTGGCTTTTTGGAGGAGACAAGGGAGATTGCATCAAAGATCGTTTATCCGAAATGTCACAAGGGCAGACTGTAGCCCAGAGACCGGTACAATACGTGAGAATGCAATTGAACTATTCGGAATATTTTTCCGAGACAGAAAAAACATCTTTTTCCACAGAAGGAAAAGTTGTGACCGCAGACGGAAGAGAGATTTCTTTCAATTTGGGATTGACCATGAGCAGAAGTTTTGAAGAATATTATGAGACTTCCCAGACCACAGAAATCGTCCAGATGCTGGATCCGTTGGTTATCAATCTGGACACCAACGTTACATCATTATCCGATCAGAAATTTGAGTTCGACATCGACAGTGATGGTATTTTGGACAGCATTTCCATGCTGGAGGGCGGCAGTGGCTATCTGGCACTGGACAAAAACAATGACGGCGTCATCAATGATGGATCGGAACTGTTTGGCACCAAATCAGGAGACGGATTTAAAGATCTGATGATTTATGATGAAGACGGTAACGGCTGGATTGATGAAAATGATGAGATCTTTTCCAAGTTATTGATTTGGTCCAAAGATGAAAATGGCAATGACGAATTGTATCATCTGAAAGAAGCAGGTGTAGGTGCTATTTGTCTGCAAAAGGCATCCACAGATTTTTCCCTGAATTCCTTAAGAAATAATCAGACAAACGGTCAAATCCGTTCAACGGGAATTTTCTTATATGAAAATGGAAATGTAGGCACCATGCAGCAATTGGATTTGGCAATTTAGTAAGTCTAGGCCAACCTATTTCCTACATACAATGTGACAAGTAATAAAGTAGGAAGCAAACAGTGAAATTCACAAAGTTTTTTGTTTTACTTATAATATGCAGTAGTATCATAGTCATGCTCCTTTCCCGCGAGACGGGTGAGGAGCATATTGTTGTCTGTCGGGAGATGGACAAAGTGACAATTCAAATGCCCATAGAAGAATATATGTTGGGGGTTATGGCGGCGGTTGCCAATCCCCAATATGAGACGGAATGTCTGAAGGCATTGGCAGTACTGATCCGTAGTGAACTGATGGTAAAAGAGGATGAGAATATCATTGTGGTCAGTGGCAATAATATCTATTATGAATATGCAAAAAGAGAGGCACTATACGGAGAAAATAGGGAGGCATTTGAAGCAAAAATGGCTGATGCTATTTCACAGACCGGAGGGATGATTGCTGTATCAGATAATACGGTGGCAGCATACAATTATCATGCATTGAGCGCAGGAATGACCAGATGTTCTGAGGAGAGTGAAGGTGTAGCTTGTATAAAATCTATGGAAGCTGAGGGTTTTATTACCCGGGTATATATTTCCAAAAGCGTATGTGGAGAAATTGGAGAAATAACTAGGGATAATGCCGGTTATGTGGAAGAAATGGAAGTAAACGGAAGAAAAGTGAGTGGTGAGTATTTTCGGAATGCTCATGAGTTACCATCTGCTAATTTTGATATACAAGACCAAGGGAATGATTATCTCATCACCACAAGAGGACAGGGACACGGACTGGGGATGGATATTTATTATGCCAATGAACTGGCAAAGCAAGGATACACCTATGATCAAATTTTAAATTATTTTTTTCGGGGATTCATTTTGAAAAAAATTATCGTATAAAGTTTGTGCCTGAGGGAAAAACTATTGCTGAGACAGAAAGGTTGAAGCTTTAGGAGGCCAATTATGAAAAGACACAAATTTACAAAATGGAATAAAGAAAAGGTATCAATTTATGCATCGGCTGCTTTGGTGGTTGGTATTTGTGTGGTATCCGGTATGTATGCACAGAGCCAGTCCCCTTCCAGAACACAGATTTTAGATATTGAAACAGTGGAAGAAGGGAATTTAACAGCAGACCCCATTGTACAAGCAGAGGGTACAGAAATTGCGGAAGTTGAAGAGAATCTACCGGTAACTGTTCATACACAGAGTTCTATAACGGTTCCTTACGAGGAGACAAAGGGGAAGGAACAGGCGTCTATAGATCTGACAGGTGATGCAGAACTGGCAGAAGTTGAGGTTTTCACTGAGGTAGCACCGGTTATCGCAGAAAGTAAGCAGGATGCAACCATACACTTTACCGGAGAAGACGGGATGTCATGGCCGGTTATGGGTAATGTGATTATGAATTTTAGCATGGATGAGAGGACGTATTTTGCAACCTTGAACCAATATTGCTATTATCCTGCAGTTGCCATTGGTTCGGAAGTTGAGGCCCCGGTAGCGGCGGCAGCATTGGGAGTGGTGACGAAGGTAGGTATTAACGAAGAAATCGGACAATATGTGATTATGGATTTGGGTGACGGCTATCAGGCAACCTATGGTCAGTTAAAAGAACTGGCAGTAGAAACCGGAGATAAAGTAAGCCGTGGTCAGATTATCGGATATGTGGCAGAACCTACCAAATATTACAGTTTGGAAGGGACCAATGTATATTTTAAATTGGAAAAAGACGGTACACCCATCAATCCCTTAAATTATTTCAGATAGGAATAGCATATGAAACTGGCAATTGTAAACGGAAAGGTCCTGACCATGTCGGATCAGTCACCACAGGTATTGGAAGGTGGCACAGTTCTTATTGGAAATGGAATCATTGAAGGACTCGTGGAAAAAGGAAAAATGATTCCGCCCGGATACCGTAAAATAGAGGCCAAAGGTTGCTATGTACTTCCCGGGTTTGTAGAGGCACATTGTCATATGGGTATTACAGAGGAAAAGAAGGGTATGGAAGGTGATGACTGTAATGAGGGGGTTGATCCCATTACGCCTTCCTTACGGGCAATTGATGCCATTAATCCTATGGATGATGCTTTTCACAATGCCATCAAGGCTGGTATTACATCTGCTATGATAGGACCGGGAAGTGCCAATGTGGTAGGCGGACAATTTGTAGTTCTCCATAATGCGGGACGATGTATCGATGATATGATTTTGCGTTTTCCCGCCGCCCTGAAAGTGGCTTTTGGAGAAAATCCCAAAGTGAATTATAGTGGTATGGGTAAATCGCCGTCTACCAGAATGGCCATTGCGGCCATGCTACGAAAAGAATTGTTGGCGGCAAAGCAATATTTATCCAAAGAACGAAAAGAAACAGATGTAGATTTACGTTATGAAGCCTATCGGCCGGTGTTTGAAAAAAAGATTCCCCTAAAGGCTCATGTCCATAGGACAGATGATATTTTGACTGCTATCCGCATCGCAAAGGAATTTGATCTTAATATGACCTTGGATCATTGTTCTGAAGGACATTTGATTATCGATGAGATCAAGGCATCCGGGTTTCCTGCCATTGTAGGACCGGATCTTACCAGCAGAAATAAGATAGAAGTACAAAATATGGCATTTAAAACAGCGGGAATATTATCAAAGGCAGGAGTGTTGACTGCTATCACAACCGATCATCCTGTTTCAATTATACAAACTCTACCCATATGTGCGAGTTTGGCTGTAAAAGAGGGGATGAGAATGGAGGATGCATTACGTGCCATTACCATCCATGCGGCAAAAATATGTGGAGTAGACGATAAAATCGGCAGTCTGGAAAAAGGAAAGTATGCCGATGTAGTTATTTTTGACGGACATCCTCTGGATGTATTTTCCAAGACGATGTGTACGTTAATACAGGGCGAAATTGTATATCGCGCCCCGGAATTTTTTGTCTAGTGGCTTTACCATCATTTCTCCATGGGGTATAATCATAATGATTGGATTTTTCTATGGAGAAATAAAGGTGAAGACATTGTGAAAAAGCTAGTAGCGATATTGACAATCGGCTTGGTCATGTGTTTGTGTGCATGTAGCGCTTCTGAACAAAAAGGACTTGGCAGCGATGCCGGATTGGATATGACAATCGATGAGATAACGGATGAGGATGCATTTGCAGAAGAGATGAGTCCATCCGAAGAAAGTGGTTCCAAGGGTCAACGTATTTTGATTGATACCAACGGATATTGCCCGGCAGATGAGAAGACCGTATATTTTCTCGGAGACGAAGAGGCGGGCATTTTTTATGTAATCGATGCTGATACGAAAGAGGAAGTCTATAAGGGTGCCATGATTTTGACAGGGAATCAGAGTAAAGATGGGGAAGCGATTTTAACCGGTAATTTTACTTCTGTGAACAAGGAAGGGACTTATTATATAGAGGCACCTTATATAGGCCGTTCTTATACATTCGAAATTAACGAGAATCACTTGCAAAGCAATTACAAAAAAATAGCCAAGACGATGTGGACAGAAGTGCAAAATCAAAAATCTGAGTACATATATCGGATTCAGACCCTATCCTGGTTGGTTCGTTATTGGGAGTATTATGGCGATAAGCCGGAAACGGTTGCAGCAGGAGAACTTCCTGATTATGTTCAAAATCTCAGTGAAGCCGGAGAACAGCTTCTATCAGAGAAGCCGGAGGAAATGACCACAGAGGAAATGGCTTTCTATTGTGGAGTGATGGCGCAATTATATGAGGTGTTGAAGCCATATGACGTGAGAATGGCAAATCAATATTTAAGAGAAGCAGAAGCGGTGTATAAGCAGCTGGATATGAAACGTTACGAAGAGGGATTTGATCAGGTATGGTTGTTTTATGACAGTGCCCTGCTTTATAAGGCAACGGGATATACCCGATATGGCACCATGGTAAAAAGCTATCTGAGTGCAAATTCCGGCAGGGATTTTTTTGCCGATGACGTGACAGAAGAAGAACTTTGGAAAGATGAAGCATATGTACAGGGCGCTATTGCATATCTAAATACTGTATTTAAAGTGGATGTGGATCTGTGTGGTATGCTTATGGAGGAATTGACAGATAAAGCAGAAAGTGTTGAAAAAGAGCATGACAGCAATCCTTTTTGTTGTGTCAGCTCCAACCGGAATAATCGTCTGCTTTCGGACCGTTTATATGTGGTAGCCATGATTGAGCATGTGGTTGTCAGCAAGGAATATGTATTAATTCTTGAGGATGGATTGCATTATATTAATGGATGTAATGAATTGGGCAAAAGTTTTTTGACCAACGAGGGCATATATGACGAAGCTAATGATGTAAAAGGAAGCGGAGCGGCAGTCGGTGGCGCCTATCTGTTTATATTAGGAGAAATAATGGAAAGCGAGGCAGCAGAATGAAAATCGTAGTATTAGCCGGAGGAACCAGTACAGAAAGAGATGTGTCCCTGGTATCCGGGACAGGTGTATATAAGGCATTAAAGAAAAAAGGACACGAAGCGGTATTGCTTGATGTGTTTTTGGGGGCAGACTTGTCTGAAGAAGAGAAAGCAAATGTATTTTCTTTAGAGAAGGATTGGAGTGAAGGTATCCGCCCGGTGTCGGAAGAAGATCCGGATTTACAGGCGATTTATGCAATGCGTCATAATCCTGAAGAAGGATTTTTTGGTCCCAATGTCATTGATATTTGCCGGATGGCGGACATTGTATTTTTGGCACTTCATGGAATGAACGGTGAAGATGGCAGAATCCAGGCTACTTTCGATCTTTTAAATATTAAATATACAGGAACGGATTATGTCAGCAGTACACTTGCTATGGATAAGGGTATTACCAAAGATATTTTTATGCAACACAAGGTTCCCACACCCATTGGATTTGGAGTGAAAAAGGGACAGGAAATTCCCAAGGTGCCTTTTCCTTGCGTGGTGAAGACCAGTCATGGAGGCTCCAGCGTTGGCGTATATTTGGTACAAAATGAAGAGGAGCTTACAAAGGCTGTAAACGATGCTTATACATACGAAGATGAGATTGTCATTGAGCAGTTTATTAAGGGACGTGAGTTTACCGATGCGGTGATTGATGGTAAGGCACTTCCCATTGTAGAGATTGTACCCAAGCAGGGCTTTTATGATTATAAAAACAAGTATCAGGCGGGCAGTACCGAGGAAATTTGCCCGGCGCCCATAGATGAAGCTTTGACAGCAAAGATTCAGGAGGCAGCGGTAGCGGCATATAAAGCCCTTCGTTTAAAAGTGTATGCCCGTATGGATTTTATGGTAGATGAAGACAACAATATCTATTGTCTGGAGGCAAATACCCTTCCCGGTATGACACCAACTTCCCTGATTCCCCAGGAAGCGGCAGCAATCGGTGTAAATTACGAAGATCTCTGTGATTGGCTGGTAGAGTTGTCATTGAAAAAGTATGAGGAGCAATAAAGTATGATGAAAAGAATCACCTGCGGCGAAATTGCCAATGCGTGTAACGGTGTTTTTTGTGGCACAGAAGCTGACAAAGAACGGATTGTAGCAGGCATTGCATTGGATTCCCGCAAGATTGAAAAAGACTGGGTATTTGTAGCGACTGTGGGCGAAAAGGTAGACGGTCATTCCTTTATTTCCCAAGTCTTTGAAAAGCAGGCTGCCTGTGTTGTCTGTGAAAAAGCACCGGACAATAAAGAAGTATCATATATATTGGTAGATAGTAGTTTTCAGGCGTTAAAAGATATTGCCAAATATTACCGCAATAAACTGAATGCCACAGTTGTAGGAATTACCGGAAGTGTGGGAAAAACCAGTACCAAGGAAATGATTGCATCGGTTCTTTCGGTGAAATATAAAGTACAAAAGACAGCCGGCAATTTTAACAATGAAGTAGGCTTGCCGCTGACTGTGTTTTCCGTAGGTGAAGAGCACGAGATAGCGGTGTTGGAAATGGGTATCAGTGACTTTGGCGAGATGCAGAGGTTGGGAGCCATTGCAAAGCCGGATATTATGGTTATTACCAATATAGGTCAGTGTCATTTGGAGAATCTGAAGACAAGGGACGGTATTTTGCAGGCCAAAACAGAAGTGTTTGATGAGATGGATGCTTCTGCCAAGGTGGTGTTAAACGGCGATGATGACAAGCTTTCCACTGTTTTGGATGTAAACGGAAATGCACCTTATTTCTTTTCTAAGGAAGGCGGAAAAAGTATCGGTGGAAAAGCTGTTGAAATCTATGCATCCGGTATTCAGAATCTGGGGCTCAAGGGAACGGCGTGCCGCATCCATATAGGAGCAGAAAGTGTAGCTGTGACCATTCCTCTTCCCGGTGAACATATGGTGTGGAATGCATTAGCGGCGGCTAATGTAGGTCATCTGCTGGGTCTGACCTTAGAGGAGATTGCCAAAGGTGTCTCTGAAGTGAAATCTGTAGGCGGAAGAAGCAATGTCATTGAGACAGGAACATATACTTTGATTGACGATTGCTACAATGCCAACCCGGGTTCCATGAAATCTGCCCTCGATTTGTTAGCCTATGCTACCCAAAGAAAGGTAGCTGTCATGGGTGATATGTTTGAATTGGGAGAACATGAAAATGTACTCCATGAAGAAACCGGTGCTTATGCAGCACAAAAAGGTATTGATGTGATTGTGTGTATCGGTAATCTTTCCAAACATATGGAAAAAGGAGCCAAGGCAGTAGGACAACAGTCCCAAGTGTATTATTTTGCAGATAAACAAAGTTTTTTGGATGAGGCAAATCAGATATTGCAACAGGGTGATGCAGTGCTTTTAAAGGCATCTCACGGTATGCATTTTGAGGAATTGCTGGAAGCGTTAAAGAATCAGAATTAAGGATATGTATATGGAAAATCAAAACCAGCCCCATAAACGAAGGGTGCGTTATAAGGGTACGCATCCCCGTAGTTTTCACGAAAAGTATAAAGAGCACAATCCTGAGAAGTATGCAGATACCATTGAAAAGGTAATCAAGAAGGGAAGTACTCCCGCCGGCATGCATATTTCCATCTGTGTAAAGGAAATCTTGGATTTTCTTCAGATTCAGCCGGGACAAAAGGGATTAGATGCTACTTTGGGATATGGTGGACATACCAAAGAAATGTTGAAGTGCTTGGATGGCAGTGGACACATTTATGGCTTGGATGTAGATGCTATAGAGATAGAAAAGACGACCAAGAGATTGCGCGATCAAGGATTTGGAGAGGATATTCTGACTGTAATCCGAACCAATTTTGCCAATATCGATGAAGTGGCAAAGGCACATGGTCCCTTTGATTTTATGCTGGCAGATTTGGGTGTATCTTCCATGCAGATTGATAATCCGGAACGTGGTTTTTCTTATAAAACCGACGGACCGCTGGATCTTAGACTCAATCCTACGGCAGGTACATCTGCAGCAGAGCGGCTCAAAGAACTGACAGAAGAAGAGTTTCAATGGATGCTGGTGGAAAATTCAGATGAACCTTATGCTAACCGGATTGCCAAGACGGTTATGCGTGAGTTAAAGACAGGGAAAAAGGTGGATACCACAACACGTCTTCGGGAGTTGATTGAAGAAAGTCTTACTTTCCTTCCGGAAAAGGAACGGAAAGAAGCAGTGAAAAAATCCTGCCAGAGAACCTTTCAGGCGCTACGGATTGATGTAAACAGTGAATTTGAGGTGTTATATGCCTTTTTGGACAAGTTGCCGGATGCACTTGCACCGGGCGGAAGAGTTGCCATACTGACCTTCCACTCCGGAGAAGACCGTCTGGTTAAAAAATCCTTTAAACAATTAAAGAAACAGGGAGTTTATTCAGAAATTTGTGAAGAAGTGATCCGCCCATCAGCAGAGGAATGTGCCATGAATCCAAGAGCAAAGTCTACCAAAATGCGATGGGCCATAAAAGCAGAATAGATTAGGAAAGCCGTACAATTCCATTGTGAATTTGTACGGCTTAATTTTATACCAATTCTAAATTTTTCATGTAAGTGTCGAGTATAATTTCACGGGTCATGGCACTTAATTTTTTGCGTTCTTCTTTGGTCATATCTGCGGTTTCAATAGGCTTACCGTATTCAATGATGACATGGGCAGAATGAATATGCCACTTCTTGTTTTTTTCATACAAAGCCTCCGTGTTTGTCACAGTAATGGGGATAACGGTGCAACCGGTGCGCTCGGCAATTTTGAAGGTGCCGTCGTGGAAAGGAAGCATAATCTCATCTGTCCTATTACGTGTACCTTCCGGGCATACATGGACGGAAATGCCGTTGTTGATCAAGTCAATGGCATTCTTGATAACCTGCATTCCTTTTTTGATATCTTTTCTATCCAAAAACTGACAATGCAAAAATTTCATCCACGTGGAGAAAGAAGGAATCTTGGCCATGCCGTCTTTGGCAATATAGCCGGTCTGGCGGGGCACACGGTAATAGGTCAGGATAATGTCATAATAACTGCGATGGTTGCTGATATAAAGTACGGGTCTGTCCTTGGGGACATTCTCTTCACCAATGACGGTTATTTTGGCACCTGCGATAATGCCGACTACTTTGAAAGCCCAGCCTACTACAGCCAATGCAATATCACCTTTCAATTTGGGATTGAATTTGCCCATAATCCATGCGATGAGCTGAATCGGCAGACTTAAAATTAAAAATCCTACTACAAAGATAAAATTAATAATAAAACGTATCATATAAATAAAAACCTTCCTGATTGATTCTATCAAAAGCATTATAGTAAAAAAATGGAATGGGGGCAAGGATACAAACATATTTTAGTAGAAAAGATTGAGAAAGATGGTATATGAAAAGAATGAAACAAATGATGTTTTACATGATGCTCGGAGTGATGCTGTTGTTTGTCGGGTGTAGCAAGAAGGAACAGGGACAACCGGAGAAAATCCGTGATCTGGAGCTGACGGTAGTGGCAGAAGAGATGCTTCCGGCAGAACTGCTTACAGTTGTAACGGAGAAAAAAACAGCCCCCTTTAAGTTTACATTTCAGGATGGAAACTATCTGTACATATGTATCGGTTACGGAGAGCAGGAAAGCGGAGGTTACAGCATTACGGTGGAAGATTTGTATTTGACGGAAAATGCCGTGTATGTGAAAACCTGCCTGATCGGACCCGGTGCGGATGTGCCCAATGATGGTGTAAAGTCCTATCCCTATATTGTCATAAAGACCGAGTATCTGGATTATTCGGTTGTCTTTGATTAGGGGAAATGCTATACTCTTTTTGTGAGGGAAAAGGAGTAAGCCTATGTTATATATCAAAAACGGAAGGGTTGTAGACCCTGTGACGCGAACCGATGAAATGCTGGATGTATTTGTGGATGAAGGCAAGATTGTGAAGGTGGTAAAACCTGCCGATGCAGAGGCATTTACGAAAGGGATGGAACCGGAAGTGTTGGATGCTACCGGATGCGTGGTATCACCGGGACTGATGGATGTCCATGTACATTTTCGTGACCCCGGTTTCACTTATAAAGAAGATATTTATTCCGGTGCAAAAGTTGCACTTGCCGGCGGCATCACAACCGTTGTGCTCATGGCAAATACCAAACCGGTAGTAGACAATGAGGAGACCCTTGCCTATGTGATAAAAAAGGGTGAGGAAACAGGACTTCATGTGAAGACCTGTGCGGCTATCAGTAAGGAATTAAAAGGAAAAGAAATGGTGGACATGGAGCGCTTAAAGGAGAAAGGTGCAGTTGGATTTACCGATGATGGCATTCCGCTTTTGGATGAAGACTTTGTCCGCCGTGCGATGGAAGAAGCAGTGCGTCTGCAGATGCCTTTGAGTTTTCATGAAGAGAATCCTGCTTATATAGATAATAATGGGATTAATAAAGGAAAAGCCAGTGCACATTTTGAAATCGGAGGTTCTGACAGACAGGCGGAGATATCCATGATTGAGAGGGATATAGCCCTTGCCAAGGAGACGGGAGCTGCTATTGATATTCAGCACATCAGTACCAAAGAGGGGGTAGCACTTGTAAGGGAAGCCAGAGTTAACTATCCCAATATTCATGCTGAAGCCACTCCCCATCATTTTTCACTGACAGAGAATGCTGCCATTGCACATGGGACACTGGCGAAGATGAATCCCCCCCTTCGTACCGAAGAGGACCGTATGGCGATTATTGAGGCTTTGGCAGATGGTACCATTGAGATTATAGCGACAGATCATGCTCCTCATGCCAAAGAGGAAAAAGATAAGGCTGTGACCGAAGCACCCAGTGGCATTTTGGGACTGGAGACAGCATTGCCTTTGGCCATTACCAATCTGGTGCGTCCGGGGCATATGAGTTTATTGCAGGTTATTGAGCGTATGACAGTGGGACCTGCTACCTTGTACAATTTTGAGCCTGATAGTGTACAGGAAGGCAAGAAGGCGGATCTTGTGATTTTTAATCCGGATGAGACATTTGTTTATGAAAAATCTTTATCCAAATCACAAAATTCACCGTTCTTGGGACAAACCTTTTACGGAAAAATCCATGCGACCATTACTGATGGAAACGTGGTATACCGCGCATAGTAACACAATGAAATGTCAAATCAAGACAGAAATATACAGATAGAATAAAGAGAGGTAACATCATGGGAAAAAGAAAAGAAACCGCTGCTGTTATGCAGCAGACATGTATTGCTCCCGGAATCTATGATTTGTGGATTGAGACGGGGCTTGCAAGAGAGGCTAAGCCGGGACAGTTTATTAATGTATATCCCGAAAATAAATCGACTTTGTTGCCGAGACCAATCAGTATCTGTGAAGCAGATAAAGAAAATAACAGACTTCGTATTGTGTATCGGACAGCAGGACAGGGAACAACCGAGTTTTCCGGGTATCACAGTGGTAAAGCTGTTGAGATCCTAGGTACCTTGGGTAATGGATTTCCGCTGGAAAGGGCAGCCGGAAAAACTTGCTTTTTAATGGGTGGAGGTATCGGAATCCCTCCTATGCTTCAGCTTGCCAAAGAACTGAAGGCTATGGGGAATTGTGAAATCAATATTATCGTAGGATACCGTGATGCCAATCTGTTTTTGGACGAAGATTTGAAACAGTATGGTAATCTATATATTGCAACAGAAGATGGCAGTGTGGGAAGTAAAGGAAATGTCATGAATGCCATTGAAGAAAATGGCTTGAAGGGTGATTTGATTTATGCCTGTGGCCCCATGCCTATGCTTCGTGCCATTAAGCAGTATGCAGAGGCTAACGAAATGGAAGCCTATATTTCATTGGAGGAAAGAATGGCTTGTGGTGTAGGTGCTTGCTTAGGATGCGTATGCAAGACCAAACACAAAGATCATCATTCCCATGTGAATAATGCAAGAATATGTACTGACGGACCGGTCTTTGATGCGAAGGAGGTAGAAATCTAATGGCAGATATGTTGAATACAGCGGTAACCATTGCGGGCGTTACCTTCAAAAATCCCGTTATGACAGCTTCCGGTACTTTCGGTTCCGGTATGGAATACGGCGAATTTGTAGATCTGAATCAATTGGGTGCGGTTGTGACCAAAGGTGTAGCAAATGTGCCGTGGCCCGGTAATCCCACCCCAAGAGTAGCAGAAACCTATGGCGGTATGCTCAATGCCATCGGTCTCCAAAATCCGGGTATTGAGGTATTTATTGAGCGTGACTTGGAGTTTTTAAAACAGTTTGATACAAAAGTAATCGTAAATGTTTGCGGTAAGAGTGTGGAAGACTATGTGGAAGTGGTAGAGCGTCTCTCCGATGAGGCTGTGGACATGCTGGAGATTAATGTATCCTGTCCCAATGTCAAAGAAGGAGCTATTGCCTTTGGGCAAAAAGCAGATGCCCTTTATAATATCACACAGGAGATTAAGAAGAAGGCAAAACAGCCTGTTATTATGAAGTTAAGTCCCAATGTGACAGATATTACAGAGATGGCAAAGGCAGCAGAGGCGGCAGGTGCAGATGCACTTTCCATGATCAATACCATTACCGGTATGAAGATTGATATCCACAGAAGAGCGTTTGCGTTGGCTAACAAAACCGGAGGCATGTCCGGTCCTGCCATTAAGCCTGTAGCTGTCCGTATGGTGTATCAGGCAGCTAATGCAGTAAAGATTCCTATCATCGGTATGGGTGGCATTGCCAATGCTGAGGATGCTATCGAATTTATGCTTGCCGGTGCTACTGCAGTCAGTGTAGGTGCCATGAACTTTGTTAATCCCTATACAACCATAGAATGTGTGGAAGGCATCGAATCCTATATGCGTCAATACGGTGTGAAAGATATCAATGAATTGATTGGTGCAGTGAAATAAATAGATTTGTGTCATAACCTCTTTTTCTGATTCATACAATGAAATAATCAGAAAAGGAGGTTATTTTTTCCATGTTAGAGCTTGTAAAGAAAAACATACATATGGATTGCATCAAGGCAAAAGCGGGTAATCAAATTACGGTGGAAGATGATGTAAATATTCCGGATTTAAGACCTGATATAGATAAAGTCATATTTCATTCAGGGGTAATCAAAATTGAGGAGGCAAAGGCAGGAAACGGACAGGTTACGGTAAAGGGGTCTTTGGCTGTCAATATTCTTTATACCAGTGATGAGGAGGAAGAACCTTTAGGTAAGGTAGAAACAAATCTGCCCTTCGAAGAGCAGTTTCATATGGATGGAGTGGAAGCGGGTGATGCCGTTTGCGTACGTCATACGTTAGAGGATTTGTCAGTAGGGATTATCAATTCCCGAAAAATCAGTGTCCGCGCATTGATGACATTGGAATTGTGTGTCAGGGAAATATTTGATGAATCGGCGGCTATGGATGTGGAAACTGACCTGATGACGGAGTATCGCAAGAAACCTTTGCGTATTATGGAGACAACAGTATGCAAAAAGGATATCTTCCGATTCCGTCATGAAGAAACCTTACCCACTCATTTGCCCAATATCTTTGAGGTTTTGTATGGTTCGGTGTTACCGGCAGGTATCGAATGTCTGTCAGGGAATGACAAACTTATCATGAAAGGTGTTGTAAAATTATTTTTCTTATATTCTCCGGATGGAGAAGAGGATAGTGCCAGATTTTATGAAACCGTGATTCCCATGCAGGGAGAGATACCTTGCAATGGCATGCATGATGGCATGATTCCTTGTGTAGATGTGTCTTTAAGCAGTGTAGAATACGAGGTAAAACAGGATTTTGACGGAGAGGACCGCGTATTTGCCATTGAAGCGGTATTTGATATGGATATCAAGGCATATGAAGAACAGACCTATGAGATCCTTGCAGATATGTACGGTATTACAAAAGAAGTTGAGACTCAATGTAAAGATGGCAATTTTATGAACCTGATACAAAATAACAGTGGAAAGGTTAAGGTGAAAGAGCGTATCGGGTTAGACAATGGTAACTTGATGACTCTGATTCACCACGAAGAGACTGCGACGCTTGAAGATGTGGAAATAGATGGAAGTGAAATGAATGTAATGGGGAATATTCATTTACGTTGTCTCTATATGACCAATGAAGAAAGTAGCGGATATGACTACATGGAAAAGGATATCCCCTTTGTTTATACTTTGGATATAGGAGATACACAGGGAAAAGAAATTACACAGGAGATTCATCTGCATGTGGAACAAATGGAAGTGACGGTGCTGGATGCCGGTCAGATGGAATGCAATGGTATCATTGGTCTGAATGTAGTAGTCTTTGAACAGAAGAAGGAGCCTATTATCATTGGTGCAACAGTGTCAGACTTGGACCACGAGAAAATGAAAAATTTGCCCGGTATGGTCATTTATATTGTAAAAGAAGGCGATAGCCTTTGGCAGATTGGAAAGGAATACTATATGCCGGTCGAGGGCATTAAGGCTATGAACGGATTAACCGGTGACTTGATTCACCCCGGTGATAAGCTTCTTTTACAGAAAAATACAACACAACAATTATAAAACAACACGAAGTAACTTCCCAAAACAAGCAGTTTCACGCTTGCAAAAGGAAGTTGCTTTTTGTATAATTGTGTATACAAAGTACGTTCTAAGTACAAAATACATTAAAAATACAAAATACAAGAAAAATACAATCGCAATTACGGGATTTATGTTTAAGAGGACAAGTATGAAAGTAATTAAAAATGCCAATGCAAAAATAAATTTGGGACTGGATGTCTTACGTAGACGAGAGGACGGTTATCACGAAGTGAAGATGATTATGCAAATGGTCGATTTGTATGACACTCTTACCTTTGAAAGCAGAGAAGATGATGAGATTCATATTGCCACCAATAGCGGAAAACTCCCCTGTGATGAGAATAATCTGATTTATAAAGCTGCTATGGTACTGTTTGAAGAGGTTGGTAAAAAAATCGGTGTCAACATCCATTTGGAGAAACGGATTCCCATTGCTGGCGGAATGGCAGGAGGAAGTACCGATGCCGCAGCAACCTTCCTTGCTTTAAATGAATTACTGGGTTCACCTTTAAGCAAAGAAAAATTGCAGGAAATTTCTGTCCGGGTTGGAGCGGATGTGCCCTATTGTATTATGGGAGGAACTGCATTATCCGAGGGTATTGGAGAGGTTTTGACAGCACTTCCGACACCGCCTCAGGCACATTTATTAATTGCTAAGCCGGATATTGATGTATCCACGGCTTTTGTATACAAAAATCTTCGTCTGGATACCATTCAGAAGCATCCGGATATTGATGGCATGAAAACTGCGATTGAGCATGGTGATTTACAGGGAATTGCAGATCGGATGGAAAATGTATTGGAGACGGTAACCGTACCTGCATATCCGATTATTGGTGAAATAAAAGATATATGCAAACAGGAAGGTGCGCTGAATGCGTTGATGAGCGGTAGCGGTCCTACTGTATTTGCAATTTACACAGATGCGGCGCAGGCAGAAAATGCAGCAAAGCGTATTCAAAATGAAATGAAGATACGGGAAGTGTTTGTCACACAATTCCAGAGAACGGAGGGATCATATGATGCTTGATATGTTGCAACAAAATATGGATGAATATCTGCCACTGAGAGATGTGGTGTTTAATACATTACGACAGGCAATCTTGATTGGAGAGTTAAAACCCGGTGAGCGTTTGATGGAAATTCACCTTGCAGACCGACTGGGCGTAAGCCGTACACCAATCAGGGAGGCGATCCGCAAACTGGAGTTGGAAGGCCTGGTTGTGATGATTCCCAGAAAAGGTGCCCAGGTTGCGAAAATTACAGAGAAAAACTTGAAGGATGTGTTGGAGGTCCGCAGAGCACTGGATATGTTGGCCGTCCGCTTGGCTTGTGAGAGAATGACACAGGAAGATAAAGAGGCGTTGTGTAAAGCTTGCGATGAATTTGCCAAAGTGGTGAAGGCAAATGATACCAAAGAAATTACGGAAGCAGATGTGCATTTTCATGATATTATCTTAAAATCTACAGGAAATGACCGCTTGATCCAGTTAGTAAACAATCTGGCTGAGCAAATGTATCGTTACCGCTTGGAATATATTAAGGATTCTGCTTATCATGATCGTCTGGTCAAAGAGCATGAAGCAATTTATCAGGCTATTGTGGATAAAGATGCTGAGAAAGCGGCAGCAGCAGTGGTGCTTCATATAGACAATCAGGAACAAACGATTATAAAGCATTTGCATTTAAACGCATAGGTTGTATAAAAATATTTCTATCTGTCAATAATCTCAAAAGAAATGATATGAGATGTTGACGGAAAGGAAATAAAATATGAAAACAAAATGGTTCACAGAGATTCTTGTATATGGCATGTTGGCAGCTACTTATACATCGATGTTCTTTTTTGGAGCATTATATCCGGGGTATGGAATTCCGCCTCAAAGCATTGCGTATGAAGAAGATGAAGATGACAGAAGCCCGAGTGATGTAGAAGTACAATATAAGAGTCTTTTGTGGGAGCAATTGAAGGAATGGTTTTAATTGAGTACAGAAGTAAAAATTAAGGTAGTTGGCATGCAGGAAGGTACTACGGGTGAGGAAATTAAAACCGAAGCTGTAGGGACTATGCTTTATAAAGAGCCTTATTATTATGTATCCTATGAAGAAAATATAGACAGAGAATCCAATACAAAAAGTAAGACAGTATTGCGCTTTTCCAATTCCACACTTCGCGTGACCAGAAAGGGAGAAGTGGAAAGTGTGCTGGAATTTTCAGAAGGCGGCGTACATAATAGCATTTATATGACAGCCTTTGGTAATTTCGATGTAGAAGTGCGTACAGACAGTTTAACAATTAAACAGAATGAAAAAGGAGCAGTGCTGGAAGTTGATTACCATATTGGTCTCAACGCCATGCCTCCTGCTCCGGGAAAACTATATATTGAAATTTATTTTACCTGACTGACACCGGCTTTGATCTTAGCCTGTTCCCATGTCCTAGCCCAGAAGCCTTTTTTCTTCTCGGGCTCTTTTGTTTTGGAGGCACGATAGCCTCGTACTTCGGTAATGTAGATACCGCTGACAACAGCTTTTACCTCTTTCTTTACCGGAATGGAATCAAAAATCTTTTCATCGGCAACCAAGTTCATAACCTGGGGACCAACTTTTACTTTTACAATGGGAAGCTTGGTTCCTCTCATCAACTTGGGAGTCTGGGCGATAACTGCCTGAGGAAGTCCTGACTCCTTGATTTTCATACGCTTCTTATCAATAATCAACATAGACATTGTCTGCTTGTTGGCATCAATCTGAACTTGTTGCTCTTCCTGCTTTTTCTGAGCTTTCTTTCCCAAGAAATAAAGTGCTGCGATAGCGGCTGCAATAATAACAATTGTAACCACCAGTATAATAATACCTTGTGTACTCATGAAATAACCTCCTAAATATAAAGTCATAAGCAACAAGTATTGTAACATTCTTTCGGGTAAAGTGCAAGGTAATCCCCGTTTTCTGTTCACAGAATTTTCAAAAAATTAAGAGTGGTAGTCTGTGGAAAGGATTTACATAAGTTGGGCAATGTGCTAAAATTTAAATAGCTATGATTAAAAATGAGGAGTGCGAATAAATGAAAAAGAAATTTGCGATTGTTACAGCATTAACTTTAATTTGCTCTATGCTTGTCGCATGTGGTGGGATTAATCCTGACAAATATGTGACATTGGGTAACTATGAAGGCGTAGAGGTAGAAGTATCTTATGTGGAATTTACAGAGGAAGATGTAGAAAAAAGCGTAAATGCAGAGTTGGATGCATATGTAGATGCATATGATTTGTATGAATATACAGCTACCAATGAAGATACCGTATCACAAGGGTCCATTGCCAATATTGATTATGTTGGTACATTAAACGGAGAAGCCTTTGCCGGTGGTACAGCAGAGGGAGCACATTTGGAGATTGGTTCAGGTAGTTTTATTGATGGCTTTGAAGATGGTCTGGTTGGAGTAAAAGTGGGTGAAACCGTAGACTTGAACCTGACTTTCCCTGAGGATTATACAGCAGATCTTGCGGGACAGGACGTGGTATTTACCGTAACGGTTAATTCTATCGATCTTCGTGAGAAACCGGAGTACAATGATGAGTTTGTGGCATCTTTACAGTTGGACCCTACCATTACAACCTACGAGGCAATGAAGGACTATATCAGAGATTATTTACAATCTTCTTGTGATGAACAGAATAAGACTACATTGCAATTGGCTATTTGGAATACTGTCTATGCAACTTGTGAGGTAAGTGATCCTCCCCAGGAGTTGATTGATGAGCAGAAAACTGCCTTAAGTGAATATTATGAAATGTATGCTGAGATGTACGGTATGGATTTGGAAACATTTGTGACCAGTTATATGGGTACGGATATGGCTACCTATGAAGCAGATATGATTACTGCAGCAACAGAGGAAGCAAAAATTGAATTGGTCTACAGAGCCATTGCAAAAAAAGAGGGCATTGAAGTAACCGATGAAATCTTAAATGAATATGTCGAAGCAGAGTACGCAATGTATGGCTATGCTTCAGCTGAAGAAATGCTTGCCGATACCGGTGAAGAAGATTACAAAGCATATGTATTAAGACAGGAAGTATTGGAGAGATTAGCAGAAGTTATGGTTGTTGTGGAGACAGAACCTACATCTTTCATGGGAACTTATTAAACTGATAAAAAAGGAAAATGATGATGAAAAAGCGTATACTTACTGCACTTTTAATCTT
The DNA here is from genome assembly GCA_045542735.1 of Lachnospiraceae bacterium. Taxonomy (GTDB): domain Bacteria; phylum Bacillota; class Clostridia; order Lachnospirales; family Lachnospiraceae; genus UBA2882. The sequence goes on from JAZQLQ010000021.1 coordinate 90,298, forward strand.
AATAATGTCATTTGGTTATAGTCTTCAGGTTTACGCTACTACTGTAGATGAAGTACGGGAGCAACAGGAGCAAACACAAGAAGAACTGGACGAGGTCAATGAAAGAATGGATGAGATTGAGGATCAGAGAGAAGTGGTTGCGGAGGAGATTACCGTACTGGATACACAATTGGTTGATATTTTGACCAGTATCAGTATCTGTGAGGATGAGATTGCGGCGAAAGAGGATGAAATTGACGTAGTCAAAGAAGAACTGGCGGCAGCAGAGGCAAGAGAACAACAGCAATATGAAGATATGAAGACCCGTATCCGCTTTATGTACGAGAAGGGCGATCAGACATATATAGATATTTTCTTAAATGCCAGCAATTTGCCGGATATGCTGAATAAAGCGTCTTATGTCGAAGAACTCTACGCCTATGACAGAGAATTGTTGGATGAGTATGAGGCGACCAAGCTTGAGGTTATTGCCTATAAAGAGCAATTAGAGTTGGAAGAAGCCAACTTGATTACTTCCAAGAATGAGTTAAAAGAGCAGCAGGAATATTTGGAAACATTGATTGCCCAAAAGCGGGCAACGGTAGCAAACTTTGATACACAGTTGGTGGAAGCAAAAGCACAGGCAGAAAGCTACAAAGAGCAAATTCAAAGCCAAAATGAGCAAATCCGTCAGTTGGAAGAAGAAGAACGGGAGCGTCAGGAGGAACTGGAGCGACAACAGCAGCTTGCAGATGCATCGGATTCAGATGACACCGATACTTCAACTTCTACAGACAGCAGTGACAGTGGTAAAGACAGCGGACAGAATGTAGTAGTGGACAGTGGCTCCGGTCTGGGTAGCCAGATTGCGGCCTATGGATGCCAATTTATCGGTAATCCCTATGTCTATGGTGGAACCAGTTTGACGAATGGAACGGACTGCTCCGGTTTTACACAGTCTGTGTACAAACATTTTGGTATCAGCATTCCGCGAAGTTCTACCAGTCAACGATTTGCAGGAACAGGCGTATCCTATGCAGAGGCAAGACCCGGTGATTTGATCTGTTATGCAGGTCATGTAGGGCTCTATATCGGAAACGGTCAGATTGTCCACGCAAGTACCGAACGGACCGGTATTAAGATTAGCAATGCGACTTATCGTACGATTTTAGCTGTGCGAAGGATTGTAAATTAAATAAAATTAAAATGAAGTCATAACCCCTCGGGAGCTTTCATAAAATGTAAAAAAGCTTTCTGAGGGGTATTTCATTGAAAGAATATATTGAAGAAAGGGCAATCAATGTAGCGAACTATATTATAGAAAACAATGCTACCGTCCGCCAAACTGCCAAGCAATTTGGCATTAGTAAATCGACGGTACATAAAGACGTGACAGAACGTTTGATGCTGGTGAATCCGGCTTTGGCAAAAAGTGCGAGAAAGGTCTTAGATGTGAATAAATCCGAGAGACACATCCGAGGAGGTATGGCTACGAAAGAAAAGTATTTACATACATATAAAAACTAAAAGAGCAATCCATTATTTATATGAAATTTATATTATATCTTGAAAGCCCGTTGGAAAACGTCGGTACTTAGATTGCGTCCTTTGCAATCTTATGTACCGCTACGTTTTACATCGAGCGAGAGCGCGGCGCTTAAGATATAATATAAATTTTTATAAAAATAGATTGCTCTTAGTTATTTTAACATTTTAAATTTCCTTCTTGGCGTGCAGCTTGCTACTGAAGAGTTCCTTCCACGCTGCGGGATGGAACAGAATTAACAAGGGGAAAAGTTCCAGTCTTCCGGCCAGCATATCAAACATTAACACATATTTGGAAAAGTCTGTAAAGTGGCCAAAGTTCTGTGTAGGACCGACCATATTAAGACCGGGACCGATGTTGTTGATGGTTGCAGCAACGGCTGTAAAAGTTGTTACCAAATCCTTGCCTTCAAAAGAAACGGCAAAGACGGAAATGGCAAAAATTGTAATAAATGTAATAAAGAATACATTTACAGAGCGAACGACTTCGTGTTCTACCGGTTTATCTTCAAACTGAATTTTTTTAATACTTTTTGGATGAATGTAAGAATTCAGTTCCTTAAGCACAGTTTTAAAAGCAATGACAAAACGTGATACTTTGATACCACCGCCGGTACTGCCGGCACAAGCACCAATAAACATAAGAAGAACTAAAATCGTTTTAGAGGTCTGAGACCATAAGTCAAAGTCTGCTGTAGCAAATCCGGTGGTTGTGATAATGGAACCCACTTGGAAGGCTGCATGGCGTAATGCATCCGCCCAGTGATCAAATACATGAATGATGTCAATGAATATAATACCGGTAGCTGCTAAAATAATTAAGAAATAGCAGCGGACTTCTTCCATGGTAAATGCTTTTTTAAAGTGACGGAATACCAGAAAATAGTAAGCATTAAAATTGACACCGAATAAAATCATGAAGATGGTTACTACCCATTGGATATAAGGGGAATAGCTCATCATGCTGTCATTTTTTATACCAAATCCACCGGTTCCGGCTGTACCGAATGCGGTGGTAACAGAATCAAACAAGGGCATACCGCCTATTAATAAAAGTACAATTTGGATAATTGTGAGTACAAAGTAAATAATATACAAAAGGCGGGCAGTCTGTTTAATCTTGGGTACCAATTTACCGACAGAAGGTCCGGGGCTTTCTGCGCGCATCAGATTGATGTTGGAACCACCACTCATGGGAATAATAGCCAATAAGAAGACTAATACACCCATACCGCCAATCCAGTGGGTAAAGCTTCGCCAAAACAAAGAACAATAGCTCAATGCTTCTACATCACTCAATATGCTGGCACCGGTTGTAGTGAAACCGGAAATGGTCTCAAATAATGCATCAGTAAAAGAAGGAATTTCCTTACTTAACCAAAAAGGAAGTGCACCAAAAAGACTGAGTAAAATCCAACTTAATGCTGTAGTAACACAACCTTCTTTTAAATAAAAGACGTTGTTGTCAGGTTTGATACATGTCATGGTAAATCCCAGCAATATGCAGATAAAAGCCACAACTAAATACCAGATTGCGGCATCTTCCTGATATAGCATACCTACAAGAAATGGAAGTGACATCAGCGCGCCTTCAATCTTTAATACTTGACCCAAAACATATCTGATAATCGAACTATTCATGATTGCCTCCGTTATGCCAAGATATCTTGAATATCATTAAAGCCTGTATGTGTAGTTACAACCATAACTGTGTCTCCAACCTTAATGCAGTCCTGGCCACGAGGGATAATGATGGAACCATTACGATTGATAAAGGCAACCAACAGATTTTTCTTTAAGGACAATTCTGCAAAAGTTTTATTGGTCACAGCAGATTCTTCATTGACACGGAACTCAATCGCTTCAGCTCTATGGTCAAACATATGATATAATGTCTCGATATTGCTGTCCATGGAGTTTTTCTTTGCACGTACATAAGCAATAATTGCTTCTGAAGTAATATATCGGGGATAAATAACACTGCCCAGATCTAATTGATTGATTACCGTATTAAATGTAATACGATTAATTTTGGTAATCACTTTTGCATTGGATGCTTGCTTTGCATAAAGAGTAAGCATAATATTTTCTTCATCAATACCGGTTAAAGGAACAAAGGATTCTGCATACTCGATTCCCTCTTCTTTTAGTAAATCTTCATCTGTACCATCACCGTTAATAATAATGGCATTGGGAAGTAATACACTCAATTCTTCGCAACGGGCCTTATCGCGTTCAATAATTTTAACGGAAATACCCATGGCAAGAAGCTGATGAGCCAGATAATAGGCAGCGCGACCTCCGCCGATAATCAGGGTATCTTTTACCTGGTTGGTTTTGAAACCGATGGATTCCAAAAATGCTTTACCGTTTTTGCGGGAAGCAACAAAGGAAACAATATCATCTTTCTGAATAACAAAATTACCGGAAGGGATATGCACTTCTCCGTCACGCTCTACACCACAGATCAAGACCTTGGAAGAAACGTTACGGGCAGCTTCCATAATAGAAATGCCATCTAACATATTTCCTTCAGGAACTTTAAATTTCACCATTTCTGCCTGACCATGCGCAAATGAGTTAACCTCCAATGCAGTAGGCAGATATAAAATTCTGGCGGCTTCTTTGGATGCCTCCAACTCCGGATTGATAATCATGGCAAGACCTAACTGATCACGAAGATAACCGGATTCTTTACTGTAATCAGGAGTACGGACTCTGGCAATAGCTGCGCAATCGCCTACACGCTTTGCAACGGTACAGCAAAGCAAATTTAATTCATCAGAAGCGGTCACAGCAATCAACAAATCTGCGTTCTGAATACCGGCTTCCATCTGTACACTATAGCTTGCACCATTTCCAACATAACCCATAATGTCATATAGGTTACTGATAGACTGCACCTTATCAGCATTATTATCGATAATGGTAATATCGTGCCCTTCTTTAGAAAGACGCTCAATCAGTGTCACACCAACTTTTCCTGCGCCGACAATAATAATGTTAAGACCCGTTTTGACGGGTGTTTTAGCTTTGAACATATCGAATACCTCGTATCTATTAAAAACTAATATCCATACATTAGTTAATATACCACTTTGGTGAGGAAAATGCATTAGATTTTTTAATTTAACAGTTCACCCTGTTGGTGCGGATGAGAATAATCGCATGCTTGCGTGAGGACTTTCTCATTTGTGACATCGGAGGGAACGCCGGCTTATGAGCAAAAGTTAGCCGCGAAGTGGTGGGAAAGCGCCATAGGTGCCTTTGCGAATGGCGTGAGATGAATTGGGAAGAAATAAGGCATAAATAAAGAAATTTACTAATTAAATACACAAAAAATAGTAAACAATTACAAAAAGAAGAAAAAAGTTTAAATAAATTGTAAAAAGTTGTTGAAAATGAAGCGCAAAATTAGAATAATGGAAATAGAAGAATGTTATATAAAGGAGAATACATATGACTAAGAATAGGACAAAAATTATCTGTGCAATAATAACGTCAATAACAACCATTATTGGCACAGTACTAGGAGTAGTGAGTGGACAAAAAATTCAAAGTGTTAAGACTGAACAAAGTATCGAAAATAGTGGAATAATTACAATTAATAATGAAGATTCAACAGAAACCATTATGAATAGTTTATTTGATAAGTATGATGAAAATATACAAACAATTGCTGAGTTAGAAATTGAAAAGGAATCTTTGGTAGAGAAGAATAGTAATTTAGTTGCGGAAAATGAAAATCTAAAAGAGGAACTTACAAAATTACAAGAAAGTGGTGAAATGAGTGAAAATAGTATTCAGGAAAATCCATTAGAAATTATTACATCTCAAGAAGAAGTGATGCTTTTTGACACAAAACCTTATATTGTAGAAGACGTTTATTATTACATTTTAAATAATAGTCCGGCTACAATTACAGGTAATGTAACTGCTTATGAAGAGGTGACCGAAATGCAGAGTAATAATATTATGTATGATAGTGGAATGGCGCTAACGGTCAATTCGTATAGAGAGGCTGCCATATATTATAATCTTGAAAAGAAGTATACACTTTTGAGTGGTATGATGGCATTTAATGATTTGGGATCTGAAAGAGTGGATAGAAATTATGAAATTTCTTTTTATAAAGATGATGTACTCATTGATTCCTTTGTCATAGCAAAAGGGAGTTTGCCTACGGAATTTAATATTGATGTGACAGATTGCTCTATTTTAAAAATTACATTTAATAGACCTAATGGAGACAGTTCTCGTAATCCTAATATAAATTTAATAGATTTTTGTTTAAAAAAATAATAACAAAAGAATAATCAGAAAAATGGATAAAGAGAACGTGACTTGATATTAGAAATATATAGAGCGGAACCGTGTATTTGATTAAAAATGCATATAAGAATATGTAATAAATTTACTAGTTAGAATAATTTGTATTAAAATAAATCGGAGGTATACAAATGAAAAAAGGAACAGAAGCAATTTTGCAAATGTGCAAAAACTTAAATTTTCCAGATGGAAAAATTACAGAAGAGTATTTATTTACCCTTGATGCTGTTGATTTGTTTTACTATAAAAGGAATATAGGTCAAGTAGATATAAAAACTGGATTTACAGATGGAGTAAATGACGGAGGAATAGATTTTATATATTCTGATAGTGATACTATGTATTTAATACAAGGTAAATCGTCAAAGAGTCTATCGGTTGAAAACATAAAAGATGTATTTTATAAAATGATAGAGACAGTAACCAAATTTGAGGACAAAGATTACGATCAATATTCTCAAATTTTAAAATCTGCATATATAAATGCTTATGATGATTTAGATAATGATAAAAATATAGAATTAGTACTATTCACAAATACAATTATTAATGATGAAATGAAGAAAAAAATATCTGATTTTGCAACATTAGATATGGTAAGTGGGTATAAAATTAGTGTTTATGATGAAAGTGATATTCAAGTAAAAGAAGCTATTATTGCACAAGATGCGGATTTAATAGATGAGGATTATGTTGAAATTGTTTTAAATGAGTCAAATTCCCATAATATGTTGTCTTATGGAGAAAATGGAATTGTTGTCAACATTAAAGCCTCTTCTGTAAAAAGATTGTTTAATAAGTATGGTACCAATGGATTGTTTAGCTATAACTTGAGGGAGCATATCAGCCAGAAAAGTGTCGATGATGGAATTGATAATACAATTAAAAAAGAGAAAGATCAGTTTTGGTTTTATAATAATGGAATTACCATAGGCTGCAAGGATTTCATGAAAGATGGTAATAGAATCAAATTGTATGGTTTCTCTATTATTAACGGTGCGCAGACTACGACTAAAATAGGAAAATCCAAGTTGGTAAATGAAAAAAATGATTTTGCTTTAGTGTGCAAAATTGTAAGAGCAGAAAATGCAGATGAATTGGATGAAGATTTTATTGGGAAAATATCTGAAGCATCAAATTCACAGAAGCCGATTAAACAGCGGGATTTGAAAGCGAATGCAAAAGAACAGAAAATTTTACAATATAAAAGTGCAGAAAATGGAAAACATAGTTTATCTATTGAGATTAAGAGAGGGGTAAAACCAAAAAATTATAAAAAAGTTGAAAAATGGCAAAGAGTAACAAATGAATATATAGGTCAGTTGATATATGCCTGCATTTTGCAAAGACCTGGACCGGCTCGTAATAGTAAAAATACTATGTTTTCTTCAAGTAAATTGTATAATCAAGTATTTATGAGAAAACATGATTATGATACTTTATTTGATTTGGTTAGGATCGGAAATGTTTATGATGAATTCTTAACAGATTATACAACCCAAACGTCCGATGTTGATTTAATTGCCGTAGCTAAAAATGGTAAATTAACAGTAATGGCTATCTTGCTTTACATGTATAAAAAGAAAAAAGGTTATATTCAAGATTATACAAGTGAACAGCTACATAAAGATAATGTGCATGGTTTGTTGGTAACAGATTATCCGGATGATGATTTAGATAAAAAATTAGTTGAACTCTTCAAATATATTATTCGAAGACTTAAAAATCTATATGAAACCAAAAAGGAGTCCATGAAAATAACCAGTTATTCTAATTTTTTTAAATCAGAGCCTATTTATGAATTAATTTTAAAAGATTTTGATGAAATTGATGGATGGGATATTGATAAGTTGAATGATTATTTGGTGATTTTTGAAAAAAAGAAGGATTGTTAGTGTGATATGAAAAAAATATTTAAAGATATTTTAGAAATGACAAAAAAGTATATTATAACCGAAAGGAGAAGACTATGGCTTTGTTTTGATACGGGAATACTACTTATGGGAGTTTTTTTATGTTGGTTTGATGCATATATAAAATCGTTAGGAGGAGAAACGAATAGTTCTAGGACATTTTGGGGAGGAATGAGTATTACATTATGGTTTTGGCTATTTCCGTCATTGAAGATTGATGAGAAAGAAAAAATTATGCGAAAAGTATTATTTCATTTTTGGTTCTCCATAGGAATGTTATTTTTGCTAGTACTTGAATTAGAATATCTTCTGAAAAATATAAGCGGTGGTTCAATATTGGGTGAATTTCTATTTTGCATAGTAGGGATAATTATTTTTACGTATCTCTGTTATATTTTAAGTGATTTTGTAAAAACCTTTTTATATTTACTTGAAAAGTTGAGAAATTATGTATTTTCCAAAGCTAAGGAAAGAGTATCGGGATTTGTAAAAGTACTTGAAGCAATAACTGCAATTATTGTTTCGATAACTGCACTGGGAACAAGTATTATAGGAATGGTGACATTAATTGATCAAATTAAGTAGTTAACATTATGGCTAAGTGATTTTAAGAAACTAGCATAGAAAGTGTAGTAAGTAATATACTTCTTTACAGATATACCCTTGTCTCAAGTCATCTTCAGATGCTAAAACAAATTCGCATACCCCGTATGCGAATTTATTTTTATCTCTGAGGAGTCATCATGCAATCCATGAATTTTTTCAAGATCTTATCTTATATTTCATAGCCTTTATGATTGACAATTTTGCATACTTTTCCATCTCTGCTATTAGTATATTTACAGTTGATGAGATTATCGGATACAAGTGTGCCAGTTTCAATTTATGGGGATTTCCGATTATCCGTGAAAATAAAGAACTCTCCTTCCGACGGAAAGCTATTCGCGCGGAAAGAGAGTTCTTTATGAATGTGCGCCCACTTTCTTGGGTTCATTACTGGTCATTATGGACATTGCTGGTATTGGATGTATGCCAAATGGGATACTAAGTCGGTTAATTTTTGCTTGCATTTCGTTTATATGCGTATTATACTAACCTCATCTGAAAATTCTATATTTTCTTTTTTTCTGACCATTCGGTCAAATATTTCAAATTTATTTAATTTCATATCTAAAGGAGGGACTTTTTATGTCTAACTATCAAGAAACTTATCATATCTATGATAAAATCTTCAAAAAAATCTTAACCCTATCATCTAAGGCAGTTGTTAATTTGATTAATGGTCTCTTTGGAACCAATCATCTGCCGGACAGTACCGTTACATATAATTGGACAGAACACGTGGATAATCAATTGAGACGGTGTCTGGCGGATACTATTTTGACTGTTAATAACCAATATAGTTATCACATAGAGGCGCAAATGACTGCGGATGAGGATATTGTGCTTCGGGTTTTTGATTATAGTTATGGGCATGCACAAAAACGTCAGATACTTCCAAGTGCTGATCATGGTGGTCATACACTTCTTTTTCCGGATGCACGGGTTATTTATCTTTCTTCAAAATCTACAGTTCCGGATGAGTATGTGTTGACGTTGGATTTTGGTGAACAAGGTACATTTATTTACAAAGTTCCTACTTTTAAATATCTGGAACATTCCATTGAAGAATTGAATCAAAAGAAGATGATTATATTAATTCCATTTTCGCTTTTGTTTTTGCGCGACAAAATTCAAAGAAAACGGACAAACGAAAATATTTTGGCGTTGAAACGTTTGGTTTTTGATGATATAATAGGAAGCATAGATAAGAATGTGGTAGATGGAAATATTACTATAAATGATGCATATAAATTAAAGCGATTAACACATAAACTTTATGAACATATATATGCTCGTTATTCAGAATTGCGAGAGGTGACTGAGATGACTGATGAATCTTTAATACTTGATATTGATATACTTGAGGATAAATACGAAAAATTATTTGCGGAAAAAGATGCTATTATGGCAGAGAAGGATGCGGCATTGATAGAGAAGGATGCGGCATTGATAGAGAAAGATGCAGCATTAGTAGAGAAGGATAATATAATTGCTAAGTTAATAGCAGAAAATGAAGCATTGCGAATGGCAATGAGGTAGTGAACTAAATATTCATATCCAATATATCCTCAAATGCTATCTTCGTACTTACAATCTGCAATAGCCGGCATGTTGGATCAATGCGGGCTACCATACCGGTTATTTTGATATATTCGCCATCGTGGAAGTAAACCACCGTTGCCATTTTCCCTTTTTCAATCAAATGCATTTTATGGTCCAGTTCTTGAGCCATTTCCGGGGACATCTCGACTTTTTCTACTATAATTTTTTCTTTAGCAGCCAATGCCTCGGGTAAGCCCTTCAAGGCAGCAAAGGGCATAAATTGCTTAGCGCGGTCCTGTATTGACATTTTATTTTTCGGTTTGCTCGCCACTGCGGTGTCCTCCAATCTGTTGATTCCGTTCTCGGGTGGTAGCGTGTTCTTCCAGATTCATTCCTTTTAAAATTGCATTCTTACCAAATTTGTGCTTGATGCTGATTACAGCTTCTTGAAGTTTGCGGTTTTTCTCCAGACTTTCGGCATCAGCAAAAAAGTTGTATTGATGGTATTCTTCCGGAATGACATTGTTAAAAGTCATACTCACTCTTTTGATAGAAAGGGTCGGGTCGATGATTCTTTCATAAAGGGCTTCTACTGCAGGGATAATGAGGATGTCAGCGCTGGTCTCGTCGGGGAGTTGTGTGGTGCCATGGGCAGGAGCAGCGTTTAAGCGGTTATCATATCCGATATGAAGCGTGATAGATTTTGTCATCAATCCTTTTTCTACCAGATCAAGGCACATAAGATCTGCCATTTCTTTGACAATCAGCTTGCCTTCCTCAAATCCATAAGAGCAGGCCAATACCTGACCACTGGAAATGCAGTTGGTACGGGAACGATAGGATTTGATATCGCTGATGGTCACGGGCTCTCTCCCCCATGCATGATCAATGAGTAACTCTGCATCTATGCCAAACAGCCGATAGAGAAAGTCTTCGTCCGCATGGGCAATATCCTTCATTGTCAGGATGCCTACGCTCTCAAGTTGCTTGGCAATACCTTTGCCAATCCGCCAAAAATCCGTTAACGGACGATAATCCCATAAGGTTTTTCGGTAGTTTTCTTCATCCAGTTCACCAATAAAATCGGTTGCATGCTTGGCAGAAATATCCAATGCGACTTTGGTCAGATACAAGTTGGTGCCAATGCCGCAGGAAGCGCGGATACCAAGCTTTTCATACACTTCATTTATAATTGTCTGTCCCAGTTCGCGGGCAGTCATGCCATAGAGAGACAGATAATCAGTCACATCCATAAATGCTTCATCAATGGAGTAGACATGAATATCATCCTTGGAAATGTATTTAAGATAAATGCTATAAATCTCGGCGGCATAATCAATATACAACTGCATGCGGGGGACAGCAGCAATATATTTTATACCTTTGGGAATCTCAAAGATACGGCAACGGTTGGAGATACCCAGTGCCTTCATTGCCGGTGTAATGGCAAGACAGATGGTTTTTTCGGTGCGTTCCAAATCAGCCACTACCAGATTAGTAGTCATAGGATCTAATCCCCGTTCTACACATTCCACGGATGCATAAAAGGATTTTAGATCAATACATAGATATGTCCGTTGTTTCAACTGTCTCACCTGCCTTTCTAACTCTGGTTGAAATTATAACACAAGAACATATGTTCTTGCCAGTCCCCAAATTATGGTTGCCAAATTTTTTGTTTAGTGCTATCATAACCGATGGCAAATCATAATAATCATATAAGACAACATTTGATTTACCAAGAAGAGGAGATATTATGAAAAAGCGAAACCACTTTGTAGATATTTCAAAGGGGTTAGCAATTATTATGGTTACAGTGACGCATTATAGTTGGGAGAGTGCAGAGAGGTTACAATTTTATTTTCCATACTGGATTAGTATGGCAGTTCCCATTTTTATGATAGTCACAGGGGTTATGTCCGCAGCTTCTTTTGAGAGAAAAGGTGTCGGGACATTACAGGAAGCGTATGCGCCACGCTTATTGGTGCAAAAAAAGATTCGCTATACCATGCCGTTTTTGTGTATGTTTTTGGTAGAGGTTGTGTTGAAATTGGCACAGGGACAGGTTTATAGTCCGTTTCAACTATGCAAACTCTTTATCACAGGTGGCATTGGTGTACATGGGACTTATTACTATCCGGTGTTGATGCAACTGGTATTTTTGATTCCGGTAATCTGGTATATTGTGAAAAAATGGAAATGGGGCATTGGAGCTTGTTTTCTTTTGAACTTAATTTTGGAATACTGGAAGAATGTCATTGGCATGGGGAAAGATGAATATCGTTTGATGGCGTTCCGCTATATTTTTGCCATTGCAATGGGCTGTTTTATCCATATATATAAGGATAAGAAAATGACATGGGCATGGATATTGATGTGGCTTGTGGGAGTTTCTTATATATGGAAAGTAAATTATACGGATTATAAACCGGAGATATTAAACCGTTGGACCAATACATCCATGATGACCATTTTCTATATGGCGCCCATATTTGTACTGGGTATGCGTAAATTGGCAAATATAAAGTGTAAATGGTTAGAGAATATAGGAAAAGCATCTTACCACATTTTCTTGTTCCAGATCATTTATTACAATTTTGTGGGACCGCATGTGATGGCTTACATAGGCAGCAGGGCAGTAGAATTGGTCTTTGGTGTCATTACCTGCTTGGCAGGAGGATATGGTTTTTACAGAGCATACAGCTACGTGTCTGCGAGAACAATGTCGTGGTATACAGATCACAAACTTTATATGAAGTACAGATTCTTCGGAATACTACGCCGGACTTTCGGCAGAAAAAGTTGGTTTGCCCGTTTGAGAATGGGATAAGAAAAGGCTATCGCTGTTGCGATAGCCTTTAGCTTGTCTAAGTTATTATCTGTTTAAGATGAGTTTTGTTAATTCTACAGGATCAACAATCTTGCCATCTTTGTATACACGCATGTTACCGGAAGCAATTTCATCGATGAGAATTACTTCGTCGTTGTTGTAACCAAACTCAAATTTGATATCCCAGAGGTCAAGACCGATGGATTTGAGGTCGTCAGAAACAATCTTAGTAATCTTTAATGTCTGTTCTTTCATCCTTTCAAACATTGCAGGGCTCATAACGCCTAATGCTGCAAGGCCTTCGCCTGTAACAAGGGGATCACCCAATGCGTCATTTTTGAAAGTACACTCCACATAGCCACCTTCTAATACAGTACCATCTTCAATATATTCGCCGTATCTGCGGATGAAGCTTCCTGTTGCAACCTGACGGCAGATAACTTCTAAACCGTGACCGAATACAGTTGCAGGAAGTACTTCCATAGTTGCATTTTCAACATCAGCACTTACATAGTGAGTTTTGATGCCGGCTTCTTTTAACAATTCAAAATAATGAATGGAAGTTTTCAGGTTTTCTTTACCAATGCCTTCGATTGTCAAGCCTACACTGTTTTCACCGGGATCGAAAACACCGTCTTTACCTGTACAGTCGTCTTTAAATTTCAGCATAACGTTTCCGTTCTCAAGGCTGAATACGTCTTTTGTCTTACCTTCATAAATTTTTTTCATTGTATTAATCTCCTTTGCGTTTAGAATGCAATATAAAAAAGAACAATACTAATTTAGCACAAAAGTGAGTTCATGAAAATATTTTTTTTTCACAAACCCACTTTTTTTTACAGGAAATTTTTGTACAATTTTACATATTATAAGTTGAAATACTTCTCAAACTCTGCAGGATGAGGGATTGCAGCCATCTGCATACACTCTTTTCTCTTGTTTGCAATGAAGTTTTTGATCAGGTGCTCAGGGAATACTCCACCGGCTGTTAAATAGTCATGATCTGCCTCCAAAGCGTCTAATGCTGCATCCAAAGTGGTAGGAAGGGATTTCAATTTTGCCTTCTCTTCATCAGATAATGTATAAAGGTTCATATCATAAGGTCCCCAACCATTTGCATGAGGATCAATCTGATTTTTAACACCATCCAGACCTGCCATCAGGATTGCTGCATAGCAAAGGTAAGGATTGCAGGTGGCATCCGGGTTACGGAGCTCAAAACGTCTTAAGGAAGGTGTCTTTGCATAAGCAGGAATACGGATAACGGCGCTACGGTTGGAGGTTGCGTAACCTACGGTAACCGGAGCTTCAAATCCCGGAACCAGTCTCTTGAATGAGTTGGTGCTGGGATTAGTCAATGCACAAAGGGAAGCAATATGTTTTAACAAACCACCCATAAAGTAGTGAGCAGTTTTACTTAAGTGTGCATATCCGTCATCATCGGAGAATACCGGCTGCCCATCTTTTAATAAAAGCATATGCACATGCATACCGTTACCTGCCTCGCCATAAACAGGCTTGGGCATGAAGGTTGCAGTCTTTCCGTATTTTAAAGCGGTATTATGAATGATGTATTTAATCATCATGGTAGCATCTGCCATTTTGGACATCTGTCCGAGCATGGGCTCAATTTCAAACTGTCCGCCGGCACCTACTTCAGGATGATGATATTTAATGGGAATACCGGCTTTCTCCATCTCCAGACACATCTCGGAACGGCATTCATAAGAGGTGTCAAAAGGTTTGGCAATGTGATAGTTCTTCTGATGAGGTACTACACAACCACGACCTTCTACGTCGCTGTTCCAATATGCCTGGGAAGCGTCCAGAGACATACCGATCTCATTGGGGCGTACGGACCAACCAACGTTGTCGAATAAGTGGAATTCAAATTCCGGCAGGATAAGCATGGTATCTGCAATGCCGGTATCTTTCATATATTGCTCTGCTGCCTGTACGATATTTCTCGGATACTGGTCTAAAGGACGATTTTCGGGATAATCGATAATCATAGCATTTCCTGTTACGGATAAAGTAGGAATGCCGCAGAAAGGATCTACGATTGCTGTATCCAAATCAGGAATAAATACCATATCGCTTTTTTCAACAACTGCATATCCGTAGTTGGATGCGTCAAAACCGATACCGTTCTTTAATGTATCTTCATTAAATTGGTTTGCAGGAATGGTCACATGACGATATTGTCCGTTGATATCCACAATCTTAAAGTCGATCATTTGGATATCGTTTTCGGTAATCATGTTCATAAATTCTTGTACTGTTCTTGCCATAAATTAACCCCCTGATTATAAAAATTTATACTAATATAATAATAGAAAAGCCTCAAAAAGGCAATGTTTGCACGAGATTGTACAAAATTAAAAAAATCGAAAAAAAATCTTTTCATATCGAAAAAATTGTATTACCATATATGAGTAACTTGAAAAATTTATCAGACAGATAAGGAGCGACAACGATGAAACAGGATATGATTGTAATTCTGGATCTCGGCAGCACCGAAAACACAGTGCTTGCACGTCAGATTCGTGACTTGGGTGTGTACAGTGAGATTCATCCCCATGACATTACGGCAGAAGAACTTGGCAAATTGGAAAATGTAAAAGGTATTATCTTAAATGGTGGTGAAAACCGTGTTGTAGACGGTGTGGCTATCGATGTATTGGATGAGGTTTATAGCTTTGGTGTTCCGGTTATTTCCGTAGATCATCCTACTTCCAAATGTGACAAGCAGTTTGCATCCTTGCCTACAGAAGAAGAGGTTAAGGCATTCTTATTTGAGGAATGTAAAGCAGAAGCGAACTGGAACATGAAAAACTTCGTAGAGGATCAGATCGAATTGGTTCGTCGTCAAGTTGGAGATAGAAAAGTATTATTGGCTTTGTCCGGTGGTGTAGACTCTTCCGTAGTAGCAGCATTATTGATCAAAGCAATCGGCAAACAGCTTGTTTGTGTACACGTAAATCACGGCCTTATGAGAAAAAATGAGTCCGAGAGCGTAGTAGATTTATTCCGCAACCAGTTGGATGCAAATTTAATTTATGTAGATGCAACAGACCGTTTCCTTGGCAAATTGGAAGGCGTTGCAGATCCCGAAGAAAAGAGAAAAATTATTGGTGGCGAGTTCATCCGTGTATTTGAAGAAGAAGCTCGCAAATTGGAAGGTATCGACTTCTTAGGTCAGGGAACAATTTATCCTGATATTATTGAAAGTGGTACTAAGACAGCAAAATGTGTAAAATCTCATCACAACGTAGGTGGTCTTCCTGAAGACTTGCAGTTTGAATTGGTTGAGCCTTTGGCACAGCTTTTCAAAGATGAAGTACGTGCTTGCGGTATCGAGCTTGGATTACCTGCTGAGATGGTTTACCGTCAGCCCTTCCCCGGTCCCGGACTTGGTGTTCGTTGCCTTGGTGCAATCACACGCGACCGTCTGGAAGCGCTTCGCGAATCTGATGCAATTCTTCGTGATGAGTTTGCAAAAGCAGGCCTTGATAAAACAGTATGGCAGTACTTCACTGTTGTACCGGACTTCAAAGCAGTTGGTGTAAGAGACAATGGCAGAAGCATGGGTTACATGTGTGTCATCCGTGCCGTTAACACCATCGATGCCATGACAGCAACCATCGAGAGAATCGATTATGATATCTTAGAGAAGATTGCTGACCGTATCACTAGTGAAGTGACAAGCATCAACAGGGTTGTGTATGAGATTACAAAGAAACCTGTGGCTACGATTGAGTTCGAATAATTAAAATTCTGTGCCGATGTAGGGTTTTTCCTGCATCGGCATCTATATTCATTGCTATCATGATTTTGTGCTGATGTCCAACGATACTTTGCGACAAGGTCAGCATCTATATTAATTTAAATATCCATTTTATATGTCTCTTGTGCAATCTCGCACAGAGTCTTAACATCTAAAAGTCATATTTGAAGCAATCTATCTGTCAATTTATATGGCAAATCATAATTATTTCAATTACTTGTTCATATTAAAAACAGTTTCCCGTAAAAAACACTAAATTTAGGCATATAGAAGTATTGTTATTTGTATTTTTATAGGCTGTATCAATATTTTAAAGAAAAAGTTGAGCATATATAAAGCAGAAGAAAAGTTGAAATATATGCCCAATTAAAAAATGAAGGAGGAAATCAAATGGAAGAAATCAAGAAAGAGTTAGAGAAAAGAAGGAAACAATTGCTACGTATACAAAAAGAAAAGTTGAAGGCGCTCAAGTCGGCACCGGAGGGGTGTTTGCGCGTCTGCAGACATGGAGAAAAGATACAGTACTATTATAGGAGAGACCCAAAAGATTTTAATGGTGTGTATATTAGGGAGAAGGATATGAAGTTGGCTCGTAAATTAGCACAAAAGGGATATGATGAAAAAGTATTAAAAAGTACAGAAGAAGAGTTGAAAGCCATAGAAAAATATTTGTCTTGTATACCAAAGCAAGTTGCAGAATGTATCTATGAAAATCTACATCAGGGAAGAAGACGGCTTGTAAAGCCAATTGAAGAGCCTGTGTGGGAATACATCCAAAACTGGGAACAGGTTAAGTATCAGGGAAAACCATTTGCTGTAGAAACGGCAAAATTATATACAGAAAAAGGTGAAAGAGTTCGTTCTAAATCAGAAGTGATGATTGCGGATGTATTATATAGAGAAGGTATTCCATATCGGTATGAATATCCACTTGATATTGATGAGTGGGGATATGTGTATCCTGATTTTACGGTGCTGGATGTGGAGGGACGGAGAGATATATATTGGGAACATTTTGGGATGATGGATGATCCGGACTATACAGAAAAAGCGATAAAGAAAATCGAGTTATATGAACGAAATGGAATTATACCCGGTAAAAATCTGATTCTTACTTTTGAAACGAAGAAAACTCCGATAAATCGAAATGTGGTTCGTGAGATTATTAAGCATTTCTTAAAAAGTTAAATTACTTCGATATTGAATAATGCTATTTGTAAGAATATAATTGTGTCATACATTCTAAATGAGGCATGGAAAAGGAGGATACTATGTCAGCATTATTCACTACCGAACGTTTATCGGTCCGAAAATTCAGGGCAGAGGACTTCGAGGATTTAGCAGAAATTTTAACAGATAAAGAAGTGACCTATTTTGAACCTTATGAGACATTTACCAAAGAGGCGTGTGTGCAGGAAGCAATTAATTTTTCAAAGAGTGACGAATTTTTTGCGGTTGTATTGGGAGATAAGGTGATTGGCAAAATTTATTTTTCTGATAGAGACTTTGGCAGCTACGAAATTGGCTACACCTTTCATGGAAAATATCAAGGCAAAGGTTATGCTTATGAGAGTGTGAAGGGTATGATGGCATATGCCTTTAAAGAACTTGGTGTCCGCAGGATTATTGCTGAGGTGAATACCAGAAATGAAAAGTCCGTCCGTCTGATTGAGCGTTTGGGAATGCGAAAAGAAGCAGAACATAAAGAAATCTTTCCACGCAAGGACGATGCCAATGTGTATGAAGACTTTTTAGTGTATGCAATTTTGAAGAAAGAATTTGAACAGTGCTAGATTTTATTGATTTGCAGTTTTGTACAACTTCTCATGGAAAGGATGTAATAGCATGAATATCCAAGCGGTTTTAACAGAATATGACAATATGTTTGGCAATACTTCCTTGGCTTCTATTGAGATCTTTTTATATGAAAAGATATGTGAAGCTGTGGCAGAACAGGATGATGGTGCCATCATTACTTTGTTAAATGAGATGATTGGTCTGTGCAGGGATACTTCCCAAAAGGAAAAGGCCCTTGCCTATTGTGGACAATTAAAAAATCTCCTGGGCCATATGGGATTGGAAGGAACCAAAGATTATGCCACATCCATGCAAAATATAGCCAATGCTTACCGTGCCTTTGGACAGTGGGAAGAAGCAGAAGCAGCCTTTGAACTGATTGAACATACTTATGAGGTACTCTTGCCGCCCGGTGACTATTTATGGGCCAGTATGTATAACAATTGGGGACTTTTATATCAGGAAAAGCAAGACTATAAACAAGCGGTGGTAACGTTACAAAAAGCGTTAGCTTTGATTGTACAGATTCCGGATAGTTTGATTAAACAGGCGATTACCAAGACGAACCTGGCCAATTCTTTCTTTGGATTACAAACAGAGGAAGCGTGGGTAAAGGGTTATGAATATGTAAAAGATGCTCTTGCAATCTTTGTGGAAGACGGAGAAAGGGATTTCCATTATGGTGCTGCTTTGGTAGCAATGGGTGATTACTATGTGCATAAGGAAGAGTGGCAAGAAGCAAAAATTTTTTACCGCAAAGGCCTGGTAGAGATTCTGATTCACACAGGTAAGACAGATTATTACCGTCGTGTACTGGAAAAATACCGGTATGTATCGGAAAAACAGAACAAAGCATATACCTTCCGAAACAATCTCACCCGTAGCAGGGAGTTTTATGAACAATACGGAAAGTCCATGATCTGGAAACAATTTCCGGAATATGAGGCGAGAATTGCAGTAGGTATGGTTGGCGAAGGCTCCGATTGTTTCGGTTTTGATGATGAGATTTCTGAAGATCATGATTATGCCACCGGATTTTGTATGTGGCTGACCGAAGAGGATAAAAAAGTCATTGGCACAGAGTTACAAAAAGCCTATGAAGAGTTAGTGATGCAACAGGGAACTGCACAAGAAAATGCAGAGCGTCTGTGTAAACGCAGAGGTGTGTTCGCAATAGATGATTTTTACGCAGATGCGCAGGAAGAATGGCAACTTGCTGAAAAGGTCAATGGCGCAGTGTTCCGGGATGATTTGGGACTCTTTACCCCAAAAAGAGAAGAACTTTTACAATATTATCCGGAAAACATATGGAGAAAGAAATTGGCAAATCTTTTACATGAGTTTTCCCAATACGGACAGTGTAATTATGCAAGAATGATGGCACGAGGGGATTATCTGACTGCTTCCTTGTGTATAAACAAGGCTATAGAAAGCGCCATGGATATTGTATATGTATTAAATAAAACCTATGCGCCTTATTATAAGTGGAAGAAAAAGGGCATAGAGAAGTTAGGTACCATGCAGGAGGTTCTCTGGATTTGTGATGAGTTAGCGATTGCTTCCTGTCAAAAACAGGCATGGGGCAATCAAAGCTATAGCCCGACACAGATTAACACAACAGATAAACGTGTGGTGCTACTGGAACTGCTGGCGAAAACCTTATTAGAATACATGATAGACCAAAAACTTGTCCGCGGTAGTGATGTATTTTTGGAAAGTTATATCGGACAGGTATTGGAAGGAGAAGATTCTTTGATTGATAAAATTGTGGATTTGGAATGGCGACAATTTGATAAGGTAAAAAATGAGGGCGGGCGTGCAAGTTGTCAGGATGATTTTACTACTTTTTCCATCATGAGAAAAAGTCAGTATATGACTTGGAATACAGAATTGTTGCAGAGTTATTATAATGACTTGGTGGATGCAGAAGCAAAGGGCTGGAATTTGATAATGGAAAAATATGCCCGTATGATGAAAAGCACTGCGCCGGAAAAATATAAAGAATTGGAAAAAGAATTGCCTGTCCGCAGTCCTGAGCGGGAACATATTGCGGAGGAAATCATAAAATGTCAGGTGGCATGGATGGAGGATTTTGCGAAACAGTATCCCAAGATGGCAATTAATGCAAGAAGTATTCATACGCATGAAGATAATGAGTTTAACACTTCCTATGAAACCTATCTTCGGGGAGAACTGGGTACTTATAGTGAAGAAACTTTTATATTGTATGGCAGATTTATCACAGGGCTTTTACAGGAAGGTAAAAATCTGGCATATGAGACCATGAACTATACGGCAAAACTCTATGGATACGAATCAGTAGAACAGGCGGAAGAAAAATTATGATGAAAGATTTGACGGAAGGACAACCCCGTAAAGTTCTTTGGCAATATACCCTTCCCATGTTTGTCAGTGTCATATTTCAACAATTATATAATATTGCAGACAGTGTGATTGTAGGCAATTTTGCTGCCCGGGGAGAAGATGCTTTAGCGGCGGTGGGCGCATCTTATCCTATTACCATGATTTTTATGGCAATTGCCATGGGATGTAATGTGGGATGTTCGGTTGTGATTTCCCAGTTGTTTGGGGCGAAACGGTTCCGGGAGATGAAAACGGCAATTTCGACTACGCTGTTAGCGTCGTCGGTGTTGTCCGTTCTGTTGACGGTGGTAGGATTGTTATTTACATCCACTATGATGACGGCAATTCATACACCACAAAATATTTTTGCAGATGCAGCGGTATACTTAAGAATTTATATCGGTGGATTTGTATTTTTATTCCTGTATAACGTGACAACGGGTGTGTTTACTTCCTTGGGTGATTCCAGGACTCCGTTGTATTTCTTGATAGGATCTTCCCTTAGCAATATTTTATTGGATTGGATCTTTGTGGCAGTGTTGCATTGGGATGTGGCCGGTGTGGCGTGGGCAACTTTTATTTGTCAGGGTGCAGCTTGTGTATTGGCTATGCTGACTCTAAAAAAGCGCTTGAAGACCGTGACCTGCGAAGGACAAGCAGAATGGTTTTCGTTGGATATGTTGAAACGCATCGGATGGATGGCAATACCGAGTATATTACAACAAAGCTTTGTGTCTGTGGGTAATATTTTTATTCAAAGCCTGATTAACGGTTTTGGTTCTAGTGTAATCGCCGGTTACTCTGCGGCCATTAAGATTAATACTTTTGCACTTACTTGTTTTAGTACTTTGGGAAATGGTGTATCCGGTTTTACAGCGCAAAATATCGGAGCCGGTAAGCGTGATAGAGTGCGCAAAGGTTGGCGAGTGGGAGTTTTTATGGGTTTGACGATTGCGATTCCCTTTTTCCTATTCTGCTTTTTCCAAACTACGTTATTGATCCGCATGTTTATGCAGGCAGAAGCAAGTGATGCGGTAGGTGTAGGAGTACAATTTTTGCGGATTGTGTCGCCCTTTTATTTTGTCATTGCCATGAAACTAATGACGGATGGTCTGTTACGCGGAGCCGGCAATATGAAGGCATTTATGATTGCGACTTTAAGTGATCTGATTTTGCGAGTGGCCTTGGCATACATTTTGTCGGGACCTTATCAAACTACGGGTATTTGGATGTCCTGGCCCATCGGTTGGACGCTTGGTACAGCGCTTTCATTGGTGTTTTATGGATATATGATGCATAATAAATCCAAAAGGAGTCAATAGATAATAAAAAGCAGGGAGAGTATATGTATATGAATTTGGAAAAACTATTTCACTTAAAAGAAAATCGGACAGATGCGAAGACAGAAATTAGGGCCGGTATTACGACCTTTATGACCATGGCATATATTCTGGCGGTAAATCCCAGTATTTTGTCAGCCACGGGCATGGATCAGGGAGCTGTATTCGCGGCTACTGCCATTGCATCATTTATCGGCTGTATATGTATGGCGGCATTTGCCAATTATCCGTTTGCGTTGGCACCGGGCATGGGATTGAATGCGTATTTTGCCTATACGGTAGTGTTGAGTATGGGATATTCCTGGCAGGTTGCTTTGGCTGCGGTATTTGTAGAAGGTATTATTTTTATATTTCTCTCTGCGTTTAAAATCAGAGAAGCAATTTTTAATGCAATTCCTTTTAATCTAAAGAAGGCTGTCAGTGTGGGAATTGGTTTGTTTATCACCTTTATCGGATTGCAAAATGCCAATATTGTAATTGGCAGTTCTACCCTTGTCAGTCTGTTTTCTTTGGATGGATACAATGCGAGTGAGGGTATGGGTATGGCAACCTTTCAGGACGTGGGTATTACTGTGCTTTTAGCATTGATTGGTATCGTTGTTACCGGTATTCTGGTTGTAAAAAACGTCAAAGGGAATATTCTCTGGGGAATTTTAGTCACATGGCTGTTGGGAGTGATTTGTCAATTTGCAGGATGGTATGTGCCAAACCCGGACTTGGGATTTTATAATCTGTTACCGGATTTTTCGGGCGGCATTTCTGTTCCTTCTATAGCCCCTGTTTTTGCCAAGTTTTCTTTTGAAGGAGTTCAAATCTTAGAATTTGCGGTTATTGTATTCGCGTTTTTGTTTGTAGACTTATTTGATACCTTGGGAACATTGATTGGGTGCGCGTCCAAAGCAGATATGCTGGATGAAGAAGGTAAGTTGCCGCGCATCAAAGGTGCATTGATGGCAGATGCGGTAGCAACTACCACAGGCGCAGTACTGGGTACTTCTACGGTTTCTACTTATGTGGAAAGTGCCTCCGGCGTCGCAGAAGGCGGAAGAACCGGACTGACATCGCTTACTACAGGTGTTCTATTCCTGATTTCGTTATTCCTTTCGCCGATCTTTTTGGCAATTCCTTCATTTGCCACAACGCCGGCATTGGTAGTGGTTGGATTCTATATGCTGAGTGCAGTAACGGAAATTAATTTTGCAGATGCCATCGAGGGAATTCCTGCATTTTTCTGTATCATCGCTATGCCTTTTATGTATAGTATTTCCGAAGGTATATCCATGGGGATAATTTCTTATACATTCTTATGTCTGGTAACAGGAAAGAAAAAATTAAATCCGGTCATGGTAGTACTTGCTGTTTTGTTTTTAATAAAATATTTTTTAATATAAAATGGTACTTTCGAACCAGACAAAACGGTGGTATGATATATATGTAGTTATTGTTAAGTGAATTGGGGAAGATTAGTTTTAGAGAGGTATTATTGTGGGTGCGTTAAAATTAAGTGATGTAAAACCGGGTATGATTTTGGAAAGGGCAATTTATATGCCCGGAACCAACCAGTGTCTGTTAAAGGCAGGAACGATTCTTAGTAATCGTAATTTGGATAAATTACGTGAGTTGGGTATTGCAAGAGTGGATATTGGAGATCGCAATACAATCTTGCTGACACCTACGGATAAAATGGAAGAATCTCTGGTAGAAGATTTTATCCATAGATTGCGTCAAATTGCTCCGGAGCGTCCGGAGGCGAATAAGAATGATAAGGTTGTGGAAGTTGCCAAGCAGTTGGAGGCGTTGATTTATAAAATTGCCAAAAACGAAGAGGTTGTTAAATGCTTGGTGGAACTTCGTATTATAGATAAAGTGCGTTTGTATGACCACAGTATTTATACTGCGGTTTTGAGTGGATTAATCGCCGGATCCATGGGCATGAGTTATGAAGATATGGTCATGGTTGTGATTGGTGCTCTGCTTCATAACATTGGTGTGGAAGAAATGCCCACTTTGGTGAAGGAAGATAGTTTTAATGCACAACAGCAAAAGCTTTGGGAAGAGCATCCTACCTATGGATACTATTTTGCTTTGCAAAAAAATATACCACGGGCTATTGCAAACTGTATTCAGTCTCATCATGAGAGACACAATGGTTCGGGCTATCCCAAAGGGCTGAAAGGCGAAGAGATTCCTATGGGAGCCAGAATTATCGGTTTGTGTGCAAACTATGCGGAGGCAGTTATTTATAAAAATATTCCACCCTATATGGCAGTGGAAGAACTGTATGGAACCAGTGGCATGTATTATGATCCGCAGGTGGTAAAAGCCTTTGTTAACAATATTCCCATATATCCGTTGGGGACTATGGTGCGCTTATCCACAAAAGAAGTGGGCATTGTGTCCAACATTCGTCAAAATGAAGGTCCCAGACCTATTATAAAAATATATTATAATCGTGTAAATCGTCCTATCAGTGAGGATAAGATTATTGACTTGGGTAAGGAACGGACGATTTTTATTGAGGAAATGTTATGAAAAAACGCTACCATTTACTGGATGGCATTCGTGGCTTAGTATTGGTCAGTATGATTTTATATCATGCAAGTTGGAATCTGGTATACATATATGGCCTGGATTGGGATTGGTATAGGGGAGTGTGGGCGCATCTCTGGCAACAGAGTATCTGCTGGACCTTTATTCTCTTATCAGGATTCTGTTGGTCTATGGGTGGCAAACATCTGAAAAGAGGATTGCTGGTCTTTGGTGGAGGGGCGCTGGTTACAGTAGTCACACTTTTGGTTATGCCGCAAACCCGTGTTTTGTTTGGTGTGTTGACATTCATAGGGTCCTGCATGTTGTTGATGATTCCGCTTTGCAAGTGGTTTGAGCGGATAAAACCGGAGATAGGTATTACTGTCAGTATGTTACTGTTTATCCTGACCGGTAATATCAATGATGGATATCTGGGCTCTGGAGATTGTAATATTCTAAAACTACCGAGGGTATTATATTGTAATTTGTTTACTACCTACCTGGGATTTCCGGAACCGGCTTTCTTTTCCACAGACTATTTTCCGTTGATGCCATGGTTATTTCTGTTTGTGACCGGTTATTTTATGTATCGCATATTTATCCATAAAGGTATTTTGCAAAAGAAGATTTTTCAAAAGAACATTCCTTTTTTCGCATTTTTGGGTAAACATTCACTTTTGATTTATTTGCTCCATCAACCTCTTTTATATGTGGGAATGGAACTGCTGTTATAAAGAAATATAAAAGTGCCCATAGCGCTATAAAGTTGCGCCGTTGGCACTTTTTAATTGCTTGTGAAATGCATATATATCGTTTAAAATAGAGATATCTTTATGACTACTTGAAACTATGCAAGGGGGAGAAATATGAACATACAATGTCCCAAGTGCGGAGGTGCGGTTGTATTTGATCCGCAATCCGGAAAGATGAAATGTAAATCTTGTGAAGGAGAAACATCCAGAAGTGATTTTTCTACCTTAGAGGGCAGAAGAGATGAAGAAATGGGTATGTTTGAAGAGGATGAAATCTTTGGAACTATGCCGACCTATTCAGCAAAGCCCAAAACAGAAGCTGGTGGTGGCATGCCTACATATTCGCCGCGTAAAAAAGCGGAAGCAACCATAGAAGCGGCAGTTGGAGGAGGCTTGCCTACATATAAAGTAAACAAGACACCTGAACCGGAAGTGACTGTAGAACAAGAAGCGGTTGCGGATTCGGTCGCAGATAACATTGGTTTGCCTACGTATTCTGTGGGAAATGATGTAGAAGTAGGAGGTTTGCCTACGTATTCCGCCAAAAAAAGTGCAGAAGTGGGTGAGACACCAACTTTTTTGGAAACAAACAATGCGCAAGTGGAGGGCAGGGTTGACGGTGCCTCTCTTTTTGCAAACGCACCTCTCTTTGCAGATGAAGATAATCCGCTGTATGCTGCAGACGAAGAGTATATGGAAATGAATCTCTATCATTGTTCGTCCTGTGGTGCGGATTTGGTAGTAGGCGGTACACAGGCTTCCACATTTTGTAGTTACTGTGGTGCGCCCAGTATTGTGTTTGAGCGTGTATCAAAAGAGGTTCGTCCCAAAAAGATTATTCCGTTTAAGTTGACAGAGGAGCAGGCATTAAAATGTATCCGTGACCGTTTTGAAGATGGTGGATACATTCCCAAAAGTATCCGTGAATTGTCAGTTGACAAGGTTCGAGCTATTTACATACCGTATTGGTTGTATTCAAGTTATATCCGTAGAAAGATGACAGTACATGTAACTACAGATGATGACGGAAGCTTTGATTATTACAGAGATGCATCTTGTAATTACGAACGTATTACTATGGATGCCTCTTTAAAATTAAATAATGAGATGTCCCGCAGATTAGAGCCTTTCTATATGAATGAATTGGAAGACTTCGATGTGGCATATTTGTCCGGCTTTTATGCGGATACCTATGATGTACCCAAGGATGCAGTGGCAAGTGAAGTACAGGGACGCTGTGCGGATTTCTTGGATAAACATATTCTGCAAACATGCCATCATGTCAATTATAATGAACAGATGGAGAAAATGTATGGTTTAAAAAACTATAAAAAACAGGATGTACAAGAAGAATACCGGGTGGAAGATATAGAGTATGCACTTCTTCCGGCGTATTTTGTAAATCTCAAATATGAGAGCGGCAGACAGTTGGTTATTGTCAATGGACAGACCGGTAAAGTTATCGGCAATCTTCCGGCAGAAAAAGGACAGATTACCCGCAGATTTATTAAAAATGCCTTGATTTCTTGTGCCCTCAATATATTCGTGAGTACGCTGGCTTTCTATGGCGGAGGAAATTTGCTTATGTTGCTGCTCCTTTTGCTACTGGCTGATGGATTTGGCGTGGCAGGTGGTTTGATTACCTATAACAGATACAAGCGTGGATTGCAACGCTTGGCATCAGCCAATATGTCTTCGTATGTCAATAAGAGGGGGGATTTATAATGAGTATCATAATAGGAAGTGTTGTTGGACTTATTTTAGGATTAATCGGTGCGTGGGGGTTTACACTGTACGGCATTGCACAATCCAATATTGTTGGAAAAAATGAAGGTAACGCAATGGATTTTATGAATGAAAACGATTCTGTTCAGATTCATGAACAACGTGATGAAAAGGTAATCATCGGAGTAACCGGAGCGAAACGTGTAGATGTCAATACTTATCGTGGCGGCAGATACCGTTATTAGAGGGAGGAAATCGGATATGAATTGTTCAAATTGTGGAAAAGTACATGATGGATACCGATGCCCTTATTGCGGTACCTTTGAACTGGAAACGGAAGGGGGAGCGAAGAGAAAAGGTTCTCTGTATAAAAAACAGCGGATGAGAGCCGGACGGAGACAATGGCCTGCGTATATTTTCTTTGGTGCGTTTGTAATCGGATGGTTTGCTCTTGTAGCAACTGCGGTGTTTTCAGGTGCTGATATGAACCAAACGTTTGTTGTAACGGATTCACCGTTTGCAGGTATGGGAAATGTAGATGATTTTAATGGAAGGCCGGTGACAAATAACGAATATCTGACTATTACACCTAAAAGTCTGAAGGTAAATAAGGACGGAGATGTGATTGCTGTCGTAAGTGTAGAAAATACAAGTTCAGAAACGGTAGGAATGTCTGTTTATGGTGTGACGAAGGGTAGTGGGTCATCAGAATATGTTGCAGAAATGGAAGATGGACCGACAGTAGTATTTGAACCGGGAGAAAAAAAGAAGGTAACGGTAATTGTGCGTGCTGCAGAATTGGATGCGAATGAAGTTGCAGATTTAACGACACCACGTTTTCGGTATCATACATATATTTATGGTGACAATATGAATGCAGAGCAACTGGAAGGTGTTCAGGCGTTTTCTATCAACGGAAAAATTGAAAGATAATCACAATAAAAGTTGAAGAGTTATATTTTGCTATATTTGGCAACTTATGTATCAAATCAGGCAACTTGCGTTTTGCGCACTTGCCTGATTTTTTTATCCGTGTTATCTTCCAAACAGGAAGGGAGAGATAGAGTTTGAAAATTTCAATTCAAGTAGATGAAAATATAAAAGATACAGAAATTAATATTTCTTGCAATACTTTGTCGCCGGACGTCGAAAAGATTGTCGCGACGTTACGGATGCTGGATCGGCAATTGATGGTGCTTAGAGAAGGAGAAACGTATTTTCTTGATGTATCACAGATTGTTTATATTGAGGCAATAGAAAGAAAAACCTTTGTATATACCACAGATTGTTATTATGAATCCAAGTTGAAATTGTATGAGGTAGAGGAACAGCTTTGCAGGGGCGGATTCTTTCGGGCGAGTAAGTCTTGTATCGTGCAACTTCGTAAGATTAAGTCATTGAAAAATGATGTAGACCGAAAAATAAGGCTAACTCTGGAAAATGGAGAACAGATTATGGTTTCCAGACAATATGCGGATGAATTGAAGAAGCGATTGGGGGTATAGAAATGGAAAGAGAAAAAACGATTTTTGATTATATAGGTCAGGTATTTGTGATATTTGGCGGAACAATTGTGATACTGAATGTATTCTGCTTGTTTTTTGGAGAAAGCGCACAGAACTTTTCAACCATGTTTTCAATGGGAAGTGAAGGCCTGAGCGTGGCGACTATGATGCAGTTTTTGTTGGTGTCGGTGCTTATCACTTTTTGGAGATTTTTGTTTTTTACGGATAAGATTATAAAAAATCTTTCATTGGTAATACGTACAACAGGAATGTTTATATCGGTAGTAATGACAATTGTTGTATTTGTTATTTTATTTGGTTGGTTTCCCATTGGCTTTTGGCAGGCATGGCTGGGATTTTTTGTTAGTTTTCTTATCAGTGTAGCTGCTAGTGTAGGAGTATCCGTCTTAAAGGAAAAAGCAGAAGATGAGAAGATGGCGAAGGCTTTGGCGAGATTAAAAGAAGAACTGTAAGTGAGGTAGAACAGTGATGGATAATGCAATTCAAACCAAAGATTTGGTTCACTATTTTGGAGAACGATTAATCCTGGATCGGATTAATTTACAAATTGAAAAAGGAGAAATCTTTGGATTACTTGGGCCTTCCGGTGCCGGGAAAACTACCTTGATTAAGATTCTGACCGGGCAGTTAAAACCCACAGGGGGGATGGCAAGCGTCATGGGAAAGCATGCAGGCGCATTAAGTGGCAACGATTACAGCCGCATCGGAATTATGATGGATAACTTTGGGTTGTATGACAGGTTGAGTTGTTATGATAATCTGAAACTTTTTGCAAAGATTCACAATCAGTCTATGGAAAAGATTGATAAAGTTTTGCAAAAAGTTGGATTAGCAGAGGCTAACAAAACGGCGGCTATGAATTTATCAAAAGGTATGAGGAATCGTTTGCTTTTTGCAAGGGCGTTACTTTCTGAGCCGGATATTCTCTTTTTGGATGAGCCGACCAGTGGTTTAGACCCTGCAGCAACCGAAGAAATTCATAAGTTGATCGAAAATGAAAAAGCCAGAGGTGCGACAATCTTTTTGACGACGCATAATATGGTAGAAGCATCTAAACTATGTGACCACATTTCGTTATTAAATGAGGGAAACATTGTGGAATATGGGAATCCGACTGAGATTTGTCGCAGATACAATCATCAGAAAAAGATTTTGTTGCATTTAAAAGATGGGATGGATGTGGAAATGCCAAATGACTGTACGGCAGCAGTTAAAATGTCCGAATATCTGGAAAAGGAAATGGTTGAAACCATTCACTCTACAGAGCCTGATTTGGAAACCGTATTTATGGAGCTGACAGGGAGGAAGTTTGATTAGATGAAAAATATAATGGCTATTTTAGAAAAACAAGTGAAGGATACAATCAAAAATAAGACAGTATTTATCCAATTTGTCATGTTTCCTGCTTTGACATTGATTATGGAAAATGCTGTAAAAATTCAAGGGATGCCGGAACATTTTTTCACAAATCTGTTTGTCGTTATGTATATAGGTATGGCACCGCTTACTGCGATGGCAGCCATTATTTCTGAAGAAAAGGAAAAGAATACGTTGCGGGCACTCTTGATGGCAGATGTAAAACCGGCACAATACTTAATTGGAGTGGGTGTCTATATCTTTGCGATTTGTATGGTTGGCGCTTCTGTGATTGGTTTAGGAGGTGGCTATGAAGGGTATGATTTGGCGAGATTCTTGGGGATCGTGGCAATGGGAATTGTAGTATCCATGTTATTGGGAGCGGCTATTGGTACTTGGAGCAAAAATCAAATGTCTGCAACTTCCCTTACAGTGCCGGTGATGATGCTGTTTTCTTTTTTGCCTATGCTGTCTATGTTTAATGAGACAATAAAAAAGATTGCACGATTTGCATATTCCCAGCAAATTTCCCTTTGGATTAATCAAGCGGAAAATACACAGTGGAGTATAGAACAGCCGGCGGTTATTTTGGTAAATGTGGCAGTTGCATTGATATTGTTTGTCTATGCATATCGAAAGGTTGGATTGGAGTAATATTCGAGAAGTAAAATAAAAAGGAACATCGCATGTGCGGTGTTCCTTTGGTGTTTAACGGATAACAATACATTCACCGATGTCATTGGGGTCAGTGGATTCGTTGGAACGATCCTTTTTACCGGTTTTATCAGTAGTACTAATCCACATAACCAATGGATTTTTTAATCCTCCCTGACGTGAAATATAAATATGACAATCGGAAGCGTGGCTGGATTTAATCTTTGCTTCATAGGTTGCTTGCTCCAGACTGTCCCAACCCAAAGTGTTCATGACTTCTTCTGCCAGCTTATTGTCTGCAGGAGTCATTAAATCTTCCAGAGTGCAGGTGCCGGTAGAAAAACTGTTAACCAATTCGATAACCTCAGGATCATTACAAATATCCGGATCCATAGAAGCATAGGTGACAGCTTTGTAAATAGAGTCCAATAACTGTTGGTCAGATGATATATTGGCTTTTTCCACATATTTAATCATTACGGGTGTCAAAACACCGATTAAGATGCCCATAATCGCAATGACAATAATCAATTCGACAAGTGAAAAGCCCAGATTACTTTCTTTTTTCATAGCATTTCCCTCAATAAAAATCCCCTTCAATGGTACCGGAGAACTATATATCTCCACAATTTCAGAATACCAGAGTCATACATGAAAAGCAACCGAAAAACTATCTAAAAATTTCTGTTCATTCTTAGCGAAATATATTATAATAAATAAGTTAATATGTACACTGGGATTCCAGAGGGGAAGAATCATGAAGAAAAGAACGTTTAGAGAAAAATGGCAATATTGGTTTGATAATATTATGTCCAAGGGAACCATTGCGTTAATTGGATTATTGTTTGTTATTACGTTGATTATTGTGGTAATTGCGGGGACAATAACTTTACTGGTAGGCGCAGAAGGTAATCTGTTAATTCAGTTTTGGGATAGTGCCATGCATGTTTTGGATCCGGGTACCATCACGGCAGATACTCTGGACAATATTCCCTATATTATTGTGATGTTTGTGACCACCATTTGTGGATTGATGGTGACCAGTGTATTGGTCGGTATCATTACAACCGGTTTTGAGCAGAAATTAAAGGAACTCCGCAAAGGTAAATCTACGGTCTTAGAAGAAAGACACACAGTTATTCTTGGTTTCAATGATAATGTATATACTTTGTTAAATGAGTTGATTGAAGCTAATTCCAATCATAAAAACCAGTGTGTGGTTGTGGTTGGCACACAGGAAAAAGAAGACATGGAAGAGGCTATCCATGCCCGCATTTCTGATTTTAAGACAACCCATGTTATTTGCAGAAGCGGTTCCTTGTCCGAAGCACATATTTTGGAGCGGTGCTCTGTGGAGCGTAGCCGTTCAGTTATTGTAAATGTTTATGATGATGCAGAAGCCATTAAGGTGATTTTATCTGTGACGACATATCTGAAAGATAAAGAGTTACTGGTAGAGGATTTGTATATTACTGCGGCAATCCAGGATGAACAAAATGTGGAAGCG
This sequence comes from Lachnospiraceae bacterium, assembly GCA_045542735.1. Classification (GTDB taxonomy): domain Bacteria; phylum Bacillota; class Clostridia; order Lachnospirales; family Lachnospiraceae; genus UBA2882. The sequence continues at coordinate 122,376 of JAZQLQ010000021.1, forward strand.
GCCAGAATTGCCGGTGAAGGAAGAGCTGAGGTTATCTATGCCAGTGATGCGATTTCAAGGATTATAGCACACACATGCCGTCAGCCCGGCCTTTCCAATGTGTTGGTAGAGTTGTTTGACTATGACGGTGATGAACTATATTTTGAGACAATTCCTGAGTTATATGGAAAGACTTTGCACGATACATTAAATATGTTTTCCAAAGCTGTTGTTTTTGGCTTTCGCGATGATGATGGTCCCCATATGAATCCGCCTATGGACACGGTTATGAAAGAGGGAGACCAGATTATTTTATTGGAAGATGATGATGGTTCCTTTGAATTGGGCGATAAAGATGTTGTGATTCAGGAAGAGTTGATTGTAAAAGATGCAGAGGAAAAGGCTTTGCAGAAGGAGCATCTGTTGGTTCTTGGTTGCAACAATATGATTGGACGTATTTTGCAGGAATATGATTGCTATGTGGCAAAAGGAACAAAGGTAACCGTTGTTTATCCGGAGCAATTAGAGTTTGATGAGTCCCTTTATGGTAATATTGTGATTGAACAGGTGCTTGGTGCAGGAACCAACCGCAAATTGTTGGAAGAGATGCTGACTGTGGATGTAGATGATATTTTGATTTTAAGTAGTGATAATATGGATCCGGAAGAAGCAGATTCTGAGACGTTGTTGCAATTAATTTTCTTAAAAGACATTGCGCAGAAACGACAAACACATTTTACCATTACCAGCGAGATGCGAAAGAGTAATAATCAGCGGTTGGCAGCAGAAGCGAGAGTAGAGGATTTTGTTATCGGTTCCAATATCATTAACCTGATTATGACACAGGTAGCAGAAAATAGAGAACTGACTGCTTTGTTTGAGGATATTTTGGATGAAGACGGTTCGGAAATTTATATGAAGCCGGCTTCACTTTATGTGAAACTCGGTCAGCCTGTGAATTTTTATACCGTGACAGAGAGTGCGTCAAGAAGAGGACATATTGCTGTTGGTTATAAATTAGTGCGCGATGGAGAAACTGAGATTGTGACCAATCCGGAGAAATCTGAAGAAGTTGTATTTGAAGAAGCGGATTATATGATTGTGATCGCTGAAGATTAGTAGTATTATAGATTGTTAATAAAAAGCAAACAACAGAGGTAATATACATGCAAAAAGGTTTTGACAACGAGAAATATCTAAAAATGCAATCCGAACATATTATGGAGCGCATCGGTAAATTTGATAATAAATTGTATCTGGAATTTGGTGGCAAATTATTTGATGACTTTCATGCGGCACGAGTACTGCCCGGGTTTGCGGCTGACAGTAAATTACAGATGTTGATGCAACTGGCCGACCAAGCGGAAATTGTTATGGTTGTAAGTGCAGAAGATATTGAAAAAAATAAAATACGTGGTGATTTGGGAATTACATATGATAATGATGTAATCCGCCTGATGGACGAGTTTTGTTCCAGAGGGTTGTACGTGGGTAGTGTGGTACTTACCAAGTATGCAGAGCAACGTCGCGCCATATCCTTCCGGAAGAGATTAGAAAATATGGGGATTAAAGTATACCATCATTATCTGATTCCGGGATACCCCACCAACATCTCACAGATTGTCAGTGAAGAAGGATATGGAAAAAATGATTATATTGAGACAACCCGTCCGTTGGTAGTGGTGACTGCTCCGGGACCGGGAAGCGGAAAGATGAGTACATGCCTGTCTCAGTTATATCATGAGCATAAAAGAGGGATTTGTGCAGGATATGCCAAGTATGAGACCTTCCCGATTTGGAATCTTCCTTTGGATCACCCGGTAAATCTCGCGTATGAAGCAGCTACGGCTGATCTGAATGACATTAATATGATTGACCCGTTTCATTTAAAAGCATACGGTGTTACAACTGTAAATTACAATAGAGATGTGGAGATTTTCCCTGTTTTAAATACAATTTTTATGAAGATTTTGGGAGAAAGTCCTTATGCTTCGCCTACAGACATGGGCGTAAATATGGCAGGTAATTGCATCTTTGATGATGAAGCGTGTCGTGAAGCATCCAGACAAGAGATTATCCGTCGGTATTATCAGGCCCTTGCAGGAGCAGCGGACGGTACCCGTAGTACGGAAGAAGTTGGAAAGATTGAAGTGTTAATGAATCGGGAATCCCTTTCCAAGGAGGACCGTTCCACTGTCAAACCGGCTATGGATCGTGCGGAAGCAACCGGTGCACCGGCAGCAGCTATTGAGTTGCCGGACGGACAGATTATTACCGGTAAGACGGGTGACTTGCTTGGTTCCAGTTCTGCGGCATTGGTTAACACGTTGAAGGTGTTGGCAGGTATACCTCATGAGAAACTGATATTATCACCGGATGCCATTGCGCCGATTCAAAGGTTAAAGACACAGTATTTGGGAAGTAAAAATCCTCGATTGCATACGGATGAAGTGTTGATTGCTCTTTCGGCAACAGCTGCTTATAACGAAGATGCTGCTTTGGCATTAGATCAGTTAACCAAATTGAAAGGCTGTCAGGTTCACTCCAGTGTACTATTATCTTCTGTAGACCGGAACACATTCCAGCGATTGGGTTGTGATGTGACTTGTGAGCCGCAAACCATGTAATTGATCATGCACCTCTGCTTTTTAAAGCAGAGGTGTTCATTGTTTTTGGTCATGGAGGAATGGAATGAAAAAGATTGGTGTAATTTCTGATACACACGGAATACTTAGAGACGAAGTTATAGAATTGTTACAAGGTTGTGATGTTATATTGCATGCGGGTGATATTCATAAGCCGGAAGTGTTGGAGAAATTAAAAGTGATTGCCCCTGTTTTCGCTGTCCGGGGAAATGCGGATAAAGAATGGGCAGAGCAACTTCCCGCTGTTTTAAACCAAGAAATTTGCGGTATCCGGATTGTTATGGTGCATAATAAAAAAGATCTTCCTGCTGATTTGGAGCAAAGAGATCTGATTGTGTATGGACATTCTCACAAGTATGAAGATAAAACAGAAAATTCTTACCGATACTTAAATCCCGGCAGTTGCGGACCACGAAGATTTGCACAGCCGGTAACCGTGGCCATTGTAGAAGTGGAGCAAAATGGATTTCATATCTATAGGAAAGATTTAGCCGGCGGGCATAGTCAAAATCATTTGAATGGTGTAAAAAAAGATGCAGAGATGTTGTTAAAAAGGCAGGATAAGGCAGCTTTGCTTCGTACCATTATGAAGGAGATTGACCGGGGATGGTCGGCAAAAAAGATTGCTACAAAGCATGGAATAAATGAGGAAACGGCAATTCAAATCTGTCGTATGTATTTGACTCATCCGGGGATTGACGTAGACGGAATTTTAAATAGAATGTCCGAAAGGGATTGATTGGGATTTATACCAAAAGTATAATGACAAGCAGAAAAACTTGTGTTATATTTTGAAACAAGAAAAACGAAGGATTGACTTCAGAAAGGATAGGGCCATGAGAAACATGACAGCAACTATGACACATATGCATAGAAATTATTCCCCAGCGCTGATGAATAAACAGAGCTTTGTGTTTACGTGCGCATATAAGATAAGAAATGGAAACTGTCGTGTGAAATGGATGGAAACAAAACGATAGATTTTTTAGGAAACCGCTTATCTTGTATGGATAGGCGGTTTTGTTATATTCTCGGGGACATAGTTGGAGTGATATGACAACCATTGGGATGAGGAGGAGAAAAATGGTGCAGATGTTGAGTATTGACTTGGTGGAAACAGGAAAGAATATTATGCGGTTGAGGGAAGAGAAAGGACTTTCTGTAAAGGATATACAGGATGTTTTTGGATTTGCAACACCACAGGCAATCTACAAATGGCAACAAGGGACAGCGTTACCGTCGGTAGATAATCTGGTTATACTTGCGCAGATCTTTGAGGTACAAATCGAAGATATATTGATCATGAAAAAAGGAAGTGTCAATTAACACTTCCTTTTGCAATCATCAGAGATATTAAACCTTAATCCAGCCCATTGCCTCAGATACTGCAAATAACAGAATCAGTACAAGGCAAATGGGAGCAATCCATTTTAACATAATAGTATAGAATTTTTTCTCTTTAAATTCACCATTTAACTCTACTTCATCATAAATCACCTGAGGTTTGATGAAGAAACCAATGCTGATACAGGTTAAAAGAGCTACAATCGGCATTAATACACTGTTACTGATGAAATCAAAGAAGTCAAGGAGTCCAAGACCAAGAATGGTTACAAAATCCAGAGGTCCGAAGCCTAATGATACTAAGGCACCCACAAGAACGACATAAGTAGCAGCAACAATAGTAGATTTTTTTCTGTTCCAATTCAGTTTATCACAAAGGATAGATACGTTTGTTTCCAACAATGAAATGGAAGAAGTCAGGGCAGCAAATAAAACTAAAATAAAGAATGCTGCACCGATTACAGTACCAAATGTCATATTTTCAAATACCTTCGGTAATGTGATAAACATCAAAGAAGGTCCCTTGTTTAAGGCTTCTTCGCTTCCGCCGGAAAATACAAATACGGAAGGAACGATCATCAAACCTGCCAAAAATGCGATGGCTGTATCAAAAATCTCAATCTGTCTTACAGAATCACGAAGATGATCTTCTTTTTTCATATAGGAACCATAGGTAATCATAATTCCCATTGCTAAAGACATGGAATAAAATAATTGTCCCATAGCAGCTAAAACAGTGGTTGCTGAAAAAGCACTAAAATCAGGTAATAAGTAATATTTCACACCTTCTAATGCACCGGGTCGGGTAATGCAGAAAATACAAATACCTACAATCAATACAACCAGAATGGGCATCAGAATACTACTTGCTTTCTCAATACCTCTCTGTACACCGATCATAACAACAATTGCAGTTAATAAAGCAAAAATCAAGAACCAGATAATTGGCTCAACCGGTTTAGTAATAAAACCTGTAAAATAGTCATCGCCGGCAGCTGTGCTGACGTTTCCGGTGATAAAAGCCATCATATATTTGATTACCCAACCGCCGATTACGCAATAGTAGGGTGTGATAACAAACGGAACAATGCAGGCAAGATAACCGACAAAGCCAAAACGTTTATCTAGTTTTTTGAAAGCACCTACAGCGCTAAGTCCGGTTTTTCTACCAATGGCAATCTCGGTTGTCATTAATGTAAAACCTAAAGTAATTGCCAACAGCAAATATACCAGAATAAAAATACCACCACCGTATTTTGCAGCAAGATACGGAAATCTCCAAAGATTACCGAGGCCCACCGCAGAACCGGCTGCAGCAAATACAAATCCCAGTTTGCTGGAAAATGAGTCTCTGTTTTGATTCATAAATATACTCCCTTCACAAATAAGTTTTAATTTTTTAAACGCTATTGCACTATTATGCCATTTTTAAAAGTGAAATACAAGATAAATTGTCAGAAATAGGAGAAAAGCAGTAGGAATCGGCTTGTTTGTAAGGATGCAGGTGTGATAAAATATTGTTAATGAAGAACTGAAGGAAGGAGGGCATGTCATGAATATACAGGTACAATGTTGCGGACTTGTTTTATTGGTGGTTATTTTGTATTTCTATATTCGCAGAAAGAAAATTAATCTGAACACCGGCAAAGCCTTTTTCCGTCTGTTTTATATCACCTTAAGCAGTATTTCATTAGATATTTTGTCTATTATTTTGCTTACCCGGCATGATGTGGTGCCTGAGTTGGTGATAGACATTGTTTGCAAACTATATTTATGTACCATGATTTTGACAGCCCTGGCTACATTACATTATGTGTGTGTAGATATTTATAATGAAAGTGGGTATTACCGTAGGTGTGCCACTATCTCCGGTGTGATTGCCACAATCGGTATTTTGGCGGTATTATGTCTGCCGATTAACAAAGAGTGGTCATCACCGGACCATATCTATACTTACGGACCAAGTGTGTTGACGACATATCTTTTTTCGTTTGCTTTTCTGGCAACGGTTGTATGGTTTTTGATATTCCGTAAAAACCGGATGGACATTAGGCGTTGGGATGTAACCAGAGTGTGGATGATTTTGTGGCTTGGTGCAGCAGCAATCCAGTTTTTCAATAATGAATTACTGTTGGTGGGATTTGCCAGTGCCATCGGTTTGATTATTATTTACCTCAAATTGGAAAATCCGGAATTGATATTTGATAAAGCAACAGGCTTTTTTAATCAGGAAGCTATGTTGCTGTATGCGGATCAGTTACATAGGAGGGGTAAAGGGTATGCGGTATTGGAGATGATTTTTCCTCATTCTATGAGCAGGCACGTCTCCCGTAATGATGAAGCGACACCAGAAGATGAGATTCGGCAGTATCTGTTTGCGGTGGAAAATGCATATACTTTCTTAAATGATGAAGATGAAGTGATTCTGATATTTGAGGATATGATAATTGCCCAAAAGACCTTTGCCAATCTCAAAAACCGGTTTGAATTCGGATGGGGCAAAGACGGAAATGTCTATGTAAATCCGGAGTGGATTTATGTGCAGGACGGAAGGATTGTTCCCTGCATAGAGGATGTTCTGCCGTTTCTAAGATATATCAGACAGAACGCAAAACGCCTTTTGGTGGAAGATACAGTGTATGTAGATGAAAAAATAGTTCATGACATGCACGAAGAGCGTAAGATTGAGGTTCTGATTACGGAAGCTATTGATAATGATAGGGTTGAGGTGTTTTATCAGCCGATTTATTCAACAGAAGAAAAACGGTTTTCATCAGCAGAGGCCTTGGTCCGTATCCGTACTGAAGAAGGCAAGATTGTTCCGCCCGGTATGTTTATCAACATTGCAGAGAAAAACGGCATGATTATGAAATTGGGAGAAATTGTCTTCGAAAAGGTGTGCCGTTTCTTGAGAGATCATAAACCGGAGCGCTACGGATTGGATTATATAGAAGTGAATCTGTCGGTTGTACAGTGTGCATATGAGCATTTGGCAGACAATTTCATGTACGTTATGGAAAAGTACCAAGTAAAGCCAAGTCAGATTAATCTGGAGATTACAGAGTCGGCATCTGTCAGTGAAAAGATGATCCTGCAAGAAAATATGAGAAAATTGATGGATTATGGTGTAAAATTCTCGCTGGATGATTTTGGAACAGGACAATCCAATCTGAATTATATCGTAGAGATGCCGGTGGATATTGTAAAATTTGACCGTAACATGATTGTATCTTATTTTGAAAACGGAAAAGCAAAATATGTAATGGATGCAGCCATGCACATGATTCACGGTATGGAGTTACAGATTGTGTCAGAAGGCATTGAGACCAGAGAACAGTTTGATACTATGAAGGATTTGGGTATTAGTTATATTCAGGGATATTACTTCTCGAAGCCGTTGCCGGAGACAGAGTTTTTACAATTTATCAGTGAGCATTATCAAAAATAGGATACAGACAAAAATCTTGCACAATAAAAATTTTAATAAAATACCTCTTTCTGCTCCATACTAATAGGAAAAGAAAGGGGTGTTTTTCATGAATGACACATGTAAATTATTAGAGGAAGTTGATTCCGGTTGCAAAATGGCAATTAATAGCATGAACCGCATTACCAGTTACAAAATGGACCAGAAACTGGCAAATCTGATTGACAATTATAAGTACAAGCATATGGAACTGGAAAAACAGGCGGCAGAACTTTTGCGTGCAAACGGACGACCGGAAAAAGAGCCAAGTATGATGGCGGCTACTATGTCCAATATGACCACTAATATGAAGATGTTTTGGAAGGATGATAATAACCAGGTGGCAAAGATTATGATGGATGGTTGCAATATGGGGATTCAATCCATTGCGGAACAGATTAATCAATGTACACAGGCTTCAAAGGAAAGCATCGGACTTGCAAAAAATTTGATTGAAACAGAAGAAAACTTTATGTGTGATTTAAAACAATTTTTATAGAAATCAATGAGGAGACCACTTCTATAGAGTGGTCTTTTTTCTTGCAACTTTTTTCGCAAATAAAAAGTGTTTATATCAGGAAGGGCTATATTTGAAAGCAGAAAAAAGTATGTTACAATAAATGTGTTACTTTCAAACAGGACTTACATATATGTATAAGGTGAAAATATGAGATTACAGGATTTGGAACAATTTAATCCGATTACTATTCAGTGCCATGACAATCCTGATGCAGATGCCATTGCATCAGGATTTGGTTTGTTTTGCTATTTTTTAGAAAAGGGAAAGGATGTCCGCTTGGTGTATAGCGGTAAAAATAAAATCCAAAAATCCAATTTAGTGTTGATGATCGATATGTTGGAGATTCCCATTGAATATATTGAGGTAGAGCAGAAGGTTTATTGCAAAGGACTGTTACTCACGGTAGATTGCCAGTATGGTGCAGGAAATGTGACTAGACTGGAGGCAGATGAAGTAGCTATTATCGACCATCATCAAATTGAGATTGAAGATGTGGCAATGAGTATGATTCGCCCCGGTGTAGGAAGTTGTTCCACATTGGTATGGAAAATGCTATCAGATGCCGGATATCCGGTGACAGATGAAAATGGCTTGGGAACGGCGTTATATTACGGACTTTTCACAGATACCAATCAGTTTTCGGAGTTGCACAATCCGTTGGACCGTGATGCCAGAGATTACATACCCTTTGAGCAGACTATGATTACTACATTCCGCAATTCCAATTTATCTTTGCAGGAATTGGAAATTGCAGGTGATGCCATGAGAGACTATCTATATAACGGGCAACATCGTTTTGCCGTGGTGCAGACCAGACCCTGTGATCCCAACGTATTGGGACTTATCAGTGATTTTTTGTTACAGGTAGATAAGATTGATAATAGTGTTGTTTTTCATGAAAATCAGGACGGATATAAGATTTCTGTCCGTAGTTGTGTAAGAGAGGTCAATGCCAGTGAGTTGGCAGGATTTCTTACCCGTGATATTGGTTCCGGCGGTGGACATTATGAGAAGGCGGGTGGTTTTGTCAGCAAAAAGAAATTTGCAAAGTTATATGGAGATAAAAATCCGGAAGAATACTTTATGGAACGTATGCAACTATATTATGAAAGCTATGAATTGATTTATGCAAAGGACTATGAGGCAGACATATCGGATATGAAATTATACGAAAAGGTCAAATTGCCTTTGGGATTTGTGCAAACCGGCGATGTGCTTCCGGTAGGAACGCCCATTACCGTGCGTACATTGGAAGGCGATATGGATTTAACGGTGGAAGAAGATATCTATATCATGATAGGAATCAAGGGTGAAGTATATCCTATCCGCAAGGAGAAGTTTTCGCGCTCTTATGAGGTATTGGAGCGAGAGTATTGCTTTGAAGAGGATGTGTTGGAAAATCAGTATGTTCCCACTTTGCGTAATCGGGAGACCGGCGAAAACATGTTAATCACGTCCTATGCAAAATGTTGTGCGCCTACCGGTCAGGTAAGAATATATGCAAAGCCTATTACAAGTGGAGTGAAAGTTTTTACCGCATGGGATAAGGGAAAGTATATGCTGGGACAGCCCGGGGACTATCTGGCAGTCAGAGGTGATGACTTCCATGATGTTTATGTCATTGAAAGTAAGATATTTGGTAAGACCTATCAGGAATGTGAGGAGTAAAAGGGATGGAAAAACAGTTTAAATATGATGCATTTATCAGTTATCGTCATGCGGAAACGGATAAATTTGTGGCAGAAAATCTGCACAGACAATTGGAGGCATTCCGGTTGCCGAGGAGCATTGCCAAGAAGCGTCAAGGCGAAAAAACCAAGATTGAAAGAGTATTTCGGGATAAAGAGGAATTGCCGTTAACCAGTAACTTAGAGGATCCCATTGTAGATGCATTAAAGAGTAGTGAGTGGTTGATTGTCATTTGTTCCCCTCGTTTGAGAGAATCTCTTTGGTGTAAAAAAGAGATTGAGACCTTTGTACAATTGCGTGGCAGAGAGCGGGTGTTGGCTGTTCTGATCGAAGGTGAGCCATCAGAGTCCTTTCCGGATGAGTTATTGTATGAAACAAAAACAGAGACGCTTGCGGATGGGACAGTTCAAGAGATAAAAGTACCTGTAGAGCCACTGGCTGCAGATGTGCGTGGCAAAACGAAAAAAGAAATGATGAAAGCCATGAAGACGGAGATATTGCGTCTTCTTGCAGCGATGTTCCAACTGTCTTTTGATGATTTGCGTCAGAGACATAAGGAGCAGAGGATGCGTCGTATTGTGACGGCATCTTTGATTGGCGGTGCGGCCTGTCTTTTGTTTGGTGTGTACAGTACTGCAACTGCGCTTCAGATTAAAAGTCAAAAAGAACAAATCGAAACACAAGCAGAGGAAATAAAAAAGCAGAATGAAGACTTGGCGCTGCGTCAGGCTTATTCACTGGCAGAACTGGCAGAGCAATATTTGGAGGACGGAAATCGGAGAGCAGCAATCGAGATTGCAACAGAAGCCTTGACGGAAAGTGAAGGAATATCGTTACCATATACGCCGGAAGCACAGTATGTTTTGGCAGAAAGTCTTCAGATATATGACACCGGCAACGTGTATAAGGCGAATTATCAGTATGAAACAGCAGGACGGATTGATGGGATAAAAGAATCTCCGGATTCTGATACCTTGGTTATTTTTGATGATACAAAAACACTCACGTTATTTGATGTAGAGACTGGTAGTGTTATAAAGCAGTTTGGTGTCAATGAGTACGATTTTAATGGTATACATGGTTGTACTTTTGTTGGAAACGATTATTTTGTTTATGCGGATCCTGACAAAAAGATTTTTATATATGATTTAAATACAGGAGAAATTATAAAGGAACTTGTGACGGATACAGTAACATCCCTTATGTCTGACAAGGAAGGCAATTATCTTGCAGTCAATCAGTGGGGCAATGATTATGTGATTTTTGATGGTCATACATGGGAAGAATTGGGAACGACTCCTGACGCTGAGAGTGATTCTGTGATTTCTGAATTTTATATTTTCCCGGAAGGTATTTTAGCCTATGCGGTTTCAAAAGAAACTGATGAGGGAGAAACTTATTATACTATGCATTTCGTGGATTTTGAAACCATGGAAGTTTTTGCGACTTATGAGCTTGGTATGAAAAAAGCGGTTGACATGCAGATTCGTAACGGAATCGCATATATTGCAACAACAGTGTATAGTGAAGATTATATGAGCAAAAATGCTTATCTCTCTACTGTCTGTATAGCAACCGGCGAGTTGCTTTGGGAATATGAGCAAAAGGGAATGGGAGCAGATAGGGTTGTCCTGCCGTGGTATGAACAAGCGGAAGATTTGCTTTTTGCAACAAGGGGAAATATGATTCTGCTTAATATGCAGACCGGGGAGATTACGACGGTTGTGGCGTTAGATTCTCCGGTAGTGGAGGCAAATGTATATACCGATTCCGCAACGTTTTTAGTATTCTGCGAGAGCGGCTCTATGATGTTTATCAGCGAAGAAGATGCATGCAAATATGATATGAGTTATAAATTTGAGTGCAAGACTATATCCAACGAGCACATTTTCCAGTCTAAATACGGAATTACAGCTTTACAATATAATGATAATAAGATTACTGTTTATACCAGTGTGGCAGGCCCCGATGTGGTAGTTGTGGAAGAAAGTCATGAATTACCTGCTGAGAAGGAGTACATCGAGGGAGATGAGGCTATAGAAATTGCAAAATCCTATGGACTGGAGCGGGCAGAATATGTATCCGGTTTATATTACAGTGATGATAAAGAATATTGTTTTATCCAATATTGGGATAGTAGTTGCGATATTTATCAGGTTTCCGAAAAGAAATTGTGTCATACCATAAAAGATGCTTATCCTACAGAGTGGTACGTGGGAGTTGATAGTGAAGGATATACTTATATCTTGGGCTACTATGGTTGTTATATGTTGGATCAAAATATGAAACCGGTTGTATTTATAAAAGAGGTTACAGAAATAGATATTGAACAGAGAAAAGTTTATTTGAATTGGAATGATTTGTATTATGAAGCTCCAATTTATTCTACAGAAGAATTGCTTGCTATGGCAGAAACATATTTGCAACAGTAAGAGTTTGCGAGATATATGTCGCAAACTCTCACCAAGTGTTAGACTTTACGTGTTTTGAAACAACGACATGGCCAATGCGCATAATGCGCTTTGGTCTTCGCATGCCATAAGTTCCCTGGCAGAGTGCATGGATAAAACGGGCACTCCCACATCTACGCAGGGGATATTCAGCAATGCGGAACTGATGCTTCCCAATGTTGCGCCGCCCTTAATATCGGAGCGGTTCACGTATTTGCTGTATGGAATATTGTGCTTCTTACATAAAGCTTGGATTACACTAATGTAAGTAGCATCTGTAGCATATGCTTGGCGGGAAGAAAGCTTTATGGCCACACCCTCTCCTAAGCATACCTGATTTGTCACATCATTTTTGTCTGTAAAGTTTGGATGCATACCATGTGCAGTATCCATGGATAAGCAAAGTCCTTTAGACATGGTGCATCGTAAGGCTTCTTTTTCATAACCCAGATTTTCAAAAATACGCTCTAAGATACTGATAGTCAAGCTGGAGTCAGCTCCCTGTTTGGTAGTGCTACCAACTTCTTCGTTATGATAGAAAGCTGATATACAGATTAGATTACTGTTGGTATCTGCACCCAGAATGGCATTCAAAGCTGCTTGGACACCGGAGCAGTTGTCAATGCGGGGCGCAGAGAAAAATTCACCCTTTGTACCACAGATGGTTGCCGGGTCATCGTTATAAAGACAAAGCTCATAATCCAAGATGTCTTCTCTGTTCACATCTGCCAGATCGGCAAGGTAAGAGAGAAAATCCGGTGTTTTATCATTCTCATCCTGTAAAGAAATAATCGGAAGCATGTGAAGCTGGGGATTTAACTTTAACCCATTGTTGATTTCGTTGTTCATATGAATGGCAAGTCCCGGAATCAAAGCAACCGGGACATTAGAATCAACCAGATGGACATCGGGATGAAAGGGATCGGTTCCTTTGGTACATACTTTCCCGGCAATACCCAAGGGGCGGTCCAGCCAGCTACTGTAAACAATACCGCCATAAGGTTCCACATTCAGTTTGTGATATTGTCCGACAGCCATGTCCGGATTGGGCTTTACCATAAAAGTGGGCCAATCTGTGTGCGCTGTCAGCATGCGCAAATCGGGGATTTCTGTCAGTGCACTTCCCAGAGTAAAAGCAATACAGGTTGAATCATATACATTTACGAAATATTTGCCTGCTTTTTTTAACTGCCAGGGTGTAGATAAAGACAATTCTTCAAAGTCGTTTTCTTTTAAAATATTGATACAGTACGCGCAACTATGATAGGGAGAGTGGGCTTTTTCTATTAAATCCGATAAAGCATTTGTGTGTAAATTTGCAGATTGCATGGCATTACCTCCTGCCTATATTGTGTCAAATTATCTGAAATAAATACGGACTGCTAAGAAAATGGGCAGATACATATGATGTTTCATAAAAAAGAGAAACAGTTTTTCTGCTAAAGTAAGCTTTGGCATATCATAAACCTGTAAGGCGTGAAGTACATCAGGGTCATGACAAATAGCTTTCATATCCATTTTGTGCTCTTTGTAGGGAGCCTGTTTCTTTTTGTAAATGCCACCTTTTACGTGAAGTACAGTCAGACACAAAAAGTCATTCCAGATTTGTGTCTCGAAATCGTAGCCACCTTTTTCCTTGCTGATACGAAGGAGATTCTCTTTCATAATCTTTATTTTATCCATATATCGGGCATCATATTTCATAGTCATGGAGCTATTGTTCATGTAGTAGTAATAAGGGAAATAATCCTTTAAAACAACTACTTTTTTTGCATCCAAAAACATGCATAAGGAGAATTGGAAATCCTCTCCGATGGAAACGGCATCATCGCATAACGGAAGGTTTTTCTTTACCAAGGATGCTTTTACCAACTTTGTTACGCGGTTGGGATGTAGTTTTCGTCCCATAAAGCTACCATCATTGATTAAAACCGGAAACATATCTTTGTTTAAAGTGGCGGGATCAAATACATCCATGGGGAAGTCCATCTGATCATTCCATTCCTCGTGGTTGCCGTCTTCGTATATATGATGTATTCCACAGCAGGCAATATCTGCCTGTTCCTCTTCGATACGTTGAAACATTTTTTCGTACATATCGGGCAAAATAAAGTCATCACTGTCCACATAACCGATATAGCGCCCTTTGGCAACGTTACTTCCGGCTTTCCAAGCGGAGGTTAAACCGCCATTTTCTTTATGAATGACACGGATTTTATCCGGATAAGAAACGGCATAATCATCACACATGGATACGGATGCATCGCTACTGCCATCATCTACCAAAATAATTTCAATATTAGAAAGGGTCTGTGCCAATATGCTTTTGACACAACGGTCCAGATAGGCTTCTGTGTTGTATACGGGGATTACGACACTGACGTCGTATTGATATTCAGACATTAGTATTCCTCCTTAACTTCTTAAACATTATATAAGAATGCGGCATATTTTTCAATTTTGTTTAAAGTTTTGATGAAAATATAGTATACTGGGTGTGGTGATGAAAAGTGTCTGATTACAGACTGAGTAAAGAAGAAAAAGAGCAATTGCATAAAGTTAAAAAACTGGCGGCCCATATCATACGGCTGGCATCAGACAGTATTGTAGTCAACATGCGTTTTTTGGATGTGGCAGTTTCGGCCCTTGGCAGTGAAGCGCGTATGGGCATGAATGGTGCATCCACCGATGGATTGAAGCTGTATTATGATCCTGTTTGGTTATTAAGGCATTATGAAAAAGAGCCTGCACATGCTATGCGTCTATATCTGCATGTGTTGTTTCATTGTATTTTTTACCATAGCTATCAGTATGGAAAGCTAGATGCGGCTGACTGGGATTTGGCCGTAGATTTAGCTGTGGAGAATACTATTTTGGAACTGGGGATTCACGGAACGAGATTGGAAAAAGATGACCGGTTGCGTGAAGCTATTCGCAATCTATATGAATATATGAACGGTAAAGGCAGCAAGGAAGAATATTTGCGTCAGGTTACTTGGAATCAGACCGGTCGTAATGAGGTGAAGAAGAAAAAGAAGGTGCCCTTCACGGCAGAGCATATTTACCGCTATTTGCAGAAAAATCCATTAAAACCCGATATGCGGCGGGAACTGGAAGCGTTGAGCCATATGGATGAGCATATTACATGGAATGTGACAGAAGAAGTGGTCATGGGACAGGAGCAGTTTCAACGGATCAGTGAACGGATTAAAGCAGATCTAAAAAGTTTTTCTAAAGGAAAGACCAAATCGGAGAGCTTAGACGCCAATTTGGGAGAAGCCACCAGGGAACGTTACGATTACAATGATATTTTACGCAGATTCACCTGTCTGTCAGAGGATATGACTGTCAATGACGATGAATTTGACTATGTGTATTATACCTATGGATTGTCTCGTTACGGCAATATGCCGTTGGTAGAGCCTTTGGAATATAAAGATGTAAAAAAAGTAAAGGAATTTGTTATAGCCATTGATACCTCCGCATCCTGCAGAGGACCACTGGTACAGGCGTTTTTAAAAAAGACATATTCTATATTAAAGCAAAGCGAAAGCTTTTTTCATAAAGTGAATGTCCATATACTGCAATGTGATGCAGAAGTGCAGGTTGATACGAAGATAACCTGTGATGAGGACTTTGACGTCTTTTTTAAAAATGGAAAGCTACAAGGTTTCGGTTCCACAGATTTCAGGCCGGTATTTGCATATGTGGATGAACAGATTGCAAAAGGGGAGTTTGAAAATCTGAAAGGCTTGATTTACTTTACCGATGGTTATGGAGTGTATCCCGAACAAATGCCGGCATACGATACCATATTTGTATTTTTAAATGAAGACGAGCAAAAGCCAAAGGTTCCGGTGTGGGCAATTGAAGTTGTCTTAAGCGAACCGGAGTTGGAAGCATTTGACGAAAAGGAGAAGAACGATGAACATTAGACAGGCGAAGGATTATATTAAGGATTCCGTTCGATTATATTTAAAAAAGGATGAATTTGGGGAATATCGCATTCCGGTGGTAAGACAGCGTCCCATTTTTTTGTTGGGGGCACCGGGTATCGGTAAAACTGCTATTATGGAGCAGATTGCAGCAGAGCTGGGGATTGCTCTTGTGTCTTATTCCATGACACATCATACCAGACAGTCGGCATTGGGACTTCCTTACATCCTTGAAAAGTCCTATGGTGAGGAAGAGTTTCAGGTATCCGAATATACCATGAGTGAAATTATTGCGTCTATTTATGAGACCATAGAAGGCAGTGGTATCAAGGAAGGTATTCTCTTTTTGGATGAAATTAACTGTGTATCTGAGACTTTGTCTCCTTCTATGTTGCAATTTTTGCAATATAAAACCTTCGGCCGACATCAGGTGCCGGAAGGATGGGTTATTGTGACTGCAGGTAACCCGCCGGAATACAATAAGTCTGTCCGCGAGTTTGACGTGGTGACTATGGACCGATTGAAGGTGCTGGAAGTG
This sequence comes from Lachnospiraceae bacterium, assembly GCA_045542735.1. Lineage (GTDB taxonomy): Bacteria > Bacillota > Clostridia > Lachnospirales > Lachnospiraceae > UBA2882. Next base: position 138,942 of record JAZQLQ010000021.1, read on the forward strand.
GAAGCGGATTATGATGCATGGAAGACTTATGCAAGGGAGATGGGCGTTCATGGTGCCATTGTCAGCTTTTTGGAAATCAAAAAAGAATATTTCTATCATATTGAAACAACGGTAAAAGGTAGATTGTATGTGACTGCCAGAGGATGGGAGGATTTATCGCAGATTTTGTATCTTTATGAAGAAGAGAAACTGGCTGTGGCAGAATCCTTGATTGGTCAATATATCCGAAATGACAAAATTGTAAAAGAGTTCAGTGCATATTATGATTTATACCAGAAGTACAAAAAGGACTATCATGTAGATGAGATTCTTGGTGGACGTGTTTCTGTGGAGATTATAGAAAAGGCAGCAGAGGCACCCTTTGATGAGAGGTTGTCTTTGCTTGGCATGTTGATTGATAAGGTGTTGTCCGATGTGAAAGAGAATATGGAGACTGCTACATACATGCAGGAGATTCTGGCGCCGCTTAAAGCAGTGAAGGCAGCAGAGGATGCCATTGATATGTTGGATAAGCAGGCAGAGGCCAGAGAGAAAGTGTTGGATCATCTAAAAAAAGGTGGTTCCTTATCACCTGCAGATAAAAAGAAACATAAACGTATTATTCGTTTCTTAAATGAAGTGAAACGTGATGCTTTGGCGGAAGGTGTGACTGCTGCGGATGCGGTGTTTGGCATGGTGAAAGCACGCTTTGATGGAGAAGTGGAAGCAATGAAGAAGGCAACTGCAGGCTGTAAGGCAGAGCTGGAAGCCCTGTTTTCCTTTGTAGATGAAGCTTTTGCAGAAGGCAATGAAATGCTGATTCTTGTAACGGAGCTTACGGTGAATGCAGATTCAGCAGCCTTTATTTCTACCTTCGGATGTGAGGCTTATCAAAAACACAATGAGCAGTTGCTCTTATCGGAACGGACAGATAAATTAATGCAGGAGATTCGCGAACTGCAATTGTAAAGGAATAGAATGACATGATTTGGCGTATAGATACGGCAGGAGCCACATATTACTATACAATTTCAGAAAAGGGTGTGACCATAACCGGCTATGAAGGTAAAAAGCTGGAACTTTATGTGCCGGGTGAGATTGAAGGAAAACCGGTTCGTGCCATTGCAAAAAAGACCTTTTTTAATACTGCCGGTTTATATCGGATATATTTACCTGACACGGTAGAGGAAATTGGTGACTGGGCATTTGCTCATTGTCGCGATTTGGAGGAGGTCTATATTCCAAGAAAGGAATATGTATTGGGCAAAGCTCTGTTTATGGAATGTGAAAACCTGAAACGGATTTGTCTGGATTCTGCTCGTGGATTCGGTTCGCTTTTGGCGGCGGTTTGCGGTATTTTGGATGCGGGATATTTATTCCAAACCACCAAGGTTGACGATGAGGAATGGCTGGCTTTATGGGATGCCCGTATGCTGACTATCCTGCATGAGGATGATATGGAAGGCTATACCAAGTTGCTTCTGTGTGGTGAAGAGGATTATGGCAGTAAGGAAAACAATCTGGATTTCTTCCTTGAGGAGAAGCGGAAGAGAAAGGTGAGATTGGCATTTTTGCGTTTGCTTTACGACAATAAGTTAGCAGAGAATAACAAAGAGGAACTGCGCAATTATCTAAAGGAGCATACCAAGGGGTGTGACAGTGAGGAAACATGGTTGGTACTAAAAGAAGAGCATGGAGAGGATATGGCATATATTCATCTCTTTCTGGACTTGGGATGTCTTGATTTGGATAATTATGACGGGGCGCTGAAGGATTTGGGAGAGGAACATCCCCAAATGAAGGCAATCTTTATGCGCTATAAGGATGAAACCTTAGGTGGTAATGATTTTTTTGAAAGTCTGTCCCTTGAGTTGTAGTTGGAAAAAAGTGTCGTATGATGTATAATAAATAGTGTTAGGGGATTTGTAGAAAGGAGAGGCGGAATGAATTATCAAGAAGCGTTGACAAAGCTACAAAAGTGGGATCAGACCCATTTGTTAAAATATTACGACGAATTGCAGGAAGCACAGCAGAAGGCCTTGTTGCAACAGATAGAGGAAACGGATTTTTCTGTTGTGGAATGTCTGAAGCATGGACAGCAAAATCATGTGAAGGGTGTGATTACACCTATTACATCTATGGAGCTTCCGGAGATAGAGGCAAAGAAAGAACATTTTGAGGAAATCGGTATAAAGGCATTGCGGGACAAAAAAGTCGGAGCTGTACTATTGGCAGGAGGCATGGGCACCCGTCTCGGCTCCGATGAGCCTAAGGGAGTTTACAATATTGGCTTGACCAAAGATTTATATATCTTCGAATGTCTCATTCGCAATATGCAAAAGGTAGTGGAGCAAGTGGGTGAGTTTATTCCCTTGTTTGTTATGACCAGTGACAAAAACCATGACAGAACAGTCAGCTTCTTTGAGGAGCATGATTATTTTGGCTACGACAAATCCGTTGTTTGGTTTTTTAAGCAGGAAATGGCACCGGCTGTTAGCTACGACGGTAAAGTATTTTTAGAAAGTAAAGATAAGATATCTACATCACCAAATGGTAACGGTGGTTGGTTTGTATCTTTAGACCGCAACGGCTTGCTTGCAAAGATTCATGAAATCGGTATTGAATGGCTCAATATTTTTGCGGTAGATAATGTGTTACAAAAAATTGCTGATCCGGTATTTATAGGAGCTGTATTGGAAAGTCAGGTAGAGGTTGGCGCTAAGGTGGTACGAAAAGCGACGCCGGATGAAAAGGTTGGAGTAATGTGTCTTGAGGATGGCAGACCCTCCATTGTGGAATATTATGAATTGAGCGATGAAATGCGAGATGAACGTAATGAAAAGGGAGAGTATGCTTACAATTTTGGTGTGATTTTAAATTATCTGTTTTCAGTCAGTGCATTGGAGCGGATCATGTCCAAGGATCTTTCTCTCCATATTGTTGAAAAGAAAATTAATTGTTTGGATACAGAGGGTAATGAATTTAAACCGGATGTGCCCAATGGATATAAGTTTGAACAATTGGTGCTTGATATGATTCATGATTTGGATAGCTGTTTGCCTTTTGAGGTTGTTCGTGATAGAGAGTTTGCGCCTATTAAGAATCCTACCGGTGTGGACAGCGTGGAAAGTGCCAGAGAGTTATTAAAGAAGAACGGCATAGAATTATAGACAGAAAGGATAAAGAAATAATGTCAATTTTAGTTACAGGCGGTACCGGTTTTATCGGTAGTCATACCGTATTAGAGCTCTTAAGTGCGGGATATGATGTAGTGGTTGTGGACAATCTTTGCAACTCAAGTAAAGAATCCTTAAAAAGGGTAGAAGAGTTGACCGGCAAAAAGGCGAAGTTTTATGAAGTTGATATTTTGGATAGAGAGGCTTTAGAAGAGGTTTTTGATAAGGAAGATATCGACAGCTGTATCCATTTTGCGGGCCTAAAAGCCGTAGGAGAATCGGTACGTATGCCCTGGGAGTATTATCACAATAATGTGGGTGGTACGTTGGTGCTTACTGATGTGATGCGTAAACATGGTGTGAAGAATATCGTATTTTCTTCTTCTGCTACTGTTTATGGAAAGCCGGAGTCTGTGCCGATTACGGAACAGGCAAAATTAGGGGAGATTACCAATCCTTATGGTCGGACAAAAGCAATGCTGGAGCAGATTTTATCTGATATGCAAAAGGCGGATGAAGAATGGAATGTGATTTTGCTTCGCTATTTCAATCCGATTGGCGCCCATGAAAGCGGACGTATCGGAGAAAATCCCAACGGCATTCCCAACAACCTGATGCCGTATATAACACAGGTGGCAGTAGGTAAGTTACCTGCTTTGGGAGTATTTGGTGATGACTATGATACACCGGACGGAACCGGTGTCAGAGATTATATCCATGTAGTAGATTTGGCATTAGGTCATGTAAAAGCCATTGAAAAGATGCAACAGAATCCCGGACTTAAGATATACAATTTGGGAACCGGCATCGGATATAGTGTGTTGGATATTGTCCATAACTTTGAAAAGGCAAGTGGCGTGAAAATCCCCTATGAGATTAAGCCCCGCAGAGCCGGTGACATCGATACCAATTATGCGGATGCATCTTTGGCAAAGGTGGAATTGGGTTGGGAGGCCACACGTGGTATTGAAGAGATGTGCCGTGATTCCTGGAATTGGCAAAAGAATAATCCCAACGGATATGCTGATTAGATACAGATTCCAATGAAAACAAAAAGACCTTCCGTTAAAGGAAGGTCTTTACTTTTTGTATAAAAAGAATGTTGTTATATAACATATTGATACATAAAGATAAAGTGACAAAAACTACCGGCCATGATAAATAAATGGAAAATTTCATGGGAGCCAAAATGGATATGCTTGTTATTGAAAACCTCCAACTTCAGGGCATAAATCACACCGCCTACGGTATAAAGAAGTCCACCGCCCAGAAGCCACAAGAAAGCTTCGAATGAGAGCGAAGTAATGATTGCTTTTACAACACTGATGCTCAACCAACCCGTGCCAATATATATAACTGAAGAAAACCATTTGGGGCAGGTAATCCAAATCGCTTTGATTAACATACCGCCCAGTGCAATACCCCAAACAGCCAGTAACATACGGTAGCCTGTGTGTTGATCCAATACCAATAAGCATACAGGAGTGTAAGAGCCTGCAATCATAATAAAAATCATCATATGGTCAATTTTTCGGAAACGTTTAATGATATGTGGTGCCACGTTCACTGAATGGTAAGTAGTACTTGCACCATATAATAAAATCATGCTGCTGATAAAAACAAACATGGCAACGGTATAAATAGTACCATATGAAGAGGCTTTGATTAAAAGCGGAATGGCACCGCCCATTGCCATCAACATAGCTGCAAAATGTGTAATTGCACTTCCGGGTTCACGAATTGATATTTGCATAAAGCTCCTCCTAAATACAACAAGTAGTTTTAAAAACTACGTCTTGATATTTTGATGTTACAACATATTATTTCGAATGTCAAACTATTTATGCATGAAATGTAAAATATTTTTTGCGTTAAGAGCAATCTGGGGGTTCTTTACACAAAAGATATGTAGAGTTATAATATCCAATAGTCAAAAGTTGTGTGATTTGACGAAAATACATATATAGAAAAGGGGTCTTAATATGTTTAAGAAAAAAGACAGAAATGTGGTGGACGAAAAGCCGGCAGGAGCAGGATGGAACGAACTGAAAAAGAAACTTTTGTGGGTTTTCCTTGGTGCGTTTGTAGTCATTACCCTGTTTCAATCCGTATATTCTTTGGAAGAGGATGAATATGCATTGATTGAAACCTATGGTTACGTGCAAGTGATTGAGACACCGGGTATTAAATTTAAAATTCCATATGTACAAAATGTATATAAAGTCAGCAAAGCATCCAAACAGTTTGCGGTTGGTTATGACTTGGAAACTGAAGAATCCATTTATAAAGAATCTTTTATGATTACCAGTGATTATAACTTTGTAAATGTGGATTTTTATTTTGAGTACTATATTACCGATCCGGTAAAATATTTTTATGCATCGGAAGAACCGGAAGTTATTGTAAAAAATCTGGCGCAGAGTTATATCCGTGATACGGTAGGAACCCATAGCGTAGACGAAGTTTTAACGACCGGAAAATATGAGATTCAATCAGAAGTTAAGACAAAGCTTCAGGAGCGTTTAGAACTGGAGGATATCGGAATCCAGATTACAAATGCGGTTATCCAGGATGCGGAAGTGCCTACTGAGGAGGTTGCACAAGCCTTTAAGAATGTAGAAGATGCAAAGCAGGGCATGGAAACGGCTATTAACAATGCCAATGCGGATGCCAATACCAGAATTCCGGCTGCCAATGCAGAAGCGGACCGTATTATTACAGAGGCCAATGCAGAGAAAGAGGCATTGATTGCAGAGGCGGAAGGACAGACAGCCCGTTTTAATTCCTTATATGCAGAGTATGCTAAGTTCCCGCTGATTACCAAGCAACGTATGTTCTATGAAACCATGGAAGAAGTGCTTCCGGATATGAAAATATATATCAGTGACGGTTCTACAGAGACATTGCTTCCCTTAGAACCCTTTAGCACAGTAGAAATGAATCAGACCGGAGAGGAGGAACAATAATGAAAAAGAAATCAACAATTATAGTATTATTAGTTGCAGTATTTATCATCCTGATGTCCTCCATGGTTGTGACCAAACCGGGTGAATATCGAGTGATTAAGCAGTTTGGTAAAATTGTCCGGGTAGAAGAAAACGATGGATCTTCTTATGGATTGAGCTGGAAAATTCCTTTTATCCAGACAGAAACCGTAATTAGTGCCAAGGTACAGTTAAGTGACTTGCCGGCCAGTGATGTTATGACATCCGACAAAAAATCCATGATATCGGATTGTTTTGTTATGTGGAAGATTGATGATCCGGTTAAGTTTATTCAGAAGCTGAGCGGATCGGAACAGAATGCAGAATCCCGTATCAGTTCTAACGTATACAATGCATTGAAAAATGTCATTAGTAGTTTAAGTCAGGAAGAACTGATATCCGGTAGAGATGGTGAACTGGCAGAAATTTTAACTGAAAAATTAGGTGATAATCTGGATGCCTACGGCATTGAAGTGATTAAAATTGAGACCAAGATGTTAGACTTGCCTGAGGAGAATAAAGAAGCTGTATACAGTCGTATGATTTCAGAGAGGAATAACATTGCAGCGTCTTATAAAGCACAAGGTGAACAGAAGGCTCAGGAAATTAAAAATGATACCAATGAGCAGGTGACAATCTTGTTGGCGCAGGCACAGAAACAGGCGGATACTATTGTGGCAGAGGGTGAAGCAGAATATATGCGTATCTTAAGTGCCGCATATAATGATGAGAGTAAAGCAGAGTTTTACACCTTTGTAAGACAGTTGGATGCGGTTAAGGCGACTTTAAAAGATGGCGAAAATACTATTGTATTGGATAAAGATTCGCCCATAGCAGAGCTTTTTTATTAAATAAAGAAAGGGTGTGTTCCATAACGGAATGCACCCTTTAATCTTCTTCGATGACCTGTATTTCCAGATAATCAAAAGGTATCTCTTCTATAAAATTATCCTGATAAAAACGTGCTTTATCATGACGTTTGAATTCGGTAATGGTTTTATCCAGCCAAATCGGTTTGCCAAGATCAAATTTGTAACATATTTCATCCAATCCGCGAAAGACCTTGTGTGTACGCGTGTCATTGCTTTCTTCCTCAAATACCGTATCCTGTAGCAGATGGTTGTCTTTCCATATTTTTCCCCATAAACGAAACATGTTTTGCTTCCTTCCTGATAATTAAGTGAATTAAACAATTGTAAGATTCTGTGGCATATTATAGCAAAGGAAAGAAAGCGGGGCAATAGATTTTAATTGTGAATTTTTCATTAATTATTGTGTATTTTGTACATTTTTATAAAAAATATGTTAAAATGTTAATATAATTTTACTACAGAGGTGAACTAGAGGTGGAAATCAAACAAGGACGCAGCAATGATGTGGAAAGCTGGGAAGAAGTTGTATTGATTTACAATTCTGCATTAAAAGAGATCGGGACTAAGCTGGAGATATTAAATGATGAGTTTCAGCATGTACACCAGTACAATCCCATTGAACATATCAAATCCCGAATTAAACGGCCACAGAGTATTGTAAAGAAGTTAAAAAAACATGGTTATGAATCGACCATTGATAATATGGTGAAGTATGTAAATGATATTGCAGGTGTGCGTGTTATTTGTTCCTTTACTTCTGATATTTATCGTATTGCGGAGATGATTATCAATCAAAATGATATCAAAGTAATTTCAGTAAAGGATTACATTTTGAATCCTAAGCCCAGCGGATATAAGAGTTATCATCTGATTGTGACCATTCCCATTTTTTTGTCTGATCGTATTGTGGATGCCAAAGTTGAGATACAGATCCGTACGGTAGCCATGGATTTTTGGGCAAGTTTAGAGCACAAGATCCATTACAAATTCGAGGGAAATGTACCGATGCATATTAAGAGGGAATTGGTAGAATGTGCCAATATGGTTTCGGATTTGGATGCTAAAATGTTGTCTTTGAATGAAGAAGTGCATTCATTGGTCAAGACGGATACCCATGTCACGGCAGCAGAATTGGCAGATATGTAATTATATATGAGTTAACAAAAGCAATTCTACACGGAGTGTAGGGTTGCTTTTATCTTTGTATAAGGTCTATAAAATGAGGAGTGCCCAGACACCTTTCGGCGCCTGGGCTATTATGAAAAAATTTATCTATGTCTGTAATGTATGACTACATTACGTAGTTCGTTGTTGGTAATATTTATATTAAAACAGAAATATGAACAAACTATGAACAAGCGGTGAAAAAATGGTTAATACTTACAAGGAAACAAAAAGAAAGAGATAAAAAGTGTACAAAATAGACAAAAGAATGCAAAAAATATGGCGAAAAGCAAAAGGTTGTAAAAGAAAATGATACATGATAAAATAAAAACGATACTTTAAAACCGAAGTTTCGTATACGGAGGGTATTTTTGTGGATAATTTTATGGACAAATTGGCAAAGAGATTTAATGCCGGTGAGATCATTAGAGCAAATGCGCAGGCAGAAGCGCGTGATATGAAGAGAATGCAGGAGCGTACAGCAGAATATGAGCGTATGATGCAGGAAATGCGCCGCCTGAATTTAAAGAATGTAGAAATGACTGAGCAGGTACAGCAGTTAATCCAGTGCGGTATTGAACAGTTTGAAGGATATGGCAATGATACGGCAACGATGGTCAGTGCTGTTGATTCTACCAAGGAAGATGTACTTTCTATTAAAAACAGCGTGATGGATGCGTCTGCTAAAACAGATGGTGGATTCTCTCGTATGGATAGTAAATTGGATACAGTTGAACGTGCGTTGACTGACAATTTGCGTCAAAATCAGCAGGCTGTATCAGAGGCACTCAGAGAATTGGAAGCCCGTCTCGAAGAGCAAATGAAGGCTGATAATAATATGGACATGGCTTTCGAGCGTATTGAGACTGCTATTTCCACAAGCAGATATGCGACAGAAGGAAATATCCGTGAGATGTCTGAATTGATTGGTCAAATGCAGACATCGGTTGCACAGATGGAAGAGATTATCCGTAATACAAGAGAAATCCTGATTGCAACCCGTATGAGCGTCGAGGAAGGCAATAAACATCTGGAAGAGCATATTCATAAGGAAAACGTACGCGTGTACCGGAATGTACAGGCGGTTGTTGTTGAGGAAGCAACCAAGCGTGCAAGAGATATGGGTGTGCGTATGGATCAGATGGAATCCAATATGAAGAAAAACAGTGGCTTGAAGCCTTTGGTTGTATTTACTTTATTGTTGGCACTTGCTTCTGTAGCTATGCAGGTATTGCAGATTCTGCAGATTCTTTAAACTGCGGCAGTCGTTGAAAAATATATCGGAGATATAGATAACATGGGTAAAGTTTCGTTTAAGCCCGGTAACATGCTCTATCCGTTACCGGCAGTACTCGTTACAGTGACAGATAAAGATGGAAATGATAATGTGCTGACCATCGGTTGGGCAGGAACTATTTGTTCCGATCCGGCGATGGTCTCCATTTCGGTTAGACCGGAGAGATATTCTTATCATATGATAGAAGAGACCGGGGAGTTTGTGATTAATCTCACCACTAAAGAGTTGGCTTTTGCTACGGACTACTGCGGTGTAAAAAGTGGTAGGGATGTAGATAAGTTTAAAGAAATGAAACTTACTAAGTTGCCGGGACAAAAGGTAAAGGCCCCTTTGATTGCAGAAAGTCCGGTAAATATTGAATGTAAAGTTACACAGTCTGTGAAGCTTGGGACACATGTGATGTTTATGGCCACAGTGGAGGCTGTGACGGTGGATGATGCCTATATGGATGAGAAAAACACCTTTCATTTAAATCAGGCAGATCCCATTGTATATTCCCATGGTGAATATTACACCTTGGATAAAATGATCGGTAAATTCGGTTATAGTGTAAGAAAGAAGAAAAAATAAACCTATGAAAAAGATTACCAAGTATTATTTGGAAATAAAAATTGCATATCTTAAGACTGCAGCTTTTGTTGTGCTGATTGCGCTCTTGTTGTTTCCGTCTTTTCATAAAATTGAATCATTTGGAAATAATATGTACACCATTCTCTTAAATGGGGAAGAGGTGGGAATGACAGACAGTGAGGCAACAGCAAAAGAGTATCTGCGCAAGGCCCGTGGGATTCTTGCGAGGGAATCAGGCGAGCTTGTTTTTGTAGATGCAGTACTCACCACAGAAGGTAAAGAGTTGTATGTGGGACGTGTAGACAGTGAAGAAACGGTAGTAAATAATATGTGTCAGGTTTTGAAAAATCATGAGATTGCAGACAGAAACCCGGCATATACAATTAAAATCAATGAATTTACCGTAAACATTGCCAGCGCAGAAGGCGTCAATAATATTTTGCAGGCGGCTCTTAATAAATATGATCCGGCCAATGAATTTAAAGTAGAGTTGGTTTTGGATCCCCATCGTGAAATCAATGTTTTAACAACCAAAATCACAACCTCTGAACAACGTTTGGAGGAGGATTGGGTTATGCCCATGGCCGGTTATGAGAAAGCGGACTATGAGATGATGCAGGCTATGGATGCCAAGATCCAGAGAACTTTTGAAGATTTTGATTACGGACTTGTTGATTTGTATTATGGCGATGAGATCGAGATTGTCGAGACCTACTTACCGCAAAGTGAATTGACGGATGATGCTACTGCACAGGAAATTCTCACAAGGGATCAGGAAAAAAATCAGATATATGAAGTACAGCCGGGCGATACTCTTTCGGAGATTTCCTTGGCGACAGATATTCCGCTGGATCGTATTATTGAGATGAATGAGATGTTGGAGGATGAAAATTCTACCATCCGTGTTGGTGATGAGTTGATTATTACTATCCCTGAACCGGAACTTTCTGTGGGACGTCAGGAAGAAATTTATTATGAAGAAGACTATGATGCTCCTACAGAGTATATTTATAATGATGAGTGGTACACTACCGACTCGGTAGTCAGAAGACAACCTTCTGCAGGACACAGAAATGTTGCGGCCTTGGTTACTTATCGCAATACCAATGTGGTTTCTACGGAGATTCTAAAAGAAGAAGTGACCATTCAGCCGGTTGCGAAGGTGGTTGAGGTTGGAACACGTATTCCGCCTACTTATATTAAGCCGATTTCCGGTGGACGACTTTCCTCTAACTATGGTAGAAGAAGTGCACCTACCAGGGGAGCTTCTACTTATCACAAAGGTATTGACTGGGCTGTTCCTACAGGTACTGCGGTTATGGCGTCCAGTGGTGGTACGGTTGTCAGAGCCGGTTGGGGCAGTGGTTATGGATATGTGGTTTATATACGTCATCCCGATGGCAGAGAAACCCGCTATGCACACTTGAGTAAGGTGTTGGTAAAAGTGGGAGAAACCGTAAAACAGGGTGAAAAGATTGCATTGAGCGGAAATACAGGTAGAAGTACCGGTCCGCACTTGCATTTTGAGATTCTGATTAACGGATCTCAAGTAAATCCGCTACAATATTTGAATTAAAAGACGAAAAATTGTACAAAATAACTGATTTTTAAATTGAAAGTTTACAATCGTGCTATTGGTGGTATATAATATTAAGATGTAAAAGTAAAATTTTGTGTTTGAGGTGCATTATGGAGCAATACGCAATCAAAGGGGGCAATCCCCTGGTTGGCGAAGTCGAGATTGGCGGAGCCAAAAATGCAGCACTTGCAATTTTAGCTGCTTCCATTATGACAGATGAGACAGTTACCATAGAGAATTTACCTGATGTTAGAGATATCAATGTACTGATGCAGGCTATGCAGAGTGTCGGTGCCACTATTGACAGAGTGGACAGGCATTGCGTCAGAGTCAATGGTTCCACCATTCATGATGTTGTAATTGAGGATGATTATATCAAAAAAATCAGAGCTTCCTATTATTTATTGGGAGCGTTGCTTGGAAAATACAAGAGAGCAGAGGTGGCTCTTCCGGGCGGCTGTAATATTGGCAGCAGACCCATTGATCAGCATTTAAAAGGCTTCCGTGCTTTGGGTGCTGAAGTGAAGATTTCCAACGGATTAATCGTTGCACAGGCAGAAAGATTAAAAGGAAGTCATATTTATCTGGACGTTGTTACTGTTGGAGCAACCATTAATATTATGATGGCAGCTGCTATGGCAGAAGGACAGACTATCATTGAAAATGCGGCAAAAGAGCCTCATGTTGTAGATTTAGCAAACTTCTTAAACAGTATGGGTGCTAATATTAAAGGTGCAGGTACGGATGTGATTCGTATCAAGGGTGTTGAGAAACTGCACAAGACGGAGTATTCCGTTATTCCGGATCAGATTGAAGCAGGAACTTTTATGATGGCAGCGGCAGCTACCAAGGGTGATGTAACCATTAAGAATGTGATTCCCAAGCATTTAGAGTCTATTACAGCTAAGCTTTTGGAGATTGGTTGTGAGGTGGAAGAGTCGGATGATGCGGTAAGAGTTGTTTCTTCCAAGCCCCTTTCCCACACTCAGGTTAAGACCCTTCCTTATCCGGGATTTCCTACAGATATGCAACCACAGATTGCAGCCACATTGGCGCTTTCAACCGGTAGCAGTATCGTAACAGAGAGTATTTTTGAAAACCGTTTTAAATATGTAGATGAATTGTCCAGAATGGGAGCGTCCATTAAGGTAGAAGGCAATACCGCTATTATTTTTGGTGTTCAGGGACTTACAGGTGCACATGTCAGCGCGCCGGATCTTCGTGCAGGAGCGGCTCTTGTGATTGCGGGTCTTGCAGCTGAGGGTATTACGATTGTGGATGATATCTTCTATATTGAAAGAGGATACGAAGACTTTGAAGTGAAGTTGCAGGGACTTGGTGCCCAGATTGAAAAAGTATCCGATGAAAAAGAAGTACGTAAATTTAAAATGAGAGTATCTTAGGATACTCTCATTTTTATTGCAAATACGATTATTGATGACACGGAAGTTTGGTGTTTTTGTGTTTTTTATCAACTTTCGCTGTTTTTTCCAAAATGTCAATTTTAATAAACTGCTGTCCGAAACGAATTGTCTGAAAAGTGTGCACCGGAACTTCTTCTTCAAAAAAGTTGATCCTTTCGGAAAATTCTAATCGATACATTCAAGAAACGATATTAACGCCCCATTTCAAAACTCGCTGTGCTCAAACAGGTTGAAATGGGGCGTACGTATTCTTTCGTGTATCGATTGAATTTTCATCGAAAGTGATTAAAAAATTTTTTCATAAGAAGTCCGGTGCACACACTTCCGTGTGATAAAAATCATGTTTGTAATAAAAATTATAATATCTTCACGATAAACAAATCCGGATGTTCAAACAAGTCCACAAACTTATCTGTACATTGAATCATGGGTCTGGTCAAATGCGCCTTGTTAATGTATACAATGTCACCTTCCGTACCATCCGAAAGAATGACGCGGTTATTCATATAGGTCATCACGACATTTTCCAAGAAGGTAAGGATATATTCTGCTTCATATTTTTGCAAACCTTCTTTTTCAAAAATATCAATAACTTCAAAAGGACATAAGGGACCGCGGTAAACTCTGGCTGCGGTCATGGCATCATATACATCGGCAATGGCAACGATTTTGGCAAATTTGTCGATGCGGTCTCCCGTAATACCAAAGGGATAGCCGGTGCCATCACATTTTTCGTGATGCATTAAGGCTGCGTTTTTGATATGTGTACTGACCTTTTGCGGTTTCAATATCTGATAGCCCTCGATGGTATGTTTCTTTACGATTTTATATTCTTCATCCGTTAATTTGGCGGGTTTTTTTATAATCTGATCCGGAATGGCCAGCTTGCCTATATCGTGTAGTAATCCACAAAGGGTAGCGGTCTCAACATCCTCCGGAGACATACGAAGCCATGTGGCAAGGATGTTACTGATTAATGCCACATTCATACAATGGGCAAAGGTCAGGTCATCGTATTGGCGCATGTTGTGCAACATCTTAAATAAATCGGCGGAATTGGATGTGTTTTGAATAAGGTTGGTAGCTTGGTCTAACAATACGTTAGTGTTGACTTCGGCACCTTTTTGCACAATGTCATTGATGCTGCCACGAAAGTCGTCGATGGTATTGTCGAATTCCTGCTTAAACTTTTTGAATTCGGGACTGGCTTTGATAAAAGCGGAATAGGGTGGATTGTCACGCAAGCTCTCAGAAATTGTCATTGCCTCACTTCCGCTGACGGTATCGTCAAAGGAAAGAGGCGCATCATAATCCTCATCTTCCGTATCTTTTACTTTTACATAAGGAACGGTATAAAATTCCAAACGGGTAATGGTCTTATCTGTCAGTACATGCCCTCTGGGGATGATGAGCTGATTGGCATAACTGAATACATCTTCGCCGACAATCATGCCCGGTGTAAGATGACTTGTGTATAATCGTCTCATAGCACTTCCCCTTCCTTTAGCATAGTAACTAATTATACCTTTTTTGTTGGTAAAAAGTCAATGTTTCTACAGAAATACAGTGAAACTACTTGACGGAGGGAAACACCTGTTATATAGTATCGTTAGATATGAAAATTCAATATTGTGAAGTCTCTTATTCAGAGTGGTGGAGATACAAAGGATCTGTGAAGCCACGGCAACCCCAAAGTATGGAAGGTGCCAGCCTGAGCGAGTAATCGAACAATAAGAGGATCTTTTATGTCTGAACGGTCCGCTTATGTTGAGCGGATTTTTTTATTTACGAATACAGTATTCTAGGAGGAAATGAAGATGGACAAACGTTTATTTACATCTGAATCCGTAACAGAAGGACATCCTGACAAGGTTTGTGATGCCATTTCTGACGCGATTTTGGATGCATGTATGGAACAAGACCCTATGAGCCGTGTGGCATGTGAGACTTGCTGTTGTACCGGTTTCGTATTGGTTACAGGAGAATTAACAACAAAGGCACAGTTAGATATTCCTACGATTGTAAGAACTACCGTAGATGAAATCGGATATAACAGAGGTAAGATTGGTTTCGATGCTGATACCTGTGCGGTTATGGTTGCTTTGGACAAACAGTCTGCAGACATTGCCATGGGTGTAGACAAAGCTTTGGAAGCAAAAGAAAATAAAATGTCCGAAGAAGAAATCGAAGCAATCGGTGCAGGTGACCAGGGTATGATGTTTGGTTATGCTAGTAACGAGACAGAAGAATTGATGCCTTATCCCATCAGCCTTGCTCATAAATTGGTGTTACAGCTTACAAAAGTGCGTAAAGATGGTACTTTGGCATATTTAAGACCTGACGGTAAGAGCCAGGTTTCCGTAGAATATGATGAAAATGGAAAACCTATGCGTTTGGAAGCAGTGGTACTTTCCACACAGCATGATCCGGATGTGACACAGGAACAGATTCATGCAGATATCAAAAAGTATGTATTTGATCCCGTGCTTCCCAAAGAAATGTTGGATGAGAATACCAAATATTTTATTAACCCTACCGGACGTTTCGTAATTGGCGGACCTCATGGTGATGCCGGTTTGACAGGTAGAAAGATTATTGTAGATACTTATGGCGGATATGCACGTCACGGTGGCGGTGCATTCTCCGGTAAAGACTGTACAAAGGTTGACCGTTCTGCGGCTTATGCAGCAAGATATGTTGCGAAAAACATTGTGGCAGCAGGAATCGCTGACAAATGCGAAATCCAGTTATCTTATGCTATCGGTGTAGCACAGCCTACTTCTGTTATGGTAGATACATTTGGTACCGGTAAGATTTCTGATGAAAAATTAGTAGAGATCGTTCGTGAAAACTTTGATCTCCGTCCTGCCGGAATTATTAAAATGTTGGATCTTCGCAGACCAATCTACAAACAGACAGCTGCTTACGGACATTTCGGACGTAATGATTTGGATCTTCCTTGGGAGAAACTTGATAAGGTTGAAACCTTGAAGAAATACTTATAATTTTGTATACTAATCCTATATGTGATGCTTCCAAAAGGTGTTGCATATAGGATTTTTTGTTGAAATTTTGATGGGAGGCGCCCTATGGCTTTTACACATCTGCATGTCCATACCGAGTATTCGTTGTTGGATGGATCCAATAAAATTAAAGAATGTGTGAAACGTGTCAAAGAACTGGGCATGGACAGTGTGGCAATTACAGACCATGGTGTTATGTACGGTGTTATTGACTTTTACCGCGCAGCCAAAGAAATTGGTATTAAACCAATCTTGGGCTGTGAAGTTTATGTCGCGCCAAATTCCCGTTTTGATAAGGAATTAACCGGCGGTGAAGACCGTTACTACCATTTGGTGCTTTTGGCAGAAAATGATACCGGCTATTCCAATTTGATGAAAATTGTCAGCCGCGGTTTTACCGAAGGCTATTATTACAAACCCCGTGTGGATATGGAGGTTTTGAACGAATACCACGAAGGTATTATTGCTCTTTCTGCTTGTCTGGCAGGTGAGGTCCAAAGATATATCCAGAAAGGGTTATTGGAAGAGGCAAAAAAAGCGGCATTAAAATATCAAGCCTGTTTTGGAAAAGATAATTACTTTTTGGAGATGCAGGATCATGGTATTCCGGAACAGCGCATGGTAAATACTGCGCTTTTATCCATGAGCCGCGAATTAAATATTCCATTGGTCGCCACCAACGATGTACATTATACTTATGCGGAGGATGTGAAACCACACGACATTTTGCTATGTCTGCAGACCGGCAAGAAATTGGCCGATGAAGACCGTATGCGCTACGACGGCGGACAGTATTATATCAAGAGCGAAGAGGAGATGAAGCAGCTTTTTCCTTATGCTTTAGAAGCTGTTGAGAATACACATAAGATTGCTGAGCGTTGTAATGTAGAGATTGAGTTTGGTGTGACCAAGTTGCCCCGCTTTGAAGTGCCGGAAGGATATGATTCCTGGAGTTATCTCAATAAACTTTGTACCGATGGCCTTCATGAACGTTATCCTGAGGATGACGGTACATTAAAGGAACGCTTGGATTATGAGCTTTCGGTTATTCAAAAAATGGGTTATGTGGACTATTTCCTGATTGTATGGGATTTTATTAACTATGCCCGTCAGAATGATATTATGGTAGGACCCGGACGTGGCTCTGCGGCGGGAAGTATTGTCTCTTATTGCCTCAAGATTACCAACATCGATCCTATTAAATATAGCTTGCTCTTTGAGCGTTTCTTAAATCCCGAGCGTGTTTCCATGCCTGATATTGATATTGACTTCTGCTTTGAAAGAAGACAGGAAGTCATTGATTACGTGGGACAGAAATATGGTGCGGATAAGGTGGTACAGATCGTTACCTTCGGTACGCTGGCGGCAAAGGGAGTTATTCGCGATGTGGCACGAGTTATGGACTTGCCTTACGCCTTTGCAGATTCTCTTGCCAAAATGATTCCGAATGAGCTGAACATTACCTTGGAGCGAGCCTTGACCATTAATCCTGAGCTTCGCAGCCTCTATGAGACGGATGAACAGGTCAAAGAGTTGATTGATATGAGTAAACGCCTGGAGGGACTGCCCAGACACACCTCCATGCATGCTGCAGGTGTGGTTATCTGCCGTGATCCTGCAGATGAATTCGTACCATTATCCAGAGGTTCCGACGGCTCCATTACTACCCAGTTTACCATGACTACCATTGAGGAATTGGGACTTTTAAAAATGGACTTTTTGGGTCTGCGTACATTGACGGTTATCCAAAATGCCTGCAAGTTAATTGAGAAAAGCTGTGGAAAAGTCATTGATATTGACAAGATTGATTTTGATGACAAAGCAGTGTATGAATATATCGGCACCGGTAAAACCGATGGTATCTTCCAGTTGGAAAGTGCCGGAATGAAAAGCTTTATGAAGGAATTAAGACCCAGAAACCTAGAGGATGTCATTGCGGGGATTTCCCTGTACCGTCCCGGTCCCATGGACTTTATTCCCAAATATATTGAAGGTAAAAACAATCAGGACAGTGTCACCTATTCTTGTCCGGAACTGCAACCGATCCTGGAGCCTACCTATGGTTGTATCGTATATCAGGAACAGGTTATGCAGATTGTACGTGACCTTGGCGGCTATACCTTGGGGCGAAGTGATTTGGTCCGTCGTGCCATGAGTAAGAAAAAACAGGCTGTCATGGAAAAAGAGCGCGCCAACTTTGTATATGGCAATGAAGAGGAAGGTGTTCCCGGTTGTGTATCCAAGGGAATTGCTGAAAATGTGGCATCCCATATTTATGATGAGATGATGGATTTTGCCAAATATGCATTTAATAAATCCCATGCGGCAGCATATGCGGTTGTTGCTTATGAGACGGCATATTTGAAATATTATTATCCCGTTGAATTTATGGCGGCTCTTTTGACTTCTGTCATTGACAATGCCGGCAAGGTTTCCAATTATATTATGGTATGCCGTTCTATGGGCATTCAGATATTGCCGCCGGATGTTAATGAAGGCCTGGTTGGTTTTTCTGTAAAGGATGGAGCCATTGTCTATGCCTTGACTGCCATTAAAGGTGTTGGACGTAATATCATTGATTCCATTGTGCAGGAAAGAGAGTTACGCGGACCTTACCGTGATCTGAAAGATTTCGTGACCCGGCTGGCAGATGAAGATCTCAATAAACGTGTGGTTGAAAACTTTATTAAGGCCGGTGCTTTTGATTGTCTCCCCGGGACCAGAAAACAACAGATGAGCATTTATGTCCAGATTATGGACAGTATCATTAAAGACAAAAAGAACAATATGGCGGGTCAAATGTCGCTTTTTGATTTGGCGGGTGAAGAAGATAAAGCAGATTTTGATATAAAAATGCCTGATGTGGGAGAATATAAAAAGGAAGTCCTTTTGGGCTTTGAAAAAGAAGTTATTGGCTTTTATGTTAGTGGACATCCATTGGAAGAGTATGAAGCACTTTGGAAAAAGAAAATCTCTTCCGCTACGGCAGAGTTTGTGCTAGATGATGAGCTGGGACATGCCAAAATCGAAGATGGAATTAAAGCGACTATCGGAGGAATTATTGCATCCAAGACCATCAAATATACCAAAAATGATAAGATGATGGCATTTTTGACAGTGGAAGATTTGGCCGGAAGCGTTGAGGTCATTGTTTTCCCTAGGGATTATGAGAAGTATGCTGTCAAGTTACAGGAGGATGCCAAAGTATTTATCACGGGAAGAACTTCTGTTGAAGAGGACAAGGATGGGAAAATCATTTTGGAGTCCATGATGACATTTGATGAAGTGCCCAAGAATCTATGGGTGAAATTCCCTTCTATTGCCATATATGAAGAGAAAGAACGCGTGTTAAATTCTATTTTATCCATGTCTGAAGGTAATGACACAGTTGTGATTTTCTGTGAGGCGGAAAAACAGATGAAGAAACTGCCGCCTAACCAAAATGTAAAAGCGGATGAGCAGTTGATGCGTAATCTTCAAAGTGCGTTTGGTGAAGAAAATATTAAGCTTGTATAGGCAAAGCGGGTAAATTGTGTATTATTTCTTTTAAATGAATTGAAAAGACAAGGAAAAAGGATTAAAATATAACAGACGTTTTATGAAAACGGAGGAAAAGTTATGTCGAAAGAGATTAAGACCATTGGTATTTTAACAAGCGGCGGCGATGCACCGGGTATGAATGCAGCTATCCGTGCAGTGTGCAGAAAAGCTTTATACAATGGTGTGAAGGTTAAAGGTATCAAGAAAGGCTATCAGGGTCTTTTAAATGAAGAAATTATAGATATGGAGCGCAAAGATGTATCGGATACCATTCAGCGCGGTGGTACAATTTTGGGTACTGCCAGATGCACAGAATTCCGTACTTTGGAAGGACAGCAGAAGGGCGCGGAGATCTGCCGTAAACATGGGATTGATGGTATTGTAGTTATCGGCGGCGACGGTTCTTATCGTGGTGCGCAGGCTCTTTCCAAACAGGGAATCAATACAATCGGTATTCCCGGTACCATTGACCTGGACATTGCGTGTACAGATTATACTATTGGTTTTGATACAGCGGTTAATACAGCCATGGCAGCTATTGATAAGGTTAGAGACACGTCTTCGTCCCATGAGCGTTGCAGTATTATCGAAGTAATGGGAAGAAACGCAGGCTACATTGCCCTTTGGTGCGGTGTGGCAAATGGTGCAGAAGATATCTTACTTCCTGAGAAATATGATTATAACGAGCAGGCGATTATCAATAACATTATCAATAACCGTAAGCGTGGTAAGACTCATCACATTATTATCAATGCAGAGGGTATCGGACATTCTACCTCCATGGCGAGAAGAATTGAAGCCGCTACCGGTATGGAGACCAGAGCGACAATTCTCGGTTACATGCAGCGTGGTGGTAGCCCTACTTGTAAAGACCGTTATTATGCGTCCATTATGGGTGCTTATGCGGCAGATATTTTGTGTGAAGGTAAAACAAACCGCGTAGTAGCACATGCAAACGGTGGATTTGTAGACTATGATATTGATGAAGCATTAGCAATGCAGAAGGATATCGATGAGTTCCAGCATCAGGTAAGTATTGCGCTTTCCAGATAAGGAACAAATAGGTTATAGTTATATATAGGTGGAATGAGAATGCCATATCTGTCAATGCAAGGCAGTTATGGCATTTATCACAGATAAAACGGAGAAATGTATGATTACATCAACATCCAATAAGAGAGTGAAAAATGTAATTGCCCTATTGTCTAAGTCGAAGGAGCGTAAAAAACAGCAATGCTTTGTAGTGGAAGGCATTAAGATGTTTGTGGAAGCGCCCCGGCAGTGGATAAGGGAAGTTTATATATCGGAAGACCTGGATTTGAAGGCACCCGGAAATGAGATAATGGCAGAAAAAATCCGCGTGCTGAATGATATCCCGGAGATTGTATCGGAGACGGTAGCGGCAGATGTTTTTGCAAAAATGTGCGATACCAAAACACCTCAAGGGATTTTATGTGTATTAAACATGCCGGGATATGTATTTGATGATATGATACATGCCGAAAAAGGGTTATATTTAGTTTTGGAGGATATCCAGGACCCGGGTAATCTTGGGACTATGCTACGGACCGGTGAGGGCGCAGGCATCCACGGTATTATCATGAGTAATCACACAGTAGATATGTTTAATCCCAAAACCATCCGTGCAACCATGGGTAGTATTTATCGCGTTCCTTTCATATATGTAAGTGACTTGGCGGAAAGTATCGGACGGATGAAGGAACTGGGGATTAAAACCTATGCGGCACATTTAGAGGGACAACATACTTATGATCAGGAAAATTATCAAGAGGCATCGGCGTTTTTTATAGGAAATGAAGGAAATGGATTGAGTAAGGGAATCGCTGATTTGGCAGATTGTTATATCAAGATTCCCATGCTTGGGCAAGTAGAATCATTAAATGCCGCCATTGCGGCATCGCTGTTAACATATGAGGCAGCAAGACAGAGGAGGAATTAAGATGAAAATTGGTTTTATCGGACTTGGAAATATGGCAACAGCCATGATTGGCGGCATTATCAAAAACGGAATCGTGAAAGCAGAGGAAATCCTTGGTTCTGATGGATTTCCCCAATCCGTAGAGCGTGCGGTGACAAACCTTGGCATTACTGCGATGAAGAACAATGTTGAAACAGCACAGAAAGCAGATGTGCTGGTGTTATCTGTAAAACCCCAGGTGTATGAAAATGTGATTGCAGAGATCAAGAATGACATTCGTAAAGAGACCATTGTCATTACCATTGCACCAGGAAAAACAATGAAATGGGTGTCGGATTTGTTTGGATTTGCATCTGATGCGAAATTGGTCAGATGTATGCCCAATACACCTGCTTTAGTAGGAGAAGGCTGTACCGGCGTATGCTTTTTGGCAGGCATTCAAAGTGAAGAAAAAGAATTGGTGATGAATATATTAAACAGTTTTGGCAAAGCCTTTGAAGTACCGGAGCATCTCATGGATACAGTAGTTGGAGTTAGCGGAAGCTCACCGGCATATGTGTTTATGTTTATTGAAGCAATGGCTGATGCCGCAGTGGCAGATGGTATGCCCAGACAACAGGCATATGAATTTGCAGCACAAGCGGTATATGGTAGTGCTAAGATGGTATTGGAGACAGGGAAACATCCTGCAGAGTTGAAAGATATGGTTTGTTCTCCCGGCGGAACTACTATTGAAGCTGTACGCGTTCTGGAGGAAAAAGGTTTTCGAAGTGCAGTGGTAGAAGCGCAAAAAGCCTGTGTTTCTAAGTCAAAAAGCATGTAAAAACGGTGGAAATTTGACAAATATAGGAAACTCTGCTATGATAGCCTCAGTTTGGGCATTTAACATTTTTGTAATATTTGAAATAAAAATGAAATAAAATTAATAAATGCTCAAAGAAATTTGGAGGTTATCATGAAAAGAGTAAGCAAAAAGTCTCTTCGTCATGTGATCGGGTTTTTGTGTTTCCTGATGACGTTTATGATGATGAGCACTGTTGCGAAAGCAGCAGAACCGGAATTGGCTGTGGGGGTGGCCGAGGACGAAATTATCTTGCTTGAAGTGGAAAATCCGGAAGAAATAGAAAATGTGCAGACAGATGTACCTGTGGCAGAAGATGCGCAGATGCAAAATGCCGACGAACACGTAACAGATGCACAGCCTGTAGAGGACACCGTAGAGGTGGAGGCTACAGAAGAACCTGAAGCCCAAAAGCTGAATTTGGAGCCGGTTGTTCAGGTTGTTATGGCAAACGTTGATAATAGCGTAAATGTTAGAGAAGAGCCCAATGAAGAAGCGGCAGTTGCAGGTAAGTTATTTAAAGACTGTAGCGGAACGGTTTTGGAGATGGGTGATGGCTGGACCAAAATTGAAAGTGGTAATTTGATTGGATGGGTCAGCAATGATTATCTGATTTTTGGCGCAGAAGCAGAAGCTTTGATGGCGGAAGTCGGATCTTTAAAAGCAACCATTAATACCGATTCTTTGAGAGTCAGAAAAGAGCCCAGTGAAGAAGCCGGAGTGTACAAACTTGTAAAAACCGGTGAGGTTATGGATGCTATTGAAGAAAAAGATGGTTGGGTAGCCGTACAGGTTGACGAAGAGACTGTAGGATATGTATCGGCAGAGTATGTAACTGTGGAGTTTGCTACAGACCATGGTAAGACAATCAAAGAGATTGAAGATGAAGAAAGAGCAAAAGAATTAAAGAAACTGACCAAGAATCAGGGTGCAGTTCCTACCAGTGTATCGGATGTGACTTTGCTTGCTGCTTTAATCCAGGCAGAAGCAGGCAATCAGCCTTACGAAGGTAAACTGGCGGTTGGTGCGGTTGTCATGAACCGTGTCAGAAGTCCGGGATATCCCAATACGATTCTTGCGGTTATTACAGCGCCGGGACAGTTCCCGCCCGCTACCAACGGTAAGGTGGCAGGCATTGTGGCAAGAGGTCCTTCTGCTTCTTGTATGCAGGCAGCAGAGGCAGCGGTTGCCGGACAGACTACAGTAGGTGGAGCAACTCACTTTAACCGGGTAGGAAGTCATGCGGGTATTGTAATTGGCGGTCACGTATTCTGGTAAAGTAAATATGAAGTTTTGGACAGGACATGGTATGATTGGTATCATGTCCTGTTTTCTTGTGAATAATATTTCATATATGTCCGAAGTAGGCAACAGGAGGTTGCTCTTGGGGAACCTAAATTTATCCATGGGAATTTTAACAGTTTGATTGAATATTTTATGGAAATATTGTATAGTAATGACATTACAAAAGGGGAGAAAGGAGAATGCATATGGCAAATATATTTGGTGTATCTTCTGTATTGTTCTGGCTGATTATATTGGTACTTATGTTGGTTATTGAGATTGCCACACTGGGACTGACCACTATATGGTTTGCGGGCGGCGCATTAATTGCATTTATATTGTCATTGTTTAATGTTCCGTTTGTTGTACAGTTACTGGTGTTCTTGGTTGTTTCATTGCTGTTGCTTATTTTTACAAGACCAATAGCGGTGAAATATTTCAACAAAGATCGGGCAAAGACTAATGTGGAGAGCATGATCGGAAGACAGGCAATTGTTGTCAGCGAGATTGATAATCTTCAGGGAATCGGCCGCGTGACTGTCGGTGGACAGGAATGGACTGCAAGGACTACGCAGGAAGGCATTACCTTAAAAGAGGGTACTGTAGTAGTAGTCAAAGAAGTAAAAGGTGTAAAATTAATTGTAGAAGAAAGAAAAGAGGAGAATTAAAATGGGAGCAGTTATTGGATTACTTATATTAATTGGTATTATTATTTGGGTACTAATGTCTTGTATCAAAATCGTACCTCAGGCACATGCTTATGTAGTAGAAAGATTGGGTGCATACCAGGGAACATGGTCTGTAGGTCTTCACTTCAAAATGCCCTTTATTGATAAGATTGCAAAAAGAGTATTATTAAAAGAGCAGGTTGTGGATTTCGCACCCCAGCCCGTTATCACCAAAGATAACGTTACAATGAGAATTGATACTATCGTATTCTTCCAGATTACAGATCCGAAATTATATGCATACGGTGTTGAAAATCCCATTATGGCGATTGAAAACCTGACAGCTACTACACTTCGTAATATCATCGGTGAAATGGAGTTAGACCAGACATTAAACTCCAGAGAAATTATTAATGCAAAGATGAGCAGTACTTTGGATGTTGCAACAGACCCTTGGGGTATTAAAGTTAACCGTGTCGAGTTGAAGAACATCATTCCTCCTGCAGGCATTCAGGATGCAATGGAAAAACAGATGAAGGCTGAACGTGAACGTCGTGAAGCTATCTTACGTGCAGAAGGTGAAAAGAAATCTACAGTCTTAGTTGCAGAAGGTCAGAAAGAATCCGCAATCTTAGAGGCACAGGCTGAAAAAGAAGCAGCAATCCTTCGTGCGGAAGCTCAGAAAGAAAAAATGATCCGTGAAGCAGAAGGTCAGGCAGAAGCTATTATGAAGGTACAGCAGGCTACTGCAGACGGTATCAGAATGTTAAAAGAAGCAGGCGCCGATGAAGCAGTTCTTCAGTTAAAGAGTTTAGAGGCATTTGGAAAAGCAGCAGACGGCAAAGCTACCAAGATTATCATTCCTTCCGATATCCAGGGAATGGCAGGACTTGCAACAAGCTTCAAAGAGGTTATTAGCGAGAAATAAATTAAGAGTAATATAAGAAATGTAGGAGAACAAATTTATCTCAGGGACGCGCTTTCGCTCGATGAAAAACGTAGCGGATGCATAAGATTGCAAAAGACGCAATCTAAGCACCGACGTTTTTCAACGGTCCCTTACGATAAACTTTGTTCTCCTATATTTTTATTTACTCTATGGCCTTCGATTAGGTGGCTGGGAAGTAGTGTGTAGAATAAAATGATTTTATGCGAAGAAAAGGTATATTGTAGGGCGTAACTATTATTGTTGGAGAAACCGTTGAAAAACGTTGGCACTTAGATTGTGTTTTTTACAATCTTATGTGCCACTACGTTTTTCATCGAGTGAGAACGGGTTTCGGAAACAATGATGGGTTACGCCCTACATTTCGTTTAAATCCGCAGAAAATCCCCTGAATACTTGCAACAAATCCGCAGATACGCTAATATAAAGAGGTCATTAACACCAAATCGGAGGAGATAGAGAATGGTAGATTTAAAAGGACGTCATTTTTTGAAACTGTTGGATTATACACCGGAGGAGATTACATATTTATTGGATCTTGCTGCGGAGCTTAAAGATAAAAAGAAAAAAGGTATTTTGGTAGATACTTTAAGAGGAAAGAATGTGGCTTTGATTTTTGAAAAAACAAGTACACGTACCAGATGCTCTTTTGAAGTGGCTGCCCACGACCTTGGTATGGGAACAACTTATCTGGATCCTTCCAGTTCCCAGATTGGTAAAAAAGAGAGTATTGAAGATACTGCAAGAGTTCTTGGCAGAATGTTTGACGGTATTGAGTATAGAGGATATGGTCAGGATCAAGTAGAAGAGCTTGCTAAGTATGCAGGTGTGCCCGTGTGGAACGGATTGACCAATGAGTTTCATCCCACACAGATGCTGGCAGATCTCTTGACTATCCGTGAGCATCTTGGCGATTTAAAAGGAAAAACCGTAGCATATATGGGTGATGCTCGTTATAATATGGCAAATTCCTGGATGGTTACCTGTGCAAAGATGGGTATGAACTTTGTAGCATGTGCTCCTAAGTCTTATTTCCCGGATGCAGAGCTTGTAAAAGTATGTGAGGATATTGCAAAAGAGACAGGTGCTACGATTACTTTAACGGAAGATGCCATGGAAGGCACCAAAGATGCAGATGTGGTATATACCGACGTATGGGTTTCCATGGGTGAACCTGATGAAGTGTGGGAAGAGAGAATTCGTGATCTTTCTCCTTACCAAGTAAATGGCAAGATTATGGCAAATGCAAAGTCAACAGCAATCTTTATGCACTGCTTACCTGCATTCCATGACTTGAATACACAGATCGGAGCACAGATGGGTGAAAAATTCGGTATCACAGAAATGGAAGTGACAGATGAAGTATTTGAGTCCGCACAGTCTGTTGTCTTTGATGAAGCTGAGAACCGTATGCATACCATCAAAGCGATTATGGCAGCAACTTTAGGTGCATAAACAGATGAATGAAAACGAAATCAGAAATTGTCTGAAGACTCAATGGATAGGTAGAGAACTGCGTTATCATGAGACTACCGGTTCTACCAATGAGGATGTGGTATCTTTGTTGGAAGAAGGTGCAAAAGAAGGTGTGCTGGTAGTAGCAGGCAGCCAGAGCCGGGGAAGAGGCAGAAGAGGAAGGGACTGGCAATCGCCTCCTGATACTAATATTTATATGACTTTGGGATTACGTCCCAAGTTTGCGCCTGATATGGCACCGGCTGTTACCTTGGTCATGGCGCTGGCGGTGGTAAAGGCTTTAGAAGAGTGTTGCGGGCAGGATAGTCAGATTAAATGGCCCAATGACATTGTGATAAATGGCAAGAAAGTGTGTGGTATTCTCACGGAAATGAGTCTCTTGGGTGGAGCAATCCACCATGTGATTATCGGAGTGGGCATTAATGTCAATGGGGCAGAGTTTCCGGAAGAAATTAGGCAGACAGCCACATCACTGTGTATGGAAAAAGGTGAAAAGATGCCTCGTGCCTTTATTGTGGCAAAGACCATGGAGTATTTTGAAGCATTTTATGAGAAATTTTTGCAAACTCAGGATATGTCCGGCTTGAAGGAAGCGTATACAGCGTATCTTGTAAATGTAGATAAAAAAGTGCGTGTGCTGGATCCGGGACAGGAGTTTGAAGGTGTGGCACAGGGCATTGATGATAAAGGACAACTGTTGGTACAAAAGGATGATGGAAGTGTGGTAGCAGTTTATGCTGGAGAAGTCAGTGTCCGAGGCGTCTATGGATATGTGTAGAATGTAAATGAAAGTGAATGGCAGTATGGAAGATAAGAAAGAACTACAATATGAAACACAAAGCGAAGAAGGCAAAGTCAGTGACGGACGTATGGTTTTGTGTGCTGCAAACAAGTATGAAATGAAATATTTTTTTAATAAGACATTTCAGAGTTTGCCGGAATCGGTTCAAAATGAACTGCATATCATAAGTGTACTGTTTGCGCAGGAAGTGGGCGGTATTTTTAAGATTTTATACGAAGAAGACGGAGATATAACCATTGAAACCGAGGCTGCTGAGGATGATTTTCTTTATGATGATATCAGCGCGGGTTTGATGGTGGCAGAAATCAAGCGGACAAGACAAGAGTTGTTTGAATCCTTGAGCTTGTATTATAAAGTTTTTGTATTAAAAGAAAATCCCGGAGATTTGTTGGAGGAAGAGGCATGATTTTAGTCATTGATGTAGGCAATACCAATATTACATTCGGTGTGTACGAAGGAGAAAAACTGGTGACCACCTTCCGTATGACCACCAAGATTCCCCGTACATCGGATGAATACGGCATTATGATCCGTGAAATGTTATTAAATAACCAGATTGATTTAAAAGCAATTGAAGGCAGTATTATTGCCAGTGTAGTGCCCAATGTGATGCATGCGCTGGAAAATGCAATGACCAGATATTTAAACAGTAAGCCGCTCATTATCGGACCAGGCACGAAAACAGGTATTCGCATTGATACAGAGAACCCCCGTGAAATCGGAGCAGACCGTATTGTTGATGCGGTGGCAGGCTATGAAAAATATGGCGGACCGGTATTGGTACTTGATTTCGGTACAGCAACAACCTATGACCTGATTACAGAGGATGGCAGATTTGTAGCCGGTATCACTGCTCCCGGTATCCGTATTTCGGCAAAAGCGCTCTGGGAGGATACGGCGAAGCTTCCGGAGATAGAGATTAAAAAACCCAAATCTATTTTGGCAGGAGAGACCATCAGCAGTATGCAGGCAGGTCTGGTTTTTGGACAAATCGGCCAGACAGAGTATATTATCGAGCGTGTAAAGAAAGAAGCGCAGCTTGATAACCTGAAAGTTGTGGCAACCGGCGGATTGGGAAGAATTATCGCAGATGAGACGGATGCCATTGAGATTTATGATCCATTCCTGACCTTGGAAGGATTGCGTTTGATTTATGAGAGAAATCGTAGAAAATAAGGAGCCGGTTATGAACCCATTGAATATAGGCGGGGTAGTCCTTGACAGCCCTGTGATTTTGGCTCCCATGGCAGGCGTGACAGACCTGCCATTTCGTTTGCTGTGCAGAAGAAAGGGAGCAGGACTTTTGTGCATGGAAATGGTCAGCGCAAAAGCCATATATTATAATAACCGCAATACCGAAGCGTTGTTGGAGATTCATCCCGAGGAAACACCGGTTTCCTTGCAATTGTTTGGCTCGGACCCTAAGCTAATGGGTGAAATGGCAAAAAAGATTGAAGACAGACCGTTTTCCATCTTGGATATCAATATGGGATGTCCGGTGCCGAAGGTGGTGAACAACGGAGAAGGTTCTGCTTTGATGAAAAATCCCAAGCTTGCCGGAGAGATTATGGCAAGCGTGGTCAAAGCAATTGACAAACCGGTAACAGTCAAGATCAGAAAAGGTTTTAATGATGAAAATATCAATGCGGTAGAAATGGCTAAGATTGCAGAGGATGCCGGTGTGGCAGCCATAGCGGTCCATGGCAGGACCAGAGAGCAATATTACAGCGGACAGGCAGACTGGGATATTATCTGTCAGGTAAAAGAAGCGGTGAGCATCCCGGTTATTGGAAATGGTGATGTGACAGATTGTAATAGTGCCAAGAAATTATTGGAGGAAACAGGTTGCGATGGTATTATGATAGGTCGTGCATCCCGGGGGAATCCGTGGATTTTTGACCGGATTCAAAGCTATCTTGCTACCGGTGTGATGCCTGAGCCTGTATCCAAGGAAGAAATGCGACAAACAATTTTGGAGCATGCCAAGCTTATGGTACAGTATAAGGGTGAATATATGGCGATACGCGAAATGCGTAAGCATGTGTCCTGGTATACGGCCGGGATGAAAAATTCTGCAGCCTTCCGTGGCAAAATCAATACCATGGAGACTATGGAAGAATTGACGGAAAGTGTAAATCAACTGTTTACCTAGATCTGCGGATTGGTTTTGGGTATATAAACTAAGAAGATGCATACATTATACTATGAATGATGATGCAAATAAAAATACAATAACAGAATATATACTATGTTTCCCGCCGGGGGTTGTAACGGCGGGAAATTTTTTCGTTTCACTTGGGGCGGTGTGGAAATGGCGGCCGGAAATCATATATCAATATGATTATGTGACAGAAAGAAAAGTCAGTTGCATATTTTTACAAGCGATGCCTATATTTGGAAAGCGGAATGTGATTGCGAGATTTTTGTTGGACATGAAGTTACGCAAACTTAAGAAAATTTATGAAACAGAGCAAAGCTGTTGCCAAATCCATAGAATGAAAGAAGAGCAGGATTATCCATATAGTCTGCGTCTGTTCTTGGTTGATGAGTTTATGCAACAGATTCGCTATGGAAAAAGAGTTCATATTGGCTTTGTGGAAGGAAGTGCGTTAATGAGAAAGGATTTAATCGCTTTCGTACGTATATGTTGTGCACGCATTAATTATTTGACGATTTTTACGAAGGAAGCCGAGGCTTACACAGAAGCGGTGGAGGATGCATGGCAGCAATATGGTCTGGCAATTACTGTAACACAAAGCTATGCGGGTTTAAGTCTGTGTGATTATGTCGTGGATTGCTCTGTGCTACCGTTTTCCTATGGGATAACTTGTCGGAAAGGATGCATATTTTATTCTGTATGGGGGGATCGGGACAAAATCAGAAGTGTCCGCCGGATGGGAGAAGACATTCGTTTTGATTCCTGTACTGCCAGCCTTGACAGAGCTTTTCATAATAAGGTATAATACCATAGTTAATTGGGGTAGTATGCCCACACCATAGAAAGAAGGATATCTCATGGAAGCAAAGAAAAATATTTTAACTTATGAAGGCTTAAAAAAATACGAAGACGAATTACATGAATTAAAAGTTGTTAAGAGAAAAGAAGTTGCCCAGAAAATCAAAGAAGCAAGAGAGCAGGGTGACTTATCTGAAAACGCTGAATATGATGCAGCTAAAGATGAGCAGCGTGATATTGAAGCTCGTATTGAAGAATTGGAAAAAATCTTAAAGAACGCAGAAGTTGTTGTAGAAGATGAAGTTGATTTGGATAAGATCAACATCGGTTGTGTTGTTAAGATTAAAGATATGGAATTAAAACAGGAAATGACATACAAAATTGTAGGTTCTACCGAAGCAAACAGCTTAAAAGGCAAAATCTCCAATGAATCTCCCGTGGGTAAAGCGTTAATGGGCGGTAAAGTAGGAGATACTATGAAGGTAGAGACACCTGCAGGCGTATTAAAATACAAAGTTTTGGAGATTCAAAGAGCATAAACCTTAAAAAGTAACAGGAGAAGAAACATGGCAGAACAGAAAAACCAGAATAATCAGCCGAAAGAACAGGATATTAACCAGCTTTTAAAAGTGCGCCGTGAGAAACTGGCAGCATTACAGGAAGCAGGCAAAGATCCTTTCCAGATTACCAAGTTTGACCAGACACATCATTCCTTAGAAGTGAAGGAACTTTATGAAGCCCATGAGGCAGAAATTTTGAAAGACCGCAAGGCTCCCGATGTGGAAGGGCTGGATGAGCAGCAGGCAAGAGAAGTGTTGCAGCAGGATTATAATGAAAGAAGAGCTATCATGGATGCAAGTCCTATCCAAGTGACTATTGCAGGCCGTATGATGTTTAAGCGTGTCATGGGAAAAGCGTCTTTCTGTAATATCCAGGATTTACAGGGCAATATCCAGGTATACGTAGCACGTGATGCAGTGGGTGAAGAAGATTATGCAGATTTCAAAAAATCTGATATCGGTGACATCTATGGTATTTCCGGTTTTGCTTTCCGTACCAAGACAGGTGAGATTTCCATTCATGCAGAGAAGTTGACACTTCTTAGCAAGAGTTTACAGATTCTTCCGGAGAAATTCCATGGACTGACAGATACCGATACCCGTTATCGTCAGAGATATACAGACTTGATTATGAATGCAGAGGTAAAGGATACCTTTATCAAACGTTCCAAAATCATCAGTACTATCCGTCACTACTTGGCAGGAGAAGGCTTTATGGAGGTTGAGACTCCTATGCTGGTTGCCAATGCAGGCGGTGCGGCTGCAAGACCTTTTGAGACACACTTCAATGCTTTGGATGAGGATTTGAAGCTTCGCATCTCTCTTGAATTGTACTTAAAGAGATTGATTGTCGGTGGTCTTGAGAGAGTATATGAAATCGGACGAGTATTCCGTAATGAAGGTCTGGATACCAGACACAATCCGGAATTTACATTGATGGAGTTATACCAGGCTTACACAGACTATAACGGAATGATGGACTTAACAGAGAATATGTTCCGCTATGTAGCCCAGGAAGTACTTGGTACAACTAAGATTGTATACAATGGCATTGAAATGGATTGGGGTAAACCCTTCGAGCGTATCACCATGATTGATGCTGTTAAGAAATATGCAGGCGTTGACTTTAATGCCATCAATGGTGATGACGAAGCCAAAGCCATTGCAAAAGAAAAGAATGTAGAGTTTGAAGCACATCACAAAAAAGGTGATATCTTAAATCTCTTCTTTGAAGAGTTCGTAGAAGAGCATTTGGTTCAGCCTACCTTCGTCATGGATCATCCCGTAGAGATTTCTCCTTTGACAAAGAAGAAACCGGAGGACCCCAACTATGTAGAACGTTTTGAGTTGTTTATGAACGGTTGGGAAATGTGTAACGCATACTCCGAGTTAAACGATCCCATCGATCAGAGAGAACGTTTCAAAGCACAGGAAGCATTGCTTGCACTTGGCGATGAAGAAGCCAACACAACAGATGAAGACTTCATGAATGCCTTAGAGCTTGGTATGCCTCCTACAGGCGGTATTGGTTACGGTATTGACAGACTTTGTATGTTGTTAACTGACTCTGCTGCTATTAGGGACGTGTTATTGTTCCCGACGATGAAGTCATTGGATAAATAATTAAAAATGTAAATCCCTGGAAAACCTTATTTTATGGGCTTTTCGGGGATTTTTTTGTTTGGAAGAACTTGAACATTTAGATAGATTACACCAATTAATGCAATTGCAATAAGGTTATGTGCTTTGTTGAATTACTTCCCTAAATATGATAGGATGTGATTAAAGAGTTTGAAGCGGAGGATTGTAAGACATATATGAGTAATCGAGATTTTTCAGATACAATAAAATTAGAGGTTATAAAGGCTAACTTGGAAAAATATGGCGGTAAAATTTGTTGTGAAGCGTGTGGAAAAAGTCTTTCGTCAATTAAGGAATGTCATTTTGATCATATACATCCATTCGCAAAGGGTGGTAAGTCAACTTATGAAAATTGTCAATTGTTGTGTGCAGAATGTAATTTAAAGAAGAATGACAAAGAATTGAAAGATTTTATCCTAGAGGAAAAAGCGAAGCAGTTTCTCAATGGTAATACTTTAATTGAAGAACAACACACTCCTGTTGAAGAAGAATTAAATGTGTCACGGGGCGAAATGACGAAGGAGTTATTTGATACAGCCATTGCTAATTTTATACATAAAAAAGGAAAGATAGCCAAGGTTGATTTTAGTAGAGAATATAACCACCTACCATCAATTCATTATGTAAGACAATACTATGGTGATTTGAACAATCTTAAAAAAGCGTTTGGTATCGAGGATATGTCATATAGTTGGAATCGAGAAAGCATTAAGAACGCATTGTGTTCTTTTATTGAACAAAAAGGTGATATATGTCAAAAAGATTTGATAAAGGCAAACAAATTGCCGTCTCTTCCGTGCATTCTAAACTACTATCCCGAGTACAAGAATT
The DNA here is from genome assembly GCA_045542735.1 of Lachnospiraceae bacterium. Taxonomy (GTDB): domain Bacteria; phylum Bacillota; class Clostridia; order Lachnospirales; family Lachnospiraceae; genus UBA2882. Next base: position 172,494 of record JAZQLQ010000021.1, read on the forward strand.
TTACGGATGTAAAAATAGGATTATGCAATCTGGATGTTCCTATTCGTTGGACAAGGGAAATTGCTATCGAATATGGAAAACTATTTGTGAATAAAAACAAGAAGATAACACAGAAAGACCTGCGAGCAGAGAATAAATTACCTTCAGCAAAGGTGATTGAACGATTATTTCTTTCTTTAGCAAATTATCAAGCTGTCGTTGGGGCAGAAATATCTGCAAGGAACGAATTTATTTCTAAAGAAGAGATAGGAAAGGCTGTTGAGGAGTATTTTTATGGTAAAGAGCGAGTTGTTGAATCGCAAAAGATTTTTTATGAAACATTCAAATATTCACCCTCAACTATTTCCAAAAGGTATGGAACATTTGCGGCCTTTTGTGATGAAGAAGGTATAACGGTTCTGGTATGTAAAAAAGCTAAATATAGTAAACGCGAGGTTGATGATATTATATCTAAATGGATTAAAGAAGGACATGATATGCCTAAAAGTCATGATCTATCAAAATTGGGTCTACCTTCAAGAGATGTAATACTCAGATATTACGAAGACTGGAGAGAACCATTTTATATTTATGCAAAACTTTATGAAGAATTGAGAAGGCATTGATGCAATAGTTACATTTTAGTGGCTTTATAAAATTGTGTCACCAATGGTGACACAAAATGGAAGGTGGCAAAAGTTAATGGAGAATACATTGACCAATATCGGACAAAATAGTATTATGGCTAATTTTGTTAAAACAGATGATATACTGAAAGATATGTGTGGGATTATCGAATCTTCACGACAAGCTGCGTATCAGGCAGTTAATACTTCTCTTGTGCAGAGAAACTGGCTTATCGGATATCGTATTGCAGAGGAAGAACTTCAGGGAGAAGGTAGAGCTGAATATGGCGCAAGTGTAATTAAAAAACTTGCAAAAGAACTGACGGAAGAATATGGGAAAGGATTTACTAAAACGAATCTGTATCATTTCTATTCATTTTACAAGGAATACCCTGAGATTTTCCACTCGGCAAGTGGAAAATTGATATTGTCTTGGACTCATTATCGTACCCTATTGCAAGTAAGCGATAAAGCGGCACGTGATTGGTATGAAAAAGAGGCATTAGAACAAACCTGGAGTGTTCAGACTCTACAGCGGAATATTTCATCCCAATATTATTATCGTATGCTCCAAAACCAGAAGAATGATGTTGTCAGACTGGAAATGCAAGAACTGACATCACAGTATCAAAACGATAAGTTAGAGTTTATTAAGAATCCGGTTATTGCAGAGTTCTTAGGACTTCCTTCTAATACTGATTTTACAGAAAGTGACTTAGAAAAGAGTATACTATCTAATTTACAGAAATTTTTGATGGAATTAGGAAAGGGATATGCTTTTGTCGCAAGGCAGCAGCATATTCATACGGAAAAACAAGATTATTACATTGACCTCGTATTTTATAATTATATTTTAAAATGTTTTGTTTTGATTGATTTAAAAACAGAGAAGATAACACATCAAGATGTTGGGCAGATGGATATGTATATTCGTATGTATGATGAGTTGAAGCGAAGTGAGGGAGATAATCCGACGATTGGAATTGTTCTTTGTTCTGATACGGACGAGGATATTGCTCGATATTCTATTTTGCACGGTAATGAACAATTATTTGCTTCAAAATATAAGTTGTATTTGCCTACAGAGGAAGAATTGAGAGCGGAGATAGAAACTCAGAAAGAGATGTTTTATCTTCAACAGCGGGATAATAAAGAAAAATAGAAAGAATTATTATAAAACATGGTGAGTTGCAATTCTGATGATGAAGAGTTTGGATAAATAAAGCAAATACAACAAAGGCAGGAACATTTGGTTCCTGCCTTTTCTTTACTAAAATATTAAACCTGACTCAAAAACTCCCGAAATGTTTCATAGGGATAAGTGCCGCCACCTTTGACGATCATATTGTCGCGCACCTGCAAAAAATCCACAATGCTGACCTCTTTATAGCCACATCCCTGACATTGGAATACATACATGTAGCATGCGCGTTTTCCGTTGGGGATTTGGTCAAGAGACTCAATGAGTTTGGCGTTTGCCAGATAATATGCTGCGCTTTCTTCGTGAGAATCGCCAAACATAACCGGAAGCAGGCATAAATAGGAAGTGTTTTCAATCAATTCTCCCTTACAAAGCTTGCATCTGTCAGTGGTTTTTTCACCGATTTTCATGGCAGCTTTCATAATCAACGGTCTAAACAGACGATTAAATAAATCAAGTCCCATAGTTTGTATCCTTTATGAATTATGCATTTTGAGCATTCCTTAAAATATCACAGAAGGTATCTGCCTTGGAGATTCCTTCCATTACTTCTGAAGACTGAATGCTATATGTATTGCTGGAAGTAAAGGTGGGGATTCTGGTTCTCTTTCCATTGTAATAAAATTCAAAATATACATAGCTGGTGCCGCCCAAGGGTCCTTTGATATAGCTTGAATTGATTTTCTCCAGATCTTTGGCATTTGCTAACTGGAATTCATAAGGATTTTGGTATGATACAAAGGCAACACGGCCGTTGGTTTCATCGATGCGTAAAATACCGCCGATGGTGAAAGAACCACTGGTTACGAAGGTGCTGCTTTCTCCAAAGTTTTGTTCCTTACAGTTTTTCTCCAAGGTCTTTTTTGCAATGATGCCGGTAATCATATTGCCGAATACACACATAAACATGCAAAGACCAAAGAATAACATCATGGCAAATATCATAGCTGTCTTAAAAACGTATAAAGCACCCATGCAGATGCTAACGACAAAACCGCCAATTAAGCTGATTGCCAAAAGGATAGCTCCTTCAATGAGCATAAATTTGAAATTGATTTTTTTCATAAGTATATCTCCCTTTCATAAATTAGTCGCACTTATTATATTACATTTTTTGCAAAATTAAAATGTTAAAATTGTTTAACGGTATTTATTACCGTAAAAGTGGTAAAAGAAAGTTGTCTTGATTTATTCGGAGGTATATAATGCTTTTTGTATTTTAAAACGAGATGAGAGTGTGGATGACAAATGTTAAGATTTTACTATATTATTATGCGAAATATCTTGGTGCTTCCGCCGATTATAAGAAAACTACGTCGTTTAACAGAGAATAACACATCGGAAGCAGACTGCTATGCCTATTTGCGGCGGCTTGTGAAGCGGATAAAAAGGACCGGATTTATTCGTACCGAAATATATGGCACAGAAAATTTGCCAAAGGAAGGTGGCTATGTCATGTATCCCAATCACCAAGGCAAATATGATGCATATGGTGTAGTGTATGGGCATGAAACACCTTGCACGGTTGTCATGGACAAAGCCCGTTCTTATTTTCCTTTCATTAGAGATTTGCTGGATATGATCCGTGCCAAACGATTGGATAAAAAAGATCCGAAGCAGGCTTTTGGGATTATCAATCAAGTGGCGGAAGAAGTAAAATTGGGCAGGCGCTATATTATTTTCCCCGAGGGAGGATATGACAAGGCGAAGAAGAATGCCTTGTACGAGTTTAAGGCAGGTTGCTTTAAGGCTTCTGTTAGATCCAAGACACCCATTGTGCCGGTGGTGTTGATAGATTCTTATAAGGCCATGGATAGTTTTATTATTGGCTGCGTTACCACTCAAGTGCATTTTTTACCGGCCATTCCATATGAAGAATATAAAGATATGAAGTCTGCACAAATTGCCCAATTGGTCAAAGATAAAATATATGAAAAAATCTGTGAACTGAAAAAGGTTTCGTGTTGACAAAAATAAATTGCTTTGTTATCATTTTCTTCGGAGACTCGGCTTTTGTGGAAAGTCTGTCAGGGAGAACGCGTCACCGACTGAAAGCGTGTTTGAGATGAGTAGTAAGCTTGGGAACACTCCGAGGTATGTATAATTTTATAATGAAAAGAGGATACTATATGTATCAATGCGGGTGGCACCGCGGGTAAAACATGTTTACTCGTCCCGGGAATATGAATCAATATTCCCGGGGCTTTTATATTTATTTAAGGAGGTTTTAGTATGTATAGAACACTATTCTGCAACGACATACGCGATGAGCATGTGGGAAAAACAGTTCAGCTTGCAGGCTGGGTGGATGTTGTACGTGACCACGGTGGAGTTATCTTTATTGATTTGCGTGACTACACAGGGGTAACACAGGTGGTTGTCCACAATGAGGAGTTACTAAAGAATGTAAACCGTGAAACAGTTATTTCTGTCAGCGGTATTGTAAATAAGAGAGATGAAGAAACGGTAAATGAAAAGATTGCAACCGGTTATGTAGAATTGGTGGCAGACACTTTACAGGTACTTGGAAAGAGTTGTAACATGCTTCCTTTTGAAGTGAGAAATTCTCATTTGAGTAAAGATGAGCTTCGTCTCAAATATCGTTACTTAGATCTTCGTAATCCCAAGCATCATGACAATATCGTGAAGAGATCTCAGATTATCCGTCATATGCGTAATAAAATGGAGGAAATGAATTTCCTTGATATGCAGACACCGATTTTGACAGCATCCTCTCCGGAAGGTGCCCGTGACTTTTTGGTGCCCAGTCGTAAGCATCCCGGAAAGTTTTATGCACTTCCCCAGGCGCCGCAGCAGTTTAAACAGCTTTTGATGGTGTCCGGATTTGACCGTTACTTCCAGGTTGCACCTTGTTTCAGAGATGAAGATGCCAGAGCAGACCGCTCACCCGGTGAATTTTATCAGCTGGACTTTGAGATGGCATTTGCTACACAGGAAGAGGTACTTGAGGTGTGTGAAGAGGTTATCTATGATACCTTCACAGCATTTACGAATAAGAAAGTGACACCCAGACCTTTCCGTCGTATCACCTATGCGGACGCTATGATGACATACGGTTCTGATAAACCGGATTTACGCAATCCTTTGATTATCTGTGATCTTACCGATTTCTTTGCAGATGTGGACTTCCCTGCATTTAAAGGAAAACCGGTAAGAGGTATTGTGGCTGACTGTACAGGCAAATCCAAAAAGTTTTTTGAGGATTCCCTCAAATTTGCCACATCAGCAGAAGTGGGATTGGGCGGTCTCGGATACATTACCTTAAAAGAAGGTGTATTCGCAGGTCCCATTGCCAAGTTCTTAAGCGATGCGAAGAAACAGGAAATCGTGGAACTGACAGGCGTTAAAGAAGGAGAGACATTATTCTTTATCTGTGATGATAAGAAAAGTGATACCGAAAAGAAAGCGGGTCATATCCGTTCTTATTTGGCAAGAAAAGACCAGTTGGATTTGATTCGTGACGATGCGTTTGAATTCTGCTTTATTGTAGATTTCCCTATGTATGAAATTGATGAAGAAACAGGGGATACTATTTTTACCCACAATCCATTCTCTATGCCTCAGGGTGGTATGGATGCTCTTTTGGGTGAAGACCCTACCGAGATTTTAGCTTATCAGTATGACTTGGTATGTAATGGTATTGAGCTTGCTTCCGGTGCGGTTCGTAACCATGACATTGATATCATGAAAAAAGCATTTGAAATCGCAGGATACTCTGAAGATGAGTTGAAAAAGAGATTTAATGCTCTTTATACTGCATTCCAGTATGGTGCACCGCCTCATGCAGGTATGGCACCTGGTATTGACCGTACTGTTATGCTTCTTACCGATGAGGAAAAGATTTTAGAAGTTATTGCATTTCCTCTTAACGGTAATGCCCAGGATTTATTATTGGGTGCACCCGGCGAAGTTACCAACCAGCAGTTGGAAGATGTGCATCTTCTTGGAAACAGTAATGCGCTTGCGGCACGCGGTCTTACAACGGGCGGCAAAGCAAAAGGTGAAAAACGCTCCACGTTTTCAAATGATCAGCAGCTCAATCAGTTATCCTTGACAGAAAAAGAAGAAAAGGATATGCAGGATATCTTTAAAATGATGAAAGAGCATGAGGATGCGTTAAAAGATATTGACACAGAAAACGTTGAAGAAATGGTACATGTAATGCCTATGACCAATGTGTTACGTGAGGATGAGAGAGAACAAAAATTCTCAAGGGAAAGCCTGTTGGAAGGTGCACCCGAGCGTAGTGACGACAGTTGGCAAGTGCCAAGACTTGTAAAGTGAGGTGCGTAAAATGAGTAATTATACGGTTAAATTATCAGATAAAGGAACAATTGCAGTCGATGATACCATTCTGGTAAAGGGTGTTCAAAGTGCTGCGGGTTCTCGTATATTAGAGGGATTTAAGCCTCTCTTTAGTGCGGAAGCAGTTGTGCGTCTTGAAAATGCCGGTTATGAGATGGCAGGAAAGACTCATGTGGGTGAGTTCGGCTTGGATTTAGTAGGTGAGTTTTCATACTATGCACAAACAGAAGGAAGTCTCAAGGGAGCGGCTGCACAGGCGGTTGCAGAGAAAGATGTAAAAGCGGCTCTTGGTGTGGATATGAATGGTTCTACCAGAAGGGCAGCAGCACTTTCCGGTGTAGACTTTTTAAAACCTACCTATGGTACTGTGTCCCGTTACGGCATTATTTCCTGCGCGGCATCCGGTGAGCAGCTCGGTGTTTATGCCGGTGATGTGGAAGGAATTAAAGAAATCATGGACGTGATTGCCGGTCATGATGAAAAAGACGGTACTTCCTTAAAAGAAGAAAAGTATCAGTACAGTACACAGGATGAAGTGAGCGGTAAACGTGTCTGTGTAGTCAAAGAACTGCTTCAAAAAGCGGATGAGGCTGTAGTCAAAAAAGTCAATGCATATGCAGATAAACTCCGTGCGGCAGGTGTTGTAGTGGAAGAGGTTTCTTTTGATTTTGTTGACGCTGCAAATACGGCTTGGCAGATTCTTATGACTGCAGAAACCTGTAATAATGTTTCCAGATACGATGGAGTAAAATATGGTCATCGTGCTGCGGAATATAAAAATATTGATGAGTTGTATGTAAATACCCGTACGGAAGGATTTAACTTCCTGACTAAATCAGTGATTCTTTACGGCTCAGATGTGTTATCCAAGAACCGTTATGAAGATTGCTATGGTAAATCATTGAAAGTGCGTCGTGTTGTGGCGGAAAAATATGCGGCACTTATGGAACAATATGATGCAGTATTAACTCCTGCTTGCAGTAAATGTGCATATGATGCATATGAGATTGACAATGCATTTGAAGTAGTATTTAAAGAAAGCGTATTTACGGCAATTCCCAATCTGATTGGTACACCTGCATTGGTGAGCGGCGGCGTACAGTTGATGGGTAAAGCATTTGACGAAAGCGTACTTCTCAGTCTTGCAGGAAGTGCAGAAAGGGCGGGTGAATAATTATGAAATATGAACTTGTCATCGGACTTGAGACACATGTGGAATTAAATACAAAATCCAAGATTTTCTGTTCTTGCGGCGGTCACTCCGAAGCGAAGGAGCCCAATGATTGTGTATGCCCTGCTTGTAGCGGTATGCCCGGTATGCTGCCGGTTATGAACAAAAAAGTAGTGGAACTTGCTGTGACAGCCGGACTTATGCTCAATTGTGAAATCAGCAGATATACCACATTTGATAAAAAGAATTACTATTATCCGGACCTTCCTTGTGCATATCAGATTACCCAGTTGAATCATCCGATTTGTACCAACGGTCTTGTGACATTAAAGACTTCTGAAGGCACAAGAGATATTCGCATTAAACAGATCCATATGGAAGAGGATGCGGGTAAATTGGTGCATGTAGGTAAAGCATCTTTGGTAGACTTCAACCGTACCAGTGTGCCGTTGATTGAGATTGTTACACAGCCTGATTTCCGTAGCGCAGAAGAAGTATTGGTATATTTAAATAAATTAAAATCCATGTTCCGCGCCGGCGGTATTTCCGAATGTGAAGAAGGCGCAATGCGTTGTGACGTCAATATCTCCGTGCGTCCCGAAGGTAGCGAAGAGTTTGGTGTCCGTTCTGAGATTAAAAATATGGCATCTTTTGAAGCAATCGAAAAAGCAATCCGTTATGAAGCACAGCGTCATATGGATGCTATTGAATTTGAGACAGAAGAGTTGGTACAGGAAACCAGACGTTATGACGATGCAAGCGGTAAGACCTTTGCTATGAGAAATAAAGAGACAGAGGCTGATTACCGTTATTTCCCTGATGCAAATCTGATGCCCATTATCATCGATGACGAATGGTTAGAGCAGATTAAAGCAGCCAAACCGGTAGAAATTGATGCAAAGGCGGATGCTTACAGAGAAGCCGGTATTTCTGAAAAAGAAATCGATATGTTAATCCACAATCACAATGTAAGTAAATTGTTGGATGACGTAGTTGCTAAGGGATGTGATGCGAAAAATGCCGCAGGCTGGATTTTGACGGACTGTGCAGGTATCTTGCGTAAAAATGGCAAACTCCTTGGTGATTTGGAGATTACGGCAGAAGACCTTGCAACCATTATCAAGATGGTAGACAGTGGTGATGTCAACAGAATGAGCGGAAGAAAGATTTTGACCGCTGTGATAGAAGAGAAGGTAGACCCTGTAGCATATTGTAAAGAAAATGGTCTTGATACCAAGGTAGACACTTCTACCATTGAAAGTGTCATGGACCGTGTGTTTGCTGAAAATGCCCAGGCCATCGAAGACTACAAAAATGGTAAGATTAAAGCAAAACAGGCATTATTCGGTGCCTGCATGAGAGAGTTGAAGAATACGGCAGATACTGCAGTGATCAAAGAAGTTTTGGAGAAAAAATTAGCAGATGTGATTCAATAAACTCCATGCATATAAACATAAGTAATAAAACATAAGTATTAAAATCAGAGCGTGCCCATAATGGTGGAAACAATCTGCGCTACGCGCAATTGCACCGTGTGCATGCTCTTTACTTTTTCATAGCCGTTTTGGGCGATGGCACGGCGTTCTTCGTCATGAGCCAGATAATAGGCGCATTTATCCTGCAATTCCTCCAAGGAAGAATAGACTTCCAGATCTTTTCCGATTTCGAAGAAATCGGTTAGTTCTTCCTGGTAATTAGTTATAAGGAAACCGCCGGCGGCTAGGACGTCAAAAATTCGCAAAGAAAGACCGGTCTGGATGGAGCGGTTTGTCACATTAAGGTTAATTTTAGACAAATGATAAACTTTTGGTGTTTCTTTAAAAGAATTTGAGGGACCACATACTTCGACGGCAGGTAACATATCCGCATTGCTCAGGGTGTACAGTTTTACTTGGAAAGTTTCTGATAATACACTTAATGTGCGAATACGTTCGGTTTCTGCCAATTCCATATCAACATAGTTGTGGGCGGTGATATAGCGGTCAATAGGGGCAACAAAATCTTTGTCGGATATACCGGAAGAATCGGCTCTGAGTTTGTCAATCAAAGAGGCGGGGATGGTATCTTCAATAAAGCTATATCCATACACTTTCATCTGCGCTTCGATTAGTCCGTCAATATATCCTTTGGTATAGTCATCTAAATCGGAGATGTGACGGAATGGATTGATTTCTGAAAATAAGGACCCTACAAAGGAAATATCGGAAGTAAAACGTGTTTTATCCTCGGCGGTAATAGATCGGATTGTATGGTCGATGCGAGTTGCATTAGCACCCAGAGGCAAATGGAAAATACAATCCGGATTATAGGGTGCAAATCTCTTGTATTGTGCTTTGTCGAATAAGAAAATACGATTATGTCGGTTGCATAGTGATTTATGAAATAATTCCACCAAAGGACAATCTACGGACCAACAAACATATAATGTGTTGGTCAGTTCGCAAACTTCGGAGAGTGCAGGAATGAAGTTGATACTAAATACGAATAATAACGGGGTATTGTTTTGGCGGTTTGTTAAGATGTGGTTGGCGACAATGTTGACAGCGTCGCTTGGAGAAGAAATACGCTTTTCCATTTGAGCACGTTCTTCAATAACGTGTAACCCAAATCCTTGAAATGCAGAAATTACATCTGCCTCATAGATATTATTAAAACGATAAAATAATATATTCATATCCGAATCCCCTAATCTTTTCCCTAAATTTAGTCGTAAAAAGTACTTTTGTACTATTATATATAAAATATGGAAAAGAGACAACTGTCAAAAAAATTTACAAAAACACTCTAAAGATTTTGTGAAACCTGCCGATAAACAATATAAGACATAGCATAATCCATGGAAGGAGGAGAGTCTTATGCGTATTGGAGCATATACACAAATTCAACAGTTGTACAACACAACACAAGCAAAACCTGCTGCAAAAGCACAGAGAAAAGGATTTTCTGATGTGGTTTCTATTTCTAATGCAGGTAAAGATGTTCAAGCTGCAAAGGCAGCAGTAGAAGCGGCTCCTGATGTCAGAACAGAGCTTACCAACTCTATCAAAGCAAGAATGGATGCGGGCACATATGATGTCAGCGCAGACAGTTTTGCAGATAAGCTTTTAGAGAAATTTAATCAGGGCAGCTTTGCTCTTTAAAAAGTGAGGTAATTCCAATGGCTAGTTTAATGGAAAATCTGATGGACCTTTTAGAACAGGAAAATAGTGAATACGAAAAGCTGTTGGAATTATCCATGCAGAAGACCCCGACGATTATTGAAGGGGACATCGAAAAGCTAAACAAGATCACGGATGAGGAACAAATTATTGTCGGCAAAGTGAACCGTTTGGATAAAGAACGGGAAAAAATTATGAAAGATATTGCCACAGTATTGAACAAGGATGTTCAAACACTTAAATTGAGCCAGTTAATTGCGCTTTTGGCTGAGAAACCTGCACAGCAAAATAGGTTATCGGCAATTCATACCAAGCTGAAGATTACAACGGACCAGATGGTGCGTGTAAATAACCGTAACCGTGAGCTGATTCAAAGCTCTTTGGATATGGTACAGTACAATATGAACATACTCAAAAGTATGAAAGCGGCGCCGGAAACGGCGAATTACACGAAAGGTGCCTACAATTCGGGAAGCCTTATGGGGGCAGGCCAAAAGAGCTTTGATGCAAAGCAGTAGGCGGCGCAGAGGTGATATCTTATGTCGTTATTTGGAAAGTTATATATCGGTACATCCGGATTACAAACAAGTCAGAATGCACTTAATACTGTTGCCCATAACTTATCCAATGTTGCGACAGGAGGTTATACCAGACAACAGGTAGCGCAAGCTGACAGAACATACAATACCATATCTGTTAATTCCAAGGCGGTTGCAAACCAGCAGACCGGTTTGGGTGTTTATTATTCTGAAGCAAGACAGGTAAGGGACTATTTCCTTGACCAGACCTACCGTGAAGAAGTGGGTCGTCAGTCTTTCTATCAGGTATCTTATGATGCTTTCTTGGAAGTAGAAGACTTACTTGGCGAGTTAAATGGCGAATCTTTTAATGACTCCTTAAACAATTTATGGGAAGCAGTACAGGAATTGGCAAAAGAGCCTTCCAGTACAGTAAAGCAGGGGCTGTTGGTACAGCGTGCGTCTCAATTTTTGGAGCGTGCAGGCACTGTATATACAGACATGTGTGATTTCCAGGACAATTTAAATGATCAGATTAAGGGTGGAGTGGATCGCATTAATTATATTGCGAACCGCATTTATGATTTAAACAATGCCATTTTGCAGATTGAAAGTGGCGGATTTGAACGCGCCAACGATTTAAGAGATGAAAGAAATTACCTTCTCGATGAATTGGGAAGTTTGGCAAATATAGAATATAAAGAAGATTTTGACGGTGCTGTGATGGTTAAGGTGGAAGGCCATCAGCTTATTACCCGCAGTACCACATTTGAAATCGGTGCAGCCATTGATTCTGAGACCGGTTTTTATACACCTTACTGGGTGGCAGACTCCAAGTCTATCATTCAGGCAGACGGAAGTGCCATTCCGGATATCAGCAACTGTAAAGTATTTGATGTGACATTACCTATTGCTACCGATCGTGATACCGATATCGGTAAGGTAAAAGCACAGTTACTTGCCAGAGGTACACACAGAGCAAACTACACTGATTTAAATTCGGATACATACAATGAGACCATTGCACAGTCTGTTATCATGAATGTTCAGGCGGAATTTGATAAATTGGTTCATTCCGTTGCTACACAGATGAATGCAGTATTAGCAGATGTGGCTGATGCGGACAATGGTTACATGGTAGACGGAGATGGTAACCCCATCCAGTTATTTAAAAAGATTGCCACACCGGGATATGATGAGAACGGCAATTACATTGCAGAAGATGAGACACCCGGTGAAGAGAGCACTTTATATACCATTGCAAATATGGTAATCAATCCGGAATTAAAGAAAGAAGCGGCATTGCTTGGATTTATCAGACCGGATGGTAAAGAGGATTATGAGACGGCACACAAACTGCAGGAAGTATTTTCCACAGAGTCCTATACCTTAAATCCCAATGTTACGAACAAGTGTAACCTGATTGATTTTTACTCCAATATCGTTACTCAGGTTGCCAACAGCGGATCGGTATTTAAGAGTATTTATAACAACCAGACTACAACTGTGGACAGTACGGAAGCAGCCAGACAACAGGTTGTTGGTGTGTCGGATGATGAAGAGTTAAACAATATGATTAAGTTCCAAAATGCATACAATGCATCCAGCCGTTTTATCAATGTTATTGACGAGATGCTGGAGCACATTATTAATACGCTTGGTACTTAAGAAAAACAGCTTTTTATACGATAATAATGTAGAGAGGAAGTGAGAACATGGCATCCACATTTTTGGGATTAAACACAGCATATACCGGTTTGACAGCAGCCAACGCCGGATTGAATACAACAGCAAACAATATTTCTAATGTTAATACAGAAGGCTATTCCAGACAGAAGGTTACACAGCAGGCATCCAATGCCATCCGTTCTTATACATCCTACGGTTGTATCGGTAGTGGTGTAGATACCACAGCCATTGAGAGACAAAGAGATGCTTTCTACGATTTTAAATATTGGAATAACAATGCAAACGTTGGTGAATTCAGCGAGTTGCAGTATTATATGAAGCAGATTGAGGATTATTTCAAAGATGATACTACCGTTGACGGTTTCTCAACTATCTTTGAAAAAATGTATACTACTATCGAAGAACTGCAGAAAAACGCCGGTGATGCTACCACCAAAGAACAGTTTTTGGGATATGCGCAGAACCTGACTTATTATTTTAATACCATGGCGGCAAACCTGGAACGCATGCAGACAGATGTCAATTTGGAGATTAAAAACAAGATTGGTGAGATTAACTCTTATGCAACAGAGATTGCATCCTTAAATAAGCAGATTAATGTTATCGAGATGAATGGCGGCACAGCCAATGAGCTTCGCGACCAGAGAGATTTGATTGTCGATAAACTTTCCAAGATTGTAGATACTACAGTGGAAGAGTTCCCTGTTTTGGATACCAGCAACAACAATCGTGACACCGGCGCTACCCGTTATGTGGTAAAAATTGCCGGAGGACAGACCTTGGTTGATGCGGGCAGATACAATGAGTTGGAATGTAAGGCAAAAACCTATTATGCAGCTAATAATCAGTCGGATGCAACAGGTCTTTATGATATCTACTGGACTGACGGTAGAGATTTCTCTGTATATAGTAATCAGATTGGCGGCGAGCTTCGTGGTCTGATTGAGATTCGAGATGGTAACAATGGTGAAAACTTCCAAGGTACCGTTGCAGATGTGGCAAAGAATGCAGAAGGTATCGTAGAAGTTAAGATTGATATTACAGCAGATTATCTGAAGGATCTTTCGACCTGTACTTTACCTCCGGATGGTGGTGTACTTCAGCTTGGTAATCAGCAATATTACTTTGATTCCTTCAAGGTTGTATATAATGATCAGGGTGAGATTTCGCAGTACATATTCCAGATGAGTAATGATACTACTAAGAATCTTTTCCAGCCGGATTCCGGCCGTATCGGTAAAGAAGCCAGCGTAGGTTATGTGGTTGAATATCAGGGAATTCCTTATTATCAGGAGCAGTTAAATGAATGGTGCCGTTTGTTTGCGGAAGCCTTCAATAAGATTATTACACAAGAAGGTAGTGTAGATGGATATGGCAATCCTGCTGATGTTGTCTTTGTAGCAGATCAGGCAACAGACAATGTGCAGAGAAAGTTTACAGATTCCAGACAGCCATTGGTGGATGGAACCGAGATTTCAAGTAAGGGTGACAGCTACTATTATCTGACAGCCAAAAACTTTAATATCAACTCTGATATGGTGGATGATTCGCAGAAATTGGCAACACGTACACAGGCTACAGAAGGCGAGAGCAAATATGATGTTGTTGAGCAGTTGCTCAAGATGAAAACCGATTCTTCCATGATGAGTTTCAGAGGTTGTAATGCAGGTGACTTTTTACAGTGCGTATTGGCAGATGTGGCATTGAATGCACAAAGTGCCAATACCTTGACACAGAGTTATGAAAATATTGCGGGAAGCATTGATAATCAGAGATTATCCATTAGTGGTGTCGACTCGGATGAAGAAGCTTTGAATCTGGTGCAATTCCAGCATTCATATAATCTGGCTTCGCAAATGATTTCCGTATTGGCAGAAGTCTATGACAGACTGATTTTACAGACAGGAGTATAACAACGGGAGGTAGCGTATGAGAATTACCAATAAAATCATTCAGAATAATGCGGTTACCAATATTAATGTGAATAAAGTAATGGAAGATACGCTGAACACACAGCTGGCTACCGGTAAAAAGGTAAACAGACCCAGTGATGACCCGGTTGTAGCGATCCGAGCATTGAGACTTCGTACTAACTTGAGCGAAGTGGATCAGTATTATGAGAAAAATGTGCCGGATGCAGAAAGCTGGCTGACTATTACAGAAGGTGCTATCAGTACAGCGGTAGAAGTTATTACCAATATGTACAGTGATTGTACAACCGGCTCCGCAGGCTTTAAAACCGCGGAAGACCGTTCCAAAATTTTGGAAAACATGAAGGGTCTCCGTGATGAGATTTATGCTATTGGTAATGCAGAAAGTGCAGGACGTTATGTATTTACCGGTTATCGCACGGAAATGCCCCTTGCTTTTGAAAAAGATACAACACAGAAGTTTACCATTACAGAGCAGCTTCAGGCAGACTGTGTTGGTGATAAAACATATATCGATACCAAAGATTTGACGGAAATCACCGCTTCTAATGCTTTAAATAACGGCACGGTAGAGCAGGATGTTTCAACTAATAATGTGCACCGTATCCGTTTGGCGTATGAAGATTGTTCGGAAGGTATGGCACCTACGATTTCTTATTACGATGCTACCGGTGCTTTGCAGACGGTGACAGCAGATGTTGTTTCTTTATATGACACTGCGCAAGATCCTTATTTATCCCAGCAGAATGCTACGGGAAAGGCAGCAACCTTTATCCCTGAGACCGGTGAATTGATTTTAAGTGATGGTTTATATACAGACCTTCAGAATGTAAAAGATATTCCGGGCACAACAGATGCAGATGGAAATAATCTGGATGAAGGTGAGATTCGCATTACTTATGAAAAAGAAGATTGGAAAAAGAATGATCTTCGTCCCGAGCATTATTTCTATTGTGAGACACCGGCCAATAATGCGGCAGGAAAACTGGTATATAACGATAAATATCTCACATCCCAGACCGATGATGATACCAGACAGATTATCTCTTATGACGTAGGATTTGGTCAGGAGGTCAGAGTCAATACACTTGCCAATGAAGTATTCACTCATGAAATCGGCCGTGATCTGGATGAGATGATTGATAATGTAGAGCAGGTCATTGCAATGGAAGATATTGCAACTACATTGCAAGGATTAATTGATAAGAGCACCAGTGATGCAGAGAAAGAAGATTTGCAGCTGAGACTGGATGCGGTTAATAAGTCTATTACCTATTTAACAGACAAGATGCAAAAGGATTTTGAATCCGGTATCAGCCGTACCCAGGGGTATCTGGATAGAACTAATACAGCGCTTACAACTGTTGGTAACCGTTCTGCCAGAGTAGAGCTTGTGGCAAACAGATTGTCTTCTCAGCAGACCAGCTTCCAGACATTGTCTTCGGATAATGAAGATGCGGATTTGACAGAGGTAGCAGTAAGACTTAGCAGTGTGCAGTTGTCTTATGAAGCGGCGTTGATGGCAACCGGTAAAATTGCACAGACATCATTGCTCAATTATCTGTAAAACAGATTTGATATGATAAAATATGGCAGTAACAAGGAGGTATAACATGGAGGTTAGAACAAGATTATTTGGTGACATTACGATTGAAGATGATAAAATCATCCGTTTTGTAAACGGATTGGTAGGATTCCCTACCATGAAAGATTTTGCGTTAATTCATGATGGTGATGCAGAGGGTGGAAAAGGTATTCAGTGGTTACAGTCTATGCAGGATGGAGAGTTTGCGCTTCCTGTTGTAAATCCTTTGGATATTTTGGATGCATATGATCCTATTGTAGAAGATGAACTTTTGGCTCCTTTGGGAGAATTGGCTCCGGATGATATGTTGGTATTGGTGACTATTACCGTACCGGAAGATGTGACTAAGATGACCATTAACTTGAAGGGACCTATTGTTATCAACGCGGCAAACTGCAAGGCATGTCAGGTGATTGCAGAAAATGACGGTTTGGATGTGAAGTTCCCGGTGTATGATATTTTAAAAGCAAGAAAGGCTGGTGAATAAGATGTTAGCATTATCCAGAAAAAAAGGCGAAGCACTTGTGATTAACAATGACATCGAGATCACCGTGCTGGAAGTAAAAGGCGAACAAGTAAAATTGGGCATTACCGCACCCAAAGAGGTTCCTGTATACCGTAAAGAGGTATATGTACAGATTCAGGAATCTACCAAAGAAGCGGTTGCTGCTGCATCTTTGGATGCATTAAAGCAGTTGTTTTAATAGTACAAATGTCACAAAAGTAGCAAAATAGGGCAAATAATTTGCAAAATAGAGGAAAAATGTTTATGATTACTATAAACATTTTTCTTTTTTTATCCGATAAAACAACTAAGAAGCGTAGTAGTGTCACTGCGTGTAGGAGACAGTAATCACAGAAATTCACATGGAGGTGGAAATTATGGGAATTGAACCATTAGGAAGCATTATGACAGTTCAGGCACAGCCTATTCAGAAGGCAGAGCCGGTACAACCTGTTGCAGGAAGCACGGAAGCGACCATGCAGGTTGAAGCACCTGATGCCACAACCGTTATTGTTGATCAGGCACAGGGAAAAGAAGATGGAGCAAACGGAGAAGCACAACAGAATCAGCAGCCCAGTAATGAACAGATTAAACAGGCGGTTGAAAAGTTGAATAAAAGCATGCAGAATTCATCCGCAGTTTTTGGTATTCATGAAGCAACACAGCGCGTGACTATCAAGATTGTTGACAAAGAGACAAAGAAAGTTATTAAAGAACTGCCCCCGGAGAAAACCTTGGATATGATTGCTAAGGTATGGGAGATGGCAGGTATCTTAGTTGATGAGAGAAGATAGGAGGGAATCACATGCCTATTAGATTATCAGGATTAAATTCAGGTATGGATACTGAGAGCATTATCACTGAATTGGTAAGTGCAAAAAAAGTATCTGTAAACAGCGTAAAAAAAGAAAAAATCAAATTAAGCTGGAAAATGGATGCGTGGAAAGAATTAAACAGCAAAATTTACAGCTTATATACAGGTACTGTAGATAAAATGCGTTGGGCAAGTTCCTATGTAAAGAAAAAATCTACGGTTTCTGACAATAACTTATTGTCGGTAGTATCCGGTGAAAATGCTATTAATGGTGTGCAGACAGCCAGCGTGGAGAGCCTTGCAAAAGCAGGTTATCTGACAGGCGGTAAAGTGCAGACGGCAGATGGCGGTAAAGTGGCAGCAAATACCAAATTGATAGATATGGGTATTGCAGCAGGTACCACATTCAATATTACATCCGGTGGTAAGACTACAGAGATTAAGATTGATGCGGATACGACAATGAGTGGTTTGGTAGATCAGTTGAGAACTGCCGGTGTAAACGCAAACTTTGATGCAGAAAATCAGAGATTGTTTGTCAGCGCCAAAGCAACCGGTAAAGATAATGACTTTTCCTTTAGCGGAGATGATGCAGCACTTAAGACTTTAGGATTAATCGAAGATGCATCCAATCCGGATGGAGCAGTAAAGATTGACGGTTCCAATGCGGTATTGTATTTAAACGGTGCTAAATTTGAATCTGCAAACAATACTTTCCAGGTAAACGGTGCGACTTACACGTTGACCGGCGTATCTGAAAAGAATGCGGATGGTTCTTTAAAGGAAAGCACTATTACTACAACCGATGACTATGATGAAATTTATGATACCGTAAAGAACTTCTTGAAAAAATACAACGAACTCATTAACGAAATGGATAAACTCTACAATGCAGAGTCTGCATCCGGTTATGATCCGTTGTTGGCAGAAGAAAAAGAAGCTTTGACTGAGACAGAGATATCCGACTGGGAAAACAAGATTAAAGGTGCTTTGTTGAGAAAAGATTCTTCTTTAAGTTCTATTATGTCCACATTAAAGACTACTATGTCCGGTAGTATTGAGGTGGACGGTGAGAAGATGTATTTGGCAGATTTCGGAATCAAAACATTAGGTTATTTTAATGCAGAAGAAAACGAAAGAAATGCATATCACATTGATGGCGACAAAGATGATTCTAATACATCCATGAAGGAAGACTCTTTAAAAGCAATGATTGCAAGTGATCCGACAAAAGTACAGAAATTTTTCTCGCAGTTATCTCAAAACTTGTATACATCCATGACCAGTGCTATGAGTCGTGTGGAAGGTTATAGAAGTATCTATAAGGTGTACAATGATAAACAGATGGAAACAGAACTTTCCGGTTATGACCAAAAAATAGCTGATATGGAAGAAGCACTAACTGATTATGAAAATAAATGGTATGACAAGTTTTCCGCTATGGAAGTTGCTATGGCTAAGATGTCATCCAAACAGAGTGCGATCAGTGGATTATTTGGCATGTAATGACATATTTTGAAGGAGTTTAGACGAACATGGCAATAGTAGGTAATCCCTATGCAAAATACCAAAACAGCAAAGTGCTGACAGCGTCTCCTGCAGAGTTGACACTGATGCTGTATGAAGGAATTATCAAATTTACCAATATAGCGATTGCTGCTATCGAAGAAAAAGATTATTCCAAGGCAAACACTAATATTATTAAAGCGGAGCGTATTGTAGATCATTTATCTGCCACACTCAATGATAAGTATCCGGTTGCGCAGGAGTTCCGTAATGTGTATGGTGCTATTATGCAAGCATTAATTCAGGGCAATATCAAAAAAGATGTTGAGGAACTGAATCGTGCGTTGGAATATTCCCGCATGATACGTGATACATGGAAAGAGGTTATGAAAGTATCTGAGAGAGGGAATGCTACATGACGAATGAATTGCAATTGTTGATTGAAGCTCTGGAAAAGAAGAAGGTTGTTTTGGAAAACATTCTCTCCAAAAGTAAGGAACAGGGAGAAGTGGCAACTGCACAAAACTTTGATATGGAGCGGTTTGATCGATTGGTAGATGACAAGTCTGGGTTGCTTAATCAGCTGGAGCAGATTGATCAGGGATTTGATGCGGTGTATCATCGGATTAAGGATGAACTGGTAAATAATCAAGCCGCATATAAACAAGAGATTGGTCGTTTGCAACAATTAATCAAAGAGACCATTGATTTGGGAGCGCAGATTCATACTACAGAAAACCGTACCAAAGACAGCATGAGCAATGCATTGCTTAGTAGCCGTCAGGAGCTGGTTAAAAGACGTACGACTTCCAAATCCGTTATGGACTATTATAAAGCCAATAGTCAGACGACATTTTTGGATCCGTATTTCATAGACCAAAAGAAATAATATGAATCAAAAGGCACTCCGAAATGTGAGTGCCTTTCTTTGTAAAGATAGTACCAATTCAAGGAAGAATGGAGTAAAACGATGGAATTTCCCAGAAGTTATTTTGAAGACGAAGTCAGAGACGGGTTTTATGTACATAGTCTCATGAAAAGAGCGTGGGCAGCACAGTTAGAAGTACTGGAAGATATTGATAAAGTGTGTAAAAAACATAATATTGAATATTTTGCTGAGTGGGGGACTTTGCTTGGAGCAATCCGTCACGGTGGCTTTGTGCCTTGGGATGATGATATGGATATCTGCATGAAACGTGAGGATTATAATAAGTTTTTAAAAGTGGCGCCCGAGGAGATGAAGGAGTACTACCACTTTCTTAATTTTGAAAATTCTGATGATGGTGATTTTAAATGTGACGATTATCTCACGCGTTTATATACCGGACATCGTGTGCGTTTGGATCAGGCATATATGCAAAAATACCATGGCCTGCCCTATGTAGTTGGTATGGATATCTTTCCCTTGGATTATATGGCACCGACGGAAAAAGAAGATGAATTGATGTGTGAAGAATTGCGAGTGCTATCTACTTTGGCGCAGACAATCAATGGTATGGAGCGTCATGAAAAAAGAGAGTGCATCCGTAAGATTGAAAATATGTACAAAATAAAATTTGACAGAAATAAGTCGTTACGTATACAACTTTTGATGCTTTCGGATGAGCTGGGAAGCCGTTGCAAGGAAGAGGAAGCGACCTATATTACCGCCATGGCTTTGCATACCTTAACTGGATATAAAGTGCCCAAGGAATACTATGCAGAGGCTATCTGGGTACCCTTTGAAAATACTCAAATCCCGGTTCCTGTGGGATATGATGGTGTATTAAAGATTAAATACGGAGATTATATGAAGCCGGTCAGAGATGGCGGAGCTCATGAATATCCGTTTTATAAGAGACAACAGGTTATCTATGAAGAAAAGAGAGAACCGTTGTTTAAAACCTACCAATATGATGAAAAAAATTTGCGTAGGGAAGGTGAAGGTATGGAACAAGGACAGACATTCAAAGAAATTGCAAGTAATATGATAAATCTCTTTGCCCAAGCGCATCAGAGTATGGTAGATTGCATGGAAGCAGGAGATTTTGAGCCGGTGCTGACGTTGCTTGAAGATTGTCAGGATGGTGCCATTGCATTTGGAACCAAGATTGAAGAAGTAAAGGGCGCAGGACATGCTACGGTCCATATCTTAGAGAAATATTGTGAAGTGCTTTATACCATTCACGAAGCAATTCTTGGAAATGTGGAGATGGATGTACAGACTGCCATTGATCTTTTGGATGAAAATCTGACTGCTATGGATGAAAGCGTGAAGAAAGAGATTTTATCCAAAAAGACAGCAGTATTTTTACCCTATAAGGCTTCTATGTGGGATTCGTTGGAAAGTGTATGGAAGGCAGCAGATGCAGACCCGGATTGCGATGTCTATGTGGTACCCATCCCTTATTATGACAGAAATGAATATTGTGCCATGGATAAGATGCATTACGAAGGTGACCAATATCCGGATTATGTGCCGGTAGTGGATTATCAAACCATCGATTTGGAAACGCTTCACCCGGATATGATATTTATCCATAATCCATATGATGAATTTAATATTGCTACCAGTGTACATCCCATGTTTTACTCCAAGGTGTTAAAAAACTATACTGACAATCTGGTCTATATACCCTATTTTGTACTGGATGAAATCAAACCTACGGATGAACGTGCAGTCAAGAGTATGGAACACTTTGTGACAACGGCAGGTGTCATGCATGCAGATACGGTTATCGTGCAGTCAGAAAATATGCGCCAAACGTATATTGAAGCATTGGTAAAATTTGCAGGAGAAGATACCAGACCTGTGTGGGAGAAAAAAATCCTCGGTCTTGGTTCACCAAAGTATGATAAAGTATTATCTGATGCGTCCAATGTACAGGTGCCGGAAGAGTGGAAGAAAGTATTGTACAAAGAAAATGGAGATAAAAAGAAGGTTATTTTGTACAATACCGGTTTGGGTGCACTTCTTGAGCATAATGAAGCTATGCTTGATAAGATTGAAAGTGTACTGAAAATGTTCCAAGAGAAACAGGAAGAGTTAGCGCTTTTGTGGAGACCTCATCCATTAATCAAAGCCACTATCCAAAGTATGCGTCCCAAACTTTTTGAGCGTTATGAAAAGATTGTAGAGGACTATTGCGCTGCAGGCTTCGGTATTTATGATGATACAGCAGATTTGGACCGTGCCATCAAGATTAGCGATGCTTACTATGGTGATCCCAGCAGTGTCATCCAACTTTGCAAAAAAGTCGGTATGCCGGCTATGGTGCAAAATGTAGATGTTTTATAAAATAAAAGGTTAACATGTGGTTCATTTAAGCCGATATACACTATAAGGCATGGAAGCGGTATGAGGGTGAATGGAATCACAGGATATTGGAATAAATTAGATACCCCCGCAGATGTGCGGGGGTTTTATGTCCTATATTTGAAGGAGGATCAAGAATAATGCGAGAAATATGGACAGAATTAGAAACAGTATACAATTTGTTGACAGACGATTTATCTAGAAAAATCTATAAATGTAAAGTGCAGTCTATGCTTTTGAATTCAGAGGATACTACGATTGACCTCATGTATGAAACCTACACAAACTCTAGGCTGTTAGCACTGGAGAAGTGTTTTGGCAAAGATGTAAAATGTGTGATTGCCGGAGCAGGATATTATGGAGAAAAAACATATAAAGCATTAACCCATGCGGGATATGAAGTTCTATGTTTTGTTGATAATGATGAAAAACAGCAAGGAAAATATAAAAATGGAAAACCGATTCTATCCTTTGCGGAACTTTGTAGAGGGAAACAAGATGCCATTGTTATTCTCGATAATATGAGATTGGCAAAGCACTTTTTTAATGAATTGGTGGATTTGGGATATCCTCAAAATAAGATATTCTTAAATGTAGATGATACGATTCGGACTACTTTTGGTAATATTTATTTTGATCTTCCGGAACTGTATCATGTAGAAGATGAAGTGTTTTTAGATGCAGGTAGTTTTGATGGAGAAACTACAAAGGAATTTATAAAATGGTGTAATGGAAAGTACAAGAAGGTATATGCTTTTGAGCCGTTGGATGAGGGATATGTACTTTCCAAAAGTAATTTGGCAGAATGTGAAAATGTAGATATAATCAAATGTGCTTTAAGTGATTATGATGGAGAAACTACCTTTGCTAGTTCCTTTGAAGGGCTGATGGGTGCCCGTATTGGTGAAAAGGGGGAACGGGTAATACCTGTATCAGTCAGAAGTATTGACAGTATCATGCAAGGTGAGAAAGTTACGTTTATTAAGATGGATATTGAGGGTGCAGAGCTTGCTGCTTTAAAAGGTGCAAAAGAGACCTTGCAAAAATATAAACCCAAACTGGCTATTTCTTTATACCACAAAAATGAGGACATAATAGATATTCCGTTATGGTTAAGCCAGAATGTGCCCGGATATAAATTTTATCTACGTCATTATTCAAATAAACGTTGGGATTTTGTTTTATATTGTGTGTAGGAAATGGATAAAATGAAAATACATTTTTCGATTGATGATGTGATCGGTTGTTTTCTATGGTTGACGAGGAATGACTGCGATTCGATATTTGAATCCTATGTTTTTAAATGTGCAAAGGATTTGTATGAGATGTATGGAATACATACAACTTGTAATTGTATGTATTCCGATGGAATCAATAATTTAAGTGAAGTGTCCGGAAGGTTTAAGACTCAATTTCAAGAAAATAATGAATGGCTAAAGTTTAGTTTTCATTGTTATGGTCCAGACTCCAATTATAAACATGCAAATGAAAAAGTGGTTGCAGAAGATTTTCAAAAGGTAATAAGTGAGTTGGAGAGAATTACCGGTGGTGGCAAATCCATATCAAATATTGTACGTTTGCATTTTTTTCAGGGAAGTGCAGAGGTAGTGGAATACTTGCGGGGACAAGGCATAGAGATTTTATTGACCGCGGATGATGAGAGAGGGAGTTATGACTTGTGTCTGCAAGAAGAAAAGGAATTATCGGAAAGAGGACTTTTCAGAAGGAATGAAATGACATATATACGGACAGACTTTCGTGTGGAGAGAGAACAATCAATTCAGAGATATGATAAAGAAACACTTGTATTATTTACACATGAATGCTTTATGGGGGATGTAAAAATACGCGACAGACTATGTGAAATCATGGAAGTACAAGGAAATTATAAAAACTTGTAATAAAGAGGGATTGGCATGAATTTTTGTGGAGAGGTATAAAGATGGGAAAAAGAACAAAAGAGGTAGGATGTTTTGTTTGTAATTTTAACAAAAGAGACTATGTGTTGGGATGCGTGGACTCACTCTTAGCTCAGACACAAGAGAATATCGATATTTATGTTGTTGATAATGCGTCCACAGATGATTCTGTACAAGCTATGGCCAAAAGATTTGGTAATAAAATAACAATATTGGTTAATCAAGCGAATCTTGGTGGTAGTGGTGGGTTTAATACAGGACTGAGAAAAGCATTGGAGCTGGAGTATAAGTATGTTGTTTTAATTGATAATGATGTAATTGTAGCACCGGATGCCATTGAAGTCATGTATCGATATATGGAAGAACATGAAGATGTGGGGATATTGGGAGCAAAAATATTACAAATGCAGAATCCAACTGTTGTACAGGATTTGGGTGGTCATATTGATGATAAATACAATATGCGAGGAAACTATTATGGGCAGAAGGATGAGAATTTGCCAACAGAGATAGAGTGTGACTACATCAGTACGTGTACTGCTATGGCAAGAGTAGATGCTGTTAGAAAATTTGGATTGATGCCGGAAGATAATTTTATATATTGGGATGATGTAGAATGGAGTAGAAAGTGTCAATTGGCAGGATATAAAACGGTTGCAATAGGAGCGGCAAAAGTTTGGCATAATCATTCCATTATTAATAGAACTTCGGCATTTACCATATACTATATTACCAGAAACCGGTTGAACTATTTTGCCAGATATGGAGAATTTGGGGATAAAGAGAAGTTTGCCGAAACTATGTTGGATGAGATCTATACGAGAGTTTGCGGTTATAATGGAAAGGGCATGACCGATGCAGCATCAATCTTGATGATCGGTTTTCAAGATTTCTTGTACAACGTGCGCGGTAAAGCGGATGATTGGAAGCTTGGCGCGTTTCAGCCAAATAAATCACCGTTTTATAAAGTGATTAGTGAAAAAGAGCATATTGTGATATCTTTTGATAAAAGTCTGAAGAATGAACAGGAATGTATAATCGTTTTGTGTGAGGTCATTAAGAATATACGGGCATGTTCGAAAAAGCATAAATTGACAATACTGCCGGGAGATGAATATAGTGCAATTCAGATTTATGATAAACTGTATACATATTTGGGAAATGGATTGATGGATGACTTACAAATGGAAGTAGATAAAGAATGTGTGAAACATGACCTTCATCTGGTGCTCTGTAAGCACGTAAATGAAGTAGATGAATCTATATTGCCCGGTGTATATGTAGATAAATATTGTAATAGTATTACATGTGAAGATGAATATTTGTATTTTAAAAGTTTTCATGTGAATAGAAAAATGTTTATATCAATGTATAAAGATATTTTTTTGCATACTGTAGAAAGAATGCGGTTATATCAAAAAGATTAAAGAATGAGGTGTGGCTGTGGAAAAGGAATTATTTTTAGATGCGGCGGTTTGTATGGATGGAGACTTATACTTTACAGCAATGAATTCCCATTGCTTATATAAGCGTTCCAAGGAAACTGGAACAATAAGTGCTGTGGCAGCGATGGCTACCAGTAGTACAAGGACCAAAAAATTTGCAAGCATGTTTGTACATAAAGAAAAAATATGGATGATCCCATGGAATGAGACTCATATTTGGGTTTATGATATTGTAACAGACAAAATGAAGTATTTCGATTTGCCAAACGATGTCACAAAAAGTGATAAAGGAGCATTCTTTCGACGTACCATAGCTGTGGGAAGTGATATATGGGCTGTGCCGAATTGGGCGGAATGCATTATGCGGATTGATATGGAAAAGGAATGCTTTGAATTATATTCGGATTGGCCAGAGGGAGTAATCGTTAGCTTTAACACCCCTAATTTTAAAAGTGTGTCCTATAATGCTGATGAAGAACTGTTATATCTTTTGCGCGATGGTTGTAATGAAAACCTTGTTCTGGATGTTAATACGGGAACAATGCGTATACTTAAATTGCCTGCATGTGGTGAATTTGGTTGTATAAAAGGGGACAGAATTGTTATCGCACCGGTAAAAACGGGTAATCGGATACGTGTTTTTAGACGGGAGAATGATCAAACGATGACTTTAGAATGCGAATTTGAACTACCGGATCATATATGGGAAGAAGAGGAACTATACGCATATTGGTATGTGGATTATATAGAGGATAAATGGATTATTTTACCAAATAGAGCCAATGCACTGTTGGTGGTTGATAACAGGGGACTGAAATTGGATGTGATTAAATTACCTATAGATGCTTATAGAGAGTCGGGAATCAAGGAGCCCTTTGCTGGTTATGAAGCCATACAGATGGAGAATGAAATATGGATATTACCATATGAAGGAAATCAAATCTTGATTTTGGATGAGGAGAACCGGATTGTTGATTGTATTCGATTAAAAGTATCCTCTGAATGTGAGAAGAATGAATTGGACGGATTATTCGCAGAAGTGTTTGGTGATGTAAAAGCCGAATGGAACAATAATAAGTGTGAATATGAGAAGATAAATACTACAAATAGCAGTGATACGATTGGAACAAAGATTTATAATGCATTGAAATAAAGATTGGGATATAAAAATATGGGTACATACAGCGAGTTGAAGAATGTTAAACGTATATGGATTTGGGGCATGGGTGAATTGTCCTTACACTATCTGCATGATTTAGACCCAGCCTTGCCTTTGGCTGGCTTATGTGACAGTGATTTGTCCAAAGTAGGCAATTTTTTGGAAGTGCGGAATCGAAAAATAGAATGTTTTTCTCCGGATGTTATTCAGTCGAATGATGGGGTTATAATAGCTATCAGAAATAAATCTGCTATTGAAGAAATAGGGAAAAGATTGGATGAGAATCAGGTGACGTGGTGCCATTTGTTTGATGCAGTAGAAGCATATTATGATTCTATCAAAGAAAAGATTGTAATAACAGAGAACTGTTGTATGGATCAAAAGATTGTTAAATTTATTGATTGTTTTGTACCCATTGACCGCTGTAATCTTCGCTGCCCATATTGCTATTTAAAACAGGATGATAAATTTCGAAACCGTGTTGCCGTTTATCCGAATGCGAGAGTAATCAGAAAAGCACTCTCTAGAGAGCGTATGGGAGGAACTATTTTTATTAATTTTTGTGGCGATGGCGAGACAATGCTGTATGAGGGATTAAATTCTGTTGTTCGTGAATTGATTAAAGAAGGACATTATGTACAAATAGTAACCAATACCACAATTACAAAAGCTATATTCCAACTACTTGACTCGGATATTGATATGAGTCATTTGTTTTTAAAGTGTTCTTTACAATATATGGAGTTGAAGCAAAGAAATATGCTGGATATATATGTTTCCAATGTTCAAAAATTACGCGAAAGTGGTTGTTCTGTTAGTGTCGAAGTGACACCACACGATGAATTGATTGAATATTTGGATGAATTGAAAGAATACAGCCTATCAAATTTTGGAGCATTACCACATATTACAACTGCAAGAAATGAAGAACGGGACGATTTTGGATTGCTTACCAAGTTGACCATTGAAGAATATAAAGCTATATGGGGACAGTTTGCATCTCCTATGTTTGATTTCAAAATATCGAATATTGGAGTGGCAAGAAGGGGCTATGAATGTATGGCAGGAGTATGGTCCTTAAAATTGAATCTTGCAACAGGCGAATTGCAACAATGTCCACATCATAAGACAATCGATTATATATATGAGAATATCGATTTGCCAATCAACATGGAAAAAGTAGGTAAAGAATGTAAGCTTCCATATTGCTACAATTGTCATGCATATCTGACGTGGGGAACCATGAAAGAAGTTGCCGCACCTACATATTTGGAGATGAGAGACAGAGTGACAGAAAAAGGCGCGCATTGGATTGGTGAAGAGATGCAGGTCGTTTTGAGTCAAAAATTGTACCTGAATAATGATATGAATTGAGAAGGAAACAGGATGAAGCATTCGAACAAAAAATTTACGATTATCGTAGCAATGTATAATGTGGAAAAATATATTGATAAAGCATTAAAAAGTTGTGTTGATCAGACGTATAAAGATATTGAGATTCTTATTATCAATGACGGTTCAACTGATCATTCGTCGGGCATTGCACAAAAATATGTTGATCAGTATGATAATGTTACTATGATAACGACTGAAAACAGAGGGTTATCCATGGCAAGAAACGAGGGAATGTCTCGTGCTATAGGTGACTATTTGTTGTTTTTGGACGGTGATGATTGGCTGGAGGCAAACGCAATAGAAACATGTGCTAATGCCTTAAAAGAAGAATTGGAGGTTTTCTTCTTTAACGCAAAAGATTGTTATGATAATGATGAAAATATCACAAGTGTGGCAGAACAGGTTAAATATAATCTGGTAGACCGGATTTGTACAGGAGCAGAGATTGTAGAAAATTATAAAAATCATCTGATACAGATTGAAAGTTGGAGAGGCTGTTATCAGAAGAGTTTCTTGGATAGATACGATATCCGTTTTGTCCCAAAGGTATTTTGGGAAGATACATCTTTTTGGTTTCAAATTATCCTAAAGGCAAAGAGTGTCATGTACGGGAATCAATATTTATATAATTATCGGATAAGAAATGGCTCTATTATGAAGTCTCCGGCAGATTATGAAAAAATGAAAAGTGTTTTTGTTTTACACGAAGTCATGTTGGAAGAACTGGAGTCTGTAAAAACGGAGGTTTCTTATGTGGTAGCGTGCAGCTACGTTTTAATTGGCCTTATGAAAGCCTGTGGAAAGCAGATCTGTACAGATTATTTGCCGATGCTTAAAAATTATCGGGATGAGATTCTTAAGAGAAAGGAAGAACTTTTAAGCAAAATAGATCTGATATATTGCAATATATCAATACCGGATGTGTTGAAAATAAAATATCAATTGTACTGTATTCTTGTCTTTTTCGCGGGAGTGTACGAGGAAGATATGCTTTTCCAAATTGAAAGGCTAAGAGAACAGAATATATCGATGCTAAAGAAGAACATGATATCATGGCCGTTGCAGGAAGACAAAAAAGTCGGCATTTATGGTAGTGGAAGAAATGCAGATGTCATTTTGAATACATATAAAAAGATTATAGGAGAGATTAAAGCAAACTATTGTTATATTGATAGTCAAAAAGAGAGTTTTACATCAAAGCACTTGAATAAAGATGTTATTCATGTGGCAGATGTTGCAGATAATCATATTGAAGAAGTTATAATCTGTTCAAATATGTATGAGGATGAAATGGCTCAAACGTTGTATTCATATTATGCTGATATATCTGTTTTTCGGGTGTATGAGGATGACAAAGTCAATATAGAAGAAATATTGTCCGAAAATTATTATGAGTTATTAAAGCGGCTTTTGCATAAAACCAAGCCCAGAGTCCTTTTGATCGGAACTCCAGAATATCCCAATATCGGAGATCATTTAATTGTTTTGGGAGAGGAACAGTTCCTGCATGATTATATGTCGGAATATGAGATTGTTGAAATCACGAATCAACAGTACAGCTTATATAAGTCCTGCTTATATAACGTTATTGATAAGGATGATATTATTGCAATAACCGGAGGGGGATTTTTGGGTTCGCTTTGGACAGATGCATTATATGATGAAGTTTTAGATATAGTAAAAGGATACCCTGAAAATCGGATTATGATTTTTCCCCAGTCGGTCTATTTTGAAGAGAATATTTTGGGTGACAAATATTTAAAGGCAACACAGGAGGTTTTTGGAGGACATCCGAATTTAGAGATATGTGTAAGAGAAGCTTATTCCTACCGCCGCTTAAAGGATATATTGATAGATTCCAAGCAGATTCACTTATTTCCCGATATGGCACTGTATTATAAAACGGATGTAGATAGGGTGCAGAGAAGTGAGAAGATAGGTCTGTATTTGAGACGCGATAAAGAAAGTATTTTATCCATGGAGCAAAAGAATGCAATTATCCAAGTACTGGATAGTATGGGGACAATAGAACGATTTTCCATGCAATATACCACTTTTATTTTACCGGATGACAGATTACAAGCGGTTACAGAGAAATTAAGTGAAATAAGTAATTATAAACTGGTTATAACAGATGCATTGCATTGTATGATTGCATGTGCGCTAACCCGGACACCTTGTATAGCCATAAATAATATAAGTTTGAAGGTGGAGGGAGTTTTTGAATGGATAAAGGGAATTGGAAATATTCAACTTTTTGATCCACAAAAATCGGATTTGGGTGAATGTATTCATACAGTACTTGCCACTTCATACAATGAGAAAACGTTTCTGAGTCTGGAAGAATATTGGAAACAACTCTCAAAAACTTTAAAGAAGAAGTATCATTCGGTTGCACTTTGCGGATATCGGCAACGTGGAAAAAAACGATACAAAGAACTTTTAGCAACCGGGATACAGGTGCCTTATATAATAGAGCGCAACTATCAGGCTTTGTCTGTGTGGGAATCCGATATGGAGTGTGAAATTGTGGGATTTCAAATGCCTTTGGACTATTATAGGCAGGCAGATGCAATTCTTTTAACCGGAGACTTGCCGGAGGCGACCATAAGGGAAACGTTGGAGCTTGCAAAGATAGATGTGCCGATAATAGTGGACATTGAGGTGTAATATGTTTCAGGATTTAAAAACAGATATAGAAAAAAACTTGTATAAGCGTAGTAAAAACCTACAGCAAGAGATTGATGTATGGTTGAAGCAATGTCACCCTGACTTTTATAAAATGCAGCGGATTGGAAGTTACAATGACGTGTTTGACATGATTTGCAATTTGGTAGAAATTCCATCCATAGAAGGACGTTTTTTGCATTTTATAGACCACCGTTATCTGTTTGATACTACCAGAGGTTATCGTTTTGAGAATCTGACACCGGACTTTGAGGTATTGGTTTCTCAGGGGTTGGAGAATCTGAAATATCCCAAGGAAGAGCTGACGAGTGAATTTGCCGGAGATTATAACCGTACGGTTGATGCATTGATTCGGCTGACGGACCGTATCGCATGTGTAATGTGTGAAAGCGGTGCTGTCAAAACGGGGCAATATTTTAAAAATATGAGAGATGGACAAGCAACGGGGTTTGAAGAGGCAATACAAAGAATTCTTTTTGTAAATCAGATGTTTTGGCAGATGGGGCATCGGCTGATTGGATTGGGACATTTGGATAAAATATTATGGAATACATATCAAAGCGATATAAGAACAGGAAAATTGTCCCGGGAAACAGCATTAGAAATACTATGCGATTTTCTGCAGGAATTGCACAAATATTATTGGTTAAAGAGCAATGTACTTATGGGAGATACGGGACAGATTATTATTCTTGGCGGAAAGAATAAGAATGGCGGCTATGAATGTAATGAATTGACTTACTTATTTATTGAGGCGCTTATACAACTTAATCTACCGGATCCAAAGATATTGTTGCGTGTAAGTGTCAATATGCCCGGTGATCTCATGGCATTGGCATTGAGATGTATGCAAACTGGAGTGGGTTCTCCGATTTTATCTAATGATGATGTGATTATTCCTAAGTTACAGGATTTTGGCATTAAGGAAGAAGATGCTTATGAATATGGCACATCTGCCTGTTGGGAGCCCTTGATCCCCGGTAAGAGTATTAGTTTAAATAATATTGATTTTTTATCTTATCCCAAAGTAATACAAAAGGTTTGGAATAATACAGATTCTGTCATGATAAAGGATTTTGAACAGTGGATGCGTCTTTTCTGTATAGAATTAGACAATGAGTTAAAAGCAATTGCTGATAGAATATCAGAGCACCGCTTGCAGTACAATCCTTTACTATCTATATTCACACATGATTGTCGTGAGAATAAGCGTGATGTTTCCTATAGGGGGGCAAGATATAATAACTATGGTATCACGACAGTTGGTTTGGCAAATACCGTAAATGCACTTTTAAATTTGAAAAAACTTGTTTTTGAAGAAAAGCGTTATACGCTCCGGGAAGCAACAGATGCTTTGGCACATAATTTTGAAGGGTATGAAGATCTGCAAAGGGAATTGAAAAATGCCGGAGCAAAGTATGGCTCGGATTGTGAAGAGGTTATTGCACTGACCAATGAAATACTGTATGCATCGACGAAGGCGGTAGAGGATTATCGCAATTATATGGGCGGCAGATTAAAGCTTGGTGTTAGTGCTCCTTCTTACGTAGATGCGGCCAAAGACTTTCCGGCAACCTTCGATGGAAGAAAGCAGGGAGAACCATTTGCAGTACATATTTCATCTGATACAAGTAATGCCTATACTGAGATTTTGAATTTTGCAGCTGCCATTGATTATGGAGAAAACCGTTTTAACGGAAATGTAGTTGATATCATGGTTGCTCCGCATTTTATTGAAAATAATTTTGATAAAATGGTGGATTTACTGTTAAGTGGTATTGGTGTGGGATTTTTTCAATTACAAATGAATGTCATAGGAAGTGACACTTTGATTGATGCCAAGAAAAATCCGATGAAATATCAGAATTTAGTAGTTAGAGTATGGGGATTTAGTGCTTATTTCCATGAACTTCCGGAAGAATACCAGGATGTGTTAATAGCACGTGCCTTAGCTAACGAGGGTAAAGAGATTGCATAACAAAACTACATTAATTACAAATATTCAAAGAATGTGTATGAGTGACGGTCCGGGGATCCGTACAACGGTTTTCTTAAAGGGGTGCAATTTGCATTGTCCCTGGTGTGCCAATCCGGAGAATATCCGGTTTGTACAGGAATCGTATCAGAAAGAAGATGCCATAGGTGTCTATGGTGTAGGGTATGAAGCGGATAAGCTTTACACAGAGATTATAAAGGATCAAAAGTTTTGGAAACGCCAAGGTGGTGTGACCTTTTCAGGCGGAGAACCGCTAATGCATGTAGACTATTTACTGCCAATCATGCAAAGGTTGAAAGCAGAGAATATTCATATTGCGGTGGAAACTGCGTTGTTTGTAGATGCAGAGTATCTGGAAACTGTGTTGCCTTATGTGGATTTATTTCTGGTGGATATGAAAATTTTGCAAGAAGATATGTGCAGAGAAGTCCTTGGTGGAAATGTATCACAATATCTTAATAATCTGGAATGTTTAATTGAGCTGCAACAAGAGTTGTCAAAAGAAGTAATACTCCGTATTCCTTGTAATAAAGAATACACATTGCAGAATGAGAATGTTGATAGGATTCTGGAGTGGTGTAGGAACCATCCTCAAATTCCTATAGAAATTTTTGCAACACATTCTCTTGGTAAGTCGAAGTACGAATCTTTAGGACGTACATGTCCTGCTTTTGAGAAGGTTACAGATGAAGAATTAGCCGGTTTTGCCAAGCGGTTGCGTGCCTGTGGGAATGATGTAACAATTCAGAGATTATAGTTTTACAATTTGTATACCCTATTCGAGGGATACAATAAATTAAGTTGACTGCACTATCGTTCTGACGATATAATAAATATATCGCCGGAACGATATTTTATTTGCTTAAAGGGAGGGCACTATGAAGGATTTGGTATTGTATCACGGTTCCCAAAAGGTTATTATGAAACCTCAGTATGGATATGGTAAATCGTATAATGATTATGGCATGGCGTTTTATTGCACAGAAATTTGTGAGATGGCAAGAGAATGGGCATGTACCGAAACATTGGATGGTTTTTCCAATCAATATCGTTTGAAAGGTCAAGGACTGAATGAATTAAATTTGTGTGGTGAAGATTATCATATATTGAACTGGTTAGCTGTTTTACTCGCAAATCGTACATTCCGTGTGGAATCGGATTTGCAAATAACAGCAAAAAAGTATATATTAGATAATTTTTTGCCTAATTACAGAGATTATGATGTGATTAAGGGGTATCGTGCAGATGATTCGTATTTTTCTTTTGCAAACGCCTTTTTAAATAATTCCTTATCATTAGAGCAGTTGGGAAAAGCAATGTATTTGGGACAATTAGGTGAGCAGATTGCGATTGTGAGTCAAAAAGCATTCTCACAACTGGAATTTATGGATGCAGAGCCTGTTGCAAAGGAAGTATATTATCCGAAAAAGGTGAAAAGGGATCAGGAAGCGCGTCGGTTGTATCGTGATGAACGGGACAAAGTGTATGAAGGAACTTATATGATTGATTTGATCCGTGAGAAGTGGAGGAATGAGGATGAACGCTTACAGCACATTGTATATTGATGACGCCATGCACAATCTGGGAGAGATGCTACAATATGCGGTTTATGATTGTGGTTATAAAGCAAAGGATTTTTTTTCTTGGTTTGTCTACTCAGCCATAGGAAGACAATTTGAAATCGGCAATCCCAAGTATGTGACAGGTATGTCCGGTGTAGAACTGGCCAGAGATGTTATATTTATGGTTCTGGGAGAGCGTTGCGATGTTGTAGCTTCGCAAAGTATGGAAAAAAGTCGTGAATATTGGGCAGGATGGACTATGGCATATTACCAGTGGCTGCGAGGAATGCATTTTTCGGATATGCTGCGACAGGGCTTGACGATAGACAGGGTTTTATCAATGTATATACTGCATGAAGCTGATCTTCCCAAGACGGTGGAGGCATTTGATGTTGTGGTTTCGTCTGAACCAAAAGACAATTTATCAACATTAAAGAGATTACGTGCATATGCGGGATATACGCAAAAAGAGTTGAGTGAAGTCTCGGGAGTATCTTTGAGAATGGTCCAATTATATGAGCAAGGGCAAAATGATTTGTCTAAAGCGCAAGCTAATGTTGTGTTGCGCTTGTCTAAAGCATTACATTGTACTGTGGACGACTTAATCTGATTTGCTGGTAAATAAAAATTGTATTTCTCCCGCTAAAATGTTAGCATAAGTATATGAAAGACATTCTTACCATATTAAAAGAAACCAATTGCATATATATCTTTGGTGCCCAGTCCAGAGCGAAGACGGTGATGGGCTATGTGAATGAATTATTTCCGGATTTATCCGTCTTAGCGTTCTTGGTAGACAATGAGGAAGACAATGAGGAACAGATTGAGCAGATTCCGGTGCTACATTTGATGCAGGATATGGTGTTACATACCAATGCACCTGTGTTACTGGCTACAAAAGGAATTTATCATGCACATATTATAGAGGTGCTAAAGGGTAAAGGATTCACTACAGTTTTACCCATTACGGTAGAAGCAGATAATTGTCTTCGTAATGCATATGTGGGTAAAGTGTATGCAAAGCAGGGCAGAGAGTTTGTGAAGCTTGAGCAGTTAAGTGTAGCAGAAACGTGTCAAGGCACGATGAAGATACCGAGCGTTAATATCTGTGTGGCTAAATCGATTTATGATAATCCCACAGAGACTTCCTATATATATCCGGCTTGGGAGACACCCATACAGGTGGGAGCTGCATTAACGGATACGCGGTTAGAAGGAATCAGTATATTTGACAATACGGGAGACCATATATCCGATCGAAATAGGCAATATTGTGAATTAACGGCTCTTTATTGGATGTGGAAAAATGATCCCCATGATATCGCAGGTCTTGCTCATTATCGCAGACATTTTATTTTGCCGGGCAATTGGGCTGATTTGATGGTTCAGAATGATATAGATGCTATTATTCCGGTTCCTACTTATGTATATCCGAATATTGATACCAATTATAGGCAACGTCACATCCCTGATGATTGGGATTATTTGTTGCAATATCTAAAGAAAACAGATATACATACATATGAGACAGCGCGGGAAGTCTTCAAGGGCAGTTTATATCTACCTTGCAATATGTTTATTGCAAAATGGCATGTGCTGGATGACCTTTGTGGCTGGATGTTTCCGATTTTAGATGCGGTAGCACAGCATGGCGGTGTCAAAGAAGATATCTATATGAACCGTTATGTGGGATTTTTATCCGAGCGGTTGATTACGTTGTATTTTACTTTATATAAAGATAAGTACAAAACAGTTTATGCAGATCGTATCTTTTTAAAGTGATTAAAATGCCCTAACATGGATGGTAGATGGAGAGAGCGCGGATGGATTTGTATTTAGAACAGATTACATATGTTTCACAACTGAATATTCCATGGGAAAAACTTTCCGGGAAAACCATTCTGATATCCGGAGCGACCGGAATGGTTGGAACATGTCTCATTGATATTTTGATGAAATGGAATGATTTGCAGACTGCGGGTAATCAGTGCGGAGTAAAGGTGATTGCTTTAAGCCGTAATGAAGAGCGTGCCAAAGAGAATCTGGGTATCTATTGGGACAGAAAAGACTTCCGATATATAGTTTGTGATGTCAATGCAATTATTCCGGAAGTGGGAAATGTAGATTTTATCATTCATGCTGCCAGCAATACTCATCCGTTGCAGTATGCCAATGATTCTATTGGTACCATTACCTCCAATATTATAGGCACCAAGAATTTATTGGATTATGCAGTAAAACATCACACGGAGCGTTTTTGTTTCGTGTCATCGGTAGAGGTGTATGGAGAGAACCGTGGGGATGTGGACGCCTTTGACGAGAAATATCTGGGCTATATTGATTGCAATACATTAAGAGCCGGATATCCTGAAAGTAAACGCTTGGGTGAGACCTTGTGTAATGCCTATAAGCAGACTTATGATTTGGATTTTGTGATTCCACGCCTTAGCAGGGTATATGGGCCGACGATGCTTGCATCAGACTCCAAAGCGATTTCCCAGTTTATTAAGAAGGCGGCAGCAGGAGAGGACATTGTATTAAAGAGTGAAGGGAATCAGAAGTATTCCTATTCTTATGTGACCGACGCGGCAACGGGAATTTTATATACCTTATTATTGGGTGAAAGCGGACAAGCTCTGAATGTGGCAGACAGAGAATCGGATATTACATTAAAGGACTTGGCGGCAATCCTGGCTCATTTGGCAGATAAAGAAGTGATATTTGAGTTGCCGGAGGAAAGTGAGAGAAGGGGGTACTCGACTGCCACGATAGCAATGTTAGATGCTTCCAAGTTGGAACAGTTGGGGTGGAAAGCGCAGGTACATATAGAAGAAGGTTTGGCCGATACGGTGGATTCGGTCAGAGAAAAGAGGGGAAAATGAACACAGCACTTATTTTAGCGGCGGGAACTGATGCCAGATTTGAGATGGATGTTCCCAAACAGTTTGTCAATGTCAATAACCGGCCGATGATTGTGTATACACTGGAGCGTTTTCAGGAACATCCGGATATTGATGAGATTGTGGTAGTATGTCTGGATGGCTGGCAGGAAATGGTAAGGGCATATGGAAAGCAGTTTGGTATTACCAAGTTAAAAGCCATTTTACCGGGAGGTAAAAATGCGCAGCAATCGACTTACCATGGATTGGATTATATGATGCAAGAGATGGATATGAAGCAGGGGGATATTGTGGTGATCCATGATGCTATCCGTCCTATGGTATCCAAGGAGTTAATTAGCAAAAGTATCGGAAAGTGTATCAAATCCGGTATGGGAGTGGCAGCTATCCATGTTATGGATGCGATTATGCGTACCGGTGATGGCAAGAGTGGATTTGAGAATATTGACCGTAATGAGATTATGAAGATTCAGACCCCCCAGGCTTTTGATTTTAAGTATATCTGGGATATACACAATCAGGCCATTGCACAAGGGAAAACCGGTTTCTGGGATAATACGGGTATGTTGACCAGCATGGGTGAGAAAATTTATTTCTCCGAAGGTTCAGATATAAATATGAAGGTAAATACCACAGAAGACGTAGCTATGTTTAAGGCGCTTTACAAGATGGCACAAGCCATAGAGGAATAATATATGAATGTAGCAATTATTTTGGCGGGCGGTCATGGTAGCCGTACCGAGCAGG
Source organism: Lachnospiraceae bacterium (assembly GCA_045542735.1). Taxonomy (GTDB): domain Bacteria; phylum Bacillota; class Clostridia; order Lachnospirales; family Lachnospiraceae; genus UBA2882. Next base: position 210,609 of record JAZQLQ010000021.1, read on the forward strand.
ACATTCCCAAACAATTTATGAATATATACGAAAAGCCTTTGATTATCTATACTCTGGAGAACTTTCAAAACAATCCGGAGATAGATGCTATTGAGGTGGTTTGCTTGGATGGTTGGCATGAAGTGCTTCGCGCTTATGCAAAGCAATATGGGATTGATAAGCTTCAGTGGATTATCAGTGGCGGTGCTGATGGGCAGGAGTCTATCAGTAAAGGCGTGATGCATCTTTCTGATGTATGCAATGAAAATGATGTGATTTTAATTCATGATGCCATTCGTCCCTTTATTCCGCAGGAAATAATCACTGATGCTATTGTGACATGTCGAAAATATGGTTCGGGCTTAAGTGCAGTCCGTTGTCAGGAAACCATTGTACATACCGAAGATGGGGTTGAGGGAAATGAAAATATTGACCGCAAAGAAGTCATGCGTGTACAAACACCACAGGCATATCGTTATGGAAAAGCCAAATGGGCATATGAAGAAGCAGAGAGAAGAGGTATTACAGGAGAAGTTTATATCAATACCCTGATGCTTCATTTGGGAGAGCATGTATTCTTTTCTAAGGGCACAGAAAAGAATGTAAAGATCACAACAATTGATGACTTAGAGTTATTTAAATCATTATTAAGGATGAAAAGAGAGGATTGGGTTCGCTGAAACCTGCATAAATAGGGGCTTTTTAGCCCCTTTAAAATTTTTTTGAAAAAAATTTAAAAAATTTAAAAAAAGGGGTTAAGTATTTCTAAATCGCTCCGATATATAATACAAGTAAAACAAATTACTTGCAACTAGTAATCCCTGGTGAGGGGTTACACCACAATAGTCGCAAGGAAGCGACATTTTATATTCAAGGAGGAATGAATTATGGTAGTACAACACAACATGAGAGCTATGAACTCTAACAGAATGCTTGGTTTAACAGCAAGCGCACAGAGCAAATCCACTGAGAAATTATCATCCGGTTACAGAATTAACCGTGCAGCAGATGATGCAGCTGGTTTATCTATTTCCGAATCTATGAGACGTCAGATCAGAGGTCTTACACAGGCTTCCAGAAACGCTCAGGATGGTATCTCTTTCGCACAGACAGCTGAAGGTGCTATGGCTGAAGTGCAGGATATGCTTCAGAGAATGAACGAATTGCTCGTTCAGGCTGCAAACGGAACTAACAACACAACACAGATCGGTTACATCAATGATGAGATTTCTAACTTAAATACAGAAATCAACCGTATCGGTAGCGAGACCACATTCAATGGTGAGAAAGTTTTCAACAGTACAGCAAGATCTATCTTCGTTGGCGCTGAAGAAACATCTCAGGATATTGAAATTACAGCTCACACATTATCTGCAGCTGCAATCTGTGGTAGCGAAATCAGCATTACATCCAATAGTTCAGCTAAAGCAGCTATCGCTAACGTTAAAGCTGGTCTTGAGAAGATTTCTTCTTGGAGATCCGAGCTTGGTGCTAAACAGAACCGTTTAGAGCACACAGTTGCTAACTTGGACAACGTAGTTGAAAATACTACAGCATCCGAATCTCGTATCCGTGATACAGATATGGCTACTGAAATGGTTAAGTACAGCAATGCTAACATCCTTGCTCAGGCAGGTCAGGCAATGCTTGCTCAGTCCAATCAGGCAAACCAGGGTGTATTGTCCTTACTCCAGTAATTCAGAGTTTAGACGCACAAACTACCAAGAGAGTCGGTTTATCCGACTCTCTTTTATCGAGGTAAAAAACGTGAGAAAAGTATTATATCTGCAATGGGATTGCTTTTGTGAAGAATATATATGTGATAGTTTAAAAAAAGGTGGATTTGGAGTTGAAATTTATTCTCTTCCGTATGGAGAAATCAGCATGCGTCATAATGAAGCTTTTGAAGAAGCATTGATGGAACATCTGGCAGGAAGCGCTTATGAATTTGTGTTTTCTTTTAATTTCTTTCCGGCAGTTGCCTTAGCCTGTCATCATGTGAACGTGAAATATATTTCGTGGACCTATGACAGTCCCTTTATGTACTTATATTCTGAGACGATTATGTTGCCTACTAATTTAGCTTTTGTTTTTGACAAGGTGACGGTTGAAGAATTGAAAGCTAAAGGGGTGCAGACAGTCCATTATTTGCCTATGGCTGCTCCTGTTGCCTATTACGATTCCATGTATAGCAGTTCGACACAACGCAAGCAATATCAGACGGAAGTGGCGTTTGTAGGTTCTTTATATACAGAGGCAAGACAGGATCTCATGAGTCAATTGCAGGGTGTTAGTCCGGCTGTGATGCAGTATCTTGATATGCTAATAGAGATGCAGTTACAATCCTATGCTATGCCTATATTGGAGAGGTTTTTAAAGCCGGAAATTATAGCGGAGTTGTACAGAGTCTGCCCTATTGAATTGGATGCTGATGAAATGCAATCTCTGGAGTGGATGTATGCCAATTATTATTTGGCAAGGCAATGTACGGCAAGAGAGCGGACAATGTTGCTGGATTATATTGCGAATCAACATGAGTTAAAGTTGTATACCCCTGATCCCACACCACATTTCCCCGATATTATCAATATGGGACCGGTAGATTATTGTGATATAATGCCTCATGTTTTTAAGAATTCCAAGATAAATTTGAATATTTCTTTAAAAAGTATTTATTCGGGAATTCCGCTTAGAGCCTTTGATATTATGGGATGCGGTGGTTTTATGATTACTGATTTTCAACCGGATTTTGGTGAATTGTTTGTAGCGGATGAGGATTATGTTTTTTACACTACTCCCGATGATTTGTATGCAAAGATCGATTACTATTTAGAGCATGATGAAAAGCGTAAAATTATTGCCCGGAACGGATATGAAAAAGTAAAAGCAAATCATACATATGATCATAGACTAAAAGAAATTCTCAGTATGCTATAAGCGTACTGAGAATTTTTCATAGATTCATTGCTTTTTCAAAATCCGCAAGCGGTCCTTGGCAGGAGTAAAGTCGCCACATTTGTTATAATATGTTATGGCTTCTTTTTGATATCCCAGGCATTCGTGGATGACACCTAAGTTGTGCCATGCACGATAAGAGTTGGCACCATCTACTTCTGATGAAGAAAATGTGGTAGCCCGCTTGAATTCATCAATTGCATTTTGGAATAGACCGTTATTTAAGTAAATCATACCCATAAGAAAGACGAAATCTGAGCGGTTGCCAAAGATATCGTATACATTTGCTAAGTCAAGGGCGCGTTGGAATTGTTTCAATTCTAATAACGTATAGCCAAAGGAGTTTACCATAGTGCGTACATAGGCCAAATTGGGATCCACATCTTCGGAGAGACCGAGATCGTAATAGTGTAAGGCTGATTCGAAATCTCCAATCATATAGTGTGCCTGTCCTAATTGGAATAAATTATAAGGATTATGCGGATTATTTTCTAAATCGGCTTTCAACATGGAAATATTACGCTCGGCCTTTTTTTGCAATTCTTCCGGGGTTCCGGCATATGCCATATGATTGACAATAATGTTGAGAGCATAATATACGCGTTCGTGCTGCTGTGAAGGTTTTAATTGCTCATGAATCGGACGTTCAAAGCAGTAATGATTGCGATTGTAGAATCGGGAAGCCGGGTCGTTGCAGATGTACTGCGCATTTCCGTATCCGCAAGTGTTTCGCTGGATAATAGTACCAACGGCATAAGGATGTTTTTGGATATGGGATTGTAATGCCTTCTCGTCCCAAGTTGTGGTCATCTCATCGCTGTCAATACAGAGAATCCAGTCGTGTTTAGCTTTAGAAGCAGCAAAGTTTCTGGCAGCGGAAAAATCTTGTACCCAAGCAAATTCATAAATGCTGTCGGTATATGTGCGACACATCTCCATAGTGTTGTCGGTAGAGCCGGTATCAACAATGACAATCTCGTGACCGTATTTTTGGGCATAAGGAGATATTTTTTCAAGACATTGTTGCAGGATGTCACATTCATTTTTGGTGATGATACATATTGAGATGGGGTGTTTTGACTCCATATTTATAATTCCCTTCCTTTATGCTAACAGTTATATCCCAAACTGTGTTATATTAATTATAGCAGTTTATAAAGATGGTGTCGATTGATAAAAGAGGACAAGATGAAAGCGTTGACATATACATATAATAAAATGGATATATGTGAAAAAACACAGAAGAAAATGGACTGGCTTCAACAGCAGAAAAGTGCGTTTATGGAAATGAAGCAACTACTGTTCCGAATGGTTGATTTGTATTGTCAAAAATCCCCACATGTCACATTGGAAATGTTGGAGCAGATGATTCCGAGTTTGGAGCAGGCGTTAGTGGACCAATATGTGGTAGAAGTTTCTCGTTTGATTAAAATTATTCGAATTCTTTGTTTGGAAAAGAAGTATGGATTGACATCTTTTTGTACGGGGATTTCTAGTAGTGAAGAACTGCTTAAAAAATACCAAAATGTTATGTTTGCTCTTCGCAGAATTGAATTGGGGCCGGAAGAAAAGTTTGCTGATAGTGGTGTTGAATGGGTTGTAGAACAGCAGATATCTCCGATTGCGGTTGGCGTGATTAGCAAAGGGGATACATTTGCTAATCATGTAAAGATTTATACGAGATTGCTGCAAAGATACGAAAGTGTCGGTGTGCCGCATATTTGCGAAGTTTATCGTCAGTTTCTGGGAAAAGCGGGGGAGAAAGATGGATAACAAAAAAGTTGCTTTTATCGTTTGTGGCAACGATGAGCAGTTCTTGAATGAGTGTTTTACATGGCTTGATTTTTTGGAAATTCCGGAGGGGATAGAAGTAGAGATATTAACTGTTTGTGATGCGTCGTCTATGCTCTGCGGAATGCAGGAAGGAAGAGAGTCGACGGAGGCAAAGTATAAGATATATTTACACCAGGATGTATTTATCTTAAATCGCAACTTTATTCAGGATGTTTTGGATATTTTTCGTTCGGACGAAAAGATTGGCGTGATTGGCATGGTAGGAGTGAAAAACTTGCCGGCGGATGGTGTCATGTGGAACGAAAAAAGGGTTGGTGCTATTTACACTCGAGGAAATAAATCTTTCGATTATTCCGAGTATACATATCATATTAGGGATGAAAAAGGTGAATTGGCATTGCACGATGTGGTTGCAGTAGATGGATTCCTATTTGCGACCGCGTATGATGTACCTCTTCGGACAGAGTTGTTTGATGGCTGGGACTTTTATGATGTCTCTACGTCCTTGGAATATAAGAGGAAAGGATATCGGGTTGTTGTACCAAAGCAGGAAGTGCCGTGGTGTCTACATGATGATGGTACAATTTTGAGTTTGTGGGATTATGACAAGTATCGTCATATTGCCATGCAAGAATATAAAGATTTTATAGGAAAATGCGAGAAATAAATCATTTTTTCACACCTTAGGACTATATACTTAATTAACGAAATATTGTATAATATAGCCAATTATGGAAGTTCTAGTGAAGTTCAAGTGGATTTCCAAGAGAATGTGGGAGGAAAAGTTATGGCAACATCAATGAAAGCTAAGATTTTAAAGAAAGAGATTTTGAGCCAGTATAAGAGCATCAGACAGTTTGCGATTGAGATGAGTATCCCTTATAGTACCTTGGTTACTGCGTTGGATCGTGGAATTGAAGGTATGGCATATGGCACAGTGATTCGTATTTGTGATAAATTACATTTAAACCCTGTCACATTTAAACCTTTAGAGGATACAACGGTTTCTGAGCAGTTGTTAGAAAATCAAGTTATGTCCTATTATGTGAAACTGAATCAGGAAGGTAAAGACAAGATTCTTGGTCTGATGGAAGACTTTGTATCTCTTAAAAAATATAAAGCAAAATAAAATAGGTTAATAATATGAAATATGATTATCTAATTGTAGGAGCCGGACTGTTTGGTGCGGCTTTTGCATATGAAATGAAAAAGAGCGGCAAGACATGTCTGGTTATTGACCAAAGAGACCATATTGCCGGCAATATTTATACAGAGGATATCAACGCTATCCAGGTGCACAAGTATGGTGCACATATTTTCCATACATCTGATAAAGAGGTTTGGGATTATGTGCAACAGTTTGCGGAGTTTAACCATTATATCAATTCCCCGGTAGCAGTTTATAAGGATGAATTGTACAATCTTCCTTTCAATATGAATACCTTTTCCAAGATGTGGGGCATCCGTACACCGGAGCAGGCAAAGGAGATTATCAATGCCCAGATAGCAGAGGCAGGGATTACTGAACCGAAAAATCTGGAGGAGCAGGCAATTTCTTTGGCGGGGCGTGATGTATATGAAAAGCTGGTAAAAGGCTATACTGAGAAGCAATGGGGACGGGATTGTAAGGAACTTCCGGCTTTTATTATCAAGCGTTTACCCTTACGTTTTGTGTATGACAACAATTATTTTAATGACCCTTACCAGGGGATTCCCAAGGGTGGTTATACACAGATTATTGAGAAAATGCTGGCAGGTATTCAGGTTTGTTTAAATACAGAGTATCAAGAGTTTATCAAACAGACAGAAGATACATTTGGCAAGATTTTATATACCGGTATGATTGATGCGTACTTTGATTATTGCTATGGTGAACTGGAGTATCGTTCGTTGCGTTTTGAAGAGGAAGTTCTCTTCGGTTGTGACAACTACCAGGGAAATGCAGTTGTAAATTACACCGAACGTGAAGTTCCATATACCCGTATCATTGAGCATAAGCATTTTGAGTTTGGCAAAGGCAAGGGTACGGTTATCACACGTGAATATCCTGCTACATGGCAAAAAGGTGATGAACCCTATTATCCCATCAATAATGAGAAGAACAATGCTTTATATCAACGTTACAAAGAATTGGCAGACAAAGAAGGTAATGTAATCTTTGGCGGACGTCTGGGCCAGTATCAGTATTATGACATGGATAAAGTAATCCGTAGCGCGCTGGATACTGTGGCAGAAGAAAAGAAAACATTTTAAATAGGAATGCATATATTTAGAAAAGAAAACTTTTTTAGATATATGCATTTTTTAATTTTTACTTGCAAAATGTGCAATCTTTGTTATAATAGTTTGAGAGTCAAAGTATTTGAAATGCAAAACAATTTGATGGAGGCATGTCATATGAATTGGGATGAAGCGATTAAAGAATTGGATGAGCGTAGAGCGAAAGCCTTACTCGGCGGTGGTGAAGCGCGTATTGAAAAACAGCACAAAAGTGGAAAGTTGACAGCACGTGAGAGAATCGAAGTGCTTTTGGATAAGGATACATTTGTGGAGGTTGACAATTTTGTCGAATCCCGTATTGATGATTTTGATTTGGATAAAAAACGTGTACCCGGTGACGGTGTTGTGACCGGATACGGCAAGATTGACGGAAGACTTGTATTTGTAGCAAGTGAGGATTTTACGGTAATTGGTGGTACTTTGGGTGAATATCATTCCTTTAAAATTACCCGTATCCAGGATATGGCCATGGAGATGAAAGCTCCGTTAATCTGTATCAATGACAGTGGTGGAGCCCGTATTGAAGAGGGTATTTCTTCTTTGAGCGGATATGCGGGAATGTTTTTAAGACACACCAAGGCGTCCGGTATGATCCCGCAGATTGCGGTTATTTTGGGTCCTTGCTCCGGTGGTGCGTGTTATGCACCGGCCATCTGTGATTTTATCTTTATGGTCAAAGAGACATCCAAGATGTTTATCACGGGTCCCAATGTGGTAAAGACGGTTATCAATGAAGAGGTATCTGTAGAGGAACTGGGTGGAGCCAAGGTTCATGCAGAAAAATCCGGTGTTTCTCATTTTACATATGATGATGAGAGAGAATGTCTGATGGGTGTTCGTAAGCTTCTCGGTTACCTTCCCGGCAGTTTTGAGGAGAAGGCGCCTGTTCTTAAGTTGCCTGAAGATGCCGGATTGAAAGCCGGTTTGCAAAAAGTAATCAGTAAGATTAATAAAAATGCCAGAACAACTTTAAATGATTGTTCTAAATTACAAAAGATTGTACCGGACAATTCCAGACATGCTTATGATGTGCATGATGTGCTGGATTGTATCGTGGATCGCAATTCCTTCTTTGAAGTGCAGAAGGAGTTTGCACCCAATGCAGTGGTTGGCTTTGGCCGGATGAAGGGACAGTGTATCGGTTTTGTATGTAATCAGCCTTCCGTGATGGGTGGTTCCATTGATTATCATGCATCCGATAAGATGGCTCGTTTTATTCGTTTCTGTGATTGTTTTAATATTCCGTTGATTACTCTGGTGGATGTACCGGCGTTCCTCCCGGGCACCAGACAGGAACACAACGGTATTATCCGTCACGGTGCGAAAGTATTGTATGCTTACTCGGAAGCAACGGTTCCCAAGATAACTTTAATTATGAGAAAAGCATATGGCGGCGCGTACATTGCCATGAACTCCAAGGATATGGGAGCGGATATGGTCTTTGCATGGCCCATTGCTGAGATTGCGGTTATGGGAGCTGACGGAGCGGTAAACATTGCGTTCCGTCGCAAGATCAAAGAGTCTTTAGATCCTGAAGCGGCAAGAGCAGCATATAAAAAAGAATATGAAGACCGTTTCCTGAATCCTTATGTAGCAGCAGCCCGTGGCTATGTAAACGAAGTGATTAAACCTGAGGAGACAAGAGATAAATTGTTAAAAGCCTTAAGCGGTCTGAAAAATAAAAAAGTAAAGAGTCCTGAGAAAAAACATGGAAATATCCCGTTATAATGTCAATCCACGAAAAGCCTATTGAAAAATAGGCTTTTCTATTTTAGAATGTGAGTAGCCGAAAGGCAAAAAATAAAAGGAAAATTGTAAAATGGCTGAACAGAAAATCTTGGCTTTGGTAACTGCCAGAAGTGGTTCCAAAAGTGTAAAAAACAAAAATATCAGATTGATTAACGGTAAACCTATGATTGCATACTCTATTGAGCATGCACAGAAGAGTAAATATATTAACCGAATCATTGTATCAACCGATAGCGAGGAGTATGCTGCAATTGCAAGAGACTTTGGCGCAGAGACACCCTTCATCCGCCCGGCTGAATATGCAACGGATACTTCTTTGGATGTGGATGTATTCCGTCATGCGTTGACCTGGTTAAAAGAAAACGAAGGCTATGAGCCTGATATCGTTGTTCATCTTCGTCCTACCGATCCTGTGAGAAACGTAGACGACATGGACAAGATGATTGAAATGATGATTGCAGATCCTACTGTTGATGCTGTTCGTAGCGTGACAGAAAATAAGGTTGTTCCTCACAAAATGTGGTATTTGAAAGAAGATGGAATGCTTGATCCTATTATGAAGGATATTCCGGAAGCTTACAACATGCCCAGACAGGAGTTGCCCAAGACATATTATCAGAATGGAAACACGGATTTGCTTAGACCTGCCAACATTTTTGAGCACAATTCCATGACCGGCAAAAAAATCATGGGATATGTCAGCACTGAAATGTATGATGTGGATACGGAAGAAGATTTTGAGCGTATTTCCACTTTTATGAGTATTAATGAGGGTGGGAAACAGTTTGTCTTTGACATCGACGGTGTTATTGCCCTTAAGAGAGAAGACTTGGACTATGGACAGGCATTACCTAACGAGCGGATGATTGCCATTGTGAATCAATTGTATGACATGGGCAATCACATTGTACTGTTTACAGCCCGTGGCTATGTGACCGGTATTGATTGGAGACCGGTTACAGAGAAACAGATGAAAGATTGGGGAGTAAAATACCATGAATTAAAAATGGGAAAACCCAATGCGGACTTTTATATCGATGATAAATTCTTGGACATGAAATTCTTATACAACGAATTCGGACAGTAAATTTATAAAAAATATAAGGGAGCCATTCTCTTGTCGTGCTCGGGCAACGGATGTGCTCCTTTTTCATTTGTTTTATATAAAAATTGTAGTTTTTCAACAGCCACGAGTTGCTTCCTCTTTTTTGAAACTTAACGTGTTTGAATCCCGTACCATAGAAGCGACAAAAATATTCTTTTGACGCTCGACAATCCTTTTTGTGTTTTTCTAAGAGCGTTGTACATTTTTTGTATATTCTGCCCCTATTTTGCTAAACTCACATTCGTTCGGACAGTAGCAAAATAACGGGGCAACATCGAATAACGCTCTAAGAAAAACATCAAAAATGCTAGAAATCGCGTCAAAAGAATATTTTGTCAACTTCTTGGTATCGGGATGAGTTTTAAGTTTCAAAAACAATAAAGAAAAGTAACTTGTGGCTGTTAGAAAAGCAAGATTTTTATATTGGCAAATGAAAAAGGAGCACATCCGCTGCCGTGAATGCGACAGGAGAATGGCTCCTTAATATTTTTTATAAATTAGCAGTAGCTGTTGAACATCATACCACTATATGCACTTGTGATATAAGGTGATGCGTAGTTTTTACCCGGATTTTTATATGCCACGATGGTTTTTTCCACATAGGTCATCGGGTTCAAAGATACCTGGTTGGATTTGCGGTATACAGATTTTGCAAAATCTTTTACCTGCTCCAAACCTTCTGTAATACGTCCGTCCAGTGATGAACGTTGTAACTCGTGCTCATCAATGTCGATGGAACCGTCTTCGGTAATATTGATGCCGATTTCAGATAATGGTCTTGCATATTCACCGGCCAAGTGCCACATTTCGCTGACGAGCTGATTGCTCTTGGGGTGTTTCTCGGTATATTCAATGGCGGAACGCAGGAATGTATTGTAACCGCCAACTAACTGTCTGAGATTTTCCAAAAGACTTTCTGTATCGGTCTTTAAGCCAATATTTGCTGTCATACCTTCTTCGGGACTAATACCATTCAATTGTACTTCGTACATTTTTTCAATGGTGAAGTTATTGGAGTTGGCACTGTGATGCTCTCCGTTAATGGTAAATTCTGCACTGGAAGGAAGGCGTGTGATATCACCGATTCCTAAATATTCTACAATGCCGGATGTCTTACTAGTCTGATCATCGGATACGCGGAATGCATATTCGCGATTTTCGGGAGCACCGTTTTTGACGGATGTCAAATTTAAACTGGTGTTACCTTCGCCGTCTTCCAAAACCTCTGCTTGAATGCCGATGTCAGAATTGTTGATCAAACGGGACAAACGTTGTTGGACGTCTGCATTGGTATCCTCCGGCCGAATCTGGAACTGGAATTCATAATTCAGATCATTGATACTTAAATCAAAGGAATAAGTATCAGGCTCTAGTGCCAAAGGCTCTTCGGAAGGAAGGTAGTTACCCATGTTAATCTGAGGTGATGCAAGGGAGTGTACTTCCAAAGAAAGTTCCGGTGCAAAGGGCGTGGCGGTGGAATCGCCAATAAAAGAAACTTTGGCGATAGATTCGTTACTGGAATAAGCCACCTTCTTATTTAAAAGTGCTGCTTCATCCAGACCACCCAAGGAAGTAATCGTATTTTTTAACTCCCGGGCATTTTCTTTTAAGCCCACAGCATAAGCTTTGGACTCGGCACTGTCATCCAAGATGTAGAGCGGAGATTCTTTATTAATTTTGACTATGGAATTATAAATATTGCGCAGTTCGCTTTTCTTATGCGTATCCAAACCGGTCGTGCCTTTTGGTGCATAAGAAGTAAGATAGTGATTATAAACACTAAGAGTACTAAGATTAGCCATATCCGCCCCTCCTTTCATCCTTGAATTGACAGTTAGGACATATCCGTTGTCCCTGTCTGGGCATAGTAGCATACAATAAGTCTATTATGTTACTTTTATAGTAGCACCATAAAAAGTCAATTGCAAGAAAAAAACGCATAAAAATAAGGAAAATACAAGGAAAATACATATTTTTCCGTTGACGCGCATGTTTTTCTGTGGTATATTAGGCAAGTGGAAAGAGATTTAGCTCTTTTTTTTGTGCAAAAAATTAGATGCCAAAAAGCTTTCTACTATATTTAATAGGACGAACAACACGCGGAGGTGGAAAGAATGCGTACAAAAATTACATTAGCATGTACAGAATGCAAAAATCGTAATTATAACATGACAAAGGATAAAAAGACTCATCCTGACAGAATGGAAACAAAAAAATATTGTAGATTCTGCAAAACTCATACATTACACAAAGAAACTAAGTAATTCCGTTTGAAACGAGGTAAGAATATGGGAGAAACAAAGAGCAGCCAAAAACAATCCAAAATGGGCGCTTTTTTCAGCGGCTTGGGTGCAGAGTTCAAAAAGGTTATCTGGCCTGATAAAATGACTCTGATGAAGCAGACAGTTACCGTAACAGTTGCTTCCGTTGTTTTAGGGCTTTTGATTGCTTTGATCGATACTATCGTTCAGTATGGTGTTAACTTCTTAACAATGTAAGAGTGAGGGTGAAGCAATGGCAGAAGCAAATTGGTATGTAGTCCATACCTATTCCGGGTATGAGAATAAAGTAAAAGCCAATATTGAAAAGACCATCGAAAACAGACACTTAGAAGAGGAAATCTTAGAAGTAAGAGTTCCTATGCAAGATGTTGTAGAGGTGAAAAACGGAACCAAGAAAACAGTTTCCAAGAAATTGTTCCCCGGTTACGTGTTAATCAATATGGTGATGAATGACGACACCTGGTATGTAGTTAGAAATACACGTGGTGTTACCGGATTTGTAGGACCGGGAAGTAAACCTGTTCCTCTGTCCGAAGCTGAGATGAAGCCTCTTGGTATTAAAGTTGACAACATTTCCGTTGACTTTAAAGAAGGAGATACAATCGCAGTTGTTGCCGGCGTTTGGAAAGATACGGTTGGCGTTGTTCAGAGAATGGACTTCGGTAAACAGACCGCTACTATCAATGTTGAAATGTTCGGTAGAGAGACTCCTGTTGAGATTAGTTTCGCAGAAGTCCGCAAAATGTAGAATTTCGGGTTGCATTTTTATGCATCTTGGAATATAGTGACAATTGATGTTCATAGGAGGAATCCTACTTATATATAAAGTAAGAAGAGTTTCGGTATGAACTGTGGGAGGGTTTCTTCGACCCGCCACTACCACAATTTATTAGGAGGTGCCACAATGGCAAAGAAAGTAGAAGGATACATTAAGTTACAGATCCCTGCTGGTAAAGCTACACCAGCACCGCCGGTTGGTCCTGCACTTGGACAGCACGGTGTAAACATCGTTGAATTTACAAAACAGTTCAACGCTAGAACAGCAGATCAGGGAGATATGATTATCCCTGTAGTAATCACAGTTTACGCAGACAGAAGTTTCAGTTTTGTTACTAAAACTCCCCCTGCAGCAGTACTTTTGAAAAAGGCTTGCAAGATCCAGTCCGGTTCTGCAACACCTAACAAAACAAAAGTTGCTACTATTTCTAAAGCAGAAATCCAGAAAATTGCTGAATTAAAAATGCCTGACTTAAATGCAGGTAGCTTAGAAGCAGCAATGAGCATGATCGCTGGTACTGCAAGAAGTATGGGTATCGCAGTTGAAGAGTAATTGAGAATTATGTGGGAGGAACCGCAAGGTGCCGCCACTACCACAAGGAGGAAAACAAAATGAAACATGGTAAGAAATATAGCGATGCAGCAAAAGCAATCGACCGTTCTGTACAGTACGAAGTTGCTGAAGCAATTGCATTGGCAAAGAAAACAGCAGTAGCTAAATTCGACGAAACAATCGAAGCTCACATCAGAACCGGATGTGACGGACGTCATGCAGATCAGCAGATCCGTGGCGCAGTTGTACTTCCCAACGGTACAGGTAAAACTGTTAAAGTTTTAGTATTCGCTAAAGGTGATAAATTAAACGAGGCAGAGGCTGCGGGTGCAGATCACGTTGGTGGAGAGGAATTAATTCCTAAGATTCAGAACGATGGTTGGTTAGATTTCGACGTAGTTGTTGCTACACCTGATATGATGGGTGTTGTTGGTCGTTTAGGTAAAGTTTTAGGTCCCAAAGGTTTAATGCCCAACCCTAAAGCCGGTACTGTAACAATGGATGTTACCAAAGCTGTTAATGATATCAAAGCTGGTAAGATTGAGTACAGACTTGACAAATCCAACATCATTCACGTTCCGATCGGTAAAGCTTCCTTTACTGAGGAACAGTTAAAAGAGAACTTTGATGCTTTAATGGAAGCTATCGTTAAAGCAAAACCCAGCACATTAAAAGGTCAGTATTTGAAGAGCGTTACACTTGCTCCTACAATGGGACCTGGTGTGAAAGTAACTACTGCAAAGTTCTAATTAGATATGGTATACTAAGGACACAGCAAATGCTGTGTCCTTTGTTTGTGATTGGGGAATTATGTTATGAAAAAGCGAAAAAAGCAAAAAAAACAAAGTGCATACTTTTTGATTACATTTATGACCGTTCTATTGATCGGAAGCGTGGCGTTATTTGCAATGTCTCGTAAAAATGTTAGAGAAGAAGAACTTCAAGAGACGGCAGAATCGGTTGAAGTTGAGTGGCAGGAAGAACCGACGGTAACGGAACATGAAGAGCCTGTGGCAGAAGAAGTGCAAATAAAAACTGAAGAACCGGTAGTGGAAGAGGAAGTGGTAGAAATCTCGCCGGTTGTCATGGCATTTGGCGGAGATATTTGTTTTCATGATGACTTTGCCAATATGGGCGCTCTCCGGAGTAGGGGAGGCAAGATAGAAAGTTCCTTGTCTGCGGATTTGCTTAGGGAAATGCAGGAGGCAGATATCCTGATGGTAAATAATGAGTTTACTTATTCGGATAGAGGCGCGCCTTTGGCAGAAAAGGCTTTTACCTTCCGTAGTCGGCCGGAAAATGTCAATCTCTTACATGAAATGGGGGTGGATATTGTATCTCTGGCAAACAATCATGTGTATGACTATGGTGAGGATGCTTTATTTGATACTTTGGATGTTTTGCAAGAGGCGGATATTCCTTATGTAGGAGCCGGACGGAATCTGGATGAGGCAAAAGAACCCTATTATTATGAAATTAATGGGAGAACCATAGCATTTGTTTCAGCGACACAGGTGGAACGGAATGAAAGTCCGGATACCAGAGGTGCTACAGAAGTGACTGCCGGTACCTTTCGCTGTTTTACGGAAGAGGAATTTGCCACTCTGACAGATGTGGTAAAAGAAGCAGATGCAAATGCGGATTGTACGGTAGTTTATATACATTGGGGAACAGAAAATGTGGATGAATTGCACTGGGCTCAAGAATGGCAGGCACCAAAGTTGGTAGAGGCCGGTGCGGATTTAATTGTAGGAGATCATCCTCATTGCTTGCAGGGGATTGATTATATTGATGGGGTTCCTGTATTTTATAGTATGGGTAATTTTTGGTTTAATTCCAAAACTTTGGACACCGGTTTGTTGAAGGTGACATTTGATGAAAGCGGCGCATTAACCTGTCAGTTTTTGCCGGCAAAACAACATGACTGTCGTACAGATTTGGAAACCGGAGAAGAAAAGCAACGTATTTTGCAATATTTACAATGTATTTCGCCGGATGTGACTATTGATGAAAACGGATATATCAGTGATGCACCCTATGTGGGCCCGAAGATCAATTATGATGCAGTATCACGCTTGCCTAAGCCGGTAGAGCAACCGAATGTGCTACAATCGTCAGATGGTTCTGTGTTGCTGGAAGTGGGGACAACAACGGAACAAGTGGTAGAAAATTAGAAATAAGGGGTTGACAACAATCCCGCGACTATGATAGATTATATAAGGTCTTACGAGACTTTGCCGAAGACAGTAGGTGTCCATTGGACGTAAGCTTAGCGCCTACCGAGGAAAGAAAGAGTATGATTATGACTTTTTGCCTTCCGGTCTTCCGGGAGGCTTTTCTTATAAATACTCCTATATCGGCAACAAAATCTATAAGGAGGTAAATGTAAAATGGCAAAGGTTGAACTCAAACAGCCAATCGTGGAAGAGATTTCCGGTTATCTGAAAGACGCACAGTCTGCTGTGTTGGTTGATTACCGTGGACTTACTGTAGAGCAGGATACCAGACTTCGTAAAGCTATGCGTGAAGAAGGTATCACTTACAAAGTTTACAAAAACACAATGATGAACTTTGCGTTCAAAGGAACAGATTTCGAAGCATTAGCACCTTACTTGGAAGGACCCAGCGCAATCGCTATTTCCGCTGATGATGCAACTGCACCTGCAAGAGTTTTGGGCAAATTCGCAAAAGAAATGGATAAGCTCGAGATCAAAGGTGGTGTGGTAGAAGGTACAGCTTATGATGCAGCAGGTATCAAAGCTATCGCAAGCATCCCCAGCAGAGAAGAATTACTTTCCAAATTACTTGGTAGCATGCAGTCTCCTATCACAAACTTGGCTCGCGTATTGAATCAGATCGCAGAGAATGGTGGAGCTTCCAATTGTGAAGCAGCACCTGCTGAAGAAGTGAAGGAAGAAGCTCCTGCAGAAGAAGCAACAGAAGCTCCCGCAGAGGAAGCACCCGTAGAAGCAGCGGCTGAAGAAGCAGAAGCACCTGCTGAAACACCCGCAGAATAATTAGAAATTAAAATGAAAATTTAAATGGAGGAAAATAAAATGGCAAAATTAACAACAGCAGAATTTATTGAAGCTATTAAAGAGTTAACAGTTTTAGAATTAAATGATTTAGTAAAAGCTTGCGAAGAAGAATTCGGTGTATCCGCAGCAGCAGGCGTTGTAGTTGCAGCAGCAGCTGGCGATGGTGCAGCAGCAGCTGAAGAGAAAACAGAGTTCGACGTAGAGTTAACAGAAGTTGGCCCTAACAAAGTTAAAGTTATCAAAGTAGTTCGTGAAGCTACAGGTCTTGGCTTAAAAGAAGCTAAAGACGTAGTTGATGGCGCTCCTAAAGTTATCAAAGAAGCTGCATCCAAAGAAGAAGCTGATGATATCAAAGCTAAATTGGAAGCAGAAGGCGCTAAAGTTACTCTTAAATAATTTTAGTCAGTTAAAAGACCGGCAGGATTGCCGGTCTTTTTTGTTGCCGTAAAATACGGTCAAAAAACTTGTACGGATATTTTCCAATTTTCGGTTGACTTCAAACTTGCATTGTAGTAGAATGGAAAATGCGCTATTGTGGTGTGCTAGGCTTTTTTGTGCATATCCATGCATAGGAACAGGCTGAAAAATAGAAAGAACGGGGTGAAATGTCAATGGAAAAGAACAGAATACGTCCAATCGCATCCGGTAAAGACGTACGTATGAGCTATCAGAGACAAAAAGAAGTTTTGGAGATGCCGAACTTAATTGAGGTTCAGAAGGACTCCTACAACTGGTTCCTGAAAGAGGGATTGAAAGAAGTATTTGATGATATTTCTCCAATCACTGATTACAGCGGACATCTGAGTCTTGAGTTTGTCGACTTTGAGCTTTGCGAAGACGACGTTAAGTATTCTATTGAAAAATGTAAGGAGAGAGATGCAACATATGCGGCTCCCCTCAAGGTGAAGGTTCGTCTTTATAATAAGGAGAAGGAAGAAATCAGTGAACATGAGATTTTCATGGGTGATCTTCCTCTTATGACAGAGACGGGTACATTCGTTATTAATGGTGCTGAACGTGTTATCGTAAGCCAGTTGGTTCGTTCTCCTGGTATTTACTATGCAATCAGCCATGACAAGATTGGTAAGAGACTGTTTTCTTCAACAGTAATCCCTAACCGTGGTGCCTGGCTTGAGTACGAAAACGACGTTAACAACGTTTTCTACGTACGTATCGACAAAAACCGCAAGATTCCCATTACAGTATTCCTGCGTGCATTAGGTCTTGGCACAGATGCTGAGATTTTAGAATATTTTGGTGATGATGACCGCATCAAGGCAACTCTTGAGAAGGACACAACCGA
>JAZQLQ010000022.1:0-65089 GCA_045542735.1 Lachnospiraceae bacterium
TGTTTTGACTATTCTTTCTGTCAAATTTACAGTGCCTGAAGAATTGAAGGAAGAGATTATGTCCCAGACTGATTTGAAAGTCCTTGACCGTTGGGTTGTGCTTGCGGCGCAAGCTGATTCTCTGGAAGCATTTCAACAAGCTAAATGATAAGTCTGCACATCTGTGCGTACATATCTATGACAGATTTAATCAAATCTAATTATTCAAAATAAAACCATTAACAAAAACAGTATATAGATATGGGAAGAGTCTGCAATTAGTATTACTTTTTCAAATAATCGCTATCTACAAGCGTATTTTCCCCTACTCTCATTGACAGGAAAACTTTAGCGTGATAATATGACAGAGTAATTTGATTTAGGAGGATTTACATTATGAAAAAAGTGTTAGCATTGATTTTATGTGCTGCAATGTCTATGTCCTTATTGGTTGGATGTGGCAATGGCGGTGCAGATGAGACAAAGACATTTACCGTTGGTTTTGATGCAGAGTATCCGCCTTATGGATATATGGATGAAAATGGTGAGTATACAGGCTTCGACTTGGAGCTTGCAGCAGCTGTATGTGAGATGGAAGGTTGGGAATTGGTTAAGACTCCCATCGACTGGAATGCAAAAGATATGGAGTTAAATTCCGGTTCCATCGATTGTATCTGGAATGGTTTTACAATCAATGGACGTGAAGCAGATTATACATGGTCTGTTCCTTATTGTGACAACAGTCAGGTAATCGTAGTTGCAGCAGATAGCGGCATCACTACTTTGGCTGATTTGGAAGGTAAAAACGTAGGTGTTCAGGCAGCCAGTGCTGCATTGGATGTACTTAGTAACGAAGAGCAGCAGAAAGCTTTGGCAGATACCTTCGGTTCCTTACAGCAGTTCTCTGATTACAATACAGCTTTCACAGAGTTGATGGCAGGTAGTTTGGACGCAGTTGCAATCGATATCGGTGTTGCAAAATATCAGATTGAGTCCAGAGGCGATGGCTATGTGATTTTGGAAGAGACATTAAACTCTGAACAGTACGGTATTGGTTTCAAGCTTGGAAACGAAGAACTTCGTGATATCGTAAATGCAGACTTGAAAGAGTTATATGAAAACGGCACTGTTATGGAATTGGCAGAGAAATACGGCATTGCTGATCAGATTTGTTTAGAGTAATCAAAAAAGCCCCTGTGACCCGCAAAGGTCGGTCATAGGGGTGTTTTTTCGTGGGAGGTACATATGGAATTTACTGCAATTTTGCAAGAGCTTTCAGGTGGTATGATAAAGACGGTGGGTATCTTTGTGTGGACTTTGGTTTTATCCTTACCTCTGGGATTATTAATTGCATTCGGTAGAATGTCAAAGAACCGTTTGGTATCCACATTGTTTAAAATGTACATTTCCGTCATGCGCGGTACGCCGCTTATGTTACAGCTATTGGTGGTTTATTTTGGACCTTATTATTTGTTTGGTTTAAATATTTCCGGTGGCTATCGTTTTATTGCCATCATCATCGGCTTTGTATTAAACTATGCAGCCTACTTTGCAGAGATTTATCGTTCGGGTATTGAATCCATGCCTGTGGGGCAGTATGAAGCTAGTAAGGTTTTGGGTTATTCTAAGTCCCAGAC
The DNA here is from genome assembly GCA_045542735.1 of Lachnospiraceae bacterium. Lineage (GTDB taxonomy): Bacteria > Bacillota > Clostridia > Lachnospirales > Lachnospiraceae > UBA2882. The sequence continues at coordinate 1,617 of JAZQLQ010000022.1, forward strand.
TTTTATGAAGATTATATTACCTCAGGTAATCAAGCGGATTTTACCATCCATTACCAATGAAGTGATTACCTTGGTAAAGGATACTTCCTTAGCGTTCTCGCTTGCATATATGGAGATGTTTACCATTGCTAAGCAGATTGCGGCATCTCAGACAACCATGATGCCTTTTGTGGTAGCTGCTATATTTTATTATGTGTTCAATTTGGTTGTAGCTGCAGTGATGGAATTTGTAGAAAAGAAATTAAACTATTACCGATAGGAGGAGAATCATGAATCTTTTGGAAATTAACCACATGAGAAAAGAATTTGGCGATCTGGAAGTGTTGAAGGATATCTCCCTGTCGGTAAAAGAAGGAGAGGTTGTATCCATTATCGGTCCGTCCGGTTCCGGTAAATCCACGATTTTACGTTGTGCCACCATGTTAGAGCAGATGGATGGCGGTGATTTGCTGTATATGGGTGAGTATGCTGTCAAAGATATGGACGGTGTTAGTGTCTATGCAGGCAAAAAGGAAATTAAGAAATTTTATCAGTACTTTGGTCTGGTATTCCAAAACTTTAATCTGTTTCCCCATTACAGTGTGATGAAAAATATTGTGGATGCGCCCATTAATATAGATAAAGTAAGTCCCAAGGAAGCCTATGAAAGGGCAGACAAATTGTTGAAGCAGTTGGGTCTTTCTGATAAACGGGATGCTTATCCTTATCAGTTGTCCGGCGGACAACAGCAGAGGGTGTCTATAGCAAGAGCCTTGGCAAGACAGCCCAAGATTTTGTTTTTTGACGAACCCACATCTGCTCTTGATCCTATGTTGACAGCAGAGGTTTTAAAGGTTATTAGAGAACTGGCAGAAGAGAAAATGACTATGATTATCGTTACCCATGAGATGGAGTTTGCAAGAGAATTGTCAGACCGGATTATTTTTATGGAAGACGGTGTGATTCAGCAACAGGGTACGCCGGATGAGATTTTTGCATCTGACAATCCCCGTATCCGTGATTTTATCGGACGTTTTAAAAGTTGATGAGAGGATAAGAAATTGCGTATTCTTCAGGTTCACAATTATTATCAAATACCCGGTGGAGAAGACCAGGTCGTAAGGAATGAAGGTAAGCTGTTAAAAGAACACGGGCATAATGTGTTCTTATACAGCAGAAAAAATGATGAGATTGAGCAAATGAATCTCATTCAGAAGTTGTGCCTGCCCTTTACGGCTTGTTTCTCGTTGCGGACCTATAGGGAAGTGCGTAAGCTTATCCGTGAAAAAAATATTGATATCCTTCATGTGCATAATACCTTGCCATTAATTAGTCCCTCGGTTTTTTATGCAGCATTTTCTGCGCATACACCGGTTGTTATGACCATGCACAATTTCCGTCTGCTTTGTCCAAAGGGCACGCTTTACCGGAAGGGAAAGAGTTGTGAGGAGTGTATCAAAAAGGGTGTTTGTCATAGTGTGCGGTACGGATGTTACAGGGATAGCAAGTTGCAGACTCTGATTTGTGCATGTAGTATACAGTTGCATCGGTTGTTACGTACTTACTCAAAAATAAACTATATTTGTTTGACGGATTTTAACAAAGAGAAGCTATTGCAGATTAAGCAAATCCCGGAAAAATGTGTTTTTGTAAAACCTAATTTCTCGTATCAATATGGAACGGTTCCGGAGCCGGCACAGCGTGAAAATAGGGTGATTTATGCCGGAAGGCTGGAAGAGGATAAAGGGATAAAAGTGTTGCTTCGGGCTTATAAATATCTGGAGAAAGAATTGTGTGCCGGTGCGACAACAGCTATCCCGCAGTTGTTGGTATGTGGAGACGGAAGCCTCCGCAGGCAATGTGAAGCCTATGTAAAAAAGAATGGTCTTACCCGAGTATCCTTTGCAGGGATGCTGTCCCATGAGAAAGTAATGACAGAGATGGCAAAAGCAAAAGCAATTGTCATGCCTACCCTGTGGTACGAGGGCTTTGGTATGAATCTGGTAGAAGGATATGCTGTCAGGACCCCTGTTATTGGATCCGATATAGGCAATGTAGGGCATATGATTGTGGATGGTGTCAATGGTTTTCGGTTTAAAACAGGAGACTATCGTGATTTAGCAGATAAGATAGTTAGCATTGAGCAACCGGATAAGAGCGGATGTAGCTTCGATATGCCGGAAAGTGAAACGTGGAGCGCAGAAGGAAACTATCGCATGCTGATGGATATATACGAGAGGTGCATTTGATATGTTTGGTATCATAAAGAAAAATGAGCGTCTGGAAATGAAGTTAAAAACATTACAGATGAATTTTGAGAATAATTATAAGGACGCGGCAAAACTTAACTATGAAGAGTATTGGAAGATGCTGGATGAGATGAGTGCTGATGGCACCTTAAAAGCAAAGCAGGTAGAATATTACCGGCAAAAGGGAGAAGCCCTCAGGGGACAGATGAAGAATTTTAATCATCAGAACAATGTAAAGTCGTTTTAGGGAAAGGAGTGAGCGCCATGACAGGCAATTTAGAATATTATAAAGTGTTTTATTATGTGGCAGAGCATAAGAGTCTGACATTGGCAGCAGAAGCTCTTTCTATCTCACAACCGGCAGTCAGCCAGTCCATGAAGCTGTTGGAAGAATATCTGGGGACCAAATTGTTTACCCGTACATCCCGTGGCGTGCGCCTGACACCGGAAGGAAAGCGATTACATGAATATATTAAGCCTGGATATGAAAAGATGGAGCAGGGAGAACAGATGATCAAACGCCTGTTGAATCTGGAGGCCGGTGAGCTCCATGTGGGAGCCAGTGATATGACCTTACAATATTACTTACTTCCTTATTTGGAGAAATATCATGAATTGCATCCACAGATAAAGGTGGGAATCACCAATGGTCCCACACCGGAGACTTTACAGGCCATTGAGGAGGGAAAAGTAGATATTGCATTGGTGTCTACGCCCTTTGATAAACGACCGGGAATTGAGGTTATTCCGGTGCGTGAGATTGAAGATGTATTTGTGGCAGGGAATAAGTATAGCGAACTACAAGGAGAAACTTTGGAGTTTGCAGACCTAAGCAGATATCCAATTATTTCTTTGGAGAAAAATACCAGTACCCGTCGGTACATGGATGAGTTATTATCAGAAGATGGAGTGATGCTTAGTCCCGAATTTGAACTTGCTACCTCTGATATGATTGTACAGTTTGCAGTTCGCAATCTGGGAATCGGTTGTGTAGTCCGGGATTTTGCAAAGGATGATATAGAGGCGGGCAAATTATTTGCATTGAAGCTGAAAAAGAAAATACCCAAAAGACAGATTTGTATTGTGATTAATCAAAAAGTACCTATGAGTGTGGCAACCAAAGAATTGTTGAATCTGCTCCGGAAGGAAATATAAAACGGGCTGCATCCTATGGATACAACCCGTTTATATTCATAATCTTTTTATTGGGGGCCGATGTACTGGTTGTTACCGAATGCAAGAATCGGTAAAAAGATATAAGGTAAAAGAACCGTACCCACAACAAAGCCCGTACCTTTTCCATAAGCTAATGCCAGTTTTGCGTATGCCACATAGATCATGACTATACCAACAACCGGAATAAAGCATAACAGGAACAAGAGACCATTGCCCATTGCTACATCAAATAAAACATAAGTGTTGTAGAAAGGGATAATTGCTGCCCAACCGGGTTGGCCTGCTTTGGCAAAGAGCTTCCATAATGCAATCAGCAAAATGATTGCAAGAATGAATGAAATAATCATTGCAACTGCATAGACACCTAATAAAGCAGCCAGGAATGCATCTGCATCAGATGTGTACATATTTAATTCCTCCTTTGAACTCAAATTTGTTATATTATACTATAAATGACCGAGATTTGTAAATAAAGAGAGAATGGTGAGAAAGATGATTACAACTATTATTTTTGATATCGGAAATGTATTAGTGGATTTTTGCTGGGAAGAATACCTTCACAGCTTTGGATTTGAAAAAGAAATAGAAGAACGTATTGCAAAGGCTACGGTTTTAAACGGAGCTTGGAATGAATTTGATAGAGGAAGCAAGGAAGAGGCGGAACTCATCGATGATTTTGTCAAAAACGACCCGGAGATTGAGGTGGAAATACGAAAAATCTGCGAGGATATCCATGATATGATCCGCATCCGCGATTATGCTATTGACTGGGTAAAAGAATTAAAAGAAATGGGTTATAAGGTATATTATTTATCCAATTTTTCAGCAAAGGCGGAAAGAGAATGTGCACATGCCCTTGGTTTCTTGCCCTATATGGATGGAGGAATCTTATCCTACAAGGAAAAAATGATTAAACCGGATGCCAAGATTTATACAACCTTGATAAAACGATATGGTCTGATACCGGAGGAATGCATCTTCTTGGACGATTTGGAGGCAAACTGTAAGGCTGCCAATTCACAGGGAATCAGAACCATACAATTTACTACAAAAGAGGCTGCTATAGAAGAATTGAAGAAAATGGGTGTGTATTAATCTTTTTTATGCAGGATGTTATAAATCCAGATATACACCCAGATAAGGACCGGTATGGTGATGGTGGCAACCAGGCATGCTTTTAACAGATTGCCTGTTCCGTCAAAATTAAAGATGGCGGCAATCAGGGTAAAGATATATAATCCGACTAATAAAATGATGCCGCATAATGCAGCAATTCGTTGTTTTTTTGAGTACATACCAAAACTCCTTTCCCTTGTAATTTATCACATATCTGTCTATAATGAAAGAAAAAAAGAGATCGTAAGAGGTTAAAATAATATGGATAACAATATGACGCGTTTTGCATTGCAAAATGCCACCATGCTCAAAGACCGTTATCGTATTGATGAGATTTTGGGAAGTAACGGACTTAGCATTACATATGAGGCGTTTGATACCTTCCGCGAGCAACGGGTAATTGTCAAAGAATTATATCCGGCTGCTGTAGTGGAGCGTAATCAAAATGATAAATTGACTATATCCTGTGTGAAGATGATTCATGAAAATGATTTCAGACAGATGAAGGACCATGTGATTAAAGAGGCAAAGCAGTTGATAAAAATGTATCCGGTACAAGGCATTGCCAATGTGATTACTTTCTTTGAAGAGAATCAGACGGTTTACGTAGTCATGGAGTATGTAGAAGGTATGTCTTTGCCGGAGTATATGGCAAAGAAACTCCATATGCAGGTCGTTTTACTAAAGGATGCATACAAATTGTTACAGCCTGTGATTGATGGGTTGGTCATGGTTCACGCAAAGGGTGTGGTACATGGTAAAATCAATCCTTCCCTGATACGTGTGAAGGAGGATGGAAGTGCGGTATTGTTGGGCTTTTGTGATCCTATGGAGGATGCAGCCTTGGCGATTGCAGAGGATGCAACGGCCAGAGTACCGGGATATGCGCCTGTTGAACAATACGTAGATCGTGGAGGTTTTGGTCCGGCGACAGATATTTATGCCATTGCAGCGATGTTTTATGAGATGGCTACCGGTCATAAGGTGCCTGCATTTTATGAGCGTATCAGTGAGGAAAACCCGGAGGGTAGAGATCCGATGTTGCCGCCCGCTTACTATAACGGCAAGATTATGGATTATCAGAGCAAAGCCATTATGAAGGCACTGGCGATTTATCATTTTGACCGTTATCAAAAATTGGACGAGTTTATTGAGGCAATCTCTGAGGAGGAGTTTGCAGAGGATTATCAGATCCGGATGCGTGAAAAGCCTGTGAGGTTTGCGGAGATACTAAAGTACAATAAGATTATCGGATGGGGAGCGGCTATTTGTCTGATATTTATGGTAGTCTTTTTTGCCCCTAAGGTGTTTGACTATGTGACCGGCACATCAGCCAAGAGTTTTTATACCAAGTTGGAAAAAGCAGAGTTGTATGATATGTGCGAAATGGTAATGGACCTTTCGGAGACAGAGAGAAAGAATCTGGCAAATGACTATACGCAGATGACAGAGGAAGGCGAGTATACTATCCATTATTATGATAAAGTGACGAAACGTTTCGTAGCATACAAAGAATTGGATCAGGATGCCAAGTTGGTCCGCTATGCAACTTTGGATTACCGATTGAATAATACTGCCATTGTGACTTTCGTCGAGGATGGAGTCATCAGGGAAGTAACCATTATCTTACAGAAGGATCAAAATGGGGCTTATCACGTGACCGAGCGTATCAGCGGTGCCGAAGAAGGCAACGGGATTTTTGAACATGTGGTAGAACCGCAATGATGATATGCGGGATTTGTATAGAGTCCTCTTGATATTTAATACTTGCAAGATTGAGAAAAGTTTTATATACTATTTCAAGTGGCAACCGTGTTGCCAAACCAAATGAAAAGTGCAAAAGGAGTTACGAAAATGGCATTATTAGAAAAATGGCGTGATCAGGCATATGATGAAAGCGCAAATAAAGGTGATTTACAGAGATTTTGGGCTGACTACTTCAAAAAAGAGCAGGCAATTTATAAAGAGTTATTGGCAGATCCTGATACAGAAGTAAAAGGAACTGTAAAAGAGTTAGCAGATAAATATGGCATCACTGTTATGGAGATGACAGGATTCCTTGATGGTATCAACGATTCCTTAGTAGAAGCAAATCCTATCGAAGAGATGGAAGAGGATACTGTTGTCAGCTTAAAGTTTGACAAAGAGCTTCTTTACAAAAACATGGTAGCCGCTGAGGCAGAATGGCTCTATGGCTTGGAAGAGTGGAAGAAAATCTTTGATGAAGACAAATTACAGGAGCTTTACAAAGAGCAGAAGAGATCCACAACAGTTGTAAACGAAGCTAAGATTTACCCCAATGATCCCTGTCCTTGCGGCAGCGGTAAAAAGTACAAAAAGTGCTGTGGAAAAGGTAAATAAATCGGATTCAGAATCGGACGAACAGTAAAGACAGACCGTTGTAGAGGTTTTCTGCAACGGTCTTTACTATTAGGTGACAAATCATGGAAAAAGACAGAGTAGAAGAAGCTGTAAAACTTTTTGCGAGTGGCTATAATTGTTGTCAGGCAGTCTTTGCGGCCTATGCAGATATATATGGTATGGACCAAGAAACGGCATTGAAACTGGCATCGCCCATGGGAGCCGGTATGGGTAGAATGCGTGAGGTGTGTGGAACGGTCTCTGCCATGGCTATGCTCTCTGGGTTAGCGGATGGTAACGCAGATGCCGCGGATGAAGCTAAAAAGACGGAAGTCTATCAGCGGGTCCGTGACATGAGCGATGAGTTTGCGGCTCAAAACGGCAGTATTATATGTCGTGAACTTTTGGGAATTCTTGGAAGAGAAAAAAGTGCAGCGCCCAGCGCGCGCACCGAAGAGTATTATGCAGTCAGACCTTGCGTGAAGTTTGTACGCCATGCGGCTGAGATTGTAGAGAAGACCTTGGTTGAGAAAACGGATTTGCAAAAGAATGATTGAGAAAGAAAAATGAAAAGGTTAATTTTCAAAAAAGGGCTTTACAAGCAATTTGTTTTTGCATAAAATGAATACGTTAAGAGTTTTAATATTGAGTTTAACACGTTGATGAGACGAGTACGATGTGAAATGTAGCAGAGAGAAGCGCCTGAGTGCTGGAAGCGCTTTTGCAGGAAACATCCGAAAACTACCTCTGAGTGGCCCTAATCCGGTCCGGTGATTCCGTTACCATCAAATGAGTGGTCTTATAAGTCGTCTATGGCGCAAAGGCAAGCAGGGTGGAACCGCGTTATTTACGTCCCTTACATTGCGATGCAGTGTGAGGGACTTTTTATTTTAACAAAACAGGAGGTTAAAACTATGAAAGAAAAATGGGATGAATTGGAAGCATTATTAACTGAGGATACCGAAGTCACCGCAAGAGAATTCGGTTTAATCGTAGCAGTAGCATTTTTGCTTGGCTTAGTATTGGGTATGATTTTCTCCCCCAAGAAACGTGTCACCATCGCCAGCAATAATGGTAGTAACAACATTGGTACCTGTGATGATGATTGGGACGAAGAATGGGAAGAATGTGAAGAGTAGAAAGATGCGACGATAATGTAGTCAGCAATCAAATAACAGAAAGGTAGTACAGAAATGAAAATTACATTAAAAGACGGAAGTTGTAAAGAATATGGACAGGCGATGAGTGTCTATGATATTGCACTGGACATTAGCGAAGGCTTGGCAAGAGCGGCTTGTGCCGGAGAAATTGACGGCGAGGTTGTGGATTTAAGAACAGTGGTAGATAAAGATTGCCAGTTAAGTATTTTGACAGGCAATGATGCAGAGGGACTCCGTACCATGCGTCATACATGCTCCCACGTATTGGCGGAAGCTGTAAAGAGAGTGTTCCCTGATGCTAAGTTAGCAATCGGTCCTTCCATTGATGAAGGTTTCTACTATGATTTTGAGCATGCACCTTTTACCAGAGAGGACTTGGACAGTCTGGAAAAAGAGATGAAAAAAATCATCAAAGAAGGCAATAAACTGGAGCGCTTCACACTTCCCAGAGAAGAAGCAATTAAATTGATGGAAGAGAAGGGTGAGCCTTATAAAGTAGAGTTGATTCAGGATCTTCCCGAAGACAGTGAGATTTCTTTCTATGATCAGGGTGGTTTTGTTGATCTTTGTGCAGGTCCTCATTTGATGAGAACAAAGGGAATCAAGGCGTTCAAGCTGATTTCTTCTTCTATGGCATATTGGAGAGGTGATTCCAACAAAGCACAGCTTCAGCGTATCTATGGTACAGCCTTTAACAATAAAGAAGATTTGGCTGCTTACTTAGAGTATTTGGAAGATATCAAAAAACGTGATCATAACAAGCTTGGCCGTGAGATGGAATTGTTTGCCACAGTTGATGTTATCGGGCAGGGACTTCCACTTCTTTTACCGAAGGGAACCAAGATGATCATGAAGATGCAACGTTGGATTGAGGATTTGGAAGATAGAGAATGGGGCTATGTCCGTACCAAGACACCTTTGATGGCAAAGAGTGACCTTTACAAGATATCCGGTCATTGGGATCATTATCAGGATGGTATGTTTGTTTTGGGTGATGAAGAGACAGATAAAGAGGTATTTGCCCTTCGTCCAATGACATGTCCTTTCCAATATTATTGCTACAAAAACAGCCAGCACTCTTATAGAGATCTTCCCATTCGTTATGGTGAGACTTCTACCTTGTTTAGAAATGAAGATTCCGGTGAAATGCATGGATTGACACGTGTACGTCAGTTTACCATTTCTGAGGGTCACTTGGTAATCCGTCCGGACCAGGCAGAAGAAGAATTGCAGAATTGTCTGAACCTGGCAAACTATGTATTAAAAACATTAGGATTGCAGGAAGAGGTGACATATCGTCTTTCCAAATGGGATCCGAATAACAAAGAGAAATATTTGGGTGATGAGGCATATTGGGAGAAAACACAGGATGCCCTTCGTAAAATTTTACAGCAGGATAATCTGCCTTTTACAGAAGCTGATGGTGAAGCTGCATTCTACGGACCTAAGATTGATATTCAGGCAAAGAATGTATACGGTAAAGAAGATACCATGATTACCATTCAGTTGGACTGTGCAATTGCAGAGAAATTCGATATGTACTACATCGATCAGAATGGTGATAAAAAACGTCCGTACATCATCCACAGAACATCTTTGGGATGTTATGAGAGAACTTTGGCTTGGTTGATTGAAAAATATGCAGGCAAATTCCCTACATGGCTTTGCCCTGAGCAGGTTCGCGTACTTCCGATTTCTGAGAAATATATTGATTATGCAGAAAAAGTACGTAAAGAACTGGCTGCTAACGGCGTGGATGTAACTGTTGATAACAGAAGTGAAAAGATTGGTTATAAGATTCGTGATGCACGTATGAACAAGCTTCCTTATATGCTTGTTGTAGGTGCCAACGAGGAAGAAGCCGGTCTGGTATCTGTCAGAAGCCGTTTTGCCGGTGATGAAGGTCAGAAAGCTCTTGCAGAGTTTGTTGATCAGATTTGCAAAGAAATCCGTACCAAGGAAATCCGCGTAGAACTTCCTGAGGAAGAGAAAAATAAATAAAATTCATTTTGTAAATGAAGAATAATTCTGTACACTGCAGACCATACTATAGATGTAACTGTTCATTTTTATTAAACATCTATAAGGAGGCTTCTTATGGCAGAATTAGTCTGTGGTGTCATTACCTGTGGTTATAACAAAGAGAAGAGATGCTGCAAAGGTGATATTATGGTAGGAGGAACACATGCAGAGCACGATAAAGATACCTGTTGTGAATCTTTCCGCCAGGAGGGATGCGATTGCTACACCAGTGCATTGGATCATCCCTGTCAGACCATCAGCATTGATTGTGAAGCAACACATTGTAAATACAATTCCAATTACAAATGTTATGCAGAAAGTGTAACCATCGACGGTAGTCGTGCGAAAGAAAGCAAAGAAACTCTTTGCCGCACTTTTGAATGTAAAAAATAAATAGTAAAAAGTGTAAATACCCCGTTGACAAGGGTGAAGTGGTATGCTATTATTACCAAGTGTGTAAAACACATTCAAGCAGAGTATCCACTCTCACCCTGTGGCAATCGGGCTTACAGGCGTCAAACATTTTTCTTAATACGAGAGATTTGTGTGCAAACTAGGTGGATATCTGTGTATCCGCTTATTTTTTTTGAATTCTTTTTGGAGGTGCACGACTATTAGCGATTTAATGATTAACGAACAGATTAGAGACAAAGAAGTACGTCTGGTTGGAGAAGATGGAGAGCAGTTAGGAATTATGTCTTCCAAGGAAGCCCAGAAGTTGGCTGATGAAGCAGGGCTTGATTTGGTAAAGATTGCTCCGACAGCAAAGCCTCCGGTTTGCAAGATTGTAGATTATGGTAAATACAAATATGAGCAGACCAGAAGAGAAAAAGAAGCAAAGAAAAAACAGAAGACAATCGAGATTAAAGAGATTCGTTTATCTCCCAATATCGATACCAACGACTTAAACACAAAAATGAATGCTGCCAAGAAATTTATCTCCAAAGGAGATAAGGTAAAGGTAACACTTCGTTTCCGTGGTCGTGAGATGGCACATATGGCCAACAGCAAACATATTTTGGATGATTTCGCAGAGAGTCTTGCAGAGATCGCAGTCATTGAGAAAGCACCCAAAGTAGAAGGCAGAAGCATGACAATGGTGCTTGCTGAAAAACGTTAACATAGTTTTTAACTGAGCATAACACAGTTAAAATAGATAAGTACATCAATAGGAGGGAATTTAAGATGCCAAAAATGAAAACAAACAGATCCGCAGCAAAACGTTTCAAAGTTACAGGAACAGGAAAGTTAAAGAGAAATAAAGCTTATAAACGTCATATCTTAACCAAGAAATCTGCAAAAACTAAGAGAAATCTTAGAAAACCTGCAATGACAGATGCAACAAACGAGAAGAACATGAAGAAAATTTTACCTTATTTATAAGATTGGTTAGGAGGAAAGAAAAATGGCAAGAATTAAAGGCGGAATGAACGCAAAGAAAAAACATAATAGAGTATTGAAACTTGCAAAAGGTTACAGAGGCGCAAGATCCAATCAGTACAGAGTAGCAAAACAGTCTGTTATGAGAGCATTAACATCTGCTTATGCTGGTCGTAAACAGAGAAAACGTCAGATGAGACAGTTATGGATTGCTCGTATCAATGCAGCAGCTAGATTAAATGGCTTAAGCTACAGCAAATTCATGTATGGATTAAAATTAGCAGAAGTTGAAATCAACAGAAAAATGCTTGCAGAGATGGCAGTAAATGACGCAGAAGGTTTTGCAACATTAGCAGAACTTGCAAAAAGCAAACTTGCTTAATCGGATTTGAAATGTAGAGAGCTTCGTTCGTAGGAACGGAGCTCTTTTTTGGTATAATACTTTCCTAAAATGGATAAATGATATAAAATAGAAAAGGATTTATAAAGGAGAAGGAAATAATTATGAACAATTTAAAACCCGAAAAAGTATTTCATTATTTTAAAGAGATTTGCCGGATTCCTCACGGCTCCGGTAATGTAGATGCCATTAGTGATTATCTGGTTGCATTTGCAAAGGAACATAATCTGTGGGTGGCACAGGATGAGGCAAAAAATGTCATTATGATAAAGGAAGCATCTGCGGGAAAAGAAGAAAGCCCGGCAATTATGATTCAGGGACATATGGATATGGTAGCGGTAAAAGAACCGGATGCTGCCATTGATATGGAGAAAGATCCGTTACAACTTGCAGTAGATGGAGATTATATTTATGCAAAAGATACCAGTCTTGGTGGTGATGATGGAATTGCTATCGCTTATGGGCTGGCCTTGCTTTCAGATGAAAGTCTCGTGTTACCACGTATTGAGTTGGTGATAACCACTGATGAAGAGGTGGGTATGGATGGAGCAGCAGTTATTGATTTGACACCTTGTAAGGCTATGATGATGCTCAATATTGACTCGGAAGAGGAAGGACAATTTGTGGCAGCCTGTGCCGGTGGTATCCGTGTAAATGGTAATCTGGCAGTAAAGAGAGAAGATGAAAGCGCAGATAGTAAGTATGTTGCAAAAAGAATTATGTTAACTGGATTCGCAGGCGGACATTCCGGTACAGAAATTGGAAAACACGGTGGTAATGCAAACAAAGTCATGGGATGGTTTTTATATGAATTGCGCAAGGCGGTTGACATAAAAATTTGTGCTTTGCAAGGTGGAGAAAAGGACAATGCTATTCCCATCGAGGCAGAGGCAGCCATCGGTGTTAAAGCAGAACAGATGGAGCAATTTGAATCAGTGTGCCAAAAACTGGAAGCAGAGATAAAAGAAACATATAAGGATACTGATCCTGATTGCAAAGTGATTGTATGTAAAGAAGCAACTTGCAAGGAAGGTACCAATGCAGAGTGTGCGTGGATTTCAGATGCCAATCTGGATGCTGTGCTGGCACTTTTAAATGAAGCGCCCAATGGCGTGCAGAAGATGAGTGAAGAGCTTCCGGGGCTGGTGCAGACTTCCTTAAATTTAGGTATTATGAAGCTGGATGAAACAGAGTTTCAGGTGGCTTTTTCCTTACGAAGCAGTGTAGCAGATGAAAAAAAAGAATTAATTGATAAAGTATGCGGAGTGATTGAAAAATATCAGGGGACAGTTTCCACCACAAGTGATTATCCGGCTTGGGAGTATAAGAAGGAATCTCCTTTGCGGGATCATATGGTTGCAGTATATGAAAAACAGTATGGGAAAAAGCCGGAGGTTCTTTCCTTGCATGCGGGCTTAGAATGCGGTGTTTTGGCAGACAAGAAGCCGGGACTTGATTGTGTATCCTTCGGACCGGATATCTTGGATATCCATACAACAAGAGAGCGTATGAGTATTTCTTCTGTACAGCGTACTTGGGAGTTCCTCTTGGAGGTTGTGCAGACATTATGAGTAACAGAGGTTGTGGTGAGATAAAGAAAACAGGGCATAATGTCATCTTGATCGGGATGCCCGGTGTGGGCAAAAGTACTATTGGTGTTGTATTGGCCAAGAATATGGGCTATCGTTTTTTAGATTCTGATCTTGTGATTCAGGAACAAGAAGGTAAATTGTTGCATGAGATTATTGAGGAAAACGGTACGGATGGTTTTCTGGCAATTGAGAATCGCATCAATGCTTCTATAGAGACAGATAAAGCAGTCATTGCTACAGGTGGTAGTGCGGTTTATGGCGAAAAAGCCATGAAACACTTCAAAGAGATTGGTATTGTGACATATCTGAAACTTCCCTATGAAGAATTAGTGGAACGATTGGGCGATTTGCATCAGCGTGGCGTGGCGCTAAAGGATGGACAGAGTTTGCAGGAACTGCTTGATGAGCGTACACCTCTTTATGAAAAGTATGCGGATGTGACCATTGATTGCAATGGTAAACAGATTCGTGAGATTGTAGTAGAGATTGCAATGAAGATTACGGACAAGATAAATGAATAATGAAAGGTTGGAATAAGGATGAATGCATTTGATTATGTAGTAGCAAGGATTGACGGTGATTATGCTTATTTGAAAAGAATTGATGAACCGTCCGATGAAGAAAAAATCGTAGCACGTGCATTGTTGCCTCAGGAGATTGCTGAGGGAACAAAGTTACATTACGAGTTTATGATGTATAGTATTGTGGAGTGATTTGATTATTGTTCGGGATGCTTTGATTTCTCGCGGCTTAATCCATCACGCATATGTTTGTGTCCGCTGTCCAAAAAGCGGGCACGTTTCACAGATCCGTCACCATAGCGGTTACGAATCTCATCAATGGCTGAGTTTAATTTACTCAGCCTTTCGTTTTTATCGGAATCAAACATATCATACTGTACAAAAGCATCCGAAGAAGCTTTAGATGTGTGAACACCCAGTAAACGGATGGGTTCACCGGTCCAGAGCTCGTGAAAGAGTGAGCATGCCGTCTCATAAATGACTTCGGTGATATCGGTGGAAGTAGTTAGGGTAGTCTGCTTGGATGTCTTATGAAAGCTTGTATCAACAATAGAGATACTGACTACACTGATATGCGCCTGATCGGCGCGGAGTCTTGCCCCGACAGTTTCACAAAGGGATAGCAATATCATAGCGGCGGTCTCGGTATCAGTCACGTCAGCACCTAAGGTCACAGAGTTGCCATAGCCTTTGTTGGCGGGTTGCTCGGCGATAACCAAAGCATCGTCCAAACCGTTGGCGGATTTCCACATGTCCTCTCCATGCTTTTTTAGATGTTGCCGCAAAATATTGACATCGGCATTGGCAAGATCGCCAATGGTAAAGATATCCAGATTGTGCAGGGTACGGATGCTGGAACGACCCACATAAAGTAGGTCAGAAACAGGGAGTGGCCACATTTTCTCTTTGATTTCAGAAGGGAAAAGGGTATGAACCTTGTCCGGCTTTTTAAAATCAGAGGCCATTTTTGCCAACAATTTATTGGAGGAAACCCCGATATTCACAGTAAAACCAAGTTCATCCCGAATCATATCTTTTAACTTGCGGGCAAATGCCACAGAATCTCCATAGAGCGCGGTGGTTCCCGTAAAGTCGCAAAAGGCTTCATCGATACTGAATTGCTCGACTACAGGAGCATAACGGGACAGTAAGTCCATCAATGCCTTGGACTTTTCCACATAAAGTGAAAAATTGGGCGGATAGACTTTTAGACCGGGACATTTCCTGCGGGCTTGCGCCAAGGGTTCTCCGGTGGTAACACCACATTTTTTTGCCAGTGTTGACTTGGCAAGGACGATACCGTGTCTCTTTTTCTCATCGCCGCCGATGGCAGCAGGTATGTCGCGGATGTCTTCGGTTTCTCCCAAGGTTTGCAATCGATATATGGCTTCCCAGGAAAGGAAAGCGGAATTTACGTCTACGTGAAAAATAATTGTTTCTGCCATGTGTTCATTGTACAAGATGCAAAAATGGGAATCAAGAGCACGCTTATATTTTGTCACTTAATCAAGAAAAAGTGAAAGAAAGAGTTTTAGGTAGCTACCGTCAGTATAAAAAAGCCGCTCGGGATGCCACTGAAGTCCTATGATAGGAAGTGATTGGTGGATAAAACCTTCGCATACAGCATCAGAATATTGAAAGGGTATCAGTCCCGAGCCACAAGAGGCGATACACTGGTGGTGTGCGCTGTTAATGGTCGCCGGAAGCTTGTTTGTCCGGTAGAGTGATTGAAGAAGCGATAGATTTGGAAATGACGTATAGGTATCCAAAGGAATATATTGGCATGTGTGGTAGTTATCTTTATATTGCAGATAGGCATGGATGCGTTTGGCAGACTCGGACATATCAGATAACAAAGTTCCGCCAAAGTAAGTGTTAATTAATTGCATACCTTTGCAGATACCGATGACAGGCAATTGCTTCTTATAAAAATATGTCAGATAAGCCAATTGAACCAAGTCCAGTTCACGGTCGATATCGGAAAAGCAGGTGGGATTGGAAATGTCTTGATGGGTATAGTCTTGTAATAAATCGGGGGCAATGTCACCGCCGCCGGGAAGGATTAACAACTCGATACGGGAAAGAAGACAAGGAGAAAGGGCGTCTTGCTGTTGTCTGCTTTCAGTTAGTAGATTCAGAGTATCTGTGACAATGGGAATGTGACCACTTTCCAGCACAGCGTTCCGATAGTTGACAGTTGATGCATTTCTTCCCACAATTAATATAAAATGAATTGCCATTTTGCTCTCCTTTTGGTAAAGTTATATCAATAGATGTTATTCACGTGGGGTACGTGATAATACTAAAAAGAAGAAAGAGGGCAGGGCTATGATAAAAGAGGTATTTGAGTTACTGATGCAGGTACATTCCGGTATGCACATCGCGTGTGTCGGTTTGATGGATGGTACCAAGATTGAGAGGCAGATTATTGACAATATGGGTAATAAAGAGACCAAGATTACGGTAGAGCTTGAGTCTACAGATGTCGGATTTGCTATTTTTAAGAGAAAAGGTAGATCCAGCTACAGTTACAACAACGTAGCTACTATGGAGACCAGCAGTGTGACCAAGATTGCAGTTCCTTATAGCAATATTTCCTATATTGAGTTTACAGATGAAGCAGAATAAATTATCAGATAGACAACCGGACTTAAATGGCCGGTTGTTTTTGTCTATAGATTTTGGTGGATAGATTGAAAAAGGGATTGACAGAAACAGCAAAAAAAGATACAATATCACTTGCGTGCAGGGATGGCGGAATCGGCAGACGCGCTGGCTTCAGGTGCCAGTGGTAGCAATATCGTGAGGGTTCAAGTCCCTTTCCCTGCAGTTAAATTTCTTAAGAATTTAAGAGATTTAAAATTAGAAAAAGATTGACAATTTTCCTGCAAAATGGTAATGTAGTTCGTGCAGGTAATTGCATACGCGGAAGTGTCGGAACTGGCAGACGAGCAAGACTAAGGATCTTGTGGCAGCAATGTCGTGAGGGTTCAAGTCCCTTCTTCCGCATTAGAACGAAAGTAGAGCAGGTCAAATGACCTGCTCTTTTTTCGTTTTTGGGCTGAGAGCGATTCGCTTTTAGCCTTTTGTTTATCCTGTATATATAGGAATTTGCTTACTCTTGCTTCAGTTCAAATTATGTGTTACACTATAACCATAAAAGGAGCAACCGCCCAAAGTGGTTAGCCTTGTAGAATGTAAAAAAAGTCACTCGTCTCGGCTAAGACAAGAGTGGCTTTTTTATTTTCGCTTGTTTATCCTATCTATGTAGGCAAGCAGTGCAATAATGAACATTCCAAACGCCATCATTAATGATATTGTCTCATATGTACTCATATGTACCACCTCCCTTCTGTTTCAGTACGGGAGGCTACCACCTTGTACACGGTCACGCCATATGGAAATCTTAATATAGACGTTGGTCTAATTCAATCCCCCTCTTTGGGCGTTTTTGAGGGACGATTTTTGTCAATATTGTACAATTTTTATACGTTGTTTACACGTCCCGAGCTGGTACTCCGGAAGGGTTTTTATCCTACTTGTTAAGAAAATGTAAAGAAACGCTGCGGTTAGCTGCAAAAAAACAGAATGCCTTGTTATTTCATATCATTTAGTATACAATAGTCAATTGTGGAAAGAGGAAGAAAAAGAGGAGAATGAAAAAATTCTTATTGAAGTGAGGTAGTTGAAATGTTGGCTCAGGTTTTAGCAGTAGTGATATTTCTGGCAATGTTTGTTTTGATTGTGACAGAAATCTGGGAGAGACATGTGATTACATTGGCAAGTGCCGTGTTGACTCTGATTTTGGTGTTTGGAGTGGGCATGCACAGTATAGATGCCATTGTTGAGACGCTGAATGTACATAGCATCTTTACACAGCATTTTTGGATTGCGGCCGGAGAGTCCGGAGGGGCTGTTGCCGGAATCAACTGGGAGACCATTGTATTTATTGCCGGTATGATGATTATGGTAGAGGGTATGGCACATGTGGGCTTTTTCCGTTGGTTATGTATGGAAATTGCGCGAATGGTTAAATACAAAGTTATTCCGATTTTCATGACTTTTATGATTTTATCTGCTGTACTTGCGATGTTTATCGATAGTATTACGGTTATTTTATTCCTTGCGGCAGTTACTATTGAGTTGTCGCAACTACTGAAGTTCAATCCGGTTCCAATGATTTTGGCAGAGATTTTCTGTGCAAATTTGGGTGGTTCCGCAACTATGTGCGGAGATCCTCCGAATATTATTATCGGAACTTCTTTGGGATATTCCTTTGCTGATTTTATTACCAATACCGGTGTAATTGCATTGATATCTTTGGTATTTGTAGTGGCATATTTTTATCTTATATTTCGCAAGGAATTGCTGGCAAATGCAGGTGAAGTGAAAGATCCTTCCGCATATCCCAGTCCCTCTGAAGCGATTACCGATAAAAGAGGTTTTGTCATAAATGCATTGATTTTCCTTTGCGCCATTGTACTTTTGGTGACACATGCCCAGACAGGATTGACGGTTGCTTTTATCGGAACAGCCATTGCGATTGTGACCTTAATTGCAACAGGTAAAAATGCATGGACTCTGGTGAAAAAAGTTGATTATAAGACGTTACTGTTCTTTGTTGGATTGTTTGTTGTAGTCGGTGGCTTGGAACAAACAGGTGTGTTGGAGATTATGGCAGGCTTTATCGGCAAGATTAGTGGCGGTAATGCTATGCTTATGATTGCTATCATTATTTGGTTATCTGCGATTTGCAGTGCCTTTGTTGACAATATTCCTTTTGCGGCAACTATGATTCCGATTATTAAGAGCCTTGCAGCTACTACCGGAGTGGATTTGTCTGTACTTTCATGGACTTTGGCTATGGGTACGGATATCGGTGGAAGTGCGACCCCTATTGGTGCTTCTGCTAATGTAGTTGGTATTGCAACTGCGTCAAAAGAAGGGTATATTATTAAGTGGGGGAAATACTGTAAGGTGATGGCTCCTATCACAGTTGTAGTTATTTTGATTTCCATGGCTGTGATCTATGTAAGATATTTCTAGAAAAGGGGTGGCAGTATGAAAAAACAATTGATTATTTCGGTCGGCCGTGAGTATGGAAGTGGTGGTCACATTGTGGCTGAGCGGTTAGCAGAGAGATACGGATTACCGTTATATGACCGCAATTTGTTAAAGGAAGTGGCGGCTCATCGCAATTTAGACAGCAAAGATTTAGAAGAGTTTGATGAAATTAAGAGAAACAAACTAATGTCACGTACTGTCCGTGGATTTAACAATTCACCTGCACATAATGTAGCATTGATGCAGTTTGAGTACTTAAAGAGAATGGCGGATGAAGGCAAATCTTTTGTGATAGTCGGTAGATGTGCAGAGGCAGTGTTAAAAGATTGCGATGCTTTGATTTCTATTTTTGTTTTGGGTGACTTTGATGATAAAATTGCCCGTTTGATGGAGCATTATAACATATCGGAACGGGCAGCAAAAATAATGCGTACCAAAGAAGAGAGAAAAAGAAAGACTTATCACAACAGCAATTGCGAAGGTAAATGGGGAGATTCCAGAAACTATGATATCTCCATTAATGTGACTAAGCTGGGGATTGATGAGACTGCCAGAGTGCTTGCAGAGTACATCGATGCCAGAATGACAGATAAATAGAGAAAATGAAACTGATATAAGGCGGTGGGAGTAATCCTGCCGTCTTTTTTTATTTTGCAATGGAAAAAGTTTGACAAGCAAAAATAATATGCTAGATTTAATAAAGATACTTTAATAAATTGATTTGAAATTTCGGGAGAATGTTGATATGAATAGAAAAGCTGTAGTATTTGATATGGATGGTGTGATTTTTGACTCGGAGCGACTGGTCATTGATTGTTGGCAAGTGGTTGCAGACAAATATGGTATACCGGGCATAGAAGAAGCTTGTTTTGAGTGCTTGGGCATTAATGCTACGCTTACCAGAGAATTGATGAAAAAGCGTTATGGGGAAGATTTTCCCTATGATGAATATAAAAAAGAGATGTCGGCACTGTTCCACAGTCGTGCGGCAGGAGGTAAATTACCACAGAAGAATGGAATTAAAGAACTGCTTTGCTGGTTGAAGGAACAGGATGTCAAGATCGCTGTGGCATCATCCACCAGACGGGAAGTGGTGATACGGGAACTTAAGGAAGGCGGCCTGCTTTCTTATTTTGATCAGGTTATTTGCGGAGATATGGTGAGCAGGAGCAAACCGGCACCGGATATTTTCTTAAAGGCGTGTGAAAGTTTGGGCGTGGAGCCGGCAGAGGCTTATGCTATTGAAGATTCCTATAATGGAATCCGTGCTGCAGCTGCAGCCGGTATGGCACCGATTATGGTTCCCGATCTGGCAGAACCCACCGAAGAGATGGAGCAATTGGCAGTGAAGATTTTGCCCTCATTGTGTGAAGTGAAAGATTACTTCTCAGAGTTTAGGGAGGATTAGCATATGTATACAATATTATTGGTTATGATTTATCTGGCATTTATCAGTCTGGGACTTCCGGATTCTTTATTGGGAGCAGCATGGCCAAGTATGCAACCGGAGCTTAGTGTGCCGGTTTCTTATGCCGGAGGCATTTCGATTATTATTGCAGGATGTACCATTATCTCCAGTTTGTTTTCCAATTATCTGATTCACAAATTGGGGACGGGAAAAGTAACGGCTATTAGTGTTGCAATGACAGCAGCGGCCCTGATGGGCTTTGCTATGTCAGGCTCCTACTGGCAATTATGTTTGTGGGGGATTCCTTATGGACTTGGTGCGGGAAGTATAGATGCGGCGCTAAACAACTATGTGGCATTGCATTATGAAGCAAAGCATATGAGTTGGTTACATTGTTTCTGGGGTGTTGGTACCACAATCGGACCGGCAATTTTGGGTGTGGTATTGACAAACGGTCTTCGATGGAATCTGGGATATTGGATTATTGCAGGCTTACAGATTGTACTTGCCATTGTTTTGTTTGTGACATTACCTATTTGGAATAAACAGGCAGATAAAGAAGAGGAAAAAGCAGAAGAAAAACAAAAGCCTCTTTCTCTATTTCAGGTGTTAAAATTGCCTGCTGCAAAAGGAGTTATGACAGGTTTCTTTTGCTATTGTTCGTTGGAAGCTACGGCGGGACTTTGGGCAGCCAGCTATATGGTATTAAATCGCGGAATGTCTGCGGAAGTGGCGGCAAAATGGGGTGCTTTGTTTTATATGGGCATTACCGTCGGCAGATTTTTAAGTGGTTTTTTGACCTTGAAAATGAATGATAAAAATATGATTCGCTTGGGTCAGGGGATCATAGCGGTTGGAGTATTATTTTTATTGCTCCCCTTAGGGGATGTTACGGCATTTGCCGGATTAATCCTGATTGGTCTTGGATGTGCACCGATTTATCCCTGTCTCATTCATGCTACGCCGGATACCTTTGGTGCGGGAGTATCGCAATCCGTTATTGGTGTACAGATGGCAAGTGCTTATGTGGGTACTACTTTTATGCCCAGTTTATTTGGTGTATTGGCAGATACAGTCGGAATTGCGGTTTATCCAATCTATATGTTTGCGTTTCTGGTTTTGATGATTGCCATGTTGGAACAGGTAAACCGATGGAATAAAGCCCAAATAAGTCATATTGCAAAAGGTTGACATAAATAGTATAATGAGCATACAGGATGACTTAATCGTAAGGTTATTATTTGGATTAAAGTGAGGAAGCAAAATGGATGAATTAAAAAAAGGAAAAGAATTGAATGCACCCGGTTGGGAAGCCATCGAGGAAGCAATTAACGGATTATACAAAGATAAAGTAAAACAGGTAGAGCATTTTGGTGTATTGCAATCATGGCGCTTAGGCGGAAATGATCCTTTAGATGGCATCAGTATCTTGGATGGTGGTGATTATTATCATTTCGTTACTTTTGGTTTATCCGAATTATATGAAAAAGAGACCAAAGATCCGGAATACAGTGGTTTTGGTTTTGAATTGACCATCAAGTTGAAAAAAGATGGTCTGGGAGATGAAGATGCACAGTTCCGTTGCATGGCAGGTATTTTGCAGGCGGTAGCACGTATTTCCTATACACAGGGAGATATTTTTCAGCCGGATGAGTATATTTACACCGGACAGGATAAAGGTATGGACTACGAGCAGCAGTCCAAGATTACAGGATTTATTATCAAAGAAGATGAGATGGGGACCATTGATACACCTCATGGAAAAGTACAGTTTGTACAGTTAATCGGAGCAACGGATGCAGAGCTTCGCATGCTGGTAGATAAAAAGATGACGGTGCCCGAGTTGGCAACAAAGATTGGAACAGACCTGACCGATTATAGGAGAGAGTCTGTTATATAAAGTGAAAGCATTTTGCCTATGTGTTATAGAGATAACAGGATGGAGGAATGAATTATGAAAAAGAAAATTGCGATATGGTTAAGCATTATGATATTTGCGATGGTTGGATGTGAAAGCCAACCGATTACGCCGGTAGCGCCTGTGGGAGATGATGTACAGGCTGAGGGTGGACAGATGGCGGAAGAGCAAGTGCAAGAGGAAGTAGCAGGACCTGTGAATGTAGTGATTTACTACAGTAATGTACAGGCTGATGGATTTGCTACCAAGGAGATGCAGATTGAAGGACTGACACCGGAGAATTTGATTGATGAGCTTGCAAAAGTAAATATTGTTTCCATTGATACAGAAGTAAAAGGTTTTACGCAGGAAGGAAAAAGCCTGACACTGGATTTGTCCAAAGGCTTCGGACAGTACATTAATATGATGGGAAGCAGTGGAGAATACGTGGTTATTGGCGGTCTTGTTAATACATTTTTGGATGCCTATGATGCAGAAGAGATTCTGATTACGGTAGAAGGATCTGCATTGGAGAGTGGTCACGCTATTTACGATAAGCCCTTGGGATTTTATGAAGTTGCGGGTGCAGAAGAGGAAACGGCAGATGCGGAAGAAAAAGAACCCTTAACCTATCGTTTGAAGGATGAAGCCTACAATCACAATAATGCTGAGATTTACTACCCTCAATTTGCAGAAATGCCGGATGGTGGTATTCAGGATGAATGGAATGCGGCAATCCGTGAATTGACGGTAGGAGCGGCAGAGTCATTACGTGGGGAATATGATAGTTATGAGATTGACTACACGATCATGACCTGTGATACAGAGTTTGTTTCTTTTGTATTTGAAAGAGAAGCTGTGATTAATGGTCGCGTGGTAGAAGATACATTTGCGGTTAGTTTCGATTTGGTAGAACGCAAAAATGTGCGTTTTTCCGATTGGGGAGAAGCGGTTGATACTGTTGCATACAATTTAGCAAATCATGGATATTATAAAATCTTGGATGATGATGTAGATAGGGAAGCTTATGATGAATATATGAAGATGACTTTGCCGGATGCAGAGGAATATAAGCGTCAGTTTTCCAAGTATGATTATGATTTTACAGATTTGGAGACAGAGCCTCTTGGTACCAGTTATGTAAAAGACGGTGTACTCATTATCATCATGGATGTACCGGATGCATTGGGCGGCACACTGGAAATAGAGACAGGCGTAGAAGTGCGCTAGGCATTGAGTCATAAAATGTTGTAAAAATAATGTAAGATAGAAGTCCCGGGATGGATACAAAATGTATTGTCCCGGGATTTTTGTTATAGTAATTGTTTTTTGTGAATGTTTCACAAAGTTTTGTAAATTATGCAAAGGAGGTTGTTTTTTTACAAAGTGTATTATAAGGTGTACATATCATCAAATTTCTGATTGATATTCTGAATTCTATTGAGCTAGTCTGCTCATAATCTTCAAAATTGTTTTGCAAAAAGTTATCATATGTGATAACTTAAAGAGAGAAGGTGAAAATTATTTTTGATGTGGAATTTTATCAAAAAGAAAATGGAAATATTCCATTGGAAGAGTTCCTGCTTTCGCTACCTGCTAAGTTGAGAGCAAAGGCATTTCGAGATATTGAATTGTTAAAGATACATGGGAGTGACTTAAAAGAACCTTATGTAAAAGCTGTAAAGGGAAAAGAGAATAAGGGGTTATATGAATTGCGCATAAAGTTTGCAGGTGATATTGCCAGAATATTTTATTTTATGTATTATCGAAAAAGATTTGTGCTCTTGCACGGATTTGTCAAAAAGACTATGAAAACACCGAAACAGGAACTGAATAAAGCTAGAAATTATATGAATGATTATCTTAGGAGAGTGGATGAAGATGAGTAAAGCAGGAGTATCATTAGAAGATTTAAAAGCTAAATTGATGGAAAATGACGAGTTTCAAAAGGAATATGAGCAGTTAAAGCCCCGTTATGAAGTGGTATCACAGATTATAGAGGCAAGGACCAAAATGAAAATGACACAAGCACAATTAGCAAAAAAAATCGGCACTCAGAAA
The DNA here is from genome assembly GCA_045542735.1 of Lachnospiraceae bacterium. GTDB lineage: Bacteria > Bacillota > Clostridia > Lachnospirales > Lachnospiraceae > UBA2882. The sequence goes on from JAZQLQ010000022.1 coordinate 26,003, forward strand.
TCCAACATATCCCGATTGGAAAGCGGTAATTATAATCCGAGTTTGGATATGCTTGTAAAGATTGCAAATGCATTAGAGAAAGAAATAAAAATTAATTTGATTTAACTATGGTATAAATATGTTCTCAAAAAATAAAAAAGGAAATAAAAGGATTTCGCAGAATATGTAAAGTAGGCGTGTGAAAATCGGAGAATTTGTCTTTTGAAGCAAAAAAGGAAAAAAGTATGACGATTCGTGAAAATTTAGAACAATGGGAAACTGAATATTTAAGTCCTTATGCTTGTTTATCCAAAGATAGCAGAGGACGTGCCAGAGAGGAAGAGCAGTGTGATATCCGTCCTGTTTTTCAGAGGGACCGTGACAGAATCATTCACAGTAAATCCTTCCGTCGTTTAAAAGATAAGACACAGGTGTTTTTGACACCGGATGGTGATCATTACCGTACCAGACTGACACATACTTTAGAGGTATCTCAAAATGCCCGTACCATTGCCAAAGCGTTGCAGCTCAATGAAGATTTAGTAGAGGCCATTGCACTGGGACACGATTTGGGGCATACACCCTTTGGTCATGCAGGAGAGCGTGCTTTGAATGAGATTTGTCCGTTGGGATTTGAGCATAGCGAGCAGAGTGTGCGTACCGTGGATGTGTTGGAGAAGCATGGACAGGGCTTGAACCTGACATTTGAAGTCAGGGACGGTATCCGCAATCATCAGACATCTTCCATGCCTTCTACTTTGGAAGGGAAGATTGTGAGACTTTCTGATAAGATTGCGTATATTCATCACGATATGGATGATGCCATTCGTGCCAATATTTTAAAAGATTCTGATGTACCGAAGAGTATCGGTGCAGTTATCGGTTATACATTGTCAGAACGTCTGGACAGTTTTATTCATGATATTGTGACAAGCAGTAAAGGCAAAAATGATATTGTGATGTCTGATCCTGTTGCAAACGCTATGAAGGAAATGCGACAGTTTATGTTTGAAAGTGTATACCAAAATCCCATTGCCAAGGGAGAGGAAGGAAAAGCGGAGATGCTTATGCAGGCTTTATATGAGTATTATTTGACTCATTTGGATAAGATACCCCGTGAGACCTTAGAATTGATGGATAGAGACGGCACACCCAAGGAGCAGATTGTCTGCGATTATGTGGGTGCCATGACCGATAGATTTGCCATTGCCAAATACGACGAATTATTTATTCCGAAGACCTGGCATGGCTAAGGGAGAAGGAAATGTATTACCCCGAAGAATTAGTAGAAGAAGTCAGACAAAAAAATGATATTGTGGATGTGATTTCGGGATATGTCCGGATCAAGAAAAAAGGTAGCAACTATGTAGGATTATGTCCCTTCCATAATGAAAAGACAGGGTCCTTTATGGTCAGCCGCAACAAACAGATATATAAATGTTTTGGATGCGGTGCAGGGGGCAATGTCTTTACTTTTGTGATGGAATACGAGAACTACACTTTTGTGGAAGCTATGAAGCAACTGGCCGAAAGAGCCGGTGTCAAACTTCCGGAAGCGGAGTATGATGAAAATGCCAAAAAGCAGATGAGCCGTAGGGCGAAGATGCTGGAGCTCAACAAAGACGCGGCTAATTATTTTTATTATCAACTGCGGGCGCCCCAAGGCGAAACCGGCATGCGGTATTTTAAAGGCCGTGAGCTATCGGAAGAGACTATGAAGAAATTTGGTTTGGGATTTGCCAATGTAAAGAGCAATGACCTGACCTTATATCTAAAAAGTAAAGGCTATACAGATGCACAGATAAGGGATGCGGGTCTTGCCACATACCATGAAAAATACGGAATGAGCGATAAGTTTTGGAATCGTGTCATGTTTCCTATACAGGACATAAACCATCGCGTTATCGGATTTGGTGGCAGAGTCATCGGAGAGGGTGAACCCAAATATTTGAACTCACCGGAGACAGAGGTGTTTGACAAGAGTAGGAATCTGTATGGACTAAACTTTGCAAGGACTTCACGCAAAAATCACATGATTATCTGTGAAGGCTATATGGATGTCATTGCTATGCATCAGGCAGGCTTTACAGAGGCGGTGGCCTCCCTTGGTACAGCTTTTACCAGTGGACAGGCCAGCTTGCTCAGACGATATACCGAAAATGTAATTTTGGCATACGACAGTGATGGCGCCGGTACTAAGGCGGCACTTCGCGCCATCGGTATTTTACGGGATGCGGGATTGACCGGTAAGATTTTGCATCTGGAGCCTTATAAAGATCCGGATGAATTTATGAAGCATATGGGTAAGGAAGCCTTTGAAGAACGGCTTGCCAATGCCGAAGACAGTTTTTCTTTCGAACTGCGGATGTTAGAGCGGGATTATGATATGAAAGTCCCGGAGAGCAAGATGAAGTTCCGGAAAGCGGTTGTGGAGAAGTTGTATCAGGTGGCAGATCAATTCGAGGATGCCAAGCCCTTTATCGAGATGGCATGTGAAAAATATCATTTCGGCTATGATGAAATGTGCAAAAGTGTAGCAGCCTTTGCCAACAAGCAGGAAATGAATGCGGGACTCATCAAAAAAAGAGAGCCTGAGATTGCAATAAAGCAGGAAAAGAAAGATGAGCCTTTACTTAAGAATCAAAAGATTTTATTGACCTGGCTGGTGGATGAGCCACTGCTTTATGGCAAGATTAAAAAATATATATCGCCGGAAGATTTTGCAGAAGGAATTCACCGGAAAGCAGCAGTGAAACTGTTTGAAGCCTTGGAGGCGGGACAAGCTCCCAGTCCTTCGGCAATCATGACAACTCTTCAGGCGGATGAAGAAGCGGCGGAGGATGACCAGAAAGAAATTGCGGCATTGTTTTGCACCAAAATATCCGATCATTTGCGCAAGGTGCAGGGAATCGGAGAAGTGGATATTGAAGATGCAGCGACGGAATTCGACACCAAAGCAGAAAAAGAAAAAGCCCTGCATGATATCATTATGAGTATTAAACGGGCAAGTTTACAGGCATATATGGAGAAGGGCGGAGGAGATAAGGATGCCTTTGCTCATATATTAGAAGCCAAGAAAGCCTTACAGGAACTGCAGAAAACGCATATTTCTCTGGATTAAGGTTAAAATATGTAATCAGAAATGGAAGGATGGACCAGTAACATGGATGAAAACACACAGGTAAAATACGAAGAAAAGTTAAAAGCGATTACGGCAACTGCCAAAAAGAAGAAAAATGTCTTGGATTATCAGGAGATTATTGACCATTTTGCAGAGCTGAATCTGGAAGATGAGCAACTGGAAAAAACAGTTGAATTTTTGGAACAGAGTGGCATTGATGTATTGAAAATCACAGAAGATGACGAGCCCGATGAAGAAGTGATCCTGGCAGAAGCAGAAGATGTGGATGTAGAGAATATTGACCTTTCTGTGCCGGATGGTGTCAGCATTGAAGATCCGGTGCGTATGTATCTGAAGGAAATCGGTAAAGTACCGCTTTTGACAGCAGAGGAAGAAATTGAACTTGCTAAGAGAATGGAAGACGGAGATGAAGATGCTAAAAAGAGATTAGCAGAGGCTAACTTGCGTTTGGTTGTTTCCATTGCCAAGAGATATGTGGGAAGAGGTATGCTTTTCCTTGATTTGATTCAGGAAGGAAATCTGGGTCTTATTAAAGCTGTAGAAAAATTTGATTATCGTAAAGGTTATAAATTTTCAACCTATGCTACATGGTGGATTCGTCAGGCGATTACCAGAGCCATTGCCGACCAGGCAAGAACCATCCGTATTCCGGTTCATATGGTTGAGACTATCAATAAACTGATCCGTGTCAGCAGACAGTTGTTGCAGGAGTTGGGTCGCGAGCCCTCTCCCGAAGAAATTGCAAAAGAAATGAATATGCCTGTTGACCGTGTACGTGAGATTTTAAAAATCTCCCAGGAGCCGGTTTCTTTGGAGACTCCTATCGGTGAAGAAGAAGATTCCCATTTGGGTGATTTTATCCAGGATGACAATGTACCTGTACCTGCAGAAGCGGCAGCATTTACTTTGCTTCGTGAGCAGTTGGGAGAAGTCTTGGATACCTTGACAGAAAGAGAACAGAAAGTATTAAAATTGCGTTTTGGTCTGGATGACGGACGAGCTCGTACCCTCGAAGAGGTAGGAAAAGAATTTAACGTTACCCGTGAGCGTATTCGTCAGATTGAAGCAAAGGCACTCCGTAAGCTTCGTCATCCCAGCAGAAGCCGTAAGTTAAAGGATTATTTGGATTAGTATGGAATTATCAGTCAGATTGCAAGCGGTTGCAGACATGGTGAGTAAAGGCAGACGTGTGGCAGATATCGGATGTGACCATGGCTATGTGTCTATTTATCTTTACAGACAGAGACAATGTGAAAGAGTCATTGCCATGGATGTCAAAAAAGGTCCCTTGGAGCGGGCCAAAACCAATATTGAACGATATGGGCTTTCCGATTACATAGATGTAAGATTGTCAGACGGAACGGCGGCATTAAATCCCGGAGAAGTGGATACTTTATTGATGTCCGGCATGGGCGGAAGGCTGACGATTCGGATACTGGAGGAAGGATTTGCCAGACTGGGGCGTTTTGAAGAACTGGTACTTCAACCCCAATCGGAGCTTTTTTTAGTACGTGCATTTTTGCGGCAGCAGGGCATACAAATAGTAGATGAGCAAATGGTGATTGATGATGGCAAGTTTTATACCATTATCAAAGCACAGCCGCAAGAAGATGCTGCTGAAGGGCAGAAGGGTGCATATCGTCAGATTGTGGAAGATTATTTTGGACCGGTGTTGCTAAAGAAACGACCGGAAGCGTTTCTTTTGTATCTGCAAAAAGAAGCGGAAAAAACCAAGGAATTGCTTCAAAAGGTTACCAAACAGGAGAGACGGGATGAGTTGCAAACCTACCTGTCTTATGTGGAGGAAGCGCTATGAGATGTGAAGAAATTATGCAGAAGCTGGAGGAACTGTCCCCGGCACATTTTGCACAAAGCTGGGACAATGTAGGGTTACTTGTAGGAAGACCGGATAAAGAAGTAAAGTCAGTCTATGTCTGTCTGGACGCTACAGATGAAGCCTTGGAAGAGGCATCAAAGCTTGGCGTCGATATGGTGATTAGCCATCATCCCATGATATTTAAAGGGATCAAAAGTGTATGTGGGGATCATTTTATCGGAAGACGTATTATGAAATTGGTGCAACAGGATATTTGTTATTTTGCCATGCATACCAATTTTGACATTATGGGTATGGCAGATGCGGCAGCCGATGATCTGAAGCTTCGTCATAGACAGGTACTGGACACCACCTATGAAGATGATATATCCACAGAAGGATTTGGCAGGTTCGGTAAGTTACCAAAGATTATGACTTTGCGTGAGTGTGCAGCTTATGTAAAAGATGCTTTTGGGATTAGCAAGGTGCGTGTATTTGGTGATCCGGCCATGGAAGTGGAGATGGCAGCTATTTGCCCCGGTTCCGGAGGTGGCATGATTGATGCGGCACTTGCCTTGAAAGCAGATGTCTATATCACCGGTGATATAGATCATCATGAGGGTATTGATGCTGTGGCAAGAGGGCTTGCTATTATTGATGCGGGTCATTACGGTATTGAGAAAATTTTTGTTCCCTATATGAAGGAATATTTAAAACGAGAGGTAAACGGTGTATTGGTATATACACAGCAACCGGAAGAACCGTTTTGGTATGTATAGGAAAGTGGAGAGGGTAAAGTATGGCAAAGGTTACAATCGGAAGTGAAACAAAAGAATATGCAGTAGGCACAACATATGAAGATGTTGCATTGGAGTATCAGGCAGAGTATGAAGATGGGATTGCACTGGTTTTGGCAGATGGCAAGATCCGTGAACTTTCCAAGGAAGTGGAAAAAGACTGTGAGCTGCAGTTTTTAACTCTTCGTGATTCGGCAGGCCACAAGACCTATGTGCGTACGGCGACTTTGATTTTGATGAAGGCAGCAAGAGATGTGCTGGACTTTGACAAAGTAAGCAAAGTAAAAATGGAGTTTACCATTGGCAATGGTTATTATATTGATGTACAGGGGGATGTAGTTGTCGATAAAGCCATGGCTGAAAAAATCCAAAACAGAATGAAGGAAATTGTAGAAGCAGATTTGGTTATCAGCAAACAGGCATATCCGACTGCGGAAGCAATTGAGATTTTCCGTTCCCATGGCATGGAAGATAAAGTGAAACTTTTTAAATATCGTAAGGGTTCTACCATCAATGTATATGAACTGGATGGATATCATGATTATTATTATGGATATATGCTTCCCAGAACCGGTTATATGAAATATTTTGAAGTATTACCTTATGAAAACGGATTGATTTTAAATCTACCTGACAGACATACACCCAAGCAATTGGAGAAATTTGAGCCCCGTACCAAGTTGTTCCATACCATGAAACAGGCAGATGAGTGGGGCAGAAAAATGGGCGTTGATACGGTAGGAGATTTGAATAACCACATTTGTAACGGAGATATGGGCGACTTGATTTTAGTGCAGGAAGCGTTGCAGGAGCGCCGCATCGGAGAGATTGCCAAAGAAATCTCTGAGCGTGAAGGTGTCAAATTTGTTATGATAGCAGGACCTTCTTCCAGTGGAAAGACCACGTTTTCCCACAGATTATCCGTACAGCTGCGCACCTATGGCCTCACACCTCATCCCATTGCCTTGGATGACTATTTTGTGGATCGTGAAAAGACACCTAAGCACCCTAACGGTGATTACAACTTTGAGTGTCTGGAAGCCTTGGATGTAGAGCAGTTCAATAAAGATATGTTGGCTTTGTTGGAGGGCAAAGAAGTAGAACTTCCCACCTTCAATTTTAAAACCGGTAAGAGAGAATACCGTGGCAATTTTAAGAAACTGGGACCGGATGATATCCTGGTACTTGAGGGTATCCATGGCCTGAATGACAAAATGTCCTATGCTCTTCCGGTGGAAAGTAAATATAAGATTTATATCAGTGCACTTACCACATTGAATATTGATGAGCATAACCGTATTCCTACCACGGACGGCAGATTACTCCGCCGTATGGTGAGGGACGCACGTACCCGTGGCTCATCTGCTAAGAGAACTATTCAGATGTGGGGCTCTGTGCGCCGCGGTGAAGAGGAAAATATCTTCCCCTTCCAGGAAGGCGCGGATGCATTTTTTAACTCAGCATCCATTTATGAGTTGGCGGCATTAAAGCAGTACGCAGAGCCACTCTTATATCAGATTAAAGAGGATGAACCGGAATATCATGAGGCGAAACGTCTCTTGAAATTCTTAGAATATTTCCTTGGAGTGGGCGGAGAGAATATTCCCAACAACTCCATTGTGAAAGAATTTATCGGGGGAAGTTGCTTCCCTGTATAATGAAATAGGATATGAGTAAGACAGATGATCGCGGCTGTCCAGACGAAAGGGGACAGGTGAGGAAAGTCCGGGCTTCATAGGGCAGGATGCCGGATAACGTCCGGTGGAGGTGACTCCAAGGCCAGTGCAACAGAAATATACCGCCGGGTTTCCCGGTAAGGGTGGAAAGGCAGTTTAAGAGACTACCGCTTTCTTGGTAACAAGGAAGGCACATGTAAACCCCATCCGAAGCAAGACCGAATAGAAAGCGATACGGCTGCCCGTCGTGCTTTCAGGTGGGTCGCTTGAAGCTGTTGGTAACAGCAGTTCTAGATAGATGATCATCCAACGACATAACCCGGCTTACCGTTTTGCTCATTATTACGAAAGACAGAGGTAATTGTCATGTTGTTTAATTCCTTGGCATTTGCTGTTTTCTTGCCCATTGTGTTTTTACTTTATTGGGCTATACCTCAAAAGTACCGTTGGATTGTGCTGTTAATTTCCAGTTACTATTTTTATATGAGTTGGAATGTGAAATACGTGGTGTTGATTTTATTTACCACGGCAGTTTCTTATGCGGCAGCACTTGGGATGGAAAAATTACATAAAAAAAGTACGAAAAGGCTATTAGTGATTGGTGCTGTTGGTGCCAGTCTATTAGTCCTTTTCTTTTTTAAGTATTTTGACTTTGCACAAAATACCGTCATCCGTGTATTGCAATCCTTTACAATCGAATTACATCCCATTACGTTGAAGCTGATGTTACCGGTTGGAATCTCTTTTTATACATTCCAGACCTTAAGTTATGCCATTGATGTATATAAAGGCGAGGTGAAGGCAGAACGGAACTTCTTTAAATATGCTACCTTTGTATCCTTCTTCCCCCAGCTTGTGGCAGGACCCATTGAGCGTACCGGGAATTTGTTGCCTCAGATTGATTGCGAGCATAAATTCACCTATGAAAAGGGTGCCTACGGTATGCGTCTGATGGCTTGGGGATTTTTTAAGAAACTGGTTATTGCAGATAATTTAGCAGTATTTGTGGATGCGGTATTTGAAGATGTGGCGTCATACCATGGATTTGCTTTGGTATTGGCAGTCTTTTTCTTTACCTTACAGATATATTGTGATTTTTCGGGATATTCAGATATTGCCATTGGTGTGGCAAAGCTTTTTGATATCAACCTGATGACGAATTTTAAGAGTCCTTATTTCGCTACATCTATCAAAGAGTTTTGGAGAAGATGGCATATTTCTTTGTCAAGCTGGTTCCGCGATTATGTATATATTCCCTTGGGAGGAAACCGGGTGTCAAAGGGACGTAATATGTTTAACCTGTTAGCGACCTTTTCCTTGAGTGGTCTCTGGCATGGAGCGGCATTTACCTATATCGTCTGGGGCGGACTTCACGGTGCATTGCAATGTGTGGAAAATTTGCTGTTTCCCCGGAAAAAGATAGAGCGTAAAATCAATAACGATGCGTCTTCTCATAGAACTTTGCAAATATTTGGCAGAGATATTACATGGTGGTTAAAGGTGGCCGTAGTCTTTTGTCTGGTATCTGCAGCATGGTGCTTTTTCAGAGCAGGGTCCTGCAAAGAGGCCTTGTATGTGTTTGCCCATATGGCAGACGGACTAAGTAACCCATTATCTTACATAAATGTAGGGATACATGCTTTTGATGTGGCAAGCTTAAAGTTTATGGTGTTACCGATAATGTTACTTGCAGTTTATGACTATGTGGCGATTAATAATGATCCCATTCAATGTATTGGGAAACTACCCACGGTTGCAAGAAAAACACTGTATGTTGCATTTTTATTATTATTGCTTTTATTGGCAAGCTTCAATTCCCAGGAGTTTGTGTATTTCCAATTTTAAAAAAAGGAGCGCAGGATTATGTGGCGTGATATCCGAAGATTACTACGCAATTTCATATTGATTGTATTGCCGCTGTTTGCCGCGCTTTCTATTTATTGTGCGTGCTTTCCTATGTGGTATATGGATGAAGAATATGCCATGTACAGACAGCAGAAGGACTATGTGACGGAAAATGCGGATTATAATCATACTGTGATTATCGGTGATTCCCGTACAAAGGCAGGTTTTGTGCCGGAGGAACTGTCGGATGGATGCTACAATCTGGCATTGGGTGGGACAACTCCTATTGAAGGATATTACACCTTGAAGGAATACTTGGAATATCATCCGGCGCCGGAGTATGTGGTAATCGCATATGCACCGATGCACTACATGGATGTGGATGCCCTTTGGACCAGAAATATTTATTTTCACGTGATGAATCATGAGGATAGTAGAGAACTGTTTGAAACAGCAGCTGTTTGTGAGTGTAAGGATAATATCTTGATAGAAAATTATCCTTTGGAATATGTGATGTATCAACTCTATATGCCCAATAAGTATTGTACGGCGCTGAAAAATTCCGGTTTTGTGGGTAGACACGAAGCAAATATGGAAAAATATGATTTGATGGTAACAAGTCGCGGACAAAACTATTTTGGTCTGGCAGACGGAAGCGGAGATGTAAACGGAGAAGCAAAGGAAGAAGATTTTGTTGCTTCGGATGTCATTACACTTTATATGCAAAAAATGTTTGATTTGTGTGAAGAACAGGGAATCACGGTTGTGGTGGAACAACTTCCTATGAATGAGACTTCCAGAAATATTTTGACGGATGATTTTAAATTGCATTACAGAGAATATATGTCAGAGCTTTCGGAGGCCAATCCGGAGGTAAAGTTGTTTGGTGATTTTTATGTATATCCCAATGACTTTTTTGGCGATGCGGATCATCTGAATCCTCTGGGAGCATCAGAATATTGTCTGTATATGAAACAAAGATATCCGGAGATTTTTCCGTAACATGATGAAGGAAGATATAATAAGCGGAGAACGAAAATGGTATTTAGTACAATTATCTTTTTATGTGCATTTTTGCCCATAACTATTATTGGATATTATCTTATGCCCGGGCGGGGAAAAAATATTTTCCTGCTTCTTTTGAGTCTCCTTTTTTACGCATGGGGTGAGCCTACTTATGTTTTTGTAATGCTTTTTTCCATCCTGTGTAATTACATCTTTGGTATGATTCTGTCAGGATGTAAGGAGAATAGGCGGAAGCTGTGGGTTACGGTAGCGATTTTGACGAATTTGGGCGTGCTGGGTGTTTTTAAATACACAGGTTTTGCAGTTACAACCCTAAGCGGTGTGATGCCGGGACTTTTGCGGATTCCGGAGATCGCGTTGCCCATCGGTATTTCTTTTTATACTTTCCAGGGACTTTCATACTGTATTGATGTTTATCGGGATAAAAGCATTGTGCAAAAAAATCCTATAAATCTGGCTTTATACATTTCCATGTTTCCCCAGCTGATTGCGGGACCTATTGTAAGATATACCGATATTAAGAATGAACTAAGCAACCGGAAACATTCGGCAGAATTGTTTGCAGCAGGTGCAGAGAGGTTTATTATAGGTCTTTCTAAAAAAGCAATGTTAGCAAACACTATGGGTGCTTTGGCGGATCAGATTATGGGAAGTAATGTGCAGTATCTCAGTGCTCCGGTAGCGTGGCTTGGTGCCATTGCATATACTTTGCAGATTTATTTTGATTTCTCCGGTTACTCGGACATGGCAATCGGACTTGGCAAAATCTTTGGATTCCGGTTTCCGGAAAACTTTGATTATCCCTATATATCCAAAAGTGTCCGGGAGTTTTGGCGCAGATGGCATATTTCGTTATCAAGCTGGTTCCGTGATTATCTGTACATCCCCATGGGTGGTAACAGAAAGGGAAATGTATATGTCAATTTATTTGTAGTTTTCCTTGCTACGGGCTTATGGCATGGAGCGGCATGGGGCTTTGTATTGTGGGGGCTTTGGCATGGTTTCTTTATGATTGCGGAGCGGCTGATTGTAAAGCATGTGCCTACCAAGGACGAAATGAAAAGTACATCATCAAATACCAAAGCAATCAAAGTAAGGAACATTTTGGTATCTATTGCGGGCCGATTGTATACCATGATGGTGGTAATTGTGGGCTGGGTCTTATTTAAAATGGTAGATTTGCATGCTACTTGGGATTATCTGAAAGTGATGTTTGGCATTACTCGGAATGAATTTGTGGCATATAGTCCTTTATACTATTTAGATGGCAAGACCATTTTGTTACTGCTTTGTGCTATCTTATCCTGTATTCCTTGGAAAAGACCAAAAGATGGCTTTGCAGTTATGATAATCCGTAGACTTGTGTTGTTGGTATTATTGGCATTGTGTTTTATGTTTATTATTACAAGTACCTATAATCCCTTTATTTATTTTAGATTTTAGGAGGCATTATGAAGCCGAAAAAGAAAGCGGCAGATATTTTGTTTATTCTTTGTTTTATTGCAATGATATTGGTTCCCTTTTTGATGCTTGATACCACAGAGGAAATCAATTCGGAGTTGGAAAACAGGGCAATGACAAAATGGCCGGGATTTCATTTTGATAAATTGCATACAGAGTGGTACGGTCATTATGTGGAAGACCGTGTGGGATTCCGTGAGGAGGCTATTAAAATCAATGCAGATTTGAATTACCGGTTGTTTGGTGATTTTTCTGAGGATTTGCATATGTTTGGAAAAGACGGATATATTTTTCCGGCGGATGACGGTTATATACAAAACTATCAGCGTACCAATATCAATGAACCTTTGATGGAAAACCTGGTGACCTACGCGGCGAGAACCAATGCTTATGCCAAGGAACGGGATTGTCTGTTTATACTGATGATTTGCCCCAATAAATCCTCGGTATACGGGGATTATATGCCGGAATCCATTTATGTGGATGAAACCAAAGAAAGCACTTTGGATTTGGCAAAGCGGAGGCTGACAGAAGAGGGGGTTTCCTGTGTGGTTCCCCATGAAAAATTCCGGTCTCAAAAGGAAGAAGAACAAATCTACAATGTAAAATATGACTGTGCACACTGGAATGATCTGGGAGCATTGTGCGGTTTGACCATGGTGGATCAGATGATTGCTCAAAACTATGGTGATATTCCTGTGATGCAACGGAGTGATTTCGCTTTGACATGGGATGAGGTAGACAGTCTGGAGTTTTATACCACAGAGGAGCCCATACATGATCGTTTGCCTAAATTGCAATTGCTGCAAACTCCGGCGGTTCAATCGGATAGCCCTTATCGTGTGGATATTCCTATGCAACCGGGGAATGCCGTCGCTTATTATTATAACGAAAATGCATTGACAGACCGGACGATTTTGATCTTACATGATAGTTTTTTTGATCATAAAGAAACTTGGTATACCTACCGATATCGGGAAGTGTATTATGGCTCCCGGGTGAATTATACTAATATGAAAGCGTATATTGACCTAATACAGCCGGATGTGATTATTTTTGAAGTGGCCGAGCGGGCTTTTGCAGATGATTTGCATGCATATACAGAGCTTGGCAACGTGATATACCAATAAGGGATGATGAATATGACGAAAGAAAAAGAAAATTTACAATTCCGATATTTGTATGCCTTTGGAATTCTGTTTGTTGTTTTAAGTCATTGTGATGGCGGAGGAATACAAATGCTGTCCAATTGGATGCATTTTGGCGCCTTTCATTTGGCGGTTTTTGTTTTTGGATCCGGCTATTTTTTTCGTGGTAACAATATATCCAATCTCTTTTCCTATGTGGGGAAAAAGATAAAAACATTGTTGCTCCCTTTATGGGGATGGAATCTGGTGTATGGTCTGATCGTTACAGGTCTGCATTTTATAGGATTTCAGTTCGGAGAAACCATTAGCCTAAAAGGAGTTATCCTGGGACCGGTTATCAACAAAGATTTATATCAGTTTAACATGGGAAGCTGGTTTGTCTTTCCGTTTTTTATGGTACAAATCCTATATGCATGTATGAAGTGGTGCTTGGACAAAATAGGGAAGAGCAACGTGACAGATAAACTTTTGCAGTTTGCATTTGTGGCGGTAGGTATCCTAGGTGTACAAAGTGCAGGAAAAGGACTGGACGGAGAGTGGCAGTTTGTGTTGATGCGCATCTTGTATTTTATGCCCTTTTATGTTTTGGGAATTTGGTATCGGGAGAAAATGGAGTCTTTGAATAAAAAATTACCTACCATGGGAGTGCTTGGCGGATGTTTGGTGATAGCGTTACTTCTGAATACCTACTTTGGAAGAGTGGTATATGCGATTCCATCTACCTGCGATTATCCTTTCGGAACCGTTGCGACTTACATAGCGGCTCTGGTCGGTATTACATTTTGGTTACAGGTATCGGGATGGTTGGCGGAATGTGGCACACCGATAACGATATTGAAAGTCATAGGTAATAGTACCTGGGATATTATGATACACCAGTTTGCGGGTATTTTTGCCGTAAAATGCATTTTCGGAATGTTAAATCGGTTATTCCCTATCTTTGCGGATTTTGATTGGCAGATATTTAAGCAAGACATTTGGTATCTGTATCGTCCCAAAGGGATAGCGGAGTATGCATTCTTATATGTAATAGGAGCCGTTGCATTTTCTGTTTTGGTAAAACGGATTATGAAGAAAGTAAAAGAAAGTGTTGTGTTTAGAAAACAGGTGAAATAGACATGGAAGGTAAAAAAGCGGTCCTCATCGGATCGGCACCACTTGGAACGGAAGAAAAATATTTAGTTCAATTGCTAACCCAACCGCAGGATATCATCTGGATAGCTGTTGATGGCGGAATTGTCTTTTTTGCAAAGCATAACCGGATTCCGGATTATTGGATCGGGGATATGGATTCGGCAGATGAAAAAAGAATCGACAAGTTATATCTGGGACGGATTCCTGCTGCATGTGTTAAAAGAGTTCCCGTAGAAAAAGATGATACGGATACCGCATTGGCGGTTGCTATGGCTACGGATGCGGGATGCGATGAAATTTTGCTGTTTGGTGGCATAGGTGGTCAGCGGATTTCCCATACTATAGCCAATATTCAGTTGATGCATGACTATGCCCAAAAGGGATGTCATATACAAATGCTTGGCGAAGGCACGCGGATGGAGGTTATGGGGCCGGGAATGAAAAGGTTTGCGGCAGATATGACGGGACATATATCGGTATTTGCATTGACTGACCTTGCAAAAGCGGTGCGAATCAAAGGCATGAAATATAGCTATGAAGGTGAACTGACGAACCGTCTTGCATTGGGAGTCAGTAACTCTTTTGTGGGAAGAGAGAGTAGTATCGAGTTTGCGGATGGTGCTTTATTGCTAATTTTTGAAGAAAAATCAAAGGATAACTAGTCATTTTGCATGAATTGTGTTAAAATGATAGAAATGTACGTTAAAGGAGAGACTTGGGTTATGGGCAAAGAAAAGAAAAAAGCAAATTTCACTTTAATGAAACGACTGTTGTGTATGTCCTTGTTACCGGCTGCGTTAATGGGACTTGTGATTACCGTATACGCATCGATTGCAATGGTAGAAGGTATGCAGATGGAGTTTTTGGAAGCATTGCGTGATACCACGATTTCCGTACACGCTGCTTACGATGCTTTGGATGACGGTGATTATTATTTAAATGATGCCGGTCAGTTAATGAAGGGTGATTTAAATATTACCGAAAATGAAGCGTTGCTTGATTCCTTTGTGGAAGGAACAGAGGTAGAGTTTACCATTTTCTACGGTGATACCCGTATGGCAACTACTTTATTACATAAAGACGGTACCCGTAATATCGGCACACAGGCTTCAGAAGCTGTAGTAGAGATTGTTATCAATCAGGATCAGGAATATGAAACTACAGATGTAGTGATTGATGATGAACATTACTATGGATTCTACTTACCGGTTGAGAATGACAATGGCGAAGTAGTAGCCATGTTCTTTGCAGGAGAAGAAAGCGCGGTTGTTAACGAGTTTATTTTCTCCAAATTAAGTACAATTATCCTGATGGCAGTTGCAGTTATGGTTTTGGCAATTGTAGTAATTGTATGGGCAGCAAAGAAAATGACGGCGTCTATTGATGCAACCAAAAATGCATTGGTTAAGATTTCAGAAGGTGATTTAACCGTTCAGGTTGATCAGGCTGCTATGAAGCGCGGTGATGAAATTGGTGTTATGTCCAGAGCATTGTACATGACCATCAGTGAATTACAGGATATTATCTCCAGTGTTATGAGTTCTGCAAAGGTGCTGGAAACAAAAGGTGTACAGCTGGGTGAGATGTCCAATCAGACCAGCCATACCACAGATGAGGTTAGCCGTGCTGTAGAAGAGATTTCCAAGGGCGCTGTAACCCAGGCAGAAGAAGTGGAAAGTGCGACCCATTTGGTATCCGATATGGGAACACAGATTGAGCAGATTGTTCAGAGCATCAGTGATTTATATAAAGTGGCTGAGAAAATGCAAAAAGCAGGTAATGAAGCACAGAACAACATGAACCTGTTAAAAGAGTCTAACGAAAAGACTACAGTAGCTATTGAGAAAGTTGCTGAAAATGTTGAAAAGACAGATAAGTCTGTAGCGGTTATTGCAGAAGCATTAAGTTTGATTACCGATATTGCAGATGAGACAAACCTGTTATCCTTAAATGCTTCTATCGAGGCTGCAAGAGCCGGTGAAGCAGGTAGAGGTTTTGCAGTAGTAGCGGCACAGATTCAGAAATTGGCAGAAGAGTCCAATGCCAGTGCAGCACAGATTGCAGAGATTATCACTACCTTGTCTGAGGATTCTGCCAATACCCTTACCGTTATGGATGAGGTTCGTGAGAACGTGGCAGTTCAGCAGGAAAAGATGGTTGAGACCATGGATAAGTTCAATGCAGTACGTCAAGGTATCGTAGCATCCAATGAAAGTACAGAACAGATACATAAACAGGCATCGGATTGTGATACAGCCCGTGTAGCAGTGGTAGATATCATTCAGAATCTGTCTGCATTATCTGAAGAGAATGCAGCATCTACACAGGAAACAACTGCTTCTATGGAAGAATTGAATGCGACCATCAATGTATTGGCTGATGACGCAAACAGTCTGAAAGAAGTGGCAGCTTCCTTAGAGAAAGACATGAGATTCTTTACTGTATAATAGGTAAGATAATGAAGAGAGGGAAATGTTTATTTCCCTCTTTTTTTCTGCCAACTCCGCATTGAAAAGCTGTTTGCTTGCGTGATAAAATGAATAATGGAGAGAATGGCAAAGCAGAAATCATAATTTAGGGGTGAAAATATAGAAATGAAAATAATCAATCTGATAGAAGATACAACTGCTGATAACGGTTGTTTGTATGAGCATGGTTTAAGCTTTTACATAGAGACAAACCATCATAAATTGTTGGTAGATACAGGAGCAAGCGATGCTTTTTTGAAAAATGCGGAGAAATTGGGTGTGGATATCAAGCAGGTGGATACCGTAATCTTAAGTCACGGTCACTATGATCACAGCGGCGGTATTCTTGCTTTTGCCAAAGAAAACCCGGATGCCAAGATTTATATCAGGGATAATGCATTTGGTGGGTTTTATCACGGCAAGGATGAAAACAAACGATATATCGGCGTGGATAAAAGGATAGAAAAATTGCCACAGGTAGTGAAAGTGAGCGGCAATCTGCAAATTGATGATGAGTTGTTTTTGTTCACAGGCGTGACGGGAAGAAAACTGTGGCCCTCGGGAAATTTGCAGTTATATCGCATAGAAGATGGTGTTGCTACAGTAGATGATTATTCCCATGAGCAATATCTGGTAATCTCTGACAAGGATAAAAAGATATTGGTTTCCGGCTGTGCCCATAATGGTATGCTTAATATTTTTGATGAGTATGCTAAGGTTGTAGGCGGTGAGCCGGATGTAGTGATTAGTGGCTTTCATATGATGAAAAAGCAGGGGTTCACAGAGGTAGATGTGGCTGTCATTCGAGAAACGGCACAAAAACTCTCGGAGACTTCTGCGAAGTTTTATACCTGTCATTGTACGGGAATGGATGCCTATGGTATGATGAAAGAGATTATGAGAGAACAGGTGGATTTTGTACACAGTGGAGAAGTGGTTTGTAGAGGTTAAAAAAGCAGATTTCGATGCGATTGCAAAGCGATTTAAGGTTAGTCCTGTAGTAGCCAGGCTGTTGCGTAATCGGGATATGATAACCGATGAAGAGATTGCGTTGTTTTTGAACGGTACGCCTAAGGATTTACATAATCCCTTTCTGATGCAGGATATGCAAAAGGGTGTGGAGCTTATGGCTGATTGTATCTATAAAGGAAAGCGTATCCGGATTATTGGGGATTACGATATTGACGGTGTCTGTTCCTCTTTTATTTTACAAAAAGGGCTGGGATATGCAGCCCATATTTTGCAGCAACAGAGAACAGGTCAAGATACATTGCAACCGGATGTGGTGATTCCCCATCGGATGAAGGATGGCTATGGTCTCAATGATCGCTTAATTGCTGAGGCCGCAGGGGCCGGTGTGGAAGTAATTATCACCTGTGATAACGGTATTGCTGCTTCTTCCCAGATTGCCTATGCCAAGGAACTGGGGATGCAGGTCGTTGTTACGGACCATCATGAAGTACCCTATGAAGAAAAGGATGGCACACGCCAGTATCTGTTACCTCCTGCGGAGGCAGTTATAGATCCGCACAGAGCAGATTGTAAATATCCATTTAAAGGAATTTGCGGCGGTGTAGTGGCATATAAATTTGTACAGGCTTTGTTTACCTATGTGAAAGAGCAGGGAATGGCTACAGAAATGCCGGATGCGGAAACGGTTTTGGAGGAGTGTTTTGCTTTTGCGGCGTTTGCTACCGTTGGCGATGTTATGGAGCTAAATGGTGAAAATCATATCATTGTCAAATATGGGTTAAAATCTATTGCATCCTGCGCCAATGCAGGATTGCAGGCTTTGATTGAACAATGTGGTTTGAAGGATAAGGAATTAACCCCCTATCATATCGGTTTTGTACTGGGTCCCTGTTTTAATGCGTCCGGTCGGTTAGACAGTGCGGATCGGGTTTTGGAGTTGTTGCAGGCTAAGTCCAAGCGGGAAGCAATGGGTATTGCGGCAGAATTAAAGGAATTGAATATACAGAGGCAGGAATTGACACAAGAAGGATTAGAGGAAGCTGTTGCCATGGTAGAGGCACAGTGTAATGCAAACGGCGGAAAACCCGATGATGTCATTGTGGTATATTTGCCCCGGGTGCATGAATCCTTGGCAGGCATTATTGCGGGAAAGCTTCGGGAACGTTTTTATCGTCCGGTATTTGTTTTGACAGACGGTGAAGAGGGGATTAAGGGTAGCGGCAGAAGTATCGATACCTATCATATGTATGAGGAAATGACCAAGATTAAAGATATCTTTACAAAGTACGGCGGGCATAAGTTGGCAGCAGGTTTATCATTACCGGCCGGCAGTGCGGATGAATTCCGGAAAAAGATAAATGATGTCAGCAATCTTACCGAAGAAGATTTTGTGGAGAAGGTCATGATTGACGTACCGATGCCCATAGACTACGTGGAGAAAGAATTGTTGATACAGATGGCTATGTTGGAACCCTATGGAAACGGCAATAAAAGGCCTTTGTTTGCCCAAAAGGGTGTATTATTTGAGCATGGTACAATTCTTGGAAAGAACGGAAATGTAGTAAAAGGCAGAGTGAAGAGCCCGCAAGGGGCGACTTTTGAAGCAATTTATTTTGGCGACGGTGCCGCATTTTTGCAAAACATTGAGAAATGTGGCGGTTTGGTCGATATTGTATATACACCGGAAGAAAATGCCTATCGGGGCATGACCAAGATTCAGATAGGGATTAAGCATATTCAATTTGCAGGGGAGGAAACAACATGATTTTAACAGTAACATGCAATCCGGCAGTGGATAAAACCTATAGCACTACCAATATTATTGTGGGACAGGTTAACCGCATGCGGGATTTGATGAGCCTACCGGGTGGAAAAGGTATTAACGTGACAAAGGTCTTAAATCAATTTGGGGCCGAGGTCATGGCGACCGGTTTTGTGGGCGGTTATACCGGAGAGTTTATTGAAGAATCATTACAGAAAATGGGAGTGCGCACGGAGTTTGTAGAAATCCGTGGTATGACCCGTTCCAATATGAATATTCTTGGAGACGACGGCTATGTGACCGAGATTTTAGAGCCGGGACCGCATATTGCGGCATTTGAAAAGGATCGGTTTTTGGATCAATTTCAAGAGTTGGTAAAGGAATGCGAATGTGTCGTTTTATCAGGCAGTCTCACCGCTGGGTTGGGAGACGATTTCTATGCAAAGTTAATTGATATTTGCAATCAGGCAGAGGTGAAAACCATTTTGGATACCAGTGGTGAGCCTATGAAGCAGGGTGTGGCACAGGTTCCTTACTGTATCAAACCAAACAGGAAAGAACTTGAGTACATTGCGGGCAGAAAATTGTCCACAGAAGCGGAAGTCATTCAGGCGGCGTACACATATGTACGTATGGGTGTTTCCAAAGTTGTGGTTTCCATGGGTGACAAAGGTTTGCTTGCCATTACCAAAAATAAAGTTATCAAAGCAGTTCCGCCCCGTATCAAAGCGGTAAATACCGTGGGAAGCGGTGATTGTGTAGTGGCAGCACTGGTGCTTGGCATGATTCAGGGTATGAGTGATGAAGATACCATGCAGCTTGCGGCAGGTATTTCTGCGGCAAATGCCACAACTATGGAAAGCGGTATCATTCCCAGAGATACCATGGAAGAGATTATTAAAAATGTATCTATGGTGTCTATGTAAAGTGGGTTTTAAAAAAATGTTTCGAATCAGTTTATGAATTTTCGATATTTTTTAGAAACTGCACACATTTTCTTCACATTTTATGGTTATAGTAATATTCAGATAGTTGAACCACAACTCACTATCTCCCCCTCATAAGAATTCAAAACAGAAAACCCGGCTTTCCCCGCCGGGTTTTTTGTTGCGTGAATCCTGTAATATATCTTGTACACCGATTGAAAAAAGATACTATATGTGCTATTCTATAAAGGACTATGGAAACTCAGAAAGTGTGATGTTATGACAAATTGTAAAGAGTTACTAAAAGAGCTTGAATATACAGTTTTAAAGGGAAGTGTGGAACGTCCGGTTTCATCGGTTGTTTACAATTCCAATCAGGTTGAAAAAGATTGTCTGTTCATATGTATTGAAGGGGCCAACTTTGATGCCCATACCAAGGCGGCAGAGGTGGCAACTAACGGCGCGGCAGTGCTTGTGGTCAGCAAAGAAGTAGATGTGCCTGTTGAAGCGGATGTGACAGTGGTACTTGTAAAGGATACCCGTTATGCCATGGCGTTTATCAGCGCTGCTTATTTTGACCATCCTGCAGACCGGTTGAAGGTCATTGGTGTAACCGGTACCAAAGGAAAAACCACCACGACTTATCTGGTCAAATCCATTTTGGAAAACGCCGGACATAAAGTGGGGCTTGTGGGCACCATTGAAGCTGTAATTGGCGATAAGACTATACCGGCCAACAATACCACACCGGAATCTTTTGTACTTCAGAAGTATTTTAAAGAGATGTTGGATGCGGGCTGTGACATGGCGGTCATGGAGGTTTCTTCCCAAGGGCTCATGCAGCACCGTACTCAGGGATTTGTCTTCGAACTGGGCATTTTTACTAATTTGGAGCCCGATCATATCGGACCCAATGAGCATAAGGATTTTGATGATTATATGCATTGTAAGGGTTTATTGTTTAAGCAGTGCAAAAAAGGAATTATCAATTGCGATGATGCCCATTGGCAGGGCGTGACCCAAGGTCATACCTGTGAGCTTATGACATATGGTATGTCAAAAGAAGCAGATTTGTACGCGGATGATGTGAAGTTACTGACAGGAGAGGGATTCTTGGGAGTGAACTTTAGTGTTAGGGGCTTGCTGGATTTTGATGTAGAGTTTCATTCACCGGGCAAATTTAGTGTGTACAATGCCCTGACGGCCATTGCTATTTGCCATCATTTTGATATTCCTGTAGAGGCTATGAAGAGCGCTTTGAAAGAGGCTAAGGTAAAGGGACGTATTGAGATTATGAAGGTGTCCAAAGAATTCACCTTGATGATTGACTATGCACACAATGCTATGGCGTTGGAGAGTTTACTTGCCACCTTAAAGGAGTATGAGCCTAAGCGACTGGTGTGTTTGTTTGGATGTGGCGGAAACCGCTCCAAGTTGCGCCGTTATGAGATGGGCGAAGTCAGTGGCAGACTGGCGGATTTGACGGTGATTACTTCGGATAATCCCCGGTTTGAAAAGCCCAAGGATATTATTGATGATATTAAGACCGGCATCGGTAAGACGGATGGAAAATATATAGAGATTATCGATAGACGTGAGGCCATTGCCTATGTAATCCGCTACGGACAGCCGGGAGATGTTATCGTCCTGGCAGGCAAGGGGCATGAAGATTATCAGGAAATTGAAGGTGTGAAATATCCTATGGATGAAAGGGATATTATCGCAGATGTACTTGCAGGCAAGCAGTTACCACCGGAGGGAGTACATGGAAGGTAAATATGCAAATATCTGTGTAGATATTTCCCATGAAAAAGTAGATAGACCATTTCAGTACAAGATTCCCCAAACTTTACAAGGTAAATTGGAGGCAGGGATGCAGGTACTTATTCCTTTTGGCAAGGGAAATAAAGTTATCAAAGGCTTTGTGCTGGAACTGACAGATGAGTCTGAGTATCCGGATGAACTTTGTAAGGAAGTACTGGATGTGGTAGAAGGCGGTATCAGTGCTGAGGGCAGAAGTATTGCGCTGGCGGCATGGATGCGGACGCATTATGGTTCAACGCTGATTTCTGCATTAAAGACGGTGTTGCCTGTGAAAGAAAATGTCAAGCAAGTAGAATATAAAGAGATCTATTTGTGTGTAGCAAATGAACGACGTATGGAATTGTTGACAGAGGCAGAGCACAAGCATCACGTGGCAAAAGTGAGGCTTTTGGAAGCTTTTGAAGGCGTTGAGGCATTATCTTATACCTTCGTTACCGGTAAACTCTCTGTGCCGGCACCGACCTTAAAGTCTATGGAAAAGCAGGGGATTATCCGGATTGAAACAAAAAATGTATATCGGAATCCGGTAAAGGCAGATGTGTCTCTGCAAACCAAGGTTTCATTAAATGATGAGCAACAACAGATTGTAGATGCCTTTGTGGCTGATTATGATAAAGGCATTCGAAAAACATATTTATTGCATGGAATCACCGGAAGCGGCAAGACTGAAACATATATGGAGATGATTGACCATGTAATTGCTAAGGGAAAAGAGATTATTATTCTGATCCCCGAAATTGCATTGACTTATCAGACGGTTTTGCGGTTTTACCGCAGATTTGGAGATAAGGTTTCGGTCATGCATTCCAAGCTTTCCAAAGGAGAACGTTTTGACCAGTGCGAACGGGCAAAGCGTGGTGAGATTCAGATTATGATCGGACCCAGAAGTGCGTTATTTACGCCATTTAACAACCTGGGACTGATTGTGATAGATGAAGAGCATGAGAGTAGCTATAAAAGTGATGCCATGCCCAAGTTTCATGCCAGGGAAACCGCAGAGTATATTGCGGATACATGCAATGCAAGTGTGGTACTTGGCAGTGCAACACCTTCTGTTACCTCTTTTTACCGTGCAAAAAAGGGTCAATATGGTTTCTATGGCCTGACAGAGCGGTTTGGAAAAAGTCAGCTCCCTACGGTCCACACAGTGGATTTGCGCAATGAATTAAAAGAAGGTAACCGTAGCATGTTTTCACGCTTGCTTTATGAAAAGATGAAGGAGCGCCTGGAGAAAAAAGAACAAATCATGTTGTTTTTAAACCGCCGCGGTTATGCAGGATTTGTAACTTGCCGCAGTTGTGGCTATGTAGCGAAATGTCCGCATTGTGATGTTTCTTTGACGGAGCATGGTAAACGTAAATTGGTTTGCCATTATTGTGGTTATGAGACTGCAAGTTTGCAGGCGTGTCCGGAGTGCGGTTCTAAATATATTGCAGGTTTTCAGGTGGGAACCGAACAGGTAGAAGCGAGAATTAAAGAGATGTTTCCTTCTGCAAGAGTTCTGCGCATGGATGCAGATACCACCAAAAAGAAGGATGATTATGAAAAAATTCTTTCTGCTTTTGCGAGTGAAGAAGCGGATATTCTGATTGGAACACAGATGATTGTCAAAGGACATGATTTTCCCGGTGTCACATTAGTAGGTGTATTGGCTGCAGATTTGTCTTTGTCTGCAGGAGATTATCGGGCGTCAGAACGCACTTTCCAGCTTTTGACACAGGCGGTAGGAAGAGCAGGAAGGGGAAAGAAACCGGGAGAAGCAATCATACAAACATATCGTCCCGAGCATTATGCGGTAGTTCATGCGGCTCATCAAGACTACGAGGCTTTTTATGAAGAAGAGATTGCTTACAGACAGATGTGCGGATATCCGCCGGTTAATCATATGCTTGCTATTATGATGACCTCAGAGAGTGAGCCTTTGCTAACTGTAGCCATAACAGAACTGGCTGCCAAGTTGCGTGAGACGGCAATGGAAGCAATGTGGCGTATCATAGGTCCTACGGATGCTTCTATCGGCAAGATACAGGATGTGTACCGTAAGATGATATATATCAGGCATGCTGATTATGAAGAACTGGTCAGGGCCAAGGATGTAGCAGAAGCGATGATGGAAGAAAAGAAAAAAGAATATGCGAGATGCAATATTTATTTTGATTTTGATCCCATGAATGGGTATTAAGGAGGATAAAACCAAATGGCTATTAGAACAATCAGAGAAATCGGAGATCCGGTTTTAGAAAAGAAGTGCAAAGAAGTAAAGGAAATGACAGAGCGTACCAGAGAGTTAATTGATGATATGATTGAGACCATGTACGAGGCTGAGGGAGTTGGTCTTGCAGCACCTCAGGTTGGTATCTTAAAACGTATCTGTGTCATAGATGTGGGTGATGGTCCTATTGTCTTGATTAATCCCAAGGTGGTAGAGACCAGCGGAGAACAGAGCGGACACGAAGGTTGTCTTTCCGTACCGGGGAAAAGCGGTGTAGTTACAAGACCCAACTATGCAAAGGTAGTAGCTCTTGATGAAAATATGGAACCCTTCGAAGTGGAAGGAACTGAACTTTTAGCCAGAGCATTGTTACATGAGACCGACCATTTGGACGGTCATATGTACACCGAATTGGTAGAAGGTCCTTTGTATGATGTCAGCCAGGATGATGACGAATGTTATGAGGAATATGAAGACTAGATAAAACACTTTGTAAAATCAGCAATTGAAGGAGTGAGTTTATGAAAGTTGTATATATGGGAACCCCGGATTTTGCCGTTGGTCCCTTGGAAGCGATTATTAAAGCAGGGCATGACGTGACAGCGGTTGTAACCCAGCCGGATAAACCCAAGGGCAGAGGAAAAGAGATGGCAATGTCTCCGGTTAAGGAATGTGCCTTGCAATATCATATTCCTGTTTTGACACCTGTAAAAATCAAGGCGGCAGAAGCGGTGGAAGAATTAAAACAATATCCGGCGGATATTTTTGTGGTAGCTGCTTTTGGTCAGATTCTTTCGGAAGAAATTTTAAATATGCCAAAGTTCGGTTGCATCAATATCCATGCATCGTTGTTGCCAAAGTACCGTGGTGCCGCTCCCATTCAGTGGAGTATCATTGACGGAGAGGAAGAGACCGGTATTACCATTATGCAGATGGATAAGGGTTTGGATACCGGTGATATTTTGTTCCAAAAGAGGGTTGCTATTACAGCAGAGGAAACCGGTGAAAGCTTGTTTGATAAATTGGCACTTACCGGCGCAGAGTTTGTGGTAGAAGCATTAGAGCGTATTGAAAAAGGTGATGTTCATCCCATCAAGCAGGATGATGCAAAGAGCAGTTATGCCAAGATGTTGACCAAATCCGTGGGTAAAATTGATTGGTCACAAAGTGCAGTTGTGATTGAGCGCCTGATCCGTGGTCTAAACTCATGGCCCAGTGCCTATACCACATACAAGGGTAAACAGTTAAAGATATGGAATGCCACTGTAGAGCCTCATGAAGCAGGTGAGCCGGGAACGGTGGCCAAGGTAAGTAAGGACGCAGTTTATATCTGTACAGGTGAAGGTGCCTTAGCACTGAAAGAAATTCAGTTGGAAGGCAAGAAACGTATGACTACCAAGGAATTTCTTCTTGGACGTAGCTTTACAGAAGGTGAAAAACTGGGATAACAGAAAACAGATTGGAACGAAAACAATATGAGTACAATCAATACCAGAGAAATTGTGCTGGATTGTCTTTTAGAAATTTTGGAGAAAAAGCAGTACAGTCATTATGTAATAAAACAAGTTTTGGATAAACACGGATATCTGGATAAGAAAGAGCGTTCCTTTATTAAGAGAGTGACGGAAGGATGTATTGAGCGCTGTATAGAACTTGATTATATCCTGGATTCCTTTTCCAAAGTGCCGGCAAAGAAAATGAAACCGCTGATTCGCAATCTGATGCGTATGAGTGTGTATCAGATTTTTTATATGGATGGAACGCCGGACTCGGCAGTGTGTAATGAAGCTGTCAAGCTGGCTGGTAAACGTGGATTTTCATCCTTGAAAGGCTTTGTTAACGGTGTGCTTAGAAATGTTGCACGAAACAAAGAAACCATCACATATCCAAGTAAAGAGAAGGATTTGATGGCATATCTTTCAGTGACGTATTCCATGCCGGAGTGGATTGCTAAGTTGTGGATGGAACGTTTTGGAATAGAAAAAGCAGAGCAGATTTTACAGGGACTTTTGACGGAACGTCCGGTGACAGTCAGGATTGAAGAGTCATTGGATGTAGGGAAAAAAGAGAAACTGTTAAGAGAAATGGAAGAGGTAGGGATATCCTATACACAGGTCAAAGACTTGCCTTATGCCTATGAGTTAAAAAATGTAGACCGTGTGGAAACCATCCCGGGATTTGCAGATGGACTTATCATGGTTCAGGATGCAGGCTCTATGGCGATTATAGAAGCAGCAGATATACAAAAAGATCAAAATGTTATCGATGTTTGTGGTGCGCCGGGCGGAAAAGCCATTCATGCAGCAGGCAAACTGAAAAATACCGGGTTTGTGACTGTGAGAGATATTTCTGAGCGCAAAGTCGGCATGATGGAAGAAAATATCGCCCGTAGTGGTTATACCAATATGAAGGCAGAGGTATTTGATGCAACGGTATTGGATGAAGCCAATATTGAGAAGGCAGATGTGGTGGTTGCCGATTTGCCCTGCTCCGGTCTGGGAGTAATCGGTAGAAAAGCAGATATTAAATATCGTGTGCAACCTGAGGATGTCGGTTCCATTGCCAAATTGCAGAGAGAGATTCTTTCGGTTGTCTGGAAGTATGTAAAACCGGGCGGAAAACTTTTATATTCCACCTGTACCCTGACGGAAGAAGAGAATGAAGAGAATGCGGCTTGGTTTTTAAAAAATCATCCTTTTGAAAAAATACAGGAACGCATGTTGATTCCCGGAATAGACGGGACAGATGGATTTTATATGGCGGTGTTTGTGAGAAAATAAAGTATTTCTACGGAGATTATCATGGAAAAGATTGATATAAAATCCTTAAACAAGGAACAGCTTCGGGAAGCGATTTGTGCCATGGGTGAAAAGAAATTCAGGGCCGATCAGATGTATGACTGGATGCATGTGAAGCTTGCGGCGGGATTTGATGAAATGACTAATATATCCAAAGCATTTCGGGAACAATGTAAAGAACGGTTTTCCTATACGGCTTTGGAAGCAATCAGAGTGCAAAAGTCCAAATGCGATGGGACACAAAAATTTTTGTTTGCCCTGGCAGACGGAAATGTGGTGGAAAGTGTGCTAATGCCTTATAAGCATGGCAATAGTGTTTGTATTTCATCACAAGTGGGATGTCGTATGGGGTGCCGCTTTTGTGCATCTACTTTGGACGGCTTGACCAGAAACTTAACTACGTCTGAGATGCTTGACCAAATCTACAGTATTAGCCGGATTACAGGCGAACGGGTTGCCAATGTGGTAGTCATGGGTACAGGTGAACCGTTGGATAACTATACCCCTATGGTACAGTTTGTAAAAATGCTGACAGATGAAAATGGTCTTCATATCAGCCAGAGAAATATAACAGTATCAACTTGTGGTCTGGTTCCGAAGATTTTGGAGTTGGCAGAGGAAAAACTACAGATTACTTTAGCATTATCTTTGCACGGTGCCACAGATGAGAAACGACAGGAGTTAATGCCCATTGCAAAGGTGTATTCCATTCAGGAATTGATGGATGCGGTGGATGTATATTTTGAAAAAACAGGTAGGAGAATTACCTTTGAATATAGCTTGGTGGCAGGTGTGAATGATACATATGAAGATGTAGAGAATCTGTCACGGTTGGCAGGAAAAAGAAATTGCCATATTAATCTGATACCGGTCAATCCCATCAAGGAGCGGGATTTTAAACAACCGGACCAGGCTTATGTCATTGCATTTAAAAATAAACTTGAAAAAAATCGAATAAATGTTACTATTAGAAGGGAAATGGGCAGAGATATTGATGGTGCCTGTGGACAGCTTAGAAAAAGACATTTAGAAGAGAGCAAGGAGGATATGCGTTGGTAGAATCATATTCCGTCACGGATATCGGGCGAAAAAGACAATTGAATCAGGATTATGTGTTCTCTTCGGCAAAGCCTTTGGGAAACATGCCGAACCTGTTTATCGTAGCAGACGGCATGGGTGGACACAATGCGGGAGATTACGCTTCCAAGTGTACAACAGAGACTGTTGTCGGTGAAATTCGGAACTCCTTTGAGAAGAATCCGACCATCATTATCCAGAAGGCAATCCAGGTGGCAAACAAAAAGATTCGGGAGGCTGCCGCAAAGGATGAGAACCTGTTGGGTATGGGTACCACTTTGGTGATTGCCACAATTATCGGTAAATATTTGCAGGTTGCAAATATTGGTGATTCCAGGTTATACATCATTGGCAAGCGTGGGATCCGTCAGATTACCAGAGATCATTCCCTGGTGGAGGAAATGATCCGCCTTGGAGGTCTGGCAAGAGAGGATGCACGTTTACACCCGGACAAAAATATTATTACAAGGGCAATTGGTGCCAAGGACGAGGTAGAGGCGGATTTCTTTACCGAGGAATTGGAAAAAGATGATATTATTCTGATGTGTTCCGACGGTCTTAGCAATATGCTGGAAGATAAAGAAATCGAGAAGATTGTCAAAGACGAAATGTTGGAGGAGTTAATTCAGAAGGGAGACGCTTTGGTCCGCGCAGCCAACGATAATGGTGGCAAGGATAATATAGCTGTTGTATTAATTAAACCCTTTGAGAACGAGGTGGAAGAATGATTATATTAGGAATGTTAATCGGCGACCGCTATGAGATTTTGGATAAAATCGGTACCGGCGGTATGAGCGATGTATATAAAGCGAAAGATCATAAATTAAACCGTTTGGTTGCTGTAAAAGTGTTAAAACAGGAATTTAATGAGAATACCAATTTTGTATCCAAATTCCGTGTGGAAGCACAGGCAGCAGCAGGCTTGATGCACTCCAATATCGTAAATGTGTATGATGTAGGAGAAGAAGACGGTATCTATTATATTGTCATGGAATTGGTTGAGGGAATTACACTCAAAAATTATATTGAGAAAAAATCCCGTCTTTCCATTAAAGAAGCAATCAGTATTGCCATTCAGGTATCTATGGGTATTGAAGCGGCACACAACAATCATATTATTCACAGAGATATTAAACCTCAGAATATTATGATTTCCAAAGATGGAAAAGTAAAGGTAACAGACTTTGGTATTGCTAAGGCAGCTACCAGCAACACCATTACTTCCAACGTGATGGGAAGTGTGCATTATACTTCACCTGAGCAGGCAAGAGGTGGCTTTTCGGATGAGAAGAGTGATATTTACTCTTTGGGATGTACTTTATTTGAGATGTTGACCGGCCACGTACCCTTTGACGGGGAGACAACAGTTGCTATTGCAATTAAGCATATTCAGGATGAAATGCCCTCAGCAAGAGAGTATGTATCCGAAATCCCGGTTTCTGTAGAAAAGATTATCTATAAATGTACACAGAAGAGTCCGGACCGCAGATATCAGAGCATGGCAGAGTTAATTATTGATCTGAAAAAATCTTTGATTACACCGGATGAAGATTTTGTAACCATGATAGATGTAGATACGTCTGCGGCTACAAAAGCTTTGACAGAAGAAGATTTAGCTGAGATTAAAGAACGCACAGGCACAATTGCGGTTGATGAAGTGCATATGCGTCTGAATGAAGAAGCAAAAGCGAAGAAAAAAATCGCCGTTCCTTTGATGTGGGATGATGACGAAGACGAAGATGAGGATGAAGGCGAAGAATACGAAGCAGATGAAGATGACGATGATGAATATGATGATGACGATATGGATCCCAGAATGGAGCGTATCACAACCATTCTTGCCATTGTGGCAGCAGTTATCATCGGTATTATTGCATTGGTGCTTGTAGCAAATGCTGTCGGTATTTTTAAAGGCGGCAGCGATGATGAAGAGCAACAGATTGAGCAGACACAGGATATCGAGATGGTTGATGTAGTCGGCATGGATGTGGAAGTTGCTAAAGTGACTTTAGAAGAGATTTATATGGTTCCTGAGATTGAGTATCAGGAGTCAGAAGAAATTCCGGAAAACAAAGTTATTTCCCAGAGTATTGAAGCCGGCAAAATGGTTGCCCAGGGAAGTACCGTCAAATTGGTTGTCAGCAGCGGTGTAGCAGCAGTTGAGATTCCGGATGTAGTTGGTAAAGAAGAGTCTGAAGCAGTTTCTATTTTATATGAAGCCGGTTTTAAGGTATCTACTGATACGGATTATAGTGATGATGTAGAAGAAGGCTTGGTTATTTCTATGAATCCTGCTGCAGGTGAAAAGGTAGCAGAGGAAACTATGATTACCTTGATTGTCAGCATTGGACCGGAAGTGAAGAAAACCGATGTGCCGGATCTTAGAGGATTAAGTGAAAGTGCAGCGAAGGATAAATTGGCAGCGGCCAACTTAAAGGCGGGAACTGTCAGTGAAGAGCATAATGATTCCGTGACAGCAGGTTGCGTTATTTCCCAGAGCTATTCTCCGGGAATGGAAGTAGAAGAGGGAACAAGTGTTGATTTTGTCTTAAGTCTTGGTAAGAAAGAGATTGTATATCAATATGTAGGAAGCATTAATGCGCCCACAGGCTATGTAAATGGAACTACAGCGACGATTACGCTGACATCGGCAGATGGTGAATCCCGTACCTTTTCAACCAATACCTTCCCTTTCAATATCAATGAAACAGGCTTTAAATCTGCTACCGGTACGGTCAGCATCAGTGGCGTAAAGACAGAGACTTCACAGGAGCCTAAGTTGGATGCTAATGGTAATCCTGTATTGGATGCCAATGGAGCACCGATTTATGAGACTGTAGAGACACAAGTACCTGCTGATTTCGGTTCACAGGCTGTAAGCTTTACACAAGTACAGTAAGGGCGGTTTCATGCAGGGAAAGATTATCAAAGGAATCGCAGGATTCTATTATGTGAAATGTGATGACGGCATCACCTACGAGTGTAAAGCAAAAGGGGTGTTCCGTAAGGACCACCGCAAGCCCTTGGTGGGTGATGATGTATATATGGATGTGATCGATGAGCAAAAGTACATCGGAAACATCCGGGAACTGCTGGAGAGAAAAAATGAATTGATCCGACCGGCAGTTGCCAATATTGATCAGGCATTGGTTATATTTGCGGCGGCAGCACCTGAGCCCAATCTTGGGTTATTGGACCGGTTTTTGATTCAAATGGAGTATGCGGGCATTGATACCGTGATTTGCTTTAACAAGACAGATTTGGTGGAAAGTGTAGAAGAAACACGACTTCGTGAGATTTATGAAAGTGCGGGGTATCGGGTACTCACAATCAGTGCGGCCAAGCAGGAAGGTATTGCAGAGATAGAAGCGGTGTTGAAGGGCAAGGTAACGACTGTGGCAGGACCCAGTGGAGTGGGTAAATCTACATTAGTCAATTGCTTACAGAATGAAACGGTTATGGAGACCGGAGACATCAGTGCCAAGATCGAACGGGGAAAGCATACCACAAGGCATTCCCAGTTGATGGAAATAGACAAAGATACTTATATATTTGACACACCGGGATTTAGTTCTTTGAGTGTATCCGAGCTGTTGCCGGAGGAACTGAAGGCTTGTTTTCCGGAGTTTTCAAGATATGAAGATAAATGCAGGTTTTTGGGCTGTGCACACATCCATGAACCTGATTGTGGGGTAAAAGAAGCACTTGCTGCGGGGGAAATCAGCAAGGAACGCTATGAAGACTATGTAAATCTATATACGGAATGTAAAGACAAGAGGAGATACTAGCATGACAATTTTGTCCCCATCCATTCTTGCAGCAGACTTTGCAAGATTGGGAGAACAAGTTCAAAAAGTAGATAAGGCAGGAGCACAATATATTCATATTGATGTTATGGATGGAGTATTTGTTCCATCCATTTCCTTTGGATTCCCAATTATCCAGTCCCTGCGCAAGGTGACAGATAAGTTTTTTGATGTCCATCTGATGATTACAGAACCGGAACGTTATATTGATCAGTTCGCAGCGGCCGGTGCAGACGGACTTACCATTCATGTGGAAGCGTGTCATTGTATGATTGACACCTTAAAAAAGATTAAGGCAAAAGGCTTGCGTACGGGTATATCCTTACATCCCCAGACGCCCATCGAATCCTTATATCCTTATTTGGACTATGTGGATCAGGTGTTGGTGATGACAGTGAATACCGGATTTGGCGGACAGAAATATATAGATAGTTGTACCCAGAAGATTAAAGATGTAAGAGCGGAAATCGAACGCAGAGGCCTCAATGTGGATGTGGCAGTAGATGGCGGCGTTCATCTTGGCAATGTGACCATGATTTTGGAAGCGGGAGCCAATGTCATTATTTCCGGTTCCGCAGTTTTCCAGGGTGATATTACAGCAAATGTGGAATATTTTATGGATTTATTAAAGATGCATGATTTGAAATAAGTAAGAAATGGAGGATGCCGATGATACAAACAAATTTATCATATGATTATATCGCGGCATTCTTTTTGTTTATGCTGCTAATCTGGTATTTGACGGAGAAAAAGGTTCCATTACGTAGTTACAGATGCTTTTTTTATGTCTTAATTACTGCATTTGGAGCAACGGTATTGGAGATTTTTACATATGCCCTTGCTATAAAGGGGGATGCTGTTCCGTTTTCAATCGTTTACTTGGTTCTGTCGGTGCAGATGCTGTTTATTCATTCTTTTTTTACTTGTATTACCAATTATTTATTGATGCTGGCATGGGTTGATACAAAAAATAACCGGATGCTCAAGTATACATTTGTCGTATCATGGGTTCTGATTGTGGTTATTTGTGCGCTGAATCCCGTGCTTGGTTGGGCAGCCAATTTGATTAATGGTGTATATTCCATAACGGGTATCGGTTTTGTGCTATACGGAATTGATGCCATTATGGTAATTCTCATGGGCTGGGTTTTAATTGTAAAAAGACAAAACTTCACGTTTTTGAGAAAGACGATTGTGATATTCCTGTTTATTAGTGCTGTTGCGGCAGGTATTGCGCAGGAATTTAACTTCGCTCCCATGTTAAATCTTGTGATTGCCATGTTTTGTATGGTGCTTTACTTGTTTGGACAAGGACCGGAGGTTGATATTGATAAACTGACAAAACAGTTTAGCCGAAAGTTTTTTGTTACCTATGTGAAGGACCGCTTTATGGATAAGCGAGCTTTTTCTTTAATTGTGCTTGATTTGGATGATTTTAAATATATCAATCAAAGTTATGGAGTTGCAACAGGGGACATCTTATTGCAACAGATCGGTGAATATCTGGAGACTATGAGTCAAAATCACAGGGTATTCCATTATGGTGCAGATCAGTTTTGTGTCGTGCTTGAAAATGGTAAAACAACTGCGGTTGATGTAGCAAATGAAATTGTTGAACGTTTTGGCAAATCATGGATGCTGGACAAAATGGAAATTGTTATTTCGGCAACGCTTTGCATTGTGGATTGTCCCCGTGATGCTGATAATCCGGAGAAACTGGTTGAAATCATTGATTACACCATGGAAAATGCCAAGAATCTATGCAAAGGCAGAATCGCATATGCAGCCGATATTGATTTTGAAAAAAGTCATACCTTTAAAGCGGTGGAAAGAGCGGTAAAGGATGCCATTGCAACCGGTAGTATTATGGTGCATTATCAGCCGATTTATTCTGCAGAAAAACAGTGTTATATCTCTGCCGAAGCGCTGGCGCGTCTTCACGATGAAAAACTGGGATGGATTGCACCGGATGTGTTTATTGAGATTGCAGAAAAAAGTGGTCTTATCATTGAACTGGGAGAAATCATTTTACATAAGGTTTGCAGTTTTATCAAAGAATGTGCATTAAAACAAACCTGTATCGAATACATTGAGGTGAATGTCAGTTCCTTACAATTGATGCAAAGCGGATTTGCGGACAGAATGTTGGAAATTATGAAGCAGTATGATGTGGATGCTTCACAGATTAATATTGAAATCACAGAAACCGCCATGATGACTTCCTATGCGGTTGTAAGCGACAATTTAATGAAGTTTGTGAACAACAATATTGCTATATCATTGGATGATTACGGCTCAGGCTATGCAAATATTAATTATCTGAACACGATGCCGTTTAAATTTATCAAGCTGGACAGAGAGTTGGTGTGGTCAGCCTTTAAAGAGGAAAAAGCCCGTATCACTTTGGAGTATACCATTAAAATGCTGAATGCTTTAAAGCTGCAGATTATAGCAGAGGGCGTCGAGACGGAAGAGATGAGAGATGAACTCATCAAATTTGGATGCCATTATCTCCAGGGATGGTATTATTCAAAAGCAGTGCCGAAAGAAGTGTTTAAGGCGATGATTGAGGAGTAAAATTAAAAGAATGCAAATTCAAGAGTCTTGCGAAAGCAGGACTCTTTTCATATCAAATAAACAAAGTAAATTGGCGGAGCTTACCGAAAATAAACAACAGGCAATTTCAAGAACGGAGAACAAGGGACATACTCCATCTTTAAAAATGTTTTTATAGCATGGTTTATGCGCTGGGATATGAGCTACAGATTGTAAAACGGAGTTCAACGTAAAGAAAATTCGCGAAATTTACATTTGGTGATAAAAGAAAAAATTGCAAATGAGGGAATTGGGAATGAAGAAGAAAATTGATTTACAAAAAGGAGCCGAGATATTTGCAGATGTGAAGCAAAAGACATCGGTCGCAGTTAAGAAAACAGCAGAAGTCAGCAAACAGGTTGCAACAAATGTGGCGGGCAATGCCCGCCTTTTTATTTTGGTCAAAAATTAATTCAATTTAGTCAAAAGTTCAAAAAAGACTAAATTGAACTTGATTTAGACGTAGTTAAAAGATATAATTCAATTAAGTCAAAATACAAAAAATGACTAAATTGAAAAATAAATGAGGTAGTTAAAGTGAGAGAATTTGATTATACAAAGAAATGGGAGAAGTTGTTGACACCTGAGATTGTCAAATATCTTACAATAATTCATGAATATAAAGGTGAACAGCGTTTAATAGCAGAACGACATGCGGATGTGTTAGAAAGTCTTGTTGAAGTGGCTAAGATTCAGAGTACGGAAAGTTCTAATAAGATTGAGGGTATATATACATCGGATGAGCGATTGAAAAAAATCGTTTTAGATAAGACAAGACCGCAAACAAGGAATGAGCGAGAGATTGCGGGATACAGAGATGTATTGAATACGATTCATGAAAGTTTTGAACACATTCCGGTGAGAGATACCTTTATATTACAACTGCATAGAGATCTGTACAAATTTGAAAATGCATCAAACGGTGGCAGATTTAAGGCGGTAGACAATATTATTGAGGAAGAAGATGAAAAAGGTAATAAGTTTGTCAGATTCCAACCTTTGGCGGCATGGGAAACGCCGGAAGCGGTTATTGCATTGTGCGCAACTTATAATGAGGTCATAAATAGAAGCGATGCGGATCCTTTGCTGGTAATACCGATGTTTATCATTGACTTTCTTTGTATTCATCCTTTCAGCGACGGAAATGGAAGAATGAGTAGGCTTCTTACTTTGCTTCTTCTTTATCAGAATGATTATATAGTCGGTAAATATATTAGTTTGGAGAAATTAATAGAGAAGACAAAAGACAATTACTATGACGCATTACAAGAGTCGTCTCAAAAATGGATGAGCGGTGGAAACAATTACGAGCCGTTTGTAAAATATATGCTTGGCATTATTGTTGCTGCATATAGAGAATTTTTTGAGAGGGCTCAGATAGTCGAAGAAAAGAAAGTGTCTAAACCGGATCGGGTGGAAGAACTAATTAAGAATCATTTGGGAACTATCACAAAGAAAGAAATAGCGGATGATTTGTCAGGGATTAGTATGACAACCATTCAGAGAACCTTGGCTGATTTGTTAAAGCAAGAAAAAATTATTAAGATTGGAAACGGTCGTTACACAAAATACAAATGGAACTGGGATAGGGAGAATTAAAACATGATTACAGGCGAATTGAAAAACAGAATAGACAGTTTGTGGGAGATTTTTTGGACAGGCGGACTGACAAATCCGTTAGATGTCATTGAACAGATGACATATTTGATGTTTATTCATGATTTGGATGACTCTGATAATATTCATGCAAAAGAAAGCGCTATGCTTGGATTACCATATGAAAGTGTTTTCACAAACGAAGTAAAAATCGGAGAAAGAACAATTGACGGAACGCAGTTAAAATGGTCTGTCTTCAGAGATTTTCCGGCGGATAGAATGTATTCGGTTATGCAAGAAATGGTATTTCCGTTTAT
Organism: Lachnospiraceae bacterium; assembly: GCA_045542735.1. GTDB lineage: Bacteria > Bacillota > Clostridia > Lachnospirales > Lachnospiraceae > UBA2882. Next base: position 62,380 of record JAZQLQ010000022.1, read on the forward strand.
TAAGAATCTTCATGCGAATAAGGACAGTGCATATTCAAAATATATGGATGATGCAATCTTTAAATTACCGACTCCATTGATGCTTTCAAAAGTTGTGGATGCGATGGACGAGTTGTATTCACAGATGTCGAAATTGAAGGAAAGTGATGCACGAGGAGATGTGTACGAGTATTTGCTTTCAAAGCTTGCAACTGCTGGGGTAAATGGACAATTCAGAACACCTCGCCACATCATTAAGATGATGGTAGAACTTATGGATCCGCAGGCAGATGATGTGATTTGCGATCCGAGTTGCGGTACGGCCGGATTTCTTGTTGAGGCTGGCGAATATTTAAGAGCGAACCGAAAAGAAGAGATTTTCTATGATAGAACAAAAAAAGCACACTTCATGAATCATATGTTTCACGGATTTGATATGGACAGAACTATGCTTCGCATTGGTGCAATGAATATGATGACGCATGGTGTGGAAAGCCCGTTTATTGAGTATAGAGACAGTTTGTCAGACCAGAATCCGGACAAGGACAAATATTCTCTTATTTTGGCTAATCCGCCGTTTAAAGGAAGTCTTGATGCGGATATCGTGTCAGCAGATTTGCTCAAGGTATGTAAGACAAAAAAGACGGAACTGCTTTTCTTGGCCTTATTTGTTCGTATGCTGAAAGTTGGCGGACGATGTGCTTGTATTGTACCGGACGGAGTGTTGTTTGGCTCTTCGAAAGCGCATAAAGATATCAGAAAAGAGCTGATTGAAAATCAAAGATTAGAAGCCGTTATTTCTATGCCTTCCGGAGTCTTCAAACCATACGCCGGTGTATCGACTGCGATTCTTGTATTTACCAAAACTAATTATGGCGGAACGGATAATGTATGGTTCTATGATATGCAGGCGGATGGATTTAGTTTGGATGATAAACGTTCTGCTGTTTCAGAGAATGATATTCCAGATATTATTGAGAGATTTAAAAATCGTGAAGCAGAACTTGCGAGAGCACGAACAGAGAAGTCTTTTATGGTTCCGAAAAAAGAAATTGTGGATAATGATTACGATTTGTCTATCAACAAGTATAAAAAGGTAGAGTACGTCGCAGTGGAATATCCACCGACGTCGGAGATTATGGCGAATATTCGAAAACTTGAAGATGAGGTTCGAAAAGAGATGGATGAGTTGGAGAAGTTGCTAAACTAAGGGGGAAAAAGGTATGGGTAAAAAGTATCATTTTAATTTAGATAAACACCCGCTGGTGTGTGGAAGAAAACCGGATTTGGATCCAGAGCAAAAAGGGGTGTTGAAACGAACCAAGGCAAGTATAGTAAAAAAGGAATTAGGGGACGCCTTTGAGAAAAAAGTGTCTGAAAGAATGACAGAAGTGTTTCCGACGGCGGAACTCATGAATGATACATATTTTGAAACAGGAAACTATATTCAGTCATTGTTGTTATATGAATCTATTCAGATAGATCATATTTTGATTACAGAAGATGGGATCTTTTGTATTGAATCAAAGTGGTTGGATGATAATAAGTATTTGCAGATTTCAGGGGGAGCGTTGGCAAAAACTTGGATTTTGAAAACAAAACGAGGAACAAATAATAGTGATAATAATGGACTCAAGCAGAATTATAGACATATGAAATTTATCGAAGAACTTTTGGCATATGAGGGAATTAAGTGCCCTGTTTATCAGATGACTGTGATAGGTGGAATTAGTCGTAATAAAATAAAGGTACAACATTTTATGGATGCAAACCTTGTTGATTTTGATGAATTAGTGGACAGAATTAATTATATATCACAAAGAGCAAAAAAGAATTGTTCTGTGAAAGTGGATGTTAAGTTAGTTAAAAGTTCATTGGAGAAATGGAGATGTGAAGATTCTGCGGTTAAAATTCAGCATTTGATTTATGTAAGGCATTTAAAAGATAAAAAGTTGCCAAAAAGATGTAAGAAAATCACTAGACCTATCAAGTAGGTGGTTGCGCTAATTTTGGAAGGGAAAATACAAATTCGGATTTGTAGGGATGAAGAGATGGAAAAACGAACTGTAGAAGAATGTTTTTGCCAAATACGTAACGGTGCGAATATTAAGCAAGGTGTAGTTGATGGTGGATTTCCAATTACACGAATAGAAACATTAGCGAATGATAAGTTTCATCGTGATCGTGTGGGATATGCAGGAATTACTGATATTGGAAAATATGAAAGTTATGTTTTGGAAGATGGAGATCTTTTGATGTCTCATATCAATAGTGTGCAATATTTAGGTAGAACAGTCCTTTATCAGAAACAAGGTAATGAAACAATTATCCATGGAATGAATTTGCTTGGATTAAAAGCAAATCGAGATATTATTAATCCTGCTTATGCAAGATACTATTTTTATTCTCCTAAGTTCAGAGAACAGATTGGAAGAATAACTAAGAAGTCTGTAAATCAAGCAAGTTTTGCGGTTGCAGATTTAAAAAAGTTAACTATTTTAGTACCATCATTGGCAGAACAAGCAATGATTGTTGATATATTAGATAAAGTTAATTTGTTGATTGGCTTTAGAGAGAATGAATTGCAGAAATTAGACGACCTCATCAAAGCCCGATTTGTCGAGTTGTTTGGGGAGCCAGTATCTAATATAAAGAGCTGGAGAACTGAACCGATGAATGAAGTGGCTCCAACTGTGAATTATTCTGGTGAATTTGGAAATGAAATTTGGCT
>JAZQLQ010000023.1:0-91893 GCA_045542735.1 Lachnospiraceae bacterium
CACGGCATCCACAAATAGGTTTCAAGCGCGGCACGTTCCCACTACATGACGAATCGTAGCGGACACTAACCTTCTCGCTTCGCGACAAGGAAGTGCCGACGTTCGTCAAAGTACCGCTTTTGAAATCCTATTTGTCGGATGTCTGTGGTACATTATACATTTATTTTATATATCACAATCTTCATATTGACTTAGTACATATGCTTTATAGTATGCATCCAGAAATTTATCAGGTAATCTTAACCTGCAATAATCATCAATCAGTTGTAAACTTTCACGTATTGATGTTTCATCAGAATTCAAAGAACAAGTCTTACCCAAAAAAATTGTTATCATTCCTTCGTTTCCAACTTCTATTCCGGCACCAAATCTGCCATATCGATCATCAAGGCTACACTTTAGCCAAAAAGAATCGTATAATATACATTTAACTTCCTTTTTTTCCGAATTTATACCTACCATATTGCATTTATATCCCAAAAAATCTTTAATAAGATTATATAATTTATATACATCCATATCTCTGCTCCTATTTTGTTGGTATCATGGTCATTGTTTTATCATCCCATATATAACCATTCTTTAATAAATATTGATATTCCTTTCCCAATGCACCATTATCATTAATTGGATTGTGTGAAAACTGAAATATTTTTCCTTCATTTATTCCATCATCTAAAAATGCTTCATTAAATAATTTAAACATTTCATCATCTGTATAGCCATATTTAGCTTTGATAGCATTCCAATCATCACCTAAACTAAAATATGTATATTCATTTCCTGCTCTTGTGATATAGCTTGTCGCTCCGCCATTATCATATTTCCCTAGCATGACTTGATTCCTACCAGAATTATGAATACTATCTTGATATATACGGCTATAATCTGAATAGGATATGATTTTATCCCCTTTTTTGCTTAGCAATCCCGCAATTTTTTCATATAACTCAGGTGATTTTTTTATTAACCACTTACTAATATTTGTTGCTACTTCCGGATGATTTTTATACATATATTTTAATGCTACTGCACCTAATTCATCCGCGTGCTTCATCACATATTTTGCTGGTATACTCAAAAGTGTGCCCACAAAAGGAATTGCGCATACAATTGATACTGCCGCCATTCCATACTCTTCTTCTGCAACATAAATACCAGCATTTATCGCATCACATAAATCACCAAAGCCTGGGACAATTATGCCACCCACAAATCCCACAGCATCTAATAGCCAATGCGTCGTATTACTTATCGCTTTTACAATTCGATCTCGCAAAACCTCTTCTGGTGTTGGACATAATCCAAAGGGATCGATAAGGCTCACAGGATTTCCCTGTACATAGCAGTATCTGTTTAAGCTCTGGCTGTTGGTAATATCTCCACTGACTACATCGCGGTTGATAAAGCGTTTGATGTCCTGATTGTAGTAACGTGCTCTCATGTAATAGAGTCCGTTTGCATCCGTTTCTACACCATACTGTCCATTGTATAGGTAATCAATACCCGTTGCATGAGCTAACTCTGCTAGTCGATATTCAGTTAGTTGTTCGGATGACTTTAAGCTTACGCCGTCATCCGTTGTGATATCACTTAATTCTCCATAGGTATCGTAGATATAATGGTAGTAAATGATTCCTGCTTCATCGGTTACTGCCATGGTCGATCCTACATGGTTGTAGTGATAATAATACTCTTGGTTATCATCCCTTCTTTCGCTGATAAGGCCGAGACCATAGGTATATGTGGTCCGGGATTTTTCTTCTGTGTAGAAGCCCAGAGTGTTTTTCTGATACTCAGTTTTAACTAAGGTCTGGGAATAGGTACTTTCCCTATCGGTTGTATATACCGTTTTAATACCACCACTGATCACTGCGGTTCTGACATTTTCTGCATCATACTCATATTCGGTGATGGTTCCGTCGTTTTCTTGTACCTTTACAAGTCGGTTACGGCAGTCGTAGGTAAAGTCTGCCATGGCGCCATTTAAGGGACCTCGGGTCATGTTGCCGACATCATCGTATTCCACAGTTTGACCGTTGTAGGTCAAAAGGCGGTTATCCGCATCATAGGTCATGGATACTGCCACAGTGATGCTTCCGTCTGCGTTTTGGACTGCAGGGGTGATACCGTCATTGGGATTTTCATCTGTTAAATCTGCAATGCTTGTCTTGGCACCTTCCGAGATGCCGGTATCCATGCCGGTAATCTTAATGATATTTCCTGCTGCATCATAGCTGTAATGATATTCGTGGATGACTTCACCGGCTACGGTTTCGTCATGCAAAGTTGCCAGTTGTCCTGCCACGTTGTAGGTTCTGGTTTCTTTACTGCCATCACCACGGACTGTTTCTATGAGTTGTCCATTCTCATCATAGCTGTAATAGGTGACCTTGCCCTGTATATCGGTCACAGTCAGCATTCTGCCGGATTTATCGTAGGTATATCTTACCTTTTCTCCGCCCGGGTAGGTGATGCTTATGCGGTTACCAAGCTCATCATAAGCATAACTAATGGTATCTCCATTATAATCAGTAACACTTGTGACACGGTTTAGGGCATCATAGTTCCTTTCAATGGTGCCATTTTTATCACTGACTGTCAGGACATTTCCATTCTTATCATAGCTGTAAGTGATTGTGCCAAGTTCATCCTTTTGTTTGGTGATTCGTCCTGCTGCGTCGTAGGTATAAATGGTCTTTTCCCCGGCATTATCAACCGATTCTTCCAACAAACCACGTGCATTGTACTGATAGGTTTCCTTTGCTCCAATGGCATTGACAATCTCTGTTACCCGGTTCACGGAATCATAGCTGTATGTGGTGGTGCCTTCCATGGCATCAGTCATGCTTGTGACATTGCCACTTCCATCATAAGTCACAGAGGTTGTTCCTACGGCATCGCTGACAGACATAAGCTTTCCATCTGCATCATAGCCATAAGAGGTCTTTGTCTCTGCTTCTGTGTTCAGGCATTCTATAATTGCTATGATATTACCCATTGTATCATAAGAATAAGCTGTTGTGTTACCCAAAGCATCTTTTGTTTTTGTTAAATATCCTTTTTCATTATAGGTATTGCTTTCTACCACACTTCCTTTTGCATCGGTTATGGCAGTCAGGTTGCCCAAGCTGTCATATTCTGCCATCATGGTATGGCCCATTTCATCTGTGATACTTGTCACACGGTCTGCATTATCATAGCCATAGGAAATGGTATATTCTCCGCCCGATGTCTTCGTTGTGGTTGTTATCAGCCGGTTTGCGGCATCATAAGTAAAGACAGTTGTGGTTCCTGCCGCATCGGTTGCTGATATGCAGTTGCTGTTACCATCGTAGGTATAGGTCGTACTATTACCATTGGGATCTGTGATCTTGATACATCTTCCATAAGTGTCATATGTATAAATCGTCTGATTACCCAACGGGTCTGTGTCGGAGGTTTTATTGCCTGCCGCATCATAAGTATAGGAATAACTGTTTCCTTCTGCATCCGTTTCTTTGATACAGTTTCCGTTTGCATCATAAGCAAAGCTGATTGTTGTTCCATCAGCCTGTGTGATGCTGCTAATCTGCTCATCTCCTGTATAAGTGTAGGAAATAACCGTATCACCTGTTTTTTCTGTCAGCACATTTCCAAGAGCATCTACGGTATATTCTGTGGTGACACCTCCTGCGGTGGTCATTTGAATCAAATTAGAAGCCGAATCATAGACAAAGACATCCTTTGTTTTGTCAGGATAGGTAATACTTGTCATATTACCTTCCGAATCATAGCTATAGGTCAATGTACCACTTTCGTTTGTTTGGTTTATGACTCTTCCTGCCACGTCATAACCATAAGTGGTAGTACGGCTGATACCATCTGCTCCTTTGATTGTTTCTTTTATCTTTTGGCCTTTGGCATCATAGCTGTAAGTAATTGTTGTTCCATCAACCGTTGTTTCTGAAGTAATCTTTCCGGCTGCGTCATAAACAATGGTACTTGTCCTTCCCAGCGCATCCGTTTGTGAATTACGGTTTCCGTAGCCGTCATAGCCAAAGGTAGTTACATTGCCATTATAATCAGTCACGGACATTAATCTGCCGCTTTCGTAGGTCATGGCAATGACACCCAATCCATCATTAACCTGACGGATTGCATTTCCTTCTGCATTATAAGCATAACGTGTCACTGCCCCCAAAGAATCTGTAGCGTGGATGATACGTCCCTGCTCATCATATACAAAATTGGTCTGATTTTTTTCGTCGACTTGCAAAGTCTTTACATTACCATTTTCGTCATAAGCAACTGTGGATGTATTTCCGTTCCGATCTGTCACAGACACTTGATTGCCAAATTCGTCATAACCATACGTTTCCGTATTTCCTTTTGCATCTGTCTTTGACAGCAAGTTGCCGGCTTCATTATAGGTATAGCTTGTGACCGCTCCATTTCCATCGGTTTCTTTTACTTTATCTCCGTTTGCATTGGTTTCAACAGAAATTGTTTCTCCGCTATAATTTTGTACTGTTGTTTTGACACCGCCATTAGCAAGGTTTTCATAGCTGTAATATGCAGTTCCTGCTATTCCTGCTTCACTTTGTCTGATTACGCGGTCTTTATCATCATATTCATTTTCTACAGACACAATATTGTTTGCATCCGTTACAGTAAGAATCCTATGACAACCGTCATAGTGAAACCGGGTTACTTTTCCGTCAGCTTCTGTAAAGGATATCAACTCTTCTTTGCTGTATGTAAGCTGATTGCTTCTTCCGTGATTATCACTGATTTGTACCAGCATTGCATCTTCATTATAGTGAAGATGCAATTGTTCACCGGATATGGTATCTGTGATAGTTGTTTTATTATCTCCATAAGAAATCTGCACACTTTTATTATCCAAAGAACGGATTGCTGTCAATCTGCCCTCTGTATCAAATTGATAGTTAAAGTTATCTTTAGAGAATACTTCATACCCATCATTTGTCTTATTGATGTACCAGCCATCAAAGGCTTCTGAGGCAGGATAAAATCTGCCACTATATACTGCATCTTTGTCAATAACCAGTTTTCCATCTTCTACCTGTCCATACACCACATGTTCCGTTGCTTCCTCACTGATAAACGGAACTGCTGCATAGGGACTCAGATAAAGATGAATAACAGATCCCCGATCCTCTATATGCTGTTCATAATCATGGCTCCATCCATATCCACACTGACCTTTTGTATCGGTTACCATCGAATGATAATGCATGCCTAAAGACAACTCTGTAGCACCATTTACCTGCATTCCTGCTAAGTCATAAAGAAATGCGCCACTTGTCAAATCTACGGGATCTCCATAGGTTGTTCCTGTTTTTTGGTCCAAAAAGACCATTGCTTTGGCTATATGGCTGGAAATTGGCAACACGGTGACTTGAACGCCAAGGTTTTCGCCCTCCAGTACATTTACAAAACTTTCCACATAGTTATAGCATTTATCCTCTTCTCCATCAGCAATGATACAATAGGTTCCAAAGACACTGGCTCCGGGTGGTAAGATACCACATTCCAGATAGGCTCCGTTTGTCAATACCGGTACTGCCTTTTGTTCCGGATCTGTGATATAGTAACTCTCACCTTCCAGTCTTTTATATTCCAGTATCTCTTTTGTTTCCCAGTCCTTTACTGTCCATTCCACAACCTGTTCCGGCTGTTCAAATTCACCCATGGATGTCTTTACATTATAAAAAGGTCTCTCTGATTCATTGGCAACTTCAAAGTGAATATAGTATTTTTCTCCGGGATAATAGACATCCTCCGGATACACATAAATATGTAACCCTTCTCCTGCCTGTACCTTAAATTCCTTTTCTGTCTTAAATTGCTTACTAATCACTGCGCCAAAAGGACTCAACACCCCGTGAAATTGTGCATTGATTTCATAAATGCCGGATTCGGATGCACTTACCATCCAAGATGTATAAGCTGTATCCTGTCCTAAGATCCGTCCCATTTCATTGATATGGGTTTGTCCGGAATAGGTACTTGCCAAATTAAGTCCCGTTGGCAGTTGTATCATTGCAGATGCATCTTCCATGACATATTCGGAATCTGCATGATTTGTCACACCGATTTCTACATTGTACATGTCCTTTAGCCAGCTGACAGATTGGGTTGTCCTTAAATATAATACAACAGGGGTTTCTATAGGTTTACCGGCAGGAGGAATATAATTACTTTCCCCTTTACTAATATCCGGGAAAGCAACCCATACTTTATAATCTTTGTCATTATTACCCATTGGTATTTCCGTAATTGTATCCGGATTTCCATATCCGTCAAAACTATCGGGAATTCCATCTTCTGAAAGACCCAGTACAACTTCAAACCGGAAGGTATGATAATTAGAGGGTGCGCTCAAATCGATACCCTCTGCTAACATTTCTTCCAATGACATTGGTTCTACCTTAATCTCTCCTGTTACAATCTCGCCGGTAGACAGTGCGATACTACTGTTGGTTGTACCTCCATTGGTAATATGTGCAGAAACCTCTGATGGCAAAAATCCCGATGCATATGCCGCAATCTCATAATCACCTTCATTCCCCACAATCGTTACATAGCCTTTGCTATCGCATCTAAGTTTCCGGTTCTTTTCTTCTCCTCTTCCTCGTACATAGACATAGGCACCGGATATTCCAACGCCATAATTACTTGTGACGCGAAGACGGATTTTTCCACTATCACTTTCATCTGCCACTTCTACTACAGATTTTGCAGTTGCCTGATTTCCTTTAGCATCTTTTACCGTCAGCGTGACTGTATAGTTTCCCGGCGTTTCATACACATGTACCGGTCGGATTCCCTCTGCGGTAGTGCCATCACCAAAATCCCAAACATATTGGTTGATGCGGATATTGTCGGTGGATAATACTCCATCAAAGGCAACTTCATCACCCGCAACGCCTCCAATGGTCTTAGGAAGCTCTGCTACCGGTGCAATATCATCCACATAATTTCCATGGTTGGTATCAATATTAGATTCACTGTAGTTGCCATGAATATCATAAGCGCGCACTTTATAATAGTATACAGTCTCCGTATCCTCTACGATATCTGTATAGGTGGTCTCATTCAGACTCTGAATACAAGTATATTCTTCCTCTCCATAGCGTCTGCGATAGATTCTGTAACACTCAAAATCACTCTCTGTATTTTCTGTATAAGATAATTCTATACGGAAACTTCCACTGTCTGTCTGTAACTGCGGTGCTACAGGAGCAGTCAGGTCAAAAGTATAGGTTCTTGTCACATATTCACTTTCATTTCCTGCTGCATCTATTGCTTTTGCACGCACTTCATAGACAGATCCTTCTTCCAATATCCCCGCATCAAAAGGAACACTTTGATAATACTCTTTTTCATCCGTTTCCAAATATGCAATTTCTGTCCACCCTTCGTCACTGTCTATTTTTCTGTACTCTAAGCAGACAGACTGTAATCTTGCGTTGTCCAATGCGAGCACTTCAAACTCTACATTTTTTCCCAAGACACTTTCTGCCGGTGATATTCCGGTTACAACCGGAGCTGTTTCATCCGCTTTGACACTACCATATACTTTTTCTGATTGTTCTCCTTCCATTCCCGCAATATCCACTGCCGCAATCCGATAAATGTAGGTTGTATTTTCTTCTACATCTGTATCTACATAACCATATGCTTTTACTTCTTCTGCAACACAACGAAACAGGTTTTGTCCCTGTTTTGCACGGTAAACTTTATAACTTGCAATATCTGTTTCTTCCGGTTTATCCCAGACAAGTTGTACAGCACCTTCTTCACCCGTCACTGTTACACCACTTGGTTTTCCCGGCGGTGTGTGGTCTATTTTATACAGATATTCAATCTGTTCATTTTGATAAAGTGCATTATGATGTCCTACTGCATCATATACTTCGAAACGGATATATACGTCTCCTTCTTCCAATGCGGACACATCCCATGTGTAAGCCAATTTTTCTTCTCTGTATCCGATTCCATAGACCGTTGCCAGTTCCACATAATTTTCTTTATCAAAGCTATAGGAAAACACACCATAATCAATTGCTGCATTATCCCTGACAGTCATGCAAAGCGGAATCGTCTCATTGTAATATGATGATACCGGTTCTATCAGTTTGATATAGGGTGCAATTTCATCTGCAAGCGTTGTCAAGACAATTTCATCGGATGGCTCACCTATATTTCCCAACCGGTCCACACCTCTGACACGATAACGATATGTCGTAAGCGGTTGCAGATTATAAATCTGACATCCTAATGTATCCTTAACATCTTGCTTTGTTATCCATCTTTCATTCACAAAAGTTTCCACCAGAAAGTGATCAAAATCATCCTCTGATGCATTTTCCCATGTAAGGTATACTGTTGTGATTCCTGCTTCACATTCTGATAATGTGATTTTACCGATTCCGGTATTGTCTATTTCATATCGTCTACGGAATAATTCTTCACTTTCATTTCCTGTAGCATCAAATGCCACAGCTTTGATAAAGTATTCCGCATCCGGATAAACCGTTGTATCCCATTGATAAGTTGCTATATCCTTTTCAGCTTCCAGTTCGGTCAAAAATGTCCATGTGTCCTCACCACTTTTTTGTATATAGAGTTTAAATCCCTTGACTGCTTTATTATCACTACCCTCTACCGTAATCTTAACCTTGCGATTGACAGCTCCCGAATCCGGTGTCATGCTGATAACCTTAGGCGCTCTATTATCCGGCTGCACAGTAACTTCTGCCACATTGGACATGGCTCCCAATTGCCCAAACTGATCATAGGCACGCACATAGTAGTTATATGTTTCTCCCACTTCCACCAAAGTATCCTCATACCATGTACTGTCTTTTCCATCAATTTCTGCTATCAAGCCACCACTACCTTTTGCAGGTATTACACGATATATACGATATCCTGCACAATCAGCACTTCCTCCATTATCCCAGTTGATGACAACGGTTCCGCCTTGGTCAATGGCTTCTACGTTTTCCGGTGGCAAAGGAGCTTCTTTATCTACTTCATAGGTCACAATCTTCTCGGTACGATTTCCATCCTTATCTGTGACAATTGCACGGATATCTACCTCATCCTCTACACTGAAATTTGTAATACGCCATTGATACTTTGCGTACAAGGTCCCATCCATGTTTTTGGATTCTCCCAATGGCGTTCTTGTAATGTTTTTCCATATACACGAAGTCCTGTCATAATATTGAAATTCCACTGCATGACCTTCTGTATTCCCCTCACCGGAAAATACCACTTCCAGTTCAACACTTTCACCACCTATGGTTGCATAATCTGACGGAGATACAGAAAGGATTCTGGGTACAAAAACAAGGCCGTCGATGGTATCGCTTTTTTCTGATACATTTCCACTGCCATCCACTGCAATCACATAGTATTGATATAATGTTTTTCCATCTAATCCATTATCTTTATAACTGTTTGCACTTCCTTCGTAAATCAATGTGTCGTCACGATATAATCGATAAAGTTCCACACCCACATTGTCTTTTCCTTTATCCCAGACAAGTGTCACTGCCGATCCGGTTCTTTCATTCACTTTCAGATTCTCTACCTTGCGCGGCGCTTCTACATCTGTTGATGTCTGTATCTGAATCTGCGGCGAATCTGTTGCTTGGTTTTGACTTTCATTATAGGGATATACTGCATATGTATAAGTCTTTCCCGGTTCCAGTCCTGTATCTTTATATTGGTATGTTCCCGTTGCTCCTATATATACGCCATCGCGATATATACGGAATCCGGCAATCTCTCCTTCATACCATGTCCCATTATAGATAATCTCAATGGAAAAAGGTGTTACTTTACCTGCTGAAATTTCTGTTACAGGACGAGGATATATTTCTGTGTACAGTTCATAGATTACTTCATCCGCAACATCCTCCGGCACAGTGTCAAACTGATAACAGGTATGCAAATCCTTCTTTAACACCAAGGTATGGAACCGGTTACTTTCCGGTGTGTCCATATGAATGTTCTGTATCGAATAATCTCCTTGTTCTGTCACAGTTCCACTTAAAACCGTACGATGTTCTCCGGTTGCAACAAAGGTTGCACCGGTTCCGCTTTGTGTAAAATCACCTTTTAACTCCATGGTTCCTGCTGTTAAGGTAGACTTGTATACACTCTCATAGGTCATATCTCCACCTACCAGCATATAATCAGCCGGATTTTCCATATAGATGATACCGGTATCAATGACAGTCAGATTTTGTTCCACATAAAGCTGTTTGCCATTTAACGAAAGTTCTCCCTGTATATCCAGATTTCCCTGCACGTAAACATTCTGATTCTGTTTACCATAGCCTCTAAACAAGATGTTTCCGCCAAAATATCCTTCCTCCAATACCTTGAAATCATTTATTCTGACTGTACCGCTTCCATTCACTTTACAATCAAGATCAGATAAATGCTCACTGACATAAATATCCGATTCCAATATTACTCCTTCAGCAGACTGATTGGTTACAATCAGATTTGCAAATTGCATTTCACCATAGGATGATAAGCTTTGTTTTTCTTTACCATTTAGAATCAGATTTCCATCCCATTCAAACAGATTTCCTTTGGCATTTTCTAAATTTCCATTACATTCTAAATTTCCCTTTGCACTGTTTTTATCTGAGTATGAGGGCATTAATATGCAATTTCCCTCCACTCTCATATGGTCATCTTCATAGTCCAAGCACAGACTGCCCCGACTCACAGAATATTCATACCCGTCATCTGTCTGTTTTCGCTTCTGATACCGGAAATCACCTTCCACGATCAATGTTCCGTGATTTACTTTGATACTGCCTTCCTGCAATATCAAATCACCCTGGACAATTAAAGTTTTTCCATTTAAATCCATGACACCATCTACCAGATACAAATCACCTGCAACAATATAGTCATCCTCTAATGTAAATCCGATAACACCACTTTCATCGCCAATGACTAACTTACATTCATTTTGAATTAATTCATCATACCTTAGTGCAACCTCTGTAAAAATCCCATCTTCACTATAATTTTTCAGTTCCAGAATATGAAACTTTCCGGTTTGTACAATGATTTGTTTTTGATTTCCACTAAATAGAATCTTATGGTTTGCACCATAAGTAATAGGCATTTTTTCTGTATAGTCTCCACGAACCTCCAAAACTCCATTGCTCATTTTTCCATTAGATTCTACTTCATTTATCAGACTGCCTTCTACCAGTATATAATCATCTTCATTTTCCATTGTAACTGTATCTTGAAGTGTCAGATTGTTACCAACCAGTAACTGTCCATGATTTAATTTTACCGGACTATTTATCTTTAAATCACCATCAACCGTTACTTGTTGTGCAATAGACAATGTCCATGTACTATCGATTTCCAAATCACCTCCAATATGAATATTTTCTGTAGTATTCATATTGTTTCCTGTATAATAGATACTTCCGCCATAAAATCCATTTTGAAGTTGTGCCATAGAAGTTATCTTGATGCTTCCGGTAATTGGTAATTCTTCATTCTGACCGATTGTTCCGGTGACTAGAGGACAATTGATAAACGTAATACCTTCTTTGCTTGTGTTTTGCAAAGAAAGATTGCCCAACTCTCCATCGTAGTAATTAGTTCCTCTTTGATACGTAACTGTTTGACTTTCTTCTCCACTAAGAAGAAGGATATGATTATCCTGTGTATAAAAATATGCATCAAAAGTAAAGTCACCCCTTACCTCCAGCGTGCCTTTTGTAAGCCAAATATAATTTCCTTTTGTTTTATTCTCATAAAAATCGCCTTCTACACAGACATAATCCGTTTCCTCGTCCATATAGAGCATGCCATAGGTAGATGTATTATAATCTCCTTTTATATCCAATCTTCCTTCGGATATCCTGACATCACCTGCCATTTGTAACAAGTTTCCATTGATCTGTAAGTGATACCCATTTAAATCCAGTACACCTCCGATTAGGACCAGATTCCCCTCAATAATGGTGTCTTCTTGCAAGGTTTCACCAATAACACAACGGTCCCCCTTATATGTGACAATATTTTCATTCAGTTTCCAGCTATCAGCACAGACAAAGTTTTCAAGACAAACCCCCTCTGCACTATTGTTCGTCACTTCAATTTCATTTAATTCTACTTTACTGCCCAAAGATATGCTTTGCTCATTCTCTCCACTGAGTGTCAGCGTTCCATCATGTAGAAATTGGGTTCTGATATCAATATCGCCTTTTACCTCTAAGGTTCCATAATAGGAATAGAGGCCATATCCCTGCTTTGCTGTTAGCAAGCGATAATCACCTTCAATCAAAGCATACGCATCGGCTGATTGAAATTCTATTCCGGGATAATAACGGCTATTCTCCCCTTCTACATTTCCTTTTACAATGAAATCACTACTTCTGACTCTAATTAATCCACCTGTTTGATCTTTATCATGATCTGACATATACACATTTCCATATATGGTCATATCTGCATTTACATATAAGGTGTTTTGCATATACAAATCTCCACCCAGTTCATAGGATTCAGATAATGTTAGCGAATCCGTTATCCCTATATCTCCGGCGTAGTATGTACCCCAGCTCTTTGCCGAATAACCTTTATACACCATACCTTCTATCCGGTTGTCTCTCTCCGATTCACATCTCCCGCTAACCCAAACCTCACCTTCTATTACCACACCTTCATCTGATGTATTGGTAATCTGAAGATTAGCAAGTTCGTTTTTACTATCCTCGTCGCTTGTAAAATGCAGAATCTGTTTTTCTTCACCACTGATAAGCAAACAATTGCCTAGTGGGTAATTCCATTTATACATTCCTGCATTATCATCCTGATACAAATCTCCTTTTAACTCTATACATCCGGCATCAATATTGTCATTCACTCCGGAGGAACAATCCAGGAAATCTCCTTTTATGAGAAAATGGTCCTTTTCATTTACCATCTCAATTCCCGCATCTGTTTTGTCATAAACATAGTTACCATCTTGATTTTTGACACGGGTTTGCCTTCTATAATCCCCTTCAACAATCAATGTACCGCCATTTAATACAATGGTTCCGCCACTATGTAAGAAATCACTTTTAACCGTCAATATGTGTCCGTTCAAGTCAAGGACTCCATCGATAAGTACAAACTCTTCATTTATTTCTTCATCGGCTTCCAATGTATAGCCCCGATAACCGGTCCCGTCACCGAGACTTAATTTACATCCATTTTTTATGAGTTTTTTCCATGTCACACCATTTTCCATTACAACACCGGATTCACCGGTATTTTGTAATTCAATAATATGAAATGCCGCTCCATTACAAACATAAATCTGCTGTAAGCTACTTCCTGAAAGTACGACTTTATGTGTATTGGTAGATGAGAATGTCCCATCCAACGTAACATTGCCTTGCACTTCCAATGTTCCCATGTTCATTGTCGGAACATTTGTAGCTTTTTGGTAATAGTTACCTTTTACCAGCACATAGCTATTTTCCTGCGTCATACCGATACCACAAGTAATGTCACCTGCATTTTCTCCTATGGTTACATTACCTTCCACGGTCAAAGTCCCACCAACTACCATTAGTACATTATCAATGTGAGCATTACCTTTAACCGTTAATGATTCTGTCAGGTAAAATGATCCTCTGCTTACAATCAAGTCTTCTTCAATGGTTAATGCAGTTTTGTTGTTTGTACCTTCCAATACATAAATACCACCCGAAAAATACTCTTCTTCAAAGACAGTACTTGATCCAATTGCTATACATCCACTGATATTAGCGCCATTGGTAATGATTTTATTTCGGACATAGGGCATATGAACAAGAGTGATTCCCTCCTCACTCTCATTCTCTATCACCAAATTAGCAATTGCATACATATTGGATTCCTTATCCGGCATTTCCAATATTTGTCCCTTAGTTCCTGTCAGATACAAATAGAAATTCTCTGCAGAATTGAAGTTATATGCGTTCTCAACTGTCGCATAGTGCGAAAAATTCCCTTTTACTTCCATAATTCCGTTTGTCAAATTTCCATAATGGCTGAATGCAGAATCGTTAAAAAAATCCCCCATGACCAATAGGTAATCCGCTTCATCATCCATGTACAACCCGCCGGTAGAAGCCTCATATTCTTCATTTGTCTCTGTTTCCGTTTCCACCACGCTCTGTATCCGGTAATCCCCCATCACTACCACGCGGCCACCGTTTACATGTAATTCTCCGCCTGTCTGAAGGAGATTTTCATATATGTAAAGAGTATATCCGTTTAAATCCAAGACACCTGTTTCTATGGTAAGATTCCGGACTGTCATGTCCTCTTCCAACATATAATCCTCTGCCACAACAATGTCTTCCATTTCTTCGGGCACAGTTCCATCCATAGCCATATTCACAAAGGCATCAATATCTTCTCCGCCATGGGTGACTATAGGTTCCACAGCCTTATCAGTCGTCTGCACATTCTCTGTACTACCCGCACTCTGAGTCTCTATGTTATTATCAGATATCGGATTCTCCATTGTACGATTGATCATTGGGCTCGCTTCAACTTTATGTAAACCAATACCGGTAAAACTGGCAAAGGGTAACAGCGTCACAACCAACAGTATGGATATGCCTCTATATATTGTTTTTAATGTATGATATGAAATGCTATTTTTTCTTAGGTTCTTTTTCATGACTCTTCCTCTTCTTTCGCATCATCTTTTTTGTTCTTTTTCATCAAAAACAACAAAACGGCACTACCGGCTGCCACTACGGCTGCACCGGCGGCAATTCCTCCTACGATTCCAAAACCATCATTTTCATCGTCGGATTGTCCTTCCAGTTTTTCTTCTAAATCACTGATAATATCTTCATCTGTTATATGGTCATCCGTTGTTTCTTTTCCTGTAGTATCATCTTTTGTTGTATTGGCACTCACTCCATCTTCATCTGTCACATACTCCGCAGTTTTATTTTCTTCTGTGGCATTCTCTCCCATAGCACTGTTGGCTGTTCCAATACTATTTTGCACGCCGTTAGTAGTTTCCTCACCACGTCCTTCATCACTTCCCGGCATCTCAGTCTGCGCTTCTCCCACTTCCGTCTTTATCTCAATGAGATTTCCATTGGCATCATAAATATAGGTCACACGGCTACCATCCTCATTGGTTACCTGTGTCACCCTGCCAAGTTCATCATATTCATAAGTTGCCGCTTCTACGGAATTAATAAAACATGAAAAAAATAGACTTGCACACAAACAAAAATATATTAGTTTTTTCATAATAACCCCCATAAAACCTCAAAATGTTTTATCATTATAAGTCTATTTTTGTTCGTTGTAAACATAGTTTATGATATTTTGTTTGGTTGTGTTGGTTATGTATTTGCAACACCGATAAAAAAAGAACATACAAAACCGCCATCTATCGTTTAGCGATTTTATATGTCCTTAAAATATACTTATTATAGATTTATTGTTGCATATGCACATCCAACTGCGGGAAAGGAATGGTAATTCCCTCTTTATCAAAAGTCACTTTAATGCTTTCCAACAATTCTCCGCGAAGGGTCCAATAGTTCTCTGTCTTAACATGACATTTAACCGCCATGGTGACACAACTGTCTGAAAGCGCTTCCACTACAATGACTTTATCCTTATCCTGTAGTACCAGTTTATTATTGTCTACTAGACCTGTCAGCAGTTCTTTTGCTTTTTTTAAGTCAGAATCATAGGAAATCCCCACCGTCAAATCCAACCTGCGGAAATTTGCTTCCGTGAAGTTAACCAGACTGGTATTGGCAAGGGTTCCGTTAGGAAGTACAACCGTCTTTCCATCAAATGTCAAAAGTTTGGTGTAAAACATTTGAATTTCGGTAACGGTACCTTCATTACCTTTGGAATCCTCACGAATATAATCTCCCACTTTAAAGGGCTTTAGTAATAGAATCAATACACCACCTGCGATGTTGGATAAACTACCTTGCAATGCCAGACCCACAGCAACACCGGCAGAACCAACAACCGCCACAATACTTGCCGCATCCAAACCAAAGCTTCCGGCAATGGTAAATCCAAGCATCACATACAAAGCAATCTTGATGAATGAATCCACAAACTGGACAACACCTACATCTGCTTTTGCCCTTTGCAGTGATTTCTTTACAATCTTGCGGAGCAATTTGGTTAACCAGATACCAACCATCAAGGTGATAACCGCCAACAAAATACGCACTCCAAGATTCAGAGCCTTCTCCGGAAGGCTCTGAACAAATTGTTTAAATAAACCGATTTCTTTTTCCACCTGTTCAGGTGTTAAATTATCTGCTGCTAAAAACTCAAAAAAACTCACGCTTTTTCCACCTCAATTTTTTGGCGTTCTTTTTCTAACTCTTTTGCTTTCTTTTCCAATTCCTGTGCAAACTGAGCTTCTTCCATAGCTCTCTTTAAGGCTTCTTTTGCCAACCGGTCTGCTTCTTTGGCTTTTTCCATTGCAATCTTTGCTGCTTCCTTGGCAGCATTTTCTGCTTCTACAGCTTTGCGTTTACGTTCTTCCGCAATACGACGTTGTCTCTCCATTTCTTTCTGTTTCTCGATTTCAGCTTTTTCCTTAGCTGTAAAAGGAGTATAAGAAAATACATTGATACCAAAAGCAGGGGATTTGATGCGAATGGACTCTTCTCTTGCATCACACTCATCCTCTTTACTTGCAATCACTCTACTGTTAACAAATCCTTTGCCTCCGAATTTCTTGGAATCAGAGTTGAAGATTTCTTTGTATTTACCGGGATAAGGCACTCCCACCTTATAGTCTTTTCTATCTACACCGGAGAAGTTGCACACAACCAATAAAGTTTCTTTTTCTTTATCTGTCTTTCTTAAAAATGCAACAACATTTTCATTGGCTGAGATATTGTTAATCCATTCGAAGCCTTCATAGCTTTCATCTAATTCGTACAATGCCGGATGCTCTTTATAGAATTGGTTGAGTGCTGCTACATAGCCGTTCAAATTTTTATGGTCATCATACTGCAACAAATCCCATTCTACGCTACGATCTTCATTCCACTCATTAAATTCACCCAAATCCTGACCCATAAAAATCAATTTCTTACCGGGATGCATCATCATATAGCCATATGCCGCACGAAGGTTGGCAAATTTTTCAGGAATCTCTCCGGGCATTTTACCAATCATGGAGGATTTGCCATGTACAACTTCATCATGGGAAAGAATCAGTACAAATTTTTCACTATATGCATAAATCATACTGAAGGTCAGTTCCCCATGTTTACCTGCACGGAATAAAGGATCACATTTCATGTAATCAAGGAAGTCATTCATCCATCCCATGTTCCACTTATAATCAAATCCGAGACCGTCTTTTTTCAGTTCACCGGTCACACCGGGCCATGCTGTAGATTCCTCCGCAATCATTAAGACCGAATCATCCGTCTTTTTCATAATACTATTCACATGCTTCAAAAATTCCACAGCTTCT
Source organism: Lachnospiraceae bacterium (assembly GCA_045542735.1). Taxonomy (GTDB): domain Bacteria; phylum Bacillota; class Clostridia; order Lachnospirales; family Lachnospiraceae; genus UBA2882. Next base: position 17,537 of record JAZQLQ010000023.1, read on the forward strand.
AAATTTTCTTTACCGCCATACATATTGGCAACCCATTCGCCATCATTTTTGCCATAATCCAGATAAAGCATAGACGCAACCGCATCCATACGGATACCGTCAGCATGGAACTCTTTTACCCAATACAAAGCATTGGCAATCAGGTAGTTTTTCACTTCCGGTCTGCCGTAGTTGAAAATCAAGGTTCCCCAATGAGGATGAGAGCCTTTGCGGGGGTCCATATGCTCATAGAGGCAGGTACCGTCAAAGTTGGATAAACCATGGGTATCCCTGGGGAAATGGGCAGGAACCCAATCCAAGATAACACCGATGCCGTTTTCATGCATATGGTTCATAAAATACTGGAAATCCTCCGGTGTCCCATAACGGGATGTGGGGGAATAATATCCAATCACCTGATAGCCCCAGGACGCATCAAAAGGATGCTCCATCACAGGCATCAATTCAATATGGGTATATCCCATCTTTTTGACATAATCGGCAATCTTCGGTGCCAATTCTTTGTATGTGTAGAAATCTCTGCCATCTTCCGGCTTAGCAAAAGAGCCAAGATGTACTTCCAACACACTCATAGGTGTCTTGTGTGTATCTGTTTTTTTGCGTTTCTCAAGCCAAGCATCATCTGTCCACTGAAAGCCGGTCAGATCATAAACCACAGATGCATTTTCCGGTCTCTTCTGACTGAAGGTTGCATAAGGATCGGATTTTAAGAAGGTAAGTCCGCCTTTTACTTTGATCTCAAACTTATAATGATCTCCAACGTTGGCTGTGGGAATAAACAATTCAAAAATACCGGAATCCCAGAGTCTGCGCATCTGATGCACTCTGCCATCCCAATGATTAAAATCACCAACTACACTGACACGCATGGCATTGGGTGCCCATACGGCAAACAATACACCATGTACGCCATCAATGACATAGGGATGTGCTCCCAGTAAATGGTAGATTTCATAATGAATACCATTATTGAACTTCTCTGTATCCTTTTTACTGATAACCGGATCGAATCCATAAGGATCATAAAAATCTTTTTTACTGCCATCCTCCATTGTCACGGTGAAACTGTAATTGTCGGTAGCTGTTGCCTTGGGAATCAATACAGCAAAGAATCCCTCTTCATCTGCCAATTCCATTTTATAATCTTTATTTTTGGTATGAAGCACTGCTTCCACTGCACCCGGATAATAAGCCTGCGCAAGTTTGCCTCCGCTAACTATGTGCATTCCCAATAACTTATGAGGATTGTCTGCTTCAGAATATACAATTTCTTCAATTCCTGCCCAATCCATTAATTTATAAAGTTTATTCGTCATACTGCTTCTCCCCTCTTGTGATATCATGAATAAATAATCCGCTACGAAGCTTCGGCTCAAACCAGGTGGATTTGGGAGGCATCAATCTACCTTCATCAGCCACCGCAAATAATTCACCGATGGATGTGGGATACATAGAAAATGCACATGCCGCACCTTCATCCACACGTTTCTCAAGCTCTGTGAGTCCGCGGATACCGCCTACAAACTCAATACGTTGATCTATCTTGGGATCTTTGATTCCAAACAAGCCATCTAATACATAAGTCTGAAGTAAAGATACATCCAAGCCTTCCACTGCATCATCACTTAAAATATCTTCTTTAGCTGTGACTTTATACCAGGTCTTACCAAGATACATACCGAACTCACCTTTTTTAGCCGGGCTGTAAGGTGTTGTATCGGCTTTTTCTACGATAAATTTCTCGTCGAGGCGTTCTTTCAATTCATCCTCAGTCATTCCGTTTAAATCTTTTAATACACGGTTATAATCCAAAATCTTTAATTCATCATCCGGGAATAATACGGATAAGAAATAGTTGTATGCTTCTTTCTTATCATCATCAGGAAACTGTTCTCTTCTCTGCAATGCCACCTTTGCAGCCGAGGCACAACGATGATGTCCGTCCGCAATATAAATGCTATCCATGGTGTTAAATGCCTCATATACACCTGCTACATCACTCTCTTCATCAATAATCCATACTCTATGCACAATTCCATCATCTGCAGTAAAGTCATACACAGCTTCTTTTTGCAGATTTTTGCTGATAATTTCCTGCAAAGCATCATTGTGGCGGAATGCCAGGAAGATGGGACCTGTTTGTGCGTTGGTGGTATCTACGTGACGGATACGGTCAACCTCTTTGTCTGCTCTGGTATTTTCATGACGTTTAATAGTCTGACTCACATAATCATCCACACTGCTGCATGCCACAAGTCCGGTCTGTTTACGACCTTCCATCTCCAACTGATATATGTAATAACAAGGCTTCTCATCACGGATGAACTTACCACCATTTACCATGTTCCAAAGCAGTTCTTTTGCTTTGTCATACACACAGTCTGCATAAGTATCCACATCATCAGAAAACTGTGTCTCCGCACGGTCAATATTTAAAAAGGAATCTTGATTGTCTTTTACGACTTCCTTTGCTTCTGCTCTACTATAAACATCATAGGGTAATGCGGCTATTTTTGCCTCCATTCCTACTGCCGGTCTGATTGCTGAAAAAGGTCTGATATCTGCCATAAGTACCTCCAAAAATATTTTTCTCATACTGTATTTATTTTACCAAATGCAGACCTCTAAAACAAGAAAAATGTCTGATAATTACCCTTGTCTTTTACGAACGTTTTGACACTTCCCTTCTATCATGCTAAAATTGGCGGGAAGGAGTTGATATTATGACAGATCAGGATAAAGAATTTTTAGATCGTATCACAAGCTATGCAAATGAAGTGTGTGCTGACATTGACCCACAGAAGACTCAAGTTAGTGTACAGTTGGAACGCTTGATGCCGGTCATTAAAGAAATTGCTGATGAAAGTGGTCAGGATGTAACGGATGTTTTCATCCGCTATATGGATTTGGCATCTGAAGCCATGGTGAAAAGTGAGGAAAAATTACAGGAAAGCCTTCAGGATATATCAGGCCCCGGTGATCCGCCGTTTTTAACACGCTAACTTCCGATTCATTCATCGGTCTATCGTGACCATTCGTCGTTTTGCACTTCCACTTTCTTATAAAAAGTGGAAGTATTCTTTAAGAACTATTTCTATACAAATAAAAAAAGGATAGGTGACTATAATGAAAAGAAAACTAATTACTGCATGCCTACTTGCATGCGCATTATTGGTTGGCTGTGGCAAAGACACAACTGACGAACCCGTTAGAGATCAGGGACAGGCTATCGGTGAAGAAACCGCTGTCGGTGAGGAAGCTACTGCTATTCCTGTCGGTGAATACTATTTTGTAGTAGATGATGTTTTTTCAATCACCGGCAGAGGTACTGTTATGGCCGGTTACAGCATGAACGCTCCCATCGCTGTTGGTACCGAAGTGGACTTGTTATCCGGTTCTTCCAGAGTTAATGCAGTGATTAAGGAAATTGAAGATTCCAACACCCGTGAAATTGTTGAAGAATTACCTGCTGACAGCTTAGCCGGCATTGTGTTGGATGGTTTTTCCCGTGACCAAGTAGAACGCGGCGATATCATGGTACTTCGTGACGGCGGTAAACAAGGACAACGTTTTATCTGCGAGTTTGAAACCTTTTATGATTCTGCAGACCCTTACGCATCCCAGTTAAATGAATTGACAGGTAAGACCGTTGATATCAGTTTCCATTCTATGGCTGAAAATCCCTATACCGCTACCATCGAATCCATCGAGATTATCGAAGGTATTCCTGCAGAAGGCGTAATTGAAGATCCCATTGATAAAGTTGTGATGACTGCATCATTAAATTATGATATTTTCTATGTGGACTATATCAAAACCTTCTTTGATTTTACAGTTGTAGAGGACGCCGAAACCGGCACCACTACCAATCTTCATTTCGACGGTGTGCTTTATACCGCACCGGAAGAAGCTACTGAATAAATTGCTCAAAAAATCCGACTCAATAACTGAGTCGGATTTTTACTTTTCAGAAATATCTAATGTCAGTTGATCTGCAAGACTCTAATGTTATTGAATCCGCAAGTTCCAAAGCGACATATCCCATGTACTTTGGGCATATGCGGCAAACACAAGGTCTATTGCCCAAAATATGTATTGTATTCTTCAATCAAACATCATAATCACAGTATTTTGGGTATATGAGAAAAGTGCTTTCTTCCTTGCCCAAATTTTCATCATATTTTGGGCATAGAAAACGACTTCTGCTTTATATGCCCAAACCTCTAGTTTTTTCCATACAATTCCATAAATAACAAGTAAAAATTGGGCATATAGACAAAACATTTGTCTATATGCCCAAACCATCTCATTTCAACATCCTTTTCAACCGAAATTCCGATATAAAGCCCCTCATTTTGGGCAACTATAGAATTCCTCTAAAAATCTTCCATAAAGTCCTTTAAGAATTCACGGAACTCTTCCCTTGCTTCTTCTATCACACCATGATCTCTGGTATTTAAGGCATCGTCAAACTTTTGCAAGGCTCTCTCTACAATACGTCGGTCTTGTCCGAGGCTTTCTTCATAGAGACGCTCTCCACGGAGTAAGAGAAGTTTGTTTTCTTCCTTCTCACGGGGATGAATCTTCAGATATGCGATTTCCTGCATACGCTCTTCAATCTCCGCATCGCTCATCTCGGTATGTCCGCCTTTGATAATCTGTTTCACTTTTTCACCGGTAGACACAACGGTAATCTCAACCTCCAAAATAGAGTTAATATCATAGGTATAAGTCACATCAATGGGTTCCTCTCCTGCTTTGGCAGCAGGCACTTTGATGTTTAACTCACCAAGTAACAGGTTGTTTGCTGCAAAACGGCTTTCACCCTGTAAAATCTTTACACGCAATTTGGTCTGATTATCACGGACTGTATAAAGACGCTCTGTGCGGCTGGCAGGAATCGTAGTATTTCTCTCAATAATCGGGCAAAAATGTCCGCCCTCGAAAATGTTTTCTTCTCTCTCCAATACTACTTCTGTTCCCAAGGTAAAGGGACATACATCCGTCAGAATCACCTCTTTAATCAAGGCATTTCTTTCCTTCATAGCTCCCTGAACCGCCGCTCCCAAAGCAACTGCTTCATCGGGATTGATATTGGTATCGGGGAAGGTACGGAATAATTTACCCACAAATTTGCGCACAAAGGAAAGCTTGGTAGCACCACCAACTAAGACAACTTTGTCAATATCTTTAATCTTGATATGTGCGTCCGCAAGACTCCGTTTGATGGGTTGTTTGATTTTATCCAGCAAATCTTCACATGCCAATTCATAGGCTTCCAATGTCACATCCATTTCATAGGTCTGCTCGTTTATATTACAAATCATTTTAGATGTATTGCTTTCGGAAAATCCTTTTTTACAATTCTCTGCCTGCTTGGTAATATGGCGAAGATTCTGGAAGGAAAGTTTATCCTTATCCAAATCTTTATGTTTGTCAAAAAACATTTGCTCCAATACACGGGTAAAATCTTCACCACCCAGGAAGTTATCACCGGCTACAGCACGTACCTCAATAATAGAGTCATACAACTCCAATATAGATACGTCAAATGTACCACCACCCAAGTCAAAGACCAAAAACTTGGCATTTTCATGACTCTGGTACAAGCCATAGGCAATGGCAGCCGCTGTAGGCTCACTGATAATGCGCTCTACTTTTAAGCCCGCCAGTTCTCCGGCACGCTTGGTAGCTTTTCTTCTGTCATCATTAAAATACGCAGGTACACTAATAACCGCTTCTGTTACTTCTTCACCCAAGTATGCTTCCGCATCTTCTTTTAAGGCTTTCAAAACCAATGCCGATAACTCTTCCGGGCGAAACTGCTTATGTAAAAGCTGATATTTGCGGTCACTTCCCATATCACGCTTAAATACTGCGGCCGCACTATCCGGATAAAGAAGCATACGCTCTCTTGCGGTTTCTCCTACATATACCTGCTCATCCTCATCAATACTGACAATGGAGGGTGTCAGGTTTTTACCTAATCGGTTGGGAATAATCTTCGGTCCGTCTTCGCTGAAATATGCAACCAAACTGTTGGTTGTTCCCAAGTCAATTCCTACTATCATTTCATTCTCCTACTTTTATTTATTACATTTATTTTTTCTTAAAAAAGCCGAATAAGCCTTTTTTCTCCGGCTGTACTGCTTTTTGTTCAACCGTTGTGTCAGGAACCTGATTTACGGGGGCCTGATTTACCGGAACAGGATTTGTTGCAGCAGGGCCTTGTGTCGCCTGCAGTTTTCTCTGTACCCTACGGTAAGAACGTTTGACATCCTCATTCTCATAAGTAGGCAGGCTGTTCATCGACTGTCTCAAATATTCAAATGCCTTCTGCAGATTGCCTTTTGCTTCTTCAATCAATCCCAGACCATAGTATTTTTCATAGCAAACACCACGGTTACACCAGGAACAGAGATAACAGGTATCCATACGTTTCTGATATTCTTCAGCCAAAGCAATATCCCCTATCATCACCAAAGAAAATACAATCAAAAATGTATGATTAGGAATAGAAGCCGGTTCACTGTCCAAATATGCTTCCAAACTTCCATGTGTGTGGTACAGTAAATCCAAATATTTTTTAGCATAGACAGCCGCATCGCGGTAATTACCCATTTCAAAATAGGTCTGGGCAATATCAAACTGACGTATTGCCTTATAATCCGTATCAAACTCTCCTGCCAACTGCAGACATTTTTGATAGGTATCAACCGCTTTCATATATTGGTCAGTATCTAAGTAAAACAGTGCCAATTTATTATAAGCCTGTTTTTGTGCTTCCCCATTGCCGTCCACACGTTTAAGCACGCTTAAATACTGTTTTTCCGCTTCTCTATGCTGCTGATTATAATAATAAAATTTCGCTTTTTTCAGCATCAACTGATAATTGTTGGGATTAAGACTCAACAGCTTATCGTATACTTCCCCTGCCTTATCAAAATTGTACAGGTTCATATAACGTCTTGCCAAATCCTCCAGCAAATAAATGTTGCGTGGAGCCTGCTCTAACTCTTTCTCTGTATATTCTACAGCTTTTTGATGCTCTCCCATGGCCTCATATAAATCTGCCATACTGGCATGAACCCACACATTATGATCGGGATTAGGAAGCTTTAATGCCTTTTGGAACTCTTGTAAGCCCAGTTCATAATTACGCATCTTCTTACAGATATTACCTGCATTGTTATGTGCATAAATATTATCAGGCTCTAATTCTCCCGCCTTTAAGAAGTCTGCCAAAGCTTCCTTAAGCATATGCTCTTCTTCAAAAATCAGACCTCTCTCAATGTAATAATAAGCATCATCCACATTTTCTATTTGCATATTGGCATGGTAAAGCGCCTTTTCAAAGGCTTCTTTTTTCACTTTACGGTCATTAGTTTTCAGATACTGCCGTTTATACAGGCGCATGATCAAAAAGTGTGCCTCTGAATGATGAGGATTTAACTCAACTGCTTTTTCATACTCAACCAACGCTTCTTTTGCTTTATCATTAAACTCACCGGTTGCCTGTCCTGCTCCGATTTTGTCCAAGCATTTACCGATGTTGATATGTACATTGGCATTGTCAGGCTCATTTGCCACAACTTTTCTATAAAAATGCAAAGCATCAGCATGCTTATTCTGATCCATCAAAAGATCTGCTTTTAACCAAATCAAGTTATTTTTCTTGCCACATTTATGAATACCCTCTTCAACGGTACGCATTGCCGCATTCAAATCATCTAAGTTCCAATATAACAAACCGATTTCCATATAAAGCTCTGCTTCATCCTCAATGTCGCACTCTTCGTCTTTGTCCGGGTCATTTTTCTTGGCAAAATATTGATCTTTAAATTTTATAACTTCGCCCAAGAGCTTCTGCCAATTCTCCTGTCCCGTTTCTGTCAATCGACGGATTTTGAAACGGTAGAGTTGCATCTCATCACTCTTAAGCCCGGCTTCTTCCGCGCGCTTCCAAATGCCCGCAGCATCTTCATACTGACGATAGAAATAGAAGGTCTTATATGCCAACACATAAGGTTTGACATAGGGCGGATACAGACGGATACACTCATAAAAATCATCAATAATGCCCTGTCCGTTTTTCTGCTCAAAATATGCCTGCTGTCTCTTTACATAGGCCGGGAAATAATTGTAATCAAGGGCAATGATTTGGTTACACATCTCAATTGCCTGATCCAAACTTCCCGCATCCAAATAAAACAATGCCAACTGATCCATATAAGAAAGCTTGGTGGGAAGTTTTTCTTCCAGTTCAAAGCTCTTGTACAGATTTTCGGTTGCTTCCGGAATCAGGTTTTGATTCCACTGGCAATAGCCGATGGCAAAATAAGAAAAACCTCTTCGGTTCAGACGTTTGGTTGCTTCTTTACTTCCGTCATCTACAGTTTCTTCAATCATCTCACGCCATCTGGGCAAATATTTCATCGCCTTGTCGTACTCATCCATTGCCAGATAGTTACGGCCAATCAAATTGATATAGTCATATTCTTCATGATATTTTTCATCCAACTGCAACAAAAGTGCTTCCACTTCTTTAAACTTCTGTTGTTGGAAATAACACCATGCCAGCTTATTGCTGATCTCAAAATCATCGCTATTTTCTGCAAGCTTTGCCTGATATATCTCCACCAATTTGACATTTAATTCGTCCAAAAAGTCACGGAGATCAGGACTACGGTCATCGATATCCAATAAGTCTAAGCAATATTCTTTGGCCTCTGCATATTCTTCACGTTCTGCCATAAGCTTGGCAACCCCGTATTTTGCCATATAATGATCAGGATCGTCCGCTAATAATTTATTCCAGATTTCTTCTGCCTCAGCTTTTTGACCATGTCTTTCAAAAGCTTCTCCACAATAATATGAGATGTAAGGGTTCTCCGGATACTCACTATACAATTCGTCTGCTTTCTTTGCAGCCTTTTCAATATTTGTTTCTTCTTTGGTCAACAAATAATAGCGTATCAACTCTACATCCGCATAGGGATGATAGGTATCATAATCATCCAATACGGAAACAGCCGATTTGATATCATCTAAATTGTTTCCATCCGTGCGGTCGATTAAGTTCTTCAAGTCGAAATATTTATATAAATAATCATCTACATGCTCACTTGTTTCGCCACTGAAAATATCAAAGTCCAGAAACTCTTCATTATTGATTTTATAATTCACATATTTTAGGAAATCTTCCGGAAACTTCTCTTTTAATTGCTCCATTTCATCCGAATAATGGAACTGTTTGTCAATGGCCTGCCATACTTCCATAGGCATATAGTGATGACTCATAATATACACAAGGAAACGCTCTGCAACTTCTGCCTCCATATCAAACGCCATACAAACATCTGCTTTAAAGGCTTCTTTCCATTTGGCCGGATTTTTACGTTTATCCACATCTTCATAAATACAATGAATCTGATAAATCCACTGATCCAGTTCGCTTCCGTTTTTTAGCTCTTCCCAGTCATCGCCACTCTCGTCATCTGTGCGCGCAAACTCTACAGCCTGCTCATATGCCTCTCTGAGTCGCATAAACCCAGCCTGATCTTCTTCCGGATTTACACCGGAGAGTTTCTCACGATATGCCTGACGAATGACTTCTTCGTCTTTAGTTTCTTCAATTCCTAATACTTTCCAAATCAAATGTTGTTCCATACAATTTCCCCCGAATTTGTATTATAGTCCTAAAATATTATTATAAAATAACTGTCCTTTTCCTTCAACTCAAAAGATATAAAAAGGTTGTTGAATTTCAACAACCTTTTTAGCCCTATATATCTAACCTAGCTTACAAAACTTATTGGATATTATTTTACCACACGTACACGGAATACACCGTCTACTGCCGCCAATCTGTTTAATACCTCTTCTGTTGCAGGCTCTTCAATATCAAACATGGATACAGCATAATCGCCACGGGATTTGTTGCTCATATCGGAAATATTGATATTCAATTCACCAAAAGCACCTGCCAATTTTGTGATGGTATTTGCAATATTTTTGTGGAATACTGCTACACGGCCTGCTTTTGTACATACTCCCATATCCAATGCAGGATAGTTTACACTGTTTTTGATATTACCGTTTTCCAGATAATCTCTCATTTCTTTTACACCCATAACTGCACAGTTATCTTCGGATTCTTCTGTGGAAGCTCCGATATGAGGTGTAACAATACAGCCTTCTTTACCTGTTGTAATGGTATTGGGGAAGTCTGTTACGTATTTACGTACTTTACCGGATTCAATTGCTGCAAGTACGTCTTCTTCGTTACAGAGTACATCTCTTGCAAAGTTTAAGATTACAACGCCGTCTTTCATCATAGCGATGGTCTCTTTATTAATCATACCCTTAGTGGAATCCAAAGCAGGTACGTGAACTGTGATAAAATCACAATCTCTGTAAATATCTTCTACATTAAATACGTGTTTAACTTCACGGCTTAAACTCCAAGCAGCATCTACGGAAAGATAAGGGTCATAGCCATATACTTCCATACCTAAATGGATCGCTGCATTTGCAACTTTAACACCAATCGCACCAAGACCGATGATACCAAGCTTTTTGCCCATAATCTCGGTTCCGGCAAAATGTTTTTTCTCTTTTTCTGCTGTTTTTGCAACATCTGCATTTTCTGTCTGTGTTTTTACCCAATCAATACCGCCTGTGATATCACGGCAAGCCAATAACATACCACAGAGAACTAACTCTTTTACAGCATTGGCATTTGCACCGGGAGTGTTGAATACAACAATACCTTTCTTTGCACATTCATCTAAAGGAATGTTGTTAACACCTGCTCCTGCTCTTACAACAGCCAAGAGATTCTCGGAAAACTCCATAGAATGCATATCTGCACTTCTTACCAAAATACCGTCTGCGGCATTTACGTCATCTGTTTTTACATATTTATCGCTAAAGCCGTCAAGACCAACCTGTGCGATAGGATTAAGACAATGATACTGAAACACTTTTTTATCCTTCTTTCTTAAAATATTATGTACTTATCTTATGCGTTGTTCGCTTCAAATTCTTTCATGAAAGCAACTAACTTTTCAACACCTTCTTTGGGCATTGCATTGTAAATGGACGCTCTCATACCACCAACGCTTCTGTGTCCTTTTAAGTTTACAAAACCGGCTGCTGCAGCTTCTTTAACGAATTTTGCATCCAAATCAGCATCGCCTGTAACGAAAGGAACGTTCATTAAGGAACGGTCTTCTTTAACAACTGTACCTTTAAACATCTTGCTTTCATCTAAGAAATCATATAAAATCTTTGCTTTTTCTTCGTTCATTTTCTTAACAGCTTCAAGACCACCGATTTTCTTTAACCATTTAAATACTTTGCCGCACATATAGATGCCATAGCAAGGAGGTGTATTGTACATGGAATCGTTATCTGCATGAATCTTGTAACGAAGCATGGTAGGTGTACCGGGTAATACATCCTCTGTAATCAAATCTTCACGGATAATAGCAATTACTACACCGGCAGGTCCGATATTCTTCTGAACACCACCATAGATTACGCCATATTTGCTTACATCTACAGGCTCGGATAAGAAACAGGAAGATACATCAGATACTAAAAGATGTCCTTTGGTATTGGGTAATGTATGGAACTTTGTACCGTAGATTGTGTTATTCTCACAAATGTATACATAGTCCACGTCATCCGGAATATCCAAATCACTACAATCCGGAATATAGGAGAATGTTTTGTCTGCACTGGATGCAAGCTCGATTGCTTCACCATAGATTTTTGCTTCCTGGTAAGCTTTCTTTGCCCACTGACCTGTCACAATATAACCTGCTTTTTTGTTTTTCATCAGGTTCATGGGAATCATAGCAAACTGCTGGCTTGCACCACCCTGTAAAAACAGTACTTTATAATTATCAGGAATGTTCATCAGGTCTCTCAAATCAGCCTCAGCTTCTTTGATAATGTCATCATATACTTTGGAACGGTGGCTCATTTCCATAACGGACATACCACTTCCTTTGTAATCTAACATTTCTGCTGCAGCTTCTTTTAATACTTCTTCAGGTAAAACTGCGGGACCTGCTGAAAAATTATAAACTCTGGACATTTTCAGCCCCTCCTCTTTCATAATAAAATATCTTCATTTTGCATATATGCAAAAATTCAATCTAAAATTCATTGTACCTTTGTACTTTTTTTTCGTCAATGACAAATTTAATAGAACATAACCACAGGTGTTCCTTCTTCTGCCATTTCATATAATTCGCGCACTGCATTCATGGGTGTATTGATACATCCATGAGAACCATTTGTTTTATAAATGTTCCCGCCGAATCTTCCACGCCATGTGGCATCATGGATACCGATGTTGCCGTATACTGCCATCCAATAAGACACCGGTGTCCGATAATCTTCGCCAATCAGTGTACGGTTTCTCTGCTTATAATAGATATAGCAAACTCTGGCAGGTGTACCATTTCCTCTGGAAATATTGCCTGTAACAACCGGTGTGGACAACATCAACTGACCGCCTCTGTAATAATACATCATCTGCTCGGTCATATCTACTTCGATGTAAGTATTTCCGATGTCTCCACCTTCATCTCCCCAGCCTTTTTGACTGTAGATTGGCGATGCCGTATCACTTTCCTTCGCATACAACTGCTCCATAAAATAAGCTGTCTGCTTTTCCTGATTTAATTTATAACCATAGGTACCTTTTTCTATGGTCACAACACCGCCCCGTGTAGCATGAAATTGCCAAGGCCCACCGACACTATCGTGTTTTTTAGCTAATGTTTCTACATATGCCGCTATTTCTTCCTCATTGAGAACTAATTCATCTTCTTCGTCTAACACAAAGTTACCTTTTTTATCGACGGAAATAAAGTCACAAATTACGGATGCATCCATAATCTCATCACCATCGTAAAACTGACAGATAATTTCTACATTCTGCAACTCTTCAACCTTTTTCCATAACGCCAATGTTTCCAGCATTTTATCGGTATAATCAATCTCAACATAACAACCGGCATCCTGCAATTTTAAATTGCGTTCTCCATTCAGAACCGCTTTTTCAATAGCATCTACCGTGATCTCAACATCCAACAGATTGGCAGTATCATCAACCAGTTCATATCCATTCTCACCCTTAACAATCTCCACTCTCAGGTTATTTGGATCTGCCTGATTTTGAATCAATTCCATGGAAAGAAGATATTCCTCCAACTTATCCGTATCACACACACCTTTAGGGGTAATCGAATAACTGTTTTTCTTGCCATTAATCAACGCCAATCCCCATGTGAAAGGATTCTCTTTTTTCTTAATCTCATTTAAAGAATCCAAATAGGTGTAATTAAAATTCATTTCGTGAATAGGTATTTCATAATTTTCACCATATTTGTCCATCACGGTAAAGGATGCCGCATCGGTTTGCTCCAATAATACGGTATTTACTTCTTCCGGTGTCATACCAGCAACATATACACCGTTAATCATCACACCGTTTCCGTAAGTGCCCGAGTAATACAAGGTAAGTCCCAGATATAGCAAGACCACCATAGTTAACGGTGTTAAAACGATAATGCCAAAAACCGTTAAAAGTTTTTTTCTCATAAGTATCCTCTATTGTATTAACTACTCTTTGATATCATCTGCATCAAACACTTCACTGATTGGTGCTCCTGCAGGAACCATGGGGAATACCTTGTCATCTTCGTGAATCACTACTTCAATCAATGCAGGCTTACCACATGCAATGGCTTCCTGAATCGCCGGCAGTGCCTCTTCTTTTGTAGTTACCTTAAAGGCTTTACATCCCAATGCTTCTGCTACTTTACAGTAATCTACAGAGTCATTTAAGATTGTCTGGGAATAGCGATGTCCATAGAATAAAGTCTGCCACTGTCTAACCATTCCAAGCACCTGATTATTAATCACAACTTCCACAATGGGAATATTGTAACGGCTTGCTGTTGCCAGCTCCTGCATATTCATACGGAAGCATCCGTCTCCTGCCACGTTAATAACCGTTTTCTCCGGTCTGCCAAGTTTGGCACCGATACATGCACCAAGTCCGTATCCCATGGTACCAAGACCACCGGAGGACAAAAATGTACGGGGCTCAGAATAACGATAAAACTGTGCAGCCCACATCTGATGCTGTCCAACATCGGTTGTGATAATTGCCTGACCATCAGTTGCTTTATCAAGTTGCTCAATAAAATAGGGACAACTCAATTTGGATTCATCATATTTTAAAGGATATTGCTCTTTAAAGCTGTTGATGCGCTCATTCCATTCTTTATTTTCCTTTGTCTCAACTTTTGCATTAAGCTTTGTGAGGACTTCTTTTAAATCACCGATAATCGCTGCATCGGTTCTGATATTTTTATTAATCTCAGCTGCATCAATATCAATATGTACAATCTTTGCACCCTCAGCAAATCTCTTAGGATTACCGATAACACGGTCAGAAAAACGTACACCAAGTGCAACTAACAGATCACATTCGGATACACCCAGATTGGATGCCTTTGTACCATGCATACCAAGCATTCCTGTGTAACGTGCATCACGTCCGTCAAAAGCACCTTTTCCAAGCAAGGAATCACAAACAGGCGCATCAATTTTTTCTGCCAATACTCTGACCTCATCAGCTGCACCGGAATGGATTGCTCCTCCACCGACAAAGATGAAGGGTTTCTTTGCCTGATTAATCAATTCTAACGCTTTATCAATATCGGCATCTGTATAATTGGATTTTTTCTCAATCACTGCAGGAGTCTTTGGTGTAAACTCTGCTGTATTGGCTGTTACATCTTTTGTAATATCCACCAAAACCGGTCCCGGTCTTCCGCTTTTTGCAATTTCAAAAGCTTTACGGATGGTATCGGCCAACTCATTGACATCTTTTACAATGTATCCATGTTTGGTAATGGGCATTGTCACACCTGCAATATCTACTTCCTGGAAACTGTCTTTTCCCAATGCAGGAAGGTTTACGTTTGCGGTAATGGCAACTACCGGAATGGAATCCCTATATGCAGTTGCAATACCGGTAACAAGATTGGTTGCGCCGGGGCCGCTGGTAGCCATACATACACCAACTTTTCCGGTTGCTCTTGCATAACCGTCTGCCGCATGTGCTGCACCCTGCTCATGGGATGTTAATACGTGTCTGATTTCATCACTATGTTTGTATAAAGCATCATATACATTTAAAATAGTTCCTCCGGGATAACCGAACACGGTGTCAACTCCCTGCTCTTTTAAACATTCAATTACGATTTCTGCACCTGTTAACTGCATTTGTAAACTCTCCTTTATTTCTTCTCTAAGATAGCACCACGATTACCGCTTGTAACCAATTCTCTGTAACGAGCCAGATATCCTGTTGTTACCTTGGGCTCGCGGGGCTGCCATTTTGCTTTTCTTGCTGCCATTTCTTCATCGGATACTTTGACATCCAATTTATTTTCAGGGATATTAATGCTGATAATATCGCCTTCTTCTACCAATGCAATAGGTCCACCGACTGCTGCTTCCGGAGATACATGTCCAATAGAAGCACCTCTGGATGCGCCGGAGAAACGACCGTCTGTAATCAAGGCTACACTGGAACCTAATCCCATACCTGCAATAGCGGATGTAGGATTGAGCATCTCTCTCATACCGGGGCCGCCTTTGGGACCTTCATAACGGATGACAACCACATCGCCCGCCACAATTTTACCGCCTTTGATAGCTTCAATCGCATCTTCTTCACAATCAAAGACTCTTGCAGGTCCTTCGTGTACCATCATTTCCGGTACAACTGCAGAACGTTTTACCACACCGCTGTCGGGAGCCAAATTACCTTTTAATACAGCAATTCCACCAGTCTCAGAGTAAGGATTCTCAACAGGACGGATAACCTCAGGATCTCTGTTAATACATCCCTTGATGTTTTCACCTACGGTTTTGCCTGTTACAGTCATCAAATCGGTGTATAATAAATCTTTCTTTGTTAACTCATTCATAACGGCATAAACACCGCCTGCTTCGTTTAAGTCCTCCATATAAGTGGGACCGGCCGGAGCCAGATGACAAAGGTTTGGTGTCTTAGCAGACAATTCATTGGCAATATCTAAATTTAAATCGACGCCTGCTTCGTGAGCAATTGCCGGTAAGTGTAGCATAGAGTTGGTGGAGCATCCCAGTGCCATATCAATGGTCAATGCATTTAAGAATGCTTTTTCTGTCATAATATCTCTGGGCTTGATATCTTTTTCTACCAATTCCATAATCTTCATACCTGCATGTTTTGCAAGACGGATTCTTTCGCTATAAACTGCGGGAATAGTTCCGTTACCTTTTAAGCCCATACCAAGTGCTTCCGTTAAGCAGTTCATGGAGTTGGCAGTATACATACCGGAACAGGAACCGCAGGTAGGACAAACCTTTTCTTCAAATTCACAAAGATCTTCCATTGTCATAGTACCTGCTGCAACACTTCCTACTGCTTCAAACATACTGGAAAGACTTCTCTTCTCTCCTTTTACACGTCCGGCAAGCATAGGACCACCGGATACGAAAATAGTAGGAATATTGACTCTTGCTGCAGCCATCAATAGGCCGGGAACGTTTTTATCACAGTTGGGAATCATAACCAGACCGTCAAAGCCATGTGCCATAGCCATGCACTCTGTACTGTCTGCAATCAAATCTCTGGTTACTAAAGAATATTTCATGCCCACATGTCCCATAGCAATACCGTCACATACTGCGATTGCAGGGAACATAACCGGAGTACCGCCTGCCATGGCAACACCCATTTTTACGGCATCACATATCTTATCCAGGTTCATATGACCGGGAACAATCTCATTGTAAGAACATACAATACCGATTAACGGTCTCTGTCTCTCTTCCTCTGTATAACCTAAAGCATTAAATAAACTTCTGTGGGGAGCCTGTGCAACTCCTGTTTTTACACTATCACTTCTCATGATTTTCTTCCTTTCTCATTCTCGCTAATAATTCTATATCCGATTAGATTCTCTCTGCCAGCAGATCACCCATCTTGCTGCAGCCAACCTGAACAAATTTCTCTTTTTCACTTTCTTCCTGCGGCATAATATCTACCGTACGATAGCCATCCTTTAATACCTGTTTCACCGCTGTATCAATGGCATCTGCCTCTTTATCCAAATCAAAAGAATAACGAAGCATCATGGATGCGGAAAGGATTGTGGCAATAGGATTGGCAATATCCATACCGGCGATGTCAGGTGCACTACCGTGACTGGGCTCATATAAACCAAATTTGGTATCGTTTAAGGATGCGGAAGCCAGCATACCGATAGAACCGGTTACCATACTTGCTTCATCCGATAAAATGTCCCCAAACATGTTTTCCGTCAAAATTACATCAAACTGTGCCGGGTCTTTTACAAGTTGCATTGCACAGTTGTCAACCAACATATGCTCCAATGACACTTCGGGATAATCCTTTGCCACTTCTTCCACAATCTTTCTCCAAAGTCTGGAAGAATCCAATACATTAGCTTTATCCACACTTGTGACCTTTTTGTTTCTCTTCATGGCAATATCGAAGCCTTTAATGGCAATTCTGCGGATCTCATCCTCGGAATATGTAAGGGTATCCACGGCAACCAGTTTGCCATCAACCTCTTCTGTCTTTCTCTCGCCAAAATAAAGACCTCCGGTCAACTCACGCATAATCATCATATCAAAACCTGCCTTAGAAATCTCTTCCTTTAAGGGACAGGCACTTGCTAATTCGTCATATAACACTGCCGGTCTTAAATTTGCAAATAAATTCAATGCTTTACGAATCTTCAAAAGACCTGCTTCCGGTCTTAAAGAAGGCTCCAGTTTATACCAGGGACTGGTAGTTGTATTACCACCGATAGAGCCCATTAAAACCGCATCTGCCGCTTTTGCTGTAGCAATGGCTTCATCTGTCAACGGTACACCATGTACATCATTGGGTGCTCCTCCCATTAAAATATCTGTATATTTCATTGTATGCCCAAATTTTGCACCGACGGCATCCAATACTTTTTTTGCCTCGCTGACAATTTCCGGGCCGATTCCGTCACCGGGAATACATACAATATTTAATTCCATGTTTCATCCTCCGCTTTCTATGTAAAATCTGTCTTTTATATCATATAGGAAACCGTCTGAAATATCAACATATTTCATAACAAAACCCGCTTTTATAACTTATTGGAATACCACTTATAAATTATGGTTATTCTTCTCAAATCTTTGCCTCTAAATAACGAAAAAGAGCTCTCTTTCGAAAGCTCTTTTTGCGCAAATCATTTCAGTTATCGTCGATTTATTCTGCACCGGGTTTTTCAACCTGTACAATAAACTCTTTTTTCATCGGAATACGGCAGTTTTTGTTGTTACCAAATTCAATAATCACTGTGTCATCATTGATATCGATAACCATGCCATAAAAACCACTGCTTGTCATAATATTGTCACCAATCTGTAACTCAGATAACATGGCAGTTAATCTTTTCTGCTCTTTTCTCTGGGGACCACTCATAAGCCATGTCATAACCAAAAATAAAACAATCAACGCTATCGTTGACACAAGACCATAACTTGTTGCTGTTGATTCTGCAGTTGCTGCTGCATCACTTAATAAAATTCCCATAACGGACCTCCATATCTGTAATTAACTAAAACACATCATACACAAAATACTGTTTTTCTTCAAGTATTTTTCAAAATTTAAGATATTTTTCATATCTGAAAGATTTTATGCTTGTCCTCCGGATGCCATAGACTCCAAAGTTTCTTTTTTGAACTGTGCAAATCGGCCTTCATCCAAAGCATCCCTGATTTCTTCCATCAGATGATTGTAGAAATAGAGATTATGCAATACACACAGACGCATACCAAGCATTTCTTTTGCTTTTAACAGATGGCGGATGTAAGCCCTTGAATAACGTTTACATGCCGGACACTGACAACCCTCTTCTATGGGTCTGTCATCTGTCTCATACTTAGCATTAAACAGATTAATCTTGCCAAAGTGAGTATATAAATGCGCATGTCTGCCGTTTCTTGTAGGATAAACACAATCAAAGAAATCCACGCCTCGGTCAACCGCTTCCAAAATATTGGCAGGTGTACCAACTCCCATCAGATAAGTGGGCTTATCTTCCGGCAAATAAGGAATGGTTTCATCCAGAATATAATACATCTGCTCATGGCTTTCACCAACTGCCAATCCTCCAAGTGCATAGCCCGGCAAATCAAACTCAGTCAATCGCTTTGCATGCTCGATACGGATATCTGCAAAAATTGCACCCTGATTGATACCAAATAAAAGCTGTTCCTTATTGATGGTGTCATCTAAACTATTCAGTCTATGCATTTCTGCTTTACAACGCTCCAACCATCTGGTAGTGCGTGCAACAGAATTTAACACATAATCTCTGTCTGCTAAAGCAGGTGGACATTCATCAAATGCCATGGCAATGGTAGATGCCAGATTGGACTGAATCTGCATGCTTTCTTCCGGTCCCATAAAAATCTTTCGACCGTCAATATGGGAATGAAAGGTAACACCTTCCTCCTTAATGCTTCGGAGGCCTGCAAGGGAAAATACCTGGAAGCCGCCGGAATCGGTCAAAATTGGTTTATCCCAACTCATAAACTTATGGAGACCACCCATTTTTTTGACAACCTCATCTCCCGGTCTTACATGCAGATGATAAGTGTTGGATAATTCAATCTGTGTCCCTATCTGCTCTAAATCTTCTGTGGACACAGCCCCTTTAATGGCAGCTACCGTGCCTACATTCATAAAAACAGGCGTCTCAACAGTACCATGTACTGTATGAAAACGGCCACGCTTTGCTCTACCTTCTTTTTTTAACAGCTCGTACATATCTATCTCCATTCTTCGAGAGAATCCACAAATTCCTCTAACGTTAATTCTTCACTTGTGATAATCATGGCAGCTTCCCTGCCTACATATCGGAAATGCCAAGGCTCATACTCAATACCTGTAATATACTCTTTTCCTTTGGGATAACGTAGGATAAATCCATATTCACAGCTGTGTTCTGCCAGCCATTTACCCGCTTCGGTATCTCCAAACCCTTCATTTAGGTAAGAATATTTATCACTGACAATATCCAATGCCAGACCAATCTGATGCTCCGATGCTCCCGGCACCGTAACGGCCTGGGCAGTCAATGCATAGGCATCCATATAGGACATGCCCTGTTTCATATAGGCGTTAATTTTGCGCTCAAACAAATATACCTGTCGATTTATATCACGATAGGGAGAGCATATCTGTAAATTTACCCCATCATCCTTTGCCGCCTGTAACATTTTTAGTAAATCCGGAATAATTCTCTCGTCACAACGCATGGTTCCTTTTGCAGTATTGATGGAGCCTAGGGTAAACTCATAATCCTCAGGAACAGAATGTTGCTTGTTAATCAACACCAGGCGCCAATCATCCCTGGACAATTCCATTTCCTCTTCCTTTGTATCCAGTTCTTCAATGGCATTTTCCGATAAGATTTCTTCTGCGGACATCATTTCGCTGTCACTGACATATTCCCGCTCACCATTTTCATAACTACTGAGAATATCTTCATCTTCCAGCAGAACAAAATCACCTTCCAACTCTGCCATTGCATTGACTTCTTCCTCGTTATAAGCAAACACATAAACAGACAATGCATTCCACACAAAACTACAGCCTGCCACATACAATCCCAGCAGACCTATAATACATATGAACTTATATTTATAAATTAAATTCTTTTTCTTCGATTCCTTCTTTTTCATAATGACATGATACCACATGAAAGAGGGTCTGTGGAAATTTTTTTGTGGTTTATTGCCACTTATTCCAAAATCTTATATAATCATATTTGTTTGAATGAATGAAAAATAGATTTAATTCCATCTATACAGGAAAGATTGTGAGGAAATTAATTATGGCAGGCTCATTGTTTGGAAAACATTTTACTATACAAACCTTTGGAGAATCCCACGGTGAAGGAATTGGCGTAGTGGTAGACGGTGTTCCCGCAGGACTTTCTCTTGACACAGAAGACATCCAAGTATATCTGGATCGTCGCAAACCGGGAAGCTCCCGTTTTGCCACCAAACGTGCAGAAAGTGACAGCGTAGAGATTCTTTCCGGTGTGTTTGAAGGAAAAACCACAGGAACTCCCATTGCACTTTTGGTACGTAATACTTCCCAGCGTTCTTCTGATTATAGTGAGATTGCTTCCTACTATCGTCCCGGTCATGCAGACTACACCTTTGATTCCAAGTTCGGTTTTAGGGATTATCGCGGTGGCGGTCGTTCTTCCGGACGTGAAACCATCGGTCGTGTTGCCGGCGGTGCCATTGCCCTTAAAATATTAAAAGAGCTGGGTATCCAAGTTTGTGCTTATGCAAAATCCATCGGACCCGTATCCATTGACTATAACCGCTTTGATAAGTCCCTGATTACTTCCACTCCTACTGCCATGCCCGATGAAGAAGCAAGTCAAAAGGCTTCTGCTTATCTGGAGCAATGTATGGCTGATACCGATTCTGCAGGTGGTGTCATTGAATGTGTGGTAGACGGTGTTCCTGCCGGCATCGGCGAACCCGTATTTGATAAGCTTGATGCAAAGTTAGCGCAGGCTATCATGTCGGTAGGTGCTGTAAAGGCCTTTGAAATCGGTGACGGCATTGACGTGTCCTCCCGTCTGGGCAGTGAAAACAACGATGCTTTTACTATGGATAAAAGTAATGTTGTTAAAAAGACCAATCATGCCGGCGGCATTTTGGGTGGCATCAGCGACGGAGACCGCATTGTACTCCGTGCCCATGTAAAACCTACCCCTTCCATCTACAAGACACAGGAAACAGTCAATAAATCCGGTGAAGAAATTGCAATCAACATCAAGGGACGTCACGATCCCATTATTGTTCCCAGAGCCGTTGTTGTCATCGAAGCCATGACAGCTCTGACGATCTTAGACCTTATGATGGACAACATGAACTCCCGTATGGATTATTTGAAGAAAATCTATGAAGTATAAAAAGAATTCTATTAAAAAATCCTGACAATATTTTGTCTCGGAGACGCGCTCTCGCTCGATGCAAAACGCAGCGGATGCATAAGATTGCAAAGAACGCAATCTAAGCACCGGCGTTTTACAACGGTCTCCTGCAACAAATTATTGTCAGGATTTTTTATATATTAATACTTCATTATGCTTCCAGTTTGTGGAAAATAATACAGTTAGGTCTGTCAATCTTTAATTCTTTTCCGTTCATGACGATCAAACCTTTTTCTGTATCCACATTAAAGAATGTTAACGTGTTGGACTCGTGATTGAGAGAAACCAAATGTCTGTTGTCAGGGAATAATGCTGCATCTTTAGGATAGGAACCACTAATCGGCAAACAAAACAGCTTTCTCAATTCTCCGGTTTCCTGATTAATCTCAAACAATACTACACTGTTATCTCCTGCTGTACTGCTGAGCAAATATTTGTAATCCGACGAAAAGTTCAATGCACTGGCAGCAGAACCACCCGCATGATAATCATTTAAAGTCGGATAAGTACCAAGCTTGGTAAACTCAGGATTATCATTTATCACTTCATAGGAATAAACATCTATATAGTTCTTCAACTCATGTACAATGTACACAAACTTACCGTCTTTGGTCATCTTGATATGTCTGGGTGCAGACTCCTGCTCGCTTCTGACTACATCCACAAGCTTTAATTTTCCTGTTACATGATCCATACGATATACATTGATATGGTCCATACCAAGATCTGCAGCCATCAAAAACTTGTTATCTCTCGTCATCTTCACACAGCTGACATGAGGTCTGAAGTTACGTTCAGCAATACTTCCAAGACCCTTATGGAAAATCTCATCCGTAATTTCTCCCACACCACCATCTTCCTGCAAGCGTAATACTGTGATCTTTCCATCATGGTATCCCGCCACAAAGAGGAATTTATCCTGATAATCAGTGGAAAGATAGCATCCTCTCATACCGTTAATGGAAGCATGGTTAATTAAACGTAAACTTCCGTCCTTTTGGATTTCAAAAGACTCCACACCAAAATCCGTAATGGAATACAGATATTTCTGATTGTGGGAAATCGTCAAATAAGAGGAATTGGTTATCTCTACCTGATCCTTCTCCATGAACTTACCATTCTCCATATCCACATCATAAATGGTAATACCATGATTATCCTTCATTGTATAAGTCGAAACATATGCAACACATTTCTCTTTACCCATTATTTTACGCTCCGTTTCCTTGACAGGACTATCCATTCTCTGACCTGTCCACTATCAGTTATTATAGCATGCAAAAAATTCCTTGTTAAGATATTTTACAAAATATGTTAAGATATCCTAGGTGACAAAAATGGAAAGAATATTATATTACACAATCGAAGAGGCTTTTGTTGGATGGACCATTCATGATTATCTCCTACATTTAGGATTTTCATCCAAGAATATTATTTTCTTAAAGAAAATTCCCAAAAGCATTCTATTAAACGGAACCTGGGCTTTTGTCAATGTACGACTAAAGGCCGGGGATGTGTTATGCATTCATATATCAGAACCGGAATCATCAGATATTGAACCCATTTCCATGGATCTGTCTATTCTTTATGAAGATGAGGATTTGTTGATTGTCAACAAACCTTGGGGTATGCCTGCCATTCCATCCATGTATCACCATCAGGACTCACTGGGCAACGGAGTCTGTGCATACTTTGCAAATCAGGGGAAATCCTTTGTATACCGCCCGGTCAACCGCATAGACAAAAACACCTCCGGTCTTGTACTGATAGCCAAACATGTTATCAGTGCATCTATGTTGGCAAATCTGGCCGCAAAAGGCGAAATCCGCAAAACCTATACCGCCATTGCCCAAGGCATCCTTCCGGAAAGCGGCACCATCAATGCTCCCATTGCGCGCTTTGATGATTCTTTAATTATGAGATGTGTAGATTTTGCCCACGGTTCACATGCCGTTACACATTATCAGGTAATGGAACAAAAAGAAAAGTACGCCCTGATTTCAATTAGACTTGAAACCGGACGTACTCATCAAATTCGTGTTCATTTCAGTCATATAGGTCATCCCCTGGTAGGCGACGATCTATATGGTGGTGACAATACCATTTTGACAAGACATGCACTCCATGCAGGAACCATGGAATTTATCCAACCTTTAACAGGAAATAAAATCTCCTGTCAGGTTCCTATGCCTGAAGATATGCTTTCCTTTTGGGAAAATCAGTCATCCTGACATTCGCATCCGCAAGTGTCATTGTCTCTTCTGTCAAATACAGGTCTTCTGTTGCAACCACAGTCATCGTTGCGTTCACGACTTCTGGTACAGCCACAATCATCATCACGATCACGGCGTCTTGTGCAACCGCAACTCTGATCACCTACTCTTTCACAGCCATTGTTGCAACCGTCATTACAACCGCTACCAATTCCGAAGCTATTACCGCCACAGAACAAAAGAATTAAGATTAACCATAAACAATTCATATTTTTCACTCCTTTATACTGCATACTATGTTGCATCTGTATAAAGTGTGACTTGTCTCTTTATTTCTTTAATATCACATACTTGATATAATCAAAGGTCTTTTCTTCTCCGTCACGCGCCAACATTCGGAGCAATACCAATAATTGCTTCTTGGTTTTTGCATGCATACCAAAGCCTTTTCCCTTCATAAAATACTCCAAGGGCTTGGCATCTGTATAGTTCTCTTTTTCATATACTTTGGATGCCGCAACACGGTCCATAAACATCTCAATCACATATCGAATAGGCATGGGTGAAGGCGACATACCGCCTTTGATATCCACTGCACTATAATCAATCCAATACTCAAAATGATGTTTGTTACGTCCTTTGTGATGCAACCATGCAGAAGAATATCCGACATCTTCTCTTTCTGCATTATTGGGGCTGCGGTCACCCTGATAATATTTGGCACCTACAATAAATTCTGCCGGCGAGAACTTGGACAAATCATGGGTAATCCCCTGTACATATAAGCCAACACGGAAGCATCCCTGCATCACCAAATATTTGTGATATAAAACTGTCTTGAAATGACCAATTATATTCATAACTCTACTTTTTCTCCCACCAATACCACAATGCTTCTGGGCTCTACATTAATCCGGTATTGAGCGCTTGTTTTCTCATCTTTTTCATCACCCTTAACATCCTCAGTCAAAATCCGGGGATTGCCTGACATCAGCATCGGCTTCCATTGTAACGAAGCCGGTAACTTGGGCAAGGCAAACTCATGATCTACCCAATGCATATTGTAAGCAACATAGATGAAAGCATCCTCTTTATTTTTATCGATACGGGCATATTTACCACAATATAAAATACCCATATGTCGATTATAATTGGCAAACTCAGGATACCATGCCTGCTCTCCGTGATAAGACAAATCCGGATAACCACATGATATAAAATCCATCTGTTTGAATGCATCTTCCACATGAAGAATAGGATGGGCTTTGCGGAATGCAATCAAATCTTTAACAAACTGTCTCAACTGCTCTTTGGCAACCGTTTCTTTCCACTCCAACCAACTGATAGCGTTATCCTGACAATAAGGATTGTTGTTTCCGTCAGCAGAGTTACCAAACTCATCACCCGCCAACAAAACCGGTGTACCTTGGGATAAGAACATCATCAACAATGCATTTCTGCATTGACGGTTTCGAAGGCTTACAATAGGCTTTCTGCGGCTCTTACCTTCTGCTCCGCAGTTCCAACTGTAATTATAATCACTACCATCCCGATTATCTTCTCCATTGGCTTCGTTATGCTTCCTATCATAAGAAACCAAATCCTCCAGCGTAAATCCCTGATAAGAGGTGATTTCGTTTAAAACCGCGAATCCGGACGGATTGTTCTTGAAGTGCCCTGCAACCGTAGACAGCATATCCTCATCGCCCTTCAAATATTTGCGAATATCATATAAAAAGCCTTGTGAAACAACCGCAAGATTTTTAAATCTGCTTCTATCTTTTTCTAAATCCGCAAAGTTCTCATTTCCCATGGACTCAAAGATTAATTTGGTCCTCTGCAAATACGGATCGGTTGCCAATAGGCGGATTGGCAAATCACATCCCATCAACTTAAAGCCATCCACATGATAAGCTGCCACCCAATAACGACACACATCCAATATAAAACCGGGTCTGGTCCCTGCCGGGAAATATAACTCCATAATAAATTCCATGCCGTTTTGGTGCAGTGCTTTAATCATGTCCTTGCATTCAATATCAGCTCTATCACTCTTGGCATAGGCACCCTTGGGTGCCATATAATTTCCTTGGGAATATCCCCAGTAGTTGGTCTTATACTCCCAATTCTGTCCACCCTTTTCCATAAATGGCAATAACGCTTCGTCCACCCCGGAATATGCCGGATTAAGAATCACATCATCAAATTCATAAATAGGCATACTTTGTACCGCCGTAATCCCCAATTCTTTTAAATAGGGAATCTTCTCTATCAATCCCGCAAAAGTGCCTTTGTTTTTTACACCGGATGAACTATGCTTGGTAAAGCCTCTCATATGCAACTTATAAAAAATACTGTTGTGGAACGGAATAGCCGGCGCACAATCCCCTTCCCAATCATATGCATCATCAAAAAATACACATCGGGGTACCGCTCCTTTTTTGTCCGGTTCTCCAAATTTAGAAGACGAAGCCACAAGCCCGGCATAAGGATCGGAAACAAGCTCATCATCCTTATAAAGCAAATAAGAAAATTCCTCATAAGGAAATTGCTCGATAAACAGACAAAACAGACCCCCTATGAGATATTCTTTCTCAAAAGGAATCCTGATTTCTTTATTACCTTTGGGATAAATCACTACCCCACTATTATTTTTACCAACGATATCACTAACAATTGAAAGGCCATCCTGTACCTTGTGGAGACCCATTGGATACAAACGGCCTTTGCATACTCTTAATTTATCCTTCATCATGCTGTCACTCATGCTTTTCTCCTGCTAATACTAGTCTATACATACATGTGTATAGTATACCACAAATTAACAATCCTGAAAAGAAAATGTATCACATTACCAGTTTCGGCAAAACACTACGCACCTCTTCATGAATAATGACGTCTGCACTTTTATCTCTGAAATGCTCATGCTTGCTAAGGAGAATCAATTTATCCCCACTGTAATGATTGATTGCAAAGCGGACCATGGAGTCATAAAAATTAGTCCCCAATACAAGTAATGCATCTGCCTCCTGACAGGCATTGGCCGCCTCTGTCATCACATCATTCCGAATCATTTCACCATATAAACGGATACCCGGACGAATGGGGCTTAAGCATTGATCACAAAGCGGCACACCTTTTGCATCACGTATGTAATCCACTGTAAAGTGCTTTCCGCACTTTGTACACCAATTTACTTTCCGACTTCCATATAATTCAATCACTTTTCCAATACCGATTTCTCTTTCCAGTCCATGAGTATTGGTGGTAATACACGCCTTTAATTTTCCTTGTTCATCCAGTCTTTTTAATGCTTCAAAAGTCTCATTTGGTTTACAACAATCCGCCAGATATTCTTCCTTGTAGTATTGAAAGAACCTTTCTTTACGAGCACTGTAAAAACCACTGGACATAATCTCTTCCGGACTATGATGGTAGGATTCCTCAATCCGGTATATGACCTGATTATTCAGATAATTTAATGCACCACATTCCATCACAACACCAACTCCAAGCAAGGCAACGATTCGGTCGGATGATTCCAAAACCTTTTTTGCTCTATCCAAGCTTTCTTCCAATGTCAATTGCATACAATCACGCCCCTTTTTGAGTTTCTTTTTCTTATATTTTAGGCACATTTTCCTATATTGTCAATCTTTTCATTATGTTTAGGCGAATTTTACAACAATTCTTTCATTTTCTATACACAACATAAAAAACATGCTATAATTGCCTTATCTTTGAATAATATGAAAGGAACGAGCCAAGCTCGTGATGTACACATTATGGGAAATAATAAAAACAAAAATGAAATCGAAGAAATTGAAGGCGAAGAAATGACTGTCACACTGTCATTAGACAATGGTGAATCCGTTACCTGTGCAGTTGTTACTATCTTTACCGTTGATTCCAAAGATTACATTGCCCTGATGCCCTTAAACGAAAACGGAGAGAATACTGATGGCAATGTATGGTTTTACGGCTACGAAGAAGACTTGTCCGATCCAAATAAGGAACCCATTCTCTCCTACATCGAAGATGATGCAGAATTCGAAAAGGTAGAGGATGCTTTTGACGAATATCTGGACAGTTGTGAATTTGATGAATTATTAGATACCGAAGATGATTCCGAATAGTTTGCTTCCGTGCCAAACAATTCTGTTAAAAAGGGGGAGTCGGTTTGCTTTTGATCATACAAGAGCACAAGACTCTCCTTTGCTCTTGTCATTGCCACATAAAACATCCTCCTCTCTTCCTCCAATTCTTCTACTGCTAACATTCTTCCATGGGGGACTTTACCAAAATTCAAATCCGGCAAATACACCCGATCAAACTCCAAGCCTTTTGCTCCATGATATGTCATAACCGATATTTTCTTTGAAGCTCCTTCACTTTGTTTATCTTTCTCAGCATACGCCATTGCTTCTTCCAGTTGGCGGTAATTTCCATATAGTTTTGCCATTGCAACGATTTCGGCAAAATCTTTTCCGGTTTGTCTTTGCAATGTTTCATCACCACTATTTTTATCAATGACATAGGCTTCATACCCCATTGCATTCCACACATAATGTAGTTGCCCGCGCAAATCCAGCTTCTTAGCAAATTCTGTTTGCATCTGCAATTTATTAATTCTTTCAACAATCCATGGTTTATCTTTCAACCTATTCTTTAACAAACGAAAATCTATCACCTCCTCGGTAAGTAACCTCCGACTGATATAGCGCACCGGCTTATTCATGATTTGCAAAAAATCTTTTCGTTTATGTCCGCAATTAATAAACGACAAATATGCATGCAGATCATTCCACAGGGAATTCACTCCCTTTATTCCGGACAGACACTGATAAGGCTTTAATAATCCATTGGTTCGTAACAAAACAGCCTGACTTTTCCCCGGATATAACCAGGCATACCGTTCCACTTCTTCTTTTATGTAATTAAGCATGTCATTTCGTCCTGTTGTTGCTTTTACCACAATTTCTCCTTCTATATCCTTTGTTGCCATAATTTCTTTCTGAAACCGTTGTTTATTTTCTCCAATAAACTTTGCCGTATGTTCCACAATCTTTTTACCACTTCGATAGTTGTAAGAAAGCCTGACAACTTCAGCAGCATACTCTATTTCAAATTGCTTCATAATCTTAGGATCAGACCCCCGAAAACTATAAATTGCCTGGTCATCATCCCCTACGACAAAAAGATTATTCTGTTTACACAACAGTTTCACTGTCTCATATTGTAACGGATTGATATCTTGAAATTCATCAATCAAGATATAATTAAAACGTTCCTGCCACTTTTCCCTTTCATTCATGTCATACAAAAGTCTGTCATGGCATACCTTAACCATATCATCAAAATCCAGTTTTTTGTTTTCTGACAACCATGCTTCATATTCTCTATATACCCATTCAAATTCGCCGGAAGACATCTGATATTTTCCATGAATATCATTTTTCTTATAACTGATTTCTTTCATACATACTTCTGCTCTATCAGTGGATTCCTGTCCCAACAGAGCATGCACAAAACCCAGGCGCTCTCTGTCACTTGCCAAGGTTCTTCTTTCCTGATGATTTGTACACAGAATCTGATAAAAAATAGAATGAAAAGTACCGAATTGTACATAGGCACAAGCCGGCAATAAACCTTTTGCCCTTGTTTGCATTTCTAAAGCTGCCGCTTTTGTAAACGTTAATACTAAAATATTGTTTGGTGGAATATTGCACTCAGAAATGAGATGCTTAATACGATGTGTGATGACATATGTTTTTCCGGAGCCGGGCCCTGCCAAGACAAGCATGGGACCGGCTCCGTGTTGAATCGCTGCAATCTGCCCTTCGTTTTGTTTATTCACAGGCATTCTCTAACAATTCAATTCCTTTTTTAATTCTCTTAATGGATTCTTCTTTACCAAGAACTTCCATAATCTCTGTAGCACCGGCAGGTGTCATCTGCTTGCCGGAAACTGCAGTACGGATAGGCCAAAGTACATATCCGTTTTTGTATTCCTTTTCAGCCACAAATGCACTTAATGTCTGATAAAGCGCATCATTGGTATAATCTTCTTGTGCTTCCAAAATCGGTAACACTTCTTTTAATACCGCCAAAGATGTCTCGCTGTTGGTCTTCATCTTTTTGTGTGTATACATAGCAAGATCATACTCCGGCAACTCTTCAAAGAAATCAATGTGTCCCGCAATATCCAGGAATACATCAATACGGGTTTTAACCATCTCTGCAATTTTCTTTAAATCTAAATCTTTGGTAATGGTCTCTTTCATGACCGGCAATGCTTTTTCATAGAATGCATCGAAATCCATTGCCTTAATATACTCGCTATTCATCCATTTTAATTTGCCATAATCAAATACTGCAGGAGATTTGGACATGTGACGGTAATCAAAAGCCTCTACCAATTCTTCTAATGAGAAAATCTCACGGTTATCGGAAGGACTCCAACCTAAAAGTGCCACAAAATTTACAACTGCTTCTGTTAAAAATCCCTGATCAATCAAATCTTCATAAGAAGAATGACCACATCTCTTGGATAATTTCTGATGATTCTCATCAGTAATCAAAGGACAATGTACATAAACCGGAACTTCCCATCCAAAGGCGTCATACAGGCGGTTATATTTGGGGGAAGAAGACAAATATTCATTTCCTCTTACCACATGAGTAATGCCCATCAAATGGTCATCTACTACATTGGCAAAATTGTAAGTAGGGAATCCGTCGGATTTGATTAATACCATATCATCCAACTCTTCATTACTCACACTGATATCTCCATAAATCTCATCATGGAAGGTTGTAGTGCCTTCGTTAGGAGTATTTTGACGGATAACATAGGGAATACCGGTTGCCAGCTTCTCTTCCACTTCCTCTTTGGATAAAGAAAGACAATGCTTATCATAGACATTGATTTCTTTCTTTTCGCCATTTTCCAACTCGATGACTTTGTGACATTCCTGCAAGCGGGCTTCATCACAGAAACAATAATATGCTTCACCTTTGTCTACCAGCTTTTTGGCATATTCCAAATAAATACCCTGTGCCTGTCTCTCACTCTGTACATAAGGTCCAAAACCTTTGTCCTTGTCGGGACCTTCATCATGTAAAAGACCGGTTGCCTGAAGTGTACGATTGATAATATCAACAGCACCTTCAACCTCTCGTACCTGATCCGTATCTTCAATACGGAGAATAAAATCTCCACCTTCATGTTTGGTAATCAAATATGCATAAAGCGCCGTTCTTAAGTTACCCACATGCATCTTACCTGTGGGGCTGGGCGCAAAACGAGTTCTTACTTTACTCATTATTGTATATCCTCCTGCTTCATAGAATCCATAGACGGAAGTTGTACTTCGGATTCTGCTTTAAATGTATTGACCGCTTTGGCTGCCTGAGGTACTGCAATATTGGTACCCGCACCGGCTACACAGCCGCCGGGACATGCCATACCTTCGATAAGGCATCCGTTTTTCTTGCCAACCTTGGCAAGCATCAACATCTTTTTACATTCTGTGAGACTTTCTGCATGCTCAATATGAACTTCAACGTCCGGATAATGCTCGCGAATCACATCTTCAATGGCACTTGCAACACCACCTGCCACACCATAGCCACGGCCTGCTCCGGTTGCATCATTCATTGGTTCGTCTGTTTCTATCTCTTCTAAATTGATTCCCTTTGCTTCAAACATGCCGCTTAACTCTTCAAATGTAATAACAAAATCTACATCCGAACGTACGGTTCTACGGGATGCTTCCAATTTTTTGGACGCACAAGGACCGATAAATACAATTCCGGCATCGGGATGCTCTTTTTTAATCACTCTTGCCGTTGCAACCATAGGAGTCAGCTCATTGGAAATATTGCTGATAGTCTCCGGGAAGAACTTCTTAGCCATCATAGACCAGGACGGACAACAGCTTGTCAACAAGAAGGGTAACTCTCCGGTTGCAACCTTCTCCACATAATGATGCGCTTCTGCAATAGCTCCCATATCCGCACCGATAGCAGTCTCATAAACATCCGCAAAACCAAGCATCTTTAGTGCAGTTTTTAACTTACCGGGTGTCACACCGGGACCAAACTGGCCAACAAACGCCGGTGCAACCTGTGCAATAATCGGTCTGCCGGACTGGATGGCACGAATCAGCTGGAAAATCTGGGACTTGTCCGCAATGGCACCGAAAGGACAATTTACCATACACTGTCCACAAGATACACATAATTCATTATCAATACATGCTCTGCCATATTTGTCATTTTTGATAGCATTCACACCACAAGCTGCCGCACAAGGACGAATCTGATGGGAAATGGCATCATACGGGCAGATGGCCTTACATTTACCGCATCGGATACACTTCTCCTGATCAATATAAGAATGACCGTTTACAAAGCTAATCGCACCTCTAGGGCATACCTCCATACAAGGATGTGCCGTACATCCCATACAGCGATCTGTTACTTTATAATCATTCTCCGGACATTTATTACACGCGGAAGGAATCACCTGCATAAGCGGTGGCTCATAATATTTCTCCGCAATATTACTCTCTTCAATACCGGAAGACACATGAATCGGCGCATCCTCAGGCCGCAATGACATACCCATGGCAAGTCTCATACGCTCTCTGACAATGGCACGCTCTCTATATATATCGCCTCTGTCATCCGGATCAACCGAATCAACAATGATATAAGGCAATGCCTCCATATCATCGGTCAAATTGGTAGAATTGTATGCCAGATTGGCTACTTCCTTAAATATTCTTTTTCTGGATTTACGAACTTCTGTATCTATACCTCTCATAGGGTCCTCCCAAATATTTTCGCATTCGTTAATATTTTGACATAAACAGTAGAGAAAATCAAGTTATAAATACAAGTACATCACCTGCAGTTTTGTCATTATAACACAAACTGCCAGGCACATTGTACCTGGCAGTAATCATACTTATTTTTATTAGAAAATACTTACTAATTTCTTCTTTTCTGCTATGTATTCTTCTTCACTTAAGATACCGTTGTCGCGTAAAACTTTCAGTTTCTTAATCTTTGTCTCGAATTCAGATAAGTCATCAGCCATACCGGATAATGCAACTGTATCAAAGTTCTCTTCCTGAGCAGGTGCAGGAGTAGGTGCTGCAACTACAGGTGTAGGCGCGGGTGCTGCTGCTCTCTGAACTGCCGCTGCTGCTGCAGAAGATGCTGCAGGTGCTGCCGCTGCAGGAGCTGACGCAGGTGCCAAACCTTTCTGCTGACGAATTCTATCTGTCAAGGATGCAGCTTTTTCTTTTGCTTCATTAATGGAAGCAGAAAATCCTGCCATATCATCCAAACCGGGAAGATACAAGAATCTGGTAAACTTAGTCTCAGGATTCTCGATAGTAACCATAATGGCTTTCTTTCCGGAGTATGTTGTCTCTTCTACTTTCTTTACATTTAATAAGTAATGAGATACATTATCAATTCTTGTATTTAAAGCTTTGGGATTGTCAGACATGGGAAGACGTCCACTGATACGTAAGTTGGACACTGCTGCTCTCATATCTTCTGCTTTTCCAATAATACCAGCCTTAAAAGACCACTCTTTCTGGAATACAATTTTCTCAAGTCTGATACACTGATTACAAACTTCACCAGCTGCTTCGCCGCCACAAATTAAACATTTCATAAGTATTCACTCCCTATATCTATATTATTATATATAAACACGTAATTAGGATTTGACCCTATCCACATTATAATAAGTTCAGATTTTTTTGTAAACACCTAACTTATGTTTTGGGATAAAATGCCAAATCATTTTAGTATTATATATTCTATGTACCAAAATTTTATCATAACGGCATAAAATTTGCAAGGAAACGATTGTAAATTTTGTGCAAAATGATGTTATTTTTTCAACATTTCCATTTTTTTACATATATTAACAAAAAAGAAGCATTTCGAAAGGTGAAAATATGAAAGATTACCGTTTTTTAGAGCATCAAAATGAATTCCCTATCGCTATGGCATATGTTCCTTGGCAACATTTGGAAAACGTATATGAAAATCTGGAAGAAGCATTCTGTGCAGGTACACTCTTCCCTGAACTCAATAAACCTTTTACCGGAAGGAGGGGCAAATCATGATGTATCGACAGCCCATGGTTCAATCTGCCGGTAGCAGAATGAACAGAGCAAAACTTTTGAAAGAAATCTCCATGGTAGATTTTGCTATTGTGGAGTTAAATCTGTATCTGGATACACATCCTGATGACACTGATGCCGTTGCATATATCAAACAATATATTACCATTTTAAATCGTCTGAAGGAAGAATATGCAGCACAATATGGACCCTTAACCGTGTGTGATGCAACCTTTCACGATTGCGAAACTTGGAAATGGGCAAGAATGCCTTTGCCTTGGGAAGGAGGATGTAAATAATGTGGAATTATGAAAAACGTTTACAATATCCTGTTGACATCAAGACAACCAATGCTAAAATTGCCAAAATCATTATTTCTCAGTACGGCGGACCCGATGGCGAAATCAGCGCATCCTTGCGCTATCTCTCCCAGCGTTATACCATTCCCTACAAAGAAGTTGCCGGTCTTTTAACCGATATCGGTACAGAAGAATTGGCACACTTTGAATTGGTCGGTGCCATTGTATATCAATTGACCAAGGATTTAAGTATGGATGAAATCGAAAAACAGGGCTTCGGTCCCTACTATGTGGATCACACATTGGCTTTATGGCCTCAGGCTGCCGGTGGTGTTCCCTTTAACGCAAATCAGTTTCAATCCAAAGGTGATGTTATCACAGATTTGATGGAAAACCTTGCTGCCGAACAGAAAGCCCGTACCACATACGACAATATTCTCCGCATGGTCAAGGATCCCGATGTCTGTGATGCCATCCGCTTCCTTCGTGCCAGAGAAGTAGTTCACTTCCAGCGTTTTGGTGAAGCCCTCCGTATGGTTCAGGAACAGCTTGACCCTATTAACTTCTATCAGTATAATCCGGCATTTGATGTGAAAAAGCCTTGCGATTGTGATAACAACTGATGCTTTCTGCACAATTTCATGTCTGGGTAATTCTCAAAGGGCCGGTGCATTATGAATGCACCGACCCTTTCCCGAGTGGAGTAGACGGGAGTCGAACCCGTGTCCAAAAGCCCATTCCCTGTACTTCTACTATCATAGTCAGTTCTTTGACATTCCCTCCGTCAGACGGGAACTAACACCCTTCTGACTTTAGTAGCTTCATGATACGCCCATGACCGCAAAGCTTAAGCCATGTCGTTTCCTACATAGTCGATGCCTGGGTCTTAGGGTGTAGGTGCCCTAAGTCAGACAGCTGCCATTAGGCAGCGTATGCTAAATTATCTTCAGCGTTTATTTTTAGTTTGCCATTTGACGCATTGCATGCGGATAGCTTCTCCAGCTGCAAGACCCCTGTCGAAACCATTACTACCCCATATTTAATTGTATATATGATCAGATTACAGATTGCGAATCTTAAATTCCCTTTCTGTCTCTCTGCGCATATCTTTTTTGGCAATATCCTCTCTCTTATCGTAGAGTTTTTTACCTCTGGCAAGACCGATTTCTATCTTTGCTCTCCCGTTACTGAAATATACCTGTAAGGGTACAAGGGTAAAACCTTTTTCTGCCATTTTCCCTGCCAACTTGTTAATCTCTGCTTTATGCAATAACAACTTACGGATACGAAGCGGATCTTTGTTAAAGATATTTCCTTTTTCATAGGGACTGATATTCATCCCATAGACAAAGGCTTCACCGTTTTCAATGCGGACAAAGGATTCTTTGATACTGCATTTGCCCATACGCAGGGATTTGACTTCTGTGCCGTGAAGTTCAATGCCTGCTTCATATTTTTCATCTATGAAATAGTCATGATATGCTTTTTTATTGTTGGCTACCAACTTCATAGCTTCTTTTGCCATACTCATCCCTCCATAGTATTATCGTCTTCATTTAATAAAAAATCAATAGTATTTCCTACAAAATCCACATCGTTTACAACAACGGACACCTTTTGTCCAAGCTTAAATGCACGGCCGGTATCACGCCCCTGAATCTCATAATCCTGCTCATTATATATATAATAATCGCCGGGAATCTTGGAAATATGCACAAGACCTTCTACCGTATTTTGTAACTCTACATAGATTCCCCAAGAGGTCACACCCGAGATAACTCCTTCAAACACTTCACCAATCCGTTGGCTCATATATTGTACTTTTTTACATTTATCTGTTTCACGTTCTGCTTCTTCCGCCCTACGTTCTAAGGTTGAAGATTGTTTACAGACCATTTCTAAGATACCACGGTAATGGTCAATTCTCTCTTCCTTTAATCTGCCTCTCAGATACTCCTTTATAATGCGGTGAATCTGTAAATCCGGATAACGGCGGATGGGCGATGTAAAATGACAATAATAAGGACATGCCAAACCAAAGTGTCCGGTGCAATCCGGTGTATAACGTGCCTGTTTCATACTGCGCAAGGTCAATCGGCTGATCATAGTCTCTTCATCCGTACCTTCTATTTTGGCCAAAAGCTTCTGCAATTCTTTGGGATGAATCTCCTCTTTGGATGCTTTTAAATAATATCCGAAGTTGTGGATAAAAAGACCTAACTTTTTGATTTTATCCGGGTCCGGTGCCTCATGAGTACGGTATACAAAAGGCATTTCCAGCCAATAAAAATGGGTTGCCACCGTTTCATTGGCAATGAGCATAAAATCTTCAATCAATTTGGTTGCTACATTGCGGTCAAAAGGTCTGATATCAATAGGTGTACCCTCTTCATCCAGGACAATTTTACTCTCCTTAAAATCAAAGTCAATGGAGCCTCTTAACTTTCTTTTTTGACGCAATATATCTGCAAGCTCTTTCATCTGCTCAAACATCGGTACCAGTTCTTTGTACTCCGTAATCAGTTTTTCATCCTGATTCTCCAAAATACCTGCCACCGCAGTATAGCTCATACGTCTGTCAACACAAATCACGGATTCGGTAATCTTGTAGTCAACCACTTCACCTTTTGCATCAATATCCATCAGACAACTCAGAGCCAGACGGTCTTCCTTAGCATTTAATGAGCAAATCCCATTGGATAAGGTATGTGGAAGCATAGGAATCACACGATCAACCAGATACACACTGGTTCCTCGCTTTAGAGCCTCTTTATCCAGCGCAGAGTTTTCCTGTACATAATTGGTCACATCCGCAATGTGTACACCTAGATGATAAATGCCATTCTCTACAGTCAAACTTACCGCATCATCCAGATCCTTGGCATCCTCGCTATCAATGGTCACCATCTGCATGGAGCGTAAATCCATGCGTCCCACACAATCCGCTTCCGATACCGGTGAAGCAACACGCTCTGCCTGATTTAATACTTTTTCCGGAAATTCCTGCGGAATGTCAAAATTTTTTATAATGGATAAGATGTCCACACCGGGATCATTGATATGACCCAGTATCTCCACAATCCTGCCTTCCGGCTTTTTATTTTGTTTTCCGTAATCAGTAATCTCCACCACTACTTTATGGCCGGTTACCGCCTGCTTGGTATATTCCTTAGGGATAAAAATATCCTGTGCAATCTTACTGTTATCAGGAATTACAAAGCCAAAATTTTTACTCTTTTCAAAGATACCAACAATTTGCTGCATGCCGCGGCTGATAATATTGACAATCTCTGCTTCCTTACGCTTACCATGTTGTCCCGGAATCACAACCGCCTGAACGGTATCCTGATGAAAAGCACCATGTATCTTGTCTTCCGGCACAAAATAGTCTTCCGCTTCACCTTCTACTTCAATAAAGCCAAAGCCTCTTCCATTACTGATAAAAGTACCTGCAATCATTTTTTCTTCCGGTTTCATATAACGTCCCCGTTTGGTAATCTGCAAATGGTTTTCCGCAAGAAGTTCTTCCAATGCTTTTTTAAAAAGCGGTCTATCCTCCGGTTCTACCTGCATCATAATGGCAAGTTCCTTTTCTTTCATCGGAACATAAAACTCACTGTCTATGAAATTTAAAATTGCTTTTTTTCTCTGCTCAAAACTTTTCATACTTATTCCCTCTTATGCAGATCCGCATGCATTCTTTGTTGCACACAACATAAAAAAGCACCCTTTTGCAAGAGTGCTTCCCATTAAAATCTGGTAATGTTTAAAACAGCAGACAACACAAGGAACAGAACCGCTGCAATCTTTGTCAACATTGCCAATCTGCCTTCCTTGGAACGTCCTTTGTTTTTGCCCCAATAGCTTCCTTCGGATGCACCGGCTAAAGAACCGAGTCCGGAGGATTTGCCTTCCTGCATTAATACTACAACTGCTAAAAATACACAGTCAATTATATAAATGATGGTTAATATTAATCTTAATGTACCCATTTTTGGCCCTCCTAATGTCAAACAATGCTAATTCTATCATAAAGAATTTGCTTTTTCAACCATTATTTCATGACTTTATTTTTGAATCGTTCCCATTCTACCACGGTTTCACTACACTGAATAGTCACCCAATAGGTATCGGATTCATTTAAGTCGATGCCTAGTTGATATTCGTATGCACCATCCTGCTCCTTCAAAGCGATAATGTCAAAGAGATAAACATCCTTGCATTGTTTAAGTAAAGATTCATACTCCGGTACCGGAACAGGCTTGTCCGCCTCTTCTTCCAATAATTTCCCGTCTGCATCATAGTATTTGTATCCCTCTTTGAGAATTTCTTTGACAACACCATTTGTGAAACGTACATTTGTAATGTCCGCAAAGCGATCCACAAACTCTTCGTTGTTGGGATTATGACCCTTAACAATCAAAGCGTCCATCACAACGGTAATAGCGTCTGCTCTGCCATCAATCTCTTTGATGGTTACCTCTTCAAAATTAAATAAATTCAGTGCATTTACTGTTTGAAATCTCATAATTGTTTCCTCGCATTTATCTATCATGTTATATCTTCACTTTTGACACATCTGACTATGTCATATCCTTGGGAATCCATACAGAGATGGAACCGCCTTCCACCCGGAAAGTTGCTTTGCCCTCGCCATTGATGATTATCTCTTCTTTGCACTTACCTAAGGCATCCACATAGGTCTGTCCTGCATGAATTTGTCCTACATACATTTCTTTGGTTCCACCGGGTCCGTCGCTGACAATTAATGCCAATCCATTTTCTTTGGAATCTCCTTCTCTGGTAAACCCAACAATATTACCATCATCATAATAATCATGCTCTTTGCCGTATGCATGGCTGGCACGGAGCTTTGTCAATACCGGAAGCTCAGCCACTTTTTCCACGTTATCATGGGGAATTCCGTAATAATCACCATAAAAGACACAGGGGATTCCTTTTTCCTGCAGTAAAATTATACCATATGCTATGGGCTTAAACCAAGGCAACACAAAAGACTGCAACGCCTGTCCCGGCTGGGTATCATGATTGTCTACAAAAGTAACTGCATGCCAGGAATCCGTACCTACCAAAGTGTTTTCGAACAACTTAGACATATCCAGCATGGAATTGCCTTTGGAAATATCATAAAACTTGTGGTGTAAGGGCACATCAAATAAACTCATAACACCCTCGGTCTGTGCAATATAAGAATGTAACCTGCCTAAATCCGCACTCCAATATTCACCTACACTAAACATTTCCCTATTGGTATATGCGCGCATAGAGCGAATCCAATCCCGATAGAATCCCGCATTCATATGCTTAACTGCATCCAGACGGAAACCATCGACTCCTGTTGTATCCAGATACCATTTACCAAACCGTTCAACTTCTCCTTTAACCTCGTCGTTAGTCAGATCCAAATCTGCACCCATGAGGTAATCGTAGTTGGCATTTTCACCATCCACCGATTGGTCCCATTGTTTATCTTTAAAACGGAATACACCATTTCTCTTATCTTTATCATCCCAGTCCACACCATCAAAGTGCTTTGCATGCCATACAAAATCCGAGTAGGCTTTATTTCTGCCGGGATACGTAAACTTGGTCCATGCACTGATTTGTTTCATGCCGGATACATCCTGCATACGGTTCCCTCTGTTTACTTCAATGGCATCCACCATCTCTGTCTCATCTGCACCCATTCTATGATTGAGTACAATGTCACCCAAAACTTCTATGCCTTCTTTTTGTAACTTTTTAATAGCCTTTAAGTATTCATCCTTCGTACCGTATTTGGTAGGGACACTTCCCTTTTGATCAAACTCACCCAAATCATATACATCATAGACACCATAGCCTACATCCTGCATACCGGATGCACCTTTGTAAGCCGGTGGTAACCATACCATATTGATGCCGTCTGCGGCAAGTTTGTTTGCTTCATCTGCTACATGTGTCCAGTGTGTACCATCAGCCGGAAGATACCACTCAAATAATTGCATCATTGTCCTGTTTTTCATTATGTCTTACTCCTTGCTATCTGATTGTTCATAACTCCCTCAATCTCCGCGATCATACTGGAAGCGGAAGGAAGCATCTTCGGCATCTGCATGATATAACCAAAAGACCTCATATTCTTCCGGTTCGTCCTTACCAAGGCTATCTGCTGAAAAGGCATAGTCATAGGATCTTTCACCGTCTTTATTGTCATTGCAGGTTGCAATCCGAATGGGGATATCATCATATTCATCCGGCAACTCCGGGAACTTGTCCTTTGGATAATAAATATACAACTGATAGCCACAATCACCTTCAATGTAGTACGCCGTATCATCCACGCTTGCAGCATCCAAGGAGCCTCGACCGTTCCACATGTCCGCATCAATGGTATCTTCATCTGCAATGATTTCATATTCGGATGTATCTACACCCACACTCATATAGTAAAAATCTTCACACTGTCCAATAGAAATATCAAACAGAACCGCTTCGCCATTATATTTTAAAAGCAATGCATCCTTGACATACATGGCATTTTCATATACATAATCTTCCATGTCATCATCTTCCAAATACTCTAATTTCTTGACACTGCTTTTTTTCATATCATTTTCTGAATCATATGTAATGGTCAGCATACACAGATGATCATGTTCAAATAAGGAATCCTTATTTTCCGCATATGCTTCGTCCAAATCGGTATCTCCCACAATCTCTGCAATACAAACTACCGGATATTCCATAATCACATCTTCCAGATTATCTCCGTCAAAATAGGTGTGAAAAAAGCAATCATAAAACTCTTCACTATTGTTCCACTGTGCATCTTTGTTATCACCCATGCTCATGCGCAAACGATCCGGTTGCACCTGCAAAAACTGACATACCCTTTTAGCAAATGCATCCCGTATTTCGTCCTTTTGATAATTATCGGATGCATCATCCATAAACTCTCCTTCACCATCAATGATCACAG
Source organism: Lachnospiraceae bacterium (assembly GCA_045542735.1). Taxonomy (GTDB): domain Bacteria; phylum Bacillota; class Clostridia; order Lachnospirales; family Lachnospiraceae; genus UBA2882. The sequence goes on from JAZQLQ010000023.1 coordinate 59,297, forward strand.
AAAACTCTTTTCCGTCATATTCCATTTTCACCAATGTTTGAGAGATATAGGTTGCCGACAAAAGTCCACTTACCTTTTGTGTTTCGCTATCTATTACCTCAGCCTCAAAGCCGTATTTATCTTCAATATATATAACTGCATTTTCTTCTGCCTGTGCTCTCCATTCTGCCGCCTGTTGCTTTTCTTCTTCTGAAACACAGCCGGTCAATAGTATGGCACTTATCAGCGCTCCTGCTAAAACAGTTATATGGCGTTTCACTTTTTTCATTGTAATCATAGAATTTCCCTTTTCATACTTTTGTACTGATATTTTGAAAGTGGTACCCACATGGATACCACTTTCTTTTTATCTTTGCGATTTGATTATAACATAGATAACGCTTCTTCATCTGCAATAATGATGACATTATCATGATTTTGTAAAATAGATGCAGGCACCTTGGGTGTCACCGGTCCTTTTACAGTATCGTATAATGCCTGTGCCTTATTGGCACCACTTGCAATCAATAAAATCTGTTTTGCACCCATAATATTCTCCATACCCATTGTATATGCATGTGTAGGAACCTCATCTAAGGACTCAAAGAATCTTGCATTGTCTTCTCTTGTCTGTAAGGTAAGTTCTACCATATGTGTACCCTTGGAAAACTCATCTGCAGGCTCATTGAATCCGATATGGCCGTTCGCGCCAATACCAAGAAGCTGTAAATCGATACCGCCTACTTCTGCGATCTTAGCATTGTATCTCTCACATTCTGCCTGACCATCTGCCACCTGTCCCTGGGGAACGTTGGTGTTTTCTTCCAAAATATTGATATGGTTGAACAGATTGTCTTTCATAAAATAGTTGTAGCTCTGAGGATGTGTCGCGGGAAGCCCCACATATTCATCCAAATTAACTGATTTAACGGTCGAAAAATCAACCTTTCCTTCATCGTAAGCTTTTCTGATGCACTGATACGTACCAATGGGTGTAGAACCTGTGGCAAGACCAAGTACACAGTCGGGTTTACCTTGAACCAGTTTCAAAATAACTTCAGCTGCTTTTTGACTTAATTCGTCGTAATTTTTTACTTTGATGATTTCCATGAAAATACATCCACCCTTCTTATTTAAGTTTTGACTTACCTATTATAGCACTATCTAAAAAATGACACAATACGGAACATTTTTCCGTAAAACAAGTAACGGTGTCACATGTTCTCTTTGCTCCCACATTTCTTTGGAAAGGCCAACAGTAACCGTTGCATTATTGTAACGCACCGTTGCAAAATAGCGATAGTCTCCGGTTAACTTCTTATACCAGGAACCACCTTTTTCATCATATGACAAAATTTCTACCGGCATGCAAGTAAATGTATGTACCCGGATAGCATCTGATAACAACTTCACCAAAGATGCTCCCATAACAAAGAACAATAAATAGCCCACACGATATGCACGTCTTCGTCCACGGGATGCAAGAACACCCTCCGCATAGCCAAGAATCTCTGCTCCGGATTGTGACAACACCTCTGCTTTATAAGAAGCCTCATAATATTGCTCCATACCAGCATAAATAAGGACTACACATACCACTGCAAGGCCTCCAAGAATTGCAAGTCTGCGATATATGTTTTTGCGTACTCTGGACGCCTGAATAGCTGAAAGTTCATATCCCACTCTATTGTTACTTACATACATCTGCTTAAATTTATCCATAAGCAACTCATAATGGGCTGTCTCTCTATAGATATACTGTCTTCTTTCCTCTTGCACTCCATCCACCATAACAGTATAGTGTACTTCGCAACCTTTGGAAAAATACTTCATTTTTTGAACTGCGATAATTTTATCACTATATTGGTCGTACGCAGCACTTTGCAACAATTTCTCAACAAAGTGATGCTTTTGGTTGACTTGGAAATACATTTGCATCCGCGCCAAACGGACCGCTACCCTACGACTCTTGCAACACAAGAAAAACAACAGGACATACAACAGCGACGGAGCTGCTTTGATTTTTTCCAAAGTGCCAACCTTATTTACTACATAACCACCAAGTTTACCTGTATCAAGGCACGCCACCGACACGCCATACTCTTCATGAATGATATAATAATAAAATTTGTTTCCAACGGCATTGTATTTGCCCCACAACACCATCGACATAACCATACAAAAGCATCCGATTACAACAATCAGCATACTCGCCCAAGCCTGCCATGTATTGGGTACAATTCTGCCACCGGCACTCTTAGTCACCAATGCATAACCCAAACACATCGCTACAATAGGCAGAATGACATACAACACAATTTTTAATAAAGCCTTGACCATGGGGCCATCCCCATTATCAAATTGTGTGTCCCTACAAAGAATCTGTTTGGCAGACTGTTCTATTGATTGTCCCGACATGAAACTTCCTGTAGATGTCGTCTCTTCATGAATAACACTTTCTTGGGGCACGGATGGTTGCATAGATTGCATACTTTGCCCGGATTGTGTTTTCTCGTTCTTTTGCATTTTTTCTTTCCCTTGCAAAATACGGATACCTTTCATAAGCGGTAATATTCCCAATACAAATGTAAGTGCCAATAGAATGACAGCTAATATACCGCTAGATATCCAATCTTCACCTGTCAAAATCATACTTAATGTCAAAAGAACCAATAAAGCTCCCATCAGCGTCACAAAGGCTCCCAATATAATCAAAAATATTGCCAAACCGCGTTTCTTTTGTTTCATAATATATTTATCTCCATCCATTCACAAGGATTCTATATCTAAAAACACCTACTCAAGTATAACTTTTTTTCTTTCAAAAGTCACTATTTCTATGGCAATTTAAACTTCCTTTACAATTTATTTATCTATTGCTCCGCCAAGCAGTCTAAAATCGGCTGAATATATTTTTTATCCGAAATATCATAAGAAGATGAAATCATTTTAATCATCATTTCTTCTTCCTCCGTCTTATCTTTTTTGGCTTTTAATGCTTTGATAAACATCTTCATCATAACCTTGGAAGTCTTTGTCATCTTCTCATAATTAAAACCTCCGGGACAATAAAAGACTTGGACTTTTTCCCATTCTTCTTCATTAAAATTGTTTTTCAATGTCGGTTCTATCTCCGGATTTTCTATGGGGCTGCCTCCCACACAAAAAGCAATCAGTTTCTTGCCTTCCCATTTGTTGATATTTCCTTTGAACCAGCTCAGCTTACTGATACCTCCCGCAACTGCCCAGCCTCCAAAAACTATGGCATCATATGTATCCAAGTTTTTCTTTTTAGCCTCTGCTAACTCAAACAAATCAGCCTTTGCTTCTTCTGCAATCCATTCTGCATAGCGTTTGGTAAATCCTGTCTGGGAATTATAAATTACCGCTGTTTTCATATTATTCATCCTCCACTTTCATTGCTTTTAAATTGTTTTCTATCTTTGATATAATGCTGTATGCACAGCCAACTTCTTCATCAGAGACACCTCTATATAAGCCTTCCATAAATTGCGTCTGTTTTTCACTGTACTTAGCTGCCACCTGCATAGCATACTCCGTCAAATAAACACGTCGTTTCCGTTTGTCCTTTGCATCCACTTCTAAACGCACCAGATTTTTCTTTTCCAAACTGTTCAAAATCTCTTTCACATTTTGCCTGCTGCATCCCATGGTCTTTGCCAATTCATTTGCTGTTGGTGCTTCATCCGGATACAAATTCATACATGCCATTAAAAAGAATTGTTTGCACGTAATCTCTTCATAAAAGGAATCTCCCACTGCCTGCAAACGGTTATGAAAGGCAAAAAACAGCCCAAACAAGGCATACTTTCCATCCATCATTTTGATTACATCTTGTGAATTCATATTTAGCCTCCGTTTAATACGCAATATATTGCATATATTTATATTATGGATTTCTTTTCTTTTTGTCAATATATATTTTTGTTAGATTTTTAAGGAAATTAAAAAATTAAATTGACACGTGTCTTAAAATGCACTAGACTTGTAAAAAAGAAATGGGTTTTACGACCGTGTAGTAATTTACTCAAGCGGGCTACTCGTTTCTTTTTTTGTTCTCAAGAAATCGTATAAATAAAGTTTTCCATCTTTATCATGCCTTACCAACATTCTTAGTTTAAAAATATTATATCTTATTACTTCACCATCATCATTATATATGGGAATTGCTAACCTTGTGTCATATCGATACCATCCATATTTTGCTTTATCTTTATGTTTTGTACCATAATCCGGTGCAAATGATTTATTTGTTGCTATTTCTATGAGTTCTCCCACTACTCGTGAGGCATTTGCTTTTGCTCTTGCATTAGGTCCTTTTAGAATAGTTTTATCTTTGCCATGTACAAATTCATTTGGAAAATCTTTTCCAATATATATCTTTTCCGCAGTCTCTGCAATTTCATAAAATTTTCCTATATATTCCTTTAAATATATTTCTATTTCCCCCCATTCTTCTCTTGTTTTTCCTCTAAAACGCAAATCATTAATTCGTACAACTTTTCTACCCAATTCATCAGTAACAATACTAATCATTTTATCCAAACGTACACCTCCTTATCATATATATTTTGAATACTTCTGGAATTTTCTTGCCGATTGGCATACAAAGAAAATGAGAACATGTATAGATTTTACATGTTCTCATAATATCACTGTTCTGCGCTCTCTTCAACCAAAAACCTCACAACTTGATTAAATACATATCCGCAGGCTTTCCTTCTGCTTCAAAGGTTCGCTCCAAAACTCCACCATTTTTTATAATGGTTTTGACAGAACCAATATTGTCCTGAAAAGTTGCCATATGTAACTCAGTCATTCCTGCTTCTTTGGCAATACTTTTGATTTGACAAAGCATCTCGGTAGCATAACCTTTTCTGCGTTCAGTAGGACGCACACTGTAACCGCTGTTGCCATAATCTTTTAAGAAATCATTTAAGGTATGACGCAAATCGATGATACCTACAATTCGTTCCGCTTCATCCACTGCAAAAAAAGTATCCGTTACAACCCATGCCGGATTAACCGTTTCTGCAGATGTGTTATTGGTGACAGATTGTAGCCACTCTTCATAAGAATCCATTTGATCCAATAATTCACTACCATTAATTTCTTTATCGCCATATGCAAAATGCTCATTTTTATATTCCAGCGCAGCTTCTTTCATATCTGCTGTGGGACGGACTAATCTGATTGTCATGGTAATATCCTTTCTATTTTAAGTCAACTTGCCTACTTCATTTTCATAAATTTTTTCGGTTTGCTCATCAAATAATACCCATTCTACCAAATCGAATTGCTCCTCATGTTCACTGAGAAATTTGGCAACAGTACTCACTGCAATCTGTGCTGCCAATGTAACCGGGAAACGATACACACCTGTTGCGATAGATGGAAACGCGATTGTCCTGATCCCGTTTTCCAATGCGACGCACATGGAATTATAATAACAATCAGCCAATAGCTTTTCTTCATTTTTCTTGCCACCGTTCCATACCGGTCCTACGGTATGAATCACGTAGTCACAAGGTAAATTGTATGCCTTGGTAATCTTTGCCTGACCGGTCGGACAGCCTCCAAGCATACGGCATTCAAACAAAAGCCCCGGTCCGGCCGCTCTATGTATGGCACCATCCACACCACCACCGCCAAGTAGCGAACTATTTGCCGCATTGACAATAGCTTGAACGCCTAAAGGTTTTGTGATATCTCCTCGGATTGTTTTAATCATACACTTAACTCCCCTAATGAAAATATTGTTTTAAGATTGTTCCGTACCTTTAAGAAAAACAAGCACACCAAAAAGCATTATTATAAAAATCGTAAATCCGTCTATGGGATTTGCTTCCTTTCCCGTAACAGCTTTATCGGGATTAGATTCCTTGTAATATACTGTTATGGGTTTTCCTTCATTTGCCGAATGATTTCCCACCTTAAAAATCTTTTGATAAAGTACGCCATCCACGGTATATTCTACCGTCATGGTAACATCATGATGTGTACTTCTGTTTCGTGTAGACGTTGTACTATGCCATTCTCTTACCTGTACATCTGCCACATAACCTGTTGTAGGCTCTGCTGTAGCCATAAATATGACATTTCCAAGTGCCACAACTAAGTTAATGACACACAACAGTAGTCCCAAGCAAAAAATTATCGTTCCAATCTTTTTGGTTGTATTGTTAAAAAACATATCCTTTTCCTCTAATTATTTCCTAAAATAATACATGTTTCCTTACCAATTATATCACACGCCATGACATATATCATCAAAAAAGAAGGCCGATTGGCCTTCTCTTAATTACCCTGATTTAACATAGATTCTATAAATATCCCATATCCTTTGGTGGGGTCGTTGACAAAGACATGGGTGACTGCACCAATCAGTTTGCCGTTTTGGAGAATTGGTGAGCCCGACATTCCTTGTACAATGCCTCCGGTTTGGGCTAAAAGCGCAGGATCGGTAATCTCTACCACAAGTCCGCGATTGCCTTTACTTTGGCTATAATCGATTTCTGTAATCTTTGCATCATAGAAACTTCGCTCACCGTTTATGGTACAAAGGATTTGTGCATCTCCGATTTCAATTTCCTGCTTCATGGCGATAGGATAAAGCAACTCCTCTGTAAGACCGGCAGCCTCCGGCGCTCTTTCCATGATACCGTATATGCCGTTTGGTGTATTCAGTTCAATCTCACCCTGCTTTGCTTCTTCCATAAATCGGACAATACCACTGATTTCTCCCGGTTTGCCACTGGTTCCTTTTTGTATGCTGATAATCTGTGTCTCATAGACTCTTCCGTATGCAATTTCCATAAGTTCTGATGTATCAATATCGTTCACTCCATGCCCCAAGGCACCAAAGCGGTTATTTTCATCTATATATGTTAATGTACCGATGCCCTGGGCCGAATCCCTGACCCAGGCACCAATCTGATAATCTCCTTCTGTGTTTTGCAAAGGAGTGATCTTCACATCACTGATTTGATTGTTTCTCCGTATTCGCATGATGAGCGGTTTTCCTTCCGACTCCCGTACTTTTTGTATCACTTCTTTCTTTTTGGTTACACTTTCCCCATCAATTGCCAATATATAATCGCCTTCCTGCAATATGTTTTCACAGGGGCAAATTTCTGTTCCGTCGGTTAGCTCCATTGTCCCCAAGTCTGCCACTAAAACCCCATCGGTTTTTACATAGATACCGATGGGGATACCAATGGGATAAACCTGTTGCTCCTCTACCACTTGGACTTCGACATCTTTTAATGGTAAAATCCCAAACAGTTTTAATTCCCATATATAGGAGTTTTCCGTCTCTCTGCCATTATCCCATGTCTCAATATAGGCTTCCTCCGAAGCCACCAGATTGGCAGTGACAGGCAGGGCAAATTCTATCTCTTCTACATCTCCCTCCTCCAGATATAATGTATCCGGAATCTGACGGTAAAAAATATATTCATAAGTCACAATCCCCGTCACGACGGAAAGAATCAAAGCAATATATAATCCTATTTTGTATTTTTTCATTTTCTCACCTCCTACTGTTTTTCTTCAGAATCGCAATGACAAAAAAAGAAGGACTGTTTTGTCCTTCTTATTATATGTTTCTTATTTAATTTTACTTTGGGATTGTTTTGTCTGTTCTGCCAAATCTTTCATTTCTTTTGCATTTTGTAAAACTGCATCCGTTAACTGATCTGTTCCCAACAGTCTGCCGATTTCATGGATACTTTCTATATCATCCAATGCCCGGACTGTAGTATTGGTCCTTTCACCGGAAACTGATTTTTCAATACAAAAATGTTTATCTGCCATAGCCGCAATCTGTGGCAAATGTGTGATACAGATAACTTGATGTCTGTTACGGAGCACTGCCAATTTCTCCGAAACCTTCCATGCAGTTTTACCACTGATACCCGCATCAATCTCATCAAATACCAGCGTCGCCGTCTGATCTTTATCTGCAAAAATTGTTTTGAGTGCCAACATGATACGGGATAATTCACCGCCACTGGCAACCATGGATAAATCCTTCATTGGCTCACCGGGATTTAAAGCAATCCGGAAAGTCACCTGTGTGCAACCGGTTTTACTCATGCGTTCCGGTGCAAAGTCAGTCACTACATTAAAGGCGCATTGCTCAAAATTCAAATTATGCAATGCAGTTACCATTTCTTCCGATAAAATCTTTGCCTGACGAACTCTTTCCTCATGAAGTTGCCTTGCCAATGCATCATAAGAAGCTTTTGTCCTCTCATGCTTTTGCATTAATTCTTCCTGATATTGTTCAAAATTTTCAAGCTTACTTATTTTGTCCTCTAAAGCTTTGCCATATGCCAAAATATCAGAAATTTCTTTTCCATATTTATCTTTTAAATGATTGATCAGATTTAAGCGTTCCTCTACACCTGCAAAATCGTCAGCCTCCATGTGAAAACGGTCCAGATAGCGATCCAAGGATTGACTGCATTCCTGTAAAATATTTTCCGCATCAGACAGCTGCTGTAATTCTTCGGAAAGTGTATCATCCAATGACTGCGCCTCTCCCAAGCGGCGAATCGCTACAGATAAAGAATTCAATACACCTGTGCCCATGTCGTTTGAAAGTACACTTTCTGCAGTTCCTACCGCTTCACATATCCTTTGGGCGTTGTTCAACTTATCAAATTTTTGCTCTAAGAGAATATCTTCGCCTTCCTGTAAGTTTGCTTTTTCAATCTCATCAAATTCAAATCTGGCAAAGTCCAATTCTTTTTTATAATTGTCATCCATGGAAGAGGCTTCCTCTAACTGCGCTTCTTCTTCCCGATATTGTCTGTACAAAGACGCCACCTTTTCTAAGTCATCTGCCAAAACAGCTTTGGCATAATCATCCAAAATCTCTTCCTGACGGTAATTTTTTAGGATGGTCTGATGCTCTCTTTGTCCATGGATATCAATAAACTGCTCTGCAATGCTTTGCATGGTTTTGACGGTTACCGCTTCGCCATTAATCTTGCAACTGCTTTTTGCGGGATAAATCTTTCTCTGCAAAATTGCCACATTATCATCCGTTGGAAGGTCACATTCCTCCAATATCTTCTTGTCCTCTTCATCCAAAGAAAATACCAACTGGACAAATGCATACTCAGCGCCTTGACGGATCATACTTTTATCTGCTTTGGCACCCAAGGCTAACTGTACAGAGCTCAACAATATGGATTTACCTGCACCGGTTTCTCCGGTGAGAATGTTTAAGCCGGGAGCAAACTCTATCTCGGCTTCATCAATCAATGCCACGTTTTTCACGTGAATACTTTCTAACATCTTTATCTCCTTGTCCTGCATACTTCTCTTTCGGACACATTTCATACGAATTTAGATATATCGCAATGTATGACATATCTTTATTTAAGACATCATATCCCGGAAACGCTTTTGCACTCGCTTGGCATCTTCTACAGAACGGATTGCCACCATAACCGTATCATCACCGGCAATGGTACCAACAATCTCCTCAAACCGAAGGGCATCAACGGCTGCGGCCACAGCCATGGCCATACCCGGATGGGTTTTTAAAACCAGTAGATTCATAGCCAAATCAACAGAAATTAAGCTCTCATGAAAGGCACGTTTATAGGCGCCGGTCAACGGAACTGTCTCTTTTGGGATGGCATAACAAGCCTTCCCACCATTCACAGATATTTTCCGAAGATTCATTTGACGGATATCTCTGGATACGGTAGCCTGTGTCACTACAAAACCGGCTTCCCCCAATTTCTCAGCCAGTTCTTCCTGGGTCCCAATCTGATATTTTTCAATTAAAGAGGCGATCGCCTGATGTCTCTCATTTTTCATAACAAACTACTCACTTAACTTTTTATGTAATACTTCAAGGAAGCTTACTTTGCTTAAACGGATAAATTTGGTCACGCGGGCAGACTGACCGATACGGATATAGTCTCCGGTCGACAAGGGCTCTGTATTGGAACCGTCAAAATTGACTTCCATCTTTTGGATACCACCGTTTCTTCCGTCAGTAACCCGGATTTCAATCTCATCATCAGCAGATAATACAATGCTTCTGGCTCCAACCTTATGGGGACATATAGGTGTCAAAAGAAGCATTTTTGCCTTGGGCTCTACGATAGGACCTCCTGCTGACATGTTGTATCCGGTAGAACCGGTTGGTGTGGATACAATCACACCGTCGGCACTGTAGCTATTTAAAAATTGCCCGTTTACATAGATATCATAGGCTACAATGCGCAAGGAACCGCTACGGGTCAATACAATGTCATTTAAAGCATGAAGCTCCTGAATTTTCTCCCCTTCATGATAAATCTGACCATCCAGCATCATGCGTTCTTCCACTTCAAAGTCACCGTCAATTAACGCCTGCAATGCATGCTCAATATTGGTTTTTTCCACTTCAGCCATAAACCCAAGGGTTCCCAGATTGATACCCAAAAGCGGAATATCCAAATCCATACAATCCACAGCCGCCTGCAACAGCGTACCGTCTCCGCCTAGTACCAAAATGCAATCGGCATCCTTAGATCCGTCTGCTGTGTTTTTCAGACTCCTGTCCTGTACACAAACCGTACATTTCTTACCATGTGCTTCCAAAAAAGATACCACTTCACCGGTTATCTTCAGATCAACATCCTTCGGTTTATTTGTAATGATATAAAAATGTTCCATACATTCTCCGTTTATTTATGGGAAAGCGCCTCTCCCGATGCTTTTACAACTGCCGCGATTTCTTCTGTGGGTGCTACAGTCGGTTCATCTCCCACATTCTGTATATACAACAAATATTCAATATTTCCTTCCGGCCCTTTGATAGGTGAAAAATCCAATCCTGCAACAGCAAATCCAATGGATGCGGCAAAGTTTTCAATCATCTCCACTACTTCCGCATGTACCTTAGGATCTGTCACAACGCCTTTTTTACCCACCTTTTCTCTTCCGGCTTCAAACTGGGGTTTAATCAGACATACCATAAAGGCACCCGGTTTTAACAAAGCTTTTGCCGCCGGTAAAATCTTGGTCAGGGATATAAAGGACACATCTGTAGCCGCAAAATCAATAGGTTCGGGAATCTGTTCATTCGTCACATAACGGAAATTGGTCTTTTCCATGCAAACCACCCGTTCATCACTACGCAATTTCCAATCCAGCTGTCCATGGCCCACATCTACGGCATACACCTTAGCAGCACCGTTTTGCAACATACAGTCTGTAAAGCCTCCGGTGGAAGCTCCGATATCCAGACAAACCATTTCCTTTACATCAATGGGAAACACTTCAAAAGCTTTTGCCAACTTCAAACCGCCGCGGCTGACAAAGGGTAAGGTATTGCCCCTGACTTCTATTTTTACTTTCTCTTCTTCAAATGTTGCGCCTGCTTTATCTTCTTTCTGTCCGTCCACATAAACAATACCGGACATAATGATGGCTTTCGCTTTCTCTCTTGACTGCGCAAGCTGTTGTTTTACCAGAAGAACATCCAGTCTTTCTTTCATTCAGTCTTCCTCTTCGTGTATTAATAGTCTCTGTCGGTTAATTTCCTAACTTCGCCAGAATTTTTTGTGTAATGGTATCTGCGTCAATTCCCACTTCTTTTTTGAGAATGTCTACATTGCCATGCTCCACATAACTATCGGGCAAAGTAATATTAATAATCTTTTTATCATCATGATGCTGATAGATATAATCTGTGACTTTCTCACCATAGCCACCACTTGCCACATTTTCTTCCAGGGTGACAAACAGTTTGTGATCCATAGCCAGAGTATCAATCATATCCGTATCAATGGGCTTTATAAAGCGGGCATTTACAAGTGTGGCATCCACACCTTTTTCTGCCAATTGCTCCCGTACCTCCAGCGCAGTCTGCACCATACTGCCGGCTGCTAACAGTGCAACTTTTTGTCCTTTAAACAATAACTCACTCTTTCCGAACTCAATGGGCTCACGCATTTCCTTAAAACCATCATAAGCCACACCTCTGGGATAGCGCACCGCAATGGGACATCCGAAATCCGCTGCAAACTGCATCATATCTGCCAACTCCCATTTATTCTTGGGCGCCATAATATGCATATTGGGGATGGATGACAAATAGGAATAGTCAAAAATACCCTGATGGGTTTCTCCGTCACTTCCTACCAGTCCGGCTCTGTCAATGGCAAAAATGACCGGTAGATTCTGTATACACACATCATGCAAGATCTGGTCATAGGCTCTTTGCAAGAAAGAAGAATACACAGCCACAACCGGTTTTAATCCTCCGGCTGCCAGACCTGCTGCAAAGGTAACCGCATGCTATCGGCAATGCCTACATCAAAGAATCGGTCAGGATAACGGTTCCTGAAACGTTTCAAACCGGTACCATCCGGCATTGCTGCTGTAATAGCAACAATCTTATCATCTTTTTCTGCCAGTTTATTCATCACCGTTGCAAATACATCGGTGTAATTCGCTTTCTCTTTTTGCTTTCTGGGCAGACCTGTTTCTACTTCAAAAGGCTCTGCACCATGAAATCTTGCAGGATGCTTCTCAGCCGGCTCATAACCTTTTCCCTTTTTGGTAATCACATGAACCAAAACAGCGCCCTTTACGCTCTTTGCCTCATTCAACACCTTTGTAAGAGCCTTAATATCATGTCCGTCAACAGGGCCTAAATATGTGATGCCCATATCTTCAAAAAACATACCCGGAATCACCAGTTGCTTCAAACCATTCTTTACATCCTGGATTTTCTTAGCAACCTTTTTTCCGTATTTGGGCATGTCCATCAAGCCATAATAAATACTATCCTTTAAATCCAGATACTTGGAGTTGGTACGAATACCGTTCAAATATTGGGATACGCCACCGATATTTTCGGAAATAGACATATTGTTATCATTTAATACAATGATATAGTTGGAATTCATGGCTGATGCATTATTTAGCGCTTCATACGCCATTCCCCCTGTCAGGGAACCATCACCGATTACCGATACAATGGTATTTTTTTCTCCTAAGATATCTCTGGCCTTTGCCAGACCCATACCCGCCGAAATAGAGGTAGAACTATGCCCCGTATCGAAGGCATCACAATTACTCTCTTTTCTCTTGGGAAATCCACTCATGCCACCATATTTACGTAACGTATCAAAGCCTTCTTTTCTACCGGTTAAAAGCTTGTGTGTATATGCCTGATGACCTACGTCCCAGACAATCTTATCATCCGGCAAATCTAAAACCAAATGCAGTGCCATGGTAAGCTCCACCGCACCCAGATTGGAGCCCAGATGTCCGCCGGTTTCGCTGATTTTTTCAATCAAAAACTGACGGATCTCCGCAGCCAGTTTATCATAATCCTTCGCGTCTATTTTCTTTATATCATTTTCATTTTGAATCTTTTCTAAGATCATGCTGACACCCTCTTTACATTCACCCTTTTAGTTTCTGCGGGATATTAAGGATAAGATTAATTCTTCCAAAAATTCATTGCGATTACTCATGCTTTGCAAAATCCCAACCGCTTCATCCGATAACCGTTTTACTTCCTCTTTGGACTTTTCCATACCTGTCAAAGACAAATATGTAGTTTTGCTGTTCTTTTCATCACTGCCGATAGGCTTGCCCAGTTCTTCAAAAGTACTGGTCACATCCAGGATATCATCCTGAATCTGAAATGCCAGACCGATATTGGAACCGACTTTTTCCATCTGCGCAACTTCTTCATCATTAGCACCGGCTAACACAGCTCCGCACATCAGTGCACACTCTATTAAAGCCGCTGTTTTATTTTCGTGAATATACAGGATTTCTTCCATAGTCAGATTTTCCTGTTTGTTTTCATTCAGGACATCCACACACTGTCCGCCAACCATCCCAAAGATACCGGCCTTTTTAGCCAAGATGGAAAAGGCTTTGCATACAGTGATATCCCCTTGGTATTTCATTACAGCCGAAGCAGCTGTCTCATAGGCATAGTTTAACAATGCATCTCCGGCTAAAATAGCAATATCCTCACCGTATACCACATGTGTGGTTTTTCTTCCTCTGCGATACTCATCATTATCCATAGCCGGAAGATCGTCATGCACTAAAGAGTAATTATGAATATACTCCAAAGCCGCCATAAATGCGTCTGCTTTATCACCATTTCCGCCAAACAGGGTATAGGCTTCTTTCATCAACATAGGACGCAGACGTTTACCACCTGCCATGACACTATAATGCATAGCCTCGATGACTTTTTCCTGCATTCCTTCCTGCTTGGGAAGATAATTCATAATAATCTGTTCAATTTCTTTTACTTTTTGGTCCCTGATCTCATTAAAACTCATCTAATTCACCATTTCCCCTGATTACCAATACTTTTTTCTCTGCCCTATCAATGGCTTCATTACAGGATTTGATATATTCCATGCCCTGCTCATAGGCTTTGAGGGAATCCTCCAATGAAATATCATCTGTTTCCATCTGTGCAATGGTCTCTTCCAACTTTGCGAAAGTCTCTTCAATTGTCATATCCTTTTTACTCATTGTTTACAAACCTCCGTGACTTTTGCTTTTGCATATCCACCGATTACATGAAGTTTTACTTCATCTCCTGTGGCAATCTCTTCGATATCTTTAATGCTTTGTCCCTGATCGTTTCTAAGAAAGGCATATCCGCTGCTAAGCTTTTTGAGGGGCGACATTCCATCCAGTCTGCCTGCCATTAAAGCCAATCTGTGACGCATGGCTTCCAACCGTGCATCCATGATATTTTCTAACTTTTCTTCTAACCGCATGAGGCTCATCCGTTGTTCACGCAACCGATTCTCCGGCGAACATGTCTTCAAAGATGCTTCATAGGACAAAAGCTTTGCCCGATATGTCTGCATGCGCATTTGCATCAAAGAGTACAACCGGTTTGCAGATGTACGAAGCTGCTCATCTACCCGTTCCAACTCAAATACAGCCAACTCTGCCGCTGCTGACGGTGTGGGCGCTCTCATATCTGCCACAAAATCTGCAATGGTAGTATCTGTTTCATGACCCACTGCCGAAATCACAGGTATCTGGCAATCAAAAATCGCTTGTGCCACCGCTTCTTCGTTAAATGCCCACAAATCCTCAATGGAACCGCCGCCTCTACCGACAATCATCACATCTACACCGATTTGCTCCAGTGCCCGAATACCATTGATGATACTGGGAACCGCCTGTTCTCCCTGCACAATAGCAGGATATAAAATAATCTGCACACCGGGATTTCTCCTCTGTGTAACAGAAATAATGTCCCTGACTGCCGCTCCTGTTGGAGCTGTAACGACACCAAGACGCTTAATATATCTGGGTAGTTCCTTTTTGTACATGGGATCAAACATCCCACGTTCTTCCAGGTCCTCTTTGAGACGTTCAAACTTTTCATACAAAAGTCCCACACCTGCCAGGGTAATTTCCTTGGCATAAAGCTGATATCTGCCGTCTCTTTCATATACATCCATAGAGCCTAAGACCACTATCTGCATACCTTCCTCAAGACGGAACTTCAATCCCCCTCTGTTGCCTGCAAACATGACACACGCCATGGCTCCTTTATTATCCTTCAATGTAAAATAAAGGTGACCCGAGGAATGATATTTTACATTGCTCGCTTCACCCTTGACATATAAAGACTGAAGCATGAAATCTTGCGAAATCATGCTTTTCACATATGCATTTACCCATGATACGGAATACACGTTATGCATACTGCCAGCCCCTAGTTTGCAAATTTTGCAAGTACCCCGTTAATAAAACCGGGGGAATCTGTTTGTCCAAATTTTTTAGCAAGTTCTACAGCCTCGTTGATGGCAACGGAAACCGGAACTCCATCATCATATAACATCTCAAAAAGTGCCAGTCTAAGAATCGTCAAATCTACTTTGCCCATTCTGTCTACGGTCCAACCGGTGGCCTTTTCATTTAACATACTATCCAATTCATCTTTTTTCTCAAGAATCTTGGTGTATTTACTGCTGATTTCTTCTTTGTCAGCTTCCTCCAAAGGTTCATCCTGTTCAAAGAACAATGCCAACTGCTCAGGCATCTCTTCTACTTCGTTAAACTCAACACGGAACAGCAACTTAAAAATCTGCTCCCTTAGTTCTCTCCTGCTCATTACGTATCCTCTGCTTATGATTCTTTTAAGTTTACACCTGCGATGCGAATATTTACGTTTTCAACTTCAAGACCTGTCATATTCTCAATAGCAGCTTTTACTTTTTTCTGAACATTCTGACATGTTGCAGGAATGTTGTGGCCGTAGTCAATAGTAATAGCAAGATCCACATTTGCTTTGCCATCCAAGACATCAACCTTAACTCCCTTTGTCAGTTTCTTCATACCAACACGGCTCATAAGCTCATTGGTAATATTACCAACCATAGCTCCAACGCCCTCTACCTCTGTTGCAGCTAAGGATGCAATCATAGCAACCACGTCATCTGCAATTGATACTGCACCTGCCTTATCATCCTCATTTAACATATATGTGTCACGTTCCATTTCTTTTTCCATCTCTATGCTCCTTCCTGCAAACTTTCGCTTGCACATCCTATTCGGTAAATTTTACCTATATCTTGTTTATTATACCAAATATCCTTCTGTTTGCAAAGGACATTTATAGCCAAAAGCAGAATGTATTGGTCTCCGGATTGTCGATATAAGCTACAGAATTGCCGGCATCTACATAGTCAAATATGTGTTGCTCCTCAAGAAGGTACCCTGCAATCTGTTCATACACCTCGTCATTGGCACATTGCAGTTGCACGGTGGCTTCTCCATTTGCATAAGCATCTTCAAAAATCTCATGTAGGACCTCTGCATCCAATCCCGTGAGATATCTGCCCTCATGGACATAATAGTTATTGGCGGTGGCTATACAATCCGGCAAAGGAACCGGTCTGTCCGGTTCATGGGTTTTGTATAGTTTATCCGAAGAAATCATGAAGTAATCATAATTAATTGCCATGACACGCTCATCTACCGCCTGGTCGTCTACCAAGCTCTGATAATCCACATCTCCCCAGGTAGTATCCAGATAATACCATTCTCCATCCGCCTTGACCAAATTCCACGCATGACTGCCGTCTGCCACATCTCCACTGACAAAGGTAGTTTCCACGCCTACCTTGTTGAGCAAATACTGTGTCGCCTTGGCATAGCCCTGACAGGTGGATTGTTTACCCATAAAAACCGAGCAAATATTTTGGTTATCTGCAGCACCGGCTACATATTCCGTTTCATTTACCAAAGTATCAAAAATAAATTTTACCTTTTGATAATCTGTCGCATCCGCAGGAATGCCCGTCAGCATCTTCTTTGCTTCTTCCTCAATAGCCGCAAGTCTTTGCTCACATTCCGCCTCATCATAATCATACTTTCCTTTTACAGTCAGACTGACCATTTCATCTCCCCTGCTATGAGAAGTATAAACATAGCCCGATACATAAAAGATCTCCGGATGATCATTTAAAACACAAATAAAAACTTTATCCAAAACTTCTACAGATAAGGTGCTAACGGTTTCTTCAGATCGCTTTATCAAGGCTTGATATACCTGCTCATAGATCTGTTTTTCATCCTCTGAAAGCTGATTATAGTAATAAAGATTTTGCGCAGGAATAAACTCTACATATTCGGTACTCTCCGGTAACCGTTCCGGTTGTTCTTCTACCACAACTTCTTCTACTATGGTCTCTTCGACACGCTCTTCCACAGCCACTTCTTTGTCTGCTTCTTTACCTGCTTCCGGCACATATGTAGCGCAACCGGATAAAAGGCAACAGCATAACAAGACACACATCAGTAGATATACTTTGTTTTTTTGTTTCATAAAAACCTCTTGGATTAATCATTTTTGCCAAATTCAGCCAACTCTAATCCTTTGTTTCTATCCAAGGTCATGCCGATACTCCACTCATGGGAGAATAGCAACAAGGGATTTCCCTTTAAATCCTTGATTTTCTTCATATCCGATGTTCCTGATATCTTATCCAGATCAATCTCTGTATTGGTAATCCAGCGGATATATTCGTAGGGCAGATTTTCTAAACGAATCTCTACATTGTATTCATTCTCCAATCGATATTTTAATACATCAAACTGAAGGACACCCACTACACCTACGATAATCTCTTCCATACCGGTATTGTATTCCTGGAATATCTGGATGGCACCTTCCTGTGCAATCTGTGTAATACCTTTGACAAATTGTTTACGCTTCATGGTATCCAACTGTCTGACTCTGGCAAAATGCTCAGGCGCAAAGGTAGGGATGCCTTCATAACGGAAGTTCTCCTTGGGCATACAAAGAGTATCGCCGATAGAGAAAATACCGGGATCGAATACGCCGATAATATCACCGGCATATGCCTCATCCAAAATCTTACGGTCATTTGCCATCAACTGCTGAGGCTGGGAAAGTCGCATGACTTTATTACCCTGAATATGTTTTACCTCTTTGGTGGCATCAAATCGACCGGAACAGATACGCATAAACGCGATACGGTCTCTATGTGCTTTATTCATATTTGCTTGAATCTTAAATACAAAGGCAGAAAACTCATGCTCTGTAGGCTGGATCAAACCAATATCAGCTTTTCTTGGCAAAGGTGTGGTAGTCATCTCAAGGAAATGCTGTAAAAAGATTTCCACACCAAAATTGGTCAGTGCCGAGCCAAAAAATACAGGAGTCAGATCACCGGCCTGTACCTGCTCCAAGTCAAACTCTGCACTGGCTCCGTCCAACAACTCAATTTCTTCTAAAAGCTTGTCCTCTGCGGCTTCTCCAATATGTGCAAGAAGCGCATCCCTGTCCGCAACAGGGATAATATTGGTTTCACCCTCTTTGGTTCCTTTTTGTGTGTCGGAGTATGTCACAACACTTTGACTTTTTCTGTCATACACGCCTTTAAATTCTTTACCTGAACCAATGGGCCAGTTAATAGGACAGGTAGCAATACCTAACTCTTTTTCAATCTCATCCAACAGTTCAAAGGTATCATTGGCATCTCTGTCCATCTTGTTGATAAAGGTAAAAATCGGAATATGGCGCATCACACATACCTTAAACAACTTACGTGTCTGTGCCTCAACACCCTTGGACGCATCAATGACCATTACGGCCGAGTCAGCAGCCATCAAGGTACGGTAAGTATCCTCGGAGAAGTCTTGATGTCCCGGGGTATCCAAGATATTGATGCAATAATTATCATACTCAAACTGTAATACGGAAGAAGTAACGGAAATACCTCTTTCCTTTTCAATCTCCATCCAGTCGGAAACCGCATGTCTGGCTGTTGCTTTACCTTTAACACTTCCCGCCAGATTAATGGCACCACCATAGAGCAAAAACTTCTCTGTCAATGTGGTTTTACCGGCATCCGGGTGGGATATAATGGCAAAGGTTCTTCTTCTGTTTATTTCATGTTTCATGTCGCTCACTGTTGTTCCTCCAAATGTTTATTTCTATATCAGACTGGTACCGTCACTCTCACCATTTACCTGTAAAAGCTTTAACACAGTTGCGGAAATATCCGCAAAACTGTCCCTTGTACCATAATTAACCGGCTCAATCTGATTGCCATACATCATAAACGGTGTATACTCTCTGGAATGATCCGTAGATACCGTATAACCGGGATCACATCCATGATCTGCCGTAATCATCAGTACATCATCTTCCTGCAATTTCTCCATGATTGCCGGCAATTTTTCATCAAAATATGCTAACGCTTTGGCATAACCGTCAATATCATTCCTATGGCCGTATAACATATCAAAATCCACCAAATTGACAAAGCATAAGCCTTCAAAATCCTCATCCATATAGGCAAGCATCTTTTCGATACCATCGGCATTACTTGTGGAATAGGTATATTTTGTTGTACCACGACCTGCAAAAATATCATAAATCTTTCCAACTGCAAGCACATCTTTACCTGCCGCCTTAAGTATATCCAGCATGGTATCTTTGGGCGGTTCTAAGGAATAGTCATGTCTGCGGGGTGTCCTTGCAAAATTCCCTTCGCTCCCTTCAAAAGGTCTGGCAATGACTCTGCCTACTCCATGTTCACCTTGTAACAATTCTCTTGCCATATGACAATATTCATACAAAGTCTCTACGGGCACAATATCCTCATGTGCCGCAATCTGGAACACACTGTCTGCGGATGTGTATACAATTAATTTTCCGGTCTCCATATGCTCTTTGCCATAGTCTTTGATGACTTCTGTACCGGAATAAGGCTTATTACACAGCACACCTCTGCCACATTCTTTGGAAAAAGCCGTCAAAACTTCTTCCGGAAATCCATTGGGGTATGTGGGTAACGGACGCATGGATTTTACTCCCGCAATCTCCCAATGACCTATGGTAGTATCCTTACCCTTGGATGCCTCTGTCATACGCGCAATGGCAGCCTGTGGCGCACTCACTGCCTCTCCCACTGTAACACCGTCTATATTAAACAAACCCAGTTTCTGTAAATTGGGAAGTTTAAAGTATTCACTTTTCGCACAGGATGCAATGGTATTGGTACCACTGTCACCAAAATCTGCCGCATCCGGCATAGCTCCGATTCCGAAGCTGTCTAAAACTACCAAAAAAACTCTTTTCATCCCTTTATCTCCTTCGTAGTTTTCGCTGGAAGCATTTATGAAACGTCTCCCGATTAACAAATTGTCAACTTGAATATTATACCACAAGCCCACCTTAGCAAGCAACGTAGATACATCAATTTTCTCCTACCGGTGAAATAATAATATTTTCTGCCGGAATTCCTGTTTTTCTCTTTACAATATCTTCAATCTGTGCAATTTGTGCCGGTGTCAATTCATTCATTCCGATGCACACATCCACACTATCACCATTGATACTGACAACTGCATTAGCAAACCCCTTTGCTTCCAGCATAATCAATGTTTCCGTCTCTTTCTGCGCCAGATCTGTCAAGGCAATCATGCTATTAACCGCTTCCTGTTTGGCAGCATCCGATATATTTTCATTATTGATAATATCCATAAGTGCCTGTTTGTTGGTAGCTCTGGTCTGCTCCTTCATAAGATTAGCTTCCACTAACGACGTTACAGACATGGTATTGGTAAAAACAGCTTCTCCCGGAACTTCTTCCTCAGATGTCACCGCTTCTGCCACTTCTGCACCGGTCTCTAATACTACCTCATCATTTTGAATCACATCACCATTTGCATCTGCTACCAAATTAGCATCCGTTGCATCTGCCACTACACTATCATCCGGCACTTCTGCTACCATACCGTCATCCAGAGTTTCCGCCTCCGATATTACCACATCTTCATCCAGACTTTCGATTTCTGTATAGTATTCCACATCTTCTAAAGAAATATCGTAAAGTCCTGTTGTTTCATCATAAACAGACGTCTCTACCACATCCGCATCTGCCTCCTCAAACTGTGCCGATGTCGTAAATAAGATCTCATCATCAATCTGTTTTCCCGTAAAATTCAGATAACCGGCTATGGCAATCATAAGTGCCAAAGCGGTAATCATAATCTGGTTCCGCTTCCACAGCTTTTTAAAATCAAAATTTCCTTTCATCTTTCTTCACCTTTCATCTTTGCTATTTTAATTTTATGTTCTTCAATCCCGAATAATGCCATAATTGCCTCTTTCATTTCTTGGATTATCATGTCATTGTCACCGCCTTGTGTCACCACCAATACCCCTTCTACTTTGGGCACCGTGACTTTCTGTACAAAGGGGACTTCATTTCCGTCTTCTCCTACGGTATACACGGTGGTTTCCGTATTTTCACTCGTTACGGTATATACCTCTTCCTGATTTATTCCCATCTGTTCCTCATTGTTTCTGGAATAGGACACATCCTTCTCAACCACCTTGCTCCCATAGTCCGCGAATGTGATAAATACCTTTACTTTTCCGGCACCGTCAATCTGGGATAAAATTGAGGAAAGTTTTTGTTCTGCAGCCGTTCCATATGCATTAGAACCTTCTTGATTGTCATCGACAAATTTTTGCATATCCCTCTCTTTTTCAACTTTCTCTCCCATTATGGTATAGTTTTCTTGTTTTTTATCCGGTAGAGGATAGGTAACAACCAACAAAATCAATCCACCAATAATACATATCCAGATCCGGTCTTTTCCGATTTTCTCACATAACTTCTTCCACTTCTCCATCTATGTCCCCCATACTATTCTTCAACATAACCATAAGACTTTAAATATTCCTTTATTTCCTCTTCTTCCAATTGCTCTAAGTAGGCATCTTCCAATCCCTTAAATTCATCAAGGCTTTGAATTTCAAAGCCGGGCTTCTTGTCCAAAACCATTTCCACCCCTTTCCCCAATGGTTTTATAAGCAGCAACAACACAAAGACTCCCGACAGATAACGATACCATTTCGCAAATTTTTCAGAAGGTAAAAAATTGCCAAGCAACTCCGACACACAGATAAAGATACAAAGCCCCTCTAAATATACACTCATAAAAATTCTTCCTTTCACCCGTCTATTATCTGTTAAATGCAGAAGCCGCTACCGTAATTGCCACAAAAAACATACCACTTCCAAACAGTTGTACCCTTGCCAGCAAGAAAAAACTATCTGCCATATCCCAAATATGCTCTGTATATTTCTTTTCACCGGAAATTTGTAAAATCGCCGATGCCAGTCGGATGACACAGCCATACATCACAGTGATGATTACAGGACGCAAACAGATAATCGCTATGATAAATACTCCCAAGATACCAATACTCCCCTTTATCAAGGTTGAGCCCTGTATGAGCATCTCAGTTATAGCATCTGCATAATCTCCCATTCCCGGAAATAAAGATACGGTTTTGGACAACAACCGACTTCTGGCATTATCTACTGCCGGCAACAGGGTTGCCTGTAACATACTTCCTGCCAACGCAATAAATAAACTAGCCTTTGTCACAAACAAAACTGTCTTTTTTAAAATTTTAATGACACCACCAAACCGATTCCCCTCTGATAACCGGTTTAATATATGTAGCATCCCGTATATCTGGATAAGCGGAAGTAAGACCGCTACCAAGACACGCTCCACAATGAGTAAAAGCAGGAACTGGAATTCATAAAAAGCCACTGCTGTTACAGGACCGTTTGCCATCCCCATGGTAAGACAAAAGGCAGGCATCAACACACCAATCAAGGTCTGCATTTCTTCCAAAACCACTATTGCACTTTCATAAGCCATTCCAAAGGATTTCAGCAATATCAAAGAAGAAAACATATAGATAAAATATCTGGCAAAAAGTGACATCTTATCATTGCTAAACAAATCCCCCAATCCATTTAACAACACTGCCAAAATCCCCAAAAACAAAAGGGTCAAAAAGATCTGTTTACACTGCTGCAGATTTCCCAAGACAACCTCCTGTACATAGTCCCCCAACAATGCAATCAATTCCTTAAAATCGCCCTTCATCAACCCGGCAATTAAATCCGAGGCATTGACACTAGCTGTCTGAAAAATCTCTTCCAGCCATTGATCAATTTGTGAAACATCCATAAAAGTCAACAATTCTTCTTCCATCAGAAATACTCCCCGATTGTCTGAATCAGACTCAAAAATACCGGCATTCCCATTAGCAATATGCAAAATTTCCCTGCCATCTCAATTTGCTTACCCAATGCGGAATAGCCTGCATCCTGACACATCCCACTGCAAAATTCACTAATGTAAGATATTCCTACAATCTTTAAAAGCATTTGTATATAGCCATCATAGACTCCGATACCTGCACTGATTTTCTGTGTCACTTCAACAATGGAAAGAAATGCCTGAAAACACAAATAAAACAAAAACAATCCTACTGCCAGCATAAATACAAATGCATATTCCGGCCGATACTGCTTGATAAACAACGCAATGCTCACAGCCGCCAATCCCAACATGCCAATCTTTATAATATCCATCCTCATGCCTCCGTTTATCTTCCACATATCTTCTGTTTATCACAGAGAAAAAAGTTTCTCCATGGTCTGAAACAAATCTACAATAAAGGGAAGTACCCAGGTTAAGACAAGGATAAAACCACACAGGCTTACCAGATACGCATGTTCTTCTTTCCCACTATGTTTTAATACCTGATTCAAAATTGTAACCAGGATTCCCACGGCTGCTATTTTAAACAAAATTCCCACACTCATGTGTATCCACCTACCAAAGTAAAATAATAACAAAGATTCCAACCATTAATCCCATGGATTGATACAGCCTGCATCTTTTTTCCCTCTGTGTTTCCAATTCCCTGATTTCTTCAACAAACGTGTCCAAACTCATTTGCAGTTTCTTCAACTGAGTCTTGGTATCATAAAATCCGGTCTGATCAAATAGCCCAATTACCAAATCAGCATCTTCTTTTTTCATATAATCTGTCACCGGCTGCATTTCCTCCTGCCAGATAATAAATAAAGGTTTTCCGTCATTTTCATTGTTCCTTTTTTGGATGTTTTGTAAAAGCTTCCCGAACATTCCCGATACCCTGACAGAAACCTTGCAGATACTCTCCGGTATGGAAGCATTTTCCACTTGTATCTGCGCAATCAGGTACCGGAGCATCTCACATATCTGTTTGCGGATGGCAATAGCATTTTCATAATCTGCAACCTTATATAGTCCCAGTCCTATGGTTCCTATCAAAAAAATCATTCCTCCGATGATCCGCATATCTTTACTCTCCAATCTACTATGCGCCTGCCAGCAAATCTCCTTTTTCATCATAGAGTTTCCACTTGGGTTCTCCCTTGTCCCATCGCAATACCAAGAACCTTTGAAAAACCTCCATAAACCTTTCTCTTTTCCATGGACTTTTTGCAAAGACATCGACAGGTGCATTTCCGTGAGCCGAGGCTAACAAAGAAACACCACAGCCCGAGGCATAGAAAAGTGCCTTATAATCTTCTTCCAGTCCCAACTCGTCCACAACCAAAAGCTGCGGTCCCATAGCGCGTATCGCCATAGACATGCCAATAGCCTTAGGACAGGCATCCAACACATCTGTCCGCATGCCCACCTGATTTTGTGGTACTCCCATGAAACAACCTGCAATCTCAGAGCGTTCATCAATGATACACACCTGCATACCTTTCCGACTCTCACATCCATCGGATATCAGCCGCGCTAAATCCCGTAACATGGTAGTTTTACCAACTCCGGGCGGTGATACAATCAACGTGTTTACAAATTTATCTCTCTCAAACAGATGGGACACGATGGGCTCTGCCACACCAATCATTTCATGTACAATACGAATATGTAAAAATTGTATCTGTTTTAACATAAGCACTTTGTCCCCATCCATAACCGCCTGTCCAAATATTCCGACACGATGTCCGCCTGCAACGGTTAAATAACCTTGTTTTAACTGGGCTTCATAGGCATAGGGAGAATAATTACAGATATGATTAAAAATTGCTTCTATATCACCTTGCTTTAGGATAACGCCCTGCTTCCATTTCTGATACAATTGTCCGTCTGCACCCGGATACCACTCTTCCCGTCCAATAATAAAAATAACAGGAGCATTGACACGCAAACGGATTTCCTGTAGTTTGTCCATTCTTTTTTCCATTCCCGAAAGCATCTTATGAAATTGATAAGGAAACAAATTACGAATTGATATGTATTGATTCATCTCGTCCACCTTTCTTTGCCTTTTAACAAATATATGTAAAACGGACGAGTTTAGACCCGGAATTTTAGAAATTAAATAGAAACCTTTAAGGACACCTGACTTTTGCATGAAAAATAATACAATTTATTTTTTTTAAACCACTATACATTTTTATAGAATATGGTATTATATAAATATAGTAATAGTTACTATTATTAAAATAAATATAAAGAATTCATTTAATTAAAGGAGGAAACGCTTATGACAAATCAAGCACAGGTCAACAATTTAGTAAACTTATTGGACGGATATTCCCAAAAAGGCGGACATCATTTAAATGTGAATGTCTTAAACCGTGATATGCTCTTGGATGCACAGAAAAACCCGGATAAATACCCTCAGCTTACCATCCGTGTATCCGGCTACGCTGTTAACTTCATCAAATTAACTCCCGAACAACAGGCAGATGTTATCAGCCGTACCTTCCATGAAAGTGTGTAAAAGTATCCATATAAGATTTTGATATTGTATTTATGTCATGTTCGACGCTACTTGGCAAATATATGATATCCAATCAAGCCGTGGGGCGTAGAGAAAAAAATCGATTCTCTACGCCCCACTTTTCCTATTTTCTATACTTTTTGATGTACAAATGATGGCTCTGGGGGCGTATGCAGGAAAATTCATCTTGTACGCCCCGCTTTATGTAGTTTGCGGGGCGTAGGGACAAAATTATTTTGTATACGCCCTTTTTTGCCTATATACGCCTCATTTTCAACCGGATTTTTGCAAAAATAGGGCGTATGAGAAAAATTTTTTCTCATACGCCCCATTGACTTACTCATTTAATTATATAGACTGA
Organism: Lachnospiraceae bacterium; assembly: GCA_045542735.1. Taxonomy (GTDB): domain Bacteria; phylum Bacillota; class Clostridia; order Lachnospirales; family Lachnospiraceae; genus UBA2882. Next base: position 85,819 of record JAZQLQ010000023.1, read on the forward strand.
AGAATCTTCAATTCAGAATCTTCTATCGCGTCTCATCTGCCATTAGTTCTGTGCAACGTCTTTCATGGAGAAGCTAATACGTCCCATTTTGTCTTTGCCAAGGCAAACAACGGTTACTGTATCACCTAATGTCAACACATCTTCTACATGATTGATTCTCTCTTTTGCAATCTTGGAGATGTGAACCATACCTTCTTTACCGGGTGCAAACTCGATGAATGCACCGAACTCTTTGATGCTTACAACTTTACCCTTGAAGATCTGACCTTCTTCGAAATCAGTTGTAATAATCTTAATCATTTCGATTGCTTTATCCATCATAGCTGCATCGGTACCGCATACAGATACTGCACCTTCATCGCTGATATCAATCTTAACACCTGTCTGGTCGATGATTGCGTTAATTGTCTTACCACGCTGGCCAACAACATCACCAATCTTGTCAGGATCAATCTGGATCTGAATAATCTTGGGAGCATATTTGCCAACTTCTGTTCTGGGCTCTGCGATGGCGGGTTTCATACATGTATCCATGATGAACTCTCTTGCTTCACGACATCTTGCAATAGCGCCTTCTACGATAGGTCTTGTCAAACCATGGATCTTGATATCCATTTGGATAGCTGTGATACCTTCGGTTGTACCGGTTACTTTAAAGTCCATATCGCCAAAGAAGTCTTCTAAGCCCTGGATATCTGTTAATAATACATAATCGTCATCTGTATCACCTGTTACAAGACCACAGGAAATACCTGCTACCATTCTCTTAATCGGCACACCTGCAGCCATTAAGGCCATACAGGAAGCACATGTGGATGCCATGGATGTAGGACCGTTGGCCTCGAAAGTCTCGGATACGGTACGGATTGCATAGGGGAATTGCGCCTCGGAAGGAAGAACTGCTACCAATGCTTTCTCTGCCAAAGCACCATGACCGATTTCACGACGTCCGGGACCACGGCTAACTTTAGTCTCACCTACGGAATAGGACGGGAAATTATAATGATGCATGTAACGTTTGCTTGTCACATTCTCATCCAAACCGTCAACTCTCTGTACTTCAGATAAAGGAGCCAGAGTTGTTACGTTACAAATCTGTGTCTGACCACGTGTAAACATAGCAGAACCATGTACACGGGGAATTAAATCTACTTCTGCAGCCAAAGGACGGATCTGATTTAACTGACGGCCATCAGGACGTTTGTGGTCTTTTAAGATCATCTTACGAACAGTCTTTTTCTGATACTGATATACAGCATCTCCTAAAATAGCCAACCACTCTTCGTTGTCTGCAAATGCTTCTTCCAATTTAGCAGTAATGTTACGGATATTTTCCTCACGAACCTGCTTTTCATCAGTAAACACTGCCTCTTCCATTTCAGCAGGAGTTACGATTTCTTTGATAGCTGCAAACATTTCCTCGGGAATTGCACAGCTTTCATATGCATGTTTGGGTTTACCAACCTCTGCAACGATTTCATCGATAAATGCGATAATTGTCTGGTTTACATCATGAGCCATATAGATTGCTTCCAGCATTTTTGCTTCAGGAATCTCGTTAGCACCGGCTTCAATCATGATAACCTTTTCTTTGGTGGATGCAACTGTTAAACTTAAGTCACCGTTATCCCATGCTTCCTGACCGGGGTTAATGATTAACTGACCGTCAACCATACCAACCTGTGTCATTGCACAAGGACCGTCAAAAGGAATATCGGAAATACAGGTTGCGATTGCAGTACCAATCATAGCTACAAGCTCAGGTCTGCACTCGGGGTCAACGCTCATTACCATATTATTTAAAGTCACATCATTTCTGTAATCTTTGGGGAACAAAGGACGCATAGGTCTGTCGATAACACGGCTTGTTAATACTGCGTTTTCGCTTGCTTTACCTTCACGTTTGTTGAATCCTCCGGGGATCTTACCTACTGCATATAATTTTTCTTCATACTCTACACTACAAGGGAAGAAATCGATTCCGTCACGGGGTTTCTCACTTGCTGTTGCTGTAGAAAGAACGGTGGTCTCACCGTAGTGCATAAATGCACATCCGTTAGCCTGTTTGCCCACTCTACCGATATCTACGGATAAGGTACGGCCTGCAAGCTCCATACTAAATGTTTTGTACATAGCTTTTCTCCTTTTCTTTTCATAAATAAAATTTATAAACCAGGCAGAAGCCGCCAAAACTACTGATGTATCCACAACTGTTATGTATGGTTGTCCGCTAAGACAACTTTGCACATATCCCTCATATATCTCGCATATATCTTACATTTGTACACACATCAGTGGTCTCGGCATGCATCTTCTGCCTATGATTACATAAAAGGACGGATATACTATCCGTCCTCTTATGATTATCATCATTATTTTCTAAGTCCAAGTCTTTCGATCAGAGCACGGTATCTCTCAATATCAGTTTTCTTTAAGTATGCAAGTAAACCTCTTCTCTGACCAACCATCTTTAACATACCACGTCTGGAATGGTGATCCTTCGGATGCTCTTTTAAGTGATCTGTTAACTCTTTGATTCTTGCTGTTAATACAGCTACCTGTACTTCAGGTGAACCTGTGTCGCCTTCTGTACGAGCGTACTCTTTGATAATTGCCTGTTTCTTCTCTTTAGAAATCATGTCCTAAATCCTCCTTGTTTTTGTCTGGCCGGACTAAGAACCGGGTTGGAGTCTCCCGTATCTGAGTGCCGGTTAAAATTCACACAAAACAGATTATAACATGGTTTCCATAAGTTGTAAATACTTAAATCTATTGATTTTCACCAATTTTGATTAATCATATAAAAATCTTCTGACTTTGGCGGGAGTTCTATAATATGCACTGGTAATACGGATACCGGTACTGGGGCTACTTGCATGAACAACCTGGCCACCACCGATATAAATGGCTACATGATTAATTCTGCCACCTTTGGCATAGAAAACCAAATCGCCGGGTTTTGCCTCTGCCATGGTAATGGCAGTACCCATATTGGACTGTGCTGCAGAGGAATGGGGTAAACCAATACCATATTTTGCATACACACTAAGTACAAATCCGGAGCAGTCAGCACCCTTTGTCAAGCTGGTGCCGCCCCATACATAGGGATTACCAACAAACTGTTTTGCATATTCACAAAGCTCAACTCTGACATCGGATACGCCCTCACCATATAAGAACTCCGTCATATTGAGAGCAGTCTTTAAGTTTTCACCTACTGTAACATAATCTGCACTGACATAAGCTTCCTGTTCATCATAGAGAACTTTTACCCAGCCGTCCATTACTTCAACAACTTCCAGCTCTTCGCCGTATGCTACCATGCTGATAACATCACCTTCCAGACTGGGAATGGAACGAACCTTCAATCCGTCTGCAGATACCTTTGCCACTTCTTTCACAATTACCTTTGCATATGCAATGGCAGGTTCACCGGTCAATAAGTAGTCGGTAGATACCCAACCTTCTACAGAGCCGGATACAATATGTGCTTTATTCCCAACAATTTCCAGAATCTCACATCCGGACTCATTGCTCATCTTACCGATAATCTTACTGTTATCCTCTGCGGATGCTCTGACATTCAGATGATCTTCTACACGTACAATACCAAGATTGGTATAACCAAAAGCACCACCCAAAGCATCTTCCTCTTCGTCTGCTTCATCTACCTCATACTCTTCTGTACTATTGTCCAGACCCTCTGTCACTGTCTCAATGGCAGGAGCTGCACCTACAGCCATAACCACATTCTCTGTAGGAACTACAGGCTCAACAGAAACAGTGTCTTCTATATTTGCTTCTACATTTTCCTCGGTTGACTCTACGGTAACAGTCTCGCCTTCTACCACTTCGCCGGCACCGACACTCAAATCACCAAGTGTCACATTCTCTGCGGCATATGCTACTGTACCGGACAAGCAAGCCACAACAACGGCTGCTGTCAACACTTTTACTACATTGTTTTTCATATGTTTATCCTTTATTTCAATTGATTTTATAATCCTTGTTAATTGTTACATAATTGTTACAAATATTACAAATCAATTATAACATATGAATAATTTTCGTCAACTACCAGATTTTGTTATAAATTCACGTTTTCATTGAGATAAAGCACAATATTTGTCGCATGGTCTGCAACACGCTCCAAATCGGATACCACATCGGAGAATAACATACCGGCTTCCGGAGTACATTCGTTTCTGGTCAGACGGTCTACATGTGCCTGCTGTAATTCACGCTCTTTCTCATCAACCGCGTTCTCCAATTGCTTAATCTCTTCCACATGTTTATCACTAATCTCATTTAAGGTTTCAACAGAGAACTGTACAATGGTATTTACCATATTAAGCATTTCGCCCATTTCCCTGGTAGCTTCCTTACTGAATTCAACTCCCAGTTCTTCTCTTCTCTTTGCCGCATCCGCCACATTCTCTGCGTGATCGCCGATACGCTCGATATCATTAACCACATGGAACAAGGCACCAAGACTCTTCTTATCTTCAATCGGAAGAGTCTCCTGATTTACTTTAACCATATAGTCGGTAATGGATTTATTGAGGAAATTGATATTTTTCTCCACTTCGTATACTTCATTGATATCCTCTTGATCCAAAGTAATCAATGCGTTCATAGCGCGGTTTAAGTTTTCATTTGCCAAATAAGCCATACGCTCAATCTCTTTAATGATGTTCACCAATGCAGTTGTGGGATTGAACAATACTTTATCTCCGATATATTCAAGCTGATAGCTATCTCGATAATTCATCTTCTTCTCTTCGCCCGGAATCAACTTATAGGTCAATTTAACAATCCATGATGAGAACGGCAAGAGAATAATCACCTGGAACACCTTAATCATGGTGTGTGCATTGGCAACACATCTACCCAAATCTGCTCCGGAGATCTCGTGAAGCATGTCGATAATCCACGGCATTGCCAATTTGAAAATCACATACACAATCGTTGAGCCAATCACATTAAATAAGAAGTGTATCATGGCTGCACGTTTCGCATCCTTCTTACCTGCCAAAGATGCCAGTAATGCAGAACCACAGGAACCGATGTTACAACCCAAGATAATGAATAAGCTGATCTCCAAATCCAATAAGCCCTGAGTACACATCAATAATACAATGCTGACAGTAACGGAAGAACTCTGGATAATAGCTGTCAAAACAAGACCTACCATAATACCAAGAAGAGGGCTTTCCAATGACTGTAAAAGACTTCTTACACCGGGATCTTCACGTAAACCGGCCATAGCAGAACTCATAACACTCAAGCCCATGAATAAAATACCAAATCCCAAAATAACCTCTGAGATCTTAACAACCTTTTTGTTTTTACAGAACATGACACCCACTACGCCCAAAAACAAAAATGCAGGAGCATATTCAGATAAATTAAAAGATACCAACTGGGAAGTCACGGTGGTACCGATATTGGCACCAAAGATAACACCTGCCGCCTGGAACAGGTTCATAAGTCCCGAGTTAACAAAACTAACCACCATAACGGTACATGCTGACGACGATTGCACGATAGCGGTAAAAATAATACCGACTAACATTCCCGTATATTTATTTTTTGTAAAAAATTCAAGAATACTACGGAGTTTTTCGCCCGCCGCTTTCTCAATGGCATCACTCATAATATGCATGCCGTATAAAAATAATCCAAGTCCGCCTGCCAATGATAAAATAACCGAAACGCCCATTTTTTCTCTTCCTTTACATTGCTTTACAAATTTTTACTGTTTTTTGACAGATTTTTTACATACATAGTTATTTTAAAATATGTAAAACAAAGATACAAGGGGGTATTTTTGTATACATGAAAAAAATAAAAAAGCCACTATGCAGAATAAGTATCTACATAGTGGTAAATTTTTTCAGAAAACTATTGTACATATTAAACACTTTTACAACTCACGGCATCCACAAATAGGTTTCAAGCGCGGCACGTTCCCACTACATGACGAATCGTAGCGGACACTAACCTTCTCGCTTCGCGACAAGGAAGTGCCGACGTTCGTCAAAGTACCGCTTTTGAAATCCTATTTGTCGGATG
>JAZQLQ010000024.1:0-3082 GCA_045542735.1 Lachnospiraceae bacterium
GTACGTATACCGATGCAAGCTGAGCGGGTCCTGCTGTCTTCCCCGGTAGGTATCCTCCGTCAGGAACCGTCCCGTATTACTATTATAATACCGCGCATTGAGATAATACAAGCCCGTTTCTTCGTCATATTGGTATCCGGCATAAGTAATGTTATTATCAGCATATCCGGTTTGCTGAAGCAGGTTACCGAAAGCATCATAACGATAGGTTGCCGCGATTGCACCGGAACCGGCATCCATCAGCATTACGACATCACCATGAGCGTTGTACAGATAATAGTATTGCGCCCCTTGTACGCTTCTGCTGATTAAATGGTTTCCGTACAGATTGTATGCTGTTATGCTTCCGGTGCCATCCGTTTCAAACAATACCCGGTCACCTTCATAAAAGTATTGTATCACCTCGACTCCGTTCGTGTCCACTACTCTTTTTCCGACACGATAATCTTCTGCGTTGTAGGAGTACAAAGCCAGAACATCGTCTGTTTCGTACTGCGTCAAGCGGTTAAATGCATCGTAGGTGTATCGAATGGCAGAGCCGGAAATTACCTCACTTGATGCTTCTACCTCCGGTTCATCAAGTGCTATATTTGCAACCTGAATTGCAGAGCCGGTTACAGCCTCACTATCGAGTAAACATGTACACTCTTCCGAAATCAGGTTACCGTTTGCATCATAGGTATATTCCGTTACCATGCCGTCGCTTGTATGCTGCTTCAACAACTGATTCGACATGTTGTACGTATACTCCGTAACAATCGTTACACTTCCCGGATTGGAAACCGCTTTTTGCGCACGGTTCCCCGCCATGTCGTAAGAATAGGTTGTTGTTTTTCCTTCCGGCTCCGTTACCGACTGCAATCTACGGTCTGCATCATACACATAGGTGGTTGTTCCGTATTGGCTCGTTTCTTTTATCAGATTCCCGGCAATGTCATAATCATACTCATACGCATCCAGTAATGTGCCATACCGATCGGTATGCTTTACCGTGAGGACATTGCCTGACGCTCCTCGGTTGGTTTTCACAATAAAATGAAGCACAGTTCCAGCGGACAAACATAAAAAAATGCATTATATAACGCCATGGGGGCTGTGTCACATGACACAGCCCCTACACTCTCTATAACTCTTTAATATAAATACTTGGAATGGTATCCGCCAACCATACCTTTTCATTCCCGTAATAAAACGGTATCCCTTCGTTCCAAGCCCTTAGGGAATCGATAACTAAAATGCATGGTTTATCATCATGTCTCTTTCCCACACTCTGGGCAGTTTCAATGTCTTGTGAAAGATGTACATACTGTCTACTCTGTGGAGATAATCCATTATCCATAATCGATTTCATAAATCTTCTAGCCGTTCCATGATACAAAATCTTTGGTGGTCTACTTTGAGTTTTAGAGATTTTCATAGGTATTGAATGACCATAAAATGTTCGAATTCTACTTCCAATAATTTCATGTCTTTTTTTATCTGACACGTCAATCATATGTTGTATATCTGCTTGAGTTACATTTTTCCAGTCATTCTCCCTATGCAGTGCCTCTAACAACTGTTCAATAGGAACCCAACCTTCTTCATCCATATCCAATTCGTATTCCCATGGTGCATGGCGAAGTGCATATGAGATTTCTCTACTCAATTCTTCTAGTTTATTCATATTCTGTCGCCTCATAACCCTTAGCTATAAATTGAAACAACTCAAATCATCTAAATATAATACATAATTTGGGGGCCGTAAAAAACAATCTCTTGTTTATAAGCTACTTTAAACAGTTTTCTCATAACCTTTATACACAACTCAAGGGCAGTGTTCTCCCTAAAGGAGTCTATAAATTAATCTTCACAGACAAGTCACCATCAGTGAGAGCTCTTTCAACTAATTTATAGACTCTGAAAACTTTAGATAGCGAGTATCCTTAATAAGTCGAAGAAAAAGATTTTATACAAATTCTATTTCTAAATATCTTTTTGATTTCTTCTTGCCTCCAATTGATACTAAGTAGTAGTGCTCCTGCTTACCATAGTGCCACATAATATCAATTATAATAGCTTCTTCCCCATTTTTCTTTAATTTCACGCATTCTCCAAAATCATATTTCGGAACCGGTACAAATTTAAAAAGCTTCTCTCTTACCCTATAACATTTGTCATTGTATCTTAATGTTATATAGTCGCTTTCTTCCATACATTCAAACACTTTACTACTATTAGCCTCTTGCTTAAAAGCATCCAAATCATCTGGATGTATCAAATCAGCACCATGTTCCATAAACCATGGATATGTTCCCCACTTAGAATTCATTTGCCACCTCCTTAATCACCAAATATTGAATAACCTTGAAAATCTCTATGGAAAACATTAGATGGCAGTTGCTCAAATGCGTTTTGTACATTAGTCATACAACTACTATCAGGCTTAAAATGCCCACTGGCATTATCAATACTATAAATTTTTCCACCTCTTATTTCAACAATTCCTGCGCCTTGTACCGTCGGATTAGTTCCACCTATTAAGGTAGGATGAGGCATATGTTGTCCTGCTCGAGAACCAATAATAATATTTCCGTTCGTATCAACAACATACATAAATTGACCATTCACCTTACTATTTCCAACATAATTAGAACCCGGGTTAATCAAATCGGACATATTTTGTGCTGTTGGATTTTTAATATATTCTCCATCTTTCAATACACCCGTCTCTACATCCTTAGCCTGCATAGCTGGGTCTACAGTATAAGTTTTTTTACCACTTCCGGTACCGCCTCCATAACATGCATCAATAAAGCTTCCAGCAGATATCGCATAATAAGTTGAAGGGACCGCAACCAGCTCTCCTTCGAGAACGAGCGTCGGAATGGCTATTGTAGTTTCCACTATCGCTATGGTTCCATCCGGATTAAATATCTTTGATGGTATGCTTATATTGAAGGACCCTTTTGATAACTTCAAGCCGGAACAAGCCTTCGCAGTCGGCAATCCAACTGTTAAGCCAAGGCTTAACAAATCCGAAGCATATTTATCCATTTCCTCCTGACTTGTGTGAGGATTCAAGAAAAAGTTATACATACTC
>JAZQLQ010000025.1:0-2471 GCA_045542735.1 Lachnospiraceae bacterium
GGTCTGTCATCAAAATCTCCACCGTATCTGAGAACTTCTCTTCCGGTAACTTCATCTTTTACTAAAAGTGCCTGATCAATGAAATCCCAGATAAATCCACCCTGATACATTTCATATTTATCAATCAGCTTCATGTAAGAACCAAGTCCTCCAAGTGAATTTCCCATGTCATGCATATATTCACATAACAAATATGGTTTCTTAGGATTAGCACTTAAATACTCCTCAATCTCATAAGGCTTTGCATACATACGGCTTTCTATATCAGAAATCGTATCTTTGTATGCTCTGTTATGGAAAGAACCTTCATAATGAACCAGTCTGCCATCGTTCTTATCTTTAAAGAACTTATTCATTGCTTCAATATCATCTCCTGCGTAGGACTCGTTTCCTAAAGACCAGAACAAAATTGAAGTATGGTTCTTGAAAGTCTCATAATTACTTCTTGCACGGTCCACTACAACCTCTCTCCACTGTGGCAGAGAACCAGGCACATTACAGGACGGTTCAACTGCTCCCAATTTCTGCCATGAACCATGGCTTTCCAAGTTTGTCTCAGCCATAACATAAACACCTGCTTCATCACACATGTAATACCACGGAATCTGATCCGGATAATGACAGGTTCTGACAGCATTGATATTGTTCCTCTTCATGCAATTCATATCAGAAATCATATCATCAATGTTAATGCATCTACCTGTTTTCGGATTCCACTCGTGTCTGTTAACTCCAACAATTACAAGTCTTTCTCCATTCAGATACATTACTTTATCAATAATCTCAATTCTTCTAAATCCAACCTTGTAAGGAACAACCTCTAAAAGAACTCCATCCTCGTCTGTAATTTCAATAAATGTCTTATAAAGGTAAGGACTATGATTATCCCATTTATTAACATTCTTAATATCTGTTGACACAAAACCTGTCAAATAATCATCCTTTTCTTCCAAATCAATTTTACTGTTCACTACCTCGCAGCCAGCAATATCTTTCATGATAATTCGGGCATTTACCTTTTTATTTGCTACTGCTGATACACGAATGGTTGCCTCGAGCTTTCCGCTTTCGTTATCCTGATTCAGAATCGGGTTCAACCACATATCTTCCACATGTACATCCGGAATTGCCTTTAAGGATACATTTCTAAAAATTCCGAAGAATCTGAAGAAATCCTGATCCTCCAGGAAGGCTGCTGTACACATCTTGTGCACTTCAACTGCTAACACATTATTTTTTTCTTTTATATATGGTGTTAAATCGAATTCCGACGGTGTAAAGCTGTCTTCTGCATATCCTACGAACTTACCATTCAACCACAGATACATTGCCTTTTCTACACCTTCAAAACAAATGGTAATTTTTTTTCCACAAAGTTCACTATTTAAGTCAAACTTAGTAACGTAAGAACCAACCGGATTGTATTCTGCCTCACTAAACATTCCAGCTCCGTTTCCCGCACAATCCAATGAATAGGCTCCTCTACGATATTCTTTTCCTTCCCATGGATACATGGTATTGATATATCGGATCTGGTCATATCCTGCCAGTTCAATATGTCCCGGCACCATAATTTTATCGAAACCACTGATATCGTAACTTTCCTCAAAAAAATTAACAGGTCTGCTTTTTGCATTCTTACTGAAACAAAAACTCCACTGTCCATTCAAAGACTGTACTAATTTTTGATTCTGCTTGCTCATATCTTCATAATTCAAATAATAATCATGGTCACTATGGGCAGGCATTTGATTTATTCTAAATACTTCCGGATTATCAAGCCATCTAATATCTGCATTCATCTCTTATCCCTCACTTTCTATTGATAGCCCCTAAAGGAATACTCTAGAGGCTATTATTAGTTACTGCTTATTTTCTTTTAATTTTTTGTTTGCCGCTTCTATGTTCATAAATGACAGAATAATTGTAACAATCAAATCAAAAACAAACGGAAGCCACAAATACATTACATTCAGCATACTGATACAGCTCTCCGGCTGTACTGCAGCATTGTTAACATATCCGCTCATGTCCAGTAACCATCCGGAAAGTGCAACACCAATACCACCACCAAGCTTTGTACCAAATGATGTACACGAGAACATGGAACCGTCAATTCTCTTTCCGGTTTTAATATATGTATGATCTGAGCAATTTGCAATTACTGCTCCAAAATCTCCCTGCCATGGTCCTTCTCCAAGAGATGTCAATACGGTAAACACTAACATAAGTGGTACGTTACCCATATATCCAGCTGCTACAATTCCTAAACGGCACAGTGTTGCAAAAATATAACTGTACTTATTTACTTTATACAGTCCTCCTGCTTTAGCTACCAATGTAGGTGTAATGATAAGCACTAAAATCAATGGTATATTAATTGCCCAAGAGAATGTGCCAAACAACTTCTGATTAAATAACACATAAGTCATATAATATGTGCCAACACCAACCATTGCTGCTCTTAACTG
>JAZQLQ010000026.1:0-448421 GCA_045542735.1 Lachnospiraceae bacterium
TGCAATCAACTGTATATCTTTATCTAGTTCAAGCACTGCAAGAACTGCTGCATATGCACCAATTGAAACAGTAGGTACTCCTTTTTCTATACTCGATAGTGTATCTGCGCTAATGTTTGCCTGCTCCGCTATATACTCTGCATTAAGATTTCTACGCAGTCTTGCTTTCCGTATATTTGCCCCCATTTTCGCTAATGCTTGTTGTGTATCCGGCATAAGATTTATTTCTCTTTTAGACATTTTTCTTCAACTCCTAATACATTCGGTGTTCACTAATTTTCTTCTTGACTATTCCAACTGAATTTCATATTATAGACTCAAGAAATGGGTTTTTTGCTGAGTAAGGTCGCACGACTGGAAAAGGTTGCTCGTTTCTTTTTTTATGTTTACAAGGTCATACAAATAAAGTTTTCCGTCTTGAGCATGTCTTACAACCATTATCACTTTGAACACATTATATCCTTCTACTTCCCCGTTCTCTTTATATACTGGCAAAGCAAATCTTGAAGTATATCTGTACCATCCAAATTTTGCATCTCTATTATGTTTCGCTTTCCTATTTTCTCTGTATTCTTTCCCGGCTGCAATTTCTATCAATTCCGAAACTCCTTGTGCCGCATTTGCCTTGGCTTTTGCATTTGCACCTTTTAAGGATGTTGTATACTCAGAATGTGCATACTCGTCAGGGAACTCCGCTCCTATGTAAATCATATCCTTTGTCTCCTCGATAACATATGACTCACCTACAAACTGTTTTAAATACGCCTCAATCTCTGTCCATTCTATTGAACGTTTTCCCTTGAACCTCACATCATGAATGAATACAATCTTGTTTCCATCCAAATCTTCTACTACATTTACTTTTCTTTGCATAAAAATATCCTCCTAATCATAGTCCCTTTGCGGGCTTTGATAAGAGGATATCATTTGTCAATAGTATTTTCATTGGACGGTTAGTCCAAAAACATCTATGCCACTGACTGATATATTTTCTTGTAATATGCCATAAATCGTTTCTGCGCAGCCTGTGAATAGCATTGCTCTATATCGTATATCATCGGTACTGCATTCTTCTTCACCAAGAGGTCTTCCATATGTACATTTAGCAATTCACTAAGCATAAACAGATGATCCACCGATGGTAATATCTTGCCTTTGTACCAACGATAAATAGGCTGTACACACGACAAATGTAAATAGTCTTGGATTATACGAGGTGTATAACCAGCGGATTCAATCATGTGTTTTAATTTCCTTCCGGTTTGTTGCATATCTATGTTAGGGCAGGTTGGTTTTTGACTCATTTGCAGACTCCTCCTTGCACTTTGTCAGAAAATCCATTCTCAACAAAATCTTATAACCTTGGTACACTTGCTTTCTCTATTATGTTTCCCATTATCGACTTTAATTTTCTCCCACATAATTATATATCAAGAGGAACTACATGTATCACAAAAAATATAATTTAACTTTCCCGTAAACATACTCTGATTCGTTTTTATACTTCTTTCCGTGCCTCTCCGTATATCATCTTCAATATTCCCTTTATAACGTGGTCCCGCAGTAATAAGCATAGCATCAAAAACATAATCTGGAATCTCAATCGCCACCGCTTCATAATCAAATCGTTTATCCACGTCAACCCTCAATCTTACTTCTTTTTCATACGACCATGCATCATCCTTCACATATCCTACCATCTCACTATATACATCACCCTGAAGAATCGAATTATATGCTTGTCCGCAAGAATACAACTTTTCCTTACCTTTTGGCATATGATTATGATACATTACACGTGGAGCGCTAACATCAACATACTTATCTTCTGCAAAAATATTTAGTAAAACTTCCTTTGTCGCTGGGTCTGCTTTATAAACTCGCCTAGTCTCCTTGACCCAGCGTACAAATATCTCTGATGGAATAGATATCACTACTCCTTCACTCCATGGTTGGGCATACATACTCCACATTCCAATACTTTCTTTTTGTTCTATCATAAATGAAATAAAAAACAGATGACTCCATAACGTCTCATCAACCTTTGAATATTCTAGACCATCATTCATGTTTTTAGGACTTCCTACGTACCAATATCCTCCATTAATCATAGCAAGAGCCTTTTTAACGCTGGTGTAGTGACATAATGTCATACCTGGCTTTATTCGATTTTTCATATCCCTTAAATATGAAAGCATACCCTTGCAATCAGTAATCTCACTGAAATTCGTAACCTTATTCTCATCTATTTTCTTAGTAAATTCATCTAAACTTAAATGTCCATATTCCTTAATAATACTTTCTACATACTTTTTCCCTTTTTCAATCGTTCGTTGCGTTTCTTTTTCCATTTAGTTTCCTACTTTCATCTGTATTTTTCAACTAAGCTCTATCTTTCCGCATATTGAAATTATCTTATCTTCAATGCCGATATCTAACAAAAAATTATCTACCAGCATCATTTCTGTCTTAGTAAGTTTCATATACCATTATATTCTTTTGCAATGTAATATCAATCTGTTTAAACTCAATAACCATTCTTTCTTGAAATATCACCAATTTCATAACAGTTCTCTTCTTCAAACCACCTTTTAATAAGCCACGTCACAGCCCCAAATCCTTTTTTTCTGGCTTAAATTTGGTATAAAAATCCTCTCTCAAACTCCCCGATCCCTTGGTTTTCCTACACTTTCTCGAAAAAGCAACTTCTTGCCGTGACATACAAAGAGACATTTTAATTTCCTTTTCATTCCTACAACTTCTTGCAATTCCTCCAAACTTCTTTAAAAGCTGTCGTATAATTTAATTTCTCCACTCAAGACTTAGCTTCATATTCATCGCATTTCCCATATCTTGGCACGGCATATTCGTTCAACCGCTCTGTTGCCCGAATTAATAAACCTATTAATTCATTATGCGTTTTTTGACAAAAAGAATTGTCAAGGAACTCATTTTTTGTTGCCAACCTAATATGTACTCGATTTCTTAAGTCATATATTTCTTTTATTCGAGCAAGTTCTTTTTCATCAAAATCTAATATACCCATGCTACAAAGCGCTGCTAATGATGATTTCATATTTCCCTGCCCGTGTTTATTTAGCCTAACTTTACATTTATTTATTTTTTTACACTCTTCGCAACATTGAAAGATATTTTCTGTTGCTTCTGTAATTAAAGCTTCAAAAATTGAAACCAAATTAATAATGTCTTGCTTATATAACATAGTTCGGATAGAACCCCATATATAAAATCTATTTAAAAGTAAATTATAATAATCTGTCAGTTGTAAATTATAAGAAATATTGTTTCTCGTATTATAATCTTTAACAATATTCCCCAGATGATACTTTTTAAAAAAATCCCCGGATTTTCTTACATATCCTTTTGGCATATGAATTCTATCAGTATAATCAACCGCATAATTTTTATTAGGTGGATTAAATCCACCCTCCTTCAAAAGTTTCTCATTTTCCTGGAGCAATTCTGTAATCTGTCGATTATTTGCAATTATCTTTTCGTGTATTTCTTCTTTAAGTATCATGCCTTTGTCCTCTAGCTAAGTTTTATTTTAAATTCTAATGCCACTTATTCTCTAAAATATACATAATTCTTGACGTCTCTTATCCAACCTACTATCGACAATCTCTTTAAGATACATGATCACTTGTTTACATGTATCTTTGTCAATATCAAGTTCTTGCCTCAAACAGACTTTAGCGTGTACTGAATTTCTATTTTTCCTAATAAAATGAGCTTTTTCACTTGAATCCATCCAATCGGGGTGATTAATCTCCTCAATTTGATCTATGTACACGCTTAACTGCTCTCTTTTTTCCCACTCATATCTACCATCATTTTTTAATACTTGTATTTGATATGGTTCCTCAAAATAATTTTTTTCATCAATCTCAGATAACCAATCCAATAAAAACCATTCTAATATTGAGCCTGCCATTATCAATGTTGCCTTGTATGCACCTGATGCATAACAAATGTCTAATTCCTTTATATCTGCGCCTATAGCAACGAAAAAATGGTTAAAATCACTAAATAAAAAATCAAATATACTCTTATATAATTCCTTTACTTCATCAGTTTTATTGTCTAAACATCGAAGATTCTTATAATAAGTCAATAACCTTTTACGTAATGCATAAATATTACTACGCCTATCACATTTCGAATCTTCAATTTCTATTAATATTTCATTTATCTTTAATGAATGGTCTAAAACTCTTTTTTGTTTGATTTCTCTTTCTTCAACAGCATTTATATGTAAACTCTCCACTTTTTGCACCTTTTCTTTATTTAGCATATCTTTCACACTTTTTATATCCAAATATTTTGTTTTATATATTATTTCTAGTAGTTACCAAAGCCACGGCTTTTGAAAACACTCTATTGCATTCTCTGAAGAATAATATGCTCTATATTCTTCATAAGATATTTTTTGTGCCTCATATATTTTATTATCCGGTACAAATAACGGTTGCTCCCAGAAGTTTTTATTACAATCCTCTATTCCCATTATCATACCTGCGGAAAAAAGCCCACCCATAATACACTCCTTATGGTAGCAAACTTTCATTGTAAAAGATTCTCCTACACGTACTTTTTTATCAAATAATGTAGAATAGCTTAAATAACTATACTCTAAAATACTTTGGACATTCGCTATATCACAGAGAATAGTGCTTCTCTTATTTACACATATTGGACTAACACACAAAATATCTGTTTTGCCCATATTTTTAAAAGTATATATAACACAACACCATTCTTCTTTATTAAAAAATTCTTCCTTATAATGCGGCTTTACTATACCGTTCTCCGTAGACACGCTTTCTATTTTTGTAAGAAATATATTGATATCACATTTTTTGTTAATTTCAAGCCCCGGTTGTTCTAAATAATCTTTATATTTAACAATCTCCAATTCCGGGCGATTTTGATATGTTTTTTCCTTTTTCTTCTCTTTCTTTTTTTTAGCTTTTTGCCGCTCCCTACGCATTTCTAAGATTAAATTTACCGCTCCGCCCGCAACAGCACCTGTTACTGCACTTATAAGAGTATTTACTAATTCAGTATTTATTAATTCATTGCTCATGCTATAGCTCCTCATGTAATTATTACTACTTCGAAACCTCTTAATCCCTTGCTTTCATGTACTAAAATGCCTTTTTAATTGTCACATCAGCATTATTTTTTCCTGCTCGTCCATCACTGGGTGTTTTTCCATATATCACAATGTATCGATCATCACCATAATATCTTGCTTTGTAATGAGGTCCATCCATCTCTATTTGAAATCCGATTTCTTCTAACTGTCGTCTGAGTTTAGTCGTCATTCCACTATAATTTTTTAAAATTCTTTTTACCTCTGCTGCTTTTTTTTCACTAATTGCCTGGTAGTCATTTGCCATAATAATGTCATTTACTACATCAAATCTACGTGTTTTAGGCTCAATACCATCTAATCCTTTTTGAAGTGTTGATAAAATAAGATCTTTAATTTCACCTGGATAAAACTCATCTTCATCACCCATGATGAGTAGGGGAATTTCTGTATTTAAATCTACCTTTGTTCGGAGCCCTTGGTTTTCATATTCCAACTTTTCTACACATTTATTTAATCTCTCTACTTCGTCCCGAAGCCTTTGCATGTCATCTTCAAAACTTTCTAATAACACATCTGTTTCATTCTTTGCTTTTTCTAATGCTTCTTGCTGCATTGTTTCTTTGGTTTCATCCAAACTGCTCTTCAAAGCAAATAATTCTTCCCATGCATGCTTTCGTTCGCTTTCGGCTTGTATTCGCTCCTCTCGTTGACTTTCCAGTCTATCAAGTAATAATGCATTGTTTACTCCCTGCCATGTACATAATGCATCTATCTTTTGCGAATTACTGTACTGAATTACAGATCTTATTACTTTTTCAGACATAATAGAATCTATGCCAACCGAACTACGATATAAATATCTTTTTGGCTTTATTGCTTGATTTGGATAGTAAATACCAATTGCACCGTAATATTCATTTTTTGACTCACACATTTCTCTAATTATACGATTTGAGCAATTTGTCTTTTGCACAAGAACATGTGCTACTCCCTTTAGTCTTCCTGCTAACCTGTCAACATCAACAGGATTTTCGTCACAAAAAGTTTTGGAAATATACACTACTGGAAGACGATATCTTTCCTTACCATTAACCACATCCGCAAGTAATTGATAGTTGGTTTCGTCAATATAAAACGGTGTTCTTAATATTGGCAACTTGCCGTCCTCTTTTAAATATCCACGTTTTATAAGTAATGTTATAAAATGAGGCGTAGAAAACTTCAAATCGATAGCAAGTGCTTCCTCTAAATAACTTCTATCAAGCCTTACTGCCATTTTCATGGTATTAAAATTCATAATATAATCGGTATTCCAAATTACAGCATCAGAATCTTTTTTTTCATATCGTACAGCTATAATATTCTGATTTCGATACTCTTGTATATCCAGACGTAAATTTTCATACTCATAACATGCTGTTAATTTACCATCCCATTCAATTCCAGGTATAACATTATCTGAATGAGGACTCCCCTGATTCCACTCTATAACAAGTTCTATAAAAGCTTCTTTTGTCATTGTACTATTAATATCTAATACTGTTGAAAATAGTAACATTTCTCATTCCTTCTTTCGTTGTTTACTTTATGTCTCTATTCGCCATACACATCGTAGTTACTTTATTTTTCTTCATTTCCCCCATTCATCTCCCCCAGCAACTCCTTCACTCTCTTTCCTCTCTCAACCTGGTCCATTTCCAGTTTTGCCAGGAGCCACATCTGATAGATGTCGTCATAGACTGCCTCGATTTCCTCATCCTTCATGGTAGCTATATAAGGCGTCTGCGAATGGTCATGTCTGACAAACTTATTCATCAGCTGATAAAGCTGCGTTTCCAGATTTCCATTGATTCCTTTGAGGGTCTTGCGTTCCGATTCAATGTCATCTGCCATCTGCTTCAGGATTGCCTTCTTCCGGCTCAAATCACCTTTTAACCGGAAATGATTGTATTCCAATACGGAGTAGGCGATTTCCTCCGGGACAATTTCTGCCACAGCTACAGCTGTCGGATTCTTTTCCACATAGATGACGATGTCTTCCTTTTTGACTTCCATAAGTCCCAGTTCATCCACGCAATCATGGATAGCCTCATACAAAATCTCAAGGCTCTCCTCTTCCTCATAGAAGATTCCTTCCGCTTCACACAATTGATTGCACAGATTTATCACGTATTCGCAAAAGGTCAGCAATACATCTACACTTTTTTCTCTTTTGCTTCCATACCGGTCAAACCGGAATCCGTATGTATTGTTAAAATCCTCCAGCGAAACCGTTCTCTTCCGAAAAGATTTCGGAAACTCTATAAATCGCTCATCTACCCATTCTTCAATGCAACAGCCATAGGCTTCCTCTGCATACAATTCATATATCCTGTCATACTCAGCTTTTACATTGATGGGCGCGTTCCTGATAATGTCATAAAAATTTCTTCGTTCCATATCTTTCCCCACTCTACATTACATGTTCTTATGAAGTTTTATCTTGGATACTGCCATTATACCACCCGTCTACAATTATTTACAACATTTTACAATTTCTGTTAATATTTTTGTCCACAATCAACAAAAAAGCACCGATTTATAGGCCATATAGCCCATAAATCAGTGCCTTTTGCATTCACTCACACTTAATACAAACGTATGCAATCCTGCCTGCTGTTTAAAGTGGTCGAATTCGACCACTTTAAAATTTGGATTGTATATTGACTCCCACGTTCCAAGAAATTCTAATGTATTTCTATTTCAGTTTGTGTAATTGTCACAGGTATGTCTTGAACTGTTATTATTCTATTCTTTTTCATTCACACCCTCCATTTCTCTTACTAGCTCATATTCTAAATCCCAAAGAATTTAAATATCTTATTGAATTTTTCATCTACTTCTTTACGATAATTCTCTTGCCTTAATTCAATTTCTGTAATCCTGTTTTCTGCAATAGCCACATTTAATTTCTGTTCAGTTTCTTCGATATAGTTCTCTCTAAAATTATCACACATAAAATATTACTCCTTTTGATATTCCAAATTGCACTTCATCCTACAAACAAAGCCGCAGCTCTCGCCACGGCTTCATCACCTTAAAAATATGCCCACATTACAGCCATGAGGATTCCCCCCAGCCAACCGGCTTAACGCTTTAACCTTTTCCATGGATTTCAACACATTTCTATGTCTACACAAAAGTTTTCACTTTACCTAAAACCATTCAAGAATAAAATCGTTGACGATTCACCTTTAACGGTTCAAATAAAACACAAAACAGTTAAATTGGAGGTGCCTTCTGCACCATCTTTAAACCCAATTTAATCAGAATTGGTAATATTTTCTTGTAACGTAACCCTGTTACAGGGAAGCCGGATTTGAGGTTTTCGTAATGCAGGCAAATAGCTTACGCCACCTCAATAAAGGTTGTTGCATTAGATACTTTTATTTGTGTATCCAATTCAGTCAGAAGAGTGTTGCGCTTTTCCTCCAGTGCTTCCATTTTCTTCTTAACATCAAGCGGATCCACCAGTTCTGTTGTATTTTCCTTAACATAGGCTTCTACAACTCCCAAAGGCTTTTCATCCTTGGTCTTGCTGTCTTTTCCAAGAATGCTAAGGCGCATCTCCTCTGCCGTAGACTGCAACTGACTGTTTTTTCTGTCGCAGAACTGCACCCTTTCATTGTACTCACTAGACAGCTTTCTCTGAAGTCTTCCTTCAAAATCCGCATCGCCTCCGTAGGCACCTGCTCCACGAAGTCTGCTTCTTAATGCAATTGCTCCGGCAACTGTAAAAGTTCCATAGGAAGTAGTGATTTCTGTGTTTGCATTGGAAGCAACAATTGCTGCATCAATCTGCTGGAACCGCTCAATCAAATCAACAATCTGCTGATATGCCGACTCTGCTTCTTTTGCATACTCTTCTTTGTCAATTCGCTTTGCGAAAACCTTGTCCTCATTCGGCTTAATGGTATCAACAAAGCTTGCCTTAGCAATCTTATCTGCTATCTTCTTTACTAACAGGTCTCTTTCATCCAGAGCCTGTGTTACCAACATCTTCTCGCTCATAAAAAATCCTCCCTTAGAATTTGTCTCTTATTTCTAAGGACCATTCTAAGGGAGGGGATATTGTTTGTCATTGAACTTGTAGTTCAAAAATTTACGCTGCACGCTTCTCATTGAATTTCTCATAATATGCACACAGTCTGCTTTCTCGGGCATCCGGTTGCTTCACAATAATATCATGTGCCATCGGCGCCCTGTTTCCACGCACGATTGCATCAATCGGAACTTGGAACAATTCACTAAGTGCATACAGGTTGTCGATAGTAGGCATGTTAATGCCGTCCAACCAACGGTACACGCTCTGCACACAACCAAGATTCAGATATTCCTGTACATTCTTGGGTGTGATGCCTCTCATATCCATGAGTCGGCGTAGGTTGATTCCTGTTTCTCGTTTGTTGATTAGTGGGAACATAAGGCACCTTCCTTTCGTTTTTAAGGTTGCATATAGCAACATGTTTTGAATGGTCAGCCACAAATTACAATTCTCAAAATCTGCATATATGTAGTAATATTATGTCTATTTCAACAAATCTGCTAAGTATACTTCCCCACGTTTCAACGTCTTTATTCTTTTATACTCCCGAATCGTACTAATCAACATGTTAATATCTGAAAAATAATTACGTACATATTCTTGGGATTTAATATTTTCCTTCATTTTCAATTCTTGTTTGCAAAAGGTACTTGGCGACATAGAGCTGCTCTTCTTGATATAATCACCATACTTTCCTTCTGCCAAGATCAGTAACATTTCAATTTCAGGAGAAGTCACCACTTTAATTACATCTACTTTTTGTTCGTAAGCCGGGCTTAGCCGAAACCCTTCTGAGTGCGAATCCAAGACACGAAGTACTGTGATTTTGCTTTCAAATCCTTTTCTTAAGTATCTTTGTTCAAATTCTTTTGCACTTCTGCATCGTATAACGTCTTCATTCAACATCTGCTCTCTCGTAAAGATAAGCAAATCGTTATCAACAAGCATATCTATAATAGCCGTCTCAGCTCCACCTTCGCAAATACAAGCAACTATTGGAGATAATTTAATCATTCGTTATCCTCCACTACTTCTCCTGATGCTAACACTTTCTTCAGTCTCATAGATGCCTCATACGAAGGAGTTGTTCCCTTTAACATTCCACTTTGGAATACATCACTTTTTTTAATATCATTGCGTTTCAAAATATGATGTAACTTCTGAATTGTCACACCCTCATTATTTCTAATTACATATATTCCATCATTTCTATCTAATTCATCTAACAACTCAACATAATGAGTAGAATAGACTAATGTTGCACCATTTTTATTAACCTTTTTATCCATAAAGAATCTAATCAATGTTGCTGCAATCTCTTTATTAAAATGGTTTTCAATTTCGTCAATGATAAAATATCCACCTTTAATCAAAACCAGCCATGCGTGCATAAATACATTTAATCCCTTAATAGTACCCGATGATAAATAATGGCTTATGCTCTGTCTGCCACGCATAGCAATAGGCTCTTTATCTCTCTTAAACTTTACAATCAACTCTTTCTCATTTTGATTAAATTGAATATACTCTATGCTTGGGTCAAGAAACTGAATTAATGCAATTGGGAAATCACCAAATGAATTTAAAACATTAAAATCAGTCCACTCTGTTAAATCTCTAAAGAAAACATTTCCAGTCTTACCCAAAGCAATAACGATACTAACATCATCCTTCAAAAACATGAATTGCTCTTGTGAAACATCTCTTGATTTAAATAAATTATCATCAGAAAACTTAAATAAGTTGGTCTTAGAACTTATAGAACCAGCCTTACGAATATAAAGTTTTTCATGAAGAATTGTATATCTATCAGCTGCTCCTTCCTCTTTTGTTACACCAATAACCGTCTCTAGCAAGCAAACACCTTTGTTCTCATCATAAAAATAAGTTTTTAATAATACTCTTTCTGATCTCTCTAAAACTATTTTTGCATCAATATTGTTAATCGCTTCTGCATTCAGTAAACTCATAACAAAAGAAATTAGCTTAAGAGAAGTTGTTTTTCCGGACGCATTCACACCGACAAATGATAACACATTATTCGTATAAGTACTACCAAATGGATTGTAAAGCATTGCCGCATTATCAGGGTATACTCTCTGTTCTGCATTAAAATCAATTACAATCTTTTCGTTAAAAAGAAATATGCCATCTGCTTCAATTCTCAATATCCTCATCTCACACCTCCAAATGTATTAACATTTTATTTGTTGATACTCTATTATTTTACCACACTTTTTTAAATTTTCAAGTATTAAAAACGTGCTTTCCGTTTTTAATGAGGTATCAACATCCCTTCTTAGTATACTCATTACTTTAAAATAATATTCGTATATCTGCCTTTGAACACTCCTTGGCTCTAACACAACCCCCTTTCTGTTCCAAACCAATGCTCCTCTCCCTCTGTTACATTATTTCCCTTATGCTTTGCAGTCTTCATATTTCCTTCTTAAACCTATACAAACAAAGCCGCAGCTTCCGCCACGGCTTTCTTATCTTAATAGTTTCTACTCTTCCACATACTCCCTCTTTTCTTCCGGTATCCATTTCTCCAGCAATGTCTTCAATTCTTTGCGTTCAAAAGGCTTAAAGAGGAAGT
The DNA here is from genome assembly GCA_045542735.1 of Lachnospiraceae bacterium. Classification (GTDB taxonomy): domain Bacteria; phylum Bacillota; class Clostridia; order Lachnospirales; family Lachnospiraceae; genus UBA2882. The sequence goes on from JAZQLQ010000026.1 coordinate 11,803, forward strand.
CTTCAAATCCGTTTGCCAGGTAGATTTCCTTTGCTCCTTCCAGGGCGTTGGCAGTCAGTGCCACGATAACCGGCACATTCTCTTTTCCTTCATAGTATTCCCGAAGGATTCGCGTTGCCTCGATACCGTCCATCTCAGGCATCATATGGTCCATAAAGATAATGTCAAAGTCTTGCTCCTTCACAATATCGATAGCTGCTTGTCCACTACTAGCCTCTGATAATTGGAATTCAAAGGTTTTGAGCATTGCCATTGCGACTTTTCGGTTAATCAGGTTATCATCTACCACCAGTACCCGGCAGTCTTTGCATACAAATTCTTTTTCTTTCTTTTCTTCTGTATCATAACGGTTAATCGGATTCTCTCCGATGGTTTTCTTATTGATTACGCGTTGCTTGATGCATACAACAAATCTGGTTCCTTTTCCGTATTCGCTTTCTACCCGGATATCGCCATCCATTAAGGACACCAGCTGTTTGGTTATGGCAAGTCCCAAGCCTGTTCCTTCGATTTTACGGTTTTTATTCATATCCAGTTGTCGGAAGGATTCAAAAATCAAATCCATATCTTCTTTTTTGATGCCGATGCCGGTATCTTGGATAATGAACTGCAGATCGATATGGTCCTCATCCGTATATTGGCCGGATACATCCAGACTCACATATCCGCTGGTTGTAAATTTGATGGAGTTGTTGAGGATGTTAATGAGTATCTGACGGATTCTTCCTGCATCACCCCAAAGCCGACACGGAATATCCTGATTGATATTAACATTCAACTGCAATCCTTTTTCATTTGCCACCATCTTAATCAAATTGGCAGAATCTTCTACCAATGTCTGGAGATAATAGTTATCCTCCACCAGTTCCATCTTGCCGGATTCTACTTTGGATAAATCCAGGATATCATTGATGATAGACAGTAGGTTTTGAGCGGCATTTTTAATATCACAGGCATAGTTATATACTTTACGTCCTCGGCTCTCCTCAATGATCAACTCACTCATACCGATTACTGCATTCATCGGTGTACGGATCTCATGGGACATATTGGCAAGGAAATTGGATTTGGCACGGTTTGCCGCCTCTGCTTTTTCTCTCATTTCATTTAATTCTTGGATATATTTATAAGTAGCAGTGACATCTACGATGAGTACGGTATAGCCTCTTACTACCTGTTCGTAGTCTGTAACCGGATGAAGATGTACTTCGTAGTGTTTCTCTCCAAATTCCAGGTCCTGTTGTCCTTCTTCATCAAAGATACCCATGGGAAATCTTGCTACATCACCAATCTTACCATGTACATCCAAATCAGGAAAAATGCGCTTTGCTGCAGCGTTATGGGCCATCACTTTGTAGTTTTCATCCAGGGTAATCATACCATCGCTGAGCGAGTTAATCATGGTATCTGTTGCGGTTCTGGTAAGGTCGAAGTCTTTGCGGTTCCATGCAAATACAACCAAAACAGCCATCATCAGCGCCATTGCTACCGGTGTGGGATCATATCCTTCCGGAAACAGTTTAAGCACATACAATACAAGGACCACCAGAGAAAAGCTCTCTCCGCATATGATAAATACCAATTTTTTAATTCGTTTTATATTTTTTTCTTTTATAAGTGTCTTAAATAATACCCATGCAGATACCGCCCAGGGGATGACAGTGCAAGTTACCATATAAAAATAGAACCCGGGCCCATAGGTAAGCACCAAATGCGGATATGCTCCGGTTTTGATAAATTCAATATCCCGATAATAGAAGGTATGCCAAGGGCTGGTCCACACCATGACTACAACCGCACAACCGCAGAGCAGTAAAATCCTTTCAAAAAGAATCCATTCTTTTCTGCCGCAATAATTACAAATAAACATCATAAAGAAAATTGCTACAATACTGCTTCCCAGATATTCTGTTTTAACCGCAATCAATGCTTCTCTTTCGGTGGTCGCCAAAAGCTCCAACAAATATCCTGCATTATGTACCAACTCCGCTATCAGAAAGGATAGCATCAACCTTTGTGTATAGGTTGATCCTCCACGGAAAATATATATCAGTGCCACAACCAGCACGATAACTGCTACTACCTGTAGCCCCACAATCAAATTAAACATGCTCTAACCTATCCCTCAATATTATTATTTTTCGCCCAGTTCTTCTTTTACCAGCTTAAATACAGTACCTGACAAGAGGAATACACCGATTAAGTTGGGAATTACCATGAGCCCGTTGCAGGTATCGGAGATACTCCATACCAATCCCAGATCTATGGTTGCTCCTACGATTGCCACCAGTGAATATGCCACCATAAAAGGTTTTACCACCTTTGAAGAGAATAAGAACTCAATACAACGTGCTCCGTACAATCCCCATCCGATAATGGTTGAAAATGCAAAGCAACACATTGCCACTGCAGTAAAAATAGATACCCAGTTGCCATATGTAGAAGTAAATCCAAGAATGGTCAATTCTGCACCTGCTGCCTCGCCGTATGCAATGGGCACTCCGCTACAGAGAACTACCAAAGCAGTTAAGGTACAGATCACAATGGTATCCGCAAATACTTCAAAGATACCAAAAAATCCCTGCTGCACCGGTTTTTTGGTGTCAGCACATGCATGTGCGATAGAGCCGGTACCAAGACCTGCTTCGTTTGAGAAGATACCTCTGGATACACCCTTTGTCATACTGGTAAAGATGCTTCCTACCACACCACCTGTAATTGCTGCCGGATTGAATGCGCCATATACGATGGAATACAATACTTCAGGCACGCGCTGAATGTTTAATAAAACAACACCTACTGCCAGCACAATGTACAAAATTGCCATGAAGGGAACCAGTTTCTCTGCTACTTTACCGATTCTCTTTACACCACCGAGCAATACACTTCCTACCAAGAGCATAATGATAATACCGATAACCCAATTGCTGGTCGTTACATTTGCTTCAGAAATCACATGATAATTTAAAAGTGCAGAATTGATAGCTGCGGTAATGGTATTTACCTGTGTGGCATTACCGGTTCCGAATACAGTTAATACACCGAATGCCGCAAACAGCATTGCCAGCCATTTCCATTTTGCGCCAAGACCGTTTTTGATATAGTACATGGGGCCGCCTACCAGTTCACCCTTTTCATTCCGTTCTCTATAATGAACCGCCAAGATAACTTCTGAAAATTTGGTACACATACCGAGGAATGCAGAAATCCACATCCAGAAAACAGCACCCGGTCCACCGATGGCAATGGCACCTGCTACACCTGCGATATTTCCCGTTCCTACTGTTGCAGAAAGAGCTGTACACACTGCCTGGAAAGGTGTCATAGCTCCCTGTTTTGCCTCTTTTTTCTCAAATACTTTTCCAATGGTCTGTTTCATTGCCATAGGAAATTTACGGATCTGGATAAATCTCATTCTTATACTGAGATACAATCCCACTCCGATGATACAAATGATGGCGGGAATACCCCAGATAAAATCATTCACTACTTTATTGACTGCTTCTATTGTCTGTAACATGCTTGTTGCTCCTTTTCCTTATGCTAATCATCCCAGATATTTCGCCAACATGCTTTCCAGCTTGTCTACTTCCACCGGTTTGGACAGATAATCTTCAAATCCCTCTGCCAGATATTCTTCTTTGACACCTTCTATGGCATTGGCTGTCAGCATAATAACCGGTGTCTCTTTATTCGGGTTATCCTCGTCTTCTCTTATCATATGAAGTGTCGCGATTCCATCCGGCTCCGGCATCATGTGATCCATAAGGATAATATCGTATTTTTTCTCTTTTGTCTTGGCAAAACATTCTTCTCCGCCACCTGCAAAGTCCAACTGTGCCTGTGTCCTCTTCAAGAGTCCTTTCAAGATAAACAGATTCATTTCCGTATCATCAACCGCCAAAATCTTGGCATTGGGTATACGCAAAGTTCCTACCTGCCTTGTCTCATCTGACGGCACATTTTGCTGCTCCGCATCACTTTCCTCTGTCACAGCTTTTATCATCTGCTGGGGAATGCGCACGGTAAAGCAACTGCCTTTGCCATATTCACTTTCCACACCAATGGTACCCTTCATCAAGGCCACCAAATGTTGTGTGATATTCAGTCCCAAACCGGTTCCTTCGATATAGCGGTTCTTTCCAAGCTCCAATCTCTGGAAGCTGTCAAAGAGCCTTTCCATATCTTCTTTCTTAATACCAATACCGGTATCTTTGACGGAAAACTCCAATACAAATCCTTTTTCTGTCTCCAGTCCCTTTGCAGAGAGGGTGACACTGCCTTCCTTGGTATACTTGATGGCATTGGAAAGAAGGTTATTTAAAATCTGCTTAATCCGGACTTCATCCCCCACCAAACGCTTGGGCAAATCATCATCAATATCCAAATCGAAAGATAAATCTTTTTTGGTTGCCCGAAGCTGTGCGCCCAAGATTACTTCTTTTAGCATACCGCGTGTGCTGTATTCGCTTTCTACGATATCCACCTTGCCGGCTTCGATTTTGGAGAAATCCAAGATTTCATTAATCAGACTCAACAAGGTCTGACTGGCATCTTTAATATTATTAGCATATTCTGCAATTGCCTCGTCTTGATTTTCTCTCAGTATCATCTCGTTCATACCGATAACGGCGTTAATCGGCGTACGGATTTCGTGAGACATATTGGCAAGGAATTTGGCTTTTGCTTCACCTGCCGCAATTGCCAGCTGTTTTTCTTTCTCAATATTCAGCAAGTCTTTTACAGATTTAAGTCCTGCTGATATCAACAAAAACATGAGACCAAAGCACAGGGCAATGCCATTACTTCTTGCTGTCACATCATGGGATAACAGAATCTCAATGACAGCCGCCAGCATCAATGCCGCAAAGCCGATAGCTACTTCTTTATAATCTCCAATGTAGCCTTTCACGATATCATAGATGATGGTTATCATCATCGTTATCAAAAACGCCAATATCAAAAAGTGAGATAAGGACATACTTTCAAAGAAGTCCTTGATACCCAGAAGTTGAAGTGTCAGGATAAGGACATAGTTAATAACCAGCCCAACACCTATAATATGGTACGCTTTTTGATGACGTCCTTTTTGTATGCTGTTCATATACCACATAAAAGGAAGAGCTACAACGGCAATCATCAAAAATCCCGTCAGCATGGCAATGGTACTGTTGGGTAGGAAAAATTGACGAATCTTGGACTCAACCAGCATCCAAGCTGCCGCAATCACCAGACCTTCACCCAGATACAATAAATCCGCTTTTCTTTTATAATAAAAGCGCACAAATATGCTACCTGCAATAACAAAAATACCAATGAGCATCATCCAGGATGATACAATGGCAGAGGGTACATAGCGGTAAAGGAAATGGATAAAAGTATCATACCGGTCTCCCTCATACACATCACTGACATAGCCTGCATAGGGGGAATCACTCATAAACTCTACCCGCAATGTTTCTCCGGCATCATCGGCATATACCTCAAAAAACACATATGTCATGGTACTGGTTTTACCAAAGGGCTGTGTCTCCAATGTGGAGTATTTTTTGCGCAGCTCATCTCCTACATATATGTACATGTCCTGTTGCATACTTCGCATGCAAATCCAGGTATCCTGCTGATCCATGGGAAGAGTCGTTTGGATGGTTACCCATTCTCCCTGCTCTGCATCACATTCTCCAGGCACCGGCATTGGCTCTGTACTTCCATCTTGAAGGACTCGGACCCATTGACCCTCAAAATCCCTAAAGGAATCATTTTCCAGCTCGTTCTCTACATATTGCGTAGACTCTCCCCACACAAAGAATAAGAAAGAACATAGAATCAGCATTCCTGATATGCAGCTTAATATTTTTGTTAATTTACTTTTTTGCTTTTCCATAGCATCATCTTCCCGGATTTCTTCATAAATCCTTACCTAATATCTCTTGCTGTTTATCCAAATGCTTCAAAATCATCCGGTCTAACTTGTCGGGGATGATAGGTTTGGACAAAAAGTCATCAAAACCTTCCTGCAAGTATCTCTCTTTATCTCCCACAATGGCATTTGCCGTCAGCATAATAATGGGAGTGCCTTCACAAAGCTTCTCTTCTTTAATGGCATGTAAGACCTCGATACCGTCCATTTCCGGCATCATGTGATCCAAAAATACCAAGTCATATGTATTTTCTTTCAATTGCTGCAGACAATCTCTTCCACTGAGCACTGCCGTGATTTGCATCCGGGTCTTTTTTAAAAGGCCGATAAATACTTTTAGATTTATTTCCGAATCATCTACCACCAATATTTTTACATCCGGCAATACATAATCCACTCTTCCACCGTTTTTATTATCTGCCTGTTCCAGGCGCTCTCTAAAATTACCCAAGAGTGCTTCATCCACAATTGCTTGTCTTAGATCAAATGAAAATTCGCTGCCCTTACCGTATTCACTGGTAATCTGCAATTCACTGTCCATCAGTTTCAAAAATTGCTGCACAATATTCATGCCAAGTCCGGTTCCCTCCACATGGCGATTCCTCGATATATCAAACCGTTGGAATTCGTCATAGATTTTGCCGATATCTTCTTGCTTAATACCAATGCCTGTATCCTTGATGGAGTAGTGCAATACAGCCGCTCCATTCTCTTTGGTACAACCAAGAGATAATGTAACCGTTCCTTTTTCCGTATATTTGATGGCATTGGACAACAGATTGGTCAAAACTTGGCGGATACGCTTATCATCACCGTTGTAACCGCTGGGAATCCGCTCATCAATCTCAAATACGAGCTGCAGATTTTTCTGTTTCGCCCAGATCTGCATCATGTTATAAATATCATTTAAAAGACTCCGGATATCATAATCTCCCATAACCAGTTCCATTTTGCCGGATTCAATCTTGGAAGAATCCAAAAGCTCGTTGATGAGATTCAATAACACCACGGAAGAATCTTTTACATCTCTTGCATAACTTTGAATTTCTTCTTCCTTGCTTTCCCGGATAATCATTTCATTCATTCCGATAACTGCGTTAATGGGTGTACGTATCTCATGGGATATCCGTGCCAAAAACTTGGTTTTAGCTTGGTTTGCAGCCTCTGCCTCTTCCTTTGCACGAGCCAACTCTTCTGACAATTTGGCTCTCTCCAGACTGCTGCTTAATATATCAAAAATACTGTTGCAAACCGCTACAAACGCCACATAAATCAAACATCGGGGCAATACAAAGAAAAGCATCAGGGTCATCGCAGGATTGGTATTAACTTGTGTCAATGTAAATTGACCATCTGCAATATATTGACTTAAACCGGTGGTGGTCAGCAATGCCATATTGGCATCACATAATCCAAAATAATAACCACCATACACAATCACAATGGTACTGACTACCGTCAACCCATATACATAATTCATAACTTTTTTGGATGAATACAGGGTTGCATACAAAAAGGGCAACAGAGAAATCAACACCACATGATATGTAATGGATAACCCGATAATGGTAAATACCAGCAAAATGGTAAAAAGCATAAAGTACTTTAATTTTCTATTGGACGGATCTACGTTTTTGAATATAATGAGCACAATAAAATATATAATCATGGATGGTAAATATCCCATCAGCATAATCTGCTTATCAATCACAAATATATTCAAAATGTTTAAAACAAAAGCAACCGTATATGCCAGCATTGTTACAGAAAAACACTTCATAACATATCGGTTGGCTACCGATTCCTGATCTTTAATATAGGTTGTAATATCTTGTGTCCGTTTCCTATTCTCTTCCATTAGTGAAACACCTCATATTTTACAAATCCATTTTTGCGTCTGAAAACCCATTTTTTCACAGTATATTATAGCAAATCTTTGCCGGGAAACCTATCCTTTTTTCATGATTCTGATAAAAAGAATTTTGTTTTTTGTGCATGTAAAAGGACCTTACTACAAGATGTAGTACGGTCCTTAAAATCATAATAAATCACAGAAATATAATTGCCAAAACAATGAGTGCAATGAGGATGGCAGCACCCCAACAGAAACCAAATATAATCCAGAATGTTTTCATGCTCATGCCCGCTACCGTAGTCGGCGGCACGATACTGTTAGGTCCTTTGCCTGCAATGCGGTCTGCCTCTTCCTGACCAAAATTAGCAAGGATAAAGTTGGGATCATATTTATCCATATTTTTATCAAAGCTGTAGGTATACTTAATCTTGGTTCCCACCATGATTTCACCACCGTTATTGTGGTAAATGAAATCAAAGTATACCACAAAGAATACCATAATCGGTAGCCATGCATCATAACCATCAATCACATGGAGTAAGTATCTGTCCAAGTTGTCTACGGTCTTATTTGATTTGGTCAACTGCGCAACCACACGGTCCTCTTCATAGAAGGACACCACCTCAATAGGTCCTACGCTTCTCCGATATCCGGTGAGCCCCCGATCTTTACACTGAAGCACCAATTTGCCATCCAACAGGCCGTTTGCCTCTTTATAAAAGGCTCCGATAGTATCGCCAAGGCTATTTATCACATTGTATTGGTTAAACCTTTGTGCTCCCGTAAACAGATATTTGTAAGGGATTGCACTTTCGGCTATATTCTCCAATAGATTGTAATGGGTCTCAAACACCTGCTGCCCCATGGGATTAAACATCTTTATCTTTCTTGTGTGGTCTGTGATCATGGGATACCAGGGTGACTCTGCCCGGTAAATCAGTTGTCCGTTTTCCACCACTTCAAACATGTTGATGCCTGCCGAGTTGGTTTGGTTAATCTCCAGTATCATTGCATTGCTCTCTTTCTACTTATCTTTTCTCATTTACTCTTCAGAGTTCTCAGCAACCTTGCTTGCTCTTGCTTCTACTTCTGCTGCCTGAATATCACTGGGTGCCTGCTCATATCTTGCAAACTCATAGGAGAAGTCGCCACGTCCGCCGGTCATGGAACGGAGTACGGTACAATATCCGCTAAGTTCCATCATGGGAACATCTGCTTCAATGAGCTGTTTGCCCTTTGTTGCCACATTCATACCAAGTACACGGCCACGACGTTTGTTGAGATCACCCATAACGTCACCGGTATATTTATCGGGAACGATAACCTTTAAGCTCATGATAGGCTCGAGGAGTACAGGACCTGCTTCCATAAAGCCTTTCTTAAATGCCTGTTTGGTTGCCATCTTAAACGCCATTTCAGAGGAGTCTACGGAATGGTAAGAACCATCATATAATACGCCTTTTACACCTACTACAGGGTAAGCCGCCAACGGTCCTTTTGCCACGGATTCCTGCAGACCTTTTTCTACTGCGGGGAAGAAGTTCTTCGGTACTGCGCCACCAACTACTTCCTGCTCAAACACATAGCCTGTTTCCATATCTCCGGAAGGCTCAAAGCGCATCTTAACATGACCATACTGTCCATGTCCACCGGATTGTTTTTTGTATTTGTATTCCACATCAGCTTTTTTCTTGATGGTCTCGCGGAAAGCAACCTTGGGTTTGGAAAGCTCGATCTCACATTTATATTCGTTAAGCATTCTGCTCTGGATGATCTCCAGCTGCTGCTCACCGATACCGTATAATAAAGTCTGACCATTTTCTGTATCGTTTACAACCTTCAGAGTCTGGTCTTCATGTGTCAGTTTCTGGAGTGCTTGTGCTGCCTTATCGATATTTTTCTTATCCACTACTTTATAGCGCATAGCAGTATAAGGTTTGGAAAGCTCAAATTTACCATATTCAATAATGGTTGCTTTGGTAGATAAGGTATTGCCTGTTCTTGCTGCAGTAAGCTTAGCAATAGCACCAATGTCACCGGCATGAAGCTCAGGTACTTCAATGGGATTGCTTCCCTGCAATACATAGAGTTTGCTCACTTTTTCTTCTACATCTTTATCCTTATTGTAAATCGTATCGCCTGCTTTGAATACGCCGGAGCAAACCTTAATCAGGGAGTATTTACCGATGAACGGATCTACGATGGTCTTGAATACATACGCGGATTTTGCTTTTGCAAAATCATAGTTTGCAAGGAATACTTCATTGGTCTTCATGTTAAAGCCGGCAATCTCTTTATTTTCGGGACTGGGCATATATTTCACGATATCATCCAGTAATGCATATGTACCTTGGCAAAGTGTATTGGAGCCCATGGTGATGGGAACAAGGGCACTGTCGATAACGTTGGTACGAAGCGCCGCACGAATCTCATTTTCGGAGAAAGTATCGCCACCAAAATATCTTTCCATAAACTCTTCGCTGGTCTCTGCAACAGCTTCCATCAAAGTATCTTTGTATAAGGTTAAGTTCTCTACACTGTAGTCCGGTACATCGCAGTCTACAACTTTATCACCTTCCCAGCGGTTTGCTGTCTCAGTGATGACATTGATGTAACCTACAAACTTTTCATTCTCTCTGATGGGGAAATGGAAAGGTGCGATTTTCTTTCCATACATATCCGTTAAGGTCTCAACTACATTTTTGAAGGAAGCATTGTCTGCATCCATTCCTGTAACATAAATCATGCGGGGAAGCTTATATTTTTCACACAATTCCCATGCACGCTCGGTTCCTGCCTCTACACCGGCTTTACCGGAAACTACGATAATGGCTGCATCTGCTGCACTGATAGCCTCTTCTACTTCACCGATAAAGTCAAAATATCCGGGGGTATCTAAGACATTAATTTTAACACCGTTCCATTCAATAGGTACAACGGAGGTACTGATAGAAATCTGACGTTTCTGTTCCTCTTTTCCAAAGTCACTGATGGTATTTTTATCTTCTACTTTACCCATGCGGTTGGTAATGCCTGCCAAATATGCCATGGACTCTACCAAACTGGTCTTTCCGGAACCACCGTGACCTAATAATACTACGTTACGAATCTTGTCAGTTGTGTAAACATTCATTGTTGCTACCTCCTACTTCTCTCTTTGTGGTGTCCTTTTATCAAACTTTTCTCTTTGTAACCACCCGTTTGAGACACCTTTACTCAATTTTAATGCAAATTGTCTGTATATTCAAGTTAAATTGTTTTATTTGTCCGTGCAATTTAAACAAAATAATTGAGCTATTTTTATTGATTTTTTCTAATACTGCTCATGGGCAACTAAAATAAAAGGACCTTATTCATTGTATGACCAATAAATAAAGTCCTTGTCATTTTTACATTGTCCACTTTTTCTTTTCGAAAAACTCATCAATATGGGCTATAATTTTTTCCGGCTCCATACTCTTTAACAAATATCCTTCCAGTTTAAATCCGGATACGGACATAACACTTTCCTTGTCGCTTTTATTGGTAAGAAACATAACCGGTATATCTGAAAATTCCACTTCGCTACGTATCATTTCCAACACCTGTTTTCCGTCACAGATAGGCATCTCATAATCAAGGAGAATTAAATCCGGTTTGCGGATTGCCAGATACTTAATTGCCATTGTTCCGGAATTGGCCAGAATTACCTGATATTTGTCCTCCAACCATCCTTTAACACTTCGTAGCATAGCACCGGAATCATCTACAACCAAAATGCGTTTTTTCATGCCTTTTTCTTCTTCATTGAAGTACTTCTCAATATAGTGGGCAACTTCTTTTACATTTACGGGACGAATAAATTTTTTCTGGATTAATTGTGCCGGAATCTTTTTCTCCACATCCATGACTTCGTTCATGTCACCCAGCAATAAAATCGGAATACCTTCTTCAATGGCTTTATCTTTTAAAAAGACTAATCCGTCCAGACTCAATTCCTCGGCATATAACAGGATTAAATCAAGACCTTCCTTGTATTTACCAATCTCATTGGGTTCATTGGGTGTCTGATACACGGTATGATGATCTGTTTCCAATTGTGTAATCAGAGAAGACAGCAGAAAACTGTTGATCTCGGATACCAATAATATATTTGCCATTTCATATTCCTCCTATGACAACTACTCCGATTCTTGCAAAATATCTAACATTTCTCGGGTTACGCTCAAGATATCTTCCATGACCACATCTGCCATATATACCCTGAGATTTTCCATATGTAATCTACAGGACTCCGGCAATAAGCATTCTTCCAGCTTGTGCATTGCCTCATCCGCCAAATCTAAATCAAACTCATCAATGGCTTTTTGTATTCCTTCCAGATAAAGGATGAGTTCTTCTTTTGGTACTTGTCTTTTATTTACCTGCGAAGTGCCATACTCTTTTAATGCCGATTTGTAACTCTGATACAATTCTAACACATCCGGTAGCAATTCTTGAATCTTTTTTTCATCACCAATGTTTCCAAGATCCTCAAGCTCTTTAAACCGCTCCGATAATTTCGTTGCTCCAATCACCCTGGCACTGCTTTTTAACGCATGAACTTCTACGGTAAATTCCCGAAGCATGCCGTCTTCCAGATATTGTTGCAGTTTTAAGCTCTTTGCATCAATCAACGTATAAAAATTGCCCATCAACTGCTTCCAAAGCTCCACACTTCCGGAATACTTGATTCCCTCTGCAACATCAATTCCTTTTATTTTATCCATTTGATCTTGTGTGGGCTTTTGGATAACGATATCTTCTTCGCACTCTTCCATCAATTCTTTTGGTAACCACTTACAGATCATCTTGCGTATGGTCGGATATTCAATAGGTTTTGGCAAAAAATCACTCATCCCGGCATTTTTCAGCATGATTTCGCTTTCCTTCATGGCATTTGCGGTAAATGCAATGACCGGTAGATTCTGACTGTAGTCATCTTCCCTTAGACGTAGCCGCTGAACAGCCTCAACACCATCCATAACCGGCATCATATGATCCATAAACACCAGATCATACTTTTTATTTTCTATCATAGACAGGGCTTCTTTGCCGTTAACTGCCAGATCAATCTGCATGCGTAAGGGTTCAAGTAAACCGACCGCAACTTTCCGGTTGATTTCGTTATCTTCCACAATTAAAATCTGTGCCTTTGGTGCAATAAAAGGCTTTGCTTCCTCTTCTTTGACCGGTTCCATTTCTTTAGTCACGGTCTGCTGGCAAATCGTAAAGAAGAATTCGCTTCCTCTTCCATATTCACTTTTGACCTCCAATTGTCCTCCCATCAGGGAAACTAATTGGGATGAGATGGATAAACCAAGTCCGGTTCCTTCTTTTCCTTTATTCTTTTTGGTGTCTGCCTGCTCAAAGGCTTTAAACAACTTTTGCAAGTCCTCTTCCGGAATACCTTGTCCCGTATCGGATACTGCCACGTATATCTTTAACTCTTCCGCAATTTTACTCTTCAGTTTAACCGTCAGTTTCACATGTCCTCTTTCGGTAAACTTCACGGCATTGTTTAATAAATTAATGATAATCTGTCGGATACGCAGACTATCTCCATATATGTAAGCAGGTAATTCTTTGTCTATATCATATATTAACTTAACCGGCTTGTCCCCAATACGGTTTTCCATCATGAGGCGGATGTCTTTGAGCAAAGGACGCAGTTCATATACATCCTCTACCAGTTCCATTTTGCCTGCTTCAATCTTGGAAATATCCAAGATGTCATTGATAATGGATACCAATGCATGTCCGGATTTTTTAATATTGTACAGATATTCTTTTTGATTTTCGGTCACGTCTGTCCGAAGCATGATATCCGCCATTCCTACCACTGCATTCATGGGTGTACGGATTTCGTGGGACACGTTAGAAAGAAATACGGATTTTGCCGCATTGGCTTCTTCCGCCTTCCTTTTTTCCTCCTGCACCTGATTCACCAATTGAATATCCGGATTTTCCAGGGTCAGATAAAAAGACAATCCGATTAGCATAACACCCATTCCGCTAATTAATGCCAAGGGATGAAATGCCTGATAAACGGAAGCCACGATTAAAACAGCCAGGGCTGTGCAAATGGCAATTTTCTTTTTGGTGTACAATTGCTTCCAATATCTGCATAAAGCGACAATTGTAAAAATCACATACAAGGCTATACATCCATATGTTGTATTTGCGGCCGGCCCATAAGAATAGTTGCCCATCTCGGTCTGCATATAGTCAATGGGTAAAATAAAAGCACAGATTTCTGCCAAAACCAAGACTACCTTGCTCCTGGGAGAACGTCGCAAGATTTGTTCCGATTCATCTTCCACCAATAGTAAAATATATTTGTAAATCAAAAAGAAAAGCAAAAGCATACTTCCGATAAACAATCGGTGTAAAATATCATTTGCCCATCTTGGAATATTTTCCAAATGATTTACTGTATAAATAGTCGTTGCATCAAGAATCAGATGTAACATGGAAATAATTAAAAAACAGGAAAATACATTATGAAGTTTTGTTTTTTCTCTTTTTGCCGAAAAATACATGATTGCCATAAAAGCAACAACCAGGAAACAGGCAATTTCCATTCTGATCATAGATTTGATTCCTCTTTTATCACAAAAATATCTCTATCTTCTATATTAGTAAAAAAACTTGCTTTAGAAAAGCCTTTTTATAAAAAACCGAAGTATTTCCTTATTCTTTTAGGAAATACTCCGGTTTTCTACCGTTCTACAATATTCTGAATCCAAACACCGCTCCGAACCATAAAGAAGCCGAGGATTACTTTAAAAATCTCCGTGAACTGAACTAAGAACACCACCATAACAACCGAAAGTGTAGTAAAGTTTGCCAATACATATGCAAAGGGTACAACCAAAAGCCAGGTATAAACACTGTCAAATACAAAGGTAACAATAGTCTTTCCACCGGAACGCAATGTAAAATATGCCGCATGACAAAATGCACAAAGCGGCATTACCAACGCTGAAATGGTAATAAGCGTAGTTGCCAATTCTTTTATGCTCTCTTCGGTATTATATATATCCGGGAAATATCCTCCCACTAAAATCATCAGTCCGGCAACCACCGTACAACAGGATACACTAAAGAAAATCAATTTGGTATCCGCTTCCTTGGCTTCCTTTAATTTACCTGCCCCCAAATATTGTCCTACAATAATGGAAATACAGGAACCGAGCTGGATATATACAATATTAAAGAGATTGGTAATGGTAGTGGAGATATTTTGCGCTGCCACCACTTCCAGACCTCTTACTGCATAACACTGGGCAATAACCGCCATACCCGACGCCCACAGCATTTCATTAATCATAAGAGGTGTTCCCTTTTTAAGAATATCCTTACATATATGTAAGGGGATCTGCAGGCTGCGATATGCGCCTTTAATAAACCGCATTTTTTCTTTATTGCAATGGGTCCAAGCAACTACAATGATACATTCCACCACACGGGCTATAACCGTGGCCGCTGCCGCTCCCACTACTCCATAAGCAGGAATCGGGCCCATTCCAAAGATAAAAATGTAGTCCAAAACCAAATTTGTTGCGACTGCTATAAAGCTGGCAAGCATCGGTACAAGAGTCTGACCGGTCTCGCGAACGGTACTGACATAGCTTTGACACAGAGCAAAAGGAAAGAGAGACAACATCATAATTGACAGATATTCTTTTCCGTATTTTAATGCCAGAGTAATATCGCCTACCGTACCTGTGTCATTCAAGTAAAGGGAAATCAAACCGTCTCCCCAAAATCCAAAAAGACATAGTGCCAAAATCACGATTGCGAGACAGGCATAATTTTTGAACCGGAAGGCATATTTCTGCCCTTCATAGTCACCTTTTCCAAAAAATTGTGTACCAAAAATACCTGCACCGGAGACAGCTCCAAAGATGCAGATATTAAACACAAACAACAGCTGATTGACGATGGCCACACCGGACATTTGCTCTGTGCCGATCTGGCCAACCATGATATTATCCAAAAAGCTGACAAAGCTGGTGATGGCATTTTGGATAATCATGGGTACCGCCAAAAAGAGTATTTTTTTATAAAATTGCTTATCGCCAATAAAAGTTTCTTTAAATTTTGTCAACATATCTTAAACGTCTTCTTCTAAAATTAAATCCTCATCTTTAATAATGCGCATTTCCTTGCGGTTAAACATATCGTACATAACCGGGATAACAAACAAGGTCATCAAGGTTGCATAAGTCAGACCACCGATACAAACAATGGCCACCGGTTGCATCATTTCACTACCCTGTCCCTGTGCCATTGCCATAACCAACAGACCAAGAACGGTTGTAATCGTCGTCATAAGAATAGGTCTCATACGGGTCTTTCCTGCTTCAACCAAGGCCTCCCTTTTCTCCATACCCTCTTCGCGAAGCTGATTTACAAATTCAACCAATACAATACCGTTATTTACAATGATACCACAGAGCATTACAAATCCAATCATAGAAATAACGCTCATTTCCATTCCGGTCAAAAGCAAACCGAGGAAACCTCCGGTAAATGCCAACGGAATGGTGAAAAGCACGATAAACGGAGATTTTAACGACTGGAACTGGGCAACCATAATTAAGTATACCAAAATGATACCCACTAACATCATTAAAAGTAAATCCTTCATAGCATCCATAATGGACTCATTTTGTCCGGAAAATTCTAAAGTCATTCCTGCCGGCAATTCATAATCTGCCAATGCTTCTTTTACGTCTTCTGTGACCAAGGTAACGTTATAACCTTCTTCCAATTCAGCCGTAATATCCAGATATCTCTTCTGTGCACTGCGGTTAATGGATTGCAGGGACTCTGTTTCTGTAATATCTGCGATATTTCTCAGATATACTGTCTTCTCCTCGCCTTCTTTATCTGTCACGGTAAAGGTAAAGTTGCGGATATCACTTAGGCTGGATTCCAGTCCTTCACCTTTCTTAACCACTACATCGTAACCGGTACCTTCCATGGTAATGTTGGTGGCTGTTTTTTCCGTTGTAATACTTGCAGCCAACTCCTGATAAATCTGGGCTACGGTCAAGCCTTCTTTCATGGCTTTCTCTTTATCAACCGTTACTTTTACCGCCGGTGTGGCATCATCCATACCATCAGATACATTTGCGGTTCCATCCACACCTTCCATAACTGCTGCTACCTGTACTGCAGTCTCCTGTAAAGTCTCCATATCTTCGCCATAGAGACGTACCGTTACACCACTTCCTCCAAGCATTGCCATCATGGAACTCATGCTGTCTCCGGATGCTTCTACGGTACATCCATATTTATCACCTAAAGCTGAGATATCCTTTGCCAGCTGATTGGTATCTATCTTTTCTTCTTCCGTTAACATGACATATAAAGTGGTAGTAAGTCCACCTCCGCCCAACAGGGAGCTGGTACTTGTATCGCTTTCTGCCATAGCACCAACACTGACAACGCCATCCATTTCCATTACATCTGCCACCACGCTATCGGAAGCTACGCGTAATTCACCGAAAGTCGCATCCTCCGGCATAATAATCGTTGCAGACATCTGATTGGTTGACATCTCAGGCATAAAGATAAAACCTTTTGCTAAAAGAATTACTGTACTGGACACCAACATAAAAAGTGCGATTGCTAACGTAATCCATCTGTGATTTAACGCCACATGAATCAATTTTTCATAGCCGTTAATCAACCTATTCATAAATTTATGCTCTTTTAATTGTACGTTTTTGAGCAAACCGGAAGACATGGCCGGTACCAAAGTCAAAGCAATAACTAAACTTGCCAGTAAGGAGTATGCGATAGTCAATGCCAAATCGGTAAACAACTGCCTTGTTAAGCCCTCCACAAATACAATCGGTACAAATACACAGATGGTGGTTAAAGTAGAGGATGTAACTGCTCCCGCCACCTGGGATGCTCCGGCTACGGCTGCTTTCAATACGGTTTCGCCTTTATTTAATAATCGGTATATATTTTCAATAACAACAACGGAGTTATCTACCAACATACCAACCGCTATGGCAAGACCGGACAAGGAGATCATATTGATGGTTACTCCCGAGAAATACATCAACACAATGGCAAAAATAACGCTGACCGGGATACTGCATAAAGTAATGAAGGTCGGTTTAATATCCTTTAAGAATAAGAACAAAATGATGATGGCAAATAATGCACCCCATAATAAACTATCCATGATGGAATCAATAATCAGGTAAATATAATCACCCTGGTCCATCATAATGGAATAATGGAAACCATCATATTCTTCCACCAATTCATCCAGCTTCTCTGCAATACTGTCAGATACGGTTGCAGTTGCATAGGTAGACTGCTTGGTAAAGGACAGCATAATACCATTAGTTCCGTCAATATTGGCATATACTTCGTCGGCATTATTATAGATGAATACATCTGCTACATCCGATAAGTAAATAGGGTCTACACCTTCCATACCCATATCAAACAACAAAAGATTTTCCAACTCTTCATCACCGGTAATGGTATCACCTACGTTTACCATATACTGGATGCCGTCCTGTGTCACATAGCCTGCCGGCATAGCAAAGTTCTGTGCAAATAAAATATTGGAAACCATATCCATGGTAATAATATTGTTTAAATCTGCCTGTTCATAGGCAGCTTCTTTTGCATTTTCTAACTGGGTCTTTCCATCTTCCAATGCTGTTTTTGCAGAATCCAATTGAGATTCACCAATCAAAAGCTGTGTGGTTGTATCGCTTAACTGGAAAATCATCAGGGTTTTCTGCTCATCCAGCATTTTCTGTGCTTCACTAAGCTGCACATCACCTGCTTCAATCTGGGCAAGACCGCCTTCCAACTGGGCAATTCCTGCATTAATCTGTGTAAGACCTGCTTCCAATTCGGCCAAGGATTTGGGCACATCTGCTCTGGTCAATCCCTGTTTTGCCAACTCTGCATCAATCTGAGCAAGACCTGCATCTGCCTTGGCAAGATAACCTTCATAGGTGGCAAGTGTGGCATCCAAAGTATCTCTGGTTACTCCCATTGCTCCAAGTGTGGCATCAAGCGTTGCATAGCCTGCCTGCATCGCCAGATATTCCTGACTGGAAGTAATAGCTGCAATAGCTGCGTCCTTCACTTCCTGTGTCGGATAATTTGTTCCATCATCATTTTGAATGGCTTCAATGGCTGCATCAAACTGTGCTTTTGCGGCATCCAAAGTTGCAAGAGAAGCTTGTGCTTGTGTTAACCCATCTACTGCCGCTTGCGCCTGTGATTTTCCGGTTTCGGCAGCTGTAATAGCGCTTTGCAATTCGGCCAGCCCAGCTTTACTTGTCTCCAATTCTTTTTTCTTTAACTGTAATTCCTGCAATTGTATCTGAAGCTGGGTTTTCATTACAATCAATTCACTGTTTCCGGAATTCATCTGTGCTTGTGCAGAAGCCATTTCCTGTGAAAGAAGCTCTTTTCCTTTTTCCAGTTCCGCTTTTCCGGATGCAATACCGGCTTTTCCTTTATTTAACTCTGCTTCTCCGTCTGCCAACTCTGCTTCGGCTTCTTCAAATTCCTTATCCAAGGAAGCCACGATTTCTGCATTAACTGCATCAATCTTTTCCTGGCTCAATACAATATTAATCTGTGTATCTACCATACCGGAGGCATCCACACTGGCTACACCTTCGATACCTTCCAGCTTGGGAATGATTTCTTCTTCCATAAAATCAGAAAGCTCTGCCGTATCCATTCCTTCCATACCGACAGCCGTTACAGATACGGGAAGCATACTGGGATTAATCTTTAAAATGTAGGGAGTTCCTACCATCTCATCCCAGTTACCGGAAATCATGTCAACATTTTGCAAGATATCTACGGAAATGGTATCCATGTTGACATCTTCACTAAACTCCAGTGTAATCATGGAATAGTTTTCACTGGATGTGGAATTGATGGACTTAATTTTATCCAAGGTAGCAAAGGATTGCTCCAAAGGTCTGGTTACTTCTGTTTCTACCTTTTCCGGTGTTGCACCGGGATATGTGGTCATAACCATGACATAAGGTAAGTTCATATTTGGCATTAAGTCCGGTGTCATCTTGGTATATGCAACAACACCCAATACAATAATTGCTACTACCGCTACAAAGACGGTAAAGGGTTTTTTTACACTAAACTTAGACATTTCCATTCTCCTTTATTGCTTTCATTCCTGCTTCTATCAGATCAACTTTTTTATAATAAGTTTCTCGTATTTCTCCTTGTGCTTCTTCGTACAAAAAGGTATTGGCTATAGCATCTTTAATTAACTGAATCAAAATTTCTCCAATTAATACGATTTGCTCCACAGACTCTTCCGGATAATATTGTTCTCTGATATTGACAAGCACTTCTTTCATAATTTGCTTTCCGTCTTCACCATCAAGAATAATATCTTGTAAACAATCTCCACCATATCGCATCTGGGAGAATGCACTTTTACAAACAGCCCTTAACTCATCCTTCATTCCTTCATTGGTTATCTCATCAAAGGCATCCTTAAAAAAACGGAACAAATCTCCCTTTTTTTCTGTCAAATAAGCTTTGACCTTGCTTTCCAGACAAGTACGGAATCCTCCCAAAAGGAACATCCTTAAATCCTGTTTATCTTCAAAATATTGATAAAAGCTACCCCGGGGAATATCTGCCTCCTGAATAATCCGATTAATGGATACTTCTTCGAAAGGTACTCTGGCAAACTCCCTTAAGGATGCTTGAATAATTCTTTTTTTCTTCTCTTCCGGCAGGTTTAGAAATCGCTCGGTAGGCATAAGCCACTTCCTTTCTCTTACATATATGTAAGATATTGTTTTCCTAAAAAAAGACACCAACTGACACCCTGTCATGTGACAGTCCGTCACCATTATCTTCCTTGACCGATATCTTGTCAAGAAATTGTTTTACAATTAATATTCTTTTTATACATTCTTTACATTCGATTTTATTTCCGATACAATAGAGTACAGAAATTAAGGAGGCATTTATTATGGCAAAAATTATCCTGACAGGTGACCGTCCCACAGGTAAACTTCATGTTGGTCACTATGTTGGTTCTTTAAGAAGACGTGTAGAATTACAAAACAGCGGGGAGTTTGATGAAATCTATATCATGATTGCAGATGCACAGGCTCTTACCGATAATGCAGATAACCCGGAAAAAGTTCGTCAGAATATCATCGAAGTGGCACTGGATTATTTATCCTGTGGTTTGGATCCTGAGAAATCCACACTGTTTATCCAGTCCCAGGTTCCCGAACTGACTGAGCTTTCCTTTTATTATATGAATCTGGTTTCAGTGGCAAGACTACAACGCAATCCTACCGTAAAGACCGAGATTCAGATGCGTGGATTTAACGAAAGCGGTGAAAACAACAACGGTGCAGGTATTCCCGTTGGTTTCTTTACATACCCCATCAGCCAGGCAGCAGATATCACAGCCTTCGATGCAACGGTTGTTCCCGTTGGTGAAGACCAGGCTCCCATGATTGAGCAGACCAAAGAGATTGTCCGCAGATTTAACTTTATCTATGGTGATACTTTAGTAGAGCCGCAGATTCAGTTGCCGGAAAACAAATTCTGTTTGCGTTTACCCGGTACAGACGGTAAAGCAAAGATGAGTAAATCCTTAAACAACTGCATTTACTTATCCGATTCTTCCGAAGAAGTACGCAAGAAAATCATGGGCATGTTTACCGATCCCAATCATTTGCGTGTAGAAGACCCCGGTCAGGTGGAAGGCAATCCCGTATTTATTTATCTGGAAGCTTTCTCTACCGATGAACATTTCCAAAAATTCCTGCCTGAGTATGAAAACTTACAGGCTTTGAAGGATCATTATTCCCGCGGCGGTCTCGGTGATGTAAAAGTGAAAAAATTCTTATATGCTGTTATGGAAGATGTGCTGACACCCATTAGAGAGCGTAGAAAAGAATACGAAAAAGACATTCCCGCCGTATTGGAAATCTTAAAACAGGGAAGTATCAAGGCAGAAGCAAAAGCAGCCGCTACCTTAAATCGTGTAAAACAATCCATGCGTATCAACTACTTTGATGATCAGGATTATCTAAACGAACAGACACAGAAATATTCTGCAGAATAAAGATTTTTTACTACAAAAAGAAACCTCATATATGTTTTGATCATTCAAGACATATACGAGGTTTTATTTTTTCTATTATATTTGTATGACTGTTTAATCCGGATATTAATCCAAATACTTGTCATATTTTTCGTTGGTCTCATCCAGATAAACAACTGCTACAATACCGGGGCCTGTGTGTGCACCGATAGCACATCCGATACGGGACTCGATGAATCCTTTAATATTGCACTCTTCCTGCAACATCTTTTCTACCTTCTTCATACTATCCTCTTCCGTGCCATATACACAGCCAACTACCTGCTTCTCCAAGTCAGCGCCTTTTTCTTTGACAATCTCAACCAACCGGCGCATTGCCTTATTCCATCCACGTACCTTCTCTGTGGACTGTAAAGAACCGTTCTCATCTACTTCAATGATTGGCTTAATGTCCAAAACAGTTCCTGCCACTGCGGAGGTACGGCTCAAACGGCCTCCTTTATAAAGGTACTCCAAAGTACGAACTGCAACCACATGCTTCATATGCTCACAATAAAATTGTGCCGCTTCAATAATCAAATCTTTATCGGCTCCGTTTTTCTGCATCTGAAGCAATTTGCTTACGACTAACCCAAATCCCATAGATGCACATTTAGAATCGATAATGGTAATCTTAAAATCCGGATAATCTTCTAAAATTGCTTCTTTGGCAAGGTTCGCAGCCTGAAATGTCCCTGCTATACCGGTAGAAAAGCAGATGTATAGTACTTCATCACCGGCTTTTGCATAAGGCTCAAAATTCTCCTGAAACATATACTGGCTGATATGATAAGTCTTAATATCCTTCCCCTGTGCCTGAATATCATAAAACTCATCCGGAAAAATAGTCTTTCCGTCAAAATAATCGGTTCCCTCAATGGTTACCGGTGTGGGAATCACATGCAGATCATACTCGTCAATCAGGGACTGCGGTACATCTGATGCAGAATCTGTAATGATTTTAAAAGCCATGTCTTCTCCCCCTCTGTCTGTCACATTCGGTCTTATTCTATATGACCGGTCTCCTTTTCCAGCCATACTAACTCTTCATCATTTAAATACATACCTATTTTACTACAAACTTCTCCATGATAGAAGTTTAAAATACATTTTTCTTCATCATTTAACAAGTTTGGTTCAATAGCCGCTCTGTCAAATGGTACATAGGTCAATGGGCGAAACCCGTAAAAACCGTTTTTCTCTTCTACACATTCTATGAGATTTTCCAGCCGGATACCATATTTTTCCTCAAAATATAATCCCGGCTCATTGGATGTGATCATTCCCGGTACGATGGCTGTCGTATCAACATTTCCCCGGCCGCGATAAGTCCGAATAGCATTGGGTCCTTCATGAACACTCAAAATATAACCAACTCCATGCCCTGTACCATGGTTAAAATCCAAGCCTTCTGCCCAAAGAGGCTCTCTTGCTACCGCATCCAGACTACTTCCGCATACGCCTTTTGGAAATTTGGCATTCATCAAGCGAAGATGAGCCTTTAACACTAAAGTATAATGCCTTTTCTGCTCCTCATTTAAACTTCCGGGCACAAGTGAAATTGTTCTTGTAATATCTGTTGTTCCATCCGTATAATGTCCGCCGGTATCAAAAAGCAAAAAATTATCTGTTCCAATCGGCACATCGCTCTCCTCATTTGCGGAATAATGGACAATGGCACCATGCCCGCCATAGGCCATAATGGGATCAAAGCTGTCTCCCAAAAAGCCCTCCTGTTCCTTGCGGAAATTTTGCAAAATCTCTGCTGCCTTTGTTTCCGTGATGAGTGCTTGCTTCCAAGTACCTTCTTTGAACTGCTGCCCATATTGCTTCATATAATATATAAATCTGGTAACAGCTACCCCATCTTTAATATGAGCATTCCTCATATTGGCACGCTCCGTCGCATTTTTTACCGCTTTCATCAAAGCTGTCGGATTGTCGCTATTGATAATCGCGTTTTTCCCAGTAACAAGTTCCAATAAGCGACTGTTTACAATCCTTTCATCTAAAAGAATTTTTTGTTCTCTAATCTCATTGTCTAAAAAATCATAAATTTCTTCATATCTGCGACAGAAAACACCATCTTTTTCCAGGCGCTGAGTTATTTCCTCGGAAAGAGATGCTCCCGTAAACAAAACACACTCTTTTTCACTTACATATATGTAAGATAAAAAAACCGGATTGCAATGTATATCACTACCACGCAAATTCAGTAACCATGCAATATCTTCCAAAGAGGTCAGGATATGGGCATCTGCTCCGGCTTCCTTTATCTTCTGTTTCAAATCTTGCAGTTTTTCTACTCTTTCGCAGCCACTCCGGGATAAATCGAGCTCCCAAACTGAATGGAAATTTAGTGCCGGGCGATTTTCCCATATATCTCCAACCAAATCATATCGGCCTTCTATCTGAATACTTTTATCTCCGAAAGCTTCTTGCAATTTGCGGATAAATGCCCCATTCACACATCTTCCGTCAAACCCCAGACAATCCCCGTCCTTTAACTTGTCTGCCAAAAATGCTTCCACTGTGGGAACATCCGGCTCTCCCACCTTCATTAACACAATTTCACTGCCCTGTAACTGCGCTTCTGCTTGTATAAAATATCTGCCATCTGTCCAAAGTCCCGCGAAGTCTTCGGTTATAGCCATAACTCCCGCAGAACCGTTAAAGCCGGAAATATATTCCCGGCTTTTAAAATAGTCACTGACATATTCCGACCCATGAAAATCATCCGTCGGAATATAATATGCTGTTATAAGTCTCTTTTTCATTTCCCTTCGTAGGGTTGAAAGTATCTCTGATCTGTTCATTTTCTGTTTTCCTGATAAAATCTTATATTAAATGCATTTTTTCTAAAATTTTTGCCAACTTCGCCCCTTTGGGCATAGCATAAATATCCTCTTTATCCAATACTCTCAGCTTCAATATCAAAATACCATATACACAAGCCGCTAAAATAACTGCCAATATCAAAGAAACCATATTGCTCTTAAGCAAAAGATAGCAAAGCGTATATACGCCATATGCTACCGCTGCCATAACAACTGATGCCGCCAAAGGAAGCACAAATACTTTTAAAACCTTTTGATGATAGTCCAGACTTTTGCGTACGGCAATGCCATTTAATATGCACATTAACAGGGAATACACAATGGTCGCAATGGCAAGGCTATACAGATTCAAATCCGTAAACCAGAGACATGGTACCAATACAATTGTCTGGATTATCAAGGCTACAAACGCATTAATAACCGGAATATTTACCTTTCCGATTCCCTGCAATACCGCATTTGTTAGGGTAGAAAGGGAATAAAAAACCACGGTCACGCTCAGCACACGAAGTAAGTCCGCTGCCATATCCAGAGAAGATTGTCCCGGGAAGAGGAAGCTTACCACCGGCTTTGCCAACACACCCATACCGACTGCTGCCGGAATGGCAATTAGCATGGTCGCCAAAATTGCCGTATGAACTTTTCCTCTGGTTCCTTCTTTATCTCCCGTAGCAAATTTGGCAGAAATACTGGGTATCATAGCCGCTGACATAGCTGATGCAATGGCAATGGGAATATTGGAAATCACCACTGCTTTTCCGGAATAAATACCGTACCAGGTCGCAATCTGTGCCACATCCACATCCTTAACCAACTTCAAAATCTTACGGTATATAGTCTCATCCAAAGATGTACTAAAGTTATAAATAAACGTACTTAAAATGAATGGTGTAACCAAAGAAAAAATAATGCCGAAGATTTCAGAATAACTCAAAACATTTTTCGATATATCCTTTTGTAATCTTTTATGGATATACTTTTTATTGTATCCATAGACAAACCACATAAAAGCCAAGGCAATTAATACACCTGCACCGGTTCCCAACGCGCTACCCATAGCACCGTAAACTGCCTGGGTTGTGGCATCCTTATCAAGAACCGTCTGCTTTAGCAAATACGCAGCCAAAATACTAATGATTGCATTTAAAATCTGCTCGATAATCTGTGAATAAGAGGTCTGTACCATAGTCCGATGTGCTTGGAAGTATCCACGAAGCACACCCAATAAACCGGAAAAGAAAATGGTCGGTGCAAATACACGCAATACGATTACCGCATTTTGCTCCACCAACAATCCGGCAGCAAAAAAAGTGAAGAGGCTGGCAAAACCGCCTACCACAATCACATAAATAAACGCACAATGAAAAATCCTCTGGGCATTTTTATATTCCTTTACCGCCAACTTACCGGCAATAACCTTGGAAATTGCTGAAGGAATAGAGTAAGAACTGATTAACAGGATAATGGTATAGATGTTATACGCAGATCCGTAATAGCCATTTCCTTCATCACCAATAACTGCAGCCAAAGGACTTCGATATAAAATTCCGATAATTCTACAGATTATACCTGCCATGGCAAGAATTCCCGCCTGCATGATAAATCCATCATTTTTCTTTGCCAATGCAATTCTCCTTAGGCTTTTTTCTTTTTCTTACGATAATACATCAAGTACTCGACTTCACCCAAATCCTCATGGACACTTTCTTCCTTTTTCAAAAGTCCACGATTTTCATAAAAGGTTACAGCGCCATAATTATTTTCAAATACATGCAATGTGAAAAAGTCGTAGCGCTCCTTGACATAGTCCATCAACTTACTTCCCACACCGCAACCACGGAACTCTTTATCCACGAAAAGACCTGCAATATAGCCTTCATCTATTCCCACAAAGCCAACCACCTGGCCGTTAATCTCATATACATACACTTCAACTTCGGGAATCACCCTCTTTACATAGGAAAGATTCCGATCCCAATATTCCTGATCAATAAAATCATGAGCTTCTAAATTGCCCTCATACCACAGACGCAGTACCTTTTTTAAATCAAAATCCTGAAATTTCCTTATAATATCCATCTACTTCTCCCTTCTTTCTTTTCCAACCATCCAAGGGAAAAATCGATTAATAATTAGAATCGCAATAGCTTCTATAAAGGCAACCAACAAAAACAGCTTAATACAAAATTCGGCATTTCCATAATAATCCGTAATATGCTTGTTGTAATGCATAACCAAGATGGCAGACGCATACATCACATATGTATCTACATGTGTCAGCATAACGATTAAAGAATTTTTACCATAAAATCCCAACAAGCGGAAAAGGGGGAATTTATAAACATCTTTTACACCGGTACTGATACCGATGACACCCACACTTCCCAGTATTGCCCCTGCAAAATACAATAATTCATTGTGAAATACAAGGAAATGGAGATCAACACCACCATTTATCCGGCTAATCCATACAGTAGCAAGTAAACAAATCACGCCCACAAGCCCTGCTGCCCAAGGTGCGATCTTGATCTTTTTGCGGAGTCTCCACAAATAGAAACCAATGGCGATAAAAGCAGCTATGATTCCGATACGGATAATTACCTGAAAGAAATACATCCAATATGCAAGATGAGGAATCTCTCCATGGGTTGCACAAAAATATTGCAAATATCGGTTGGCTACACAGCTGATAACAAGCCATAAACCCAAACAAACCGGTGCCCATTTTTTACAGGCTTTTATCACACCCAAAAAAGCCATTTCTCCTACAATTAATGCACCCAAAAACCACAAAACCGACATACCGTATAAAATACATGTCAAAAAGATATTTTGTTTTACCAATTCCAGGGTAATGGTACTTCCTATCCTATATGCCTCATATTGGGCAACAATAAAAATCAAACTGAAAATAAAATAGGGTTGCAAAATAGACCTGCTCTTTTTCATAACCGTTTTTGCCAGACTCTTTTTGTCCTCTTCCTGGATGCAGATAAGCATTCCGGCTATGATAAAAAACAGGGGAATATGAAATGCTACTATGAAATCGCGAAAACCTTCGCTAATATACTGGATATGTCCGGTAATGACCAAAAGGGCTCCGATACCCTTTGCGATATCCAGCTCTGCATATCGTTTTTTAGTCATAACAATTCCTCGTTTTACCTATATAAATGTCACTTTTTGTATCTTCATTATAAGCGAAACAAATTCTTCTGACAACCCAGACGCATAAAGGCAGACAGCGGAAATCCTACTACATTATTGTAATCGCCCACAATTTCCTTTACAAAGATTCCACCAATTCCCTGAATCCCATAAGCACCTGCTTTGTCCATGGGCTCTTTGGTACCAATATATGCCTTGGCTTCTTCTTCCATGAACGGATACATGATTACTTTGGTTTCTTCCGCAAAGCAAAAACTCGTTTCTTCCATCTGTATTCCATCCTTATTTATATAAAGAGCCGCAACTCCCGTAAAAACCGAATGTGTTTTTCCGGATAATGACATCAAAATACGAAGCGCATCTTCTTCATCCTTTGGTTTTCCCAAGATTTTGCCCTCTGCCACCACAATGGTATCCGCACCAATAATCAAAGTATCCTCTTGTATACTTCCATCATTTTCTTCCAGCAGACGGTCTCTGATCTCACAAGCCTTTTGTGTAGCAAGCTCCACCA
This sequence comes from Lachnospiraceae bacterium, assembly GCA_045542735.1. Classification (GTDB taxonomy): domain Bacteria; phylum Bacillota; class Clostridia; order Lachnospirales; family Lachnospiraceae; genus UBA2882. The sequence continues at coordinate 40,264 of JAZQLQ010000026.1, forward strand.
CAACCTCTTCCGGTACCGTTTTGGTAATGACTTCCTCCGCATTACTTTTCATAATAGAAAAATCGATGCCCATTCGCTCAAACATTTCTTTTCTCCTGGGTGAGCCGGATGCCAATATCACATTTACTGATTGCTTCATGTCTTCTCCTCCTATAAAAAAAGAACCAACCCGATCTAACATCAAGTCAGCCCTCTTCCGTCGAAGTGACAGGATTTGAACCTGCGACCTCTGCGTCCCGAACGCAGCGCTCTACCAAACTGAGCCACACTTCGAATTTTCATAAGTCCTCTAAACACCGGACATTTAATAATATACAGGAAAATTTGTGAAAAATCAAGTTTTATCCTTGCAGTATTTGTCCAACTGTGCTAAATTTTGTGTTTGGGGAAGGTATGAGTCGTGAAAGGATGACAGAATCATGGAAAATTATGAAATACTAAGAGATTTAGCCATCATTTTATTTGCTGCAAAATTTTGCGGCATGGTTTCCAGAAAATTCAAAGCACCTCAGGTTGCAGGACAAATTATTGCCGGTCTTTTAATCGGTCCCGCTTGTCTGGGATTAATTGAACAGTCGGATTTTATCTTAAAAACTGCAGAAGTCGGTGTTATATTGGTTATGTTCTCCGCCGGTCTGGAAACAGACTTAAAAGATTTGGTAAAAACAGGACCCAAGGCTTTAGCAATTGCCTGCTGTGGTGTATTTGTTCCATTTATTTTCGGCGCACTGCTTTACTTTGGTTTTTATGGATTCGAAGGAATGGGCTCTCCCAATTTCTTTGCTGCTATGTCCATTGGTGCCATCATGACAGCTACCAGTGTTAGTATCACCGTAGCCGCCTTACAAGAACTGGGCAAACTAAAGGGAACCGTTGGTACCACTATTTTAAGTTCCGCAATCATTGATGACGTTATTGGTATTATTGTTTTGACCTTTGTTATCGGTTTCAAAAATCCCGATGTTCATCCCTCAGACGTTATCATTAAGACCATTGTATTCTTCATCGTCTCTGTTGTAGGTGGCGTTATTACATATAAGTTTTTCAAATGGTTGGACAACCGCAATCCTCATACACAGAGAATTCCGATTCTCGGATTCGTCCTTTGTTTTGCTTTAGCTTACATTGCTGAAAGATATTTTGGTATTGCGGACATCACCGGTGCATACATTGCCGGTATCATTCTTTGTAATATTAAGGATGCGGATTATATCAATAACAAAGCACATATCAGCACTTATATGATTTTTGCCCCCGTATTCTTTGTGGGCATCGGATTAAAAACAACCTTTGATACCATGAATGGTAAATTACTCTTATTTTGTGTAGCATTTGTTGTTGTTGCCCTTTTAACCAAAATCATCGGCTGTGGTTTAATGGCACGTGCTTGCAAGTTTAATTGGCATGATTCCTTAAAAATCGGTGTTGGTATGATGACCCGTGGCGAAGTTGCTTTAATCGTTGCCCAAAAATGTTTATCCGTTGGCATGATTACCTCTGAATTCTTCACAGCCGTAATCCTACTGATTATTGTATCTTCCATTGCAACACCTATTATTTTGAAGACGCTTTTCAATAAAGATAGTGAAGTAGCTGTCGTAGAAAATTAAAAATTTTATATTATAATAATTCAAAAATCCCATAAAAAGTTGTCTCAGAGACGCGTTCTCACTCGATGAAAAACGTAGCGGATGCATAAGATTGCAAAGAACGCAATCTAAGCACCGACGTTTTTCAACGGTCTCTTACGACAATCTTTTATGGGATTTTTTATTTACTATAATAATAATTAATATTTTTTACAATATATCCTTGACAGATATATCGTCAGGTGATATATTGTAACTACGATATGTCAGTCGTCGATATATCAGCGCGCGACAGAACATCTGAAAGGAGTACAATCAATGGACAAAAATACACCTTTGACGGAAGCATTATTTTACATACTGCTGGCAGTCAGAAAACCCAATCATGGATATGGCATTATCCAGGAAATTGAAGAATTGACAAAAGGAAGAGTGGTTTTAGGTCCCGGTACCTTATACGGCGCCATCCAATCCTTGGTCAAAAAGGGGTGGATTGATATTTACAGTGAAGATAAGGAATCACGTAAAAAGAAAGAATATCTGATTACAGATGAGGGGAAAAACGCTTTCGAGGAAGAATTGAAACGTTTGGAAGAATTAGTTGCAAATGCAGCACTTATGAAAGGGGAAAACTAACATGACAAAGTTCCGTTTATATTTTGATAAAGACAAAGAAACTGTATGGTTAAATGAAATGGCAGCAAATGGTTATGCTCTCATCGGATTTTTTGCCGGATTTTATACCTTTGAAAAAACCGAACCCGGCGAATATATATATCAGATTGATTTAGGCGAAAAATTATTTGCCGTAACCGATGATTACCGTGGATTTATGGAAGAAACCGGTGTTGAAATCGTAGATACCTGGGGCTACTGGATATTCTTACGCAAAAAAGCTGCCGACGGCGAATTTGAATTGTATACCGATGTAGATTCCCAAATTGAACACTACACCAAAATCCGCAATATGTTTAAAGTAGTCAGCATCATTGAATTAATCTGCTTTATGATTGAAGTTATTTGTTTTGATCAATCCAATGAACCGGCTCTCATCTTTTTTGTTATTTTAATTGGTATTTTTGCCTTTGTATGTATCAAAGCCACCTTTAAAACCAATCGCACCATCGCAGAATTAAGAGAAAGAAAAGGCGAAACTGTGAATCTGTCTAAAAGAAATGGTCCTTCTCCAATCTTAACAAGCGGTTTACTCTTAAGCTCTTGTGCACTGCTTATGGATAATCCGGCTTTGGAAACCTACAAAACAATTATTCAAATAGTTGCAATTATTCTTATGATTATCGGACTGGCTCAAACCAGCAACCAGTGGAAGATGGATAAGGAAATTTAGATTAAAAATCTGATAAAAGATTGTCGTAGGAGACCGTTGAAAAACGTCGGTGCTTAGATTGCGTTTTTTGCAATCTTATGCATCCGCTACGTTTTTCATCGAGTGAGAACGCGTCTCCGAGACAACTTTTTATCAGATTTTTTCGTTTTTACTCTCTTCATATTTTGTCCGATTGCGTATATCTTCTAAACATACCAAAAGCAATGTAAAGAATACCACAATGCTACCCATTGCAATCAATTTCCAGTCAAATTCTTTACTGTCTGTCTTGATACCATCTATATTTGAATACATTTTTCCGTTGCTCAAATATACCGTGTTGTCAAAATATGGATTATCGTTCTGGGTTTCCGGCTTTAAATTGGCCAAAGCTTCATATTTTGAGAGCTCTCCGCTTTTTACATTGATAAGATCATAGCGGACACCTTCATATTCGACTTGGACATGATAGGAATAATAACCACCTGCTGCCGTAGAATGTCTTTCTGACTCTGCACTTATGACAGTGACTTTAACCGCTTCGTATTGAATATCCTGATTATCCACTTTGACATGCAAAACACAGGTTACAATTACTGATAGAATCATTAAGATACCTGATATAGCGGCCTGAATCTTTCTTTTTTTAATCATCTTGTACACCCCCCTTTATCTACTTTCTGGAAATGATGTACTTACAAATGGGATTTCCTTTAGAAGAAAACTTTTCTTCATACTCCGTCATAATATTGCCTTCATTCATCTTTGCATCATTGTGTAAATCAAAAGTAACTTGATCTGCATCCCATCCGGCAAGGGGAAGTTGCTCTAAGGCAAAGTCAAATAAATCCCGATTATCAGTTTTAAACTCTATCCAACCTTCTTTTTTCAATATCACATCATATCTTGCCAAAAATTCCTTGGATGGAAGACGTCTCTTAGCATGACGGTCTTTGGGCCAAGGGTCAGAGAAATTCAGATAAATACGATCCACTTCGCCTTTGTCAAAAACTTCCATGATATCCTCTGCGTCCATACGGATAAACTTAATATTGGGAAGTTCATTTGCTTCCATTTTTTGAATAGCACGAAGTAATACACTGGAATATTTTTCGATACCAATATAGTTAATTTCGGGATGTAAAGCGGCAAGATCCATGATAAATCTGCCTTTTCCCATACCGATTTCAATATGTAAAGGATTGTCGTTTCCAAAAAGCTCTCTGATTTTTCCTTTGTACTGTTCCGGATCATGGATCACATACCGGGAATCTGCAATTACTTCTCTGGAACCTGTAATGTTTCGAAGTCTCATATTTTTTTACTCTTTCTCCTTTTTTCACTTTGTTTTTTATTCATTTTAGTGTATCATAAAATTTGGCTTAATCAATTATTAAGGGAGAATTCACATGCACAAATTATTACACAAAATAGGCGTTATCAGCCTTTGCGCAGTTATCTGTGTCGCGAATCTTTTTACCCAAGCAAAAACTGTCTATGCAGAACGAGATTATCAGGCAGAAGCCGAAGCCCGAAAATCTTTACCGATACAAAGTAACGAAATCGAAAACTGGCCACAAGGTCCTCAGATTACCGCTGAAAGCGCTATCCTGATGGAAGCCAATACAGGGACTATCCTGTATGCCAAAAATATCGATTTAAAATCTTATCCCGCCAGCACCACTAAGATTTTAACATCTTTGGTGGCAATTGAAAATGCATCTTTAGACGAAAATGTTAGTTTTTCCGAAGAAGCCGTATTTACTATAGAGCGCGGTTCTTCCAATATGGGTATGGACATTGGCCAGGTCATTACCATGGAGCAATGCCTTTATGGTATCTTGGTTTACTCCGCAAATGAAGTCTGCAATGCAGTGGGTGAGCATATCGCCGGAAGCATCGACGGTTATGTGGCCATGATGAACCAAAAAGCTGCTGAGCTTGGTTGTACCAACTCCCATTTTGTGACAACCAATGGTCTTCATGATGAGAACCACTATACAACAGCAAGAGATTTGGCAATTATTGCCTGCGAGTTTTTCAAAAACGAAACTCTCTGCAAAATGTCCGGTACCAATCATTATTATATCGGGCCGACCGAAACCCAGCCGGATGAGATTGATCTTTGGACACACAATAAATTAACCGCCGGCACTTATCCTTATGAAGGTTACATCGGCGGAAAAACCGGTTATACCTCCGACTCCAGACAAACCTTGGTTTCCTGCGCAGAGAGAGATGGTATCAAACTGGTTTGTGTTGTTATGAGAGAAGAATCCCCCAATCAATTTTTGGACACCATTACCTTATTTGATTATGGATTCAATAATTTCCAAAAAGTAAACATTGCTTCAAATGAAACAAATTATACAGTTAACGACTCCGACTTATTTAATACCGACAACGATATTCTCTTTAGCAGTGACCCGATTATTGAGATCAGCACAGACGATTTTGTAATTATTCCAAAAACCATTACCTTTGCTGATTTGACTTCTTCCTTATCTTATGAAACAGCAAATACCGGAAGTGGTGAAGCCATATTGGCAACCATTCATTACCAATATCAGGGAGTTGATGTAGGAAATGCCAATGTGACCCTTACCCCAACTTCTTCACCTACGGTTGAATCTTCCGATGATGAAACAGGAAATTCTTCTGCCGGTTTGGATGAAAATCAGGATTCCTCTGCCGGAAAAATAATCTTTATCAATATATTAAAAGTTATCGGTTTTGCTGTATTGGCTTTGGTTCTTATTATCATCATTATTTTTGCCGTTGCTTTTTGCAGAAATTATAATTTTGCAAGAAGACGACGTAGCCGTATCAGTAGAAGACGGCGTAGAAGAAGCCGTTATGATAACGATGACCTCAATTTCTAAAAAATGAAGTCACAGGATTTAATCTTCCTGTGACTTTTTGTTTTTTTCTTTTATTTCCAACATTTCTGTTTCTGAAATTTGTTTCATGGTTTTTATTACATACACCATACCGTCTTCTGCTTTTTTTAGCCGGATTTTACCTTTTATATAACCATGCTTTTTGCAAAGAGACACGCAATAATAATGTTTACTATTGGCAGTAAACCATTTAATGGGTTTTGCGACACGTCTTTTACATAAATAACATCCATTATACAAGATCTCCCGATCATGCATTGCTTTTGATTTGGACTCAAAACCTCTGGATATAAACTTATAGTAGTCATCAAACAAAATCCGGATTTCTTCTTTTTTACTCTTTGGAAGATGGAAGGTGTCAAAGGAATATCGTTCCCGAAATTCCGGTTTTAACCGGGATAATACCTTTGCTGTATAATAAGCATCGGAAAAAGCTCTATGGAACGGAATTTTCTTATCAATATGACACATGTCCACTGCATATTCCAATGTATGTTGACTTTTTTTCCCTTCAAACTGTAAGGAAAATAATTTTTGCACATCCAGATATTTAATGGGTGTTTCCGATAAGGGTTTCATCTGATGAAATTGAATATTTCTCTGCAACTCAATTAAATCCAAGCTTCCCCATGTACAAAAAATATAATTATTACCACAAAATTCCAAAAAAGATGTCATAACATCTTTAAAATCTCTGGCATCTTTTAATTCTTCCATGTTCAGATGAACCAGACTTTTTGTGATACGATTGATATTTTTATAAACCTTCGGCTTTACCAATTCATTAAATCGTCCGATTTCCTGAAGATCACTATTCAATTTTATTGCGCCAAATTCGATAATTTCAAAAGGAATTTTTTTATTGGTATAGCGCTTTCCGGCAGCGGATTGATTCCACTCCAAATCAAATACAATATAGTTCATCTTTTTTTCCCACAAAAAAATGTTCCCTGGGGGAATCGAACCCTCAACTGCCCCTTAGGAGGGGGCTGTTATATCCATTTAACTAAGGAAACATACACTAGTAATTTATCATTCCCACAGAAAATAGTCAATATTCCCTATTCGGGAAAATGTATGGTTCCCTGAAGCCAAATAATTCCCTTGAATCTTCTTCCAACCTCGGGTTCTCCCATTAAATCTTTTTCATTGATACAAATATCAAATAGCATTTCGTTAGCTTCTATAATCATCAACCAGATTTGTTCTCCTGTAAAAGGATTTCTAAATTTCAGTTGATCCCGGATATCACCAATGATTGCGTATTGCTCATATTCTAAGCCATGAGGTGCAAAAGAGCTGTCAACCATAGATAAGACATCTTCCTGTTTTCGGACTAAACTACCTATGGTGGTATATGTGTCCATATCACTTAAAGTCACATACTCCATGGCATCCTGATTACCACTTTTTGCTTCTGCTATCCATTCCATACGTCCTTTCCATAGCCTGCGACTTCTGTTTTCTTCACTTTTTGTTTTGGAAAGAGGCATGATGATTTTTCCTTCTGTCGACATGCCCCCCAATGATACAGCTACATTCTTCATAGAAAAATTATCCCTATTTTTCGTCTTTAAATAAGGGATAACATTTTGTAAATAAAAAATAATAGCTACACCAACTCTTAAGTCATCATAAGCCCCGGCATAAGATTCCTTATCCGAATGACGCTCCAAAGTAACATCTGCATATGTAGTTATTTGATTACCTTTAAAAAAGGGAACATAGTAATCCGCATAAAAATGATTTTCTTCATCATATTCACCACGAATACAAATTCCCATATTATCTGATATATAAAAATTGTATTCTGCTAACATCACATCATCTTCTAAAGAAACATATGCCGTCTCTTGTGCTTCTTCTTGTACAAAATACAATAATTTATTTATATCTTTTATTCTTTTCAGTTCACTAAATCCGATTGCTCTCAAATACTTATGCAAAGTGATACCTCAATTTATAAAAATTTCTACGGATGCCAAAAACAATGTTTTTGACATCCGATGTTATTACAAAACTAGTGTTTCGGTTTGATTTCTGTCATTCCACCCATGTAAGGACGAAGTACTTCCGGAATTGCTACGGAACCATCTTCTCTTAAATTATTCTCCAAAAATGCAATTAACATTCTGGGAGGAGCAACAACTGTGTTGTTCAATGTGTGTGCAAAATATTTTCCATTCTCACCATTTACACGGATTTTTAATCTTCTTGCCTGTGCATCACCTAAATTGGAACAGCTTCCCACTTCAAAATATTTTTTCTGTCTGGGAGACCATGCTTCTACGTCAAAGGATTTTACTTTTAAGTCCGCCAAATCACCGGAACAGCACTCTAAAGTACGAACAGGAATATCCATAGAACGGAATAAATCTACTGTGTTCTGCCATAATTTTTCAAACCACATAGGAGATTCTTCCGGCTTACATACAACGATCATTTCCTGTTTTTCAAACTGATGAATACGGTAAACACCACGCTCTTCAATACCATGAGCACCTTTTTCCTTACGGAAACAAGGAGAATAACTGGTCAATGTATGAGGGAGCTGATCTTCCTGGATAATAGTATCAATAAATTTACCAATCATGGAATGCTCACTGGTACCAATCAGATACAAATCCTCACCTTCGATTTTGTACATCATGGCATCCATTTCAGCAAAACTCATAACACCGGTTACCACATTACTTCTGATCATGAAAGGCGGTACGCAATAAGTAAATCCTCTTCCAATCATAAAATCTCTTGCATAAGAAATAACTGCAGAATGAAGTCTTGCGATATCTCCCATCAAATAATAAAATCCGTTTCCGGCAACTTTTCTTGCTGCATCCAAATCAATACCGTCAAATCTTTCCATGATTTCTGTATGATAAGGAATCTCAAAATCCGGAACAACCGGCTCACCATATTTGGTTACTTCTACATTTTCAGAATCATCTTTTCCAATGGGAACAGAGGGATCAATGATATTAGGAATTGTCATCATAATCTTTAAGATTTTTTCATCCAATTCTTTTTCCTGTTCTTCCAATTCAGAAAGTCTGGTGGCAGATGCAGCAACTTGTTTTTTTACTTCCTCTGCTTCCTCTTTTTTGCCTTGTCCCATAAGGGCTCCGATTTGTTTGGAAAGTTTGTTTCTGTCTGCTCTTAAATTATCTGCTTCCTTCTGACAATCTCTTTTCTTAGCATCCAGTTCAATTACCTCATCTACCATAGGTAACTTGGAATCCTGAAATTTCTTTTTGATGTTCTCTTTTACCACTTCAGGATTTTCTCTTAAAAATTTAATGTCTAACATAAAGGTTTCCTCCCTATATTTAAATTCATCTATTTGAACCTGATGTTATCAGTGTTCCAGCACTTCTTTAATAGAAAAAGCTGTTTCCTTTTCTAAATTAACCAATGTAATGGCCTCTTTTGAAATTTCTTTTAACCTTGTACCTTTGTTGATAATTTGGACAATCGGTTTCATAGGATCTTTTTCACTTTGTGAAACAACAATCCCTACAGAACCATCATCTAATACCAACTTGGTTCCTTCCGGGTAAGCGGCAATAAAACTGCGAATAGTCTCAATGATTTTATCATAATAATAAATACCTTTGATTTCATCCAAATACGATAGTACTTCCCAGATTTTTCGTTTTTTATAACCAATGCCGCAAATCATTTCATCCATGATTTCACAAACAGCCAAAATCTGCGTCAGAATTGACAAACGATCTGAATGTAAGGGATATCCTTTCCCTGCCAGATTATCATGATGGAATAAAATCATCTTTTTTTCCTGACCGGAGAGCCATTCCGCTTCTGATACAGCAGAATATCCATAAACGGTATGTTTCTTATATTCTTCCTGATCTTTTGGTGATAAACTGGAAATCTCAACATTTTCAAAACTCAAAGTCGTATATCGCAGTCCCAAATCATGAAGAAGTGCTGCCGTACCCAGTTGCTTAATCTCTTCTCTCTTCATCCGCATACGCAATGCTGTCAACATGGTTAAAACGCTTAAACTTAACGTATGTTCATAAATATCCGGTTTTCTTTCCCTCAATTCACATATATTTTCTATAACCTCCGGACAGCTTAAAATCTCATCCAATATATCGTCAACAGATTGTTTTAATTCCGATAATTTGTTTTCCTGGTCATAGATATGATACTTTAATGTATCCTTTACCTTATTTGCACATTCATCCTTAATGGAAACAATTTCTTTTTGCAAATCTTTTATGGTTTTCTTTGGTACCGTGCTTTTTTTATATGGGTTCTTTTTTTCTTCAATAAAGACTTCCTGAATACCAAGATCTCTCAATTTTTCGATATAGTCTGCTTTTAAAACGGTACCCCTACCCAATAGAATCTGAAAATCATCAGTCATAACCGGATCAGCGATGATATCATTTTCCCTTAATTGTTCTATGCCTACCAATTTCAAGTCTAATCATTCCTCATTGCTATATTTAATGCCTTTTGTTCCTCTTCTCCCAATGAAATCTTGCAACTTCCGTCTTTGATTTCTTTTGCATAAGAGTAACATCCTTCACTACTGTGAACACAATTTAAAAGAAAACCATCATTATTCTCATCTAATAATGCAAGACTATAGCTTAACTTTCCACCCATCTGCTGGAACGCATCATATCTTACCAAACCAATCTTTTGATAAGTAGTCTCCAGTCTCTTATAAATATGACGAATTTCTTTTGCATTTTTATCTGCTGCATTTTTTAAATAATCAATATCTGTAAAAAGTTTTGTAATCTCTTTCTCCATACTCTTTGCATCTTTACCGAGCATGAAGGCTTCATATTTCTTTTTTAACTTACTTTGCTTTACAGAAATAACGATGCAAATTATAAATAAAATCAGTATAAGTGCTATCAATCCGATAAAGATATATGCAATATCCAGATTACCAAGACCGATGCTATTAAGTAATTTACTATTCATATTTTCCTCCGAATCCCACAAACTTATTTTAAGATATCCAATAATCTTTCTAAATCATCATTGGAATAAAACTCAATCTCGATTTTTCCGGCGCCATTTTCTTTTCCTGTGACAGAAACTTTGGTACCCAGGGATTCTTTCAGTTTCTCTTCTATATCTAAATAGATATAATCAACACCCTTTGTACCCGTAGTCGCTTTTTTCTCTTTTGCAGGTTTATTCAGATTTTTAACTAATTTCTCTATATCACGTACGCTCAACTTCTCGTCTACAATCTTTTGAGCTACTGCAATTTGCTGCTCTCCATCATCAATGGCAAGCAATGCTCTGGCATGTCCGGTTGTAATCTTTTCATCAATTACCATCTGCTGAACTTTGTCTTCCAATTTCAAAAGACGCATTGAGTTAGTAACAGCTGTTCTACTCTTAGAAACTCTTTCTGCCACTTCTTCCTGCTTAAGATTAAATTCATTCAAGAGCTTTTTATACGCCAAAGCTTCTTCAATTGGATTCAGATTTTCACGCTGGATATTTTCAATTAGAGAAATTTCCACGATTTCCTGCTCTGTTAAATCTTTAATAATAACAGGAACTTCCTTTAAACCTGCAATCTTACTTGCTCTCCATCTTCTCTCTCCGGCAATAATCTCATAATGATCTTTTCTATCTTGTACTAAAATTGGCTGAAGCAATCCAAATTGTTTGATGGATTCTGCCAATTCATTTAAAGATTCCTCATCAAAAGTCTTACGAGGCTGTTCTCTGTTTGGTTCAACCATCGTAATTTTCACCATTGTTTCGGGTCCTTTTTCCTTCTCCGGTGCCACATTTGTGGTATTTGTTGCGCCGGTTCTTTTTACTCCGGCTTTTGCTCCACCGGTTGAAGCCGGTATCAAAGCATCTAATCCTTTACCTAATCCCCTTGCAGCCATAATTATTCACCTTTCCTATTCATAATTTCTTCTGCTAATTGTCTATAACTATCAGCACCAACTGATTTTGGATCATACATTGTAATAGGCATTCCGTGGCTGGGTGCTTCTGCAAGTCGGATATTTCTCGGAATGATTGTCTTACAAATATTCTCACTTAAATGATGTTTTACATTATCTACTACCTGAGCAGACAAATTGGTACGGGAATCGTACATAGTAAATACGACACCCTCCATTTCTAACTCAGGATTTAATCTCTCTTTAATCAAATTCACAGAATGAATCAACTGACTCAAACCTTCCAATGCGTAATACTCACACTGAATCGGCACCAAAACAGAATCTGCTGCAGTCAAAGCATTGATTGTCAACATGCTTAAAGAGGGAGGACAGTCAATAATAATATAATCATAATTGTCTTTTACCCAATCAAGTTCTGTTTTTAAGATATATTCCTTTTCATCAACACCAATTAATTCAATCTCTGCAGCTGCTAAATTGACATTGGAAGGAAGTACGGAAACATTTTTGATAGCATCCTTGATGATACAATCTCCGATAGAACACTCTCCTAAAATCAATTCATAAATGGTGTTGTCCAAAAAGTTCTTATCAATTCCGAAACCACTGGTAGTATTACCCTGAGGATCTGAATCGATGATTAAAACCTTCTTGTCTTTTTCTGCTAAACACGCAGCTAAGTTGATAGATGTGGTGGATTTACCTACTCCACCCTTTTGGTTTGCGATTGCAATAATTCTTCCCATAAAATTCTCCTTTCGGTTTAACTCAACCGACATTATTCTCTCTTTTCACATTCTTTTTTGATTATAACACCAATTATTTAGATATTCTACTGAAAATATTGTTTTTATAGACTTTAATAATAAGAAGAAAAAGTTATTTTGATAATAGTAAAAGTGATATAAGTTGTTCTAAGTGTTTTGTGATATATAAATTTATTGCTTCCGCAAACGGTTCAAAATCGCCATCCGGGCTCTATTGAACCTTTCCCGGACCTCCATGTCCTGGAATTGCTGGTATATTTTCTTTACAAAACACTAAGAACAACTAATATCACTATTTAAAAATTTATCAAAATAACTTTTTTCTTCTATATAATAATGCTTTAAATACAACAAAATTTATTCAATTTTGCCTTTCTAGATTTAGTGGGATGTTTCACGTGAAACACTAATGCTTGGGGTGGTGTTTTTTTGCTTTAATTATAGAAAAATGTTTCACGGTCGGTGTAAAAAATGTTTCACGGATATAAATCACAATATTTAGTGGTTGGGGTTTCACGTGAAACACGAGATGCTGAATTAAGGTGTGTTTGTGTAAAAAATGTTTCACGTGAAACGTGAAATATATAAAACTAGAGCCACATTAAATCAATTCTATTGTTTTACTCATACTTTTATATTATAATATTTCATAAATTAGAAATGAAATACAAAAAAGGAGATAAATTAGACTATGGTATTATTTGATTTTTTTAAAAAGAATGACAATACAGAAATTAATTTTGAAGAAATTGATTCAAATGAAAAAGCCATTGCTTTTGCAAAGAAAAGAGTTTTAAGTCCATTATATTTAATGCCTCTTCGTTTTAACGGAGAAGAATCAGTTGCTAACAGATTATTCGTTCCTCCTGCAGTTGTTAAAATTAAAGATGGTTATGATGATATTGTGGAAGATTTGCTCGTACAAGGAAAAATCTCCGGATATAGCTGTACTCCTGAATATAAAGGAAACAGTTTTATTCCTTGCAAACTTACGATTGTAGCATCTAATAAAGAGAAGGAAACAGTCTTTACTCAAACAATTGAAATATGGTAAAAAACAAGGGGTACTTCTTTATTTTGAAGTGGCTTTTGCATCTATTACTACATTTTGTGGTGATGTTTCACGTGAAACACTAGTTTTTGTAGTGTCTCAGAATGCGATTTTCAGAACTTCAAATGTGGAATTATCCGTTTTTATTCTCTGATATCGTCATACAGATCATATGTTTTTTAGCTATTTTTTCTATTTCTATAGCAAAAAAACACCCCTAATTGATAAATTAGAGGTGTTTTCTACTTACAAAATTCTATATATGTATCAAACTATTGCGAATTGCAAAGACTGCAGCTTGCGTACGATCGGCCACATCAATCTTTCTAAATATACTGGAAATATGATTTTTTACAGTTCTTTCACTGATATGTAATTTATCAGCGATTTCTTTATTAAACATTCCTTCCGAAACTAAAATCAATACTTCCATTTCTCGTTTTGTCAATTCTTTGATTTTTTCTTTATCTTTATTACGAACTACCATCTTTGAATTGAGCATCGGTATCATATCAGGTTGGATATATGATTCACCTTCCATAACCGTTTTGATAGCATGTACCAATTCTGCTGATCCCGAATCTTTTAACACATAACCATTAGCACCGATTTCCACTGCGCTCATTAAATAATCTGCTTCATTATGAACTGTCAAAATAATTACTTTAACATTCAGTTTAGATTCTTTTATTTCTTTTAATGTTTCCAAACCATTTTTATTTGGCATATTAATATCTAATAAAAGCACATCTACATCTGATTCTTTTAACATAGTCAGACATTCATTTCCGTCTGACGCCATACCTACAACAGAGATATCTTCATTTAATTCTAATAATTGCTTAATACCTTCACGAATCATTTTATGATCATCTGTTATCATTATCTTTATCATATCTGTCACCTCATCTTCTGTCAGGTAATTTTAACAAGTCATGGGAAAAGTAATAACCATATGAAATCCTTTATTTGGTTCTGTCTTTATTTCGCAGTTTCCGGAAATCATAGCAACTCTTTCTTTTAATATTTCTAAACCATAGTGATTGATTTTTTGCATATCTTCTATCTTACAACCTACACCATCATCATCAATTGTAATCTTGTAAAAATTATCTTGAATCCTTTCAATACTTATTTTAATATAGCTTCCTTGCGAATGTTTTACCGCATTATTACATGCTTCCTGTAATATACGGAAAACCATAAGAGTAGATTCACTATCCAAGTGATCCAATTCATCCTCTGAATGAAAAATAAATTTTAAATCAGATATACCCCGTAAATAAATAAAACATTCTTCCATTGCAGCAGATATGCCTAAATCATCAATAGCCATAGGCTTCAGATCATAAATAACATTTCTGGTATCTGTAATGGATTTTTTTAGATTTTTGGCTAGCAGTGAAAGCTCCAGTTTTGCTTTTACCGGATCTTGATCCATATAATGTGAAATAAGCTCTGTCTGATGAATGGTGTGTACCAGGCTCTGAATTGTCACATCATGAAGTTCTCTGGAGATACGACTTCTTTCATTTTCCAAAATAATAAGAGGTAAATCATAACCGTCTTTTGATTTATTTTCCATATAGATAAAGATCCTCCTACAAATATTGTATTATATTTCTTAAAACTTGAAAACAAATAATTTATCATACATAAATGATTGTAAGACAAAAGATAATCTATTATAATGATAAGGAGAAAAGGAAGGCGATCTTATGAAAAAAAATTATAAAACAATTGCATTACTTGGTGTTGCAACCGTAGCCGGTTTGCATATCATAAACAGATTATATTATTCTTATGCTAAATCCAAAGAAATCTTAAATAAGACAGAAAACAATTATTATGATTGGCGATTTGGCAAGATACGTTATCAGAAAAGAGGAAGCGGTAATCCTGTATTGTTAATCCATGATCTGGACATCGGAAGTTCTTCCTACGAATTTTATAAAATGTCAGAAGAGTTAGCAAAGACTAACGAAGTGTATACCATTGATTTGTTGGGATTCGGCTTATCTGAAAAACCTAATTTCACATATACCAATTTCATATATGTACAATTAATTACTGATTTTATTAAAAATATTATTGGTAAGAAAACAAGTGTGATTGCCAGTGGTGATTCTTTATCCATCGCTACCATGACTTGTCATACAAGCCCGGAGCTTATTAAGAATCTTATTTTTATCAATCCCAAAAATATCGGTAAATATAATCAGATTCCTACCAAACGCTCTAAACTTACAAAGTATATGATTGAAGCACCAATCATCGGTACCTTCATATATAACATTATCAGTAATAAAGAATCTATATTGAAAAAATTTAAAGAATCCTACTATAGTGATTTTTCAAATAGTAAGTTAGAAGAAGTATATGCTTATCTGGAAGCTGCACATTTGGATGACTACAATTCCAAATTTACTTATGCAAGCATGATGGGTAAATATATGAATATCAATATCTATCAGCCTCTTAAAAATATCGACCACAGTATTATGATTTTATTTGGCGAAGAATATGAAAATGCTGACATGATTAAAGATAGTTATTTATCCTGCAATGGTGCTATTGAAACCTATGATATCAAACAGACCAAACAACTTCCTCATATGGAAAAACCCGAAGAGGTAGTTGAGAAATGCAGCATATATCTTTCATAAATGAAATATTAATTGACACTATAAAAGTCCACCGGAATGAAATCCGATGGACTTTATTTTTATAATGGTTCCTTTGAAGGTAAACCTGCTTTTCTGGGATATTTTTTTGGTGTTTCTTTTGTCTTTTGAATAATCACAAGATTACGATAATAATCACTATCAGGCAAATTATAATCAATTTGTTCTTTAAACTGTCCACCCAAAATAGTTAAAGCATTATTAGCACTTGCTAACTCTTCTGTGATTTTTTCTGATTTATAGGGAATAAATAATCCATTTACTTTTACAAAAGGAATACAGTACTCTGATAAGGTACTCATATTAGCAACTGCCCTGCTTACGCATATATCAAAGAAATCTCTGAATTCTTTATTTTTTGCAAAATCTTCTGCTCTGCCATGGACAGCCTTTATATCTTTAAGTCCCAATTGCTCAATCACTTCATTCAAAAATTTTACTCTCTTATTTAAAGAATCCAAAAGTGTAATTTTCAAATTTGGAAAAGCAATTTTTAAAGGAATACCGGGAAAACCTGCACCGGTTCCTACATCAATAACAGATAAGGATTCTTCTCTTATATCTTTTCCACAAATATCCATGATATAAGATTCTGCCTGAACCAAGGATAAACTGTCTGTAAAATGTTTTTTAAATACTTCATCAAAATCCGTAATAGCAGTGAGATTCATAAATGAATTCCATTCAATCAACAACTCGTAATATTTGATAAATTGATTAACTTGCTCATCTGAAAGTTCAATATGAAGTTGTTCCAAATCTTTATAGAAAGAGTCTAACTTATAATTCATATTTTTTACCATACCATTATTCGTTTTCCGTAGACTTATTGTATTTATAAAACTGTTCCAGATAAATCAACAATACAGATATATCTGCAGGAGATACACCGGAAATACGTGAAGCCTGTCCTACATTAATTGGTTTTAATGCTTTTAATTTTGCTCTTGCTTCCAAACGCAAACTACTTACATCATCATAATCAATATCTGCAGGAATCTTCTTGTTTTCGATTTTCTTAAACTGTTCTACCTGCTTAATCTGTCTCTTGATATATCCATCATATTTGATATTGATATTTACCTGTTCAATAACATCTTTTGTCAAAGGCTTTCTCTCAGGATCAATTTCTGCAAGCATCTCATAAGTTAATTCCGGTCTGCACATAAGCTCTGCCAAAGTTGTTCCGGTTTTTAAGGATGCACTTTCATGAGCTGCCAAAAATTCCTGAGTTTTTTTATTTGCACCAATTTTGGTACTCTGTAATCTTTCCACTTCTTCATCAATAAGTTTTTCTTTTAATACCACATAGTCATATTGCTCCTGTGTGATAAGTCCTGCTTCATAACCTTTTTTACGAAGACGGAGATCAGCATTATCCTGGCGAAGTAACAATCTGTATTCCGAACGGGATGTCATCATACGATAAGGTTCAAAAGTTTCTTTTGTTACCAAATCATCAATCAACACTCCAATATAACCTTCACTTCTATCAATGATAATGGGATCTTTACCTTTGATATACATAGCGGCATTGATTCCTGCAATGAGACCTTGGGCTGCTGCTTCCTCGTAACCACTACTTCCGTTAAATTGTCCACCGGCATAAAGACCGATAATATCTTTAAATGCCAAAGAAGCATATAATTGATTGGGATTGATACAATCATACTCAATAGCATATGCATTTCTGACGATTTCACAATGTTCCAATCCGGGAACAGTCCGATACATAGCAAGCTGTACATCTTCGGGAAGTGAAGAAGACATACCTCCTACATACATTTCATTGGTATGTAATCCTTCCGGCTCAATAAAAACCTGGTGTCTATCTTTATCAGAAAACTTCACAACTTTATCTTCAATGGAAGGACAATATCTGGGTCCTGTTCCTTCTATCACACCGGCATAAATCGGAGAACGATCCAAATTGCCTCTGATAATTTCATGAGTCTTTTCATTTGTATAAGTCAGATAACAGGAAACCTGTTCTTTTTGGATATCATCCGGATTGGTAGAAAAAGAAAAAGGTACAATTTCTTTATCACCAAACTGTTCTTCCATCTTGCTAAAATCAATGGATCTTTTATCCATACGTGCAGGAGTACCTGTCTTAAAACGACGCATTTCAATTCCAAGATTAACTAAAGAATCTGTCAGATAGTTAGCAGCCTGCAACCCGTTTGGTCCGGTATAAGTAATAGCTTCACCACAAAGACATCTGGCTTTTAAATAAGTACCGGTACACAATACGACTGCTTTACATTCATAAATTCCACCAGTAAAAATCTTTACACCGGTAATTTTTTTCTTTCCTGTTTCTGCATCTGTATCTGATAAAAGTTCTGTTACTTCCGCCTGCTTAATAATGAGATTTTCCTGATTTTCCAAAGTCTTTCTCATTTCTCTGGTATAATCTGCTTTATCAGCTTGGGCACGAAGTGAATGAACTGCAGGTCCTTTGGATACATTCAGCATCTTAGATTGGATAAAAGTCTTATCAATATTTTTACCCATTTCTCCACCAAGAGCATCCAATTCTCTTACCAAATGACCCTTGGAAGAACCACCTATATTTGGATTACAGGGCATCAAAGCAATACTGTCAACACTGACAGTAAACATGACAGTCTTTAATCCCAGTCTGGCACAAGCAAGTGCAGCTTCACATCCTGCATGACCTGCTCCAACTACACAGACATCCACTTGATCTATAATGTATTTTTTTTCATTTTTCAGATCGGACATTTTATTTCCTTCTTCCTTTATTTACCCATACAGAACTTGGAGAAAATCTCATTTACCAAATCTTCTCCCACTTCTTCACCAATGATTTCACCCAAAGATACATAAGCATTCATCAAATCAATAGAATAAAAATCTTCAGGCATATCATCATTCAAACTTTGTTTTACCAATATTAAAGAATTTTTGGCATTGTTCAGAGCTTCTTTATGTCTTACATTTGTGATAGTAACCTGTTCATTCATATCAATTTTTCCATGAATAAACATTTCTTTTATTTTTTCTTCCAATTCTTTTAAACCTATTTCATTAGTCATGGAAGTCTGAATGATAAAAGATTCCTCTTTGAAATCTTCGCATATCTTTTCCATATCTTCAAGTGTTATTACTGTATTTAAATCAGATTTATTTAATAAAATAATGGATTTTTTATAAGCCATCAATTCCATAATCTGTTTATCATCTTCGTCCAATTCCTTAGAAGAATCTACTACATAAATAATCAAATCTGCTTCCGATGCCTGGTCCTTGGCACGATCTACACCAATTTTTTCTACTACATCTTCCGTATCCCGGATACCTGCAGTATCTACCAGATGGATACCTATTCCATCCAAATTGATATATTGCTCTAACACATCTCTGGTTGTTCCGGCTATATCTGTAACAATTGCTTTATCTTCTCCCAAAAGTTTATTTAATAAAGAAGACTTACCGGCATTGGGTTTTCCGAGAATAACTGTTTTAATACCTTCCTTCATGATTCTTCCGTTATCAAAAGTAAGAATCATTTCACTTAATTCATTTAAAAGACTATCTACAATAATTGTCAATTTTTCCGGATAACCTTCTGTACTGATATGCTCCGGATCATCCAATGCTGATTCAATAAAAGCTATTTCATAAATTATTTTTTCTCTTAACTCTTTAATTTTAGTTGAAATACTTCCTTTTAACTGACTTACAGAAGATTTTAATGCATAATCATTGGTAGATCCAATTAAATCCATAATAGCTTCTGCTTTTGTCAAATCAATTCTTCCATTTAAAAACGCTCTTTTTGAAAATTCACCCGGTTCTGCTGCCCTGGCTCCATTTTTTAAAACTGTTTCCAGTATTTTTTTCATCACAAGCATACCACCGTGACAATCAATTTCCACTGTATCTTCGGCAGTAAAACTATTAGGTGCCTTCATAATGGCAACCATAACTTCATCTATTAATTCATCACCATCATATACATATCCGTAATGAATGGTGTGTGTTTCCTGATTCATTAATTTTTTGTTATTATTTTTTGATTTATATACTCTATCTGCTACTTCTACGGCATCAGATCCACTGATTCTGATAATACCAATACCTGAATTTGACATTCCTGTAGCAATTGCTGCAATTGTATCTGTTTTCATCTCATATACCAAATCTTTTAACAAAAACCCGACAATATGGATTGTCGGGTTTTCTGTTTTTCTTCTAAATCAATTATTTCTTTAATGTTACGACTACTTTACGGTAAGGTTCATCACCTTCACTATGTGTTGTTACGTATTTGTCATTCTGTAATGCAGAGTGAATAATTCTTCTCTCATAAGGATTCATAGGCTCCAAAGAAACAGGACGTCTTGTTCTCTTTACTTTATAAGAAATATTCTTAGCAAGATTTTCAAGAGTTGCTTTTCTTCTCTGTCTATAATTTTCAGTATCTACTTTTACACGAATGTAATTTTCTTCACCTTTGTTTACTACTAAGGATACAAGATACTGTAAAGAATCCAAGGTTTGACCTCTTTTACCGATCAAAACACCCATTTCATCTCCGGATAAATCAATATCCAATGTATTTTCAATATCATCATATTTTACATCAATAACAACTGCAAGATTCATGGATTTGAATACATCAGTAAGGAAGTCTTTTGCTCTCAAATCAACAGTTTTTTCTTCCTCTTTGATTTTTGCTTTGATAATAGCAGGTTTTGCATTGATTCCCAAAAATCCGGCAGAACCTTCTTGAACCACTTCATACTCCAATTTATCACTTGTAACAGAAAGTTTCTGACATGCTTCTGTAATGGCATCAGAAACGTTCTTTGCGGAAACTTCAATAAATTCCATGATTAAACCTCCCTATTTCATATTATTCTTCTCATTAAAATCTTTTACCATATTTACCTTGGAAGCCATACTTCCTGATTTTGCAGAAGCATTTTTTCTCTTAGCTGCTTCAATTAAAGCATCTTTTTCTTCCTGGCTCATTCCATTATTAAAGTTAGCAGAAGATTTTGTTCTTAAAGAAGCATTTTGAATAACGGTAGAAGATGCTACTTCTTTTTTCACTTTCTTTGCTTCTTTTTCCTGATTTTTCTTAATTACTTCATCAAAATCAATGGTATCAATATATCTGTTGATAGCAATCTGCTGGATAATTCTGACAACAGAACCTGCTACCCAGTAAAGACCCATACCTGCAGGTAATGTATAACACAAAACTGCAGACATAATAGGCATTGTATAGTTCATCATTCTCATAGACTGAGCCATACTGTCTGCCATATCATTACCGGTACGTTCTACTTTTTTATTGCTTGCACCGGGCATTAATTTAACACTAAGGAACTGGGATAAAGCAGCAAATAAAGGAATACATAATGCTCCGATTACCAGTAAATATTGACCTGTACTAAAAGCTTCCTTCACAATATAAGAAGGAGAGTTACCAATATTTAAACCTAAGAAATTATTATATTGATGAATTGTTTCATAAGTAGTATTTACTAAATTTCCAAGCTCAGGGAATTTTCCACTAATGGACATCCATTCAGTTGTGGAAGCCTGATTCAATACATCAATAAAAGTATTTTGCATGTATTCGCTTCCCTGTACAAAAGCTTCATTATCAAACTGTTTTGTAAAGGATGCAGCATTTTTAAAACTTCTTAATAATTCTGTGGAACCACTCATATTAGAGAGTTTGGATACCAAAGAAGTATATACATCTTTTACCGCAGGTACATAAGCGGGAATGTTATAAATAACTCTATAAAGAGCAAATAAAATGGGCATCTGGATTAAAAGCTGTACACAGCTACCGGTAGGAGAAACACCATATTTTTTATATACGGCTCTCTGCTCCTCATTCATAGCTATCATAGAATTTTCATCTCTTTTGCCTTCATATTTCTTTTGAATAGCCTGCAATTCCGGATTCATTTTTGCCTGCAACTTGGAGAATTTCTGCTGCTTAATTGTCAAAGGCATCATTAATAAATAAATGATAATAACAAATAAGATAATAGCAAGACCAATATTTGGAATACCAATTTTATCTAAAACAGTAAAGATGGCATTCATCAAATAACCAAGTAATGTGGCAACAGGTCCGAGAATAGCTCCGGAACTCTTTGTTAATAAAATTCCTGACATCATATCCTCCTAATAATTTAAGGGACAGGATCATATCCTCCCTTTGAAAATGGATTACATCTTAGTATTCTCCATAAAGCAAGCAAACCACCCTTCAATGCTCCATACTTTTCAACTGCTTCCAAACCATATTGGGAACAGGTTGGAGTATAAGGACATTTTGTTGTCTTCATAGGAGAAATATATTTTCTATAAAATTTAATAATAGCAATCAATATTTTCTTCATATCAAATTTCAAATCAAACTTCACTATTATCTTCCTTAATAATATGATGAAGTTTAAAAAGATGTAATAAAGCGCTTTCCATTTCATGATAAGAAATAGATGCAGCACTGTTTCTTGCTATGACTACTATGTTTAAACCACTATTAAACATATCTTCATGTAGTCTGTAACTTTCGCGGATCAATCTGGCCAGATGATGTCTGACTACACTGTTTCCGACTTTTTTACTTACGCTGATTCCGAGATAATTACGTTCCTGATTGTTTTCCAACACATATACTACTAAATACTTATTTGCAAGGGATTTTCCCTTTTTGTAAACTTCCCGGAATTGTTCGTTTTTTTTCAATGACTCTGAAAATTTCATAATAGTTTCTTCCTTATATATATTCAGAGAGAAAAATAGGCCACAAAACTGCGGCCTAAGCGGATAATTTCTTTCTTCCTTTAGCTCTTCTGGATGCTAAAACTTTTCTTCCGCCGGGAGTACTCATTCTAGCTCTGAAGCCGTGAACTTTACTTCTCTGTCTCTTTTTAGGCTGAAATGTCATCTTCATGAATATACACCTCCTTTATTTGTTAGAAACAATCGTTACAATTATATGGGAATAAATCCTAGAAGTCAAGTAAAATAAAGGGTTTTTTGGTATTTTTAAAAAGTACAATTTTTGTACAATTTTTTTTAAAAAACTTTTTTTCAAGATTTTGTGGATAATAAAAATCTAAAATCAAGATGTTGAATTTAAAATTTTTTATAAACAATTCTTTTAAATTTACATAAAGTATCCACATTTTGTGTATTTTTTGTGGATAAGTGTTTATAATTTTACATTTATTTTTCAAATTTTTAATTTAATCCCTTAAATTCAAGGTTTTAAATGTTTATATTTATAAAAAAACTTATACACAAAATCCACAATACAATGTTTATATATGTAAACTTCCACATTTTTTTCACAAACAACTGTGGAAAAGGTTGGACGTTTGAAATTTCATCACTTTTGGTTTAATATAGAAAGGCGCATCTTTTTTGATGCTTCTATATAAAGAAGGAGTTTTTAAAATGAGTTTAATAGCAGAAAAATGGGAAGAAATTAAAGAAATTATTAAAAAGGAATATGATCTGACAGACATATCCTACAATACATGGATTAAACCTCTTAAATTCCATAGTGTAGAAAATAATATGGTTACTATTTTGATTCCTTCGGATCAGGCTCATGCAGTAAGCTATATTACAAATAAATATAAGAACTTTTTCCAGGTTTCCATATCTGAAATGTTTGATAAAGAATATCAGGTTTCTTTCTTATTAGAAAAGGATATTGAAAAAGATACCGAAACTGTAGAAAAACACAATGTCTACAATATTAATAATGAAAGTGCAAATCTGAATCCCAAATACAATTTTGATACCTTTGTAGTAGGAAGTAACAATAAATTTGCCCATTCAGCTGCATTAGCTGTTGCCGAATCCCCCGGAGAAGCTTACAATCCTCTCTTTTTATATGGAGGACCCGGTCTTGGTAAAACACACTTAATGCATTCTATTGGTCATTTTATATTGGAACAAAACTCTAACAAAAAAGTATTGTATGTAAACAGTGAAGAATTTACAAACGAAGTAATTGAATCTATCCGTAGCGGTAATGCCGCAGCTATGACCAAACTTCGTGAAAAATACAGAACTGTTGATGTACTTTTATTAGATGATGTTCAATTTATTATAGGTAAAGAAAGTACGCAGGAAGAATTTTTCCATACTTTTAATGTTCTCCATACTGCAGGCAAACAAATTATTCTTTCATCCGATAAACCTCCAAAAGATATGGAGACTTTGGATGAACGTTTCCGTTCCAGATTTGAATGGGGATTAATTGCTGATATCCAGCCACCGGATTATGAGACACGTATGGCCATTTTGCGTAAAAATGCAGAAACCTATGAAAAGAAAATTGATGATGATGTAATCAATTATATTGCTACCAATGTTAAATCCAATATCCGTGAATTGGAAGGAGCTTTAAGAAAGGTTATTGCTGCATCCAGACTTAATAATACCGAATTAAACCTTCAATTAGCAGAAGAAAATTTAAAAGATATTATTAATCCTGAAGCTCCAAAGGAAATAACACCTTCCTTTATTATTAAGGTTGTAGCAGATCATTTTGGTATTTCACCTGATGATATTATTTCAAAGAAGAGAAATGCTGAGTTTGTAATACCCAGACAGATTTGTATGTATATGATAAGAGAGTTTACAGCAACCTCTTTGGAATCCACAGCGAAGCTTCTAAATAAGAAAGATCACACTACAGTTATCCACGGTATAAACAAGATAAAAGAAGAAATGGATAAAAATGGTGAAGTTAAAAATAAGATAGAAATTATTAAAAAGAAAATTAGTGTATAACTTATCTTTTTTCCACAAAAAAAATTTATAAATTCACATAGTTATACATAGTAATTTTCCTTGAAAAATGCTATAATATATAGGGTTATGAACATATCCACAACCATTATTATTAATACGTTTAAAATTAATATTTTTATATAACATCGCGTGCATAAAAGAGCACTGTATTTTTTGGAAGGGAGTTATACACATTATGAAGCTTGTTTGTAAAAAAGCAAATCTTTTAAACGGAGTTCAGATCGTTAGTAAGGCAGTTCCCGGTAAAACTACCATGCCTATTTTAGAATGTATTTTAATTGATGCTTCCAAAGGAGAAATTAAATTAACAGCAAACGATATGGAGCTTGGTATTGAGACAATTATTGAAGGTGATATTGTTGAAAAAGGTATCATTGCTTTGGATGCTAAAATCTTTTTAGAAATTGTACGTAAACTTCCTGACAATATGATTACCATCGAAACAGATTCTAGTTTAAATACAGTTATTACATGTGAAAAAGCTAAATTTAATATTGTTGGTAAGAGTGGAGAAGATTTTTCTTATCTTCCTGAGATTGAGAAAAGTACCAATGTAGTGATTAGTCAGTTTACTTTAAAAGAAGTTATAAGACAGACTATTTTCTCTATAGCTGACAATGAAAATAATAAATTAATGACCGGTGAATTATTTGAAATAAAAGATAACAACTTAAAGGTTGTTTCTTTGGATGGTCATCGTATTTCTCTTAGAAATATTGAGTTAAAGGATAGCTATGATCCTATTAAGGTTGTAGTACCCGGTAAAACATTAAATGAAATAAGCAAGATTTTAAGTGGTGAAGCAGATAAAGATGTGACAATTTATTTTACAGATAAACACATTTTATTTGAGTTTGACCAGACTGTTGTATTGTCCAGATTAATTGAGGGAGAATATTTCAAGATTGATCAGATGCTTTCCACAGATTATGAGACAAAAATGATCATTAATAAGAGAGAGTTTTTAAGTTGTATAGACAGAGCTACTCTTTTAGTTAAAGAAGGAGATAAAAAACCTATCATCATGAATATAACAGATGGTGATATGGAGTTAAAAATTAATTCTACCATCGGTTCCATGAATGAAAATATTGATATTGCCAAAGAAGGCAAAGATATCATGATTGGTTTTAATCCCAAGTTCTTAATTGATGCTTTAAAAGTAATTGATGATGAAGAAATTGATATTTATATGGTGAATCCCAAGGCTCCTTGTATTATAAGGGATGAATTTAACAATTATTTATATCTGATTCTTCCTGTTAATTTTACAGTATCTAACTAATATAAAAGGATTTTTAAATTATGGTATATAAAATCAAATTAAGGGAAGACTATATCAAATTGGGACAGGCATTGAAAGCAGCCGGATTGGTAGAATCCGGTGTGGATGCAAAAATGGCTGTTTTGGATGGTCTTGTTTTGGTAAATGGAGAGCCTGAATACCAAAGAGGTAAAAAATTGGTTGACGGAGATATTGTTTCTTTTGAGGGAGAAACAATTATGATTGAAAAATAAAGTACATAGGTAAAAAGCGTGATTATAAAATCATTAGAATTACAAAATTTTAGAAATTATGATTCTCTTATTTTAAATTTTGATGAGGGAACTAATATTTTATATGGGGATAATGCCCAGGGCAAAACAAATGTATTAGAGGCTATTTATGTTTCTGCTACAACCAAATCCCATAAAGGAAGCAAAGATAAAGAAATTATCAATTTTGATAAAGAAGAAGCACATATCAGGACTTTCCTTTCTAAAGGTGATATGGATTATCGTGTCGATATGCACCTTCGCAAAAGTAAATCCAAGGGAATTGCTATTAATGGCCAGAAGTTGAAAAAAGCAGCAGAGCTTCTGGGCCTTTTGAATGTAGTATTTTTTTCTCCTGAGGATCTTTCTATTATCAAGGACGGCCCTTCGGGCCGGAGAAGCTTCGTTGATATGGAGCTTTGTCAATTGGATAAATATTATTTATATAATTTGAACCAATATAATAAAATCATCAACCAAAGAAATAAGTTATTAAAGGATTTTTATTTTAATCCGGATTTAAAAGATACTATTACGGTTTGGGATAGTCAGCTTGTTTCTTATGGAAAACAGATGATAGAAGCAAGAATTAGATTTGTGGATCAATTAAATGTGATTATAGAACAAATCCACAAAAATTTATCCGGCGGAAAAGAAAATCTGTTGATTACATATGAACCGGATGTAAATTGTGAAGATTTTGAAAAGAAATTGTCCATGAATATGGAAAGAGATATCAAATTAAAGTTTACAAGTGTGGGTCCTCACAGAGATGATTTTGGATTTATGGTAAATGGTATTGATATCCGTAAATTTGGTTCTCAGGGCCAGCAGCGTACCGCTGCTTTATCCTTAAAATTGGCTGAAATTGAGTTGGTTAAACAAATCACTAAGGATAATCCCATACTTTTGCTGGATGATGTACTTAGTGAATTGGACAGTAACAGACAAAATTATCTGTTAAACAGTATTGGAGATATTCAAACCATTATTACTTGTACAGGTTTGGATGAATTTGTAAATAACCGTTTTGAAATAGATAAAGTATTTAAAGTAACAAACGGAACCATAGAATAGGAGGGAGACAATGGGTACAGAATTTGAAACAGAAGAAAATAATACCGAGTATGGTGCCGATCAGATTCAGGTCTTAAAAGGTCTGGAAGCGGTCCGTAAAAGACCCGGTATGTATATTGGTTCAACTTCTTCAAGAGGTCTTCATCATTTAGTTTATGAAATTGTGGATAATGCAGTAGATGAAGCATTGGCAGGATTTTGTAGTACCATCAAAGTTACCATTGGTGAAGGTGATATTATTACCGTAGAAGATGATGGACGTGGTATTCCTGTCGGTATTAACCAGGATTCCGGAAAAACTGCAGTTGAAGTGGTATTTACCATTCTTCATGCCGGCGGTAAATTCGGCGGTGGAGGATATAAAGTATCCGGTGGTCTGCATGGTGTAGGTGCTTCCGTAGTTAATGCATTATCTGAGTGGTTAGAAGTAGAAATTTGTCGTGAAGGTCATATTCACAGACAGCGTTATGAAAGAGGAGATGTATGTTTCCCTCTGGAAATTGTTGGTGATTGTCCTGAAGATAAAACCGGTACAAAGGTTACTTTTAAGCCTGATGCAGAGATTTTTGAGACAACAGTTTATGAATTTGATATTTTAAAACAGCGTCTTCGTGAGACTGCATTCTTAACCAAAAATTTAAGAATTGAATTATATGATTTAAGAGGCGAAGAGCCGGTTGAAAGAGTATTCCATTATGAAGGCGGTATCAAAGAATTTGTTACTTACTTAAATAATAGCAAACAGGCTCTTTATCCTGAAGTTATGTACTTTGAAGGTACAAAAGAAGAAGTTTATGTTGAAGTAGCAATGCAGCATAACGATTCTTATAACGAAAGTGTATTTAGTTTTGTTAATAATATCAATACACCGGAAGGTGGTACCCAGCTTACCGGTTTCCGTAATGCTCTTACCAAGACATTTAATGATTATGCAAGATTAAATAAATTGTTAAAAGAGAGTGAACCTAACCTCTCCGGTGAAGATATCAGAGAAGGTTTGACTGCTATTATTTCTGTTAAAATAGGTGATCCTCAGTTTGAAGGTCAGACTAAACAGAAATTGGGTAACTCTGAAGCAAAAAGAGCAGTGGAAAGTATTGTTAGTGAGCAACTTACCTACTTTTTGGAGCAAAATCCCAATGTAGCTAAGATTATTTGCGAAAAATCCGTGCTCGCACAGCGAGCAAGAGAGGCAGCAAGAAAAGCAAGAGACTTAACCCGTCGTAAAACTGCTTTGGAAGGTATGTCTCTTCCCGGTAAATTGGCGGATTGTTCCGATAAAAATCCGGAAAATTGTGAAATTTACATCGTAGAGGGAGATTCCGCGGGCGGTTCCGCAAAAACTGCCAGAAGCCGTGCAACCCAGGCCATCTTACCTTTGCGTGGTAAAATCTTAAATGTAGAAAAAGCCAGACTTGACAGAATTTATGGTAATGAAGAAATCAAAGCTATGATTACTGCATTTGGTACCGGTATTCATGATGATTTTGATATCTCAAAGCTTCGTTATCATAAGATTATCATTATGACCGATGCCGATGTAGACGGTGCTCATATTGCAACCTTGATGTTGACCTTTATTTACCGTTTTATGCCGGAATTGATCAAACAAGGATATGTATATCTGGCACAGCCTCCTCTTTATAAATTGGAGAAAAACAAAAAAGTATGGTACGCCTACAGTGATGAAGAATTGGATAAGATTCTGAATGAAGTAGGCCGTGATCAAAATAACAGAATCCAGCGTTATAAAGGTCTTGGAGAGATGGATGCTGACCAGCTTTGGGAAACAACCATGGATCCTGAAAAGAGAGTTCTTTTGAAAGTAACAATTGATGAAGAAGCAGAGTCAGAAGTAGATTTGACATTTACAACATTGATGGGTGATAAAGTAGAGCCCAGACGTTTGTTTATCGAGGAAAATGCAAAATTCGTTAAGAATCTTGATGTTTAATTTGATATGTAATTGTCAGAAACGGAGATAAATATGGACGATCAGATTTTTGATAAAGGTTATGACAAAATCAAATATGTGGATTTAAAGAAAACCATGGAAACATCTTATATTGATTATGCCATGAGTGTTATCGCTTCCCGTGCTCTTCCCGATGTAAGGGATGGTTTAAAACCGGTTCAGCGAAGAGTTCTTTATTCCATGATTGAATTGAACAACGGTCCGGACAAGCCTCATCGTAAAAGTGCCCGTATCGTCGGCGATACCATGGGTAAGTATCACCCTCATGGTGATAGTTCTATTTATGGTGCATTGGTAAATATGGCACAGGAATGGTCTTTCCGTTATCCTTTGGTTGACGGTCACGGAAACTTTGGTTCCGTGGATGGTGATGGTGCCGCTGCGATGCGTTATACCGAAGCAAGACTTTCCAAGATTTCCATGGAGTTGTTGGCTGATATCAACAAAGATACCGTTGATTTTGTTCCCAACTTTGATGAAACAGAGAGAGAACCTTCCGTTCTTCCCAGCCGTTATCCAAACCTTTTGGTAAACGGTACAACCGGTATTGCGGTAGGTATGGCAACCAATATTCCCCCTCACAACTTAAGGGAAGTGGTAAATGCCGTTGTTAAGATTATTGATAATCGTATTGAAGAGGACAGAGATACTGATATTGAAGAAATTCTTGATATTGTAAAAGCTCCCGATTTTCCTACCGGTGGTGTAATTCTTGGTACCAGAGGCAGTGAAGAAGCTTATAGAACCGGCCGTGGTAAAGTAAGAGTACGTGCGGTTACCAATATTGAGACTCTTCCCAACGGTAAAAACCGTATTATTGTCACAGAATTACCTTATATGGTAAATAAAGCAAATCTTATTTTGAAGATTGCAGAGTTGGTTAAAAATAAAAAATTGGATGGAATCACAGATTTACGTGATGAATCCAGCCGTGAGGGTATGCGTGTTGTGATTGAACTTCGTAAAGATGTCAATGCCAATGTCATGCTTAACCAGCTTTATAAACATACCCAGTTACAGGATACTTTTGGTGTGATTATGCTTGCACTTGTAAATAATGAGCCCAAAGTATTAAATCTTCTTGATATGCTCAAATATTACTTAAAACATCAGGAAGATGTAGTAACCAGAAGAACCAAGTACGATCTGAATAAAGCAGAAGAAAGAGACCATATTTTACAAGGTTTATTGATTGCTCTTGATAATATTGATGAAGTTATCAAGATTGTCAGAGGAAGTGCTACTACCCAGGCGGCAAAAGAAGCTTTAATCGAGAGATTTGGTCTTACAGAAGTACAGGCACAGGCTATTGTTGATATGCGTCTGCGTGCGTTAACCGGTTTGGAAAGAGAAAAACTGGAAAACGAGCACAAAGAGTTAATGGCAAAGATTGCTTATTTAAAATCTATCCTTGCTGATGAAAAAGAATTATTAAAGGTTATCAAAGAAGAAATCGTAGTAATTGCTGATAAGTTTGGCGATGACAGAAGAAGTAAAATCGGCTTTGATGAATTTGATATTTCTATGGAAGATTTGATTCCTTTGGATAATACCGTAATTGCTATGACCAATCTGGGTTATGTGAAGAGAATGACTGTTGATAACTTTAAGGTGCAGCATCGTGGCGGCAGAGGTATCAAGGGAATGCAGACCATCGAAGATGATTTTATAGAAGATCTTTTGATGATGAAAACCCATGATTATATTATGTTCTTTACCAACTTTGGTAGAGCATACCGTATGAAAGCTTACCAGATTCCTGAGGCCGGCAGAACAGCCAGAGGAACAGCAATTGTTAATTTATTACAGTTAAATCCCGGTGAAAAGATTTCTGCAGTTATTCCCATTGAAGATAGTGAAGCAGAAAAGAACCTTATGATGGTAACCAAAAACGGTATTGTAAAGAAAACACCTTTAAGTGATTTCAAAAATATCCGTAAAAACGGATTGGTAGCTATCAATATCCGCGAGGATGATGAACTTATCGAGGTTAAGAGTACCGATGCAGACAGCGAAATCTTCTTAGTTACTAAGAAGGGTATGTGTATCCGGTTTAAAGAAACTGATGTAAGAGCAACCGGCCGTGCATCCATGGGTGTCATCGGTATGAATTTAAATGCCGGTGATGAAATCGTCGGTATGCAGCTTGAGCATCAGGGTGAAGCACTTCTTGTAGTATCCGAAAAAGGCTATGGTAAGAGAACAAGATTGGATGAATTCCATGTTCAAAAACGTGGCGGTAAGGGTATCAAATGCTACAAGATTGTAGAAAAAACCGGTGATGTGGTTGGTGTAAAAGCAGTTAACGAAGATCATGAAATTATGATGATTACCGATGAAGGCATTATTATTCAGATAGCCATGAATGATGTATCCATGCAGGGAAGACCTACTTCCGGTGTGAAACTGATGAATCTGGATGATAATGTAAAAGTAGCCAAGATTGCTAAGGTAAGAGAAAAAATCAATGATGATGAAGAAATCAGTGATGAATCTTTAGAAGAAGTATCAGATGCTGAGTCTGAAGGAACAGAAGAATAAAAGATGTAGAGAGTGACCATTTCATTATGAAATGGTCCCTTTTTTATTACAAATAATTTAATATTGACATTATATATTATTTGTATTACTATAAATAATACAAAAATAAGAAAGGAGATTTCTTATGGTTATTGCAATTAATGAATATTCGGATGTTCCAATCTATTTACAAATTCGGAATCAGATTGTAATTGGAATATCAGATGGAAGATTAAAGCCGGGAGAGCAACTCCCTACAGTTCGTGGACTGGCAGAAGAAATAGGTATTAATTCCATGACTGTTAACAAAGCATATCAAATGCTAAAGCAAGAGGGATATATCTATACAGACAGAAGAAACGGAGCAAAGATTCGTGAACGTATGGAATTTTCTGATGAACTTTCAAAAGAATCAAAAGAAATGCTGCAGAGAGTCATATCTGAAGCAAAGATTCGAGGAATGGATAAGGAGAGTTTCTATAAATTGTGTGAGGAATTTTTTTAAGGATAAGAGGGAGGATTTATTATGAATATGTTTATGAATATTATATTTTTAGTAACGTGCTATCCTATTTTATTTATTTTATATTTTATGTTAAAGGATGCAGATAACCGCAATCATTATTGTTTTGGTTCTACCTTAAAAAAAGGAATGAAAAACAGTGAAGAAGTAAAGGAAATTACTGGGGAATATAAGCATAGTTTAAAGAAATGTACTATTATTATGGCAATTCTTCCCATTACGTTTTTCTATATTCCTTATTTTTCTATCAGTATGTCTTTATGGATGATGTGGATACTTGCTATATGCTTTGTTCCCATGATTTTTCTTATAAAAGCAAATCGTAAGATTATAGATTTGAAAAAAGAAAAAGGATGGAACGAAGAAAGTAATATTTCCTATGCAGATTTGAAAATGATAACGGTACCGGGAAAAATAAAATTCGTTACATTTTTACCTATGTTAATTTTAAGTACAATACCTGTTATTATTGCTTTCATTTTATTTAAAGGATATGGATATGTAGTGTTTGCATGGATTATGGCAATCTTTGGTTTATGTACGTATCTTTTTTACGGATGTGCTATATGGACAGACAAGCAAAAAATCACAGTTATTTGTGAAGATAGTGATATCAATGTCAATTTTGCCAGAGCAAAAAAACAAATTTGGAAAAAATATTGGGTTGTATGTGCGTGGATTAATACAGCTTTTACATGGTTTTTATTTTTATTTATGTGCAAAAGAGAATATGCAATGAGCGGTGTCATCTGGGGATCCATTCTTTATTGTATTATCATCATTGCAGTTTCCATCTATTTAATGAAGAAAATATTATTAATTAATAAGGAGTATGAAGAAAAAAGAACAGTAGAAGATATAGCGGATGATGATAGCCATTGGATATGGGGTATGATTTATTATAATAAAAATGATAATCATTTTATGATTGAAAACCGCTTCGGTACAGGAACAACCATAAATGTCGCAAAAAAATCCGGAATGGCAATGACTATTTTCAGTTATCTGGCAATATTGTCACTTCCCATTATTTGTATCTGGATTATTATGTTGGAGTTTACACCTATTCAGGTATATATAGAAAATGAAGAGATTGTATGTGAACACTTAAGTAAAGAATATGAGATTCCTTTGGATGAAATTGATGAATATACGATATTAACAGAACGGCCCAAAATGACCAAAGTCAACGGAAATGGGATGGACAATGTATTAAGCGGTACCTTTGAGACAGAATATGATGAAATGGCAGAAGTATTTTTAAACCCGCAAAACGATTTAATTATAAAAATAATTGTGGACGATCAGATTTACTATATCAGTGATGTTGATGATGAAGGGACAAAGGAATTGATAGAAGAAATAGAGATGAGATAGAATAAGAGGAATCATTTCACATTATGAAATGGTTCCTCTTGCAATTAGACTATACATTTGCATTTCCTTGTAATTGAGCTATTTGTGCAAGGAGAAGTTTATTTTTTTCTTCTAATTCTTTAATTTTTGATATAAATTTTTGTTCTACTTGTTCTGTAGCTTCTTTAGCCGCTTTTTCAGCAATTTCCTTTGAACTTGTACCATACAATTTAAAAATACCTTCGCAACACATGGGCGATTCTCCTTTCGTATTGGTGTTAGCAGTAGTTAAATAATTCATATAAGTTTCATAAATTTGATTTTCTTGATTTTCTATATAGTCAGTAGTTATATTTTCGATTTGTTTTGGATTGGTCAAATGATTCGTAATGCATTGCAGATATAAATTTTCTTCATCAGATAATTGAGAAGTGACAATTACCTGTGTGGGATACATTTCGTTATGGATATAGTAAATCCCCGGTGCATATTTTTCAATAGGTTTTCCGCAATTTTGTGATAAATGACGAAAAAGTTTTCTTGGATAACGATTACAAAAAAACGAAATCGTGATATCTAATCTGGAGGTAAAATTACTATTTTTTTGTTTTATAGAATCAATAAAAAGACCTGCATAACCGTTAGTTTTATAATAAGCAAAGATGTCAAGAGATGAACCTACTCCTTTGATTTCAAAGAGATTATAAGAACGGAATATAGCTGCTATTTGCTTTGGTATCAGAATATCAGAAAGCTTATGTATAATCAGTAAATCGATGCGGTAATTATTTTTACCAAGAGGATATTCAGAGAGAAATTCTAAAAGATGAGAATATTGTTTTAGAGTAATTTTTAGGCCACAGACAGCCATTTCATGCCAATTTATTTTTTTCATAGAAGTGCTCCTATAGATATAAAAGAGTTGGAATACATGGCGAAATGCCAAAGAAATGTTAATGAAATATAAATGATTAATTATGGTTATGATATAACCTTTAGATGTATTTTGCAATATTGGTTTTGAAATTTTGTGAAAGATGACGAAAAGGTTAAAAAAGAGAAGTATGAAATTTTTCATACTTCTCTTTCATTAAAAATAAGCCTAATCACAAATAATCTCTAAATATCCCTTAATATTAGCTTTATCAATCTCAGTCATGATGCCATTGTTGGGATCGTAGTATTTTCCGTCATAGCCAACCAGGTAGTGACTAAATCTGCCTAAGTTTTCCATGATGATGCAGCATTTGGGAAGTTCTACATCTTTGCCTTTGGTGTATATAATCTTGTTGGCATGTTTGATTCCTACATAGTCTAAAGAAGGAACAATTTTTGCCATGTTTGCCTGCCATTCACGGCAATGCATGATGTTGCCTGCTTCTTCAATGGAAACACCGGCGATCATAGCAAAAGCTGTCTGGCCGCAAAGACCGTCCCAAGGCTGGATTAAAACCTTAATGCCATCAACTTTACGGATGGGATTCTCATAAGAATAGGGACTGTTTTCAACTTCATTGCTTTCTTTTCCTCTGACAGTGAAGACAACGGGATAGAAAGTATTTTCTTCAAAGCCTTCTGCCTGTTCATCAGTTAAAGGAATGTGATAATAACCATTTTTTAATGGATCTAAGTTGCAATCAAATGCTAAATCATTGATGGTCACGTGTACCGGAATCTCCCCCACATTATCCTCGCACACTTCCCAAACATTAAAAGGGATGGTAATGTATTTTTTACCATCTTCATTCAGATATTTGCCCTCGAAAATGTACTCCATAAAAATACCTCACTTTAAAAGTTCATGTTTGTTTTTTGCTGGTTAAATTATAACAAGAAGAAATATGAACTTCCAGTAATTTTCCCCAAAAACTAAAGGTGTATGTAAGAAAATACAAAAATATATTTTTTTTGAAGTGTTATTCGTTTATTTTTGACATGGACAGGAAAAAAGGTGCTCTATATAATAATTTTTATGGATAAGAAGAAAACAATGATATTAGTGCTGGATATTGACGGCACACTGACAAATTCACAAAAAGAAATAACACCTAAAACAAAACATGCAGTTATCGATACCATGAAGAGAGGACACAAGGTAATCCTGGCATCCGGGAGACCTACCTATGGTATGCACCGTTATGAAAAGGAATTGGAATTAAAGGAAAACGGAGGATTTTTATTATCCTTTAACGGTGGCCGTATCGTAAACTGTGCTACGGGAGAAGTGGTTTATCAAAGAATACTTCCCAAGGAAGTGATTCCCGGACTTTATGATTTTGCTATCTCCCATGATTGTGGTCTCATCACTTATGAAAATGAAAATATCATTCTCGGTACAAGAGATGATGAGTATATCGCTATCGAATCCCGCATTAACGGCATGGAAGTTAAAAAAGTAGATAACTTTGTGGAGTACGTTGATTTTGATATTAATAAATGTCTGATGACAGCGCCTCCGGAGCAGGCAGAAAAATATGTAGAAATGTTACAGGAGGAATTTGGTGATATTTTAAGTATTTACCGTTCGGAGCCTTTCTTCATTGAAATCATGCCTCAAAATGTAGACAAAGCTTCCTCTTTGGATCGCATGCTGCAGACAGTTGGACTTTACCGTGAAAATACCATCTGTTGCGGTGACGGATATAACGATATCAGTATGATTGAATATGCCGGTGTGGGTGTAGCCATGGCAAATGCCCAGGAAAAAGTGAAAGAATCTGCGGATTTTATTACAAAATCCAATGATAGGGATGGAATTGTGGTTGTAATTGAGAAGTTTATTGAATAAGTATAAATAGTTATAATATTTTTGTTTAAGAAGCCCTTGTGATATAGTTGGATTCCGGCTATATTGCAGGGTTTTTTTATGGTAATGAGAAAGAAAGCGGGTTTTGAAATTTATAAAATATAAACAAAAACAACAAAATATCCCCTTAAAGTATTTGCACCAACAAAAAACAGGTTTATAATGAACCTGTTTTTGGAAGGGGGATATACAAATGAAAAAAGGAATGTTTATCTATACCATCTTTGCGGCCGGACTTGAATGAAAAGTCGCTACCGCAAACCCGCATAAAAAGGAGCTTGCCGGAATACTGAATTGGGGTGTGTATACAAAGTGTAAAACAACTTCTCCTATATCACATTATGAATTTTCGAACTTCTCATATCCCTAAATATTCTATCTTTATTCAGTTTTCCTTCTGAATTAATATATCCTCTTCTCTTTAATGCTTGCAAGTCTGCGATAGATAGATTATTAACTATTTCCTCATTATTTAATAACGCATTAAGAAAATCTCTATCATATAATAGAGAAAACTTCTCATAGCTATTTGTTGATTCGTTTATTTCCTTTCTTAATCGCGCCGCCTCACGCTCAACCCTAAATTTATGTTCTTTAAGTAATTCTATTTCTTGTTCTTTTTGCTTTATTTCCTCTATAAAAGACTTTCTTTCCTCTTCTGATAAGTCAGCCTTTTCTATTAATTCATTTATTATTCTATCCTTATCTTCTTGCTTATCTTCAATTTCTGCTGACGTTTCTTGACTTATTTTTTCAAAATGTGACATTTTATCATTTATACTATTTAGTTTTTCTCCAAACCTTTCTTCTATTTTTCCCAAAGTAACTGAAACGTCTTTCATAAACTTATACGAACTATCGTAAAACTTTGTACTTGTTTCATCTGCCTTAAAATAGAAAAAGATTGATATAAAAATCGAAAAGAAGGCCAATAATGTTGCTAATATACTTTCTGTTGTAAAGTTATTCTTATAAATAGAAATACAGATTAATCCTACAAACATTATGCAACATATACTCACGACAATATAAATTACCTTTTTATAAAAAGGAGTTGGACGATTACCCTCTTGCAACCTTATCAATTTATCTAATAATTCACTCAGATTTGTATCTTCTGGTATTTGCACTTTATCTTTAGTATTTTTCATATGACACTCCTTGTTTACAAGTATAAAAATTCTATTAACATTATCTATCTTTACATTTTGTGTCAACGGAGCTATAGTTCCTATATTCATCACCTGGATTAGCATAGAATTACATTCAAATCTCTACATTGCTTTTCAAGATTTATTCACTATAATCCTCCATTACTTCTATTTATAGACATTCTTCAATAACTACCGCTGTTCCATATATCATAATATGAGCTACATCCCTCCCCATTGAAGATTCAGCATCTATTCCTATAATTGCATTTGCACCTCTTTTATCTGCTTCTATTTTTATTTTATTCATAGCATATTCTCTTGCCTTTTTCACTTGTGAACCAATCCCTGTTAATTCCTCCGATTCAGTAAGTGAAAAATTGAAACCATCATCCAATGAAGATAGGATAGAATCTTTTAAACTAGATCTATAAAACACTTCTCCAAAAACTAGTCCACATTGCTTTACAATTTTATATCCTTCAATACTGGGTGTAGATGTCAAAATCATTGCCTCTATAGCTTCATTCATTCGCATATATTCCTGCGATATCAATTCATCTTTTTCAACTTTGTTAATACAATATTCTTCAATATATTTTTGTTGTTCATCTGCCGATATCTTGTTCCAATATATATCTGTTATTGGTGCAACTACAAATTCAGACCCACACAATGGACAACGTTCCCTTTTATCAGTCATTGCTTTTTTACATTTTACACAAAATTTCATTTTTTCAGCCATGATTAACCTCCCAAATAATAAATATTATCTTTATTTTATTCCTACATTCCTTGTCCTGTCAATAAATCGATATCTCAGAAAAATCTATGAAATAAGATATATTTCCCCTCTTAAGTATTTCAAATATATAAGAAAAGAGAGCGGAAACACATAATGTCTCCACTCTCTTTTAATAATATCACATAAACCAAAAAGTTAAAGGTGGGTGTGCCCCTTCCCACATTTCTTTTGACCCAAAGGGTGCGTAGCAGCACAATCTCTACTTCAATAACCTTTTGGCAACTGCCTTATTATTTTATGTTAGTTTACAAGAATTATTCGTTCTTGTAAAGCACTTCATTTCTTTCTAGCATCTTTTTCAAATTTTTATCCCTCACTCGATATGAGGTCATAATTGAATTCTTTAATTCTTTTTTGTCTGTACTTAACGCAACTCTAACAACTACACTTATATTAGTATCTGTCAGTTTTTTTATCATAAAAACTGTTCCTTCATTCTTTTCATCTTTTACAATAATATCCGGTTGCGTTACCGCCAAAATACCATATTTTAAAAATAATTCGTAATCTTGCGGATGCCGTTCCATTATATGTACACGCCGCTCGTTTGTGAGAATAATCTCATCTGTTTGTATCTCCCCAAAGGTCTGCACCAATGGTTCTAACTTTATTTTACCTAGTAACCTTGCTCTGTCCTCCACTTCATTCAATTTCATCTTAACATCTCCTTGAACTCTTTAGGTTAGCGATACACACCTCTTGTGTACCGGTTTAAATAATAAATTTTGATGCTAGTTCTTAATTAAATTATATCAACCACGTCTTATTTTTACAAGATATAATCCCTGTTTAAATTCTAATATTTTTTTAAAAAGAAACTAGGGGTTTTCACACATCTCATGTTATAATATTTTCACAGACAACTAAACGAGAAGGACAGTTAAAATGACAACGACGAAGCCCAATGGGTAAGGATTCTTTCTTTGTCGTTTTTATTTTTTAAAAAAAGTTACCCAATTTGTTACCCATGCAATTGTTACCAAATATTTTTTCCATGAAAATTTTACAAAAATTTCTTAAGCGAAAAATTCAAGAATTCGCAATTAAATTTCATAAAAAGGTGGTAACAAATTAACAAAATAAATATTTGGACTGCGGTGCTAAACCGAGACCACCTATATTGTCGTATGGGTAGAAATATATTTTAAAAACTTTTGTAATGAAAAAGTGCTCCCGACTATTAGTCAGGGGCACTTTCATATCTTTTGTATGGTTATTTTCTTTTCAGTAATTTTTTATTCTTCACTTTCTTCTTTTTCTTCCGCCTTTGCAACGGTTTCCTCAATCAAATTCAAGATTGTCTGAATAGAATCTCTCTGATGGGAACGTCCCATGGCATCGATAAAGCTCTGTTTTCTAAAGTACATATCATGAACGGTATCTACCAAAAGCTGTGTGGTGATGTCATCTTCAGAAATCACAAGGGAATAGCCTTGGGATTCAAAGGATTTGGCATTGAGTATCTGGTCACCGCGGCTTCCTGCCATAAGAGGAATCAGGATGTTGGGTTTCTCCAGAGCCAAAAGCTCGCAGATGGCATTTGCACCGGCTCTGCTGATAACGATATCAGCCATAGCAAAGATATCCTTCAACTCAGATTTTACATATTCAAACTGCTTATAACCTTTTGTAGTAAGTAACAGATTGTCTACTTTGTCTTTTCCACAAATGTGAACAACCTGAAAGTCTTTTAACAATTCGGGAAGTGCATCACGGACAGCCTTATTCACATTAGCAGCACCCAAGGAACCGCCGATTACCATGATAACGGGAGTATTGGCATCAAAACCGCAAAGGTCCAATGCCGCAATTTTATTTCCCTGTGCCAGCTCTGCACGGATGGGAGAACCGGTAAGCACTGCTTTATCCTCGGGGAGATATTGCATGGTCTCGGGGAAGTTGCAGCAAATTTTTTCTGCAACCGGGATACAAAGCTTGTTGGCAAGACCGGGAGTCATGTCGGATTCATGAATAATACAAGGGATTTTCAAGGATGCAGCCGCTCTTACTACGGGAACGGATACAAAACCGCCCTTGGAGAAAATCACATCAGGTTTGATCTGTTTTAAAATCTTTCTTGCCTGGCTATAACCTTTCACCACGCGGAAAGGATCGGAAAAGTTCTTAACATCCAAATAACGACGAAGCTTACCGGTGGAGATACCATAGTAAGGAATGTCAAAGTCATCAATAAGCTTTGCTTCGATTCCTTCATAGGAACCGATATAATGAACGTCATAATCCAGTTCTTTCAGACCGGGTAAAAGTGCAATATTGGGTGTTACATGTCCGGCTGTACCGCCGCCTGTCAAAACGATTCTTTTCATAATAAAAACTCCAAAATCACTATAAAATATATTATTTTGTCATGGACTCCAAAGCTTGTGCAAGCTGATCGGGACAAGAAGTGGATTTAAATCCGCATTTGATGCCCTTTAATCTCTCAATGGCGTCCTCCGTTTTCATTCCCTTTACCAAAGAAGCAATTCCCTGTAGATTGCCGTGGCAGCCGCCCTGAAAGGAAACAGATTTGATAATATCTCCGTCCAATTCAATGTCGATTGCCTGTGAACAAACACCTTTTGGTTTATAAATCATAATATTCCTCTTTTCCATATTAAGTGCATTTATAGTTTGTTCCATATAGGCGAGATTATAGCAGAAAAATATTGGTTTTTCCAGTATTTGCTTGCAAATAAAATATTATTTTGCTAAACTGATTTTGGTTATAAACTAGGTTTCGTAGCAAACCATTAATAAAGGAGAGAAAGCAATGAGTAAAAAAGTAACTTTTGACTACTCCAAAGTTGCCCCTTTCGTAAGTGACAACGAGGTTGAATTAATGAAAAAACAGGTTATGGATGCCAAAGATTTATTAGTATCCAAAACAGGTGCCGGCAATGATTTCTTAGGATGGATCGACTTACCGGTAGCATATGATAAAGATGAATTTGACAGAATCAAAAAAGCTGCAGCTAAGATTCAGGAAGATTCCGAGGTATTGGTTGTAATCGGTATCGGCGGTTCTTATCTTGGAGCAAGAGCAGCAATTGAGTTCTTAAGACATAGCTTCTACAATGTGATTTCCAAAGATCAGAGAAAAACTCCTGAGATTTACTTTGTTGGAAACTCTATTTCCACAACTTATTTAAAAGACTTAATCGATGTAATCGGTGACAGAGATTTCTCCATCAACATGATCTCCAAATCCGGTACAACAACAGAGCCTGCTATCGCTTTCCGTATCTTTAAAGAAATGGCTGAGAAGAAATATGGTAAAGAAGGCGCAGCTAAGAGAATTTATGCTACAACCGATAAAGCAAGAGGATCTTTAAAGAACCTTGCAAATGAAGAAGGTTATGAATCCTTCATCGTTCCCGATGATATCGGCGGACGTTTCTCCGTTCTTACTGCTGTAGGTTTACTTCCTATCGCTGTATCCGGTGCTGATATCGATAAATTGATGGAAGGTGCTGCTAGCGGAAGAGAAATGGCATTGAATCTTCCTTATGAAGAGAACGATGCATTATTATACGCTGCACTTCGTAACATCTTATTAAGAAAAGGTAAAACAATCGAAGTATTGGCTAACTATGAGCCCAATGTACACTTCGTATCCGAATGGTGGAAACAGTTATACGGCGAGTCCGAAGGAAAAGATCAGAAAGGTATCTTCCCTGCAAGTGTTGACCTTACAACAGATCTTCACTCCATGGGTCAGTTCATCCAGGACGGCGCAAGAATCATGTTCGAGACAGTTATCAACGTAGAGCAGTCCCGAGAAGAAATCAAGATTGGTACAGAGCCTGTTGATCTTGACGGATTAAACTACTTAGCAGGACAGACTGTAGATTTCGTAAACAAATCTGCTATGAATGGTACAATCTTAGCTCATACAGACGGACAGGTTCCTAACTTAATGGTTAAGATTCCTGAAGAGACAGAGTTCTACCTTGGACAGTTATTCTACTTCTTCGAGTTTGCATGCGGTGTCAGCGGTTATGTATTGGGAGTAAATCCTTTCAACCAGCCCGGTGTAGAAAGCTACAAGAAAAACATGTTTGCATTACTTGGCAAACCCGGCTTTGAAGCTCAGAGAGAAGAATTATTGGCAAGATTACAGTAATCAACTGTAAATAGCATTTGAAATAATTTTATGGAAAGAATCCCATGCAGGTACTATAATATCTGTATGGGATTTTTATATGGAGGAAATATAATGAACATCGTAGTATTAGAAAGACAAAGCATCGGTGAAGATATCGATGTAACCATTTATGAAGAATTAGGTAATGTAACTTATTATGACAATAGTCTGGCAGAGGATATTCCGGAGAGAGTGAAAGACGCGGATGTCATCATCGTAAACAAAGGCCCCATGAATGAGAACACATTAAAAGATGCTCCCAATGTAAAATTGATTTGTACCTTTGCTACAGGATATGACAGTGTAGATACAGAATATTGCAAAAACAGAGGAATCAGCGTTGCCAATGTAGTGGATTATTCTACGGCAGCAGTTGCACAGCATACTTTTGCGTTGGCATTGTATCTGTTGGAGAGACTGCCCCATTATGATCATTATGTAAAATCCGGTGCATATGGTGCACAAAAACGGTTCTCCAACTTTGATGAGCCCTTTGTAGAGCTGGAAGGGAAAACATGGGGAGTTATCGGACTTGGCA
The DNA here is from genome assembly GCA_045542735.1 of Lachnospiraceae bacterium. GTDB lineage: Bacteria > Bacillota > Clostridia > Lachnospirales > Lachnospiraceae > UBA2882. Next base: position 83,769 of record JAZQLQ010000026.1, read on the forward strand.
ATATCGGTAAGAAGGTTGCACGAATTGCAGAAGGTTTTGGTTGTAAGGTGATTTACTATTCTGTAACCGGCAAAAATGCGTGTACGGATTATGAAAAAGTAGACTTGGATGATTTATTATCTCGCTCTGATTTTGTGTCGGTTCATTGTCCCTTATCGGATCTGACCAGAAATCTCATTGATTATGAAGCTATGAAGAAAATGAAAAAGTCTGCAATCCTTATTAATGTAGCACGGGGACCTGTGGTAAATAATAAGGATTTATACAAGGCCTTGGAAGAAGGTGAAATCTACGCAGCAGGCTTGGATGTATTGGAAGAGGAGCCTATCCGCCCGGAAAATCCGTTAAGTCAAATTATGGATAGTAAAAAGTTGATTATTACACCTCATATGGCATGGGCAAGTATTGAAGCAAGAACCAGACTTGCAGGCGAAGTATACAAAAATATTGTAGCTTATTTTAATGGTGAAAAGAGAAATATCGTAAATCCATAAAAACACAAAAAAGTCGGCGTCAATCATTTGATTGACGCCGTTGCTTTCTTCTTAAGTTAGGTTTGGGTTTGTGATTGGTTGTGGTTGATAATTGCTAATTTCTTGACTTTTCTGTATCATAGTCCTTTTTTTGGAGAAATGCAAGTTTACAAATAGTGGAAAATATGCCGAATTTATATACACTTTGCATAATGGGATAATTTATTTCAAATCAAAATGTCTTAATTTTGCAAGGTTGTTCACGGGCACGACACAGATTGTCGGCAAAAATAACAATAACCGGTGAAAAACGGGGAGTAAAATTGGGAATAGTGCAAGAAAATAAAAAAATTGCAGGATAGTAATAAAAGAGAAATTATTGTATAATGTCCCAAGAGAATAATAACAAAATAATATAAAAATTAAGAAAAAATGGAGGAAAACAAATGAGCAGCGAAATCAGAGACATTAATCTGGCTCCCAGCGGTGAGCAGAAAATAGAATGGGTAAAGAGAAACTGTGATTTGCTTCGTACTTTGGAAGCAGAGTTTGAACAGACAAAGCCTTTTGCAGGCAAGAAAATTGCTTTATCCGTACATTTAGAGGCAAAAACAGCATATCTTTGTAAAGTATTAAAAGCCGGTGGCGCAGAAATGTATGTAACAGGTTCCAATCCCTTATCCACACAGGATGATGTGGCAGCAGCTTTGGTAAAAGCAGGTTTGGAAGTACATGCATGGTATGATGCCACAGACGACGAGTACAATCACCACATCCGTCAGGTATTAAAGGTTGGTCCCAACATTATCATTGATGACGGTGGCGATTTGGTAAATATGATGCATACCGAGTTTACAGATTTGATTCCTCAGGTAATCGGTGGATGTGAAGAAACCACAACCGGTATTATCCGTTTGGAAGCTATGAACCGTGCAGGCAAATTGCAGTTCCCTATGGTTCGTGTAAATAATGCACAGTGCAAGCATTTCTTTGATAACCGTTATGGTACCGGCCAATCTGTATGGGATGGTATTAACCGTACTACCAACTTAATCGTAGCAGGCAAAGTAGTAGTAGTCGCAGGTTATGGTTGGTGTGGTAAAGGTACAGCCATGAGGGCCAAAGGCTTGGGTGCACAGGTAATTGTGACAGAAATTGATCCTGTTAAAGCTATCGAAGCAGTTATGGACGGATTTGATGTTATGCCTATGAAGGAAGCAGCAAAATACGGAGATTTCTTTGTAACCGTAACAGGCTGCGACAAAGTTATTGATGAAGAAGATTTCATGGAAATGAAGGATGGAGCTATTCTTTGTAACGCAGGTCATTTTGATTGTGAGATTGATATGGCAAGACTCCGTGAAATGGCAGTTTCCTCCAAAGAGATGCGTAAAAACATCATCGGTTATACATTGCCCAACGGTAATACACTTTGCGTATTAGGTGAAGGCAGATTGGTAAATCTGGCTTGTGGTGACGGACATCCTGCCGAGATTATGGATATGAGCTTTGCAATCCAGGCATTGTCTGCAAAATATTTGGTAGAAAAAGCAGATACTTTGACAGAGAAGCTTATCGATGTTCCCCAGGAAGTAGATGAAGGCGTAGCAATCCGTAAGCTTAATTTCTTAGGTAAACAGATTGATGTCCTGACTCCTGAGCAGGAAAAATATTTGTACGGCTAAGACAAAAAGTATGAGTAAAAAGTTATAGATATACGATATAAACATCAAAGGTGTCGATAGATATTTATTGAAATACGATAAATATTTGTTGACACCTTATTTAATTGGTGGTATATTATGGAAAACAGAGAAAACAACTCAAAAGAAAGTAGGAGGTTATGATATGAGTCAGAAAGGATTTGCCAATTCGTTAAAAGCAGCTATTATCGGTGTCGGTATCTGCGGATTGGTTGTGTATTTTTATTTTCTTCCCATGTGGGGAAAGGCAGCGGTAGCAGGGGCACCTGAGTATACCAATGCGTACATTCCATGGATGATTTTTCTTTGGATTACAGCGATTCCCTGTTATCTGGTATTGGTATGTGGATGGAGAATTGCTACGGAAATCGGAAAGGACAATTCTTTTTCGGCAATCAATGCAAAGCTGTTAAAGTATGTTTCCGGTTTAGCAGCCTTTGATTCGGTTTTCTTATTTGTAGGTAGCGGTATTTTTTATGCCTTGGATATGTGTACCGGTATTTTGATGTTGCTGGCTGTAGTCGTTGTTTTTGCAGGAGTGACGGTAACAGTAGCGGCAGCCGCCGCATCCCACTTGGTATATAAAGCGGCAGCGCTCAAAGAAGAAAACGAACTGACGATTTAGGAAAAGGGTGAATATATGATTATTATAAATGTAGATGTCATGTTGGCAAAACGAAAAATGAGTGTAACAGAATTAGCGGAAAGAGTTGGGATTACCATTGCCAATATTTCTATTTTAAAAAATGGAAGAGCAAAGGCTATCAAAATTGATACCTTAGATAAGATATGTAAGGCATTGGATTGTCAGCCGGGAGATATCTTGGAATGGCGCCCGGATGTAGAAGAGGATTTATCATAAAAGAGTGTAAAAGAGGAATTTTTCTTGATTTAGGAGGAGTTTGACATGGAAAATCAATTAAATATGCAACAGCAACAACCGTTGCCGCCACAACCATATTATATCGGAGGAAGTTTGCCCCAATGTATTCAGGCTGAAAAAGCAGTCATCCTTGGGGAAAAGCTACAGAAAATGATAAACAATCCACGCGTTTTTGGCTTGGGGTGCATGATCTATGGTGTAATATTTGCCATTTGTTTATACAAAGGTTTATATGGTATCAGTATTCCGGTTTTGGCAGCAGTCAGCATGGGTATGCTCGTATGGGGCTTCCGATATCTGGATATCGAGATAAGAAAGAAGGATTGGTTTTATTTTATTGCATGGGAGCTTTTGGCCATCAGCAATTGTCTGACAGGTAGTACCGCATTGATTGTTTTTAATACATGTGGAATGGCATTGTTGTTTTTAAGTTTTGTATTAACCCATTTTTGTAGTACTGCTACATGGGGATTTGGAAAGTATCTGGGTGAATTGTTTTTAATGATTTTTGCACCGGTGGCGTATGTGGGATATCCTTTTAAAGCTATAAAAGCATATTTTTCCGAAAAGGAAAAAGGAAAAAATGGAGTAGCCAAATACATTTGGCTGGGTATTCTGATAGCGATTCCGTTTTTATTTATCATTATAGGATTACTTAGCAGTGCAGACGTGGTCTTCCGCAATTTATTTACCAATTGCTTTGAGTATATCCAATTACCGGAGAGACCTTTTTATCTAATCTTTTTACTGGTATTGGGAATGGTCGGCTCCTATAGTCTTTTGGCATATATGGGAGACGGACAGATTAAAGAAACCACAAAGGAAAGAAAAAAATGGGAGCCGATTATTGGTATAACCTTTTTGTCTTTGATTACGGTAGTGTATGTGATTTTTTCAATCATACAGATTTCTTACTTATTTTTGGGAAGTTTTGAATTGCCGGCAGGTTACTCTTATGCAAGATATGCCAGAGAAGGATTTTTTCAGCTGCTGTTTGTATGTATCTTAAATCTGATTATTATTTTGGTTTGTGTATCCCATTTTGCAGAAAAAATGGCATTAAAGGTCATTATGACGGTATTTTCTATTTGTACTTATATTATGCTTACATCTTCCGCATTGCGTATGGTGATGTATATTAATCAGTATCAGCTGACATTTTTGAGGGTTTTGGTCTTATGGGCATTGGCGGTTATTGCTATTTTATTGGCAGCATGCATTGCTACAATATATAAGAAGGATTTTCCGCTGTTCCAATATACATTAATCGTCGTTACTTGCTGTTATATCCTGTTTTCTTTTGCAAAACCGGATTATTTGATAGCAAAATACAATTTATCCTCCGGTGAAGTACAGGATTGGCATTATCTGGTCACATTGAGCAGTGATGTAGTTCCGGCATTGGAAGAAGCAGGTATATTGGATGAAATGATGTCGGGCAAAGATGTTTATGATATGGGTAAATTGAACCTTTATCAGTATCAGGCAGAAGAAATGGGAATCTTGGATTTTAACATTTCTTATTATAGAGCAGGGCATGCAATGAAATATTATTAAATGATTGTGAAGAAAAGATAAATTTTATTGACGTAATAGTCCTTGTATAGGTAAAATAGAACCGATGACTCCGATAGGAAATAACGGAATTGCAAGGAGAAAAAATATGGGATTATTTGACAAATGGGGTAAAAAAGATAAAGCAGCGGAAAAGAGCGTCGATGCAAGTGCTGTTTATACATTTACCGTACAAAAGGTATACAACATAAAAGAAAAAGGTCTTGTAGCAGTTGGTGTTGTATGTGATGCAGAGATGTATACAGGAGATGAAGTTTCTATTCTTTCCCGCGGTGGAAATATATATACTTCTGAGATTGAGACCATGGAAAACCCCAAAGTGGGCAAGATGGTAAAAGCTGAGCCCGGTAATGATGTGGCAATCCTCTTAAAGGATATGACTATGGAGCAGGTGAAGCCCGGTGATATCGTGACTAATATGACCATCAATAAAGATGTAGAAGACAATAAAGAAGTAACCAACCCCCGCATGAAGATTTTATTGAATGAGATGAAGAAGAAACCTTCTCAGGGTATGATGAGTCTGATTTTAGAAGAGGTTGCAACACAGGTGAAATTTATCACTTTGGCAAAGGTAGAGAAGCACGAAGAAACCGGTGCAGAGATTATGCAGTTCCCTATGTTGATGTCTCCCGATAAGAAACCTTATTATCCGGTATTTACGGATTGGAAAGAGGTTGAGCTTTGGAAAGATCGTCCGGAGGCACAGGTAGTTACTTTGGACTTTGATATGTGTGTTGATATGGTTGAGAAAAATAAAGATGTAGGCGGCATTGCCGTTAATCCTTTTAGTATCAACTATATCATGACCCGAAAAGGTATTGATGAATTAAAAGAGCAAAAGAAAAAAATCGCAAACGGTGAGCTTGAAGCAGAAGAGGAAAAGGTAGAGATTAAAGTTGGTGATCCCGTAAATTGTCCACCTGAAATGGAAGATGCTATCCGTGCTTATCTGTTAGAGCAGCCCTCTGTTAAAAAAGCATGGTTACGTCTGATGCATCAGGGTAATGATATCAGTTATCTGATTGTATTGGATTGCAATGCTGATAATAAAGAGCTTTTTGAAAAAGTAGCAGAGATTGCAAAACCTTTCTTAAAAGAGGTTGGCATCAATGTTGGTCCTTGTGATAAGGAATTTGGTAAAAAAGCTGTACAGGGAGCCGTACCTTTTTATATCCAATAAATGAAGTTATATAAGCAGTCATAATATATGCCCTCTTTACCAAACAAATGGTAGAGAGGGTTATTTTTATATTCTATTATGCAAATACAAAAGAAGTATTTCTCAACGAATAAAATGTGATATACTGATGATAATGGGATGTTACAGATAAGAGGGGTTGCTATGGAAGTTTTAAAGTTTCAACACGACCAGGTGATTGCAAGAAAAAATGATAAAGTGGCGTATTGTTATTTGGTGCAGGAAGGCTGCGTGATTCAGAAATTTGGTCTTTCCGAAATGCGTTTGGGCAAAAATGCCATTATCGGCATTATGGAAAAAGACATCTATATGTGTGATTATATTGCAACCGAAGATACGGTTTTGACAGGATTTTTCTGTGAAGATTCGGATAGTTTAAAGAAGTTGCTGACCAGTCAGGAAAAGCTCCGCCATCTTTTCTTAAAAGCGGTTGTTGAGCAAAGGCATCAACTGTTGACTCTGTATTCGGATTTATCTAATCGTGCCAGACAGTTTCACTCCGCGGTAGAAAATTTTTATGACGACTATAAAACATTTTGCAGTCGTTATGTGATTGAAGAGCAACCGTTTTCTGCCATGGATCATTTTAGCTCCTTGCAGATGCAGCATAGAGCAGAACAGTGGGAAATTAATAATAGCAACAGTATTGTAGAAAAGCATCTATCCGAATATTTGGAGTTAATGGAGAAGGACGATAGTATGACGGTTGGTGCCATCATGGAAGCTGCTGCACAAATGCGTCGTTTTACCCAGGGTATTGCAGAAATGGAATACTATTTATCCTACCATAAGGATATTTTGGTGGGCGAAGAGCCTATTGATATACACAAATTGTTCTTGGATTTGATTATCAAGATGCATGTCAAAAAACATGATCTGGAGTTGGTCAAAAAAGAAACAGCGTCTATTTTGAAGATGGCGGATAGGTTAAAACTGTACAATCCAAGAATGGTAGCGCGAAAAGAAAAAGAGTTAGAGACAGCTCTTTTAGAAATAGAAAAAGGACATGTACAGGATGCGGTGATTCAGGAAGTGGATCTTTCCACAGAGGATTGCCTCAGCCGTATATTGGAATACGCCGGATATAAAGATGATGATGTGGATTATTTTTATGATATGGTGGAAAAATACCGCAATTTACCGGATAAATTTTCTTCCGATACCGAGGTATATAATCTGCGAAAAGAGTTGACAATCAATTTTTATGATGTCTATTATAGAGTATTTATGAAGGCAGTTCGGGATGAAAATTCCCTGACCTATATCCTAAAGATGTTTTTGAACTTTGGATTTATGGATTATTCCCTGATAGGCGAGGAAAGCGCAAAAGCATTGTACGATTTATCTGCACATTTGGATATTTGTCATTCCTACCATATCTATACCATTTATGATTGGTTAAAGAGTATTTATCTTGGAAAAAAAGAGCCTTCCAAAAATGAATTTGATATGGATTATCCTACATATCTTGCAGATATGTACAAGAATGGAAAGATTACGGCAGAACAGGTAAAAGAATATGTATCGGATAGGGATCGGAAGGTAAGTTTTGAAATCAAAAACATGTTTATGACGGTCAACAAGATTACATATGGCAGAATTACCACGTTTTGTCCTATCCTATGCAAAGAAAACATCATCAGCACCATAGGAAAGATGTTGGTAACGGCTGAAAAGCTGGAGGAAGCATTAAATGAAATCCGTAAAGTGGATTATTCGGTATTTTACCGGGAAGTGGTATTCTCAGATGTGGAAAAAGGCATTAACAGTGATTGGGTCATGAAAGAAGTTTTGCCGGATATCATCCTGATGCCCAATGCCGGATCTAAGGTCATTATGTGGCAGGAAACCTCCGGTGCAAAAAGCAACACACCGGGGCGTATCATGTTCCCTATATTTACTGCATCGGATGTCAATGAAATGATGTTGGAAGCAGTTGGTACGTTCCGTTGGGAGATTTGTCGTCGTGTACAAGGTATGCGGTGGAATGATGTGAGAGAAAAATCATTAACGGCGGAGTATTGCAGTTATATCCAGTTTTACCGCAAGAATCGTGATTTGTCTCCCGATGCCCGTGAGAAGTTAAAGCTTGCATTGGGACATGCTAAAAATAACTATAGGGAAGTTTTTGTAAAAGACTATATCAACTGGATAAAATATGAGTCTAAGGGAGGCTTCCGTCTGAATAAAGTTGTCCGTGAGATTTTGACGATGTATTGTCCATTTGTAAAATCTATCCGGGCAGAGTTAAAAAACAATCCCCTGTATCAATCGGCTATTGTCTTATTTGAAAGTGAAAACACAAGAAAGCTGCAAAGATACACTGCTTTATACACCAAATATGTGAAGGCCGGTGGAGAACATGCGGATGAGTTACAGGAAACAGTAATGTTCTATCAGATGTAAGAGTCAAAAAGGAATGAATTATGGAACAGATTAGAAGAAAAGTATTTGATATTATACAAATTGGTAATAAAAGCGATGTTCCCAGTAGGGTATTTGATGCGGTAATTGTACTTAGTGTATTCGCCAATTTATTTGTGGTTATTTTTGAAACATACGAGGAGTCGATACCCTATCTTCCGATTTTAAAAGTAATAGAGTTCGTAACGATTCTGATTTTTACCGTAGAATATATCTTGCGTTTGTGGACAGCGGATTTTCTTTATCCGGAAAAAACACATACAAAAGCCATAGGGACATTTATATTCTCATTTTTCGGAATCATCGATCTGATTACTTTTTTACCGTACTTTTTTCCGATTTTCTTTCCAAGAGGAGCGGTTGCATTCCGCATATTCCGGGTAATCCGTATATTCCGTTTGTTCCAGATAAACAAACAGTATGATGCATTTAATGTCATTATTGATGTTTTAAATGAAAAGAAATCACAGATTTTTTCATCGGTTTGTATCATTGGTATTTTGATGGTAGCTTCTTCACTTTGTATGTATAGCCTAGAGCATGATGCACAACCGGAACAGTTTAAAAATGCTTTTTCGGGAATGTGGTGGACTGTATCTGCGATGCTTACAGTAGGTTACGGAGACATTTATCCCATCACAACAGCCGGAAAATGGATGGCAATAGTAATTGCTTTCCTAGGTGTAGGATTGGTAGCTATACCAACCGGTATTATTTCTGCCGGATTTGTTGAGCACTATTCCAAGCTCAAAACCATTGCCTTTCATTCGGAAGAAAGAGAATTGAAATTTGTCACATCCACCATCTATGATAAGCATCCCTGGAATGGATTGGCCATTCGAAATGTAGTGTTTCCTCCACAATTGTTGCTGGTAATGGTTAAGAGGAAACATGAAGTGCTTGTACCCAAGGGAGATTTTACCTTAAAGACAGGAGACATTTTGGTAATTGGTGCCAAGAATTTTAAAGAAGAAAAGGACATTCATTTAAGGGAAATTATTGTGAAGGAAAAACATCCTTGGATTGGCCAACAGATTCGTGAGATAGATATTTCCCGTCAGGAACTGATCGTTATGATTCAAAGGAAAAATAAGGTAATTATTCCGAATGGCAATACCTTTATTATGAAAGATGATGCAGTGCATATTTATTCTCAGCACGAGCATATTGATGAGTTGGAGATTTAAAAAGGAGAGCTATTATGAATGAGTATATGAAAATAGCAAAGGATCTGGCAAAGGATAATTTGACCACCAATGCCGGAGGACCATTTGGGGCATGTGTTGTGAGAGATGGAGAAATTATTGGGAAAGGTTCCAATCATGTGTTGGAAAACAATGATCCTACAGCGCATGCAGAGGTAATGGCAATCAGGGATGCTTGTAAGAATATTGGCTCCTATGATTTGAGTGGTTGTGAATTGTATACCTCCTGTTATCCGTGTCCTATGTGTTTAGCAGCAATTATTTGGGCAAATATCAAAAAAGTATATTATGGCAATACCAAAGAAGATGCGGCAAGAATTGGATTTAGGGATGACTTTATCTATGATTATTTTGGAACCTTATCCGATGGAAATACCGATGAACAGGTTTTACAGCTTATCAGTATGGACAGGGAAGGGACCATAGAAGAATTTGATGCGTTTGCAAAAAAAGAAGATAAGATAGTATATTAAGATTTATGAACCCCGGGATAATTCTTTATCCGGGGTTTTATAATTAAATAAATATTTTTTATCGACAAAAAAACAAAAATATGTATAATTATGGATGGAGAAAAATATTTGTTTAAAGGGGAAAGACAATGGATATTTTAATGAAAGTACTGGCGGCATTTACGGGTGTGGCCTACATATGGAGCTTATTTTTTGTTCAAAAGTATGTTTTTTGTGAAGAAAGAACCAAAAAACATGTAAATATGCTGGCTGTTTGCAGTATAGGTGTCTGGGTTATCGGTATCACAAATTACATTACGGGAGTTGTTGTAGCAGTCCTGGTTATGTTGTTCCAATCGATACTTTTTAGAAAAGAAAGACAGTTTTGGGGAATTTTTTCTTTTATTGCGGCATTATTCTTTTGGGACGGATTTAGTGGCTTTCTATATGTAATCATCATGCGTGGTACAAAAGCCTTTATTCCTTATGATATATCAGTAGTATTTGGTTCTATATTCTCAATAATTGTTTGTATCGGTCTGGACTATATTTTTACAAAGAAAAAAGAAACCGAGTCAACCGAACCGTCCAAAGAGATTAAAATGTCGATGAAATGCATTTTATATACCATGTGTTTATTAATGGAAATAAATTATGTACTTATTTTGGGAATAACTTTTCCATTACAGAAACCGGTAACTGCGATTACGCCATCTGAGATGTTCCAACTTTTTTATAGTAATCTGATAGCCGTTACCGTAATTGTATTATTACATCAGAATGCTAAAAAAATATACTATTCTAAACAGTTACAGAAAATGCAACACAATATGATTTTGACAATGGCAGATATTGTCGAGAACCGGGATGAAAATACCGGAGAACATATTCGCAGGACAGCAGAGTATGTGGCAATTATTGCAAAAACTATGCAAAAGCAAAAGGCATATCCGGAGATTTTAACAGATGAGTATGTAGCAGATATGATTATTGCTGCACCGCTTCATGATATGGGAAAAATTCACATACCGGAGAAAGTCTTAAATAAGCCCGGAAGATTGGATGAAGAAGAACTTGCTTTAATGAAACAACATACCTTGGAGGGTGAGAGATTGTTGAGTAAAGCAGAAGGCAATCTGGGTGCCATGAGTTATATGAAAATGGCAACGTTAATGGCCGGCTACCATCATGAATGGTGGAATGGGGAAGGATATCCCAACAGAGTCAGTGGTGAGAAAATCCCGCTTTGCGCCCGTATTATGGCAGTTGCCGATGTATTTGATGCACTGATTTCCCAAAGATGTTATAAATCTGCCATGTCCTTGGATACAGCATATGGCATTATGGAAAGAGAGACGGGAAGTCATTTTGATCCGGTTGTTATGAGGGCTTTCTGGGAGGCAAAAGAAGAGCTGGAAAGAGCATCGAGGGAATAAAAAAATATTGACTTTCATTAAAATTATATTTAGTATGGATATAGGAATAAAGTGAATAAAGATTCAAAGAGTAAATGAAAAGCCTAAAGAGATGCAGCTCTTTAGGCTTTTCTCGTTCTTAAAGTGAACTACTCTTTTTAGGCTGTTGCTGTCTATTTATTTCTATCCAGCCATTTGCATATGTAGTATGCAACTACACTTGCTATGATAGAAATAAACAAAGTGAATAAAACATCCAAAGAGTTCACCTCCTCCTGCTGGAAAGAGTTGACAGCCTAATCTTAAAACCGAAAAATGGGAAAGTATCAATAAAAAGAAATTTTATATAACGAAAAATTTTGAAATGAATACAAAAATATAGAATAAAAGATTTTTATAATGTGGTATCTGTAGTGGTAGCCACTTAAACACCGGCACCGCCAATAAAAAGAGCATATAACCAAAATATTTCGACAACGAACGAAACAACAATATTTAATATGCCAATCCAAATCAGATATCCTGTTTTTTCGCCTTGTTTTTTTAATTTTGCAGCTCTTATAATTCCTACAATTGAGGATACGATACTAGGGATGGGAACTAATATTGAACCGAATATGGATATAAACGCAAAGATTGTGTATAGAATACCTCTATTGGTTGGATGTTCTAAAATACTGGCGATACCAAAAGTAATTACAAGACCAATACCAACAAGTAATGGAATTCCTACCAATAATAATGCTGTTATTTTTTTGTTCATTAAAATCACCTTATTATTTCTAAATTATTTAATACAAATATACCATAATTGTTCAAAACCACAAACCTAAAATTTCACCATCAGACAAAAACAGGCACGGGATTTTATCCCGTGCCTATTGGTTTAAATGCCAGAAAAATCTTTATTTCTGTTGCTTTAATTTAACCGAAATAACGTTTCAAAAGTCCTTCAAAGGCTTTACCGTGTCTTGCTTCGTCACGAGCCATTTCATGCACTGTATCATGAATAGCGTCAAGGTTAAGTTCTTTTGCACGTTTTGCAAGGTCAAATTTACCTGCTGTTGCGCCGTTTTCAGCGTCAATTCTCATCTCAAGGTTTTTCTTTGTGGAATCTGTCACAACTTCGCCAAGAAGCTCTGCAAATTTAGCAGCATGCTCAGCTTCTTCCCAAGCAGCTTTTTCCCAGTATAAACCAATTTCAGGATAACCTTCTCTGTGAGCAACTCTAGCCATAGCAAGGTACATACCTACTTCAGAGCATTCTCCTGCAAAGTTTGCTCTTAAATCTTCGATAATGTCTTCACGTACACCCTGAGCAACACCTACAACGTGCTCTGCTGCCCAAGTTCTTTCCTCTGCCTGCGCAGTAAATTTCTCAGCGGGAACATTACAAACGGGGCATTTCTCCGGTGCCGCATCTCCTTCATGAACATATCCACATACACTACATACAAATTTCATAGCTATAATCTCCTTTTCTTTTCCTTAATTTTATAAATAGAATGTTTTTATATAAATGGCTTCTGCCTATTTATACCAATGTCTTGCAGCAAGAGGGGCATACACCTTGAAAATAAATCAGGTGGCCGGTGATCTTGCCGGCGAATCCGGAATTGGCATCTTCATCAACCATGGTATCTTCTTTTAGTTGATAATCAATATCCAAAACAGTTCCGCATTCGGTACATAAAAAGTGATTGTGAGGATGGATGTCAGCATCAAAATGATCAATACCGTCTTCTAAATGCAATTTTTGAATCTCTCCCATGTCAGATAACAATGTCAGGTTGCGATATACGGTTCCCAAGCTGATATTGGGATAGCTCTGACGAACGTTCATATAAACGGTTTCTGCAGTGGGATGATCTTTTCTGGTCATTAAAAAGCTTTTAATGGCTTCCCTTTGACGGCTGTATTTTATAGCTGCCACAAAAATTTCCTCCGAAATCAAAAACAGTAATTATTACTGATATCAGTATAATAGGAATCATTCCTAATGTCAACATGTTTTTTAAAAAATTTTTGTGGGTTATAAAATTTTTATAAAAATTATGATAATCTCCTTAATTACATGGACATCCCTTTCAAAAAACATATATAATATGCTTAATTAAAGGGGTATTAAAATATGAAGAAAAAGAGAAAAGAAACTTCATTAAAAACAAGAATTATCTTTGCCAGTACGATAATGATTGTCATACCGATTATTTTGACAATGATCACCTTTTTGGGAATAAAGGCATATTTTCAGACCACATTGGGAGAACAATCTTTTCAGGCAAAAGTAGATCCACAGATATTGGAAGCTTTTATGGTAGACATTTTTGTGGCATTTATGATTATCTTGCTGATAGCCGTTTTGATATTGAATCAATGGATTCATAAAAATTTGATTAGTCCCATTGGGGAACTAAACATTGCCATGAAAAAGATTGCAAAAGGAAATTTTGACTATCGGCTGGAAAGCAGGCATGATGGCGAGATTGGTGAGCTGTTTGTTAATTATGAAGACATGCGGCTTCGATTAAAAGAAAACACCGAGGAATTGTTGGAAAATGAGAAGCGGAACAGGGAGCTGGTCAGCAATATTTCCCATGACTTGAAGACACCCATTACGGCAATTAAGGGTTATGTAGAGGGCATCATGGATGGTGTGGCAGATACGCCGGAAAAGATGGACCGATACATTAAGACCGTTTACAACAAAGCCAATGATATGAACCGGTTGATTAATGAGTTAACGATTTATTCAGGAATTGACAATAACCGTATTCCATACAACTTCCAGAGGATTAATGTCTGTGATTATTTTAATGATTGTGTGGAAGAAGTTGGCTTGGATCTGGAGTCCCGGCATATTTCCCTGCATTTTGATAATCTGATTTCAGATGACACGGTTATCATTGCAGATCCCGAGCAATTAAAGCGTGTTATTAATAATATTGTCAATAATAGTGTGAAATACATGGATAAACCCCAAGGGGCTATAGAGATTCGCATTTTGGATGAAATAGATTCCATCCGTGTAGAGATTGAAGATAATGGCCGTGGTATTGCAGCCAAGGATTTGGGAAGAGTCTTTGAACGGTTTTACCGCACTGATGCATCTCGCAATTCTTCCAAAGGCGGCAGCGGCATCGGTTTATCCATTGTTAAGAAAATCATTGAGGATCACGGAGGATATATTTGGGCCACCAGCAAGGAAGGGGAAGGCACCTGTATGCATTTTGTGATTAGAAAATATAGGGAGGTAGACAAAGATGAGTAAAATTTTGATTGTAGAAGATGAAGAAGCAATTGCTGATTTGGAAAAAGACTATTTGGAAATGAGCGGATATGATGTCCACATTGAAAATGATGGGATTAAGGGTCTGGAAGTGGCTATGAGTCAGGATGTAGATTTGGTGATTCTGGATCTCATGCTTCCGGGAATCGATGGATATGATATCTGCAAAAAAATCCGCGAAGAAAAAAACATTCCGATTATCATGGTTTCTGCAAAAAAAGATGACATCGATAAGATCCGCGGTTTGGGTCTGGGCGCTGATGATTATATGACAAAGCCCTTTAGTCCCAGCGAATTGGTAGCAAGGGTAAAGGCGCATTTATCCCGTTATGAGAGATTAATCGGCTCCAATCAGAAATCCAATGATATCGTAGAAATCCGCGGAATCAAGATTGATAAGACTGCACGTCGCGTATATATCAATGGTGAAGAGAAAATTTTTACCACAAAGGAATTTGATCTGTTGACCTTTCTTGCGGAAAATCCCAATCATGTATTTACTAAGGATGAGCTCTTCCGTGAGATTTGGGATATGGATTCCATCGGTGATATTGCCACGGTAACCGTGCATATCAAAAAGATTCGCGAAAAGATTGAGTTCGATACCTCCAAGCCGCAATATATTGAGACCATTTGGGGCGTGGGATACAGATTTAAGGTGTAAATTTGAGTTGCAATAAGTATATTCCGGTTAGAATGTACAACGTGAAATGATTTTATGAAATGTTTTGGGCATATAGCAATGAGATTCGTTGTATATGCCCAATTTTATTAGGATATGGATGTATTTTTTACAACTTGAAGTATAAAATGGGCAAAATTGAAGGAATAGTGTATTTTCTGCCCAAAAAGTAGCTAAAATTTGGGTAAAGGAAGCAGAAAAGTGCTTGTAATGCCCAAAACAAGAAAAAATATATGAAAAACAAGATAAAAAAGAAAGAAATTGGGCAATAAAATGGAAAAATTCAATTTTTTGCCCAAATAAGAAAAAGGATGGTATAATCAAGGGGAATTTATAAAAAGGAGAAATACTCAAATTGTTATTATTTATAGAGTGTGTGGTATGTTGTGTCCTATTTACATTAATCATATTGCCGGCGCAGTATAAAGATCCCATGGTTATGATTGCGTCATATCCACCCAATGTTATTAAAAGAGTGGAACAGTTGCCTCAATATCAGGGAAAAATCAAGCAAAGAGAAAAAGCTCACTTAAAAAAGAAATTATTCGGATGCATATTTTTTGTGGGATTTTTGGCAATGGTTGCATATATGTCCGGATGTAGGGATTTTATGTCGGCATTTGTACATGTATTTATTTTGTTTTTGACAGTCAATATTTATGATATGGTAGTATTGGACTGGGGCGTATTTTGCCACAGTCAAAAATTGAGAATTCCGGGAACAGCGGATATGGACAAGGATTATAAAGACTATCTTTTTCATGTAAAAGGAGCTATGAAAGGAACGGTACTTGGCCTTATCATAGCGTTATTATCCGGAGGTCTGGTTGCTATTATTGGCTTGTTCATATAGGAAAACGATATCAGTAAGTCGGGGAAAGTATCAATGAGAACAGAAATACTTTATGAAGATCAGGATATTTTAGTGGTATACAAACCGGCAGGAATTGCTACACAGGCATCCGGGTTTATGCAGGTTGATGTATTTTCGGAGTTAAAAAATTATCTGGCGATGACAAGTAAAGAAAGAAAAGAGCCATATCTGGGTATTATTCACAGATTGGATCAGCCGGTGGAAGGAGTGCTTGTATTTGCTAAAAATCCGGCATCAGCAGCAAATTTAAGCAAGCAAATTGCCCAGAGGATGCTCAAAAAAGAATATCTGGCAGCAGTGTTTTTGTCGGAAGAAGCATCCTATAAAGAGGAAAAAGGGAAATCAATTACTTTAACAGATTATTTGGTTAAGGATGGAAAAACCAACACATCTACGGTGACAAATGCTTCGGATGAAAATGCCAAAAAAGCAGTTTTGAGTTATGAGATTTTATCTGTGAAAACCTTAGACTCCATAGATGAAAGGCAGAGAAATGCGAGAATTGCTCTCCTCTCCATTCAATTAGAAACCGGCAGACATCATCAGATCCGGGTCCAATGTGCCCATGCAGGGATGCCGCTTTTGGGAGATCAAAAATATGGTTCAAAGGAGTCGCAAGAATACAGTCAAAACCAAAATGTAAAGGATGTTGCGCTCTGTGCGCATAAATTGACATTCAAACATCCCAAAACCGGGAAGAAAATGGAATTTTCCACAGAGTCACAAAAGCCCGCAATACAGGCTTTCATGTAAACAATTTCCATTCTTTAACAGAATAAATGAAGATTCATTCCCCATACTATCAGAAGGTGATGGTATGGGGAATTTTTATGAAGATTTCCGGAAGTATAAAAAAGAAATTATCTTTGGACTGACGGCAATTTTACTTTTTATTTCGATTAAATATGTGATTGTATATATCCTGCCTTTTATTTTTGCAGGCATTTTTGTGTTTCTCATCCATAAACCGGTTAACCGGATTCATGAAAAGACTAAAATTGGCAGGGGATTTTTAGCAGGTATACTGATGTCCATGCTTTTATTACTGTTGGCAATTGCCATTTGGTATGTTTCCCGTCTGAGTATGACAGGTCTGAGGACACTGTTTATGAATTTGCCTTATTATGAAGGTCAGGTAACAAGTATGGTGAGGGGATGTTGTGATGCCGTAGAAAACAATCTGGGCATCAAATCACTAACTATAGAAACTCTGATTTTGGAAAGAATGAATGTTTTTATTGATGAACTAAAAGTGGATGTGGTACCAAAGCTTTTAGGGCAAACTATGGTTTATGGGAAGTGGATTTTTAACAGTATTATGTTTGTGTTGGTTACATTAATTGCAGTGATTTTATTGGCTAAAGATTATCGTAAAATTTTGGATAAAACAGAAGATATCCGTATCTTTCATATATGTAAGGAAATGTTTCAAAAGATGATGCATCTGCTGGGGACGTATTTAAAGGCACAATTAGAAATTATTCTTATTGTCAGTCTGATTTGTTTTGTGGGCTTTGCCATCAGTAATTATCCTCATCCGTATATCTGGGGAATTGTCACAGGACTGTTGGATGTGCTTCCTTTTGTGGGAACGGGCATTGTTTTGCTACCCCTTGCGTTGCTACAGCTTTTGATGGGAAATGGGATTACAGCTCTGATATTGGTGTTGACCTTCATTATAAGTGCTTTGGCAAGAGAACTTTTGGAGCCAAAGCTACTTGGTAATAAGATGGGGGTTATTCCTATTGCCATTTTAATAGCGGTTTATGTAGGAGCAAAAGTATTTGGGGTGGTAGGTGTGGTTTGGGGACCACTGTACATGCTCTTACTTTATGAGATTTATAAAAAAATATATGTCGAAACTTAAACCAAGTAAAGAGATTGGTTAATTTACAATTGACAAACCGCCCAAATATGCCTAAAATAGCCAATAGATAGGCATGGAAGAGGACTAGTACGATAGGGAAGCCTTCAGAGAGAGAATCACCGACAAAGGATTTATTGTTTGGAGCGGTTGCTGTGAGATTCTTAGGTGAAAGCATCGGAACCTACCTTGGAGCTTCGTATGAAAATACGACGTAGGCCGGCGTTAACGGTTTAAAGAGAGCGCATGTGTCAAATAGTCCATGGGCTAATTAGGGTGGTACCGCCGATTTTTCGGTCCCTTGGGGATGGAAAAATTGGCGTTTTTTAATTGTATATAGTGAATAAGTTTGTGATTATATTTTTGTTTTTTTATTCATTTGAAAGAAGACTTTGTTTTTCTTATCAAATATTTCTTATTTCCAGGGGAAAATGCCCATGGAAGGGCATTTTAGGTTTCATGTGACATGGATGGAACTTGAAACCGACCCGGGAGAATAACAGAATAGAATATTTATTTGATTAGAAAAACAAGGATTTCTTTCATCGAATAAAAAAGCAAAAATAAAACCACAAAAATAAGAATTATATAAAATTATAAAAGGAGAAAACTTATGGCTGACAAAAAATTAGTAGAAGCGATTACTTCTATGGAAGTGGATTTCGCACAATGGTACACAGACGTAGTAAAAAAAGCAGAGTTGGTGGATTACACCAGCGTAAAAGGATGTATGGTTTTCAAACCCGCAGGCTATGCTATTTGGGAGTTGATCCAGAAGCAGTTGGATGAGAGATTCAAAGCAACAGGTGTAGAAAACGTATATTTACCTATGTTTATTCCCGAAAGCTTATTGCAGAAAGAGAAAGATCATGTAGAAGGTTTTGCTCCTGAAGTGGCGTGGGTAACCCACGGTGGTCTTCAGCCTTTGCAGGAAAGAATGTGTGTCAGACCTACATCTGAGACTTTATTCTGTGATTTTTATAAAAATGATATCCAGTCCTATAGAGACTTGCCCAAGGTATATAACCAGTGGTGTTCCGTGGTACGTTGGGAGAAAGAGACCAGACCTTTCCTTCGTAGCCGTGAATTTTTATGGCAGGAAGGACATACTGCACATGCGACAGCAGAGGATGCACAGGAACGTACTATCCAGATGTTAAATGTATATGCAGATTTCTGTGAAGAAGTATTGGCAATCCCTGTAGTAAAAGGTCAGAAAACAGACAAAGAAAAATTTGCCGGTGCAGAGGCTACTTATACTATTGAAGCGCTGATGCACGATGGAAAAGCGTTACAGTCCGGTACCAGCCATAACTTCGGCGACGGATTTGCAAAAGCATTCGGCATTCAGTATACAGACAGAGATAATAAATTGCAGTATGTACATCAGACATCCTGGGGTATGACTACCCGTTTGATTGGTGCGGTTATCATGGTTCATGGTGATGATTCCGGATTGGTATTACCTCCCAGAGTTGCACCTACACAGGTTATGATTGTCCCTATCCAGCAGAAAAAAGAAGGCGTATTGGATAAAGCGTTTGAATTAAAAGAGCGCCTTGCAAAATACGAAGAGCGTGGCATGCGCGTAAAAGTAGACGATACCGATAAGAGTCCCGGATGGAAGTTTTCCGAGTGCGAGATGAGAGGTATTCCTGTCAGAGTTGAAATCGGACCGAAAGATATCGCAGAAAACAAATGCGTACTGGTTCGTCGTGATACAAGAGAAAAGATTTTCTGTTCCTTAGATGATGTGGAAGCAGAGGTTGCAAAACTCTTAGATCTGATGCAGGTTGAGATGCTTGAAAGAGCAAGAGCACACAGAGAAGAGCATACCTATGTGGCAACAACCATGGAAGAGTTTGAAAAATTCTTCACAGAAAAAGCAGGCTTTGTAAAAGCTATGTGGTGTGGAGAACAAGGTTGTGAAGATACCATTAAAGAAAAATTGGCAGTTACCAGCCGTTGTATGCCTTTTAACCAGGAACAGCTCTCTGAAACTTGTGTATGTTGTGGAAAACCCGCAACAAAAATGGTATACTGGGGAAAAGCGTACTAAGCTTTTAATTAGGAAAGAAGGTATATAAATGAATATTTTAGTTATTAACTGTGGAAGTTCATCTTTAAAGTATCAATTGATTGACAGTGATAGTGAAAAGGTATTGGCAAAAGGTATTTGTGAACGTATTGCCATCGAAGGAAGTGCTATTACCCATCAGCCTGCAGGCGGTGAAAAAGTAAAGACAGAAGTGCCCATGGCAAATCACACCGATGCAGTGAAATATGTGATCGAAAAATTAGTAGATCCCGAAGTGGGTGTTGTAAAATCCCTGGATGAAATCGGTGCAGTTGGACATCGTATCGTTCATGGTGGCGAGAAGTTTGCAAGCAGTGTAGTTATTGATGATGAAGTGATGAAGGCTGTAGAAGAGTGTAACGATTTAGCACCCCTTCACAATCCTGCCAACTTAATCGGTATCAACTCCTGTAAAGAGATTATGCCCGGTGTGCCTATGGTTGCTGTGTTTGATACAGCTTTCCATCAGACTATGCCCAAGGAAGCATATCTTTACGGACTTCCTTATGAATACTATGAAAAATATAAAGTACGCCGTTACGGTTTTCACGGCACAAGCCATGATTTCGTAAGTAACCGTGTGGCAGAGATTCTTGGTAAAAAGAGAGAAGATTTAAAGATTATCGTATGTCATTTAGGAAACGGTGCATCTGTATCTGCAGTAAAGAATGGTAAATGTGTGGATACCTCCATGGGTCTGACTCCTTTGGAAGGATTGATTATGGGCACCCGTACCGGTGATCTGGATCCTGCCATCATCAGCTTTATTGCTGATAAAGAAGGATTGACAGCAGATCAGGTTATCGATATCTGCAATAAGAAATCCGGTGTACTTGGTTTATCCAATGGATTCTCCAGTGATTTCCGTGATTTGGTAACAGCGGCAGGCGAAGGAAATGAAGTAGCAAAGACTACTTTGGATACTTGGTGCTACCGTGTTGCAAAATATATTGGTGCCTATGCGGCAGCCATGAACGGTGTAGATGTTATTGCATTTACCGCGGGCATCGGTGAAAACAACTTTACATTGAGAGAAACCATTTGCGGATATTTAGGTTACTTAGGTGTAAATTTCGACAAAGAAGCAAACAACTGTCGTGGAGAAGAAGTAGAGATTTCTACACCAGACAGCACTACCAAGGTTTGGGTTGTTCCTACCGATGAAGAGCTTGCAATTGCAAGAGAGACTGTAAGACTTGTAAAATAAAAGGGAAACCGTAGACGCGAAGAGAATGAAAGTTGAGAAGTTATGGTAGATAATTTTTTACGTGGATTAGTAGATAAAGAATGGAAAATCGGCAAAAACGGTAAATATAAGGTTGCGTTTTTAGACATTTTATTAGTTGTGTTTGCAACTGTATTTGCTTGCTGTATCCGTTTTGCATTAAGAGATGTGGTGGCCGGAGACTACAAGGTGTTTTTTGAGCCTTGGGTTGCAACCTTGCGTGAAGCCGGTGGCGGATTTAAAGGGTTGTCCGCAGAGTTTGAGTATGTGGATTACACTACGCCCTATTTGACCATTTTATCCTTTATCAGTATTTGTCCGCTTTTCAATACGCTTTATCTCATGAAGATGGTATCCATTTTCTTTGATTTTGTAGCAGCCATTGCCGTGGCATTCATTGTATATGAGGGCACAAAGGATAAGAGAAAAGCATTGTTAACATATACAGTCATTTTGTTTTTACCTACCATTGTGGCAAATGGCTCCATGTGGGCACAGTGTGATATTATTTTCACCAGCTTTGTCATGTTATCGCTATTATTTATGTTGAAGGATAAGCCCAATACTTCCTTGATTTTTTACGGCATTGCCTTTTCCTTTAAATTGCAGACATTGTTTATTGCACCCTTATATTTATTGCTCTGGGTAAAGAAAAAAATGAAAATCCAGCATTTTCTCTGGCTTCCTGTGGTTTATTTTATTACCGTGATTCCTGCATGGGCAGCAGGACAGAATCTGTGGGATTTGTTGACTGTTTATATTTTCCAGGCAAATGGTGAGATGGACATTTATGCGTTGTCACATAAGTTCCCCAATATTTATCAGATTATTGGTACAGGCAGCTTCTTAAGAGAGTATGCAGACGCCGGTATCTATTTTACATTGGCAGTATTGATGGTTCTTTTATATTATATTGCAAGAAAAAATTTCGTCTTTACCAAGGATTTGATTATCCGTATGGGAATGTTTTTTGTGATGGTAGTGGTTTACTTCCTTCCCCATATGCATGAGAGATATGGTATCTTGGCAGATGTATTGGGTGTTGTGGTAGCGTTCTACAATCCCAAGAAATTTTATGTGCCCATTATCGCAGTGGTATGTTCTTTTGCGGGATATACCATGTATCTGGCACAGTCAACGGTATTTCCTATGGCGTTTTATGCAATCCTTTATCTGGGATTGATTATTGATCTTGGAATTGGTATTTACAAAGATATCCATGGTAAGGGAGCTAAAGTAGATGTTATTTAATTCCTATAGTTTTATGATTTTCTTTCCCATTGTGTTGGCGATATATTTCGTCATTCCCAAGAAAGCCCGTTATATGTGGCTTTTATTGGCAAGCTATTATTTCTATATGGGTTGGAATGTCAAATATGCGGCCCTCATTGCCTTTTCCACCATCATTACCTATGTTTGCGGACTTCTTATTGGTAAGGTGCAGCATAAGAAATGGGTGATTGGCGGCTGTATAGGAATAAATCTGGCAATTCTATTCTTTTTTAAATATTTTGATTTCTTTATGGGCAGTGTAAATCAGGTCCTTGCGAAGGTTGGAGTATCTCCCCTTCAGACGGGATTTGATATTATCCTGCCTGTTGGCATTTCTTTTTATACTTTTCAGGCACTGGGATACATCATGGATGTTTATAGAGGAGAGATAGAACCGGAGAAGAACTTTTTCCGGTATGCTTTGTTTGTGTCCTTTTTCCCCCAGTTGGTAGCCGGTCCCATCGAGAGATCCAAGAACTTATTGAAACAGGTGGATCATGTAGAGGAAATCCGGTTGTGGAATTATAAGCGGATCGCAGATGGTTTGACTTTAATGCTTTGGGGTTATTTCTTAAAAATGGTCATTGCCGACAGGGTAGCCATCTTGGTAGATACGGTTTATAACCAATACTGGATGTATGGAAGTATTGAAATCATACTTGCTACATTTTTATTTGGTGTGCAGATTTATTGTGATTTTGCCAGCTATTCCCAAATTGCCATTAGTGCGGCAAAAGTTATGGGATTTGAATTGATGGAAAACTTCAATGCGCCTTATCTGGCAAACTCCATTAAGGATTTTTGGCGTAGATGGCATATTTCCTTAAGCTCTTGGTTTAAGGATTATCTCTATATTCCCTTGGGAGGCAACCGCTGTTCCCGCATCAAAAAATATCGGAATCTCTTGATTACATTTCTGGTAAGTGGTTTGTGGCATGGAGCTAATTGGACCTTTGTTATCTGGGGTGGACTTCATGGCATTTATCAGATAATTGGTGATTTATTTAGACCTGTAAAAGAAAACTTTAATAAAAGATTTGCAGTAAAAACAGAATCCTTCAGTTACAAATTTGGACAAATCGCAATTACATACATATTAGTTTCTTTTACATGGTTGTTTTTCCGTGCAGAAAGTGTAACGGCAGCCTTTGATATGATAAGAAGCATGTTTGTAAGATTTAATCCCTGGGTGCTGTTTGATCAGTCATTATACACTTTGGGCCTTAATGTGACAGAGGTACATATTTTACTTTTTGCGTTGGTTATTTTGATTTTAGTTGATGGGGTGCGTTTCTTTAAGGGACAAACTCTGGAGAAGTTTTTGAATGGACAGTGCCTGTATTTTAGATGGGGGATTATTTTCTTCCTGATATTCTACATTTTCATATTTGGAAGTTATGGCATCGGTTATTCAGCACAACAGTTTATTTATTTCCAATTTTAAAAGGAGAGGAAGCATATGAAAAAGAATGTTATTAAACTGATATGTTTTTGTTTGCTCCTCGGACTTTTATTTATGGGTTTTTGGAGTGTTTTCCAATATCGTTTTGTGGATGAAGACGGTATTGAGGGCATGCAGACATTTTATGAAGCAGAAGATAATACCATCGATGTGATGCTCTTTGGTAGCAGTCATATGTTTGTCAATGTAAATACTGCGGTACTGTGGGACGAGTATGGAATCGCAGCTTATAATCTGGGCGGAAGCGAACAGCGGATGTGGAATACTTACTATTACATGAAGGAAGCGCTCAAAACACAGACACCAAAGGTAATGGTGGTGGACTGTTATGGTGTGACCTTTTCGGAAGAATTCCAACAACAAAGCGGTATTATAAAAAATACCTTCGGCATGAAGCTTTCTCCCGATAAAGTAGAAGCAATTAAGGTAAGTGCGCCGGATAACCATTTACTATACCTTCTGGGTTATCCCGGTTTTCATGGGAG
Organism: Lachnospiraceae bacterium; assembly: GCA_045542735.1. Taxonomy (GTDB): domain Bacteria; phylum Bacillota; class Clostridia; order Lachnospirales; family Lachnospiraceae; genus UBA2882. The sequence goes on from JAZQLQ010000026.1 coordinate 108,330, forward strand.
ATATACGGCACTGAGTAAGGCAGATTTTTTGCCTTATAAAGGGATTGTGGGTTATGAAGATTGGAAAGGCCATCACTTTATGGGTGAGGTCAATGAGGCAATTGCAAATATACAACCGAAAAATCCGGCTGCAGTTACTCATGTAGAGCCTATAACAGCCAAAAATGAACAATATTTAAGAGCGATTATTGATTTGGCAAAAGAGCATGATATTCCCCTTGTGTTGATGGCAACACCTTATTGTGTGACCAATAAAGAGCAAAGTCAATTTAACAGGGTAGCAGAGATAGCCAATGAAACCGGTGTTCCATTTATAAACTTTAATTTATGCTATGAAGAAATCGGGTTGGATTTTGCTACGGACTATGCAGACGGTCATCACTTAAATTATCTGGGAACCCCTAAATTCACCAGAGTCTTAGCAGATTATCTCACTACAAATTATGAGATTCCGGTAAGAAGTGGCGAGCCGGGATATGAAGATTATGAGCGGATGGCAGATATTTATGCGGCAAAGGTAGCAAATCAGAATCTTATAGAAGAAAGGGATTTGGAACGTTATCTGGAGGCCTTAGATCAGGAAGAATATATCGTTGTTTATACGCTTTCCGGTGACTATAAAAATATGACAAATCTGAATGTTGTGAGTGAACAGCTTTTGGCATATGGCATTGATCTTACAACTATGCAAGGAGATCAGGCGTGGGTTGTAGATCAGCAGACAAAAAGTGTATTGTTTGCATCAAATAATGCCACAGAGTACAGTTATCATATGGATTTGAGCCGTTATGATGCGCTTATGGTAAAGTCTCCGGGCGCCAAAGAAATGGAAGAAGGCATCTATGTACCGGTCATAAATTTTAATAACACGGTATATGACCCGATTTATCAGGGATTGACAATTTTTGTCTATGATAAAAAAACAGAATCCCTGGTTGAAGCTGTGGGATTCTATTTAGAAAACGGAGCGTTTTATCCGGTTAAGTGGAGAGAATAGAAAGTTTCTCTCCATTTTCTTTTAACCATTTCCGATGTGTTTTATAATCCGGAATAATGGATTCCACCAGTGCCCAAAAGCGAGGAGAATGGTTCATTTCCTTGCGGTGGCAAAGTTCGTGAACAACCACATAGTCAAGGACTTTGGGAGGAGCTAATATGAGACGCCAGCTAAAGGATAGGTTTCCTTTGCTACTACAGCTTCCCCAGCGGGTCTTTTGGTCGCGGATGGTTATGGTATTATAATCAACACCCAAAAGTCCGGCATAGTAAGCCACTCTTTTGGGAATATATTCTTTTGCAGCTTCGCGGTAGGGAGCTTCCAAACGCCTTTCATAGGGCGTTTTTTCTTTTTGGGAAGGTTTAGGAGAAACTGCCTGCATTTTCAGATAATTTTTGGCAACCCAATCCCGTTTTTCTTCTACCATGGAAACAGCAAACCGTTCGCTGCCCCTTAAGGGCATGCGAACGGTCACTTTTCCGCCGGGTGCGACACTGATTCCGTAGGATTTGCGCCGGCTCCGGATAATTTCGTATGGAATTGTCATATTATCTACAATTAAAGTATAAGACATATTTAAATTCTAATACCTTTCCAATTCCTCATAGAACATTATATTTTAGTAATTTTCAGCTTTAATCTGGAAGTAAGCCTGAGGATGCGCACATACGGGGCAAACCTCGGGAGCTTTTTTACCAATGCAGATGTGTCCACAGTTTGCGCACTGCCAGATTACATCACCGTCTCTGGAGAATACCAAATCGCCTTCAATATTTGCAAGAAGCTTGCGGTATCTTTCTTCGTGCTCTTTTTCAATCGCTGCAACACCTTCGAAAAGATCTGCGATATCGTTAAAACCTTCTTCTCTTGCTTCTTTAGCAAAGGTGGCATACATATCGGTCCATTCATAGTTTTCGCCATTTGCAGCTTCTACTAAATTTTCAACCGTAGAGCCGATGCTTCCGCCGTTTAATAATTTATACCACATTTTTGCATGTTCTTTTTCGTTATTGGCTGTCTCTTCAAAAATATTGGCAATCTGTACATAACCATCTTTTTTTGCCTTGCTTGCAAAATAGGTATATTTATTTCTTGCCTGGGATTCACCTGCAAATGCTGCCATTAAGTTTGCTTCAGTTCTTGTTCCTTTTAAATCTGCCATAATACTTCTCCTTCTCATAAAACAATCTCAAAATCAGTAATGATTACTGATTTTATTTTAGCACATCATTGCTAATTGTCAATATACTTTACATGGTTTTTCATATTTTTTCCAAAACATATTGCGACTATACTTACGATTGTGCGGACATTTTAAATGCACCGGGTCGGATTTTATCCTGTAACCGGTCATACTGCTTGTACATATATTGCACGGAATTTTCCAATAAGTAATAATGATTGATATAGGGAATCAACAGTACCAAGAGCGCAAAAAATAAAACGACCAAACCGATGCTAAAGTTTATACACAGGACAAAAAAGGTGCCGAATCCAAAGATGGCGAAAGCCAAAGTCACCAGTAGATGAATTAATCTTTCATGCATAAAATAGGCTAATTGTTTTTCGTGTTCTACACAAATTTCTTCATAGGAAAGGCCACTGTCATTTTTTTCTAACAGGCGGTCTATATATGCCATATAGGCTTTGATGCGTTCGGTCATGAAAATCCTCCTTTGCAAACATGTAAAATCTATGAAATCATTATACCACCGTAAAAAAATTATGAAAACAAATTTGCTTGTACAGCTAAAGGATGATTTGCTATACTGAAGAGGAAATTTGGGAGAAAAAATATGAAAAGAGATATAAAAATCCATCTTCCCGCAGATGTGAAAAAGATTATTGAGACAATAGAAAATGCCGGATATGAAGCCTATGCAGTGGGCGGATGTGTCAGGGATTCTTTGCTTTCCCGTACGCCGGATGATTGGGACATTACCACGTCGGCAAAACCGGAGCAGGTAAAGGAACTGTTTAAACGGACCATTGATACAGGTATTCAACATGGTACGGTGACAGTCATGATGCATCATGTGGGTTATGAAGTGACAACCTATCGCATTGATGGTGAGTATGAGGACTCCAGACATCCCAAGGAGGTTGTTTTTACTGCTAACCTTGTAGAAGACCTGCGTCGTCGTGATTTTACCATCAATGCCATGGCATACAATGACAGAGTCGGTATTGTAGACGAGTTTAATGGTATTGAAGACTTAGATAATAAAATTATCCGTGCTGTGGGAAATCCCATAGACCGTTTTACAGAGGATGCCTTGCGTATCATGCGTGCAGTACGTTTTTCGGCACAACTGGGTTATGAGATTGAAGAAGAGACCCGAAATGCTATCGGAGTTTTGGCGGGGAATCTGAGAAATATCAGTGCCGAGCGTATACAAGTGGAGCTGGTGAAGTTAGTGAAATCTCCTCATCCCGAGAAGATGCGCGATTTGTATGAGACAGGAATCACGGCAGTTATCATGCCGGAGTTTGATGATGCGATGAAGACAGAGCAACATCATCCCCATCACAAATACAGTGTGGGAGAGCACACCATTCATGGTATGGAGGCGATTGAGGCAGATAAGGATTTACGCCTAGCCATGCTGTTTCATGATTTGGGAAAAGCCGGGTGCAAGACTACGGATGAAGAGGGTATTGACCATTTTCATGGACATGCTGCCATTTCGGAAGAGCTTTGTAAAAAGATTTTGCGGAGATTAAAATTTGATAATGATACGATTCATGTAGTCAGCCGTCTGGTGAAAAATCATGATTACAAGGTTGAGCCGGGCAAAAAATATGTGCGCCGCGCCGTAAACCGCATCGGGGAAGATGTTTTTCCCTTGCTTTTAAAGGTGAAACAGGCAGATATGGATGCACAAAGTGATTATCAAAAAGAAGAAAAGCAGCAAAATCTCAATGAGATTACAGCCCTATATGAGGAAATCATAAAGGATAATGAGTGTGTTAGCTTAAAGACTCTGGAAGTAAAGGGAGCGGATCTGATTGCATGGGGCATGAAGCCCGGCAGGGATATCGGTGAAATGCTGGCGCGTTTATTACAGCTGGTATTGGATGATCCCACCTTAAACGACAAAGATAAATTATATCCGTATTACTTGAAATTTCGGGAAGAAATATAAGTACACGAAGGCATAACTTGGGATTCATTTTCATAAGATAGTATGACCTATCTAAGGGAGATGAATGACGTGAATGACAGAGCAATAGTTGTGCTGGAACAATATGATTTGGAAGTATTTGACACCCGGAAAGGCAGAGGTGTCATTATTGCCGATACCGATAAAGGGCTTGTGACTCTTTCAGAATATACAGGAAAATCGGAAAGACTAACTTTATATAAAGCTATATGTGACCGTTTGGAGGCTCATGGGCTTTCCAATATAGACAATTTGATACCCAATGCTGAAAATCAGTTATATGTAACCGATGCAGACGGGAAAAATTATGTGGTCAAGCGATATGTAGAGGGCCGGGAGTGCGATGTAACCAATGTGGAAGAATGTCGTCGCATGGTAAAGGAAATTGCCAAGCTTCATCACAGGATGGAGTTTGGAGAGATTTTACAACCTGAGAATGCAGAAACCGAGCCGGTTATTCGGGATTTTTCTAAGAGAGAAGCAGAACTTTTACGAGTGCGTTCCTTTATCCGTAAGCAATCCAAAAAGGGCGAATTTGAATTGGCTTTTTTAAAGGAATATGCGTATTTCGAGAATGTAGCAAAGCAGGCAGCAGCGCTTTTAAGTGCAGAGTGTCTTGAGGGACTTTCTAAGCTGGTAAAAGAAAAGGGCATGTATTGTCATGGAGAGTGTAATCAGCACAATCTGTTATTGCGGGATAATGATGGGATTGTTGTAACCCATTTTGAAAAATGTTGTATGGATATCCAGGTAAGGGATTTATATTTGTTTTTGCGCAAAATATTGGAAAAGAACAATTGGTCCTATGAGATGGGTTATTCTATATTGGAAACCTACATGCAACAAAAAGAATTGAGCAGACAGGAAAAGCAATATTTATATGCAAGGCTTTTATATCCGGAGCGGTTTTGGAAAATTGCAAACGCATATTTGAACAAGAGAAAATCGCTTCCGCCACGCAGACAACTGGAGAAATTGAATGTATTGACGGAAATTGAAGGAAATCGGATGAAATTTTTGGAGAATCTTTCAAAGGAATTACTTTAGCAATCGGTCGAATCATGTTATACTTGACTTTGCTAAGAGGTACAAACCATGAAAAAAATGAATTACAGATGGCTTTTGCTTCTGTTAATCCTTATGGGATGTCTGATTGTGGGATGTAGCAAAGAAACACCACAGCCGGAAGCAGAAGAAGTGATACTAGAAAGTACATATGTAGAGACCTTGGCAGATTCCTTGGATGAAGCCATTATTATGTCCGTATCGGAGAGTAAGAAAGAGATTAAGTTCTATAATTTGGTCAAGGGAAGGACCTATACTCTGACCTATGATGGAACAACCGGGATGAAAAACCGTTTTGGTGATGAAATTGTACCGGGACAGCTTGCCGAAGGTGATATGGTGCGGGTGACCTTTATCAAGGACGAAAAGCGTATCAAATCCATACAGCTTTTGGAAACGGTAGATACTTATCAGGATATTGATTTATTTGAGATTAACAAAGCGGCCCAGACCATGGAGTTTAAAGGAGAACAATACAATCTTCATGAGAATTGTCTGGTCCTGTCTCAAGGGAAAAGCATTCAATTGGAAGAGATTCACGCCACAGACCGATTAAAGATTGTGGCAGCAGACCACAAAGTATATGGGATTACCATTGAGAAAGGCCATGGTTATGTGCGCCTTTCCGGTCACGAAGCCTTTGTGGGCGGCTGGATTGAAGTGGGACAAGCCGTCATTACGGAAGTTTCAGAGGAAATGCTGTTGGTAGTACCGGAAGGAACTTATACACTTTATATCAGTCATAAGGGTGTTGCCGGTAGTAAAGAGGTTGTGGTAAAGCGCGGAGAAGAAGCCTTGGTGGATGTAGCCGATTTACAGACCGAAAAGATTAAAAAGACCGGTAAGATTATTTTTACCATTACACCAACTGACGCAGAGTTGTATATTGATGGTGAATTAACGGATTATAGCAGCGAAGTAGAGTTGGATTATGGCATTCACCAGATTAAGATAAAAGCAGAAGGATATAGTACATTAAAACAGTATATTAAAGTAGGAGAGCCGTCAGCTACCTTAAATATCAAGCTGGAGGAGGCAGATGAAGGAGAAGAGGACGAGAATGAGTCCGAAGAAGAGAAAGATGAGGCCGTCAGTGGCAATTCCGTATCCAATGTGACTTCTCCATCGGACCACCGTGTCTATATTGATGCACCGGTCGGCGCTGAGCTCTATTTGGATGGAAGTTATGTAGGAATTGTGCCTACCAATTTTGCAAAGAAAGCCGGCACGTATGTGATATCCCTACGTAAGGAAGGCTATCAAACAAGAAGTTATACACTTCAGGTGGATGATGCAAAAAAGGATGTCAGCTATTCCTTCTCGGATCTGACAGCAGAATAAAACAGTTAAAGTTGCGAAATAATCGCATTTTAAATAAAGGTAACATATGGTATGAACATACATGATTAAGGAGGAGTATTATGAGTTACAAAGAAATGTATGAAAGCTGGTTATCCAATCCTTATTTTGATGAAGCTACAAAAGCTGAATTGAAGGCTTTGGAAGGTAATGAAAAAGAGATTGAAGATCGCTTTTACAGAGAGCTTGAGTTCGGTACAGCAGGACTTCGAGGCGTTATCGGTGCAGGTACCAACCGCATGAATATCTATACTGTCCGTAAGGCTACACAGGGACTTGCTAATTATATTTTAAAACAGGGCGGAGCAGAAAAAGGCGTGGCAATTGCCTTTGACTCCAGACGTATGAGTCCTGAGTTTGCTGATGAAGCAGCACTTTGTCTTGCAGCAAACGGTATTAAAGCATATGTATTTGAGTCCTTACGTCCCACACCGGAGCTTTCCTATGCAGTCCGCAAATTGGGTTGTATCGCAGGTATCAATATCACAGCCAGTCACAATCCGCCGGAATATAACGGCTATAAAGTATATTGGGAAGATGGTGCACAGATTACACCTCCTCACGATAGCGGTATCATGGCAGAAGTAGGTGCAATCAGCGATTACAATACTGTAAAAACCATGGACAAGGAAGCGGCTAAGGCAGCAGGAGTTTATGAGACCATCGGTGCAAATATCGATGATCCCTATATTGAAGAGTTAAAGAGCCAGGTTGTACATTGGGATGCTATCAAAGAAGCACAGAAGGATATTAAGATTGTTTACTCTCCTCTACACGGTACAGGAAATATTCCTGCAAGACGTGTCATGAAAGAGTTGGGCTTTGAAAACGTATATGTAGTAAAAGAGCAGGAGCTTCCCGATGGCGAGTTCCCTACCGTATCCTATCCCAATCCTGAGGCAGCAGAAGCTTTTGAGCTTGGATTAAAATTGGCAAAAGAGGTAGATGCTGATTTAGTATTGGCAACAGACCCTGATGCAGACCGTCTCGGTGTGTATGTAAAGGATGCTAAGAGTGGTGAATATATCACATTGACAGGTAACATGTCCGGTTGTCTCCTTGCAGATTATGAGATTGGACAGAGAAAAGCAACCAAAGGCTTGCCCGAGGATGGTGCATTGATTAAGACTATTGTTACAACCAATATGGCAGATGCCATTGCAAAAGCTTATGGTGTAGAATTAATCGAGGTATTAACCGGATTTAAATATATCGGACAGCAGATTTTAGGCTTTGAAGAAAAAGGTAAAGGCACTTACCTCTTTGGTTTTGAAGAAAGCTATGGTTGTCTGATTGGTACACATGCAAGAGATAAGGATGCTATTGTAGCAACTATGGCACTTTGTGAAGCAGCAGCCTACTACAAGACACAGGGCAAGACTCTTTGGGATGCCATGATTGATATGTATGAGAAATACGGCTATTACAAAGATGACATCAAATCCATTACATTAAAAGGTATTGAAGGTCTTGCAAAGATCCAGGAGATCTTAAATACACTCCGCGAGAATACACCTGAGAAATTTGGTGAATATGACGTTGTATCTGCAAGAGACTATAAGACAGGCATTATTAAAGATGTAAAGACAGGCGAAGAGAAACCTACCGGCCTTCCTTCTTCCAATGTACTTTACTATGATCTTACCGATGATGCATGGCTTTGCGTACGTCCTTCCGGTACAGAGCCCAAGGTAAAATTCTACTATGGTATTAAGGGTGAATCTTTAGAGGATGCCAATGCAAAATCTGTAGCACTTGGTGAAGAAGTACTTGCAATGATCAATGCAATGCTCTAAAGAAGTGAATAAAATGAAAGATAATAAGAAAAAATACACCTTAGAAGATTTTCAGGAAATTATCAGGATTTTAAGAGGAGAATACGGTTGTCCTTGGGATAAGGAGCAAACCCATGGATCTTTGGCAGAATGTATGACGGAGGAGGCAGAGGAAGCAGTTTGCGGAATCCGTCATTACGAAGAAACCGGAGATGCTGAGAATATGAAGGAAGAATTGGGAGATGTGTTGTTGCAAATCGTGATGCATGCACAGCTTGCCGAGGAGGAAGGCTTGTTTACCATGGAGGACATTTTATATGAAATCTGTGAAAAAATGATCCGCAGACATCCCCATGTTTTTGAGCCGGATGGAACACCCTTAAACGGAAGAGAACCGGACCCGGCAAATGTGAAATCCTGGCAGGAAATAAAGGCAATGGAAAAACAGAAAAATGCTTAAAAATGCCTATTTTTACAATATTTCCTTGACAAATGAGGCAAAAGAGATTATAAATGTTTATAGGCGTTCGCAAGGAACGTAAATAATAATGACAAAACTCAGTAATAGGAGGAGTTCACAATGAACAAAACAGAATTAGTTGCAGCTATGGCTGATCAGGCAGGAATCTCTAAAAAAGACGCAGAAAAAGCATTAAAAGCTTTCACAGACGTTGTTGGAGCACAGTTAAAGAAAGGTGACAAAATCCAGTTAGTTGGTTTCGGTACATTCGAAGTATCCGAAAGAGCAGCTAGAGAAGGAAGAAATCCTCAGACTGGCGCTACAATGAAGATCGCTGCTTCCAAAGCACCTAAATTCAAAGCTGGTAAAGCATTAAAAGATTTAGTAAACGCTTAATTCAAGTGAACAAACAGGAAGCCTTTGCAAGCAAGCAAAGGCTTCTTTTTTTCATAAAGAAAGGAAATATCATGCGCTTAGATAAATATTTAAAGGTTTCCCGTTTAATTAAAAGAAGAACCGTGGCAAATGAAGCCTGTGATGCAGGTCGTGTCATGATTAATGGCAAGGTGGCAAAAGCCGGTGCCGATATTAAAGTGGGGGATGAAATCACCATCAATTTTGGAAATAAAGATGTAAAAGTAGAAGTATTGACCGTAGCGGAAACAGTAAAAAAAGAAGAAGCAAAAGAAATGTTCCGTTATTTATAAGTTGTAGGCATAACTTTTATATTCCTTCATATATTTTAATGTGCAGAGGATAAGAGACACTTACCGGATTGCAGAAATATAGAAGGAGGATTGTGCCCATGGATGATATGAATACAAAGCAGAGAGCACACAAACTGATGCTGACAAACAGAAGGACATGTATAGTCAGCGGGGTTTCGGATGTGCTTTCTTTTGATTTGGCAGAAATATTGTTGGAGACGGATCAGGGTATGCTGATGATTAAAGGGAGTGACCTTCATGTAAACCGCTTGACCCTTGAAAAAGGAGAGGTGGATGTAGAAGGAAAGATTGACAGCCTGACCTATTCCGATATGTCCGGCTATGGAAATAAAGGAGAGTCCCTATTGGGAAAACTGTTTAAATAATGAGTGGGCAGATTGTCAACGAGGGGCAGTTTCTGCTTTCATGTTTCATTGCGGGGATTTGCATTACTATTGCCTATGATGTGCTTCGAATTTTTCGCAGAGTCTGTAGGCACAATACATTTTGGGTTGCAGTTGAAGATTTGATCTTTTGGATGGGAGCAGCAATTTTTCTTTTTTATGTGTTGTATGAAACCAATGATGGAGTGATTCGGTGGTTTTCGGTAGTAGGTGCAGCCATAGGTATGTTAGTTTACAAAAACATGATAGGGGAACATCTTGTGGAAATTATGTCAACAGTCATAAGATACATACAAGATGTTGTGTCAAATGCTTTGGGTGTGCTATTTAGGCCCGCAAAGCGCCTTTTTAAAAGGGTTTGGGGCAAATGGAAAAAAGAAAAAAGAAAATTGAAAAAACAAATCAAAAAGAAGTTGACGGGCAACATAAAAAAGGTTAAGATAACATTATGTAAACACAAAAATGGGGAGAATAGTAACTATGAGTCGTAGAGTCGCATTCCGAGGAAAGCGTCAAAATCGTCTCGGTATGTTTCTGGTTTCTGCGGTAGTGGTTATGTTGTTGGTTGTAGTGGCCGTCAATAGTATCCTGTTAAAGCAGAAGCAGGATGCATATGCAGTCCGTGAGGCTGAATTGGACGTATTGATCGCAGCAGAGGAAGAAAGAACAATTGAAATTGAAGAATTTCGTAAATACACTCAGACACAAGCATACATAGAAGAGTTGGCAAAAGAAAAGTTGGGACTTGTGCATGAGGGAGAAATTGTATTTAAGATGCAATAAGGACATGAATCAAGGTGCAGACAGCACGATTGGTACATGTCCTTTTTGTTATAGCATTTTAGCTGCGATGGTGAGGAAAATTTTATGGACAGGCTGACGGGTTTTGACAAAGTCTGCGCAAAGGCTCTTATATAATAAAAGCAAAAAAGAAAAGAGTGGCGTGTATGAAGTGGAACCTGATGGAACGAAATGAGATTGATCATAGCATTATGCCGGAATATGGCCGGAGAAAATTGATTTTATATGCAGATACCTTGAAAGAAATAGCGGAGAGCTTCGAAGAGACACCAAGAAAAGAAGCTGATACACATATGCAAATGTATCTGTATCGGGAAAGGCAGGAACAAAATACCTTGTTGGCAGGCCAGTTGGACGAGACGGCGAGAGTATTGAATGAACTTGCGGTTGAAACCTATGCCACTTCCTATTTGATGGAAAGAATCCGTAAAAAAATATATAAAGGATTACGGGAAAACGGATTAATAGTCAAGGATTTATATGTCATTGAGATAAAAGAACATTTGGAGATTGGCATGAATGTACGGGCATCCGATGATGAGATATATCACACCGATGATTTGATGGAATACATTTCTGAGCTTTGTCATCGGAGATTGCGTCAGATGGAAAGTAATGCCTCCTTTGTACATCGGGATTCGGTTACATTGGTTTTTGAGGAAGAGGTTAATTATTTTGTAGTGGAAGGGATATCAAAGGCGAAGAAAGAAGGGGAGGAGGAGTCGGGAGACAGTTATCTTTTAAAAGAATTTGGGAAAGGAATGTATTTGGCGGCTTTATCAGATGGCATGGGATCCGGTTCTGTTGCGGCAAAAGACAGTGAAAAAATGATGGACCTGTTGGACAAGTTTATGGAGACCGGTTTTCATATGGAAAAGGCCATTACTTTGCTAAATTCCATGATGTATCTACGGGGAGAAAGGGAACGCACACTGACCTTGGATTCTTGTGAAATCGATTTGTATCAGGGAACCTGTAGATTCTTAAAATATGGAGCTGCTATTTCATTTTTTAAACGGGGCCAAAAAGTATGGAAGATAGAGGCAAACTCCTTACCCTTGGGCATTTTTTCCAAGGGAGATCCCGAGGAAGCCGCATACGGTCTGGAGGATGGGGACTATATTGTGATGATGACAGACGGTGTGGTGGATGCTTATGAAAATAAATTCGGCACCATGCCCTTAGAGGAATTTATTGGGCATTTAGAATATGAAAATCCCAAGCAAATGGCAAATATGCTTATGAATATGGCTATCACCAATGCTAATGGGAAAATCCGGGATGATATGACGGTGATTGTGCTGGGAATCTGGTCAAACACTTGATTTTTAAGGGTAAAAACGATATATTAGAACCAGTTGAGGAGATACCATGATTACAAAAGTAAAAGAGTATATGGAAAAATATCATATGGTACATTCCGGTGACAGCATACTGGTAGGACTTTCAGGAGGGGCGGATTCAGTCTGCCTTCTCTTTTTGTTGAAAAAAATATCCGAAGAAATCCCAATCTCTTTGAAGGCAGCACATATTAATCATGGATTAAGGAAAGAATCCGATGAAGAAGAGCTTTTTGTCAAAAACCTATGCAAAGATTGGGAAATTCCCTGTGAAATCATTTCTGTAGATGTAAATGCTTATGCAAAAGAACATCATATGGGCATTGAGGAAGCTGCCAGAGTATTGCGATATGAAGCGTTTGAGCATTGTGCATCCGAAAAAGATAAAATTGCGTTGGCCCAGCATCAAAACGATCAGGCGGAAACGGTGTTGTTTCACCTATTCAGAGGAAGTGGAATGCGGGGACTGACGGGTATCCGTCCGGTGAGAGACCGTTATATCAGACCTTTACTTTGCGTTAGCAGACAAGAGATTGAAGATTTTATAAAAGCATCCGATTTGCAGTATGTGACAGACTGCACCAATTTTGATACGGTTTACGCCAGAAATAAAATTCGCCATGAGATTTTGCCCAAGGCAGAAGAGATTAGTGGGAAGGCTACAGAGCATATTGCCAAAAGTGCACAGATGATAAGTGATGCGGCAGACTTTTTGGAGCAGACAACCCAAACGGTTTATAGTCAGTTGGTAATAGAGAAGGAAAAGAGCTGTAGTATAGCAAAAGAGAAGCTGTCAGAGCTTCATCCTTACCTACAGTCGGCTCTGGTTTATGAGATGTTATATCGTGTAAGTGGCAGAAAAAAAGACATTTCCGCTATACATGTGGACAGCATCTTGAGCCTGTTAAAGGGACAAAGCGGCAGAAAGATAGATTTGATTTATGGAATGCAGGCAGTCATGCAACAACAGGAGTTGATGATTTGTAAAATAACCGATTTAGAGCAGACCGATTTGGAGGCTACACTTAGTTGCTGCATTTTTTCATATGAAAAAACCATGGACATTCCGGACAAACCATATACGAAATGGTTTGATTATGATAAAATAACTAGTTGTCCGATACTTCGAGGCAGGAGAAGCGGCGATTATTTTTATTGTGGCGATAGTGCAAAGAAAAAATTGCAGGATTATTTTGTAAATGAAAAAATCCCCTTGCTGGAAAGAGATAAAGTTTTATTGGTTGCAGATGAAGACCATATTATGTGGATTGTTGGTAAACGCATCAGCAATTATTATAAAATAACAGATGAAACAAAGCAGGTTTTGGAGATTACCATATCCGGAGGAGAACAACATGAGTGATAAAATCAGGGTATTACTTTCAGAAGAGGAAATAGATGCCCGTATTAAAGAACTGGCAGAACAGCTTACAAAAGAATATGAAGGAGAAGAGGTCTATTTCGTTTGTACCTTACGAGGAGCCGTATTCTTTGCCTGTGAATTGGCAAAGCGCATCCCTTTAGATGTAAAAATGGATTTTTTACAGGTTTCCAGTTATGGAAACAGTACCGAGTCCAGTGGTGTGATTAATATGAAAAAAGATCTGGAAGATTCCATTGAAGGAAAGCATGTCATTGTCATTGAAGACATTGTAGATACGGGAAGAACCTTGAGCTATCTGATGAAGCTGTTACAGGAGAGAAATCCCAAGAGCCTTAAATTGTGCTCTCTTTTGGATAAACCGGATCGGAGAGTCAGCGATGTAAATGCTGATTATATCGGATTTGTGATTCCGGATTTGTTTGTTGTAGGCTACGGTCTTGACTATGCACAAAAATATAGAAATTTACCTTACATCGGTGTAGTAGAAACCGAGGAATAACAGGAGGCAGTTTTGAAAAAGAAATCAGGCGGATTGGGAATGTTTTTCTTTCCCATCATCATTTTACTTTTAATAGTCATTTATCTGGAAATGGCAAAGGGAAATGCCGAGGCATATACCCGTATGCAGTTTAAAGCCGATATTGCGGCAGGAAACATTGAGCAGGTAGAGATTAAGCCCAATAAGCAGACTCCCAGCGGACAGCTCAATATCGAGTTTACAGACGGTAATCGTGTGGTACTTTATGTGGCAGATGTAGAAGAAATGGAGAGCTTACTGGAGGAGCATCATATTCCCGTTTATCGTGAAAATATTCCTCAGGACACATGGTTTACCCTGATTTTACCCGGATTAATCGTATTGATAGGTGTTGTTTTTATCATTGCTATGTCCAATGCCCATGCGGCCGGTGGCGGCGGAGGTAAAATGGCCAACTTTGGTAAGAGCCGTGCCAAAATGAGTGTTGGCGACATGAATAAGATTACCTTAAAAGATGTTGCCGGATTAAAAGAAGAAAAAGAAGAATTGGAAGAAATTGTAGAGTTTTTACGTGAGCCCGGCAAATTTACACGTGTGGGAGCAAGAATCCCCAAAGGAATCCTTTTGGAGGGTCCTCCCGGAACCGGTAAGACTTTATTGGCAAAAGCCATTGCCGGCGAAGCCAGTGTACCGTTTTTCTCCATTTCCGGTTCGGACTTTGTGGAAATGTTTGTTGGTGTAGGTGCTTCCCGTGTTAGGGACTTATTTGAAGAAGCCAAGAAAAATCATCCCTGTATTGTATTTATCGATGAGATTGATGCCGTTGCCAGAAAGCGTGGTACCGGTATGGGTGGCGGACACGATGAGAGAGAGCAGACCTTAAACCAGTTGCTGGTTGAGATGGATGGTTTTGGTGAAAACGAGGGCATTATCGTCCTTGCGGCAACCAACCGTGTGGACATTTTAGACCCTGCCATTATGCGTCCCGGACGTTTTGACCGTAAAATTTTCATTGGTGCGCCGGATGTAGGCGGCAGAGAAGATATCCTCAAGATTCATTCCAAAAACAAACCCCTTGGTGATGATGTAGATTTGGTTCATATCGCACAGACCACTGCAGGTTATACCGGTGCTGATCTGGAGAACCTGATGAATGAATCTGCTATTTATGCAGCAAAGGATGATAGGGCGTTTATCAACCAGGAAGATGTGAAAAAGGCTTTCATTAAGACCGGTATCGGTACAGAGAAAAAGAGCCGCATTATTTCCGAAGAAGAAAAGAAGATTACTGCTTATCATGAAGCAGGTCATGCGATTTTGTTCCACAAATTACCGGATGTGGGACCGGTTTATACGGTTTCCATTATTCCTACAGGCCAAGGTGCGGCAGGCTATACCATGCCACTGCCTGCCAAGGATGAAATGTTTTTGACTAAAGGCAAGATGCTCCATGAGATTATGGTATCTCTGGGTGGTCGTATTGCTGAAGAGTTAATATTTGACGACATTACAACAGGCGCTTCCAGTGATATTAAGAAGGCAACACAGGTTGCCCGCAAGATGGTGACACGCTATGGTATGTCTGAAAACATTGGTGTCATCAATTATGATGAAGAAGGCGATGATGTATTCATTGGCCGTGATTTGGCTCATACCAGAAGCCATAGTGAAGCCATTGCAAGCAAGATTGATGAAGAAGTAAAAGCCATTGTAGATGATTGCTATGCAAAAGCAAAAGAAATTATCATGGAAAATGAAGATGTACTCCATAAATGTGCAGACCTCTTATTGGAAAAAGAGCGTATTACCATGGAGGAATTTGAGGCATTATTCTAATGTTTTGTGCAAATTGACCAAAAATTGACCTTTCAAATTGTTATATTTGTGAAACCTGAGTCTAGACTTTAAAGGGGGGTATTGCTAGAATGTACTTGTAACCCCCCAATACATTACATAGTTTTTTGCTATACCCCAAAAGAAATACCTTCTCGAAAAAGACAGCTGTGCGACCGCTGTCTTTTTTCCTGTTTACAGATATTTTTGGTGGAATGTCAAAACTGAATATGGTAGAATAGACTACAGTAGTGAACCATTTGGAGGTTTTTATGTTTAACCACTTATCCAGAATTGAACAGACTCAGCAGTACATTTCTTCAATGCGTCCTGTTTTAAATAAAAGGGCTTTATTTTCGGATACTTCTTCCGAATTTGTATGCCCGCCTGATCCCAATCCATACAGTATCGTAACAATCAAATTCCGTTCGGCAAAAAATAATATTGATAAAGTATACTTCGTCTGCAAAGGTGAGAAGCACCTGATGATGAAGATTAAAAGTGATGACTTATTTGATTATTATGCCTACGATTTGCAGTTGGATGATGAAAAGGTATCTTACTATTTTGAGATTACCGCCGGCCGTATTGTATGTATCTATGATTATCGTGGTGTTGCCAGAGATGTGCAGGACTATTATAAGTTTGTGATTGTTCCCGGACAGCATGTCCCCAAATGGGCAAAAGGTGCGGTTATGTACCAGATTTATGTGGATCGCTTCTACAACGGAGATTCCACCAATGATGTATTGACCGATGAATACAATTATATCGGAGAGCATGTTGTCAAAGTAGATGATTGGAATAAATACCCTGCCGTGATGGGTGTCCGTGAGTTTTATGGCGGCGATTTGCAGGGTGTTATGGATAAAATGGATTATCTGCAGGATTTGGGTATTGATGTCATTTACTTTAATCCTTTATTTGTATCTCCCTCCAATCATAAATATGATATTCAGGATTATGACTATATCGATCCCCATTTTGGAAAGATCGTAGATGATACCGGCGATTTGCTTCAGCCTGGGCAGCAGGAAAACCGCTTCGCATCCCGTTATATTAACCGTGTAGCGAATAAAAAGAACCTGGAAGCATCCAATGCCTTATTTGCACAGGTTGTAGAAGAAGCGCACAGACGTGGTATGAAGGTCATTCTCGATGGTGTATTCAATCACTGTGGTTCCTTCAATAAGTGGCTGGACCGTGAAAGAATCTATGAAAACTTTGAGGGATATGAAAAAGGTGCCTATGTATCTGCTGATAGCCCGTATCGTAAGTTCTTCCACTTCTTTGATGAAAACAGATGGCCTTATAACCATACTTATGACGGCTGGTGGGGACATGATACTTTACCCAAGCTGAATTATGAAGCATCTAAAGATCTTTATGACTACATCTTATATATCGGTAAAAAATGGGTTTCTCCGCCTTATAACGCAGATGGTTGGAGATTGGATGTGGCAGCAGACCTGGGACATTCGCCCGAGTTTAACCATAAGTTCTGGAAGGATTTTAGAAACGCAGTCAGAGAAGCCAATCCTAACGCTATTGTGTTGGCAGAGCATTATGGAAGTCCCAAGGACTGGATTCAAAACGGTGAATGGGATACCGTTATGAACTATGATGCCTTCATGGAGCCCTTAACCTGGTTTTTAACCGGTATGCAGAAGCATAGCGATGATTATCGTGAAGACTTATATGGAAATGCCGACAGTTTCTGGGGAGCTATGCATTATCATGGCACAGCTTTCTCCGGCGATTCTTTCCATATTGCCATGAATGAGCTTTCCAACCATGATCATTCCCGTTTCCTGACCAGAACCAACCGTCGTGTTGGACGTGTTAATACCATGGGACCCGAGGCGGCAAATGAAGGAGTTAATAAAGCTGTGATGCGTGAAGCCGTTGTCGTGCAGATGACATGGGCAGGAGCACCGACCATTTATTATGGTGATGAAGCCGGTGTTTGTGGATTTACCGATCCGGATAACCGCAGAACATATCCCTGGGGAAATGAAGATCATCAATTGATTCAGTTCCATAAAGATATGATAAAGATTCACAAAGAAAGTGAAGCCTTTTTATCAGGAAGCTTGAAATTCTTACTTTCTGAATACAATATGATCGGTTATACAAGATTTTATAAGGATGAGCATTATATCATCGTTATAAATAACAATCCCCATGAAGTGGAGAAAGAGTTTTCTGTATGGGAAACCGGTATTCCCAAGGAATGTCAGGTAGAGCAGATTATGCTGACCGAGGATGCGGGTTACACTACAGAAATCAAGATGCATGACGTTGTTGCAGGTAAGCTCAAATTAAAGATGCCAAAGACCTCTGCAATTGTATTGCGTCACAAAGGTGGCAAAGCATAGAGATCAACAATAAAAACTTCTTGCAATTACCTATAAACTATGATATAAATTTATATTGTCAGGGCAATTTTGGATGACTTCAAAATGCTCTCACATGGACGGATTCCCGAGTGGCCAAAGGGGACAGACTGTAAATCTGCTGCAAATTGCTTCGGTGGTTCGAATCCACCTCCGTCCATTTGTGTACATACACAAGATGCCGCAGTGGCGGAACTGGCAGACGCGCAGGACTTAAAATCCTGTGGTGGCGACATCGTACCGGTTCGATTCCGGTCTGCGGCACGAAAAGGAAACGTGGTAAATACGTTTCCTTTTTTTAGTTATATATGATAAACTGGAAAAGAAGTTTGAAAAGGATTCTATATAATAGGAGAGAATCATGGGAAAAGAACTAAAAAATCAAATCGCACAATGCTATGAAATGTGTGATTACATAGAGCAGCATGGGGTTATCAAGAAGGAATTAAAAACCTCCTTGCGCGATAATTTGAGAAGAGAATTTTTAAATTTTATTCTCTATATTTCTATGTCTGATTATAAGTATACAGAGAAAGAGAAAGACTTTATTAAAGATACACTGGACATTCATTTAAAGGCAGAGTCGGCAAAAGAACTAAAAGTACAGCGTCGATTGAACGAGACCGGATTTGGTGCACAGATTCCGTTGGTGGTGAAATACTTTGTCTTAGCAGATGCAGGCAAAAAGATTGCCGGTGATAAGTACAGTAATAAAAAGGCAAAGGTTTTGGCGGATACTTTTCGCGAAATCGGACAAAGTTATCTGGCATGTAATGAAGAAGCCGGAGATAAGGAAATCCAGCTTTTGTCCAAATATTGCGTCATGCTTGATAACTATTTAAAGGAATATGCATTACTTCGTCCGGACAAGAAATCCGAAGAGTTTGTAAAGGAAGAAGAAAAGCCACAAGACACCAAGGAATTGATGGCAGAGTTAAATTCTCTTACCGGATTGACTTCTGTAAAAGAAGATTTGAATGCCCTTATCAATTTGATGAAGGTCCAAAAAATGCGCGAAGACAACGGCATGAAACAGACTGAGATCAACAAGCATATGGTATTTATGGGCAATCCCGGCACCGGTAAAACCACGGTGGCAAGACTTTTATCCAAGATATATGCCAGCATCGGTGCCATTGACAAAGGACATTTGGTAGAAGTAGACCGTTCCGGCTTAGTCAGCGGTTATATCGGGCAGACTGCCATGAAGGTGCAGGATGTAGTGGAACAGGCGCTGGGTGGCGTATTGTTCGTAGATGAAGCCTATGCGCTGACTAGTAATAAAGGACAAAATGATTTTGGACAGGAAGCCGTAGACACCTTATTAAAAGCCATGGAAGACCATCGGGATGATTTGATTGTCATTGTAGCGGGATATACGGATTTGATGCAAGAATTCATTGATTCCAATCCGGGTCTTCGCTCCCGTTTCAACAAATATATTATGTTTGAAGACTACACAGCAGAGGAGGAGTATGAAATCCTCAAATCCATGTGTAAGAATCAGGATTATAAGCTTTCTAAAGAAGCGGCAGAAGAGGCAAAAAGATTCTTTACTGAGCTTTGTGAAAATAAGACAGAAACCTATGCCAATGCAAGAGATGTACGAAACTATCTGGAGAAAGCAATTTCCAATCAGGCAACAAGGATTGTAGGACTTCAGGATGTAGACAAAGAAACCTTGGCTACCTTGGAGAAGGAAGACTTGGAAGGAATTGAGTTGGGTTAAGTTTTTCGTAATCGGATGAAACAAATATTAAATAAGAGTCTGTAGATATCAAATCTACAGACTTTTTTGCATATTAATGGACATAAATAGATAGAGAAAAATAATTTGTTTCTTAATGGAAAGGAAGAAAGTCTTGGAACAGAAACGATTACAATATATCGATTTAGCCCGTGGATTTGCAATTTTGGCCATAGTATATAGTCATTTTACCAATCAGGTGTCGGTAGTAAAACCGGATTTGGCAACTTCATTTGGAATTTGTTTTTTGTCGCAATTTCATATTTGTATATTTTTTATTATCCGGGGACAGATTTTGGCATATCAGAAAAATATCCGTTATAAAGAGCATATAGTCAAGAGATGTAAGGCATTGTTGGTGCCATATGTTATTTTCAGTATTTTAAATATCTTATATTTGGTCATTGATATGCGATGGGAGGACCAAACGAAGATTATCATAGAGATAGAACGCAATCTTATCCATGCATCTACCTTGTACGGTATTAGTGTACTGTGGTTCTTACCGGCATTATTATTTGGTGAAATAGGGTTTCTTTTTATTGATGCGAAAGTCAGTAGGAAAGTAATTCCGTATTTGATGATACTTCTAATGACAGGTATCTGTGTGGTTTTTCCCTATTTTTCTGTAAAAGAAGCCGGATGTATATGGATGAGTTCTATGTGGATGCTGATTTTAAATTATATCTTGGTAGTTTTATTAAGATCTTTTGTGGCGCTTTTTTATATTTGGATTGGTTTTTGCTTTGCAGATTTTTTCAGAAAAGCATATGGGGATAAAAAGAAGATACAAAATTATGCCTTCTCATTTCTGGGGAGCGGCAGTATTCTTTTTCTGTTTTCCTCAACGGTAGAGATCCATTACTTAGATATGGGAAAGGGCTGGATATCTGTTTTATGCGGACTGTGTTTGTCCTTTGGTTTTTTGTTTTTATTTATGTTGTTAGAGGGAAGGAACCTGGGATGGTTGTGTTACCCCGGCGTTTTTTCTTTGTGGATTATGTGTACACACAAAGATTTTGGCATTCCCGGATGGTGCGTATTTTTTGCGGAAATTGCGGCATCCCTATCTCCCAGAGGAAAGAATTATGTGTTTTGGTTTATTGCGGTGGGGACACTTTTTTTGATAGAATTTGCTATTTGTTCAGCTATTCATAAAAGTCGGTCTTTTCTTTTTAGCAAAAAACAAATAAAATAACAGTGTATGGATAAAGAACAGTAGGAGGTTCACTATGAAACAAGCAAATTATAAGGCACTTTTGCCTATCGGTGTATTTTTGGTACTTTACTTAGGATTGGGAATTTTATTTGAGTATGTGTTAAAGATTCCCATGGGATTTTATAATATCCCGATTGTAGTTATCTTTTTGATTGCACTTTTGGTTGCCTGTGTGCAAAATCCCGAATTGAAGTTTGATGATAAGATCGCGATTATGGCAAAGGGTGTAGGTGATAAAAATATTATCACAATGGTGCTTATTTTTATGACAGCAGGTATTTTTGTCGGTGTTGTAGGAAGAAGTAGCGCAGAAAGTGTAGCATATTTCTTGCTTTCCATTATTCCGGCGCAGTTTGCGGTATTGGTGTTGTTTGTGGTAAGTGCATTTGTATCCTTGGCTATGGGAACTTCCGTTGGAACCATTACATTAATTGTGCCTATTGCGGTAGCGGTAGCAAACAGTTCAGGCTTTGCTGTTCCTTTTTGTGTGGGTTCTGTCGTAGGTGGTGCGATGTTTGGTGATAACCTTTCTTTTATCTCCGATACAACCATTGCTGCTTGTAACGGACAAGGTTGTCAGATGAAAGACAAATTCAGGGAAAACTTTTGGATTGCATTTCCGGCAGCTGTGGTGACGATGGCTATTATTTTTATTAAATCCATGGGAACTGATGTAGGAGCGGCAGTAATTGGTGACTATAATCTGATTCAAATTATTCCTTACATATTAGTATTAATCGGTGGCATTATCGGTATTAATGTATTTGTGGTATTGCTCATCGGTATTGTATGTGGTGCCGTTATTATGCTGGCAACAGGTGCAACTGCAGCAACGGATATGCTTGCCAACATGGGATCAGGTGTATCCGGCATGTTTGAGACCTCTATGGTAGCAATTTTAGTAGCGGCAATTTGTGCACTAATTAATGAATATGGCGGATTTGCAGCATTATTACAGCTTATCAAAAAGGTGTTTAAAGGAAAAAAAGGCGGTCAGCTTGGCATGGGTCTTTTGGTTGGAACCATGGACATTGCAACAGCCAATAATACGGTAGCTATCGTAATGGCAAATCCCATTGCAAAAGAAATGTCCGAGGATTATGATATATCCCCCAAAAAGGCGGCATCTATTTTGGATACATTTTCCTGTATTTTCCAAGGCATTATTCCTTATGGTGCGCAGATGTTGGTAGCGGTATCTGCTGCGGCAGAATTGGGAAGTGCTATTTCTGCCTTTGATGTGATTCCTAACTTGTTTTATCCTTACATGCTTTTGATTAGTTCCTTGGTATTTATTTTCCTGATTCCGGAGAAAAAACAATGAATTCAGGACAGATGACATTTTTTCTTAAAAGTCTTCATGTTTTCCTGTGGATTGTGGCAGCAGTATTTTTGTTCGCAGGATGTACCAATTATCATAGTTCTGTTATAGTGGCGGATTATGAAAAGGTTTATGGTGAAATCTGCAATGTGGAAGAGGAAGAAATCCTTAGAAAAGGTGTCTATGTGACGAGATATAGCTATGACATTGTCTGGGAAGATGACGGAGATGAATATGTGAAGCATCTGGATGGACAGATGGATGCACCGGAGGAAGGGCCGAGAGATATCTGGATCAGACCGGACAATAGGGATGCGGCATTATCCTCTTCTGCAGATATCGGTTCAGAAGTAACCGGTAATTTAGCCATTGCACTGGCAGCAGGAATTGCCGGATTTATTGCTTATGCCATTCGTTGTGTTGTGAGAAAAGAGAGCTATGCAGAAAAGCAGGAGCGGTTGGAGAATACCAGATTGTATAGCATGTTGGCAGTCATTTTATCACTTATTGCGGTTGTGATATGTGGAATCATGAGCTATCAGGAATATAAAGAGACATTATATTTTAATCCTTTAGATGTAGATATTTTGATTGCGTTTGGCTTGGTAGGTGTTGTGGCATTAATTATATTTTTCCGCGCAGGAAGACAATTGAAAAAGAGAAGATATTAGGATGGAAAAAGAAAAAACAAAAATTAAAGATTTTACCCACGGGGATATTATGGAGCAGCTTGTAAAGTTTGCTCTTCCCTTATTTTTGTCCAATTTATTACAGATTGTTTATAGTATGGTCGACATGATTATTGTAGGTAATCGTCTGGGTAAAGTGGGAATATCCGCAGTATCGGTAGGTGGAGATGTATCGCATTTGCTTACTTTTGTGGCCATCGGATTTGCCAATGCGGGACAGGTGTTGATTGCGCAATATATTGGGGCAGGAGAGCGTAAAAAGATTGGTAAGTTTGTGGGAACAATGGGCGGTTTCCTTTTATCTTGTGCAATGATAATTAGTGTCATAGGCTTTGTGCTCCGCCATCAGATGTTGAAGTTGATGAATACACCAAGTGAAGCATATGAAGGTGCTATGGTTTATTCCGTTATTTGTATGATGGGGCTTGTTTTTATCTATGGATATAATATTGTCAGTGCCATCCTTCGAGGAATGGGAGATTCTAAGCATCCTTTTATTTTTATCAGCATTGCAGCCGCTTTAAATGTGTTATTGGACATTTTACTGGTTTTAGTTTTTAATTTTGGCACTGGCGGAGCAGCATTTGCCACTGTCTTTAGTCAGGCAGTCAGTTTTATTGCCTGTGTCATATTTTTGGCAAAAAACAGAGAACAGTTTGAGCTGGATATGAGGTCTGAGGATTATATCAAATGGGATAAGGAAATGCTTCTATCATTAGTTAAACTGGGAATACCCATGGCAATCAAGACGGCATCTATTCAGGTGTCAAAGCTGTTTGTAAATTCGTGGATCAATTCGTATGGACTTGCAGTATCGGCCTTTGCAGGAATCGCCAACAAGATTTCTAATATCAGCAATTTGATTTCTGCGGCAATGAATACGGCAGGTTCTACCATGGTTGGTCAAAATATTGCGGCAAAAGAATATGATCGGGTAAAAAAGATCATGCAAAGTTTGGCAAAAATCTCTCTGTCGGTGGCAGGGGTATTATCCCTTCTCATTTGCTTATTTCCGATGCAGATATTTGGTATTTTTACAACAGAAGCTGATGTTATGGAGATTGCAGTGAAGTATGTGCCCATTGCGGTGTTACTTTTTGCCGGAAGTGCTTTGCGGGCTATCATGAATGCGTTGCTTAACGGAAGCGGTAATTATAAAGTAAATTTTGTAACGGCAATCTTGGATGGAATTGTTTTACGAATTGGTATATCCGTGTTGTTTGGATTGACGTTTGGTATGAAGCATTATGGATTCTGGCTAGGCGATGCCTTGGCCGGTTTCACTCCGTTTTGGATTGGAGTTGTATTTTATTTTTCGGGAGTTTGGAAAGAAGGAGAGAAGACAAGGGACAACTAGGTTGTCCCTTTTTAATATTAAGAAATTGCTCTTTCAAAGTCTTCAATAGATTCTGCTTTAGCAGCTTTTTTCATCCAGGACTTTAGCAAAGATATGTCGGTTTCCAATGTGATTTTGTCTTTTAATGCGTCCGGGATTTTGCCAAGGGACTCTAATACTTCCAGAATGAAATCAATAGAATTATCTATGCGCCCTTCCTGCAGACCGGCTTGGTGCCCTTCTTGCAGACCGGCTTGGTGCCCTTCCTGAAGTCCGGCCGCATGTCCTTCTTTAAGCCCCCGATCGTGTCCATCCTGCCAGCCGTCGTATTGACCTTCGTTATATTTTTCTACAAATTCTTCCCACAACTGCATATATCTCACCCCGATTTCGGAATTTTCCTGAACACTCTTTACATTTTGTTGTAAAGTAGAAAGTTTGTCATTAGTAAAAGATAAGGATTTCTCATTGGTATGCTCCATGTAATGAAGCAGGTCTATTAATTCCGGACGGACGCCTTCCGAATTGGTTCCATGAGTATTTAGAAAAATCCTGGTGGCATCATCCTCTAAACGTAATCCGGGAATTTCCAAACACTGTCCTACAAAAGTGTAGCGATATAACCCATAACCAAAGAGATCAAAGGGGGCAATCAGGATAATGACGGAACGGTTCAATTTGTTAAAATCCGTATCGCCGGGTTTTAATAACTGGCTGTCTAACATGGCTTGATAATAGCGGGTCCGCTTCAATAGATTACCGGTGTTCTTTCTTTGTACCTCCGCATCATAAATGGTATCCTGTTCATCCATTGCCCAGATATCTACCTTGGCATAGCGATAGAGAGAGGACTTGCGAAGTTCCTTCTCCGTTTGGGGTAACCCTTTTAGCAAAATATCGTCCTCCAAGATAATATCCAGTATAATCTTTAGATTTTCCGGATTTTCCATGGTTTCTGCGAACAGAAAACGGTCTAAAAGGGTCAGTTCGTTTAAAGTTTTCTTTTGACTCATAAACAGTCTCCTTTCTTTGGCAAAAGAGACTGGGAATCCTTGTATATATACAAAAGTATAGCAATGATGTGGTAGAAAAACAAGACTCTTTTGCGAAATTTAGTTAAAAAATGTGGAATATTTTGACCGAACGGTCAGAATATTGTGAAAAAACGCAAAATAGCAGGAAATGCTATTTCAGATAAGGGATATCTGCGTTTTGGAAGTTCAGTATAAAACAATATACGGAAAGATGCAAGCAGAAAATATAGGATAAAAAAAAAGAGTATGGTATACTGGGCATATAGATGGAATAGAAGGTGGATATATGTTTTATAATGCCAAAAATAGCGTTCTCAAAATTGAAGATACGGACATGCATTACATTTCATTTGGAAATGGCCCGCAGAATCTTATTATGGTTCCCGGTTTGGGTGACGGATTAAAGACTGCCAAGGGTATGGCCTTGCCTTTTTCTATCATGTACAAGGATTTTGCCAAGGAATATACGGTATATGTATTTAGCCGTAGAAATGTATTGCCACAAGGATTTACGACAAGAGATATGGCTAAAGATATTTATTTTGCCATGGAGTCTCTGGGAATAAAGGACGCGCATGTCATCGGTGTATCTCAAGGTGGTATGATTGCACAGTATTTGGCCATTGATTATCCGGAAAAGGTTAAAAAATTGGTATTGATGGTGACGCTTTCCAGACAAAATCCTGTGGTGCAAGAGGTTATTTCCAAATGGATAGAGATGGCGAAGCAGGATCAATATGCCGAACTTATGATAGATACTGCAGAAAAATCATATACAGAAGTGCATCTGAAAAAAATGCGGCCAATGTATTCGCGTATTGGGAACATAGGAAAACCTAAGAGTTTTGACCGTTTTTTGGTTATGGCAGATGCTTGTTTAGGTCATGATACATATGAAGAATTGGATAAAATTCAGTGCCCGACATTGGTAATAGGTGGTACAAAGGATCATATTGTCACGGGAGAAGCTTCTGAGGAAATGGCAGAGAGGATTTCAGACTGTGAATTATACATGTATGAAGGATATGGGCACGGTGTATATGAAGAGGAAAAAGATTGTTTTCTCCGTGTATTATTATTTTTACAACAAAACAGGTAAAAGTTGCAACGATTAATAGGAATTCAAAGTTTTATTTTTGAAACCAATTTTAATCATGTAACAAGCGGAGGATATTTTAATGAAAAAAGAAATTCGTAAAATGCATTTTTATGCCATTCTAAAGATTATTATACCCATTGCTCTTATGGTACTCATCATATGGATGGCAATAGATATGGGAGATGACGTTGCCGGCATTGTTGTAAGTGTCTGTTGGGGAATAGGCGCATTGATTTATATTGTTTCCGGAATCGTCATGTTAAAAAACGGTGCCAAGGAAGCCAGGGAATATATAAAAAACTATCCCGGTGGTGAAGATGCGTTGGATGAAGAATATAAACGGGCACAGAATTTTGGAAGAATCCGTGTAGGTGAAAGACATGTATTTATTAACGCTTCCAATGATTTTTATATCTTTCCGCTGGAGGATGTACAAAGTATATATGCTTTGCGCTTTGGACATAATCCGGCAAAAGGACGTCCGGGATATTATTATGTTTTTATTAAATCTGTAAAAATGGATTACCGGGTAAAAGCCTATTATGCATTTAAAGACTCCGCTATGGAAGTCATGGAATATTTAAAAGCGTGTACCGGTATTGAGGGTGAAATCAGGGAAGATGAAGAAACAGGAGATGAAATCTAAAACAAAACGGATTTTAATTATTTTCATATTGCTTATTTTACTTACGGGATTTTGTATTGTGCAAAATAGTTACCTTGTGACAACTCATTACACATATGTAAGTGAAAAAATATCCGAAGATCTTGTAGGATATCGGATTGTCCAAATATCGGATTTGCATAATGCGACTTTTGGAAAAGACAATCAGCGTTTGGTGAAAAAAATAGAAGGATTGAACCCGGATATGATTGTAATCACCGGAGACGTGGTGGATTCCAACCGGACAGATGTGGATGTGGCAATAGACTTTGCCGAAGAGGTAACTAATATATGTCCTACTTACTATGTTACAGGTAATCATGAAAACTGGTTGAGTGCGGAAGATAAGAAAAGGTTGTTAAGCGGTTTATCTGACGCAGGAGTTATTTGTCTTTCGGATGAAGCCATGGATATTCAGGTGAAAAACAGCACTTTTACTTTGATTGGGTTGAATGATGAAAGTCTCAGAGGAAATACCTTGCAAAATCTGGTAAAAAAACAAGATGAAGAGCAACTGCAGATATTGTTGGCACACGAGCCACAGTATTTGGAAAAATATGCTGCAGCCAAGGTGGATTTGGTATTAACCGGACACGCCCACGGCGGACAGTTTCGGATTCCTTTTGTAGGTGGATTGGTTGCGCCGGATCAAGGAATCTTTCCTGAGTATACAGAAGGTGAGCATGTAGATGGACAAACGACGATGATTATAAGCAGAGGTCTGGGTAACAGTGTGGTACCGCTTAGATTGTTTAATTTGCCGGAGATTGTTTGTATTGATTTAGGTGAAAGGGAAACTAATGAATAAATTAAGGAAAAGAAGCAGTTTATATACTCTTATCATAAGTCTTGCTTTATTACTTTCATTGGCGGGCTGCAAAGAAGATGGCATTATCAGAGGTTACACGGAGGAGCAACTTTTAGAGACCCATGAAAAGGTAGTGGAGATATGGTACTCCAACGGAGGTGAAACAGATAATACATCCGATTATTGGGTGTATAATCACTACACTGTTTATTATGATAAAACCATAGATGTGGAGATAAAGTACAATCTCAGTGATTTAGTGGTGGACGAAGAGCTTAATCTGTCAGAGGAAGATTATGAGCTATTGATGGATTTTCTAAAGAGCAAGGATTGTATACAAGGAAGCGAATCGGATACCAGCGCATCTGACGCGCCCGGTGCCTCTATAACATTCTATACACCAAATGGTGAAGAATGGAGCTCCTTCGAGGGAACATGGCCGACGGAGAAATATCAAGAGATATATAGCATGTTAAAGGCGTATGTGCCGGAATATGAGCAGCCGGAGCTTTATCCCAAGGAAGCGCCTAAAGTTGAGGAAGAAGATGTTGTGACCGTGCCGGGGGAACATCTTGGTCTATATGTTACATATATTTATGAAGAGTACAGTGACTTAGATTATGTTTATACCTATTATGATATGGATAAGGATGGACTGGGTGAATTGTGTATTCGGCGTGGCGGAACAGAGGACGGTTCCGGCAGAGTTATAAAATATGTAGATGGAGGATTACAGATCTTTTATCAAGAAGAATTTCCCAAAGGGGCTTTAGAAGAAACCTGGTCTGTGACAAGTGAATTTGTTGATGATTCAGAAGATGAAGAGATGATACATCACGGCATTTCGGTGTATGTTGACCAAAACGAATATGGTCAAAATAGTTTTTGGTATGCAGATAAAGAAACTTTTCTTGAAAGTGCCGGATTTATAAATGATGAGCCCTTTTACCAATTCTATAATGAAGATGGAAGTGAAAGGTTGGATTTTTACTATGATGAAGAAACGGAAGAAGGGTGTGGTATCCGTTATTATGAACGTGACCCTACAACTTTTTTCACCACAGGAATGTATGGCTTTACCTTTCAGGGAGCAGAGATAGTTGAATCGGATAAAGAGGTTGTTGATTACTTTTCGACAGTTTCTGTAGAAGGTTATATCGGAGAAGATGCAGCAAAAGATTATGAAGAGAACAGGGAATATGATGATGAGGGAAGATTGATGCATTTTGATTCAATCGGTATTTTGCGAGATGAGGAAGATGCAGAGTCAGAAACTATTTTGTGGATTGATTATGAATACCATCAAAATGGAAATTTGAAACATCGTATATATTATCATAACAGTTATATATTCGGAACCGGATGTTCAACTTGGGAAAGTTCATTTGATGAGAATGGGCGCGTCCAATGGGAAGATAAATATATCACCCATGGCAATCTGGATTACTATTATATGTATGAGGGAGATGACCAAAGGCCCAAATATGTGTTGGAGTTAGATAACAATATGGGAAGTTGGATTCCTCAATTCATACAGTACGGAGGATGATTTATGGATTTTGAAATATGGATGTTTATCAGAAATTTAATCATTACATTATTTGTGATCGCCATACCCTTATCTATTATGGGACTTGTGAAATATACATATAAAAGACGGGCGTTAGCTGTTGTTAACAACATGCCTGCAGAGATTCAAAATTTGTTACGCCACCCTGCGGTTTGTAAGGAAGCATCGGGAATTCAGAGGTTGAAATATATTAAGAAAAATATAATCTTTGGTATTTTGGTATTTGTTGTGCTGGTAGGTTATGGTGCATTCCGTACCTTTATAGAAAACGGAACCATAGATATTAAGGTATATGTCGGTGTATCCTTAGTGATATTGGCTTTTATCCTTGTATTTATTATCCGGGACATCCTTCGCGTGGCTCCTTGGTCTGAAGCGTATCAGATTAAAGCAGTGACTTGTTTTGCCACAGGAGACGGTAGAGAGTGTTTTGTATGTTATTATGATTTTGCGGACGGTGACTTCTCCGCCGGCGGGATTCCCATTTCCAGATGGAAAAAATCATCTATTCAAGGCGGACAGGTAGTGGACGTCTTGGCAGTTATCAAAGGAAATAAAGTGAAAGTGATTGATATTTTATGAAAAAACCAATTATTGTAGGAGTTGCTATATTGGTTCCCGTAATCATTATTGGAGCATTATGGTTTCTGATGTTTGGTGCGTATACCTTAAAGGGAGAACGTTATCTGAACAGTAAGTGGGATGGAACCAAGGATTACTTTAATCAAAATAATATTGGCAATTATGAAGAGTTTACATTTCAGATCCATCATAAGACGATGTTGATATTTGAAAGCGATGCTACAACATTGGTAGCAACCTATTCTCCCGAAGAATACCAAAAGCAGGTTGAAAAAATAAAAACCGAGATTTCTTTCTTAAAAGGAGAAAACGGCGATATCTATGGTGATTTTGAAATGGGAGAGTGGCACTTTGAGGTTTGTGATTTTGAAGAGTGCATATATCCGAAGGATTTTGCCATGATAGCCTTTTGTGAGGAATCAAATCAAATTGCTTATTTAGAGTTTTACGATATGGATTTGGATACTCTTTCCGGTGGAAAAAATGGAGAAACTATGCCGGCATTTGTGAGAAGTTATTTCCGTTATCGGTTTGTGTGAGAATAAACCATTGAAGGGAAAACAAAAATGAACAATATTTTTAAAATTGATGTAGAACATATCATTAGAAGAATATAAGAAGGAAGTATACAAATTGGAACGAATGGTATAGAAGAAGAAAAGAATAGCATGATAGACATGAAAAAAATGTATGTTAAATACTCAAAAGATCTTTTTTGCATAGTGTTTTTCCTTATAGTCCTATACAGTATCCTCAACACCCTAAGCATTTGGAGCTACGCCAAGATTGATGAAACGCGGTCGGCGGATGTTGCCATTATTCTTGGAGCGGCTACGGATGGAAGAGAAGTTTCTCCGGTATTTGAAGAAAGATTGAATCACGGGATATGGTTGTATGAAAACGGTTATGTGGAAAAGATTATCTTAACCGGTGGCTATGGAGAAGGAAATGACAGATCGGACGCCGACATAGCAAAGGAATATGTCATTGCCAATGGAATACCTCAAGAGAATGTTTTGCTGGAAGAACAGTCAACTATTACAGAAGAAAATCTGGAAAATGCGAAAGTCATTATGGATCAGGAAGGATATAATATAGCGCTTATTGTCAGTGATCCATTACATATGAAGCGTGCCATGCTGATGTCGGAAGACTATGGGATAATTGCATATAGCTCACCCACATCAACCAGTGCATATGTGACCATGAAAAGTAAATTGCCATTCTTGGCAAGAGAGGTATTCTTTTATACAGGATATCAATTGGTGCGGATTTGGAGATAAAAGGAAGTGAAATTGTGAAAAAGAAAAGCCACAATGGTTGGGCCATTTTTTTATATATACTAGCAGGTATCACTGCATTTCCAATAGTATCTATGGCAGTAACGTGTCTCCTGATCCTTGGATATTCTTTTTTTGATGATAGTAATGTGCCGGACTATATTGTTCAGCAGATTGTGGAATCCCCAGATGAGGAGTATCAGGTAGAGGTTGTGACTTCCTCTCAAGGAGCACTCGGAGGTGCGACAGATATATATTTAGTTAATACAGACCAGGATCAATTGTCAGTTGTTGGTGAAACCCTATGTTCAAAAGGGGAACGAGTTGCGTCATGCAATTGGATGGATCATCAAAGAATGGAGATTCAATGGTTGGAGAGCAAAGAGTTTCGGATTATTATTGATTATGATAATTCGGATCAGATAAATTGTAAAAATGTTGATTTTTCATCCGGAGAAATTGTTGCAAGTGATTGGTATATACAAGAAAAAAATACTGATGAGGCAAAGAAACTGTGATGGAAAGGGACGTTTAGAATGAGAGAGACGCTGAAGAAAAATAAACAACTTATTATTGTGCTCATTAGTGTTTTAGCTGTCTATCTGATTTTTCGTATAGTCATAAACATATGGGTAGAAAGAAAAATCACTATTATAGAAGAGCAATTAAATGAAAAATACGGAATTGAATTTGAGGAAAGTGGTTTTGTTAGTGAAGCGGCTGAAGAGGTACTTCTATATGAATATCATGGGCGGATAGAAGACTTTTCATATGCAATGTTTGTTGATACCGGAGCGGAACGAAAAAGCATTGTTATTTTAAATGATAAGTTAGAATATGTAGCAGATACTTATGCCTATTATCATTACCATGAGGCGGTTGATAATCATACACGTGAAATATTGGATCAATATCTGGAATGCTATTATTTGGATGAGGGATTAAAAACAGCGTTAAATTTTACTTGTCCTATAAAAAAGGAACATTCAGAAGATTTGAGTCAATTGATGGAGTCGTTACCTATATATACATATCTGAACAATGATGTGGAATATGGTCTGGTAATAGAAGAAAGTGTATCGGAAGAAGAGTTATCAATCTTATATCAGGCGTTGAAAGAAAGTAAGTATCCAATCGGAATCCGTATATATAAAACGAACAGGGAAAAAATAGAAGCCTATAAGGAATCAAAGGAACCATATAGTTCTGATTTGCGGGAAGAGAGTGAACAATTTTATCACCCTTCATGTTGGTATGAATGGAATGAAGAGGAATAATAACAAAAGCGTAATCATTCACGATTACGCTTTATGTTTTGCATTTGCTTCATCAAAGGTGGAAATATGCTTGGTAGCTAAAAATGCTTCATCTGCATTTGCCACCATCAGGTCTTTGATTTGGTTATATAATTCACGATTGGCATCCACCAGTTTCATTTTTTCTACAGAGAAAGGTTTGCCGTAGATAATTTTTAAATTCTTTGCACCGGTTTTGTATTCACCAACGATAGCGTATGGAACAATCGGTGCTTTTGCTTTTTTGGCAAGGATAACGGAGCCGTATTTAAAAGGCAATAATAGTTCATCGGTATAATTACGCGTGCCTTCCGGAGACAGATTGACAGCGCCTTCTTCATCCAATACTTCAAAAGCAGCCGTTAAAGATGCAAGACTATCGTTTTCTAAGTCTACGGGGATGGAACCGATAGCGCGGAAGAAAAAGCCAAATTTGCCGTCATGCAAGGCTTTCTTTGCCAGGGTGCAAACAATTCGTTTGGTGGACACATCCACCAGAATCGGGTCGAAAGCGTGCATATGATTGCCTGCAATAACCAGCTTGCCGGTGGCAGGAATATTTTCGCGGCCGATAATAGTAGGATGATACAAGATATACAGTAGAGGCTTAAAAATAATTCGAAAAAATTTGTAAGCCAGTTTATTTCCTTTTGTCATAAGTATTCTCCCTTGTTATATTCGCGAAACTTATTATAGCATAGAAAGTGTCAATCTTGCCACAAATAGTAATGGCGGGAAGTAAAAATAAGCGTTATACTTCGATTAAAGGGATGCGCTTGGGAGGAGATACCATGGATTACAAAAGAGACCAATACGAAGATAAAAACCTTCAAAAAAATAACATATGGGAGTATGCAGTAGCTTTCGTCATGGGAATGGTAATGTTAGGGGCATTGATTGCTTTAATCCGGGGAAAAGCCTATGAGATTGATTTGTCAAAGGATACGGGGGAAGTCTTAAATATATATACATATACAACGGAATTCCAAGAATTGATGATGGAATATTATCCCGATTATGAAGAGGTGGACGGAGAAACCGGAAGAATTGGCAATATAACTGTGAAATGGACGATTGTGCCAAATGTTGACGGATATTATGAAGAAGCCGTGTATGAGGCTTTGGAGAAAGAGGAAGTGGACCTTTTTATTGTAGAGCCTTGTTATAATGCCACGGGTTTTATTAATGATGAAGAGTGTTGCCTGACAATGGAGGAGTTGCAATTAACTCCTTATATGAGGAATCAATACAGATATACTGCAGATGTAGCAATGGATGAAACAGGTCAGGTAAAGGGAAGTGCATGGTCAGCTTCTCCCGGTGCATTTATGTATCGGAGATCGGCAGCAAAAGAAGTATTTGGAACAGATGATCCCGAGAAGGTGCAGGAATATTTAAATGATTGGGAAAGCTTTTGCCAAGCGGCAGAACAATTGGATGAATATGGATGGAAGATTGTGGGGGCTCCGGAAGAAACCTACCGCATATTTTCACAAAATGCGGAACATCCGTGGGTAGAAGATAATAGAATCGTGATAGATCAATCATTACAGAACTGGGTAGACCAGGCTAATATGTTCTGTGAAGAAGAATATGTATATACATCCGGCATGTGGTCCATGGAGTGGATGATGGGAGGAAAAGAAGACGGAGATGTATTTGGCTATTTTGTAGCACCTTGGTTTATTGAGGCTATATTCATGGAAACGGAAATGGGAGAGAGTGGTGATTGGGCAATTTGTGAAGGTCCGGCCCCCTTTTTCTGGGGTGGTCATCTGTTGTGCGTAGCGAAGGAAAGCGATAATCCCGGTTTGGCAAGGGATATTTTATATCAGCTAACATGTAACCCAAAGATTATGCGTGAAATGGCAGAAGATGGACATTTTGTGAATAACGCAAAAGTTATGAACAGATATGCCGAGCAGGATGAAGAGATAACAGAATTTATGGATGGGCAAAACGTTTTGGAAATTTTTTTCCAAAGTGCTAAAAAATTGCGTGTAAAGCCTTGTACAGCCTATGATTATACATTAGATAGTTTATTTCAGGACAATATGAAACTTTACTTTGATGGAGTTTGCTCAGAAGAGGAAGCTTTGGATAAGTTTTATAATGCGGCAGAAAAAGAAATTCCCGAGTTGAAATAAAACATATTGACAGACTGGAGGAAAAGGAGCATAATACAATCAAACATATGAATGATTGTTCATTTGATGAAGAGAGCAAGATTTTTTAGAAGAGAGGAAACGTTGATATGAAAAAAACTTACAAAATCGAAGTAGACTGTGCGAACTGTGCAAATAAAATGGAGGAAGCCGCTAAGAAAACAGCGGGCGTAAAAGATGCTACCGTAAACTTCATGACCTTAAAAATGATTGTGGAATTTGAAGAAGGTCAAGATGTAAAAGCGGTTATGCAGGAAGTGTTAAAGAACTGCAAAAAAGTAGAGGATGACTGTGAAATTTATTTTTAAAGGATGCAGAAGATTGAAAGCAGGTGGATCGCTTGAGTAAAAAACAGAAAAAGGTATTAATCCGTATTATAGTGGCCGCGGTTCTAATGGTTGCCCTAAAATTACTTCGCCTGGAAGGCTATGTGGAATTTGTACTTTTTATGATTCCTTATCTGGTTATCGGATATGATATTTTGAAAAAAGCATGGAAAGGTATCTTAAATAAACAGGTATTTGATGAAAATTTCCTGATGGCTATTGCTACCGTGGGAGCCATTGCTTTAGGCGAATATACCGAAGGTGTTGCGGTTATGCTGTTCTATCAGATTGGTGAGTTGTTCCAGAGCTATGCGGTGGGAAAGAGCCGCAGAAATATCAGTGAACTCATGGATATCCGTCCGGATTATGCCAACATAGAAAAAGATGGCAAGCTTGTACAGGTTGATCCCGATGAAGTAGAAATCGGAACGGTGATTGTGGTACAGCCGGGCGAAAAGATTCCTCTTGATGGTATTGTAGCAGAAGGTAATTCCACTCTTAATACGGGAGCACTGACGGGCGAGAGTGTCCCCAGAGAGGTAGTTGTAGGCGATGAAGTCATTAGTGGATGTATCAATATTAACGGCTTGCTTAAGATAGAAACGACCAAAGAATTTGGAGATTCGACAGTTTCCAAGATTTTGGATTTGGTAGAAAACGCCAGCTCCAAGAAGTCTCAATCTGAAAACTTTATCAGCAAGTTTGCCCGTATCTATACACCGGCAGTTTGCTATGGTGCATTGGCACTGGCAGTATTACCGCCGCTGGTTCGTATGATTTTTATGGGGGTTAATCCGGAGTGGGGCGAATGGATTTACAGAGCGTTGACCTTCCTTGTTATCAGCTGTCCCTGTGCTCTTGTCATCAGCATTCCATTAAGCTTTTTTGCGGGAATCGGTGGTGCCAGTCGTGCGGGCGTTTTGGTGAAAGGCTCCAACTATTTGGAGACACTTTCCAAGACAAAATATGTGGTATTTGACAAAACAGGTACTATGACACAAGGTGTTTTCGAGGTGGTCGGTGTACATCATCCGACCATGGAGGAAGAGTCTTTTTTAGAGTACGCTGCCTTAGCAGAGGCTTATTCCGCTCATCCCATCAGCAAGAGTCTCCGTAAAGCATATGGAAAAGAATTGGATCAGTCCAGAGTCAGTGATGTAGAGGAAATCAGCGGACATGGCGTGCTTGCAAAAGTAGACGGTGTAGAGGTTGCTGCCGGAAATAAAAAATTGATGGACCGATTGGGTATTACCTGCGACGAATGCAGTCATGTTGGTACGGTAGTTCACCTAGCGGTCAATGGTGCTTATGCAGGTCATGCATTAATATCCGATAAATTAAAACCCCATGCAAAAGAGGCCATCGTGGCATTGAAAAAAGCGGGTGTGGCAAAGACTGTCATGTTGACTGGAGATGCTGCCAATGTGGCAGAGCAGGTAGCCGGCGAACTTGGCATTAAAGAAGTCTACAGTGAATTGCTTCCCGGTGATAAGGTGGCAAAGGTAGAAGAGCTTTTGGCTGAAAAGAGCGATAAAGAAAAACTGGCATTTGTGGGAGATGGTATCAATGATGCGCCGGTGCTTTCCAGAGCAGATATCGGTATTGCCATGGGTGCGCTGGGTTCTGATGCAGCAATTGAAGCGGCGGATATTGTATTGATGGATGATGACCCGCTAAAGATTGCAAAGGCCATTAAGATTTCACGTAAATGTATTGGTATCGTATATCAAAATATTGTCTTTGCCATCGGTATCAAAATCTTATGTCTGATTTTGGGAGCGCTGGGAATCGCCAATATGTGGTTGGCAATCTTTGCAGATGTAGGAGTTATGGTCTTAGCGGTACTCAATGCAATCCGTGCGCTATTTGTGAAAAAATTGTAAAAGTGTGAAATATGTACTATAATATTTACGGAAAAGTAGGTGATAAAATGGCAGAGAAAATATTAGAATGTTGTGAAATAGAAGAGATTCATGGGGAATTAATAGAAAAAGTGAATCAGAATATGCCGGATGACGAAGAATTATATAGTTTGTCCGAGTTATTTAAAACCTTTGGTGATCCGACACGTATCCGTATTTTGTTTGTGTTGTCGGAAGCAGAAGTGTGTGTGTGTGATTTGGCACAGATATTGAATATGACACAGTCTGCCATTTCACATCAATTAAAAGTATTAAAGCAGAGCAGACTGGTAAAAAGCAGAAGAGAAGGGAAATCCATTTTTTATTCTTTGGCAGACAGTCACGTGCGGACTATTATTGCACAGGGGAGAGAGCATATAGAGGAATAGAAAGTGGGAAATGGATAAAGGGGAAGGCCATGGAGATAGATAATAAGACAACAAAAGTGGTAAAAATATTGTTTAGCGGTATGCTGACAGTAGTATTTTTATATATGCTTCTGGGACAACTGTTTTTACCGTCAGAACGGGGAAAAGACCATTATGTATATGAGGTCTTTGAATCGCAGTGGTATCGTGTGCTGGAGGATGGAAGTAAGAGCGAATTTAGCATCCCCGGGGATTGTGATGCAAAGCCCAATGAAATTGTGGTATTGGAAACTATTATACCGGAGGGTGTAGAAGATAACCATTATCTGGTATTTTGGAATCAAAGAATGGATATGGAGTTTTACATAGACGGAGAATTGCGTGGAAGCTATACTACTGAGGATTCCCGTTTGTTTGGTAAAACCGGTCCGGTTGCATATGTGTTTTTTGAATTAAAAGAATCTGACATCGGTAAGCCGGCTCGCCTTGTGACCCAAAGCGATTCGGCTTCTTCCGGTGTTTTCCATACGACATATTATGGAGATAAGATGGGTGTGTGGATGGCAAACATTAAGGACGGCGGAAGTGAAATAGCCATTGCCTTAATGATGGCAATCATGGGTGGTATCTGTATCTTGACTAGTGTTGTTCTCCAGAGAGTATACAACAGAAAGATATATATGTTATATCTGGGTTGGGGAGTATTTATTGCGGCTATGTGGCTTTTGATGAATTCCCGTTTGCGACAATTAATCTTTCCCAATTTGTCGGTGGCCAGTGATATGGCATTTTTAATGGTTATGCTATTGCCCATACCGTTTTTAATCTATATGAACGATGTCCAAAGAGGACGTTATAAACGTTATTATCAAATTGTAGAATGGATTGCCGTTGCAGACTTTGTGGTCTGTCTTACTTTGGCTATAACCGAGATTAAGGGTTTTACGGATACTTTTATTTTTATGGCATTAGTAAGCGTTATTACCATTGGATTGATTGCGACTGCCATGATAGTAGATTATATCCGAGGATATATCAGAGAGTATAAGCTGTTAGCCATTGGCATGATGGTAGCCGGTGTAGCGTTTGTTGTACAGATTGGTTTATATTTTGCAAAAGAGAAGATTCCTTTCCGTGGTACTATGGTTGCCAGTGGCCTGGTCTTTATGTTGATTCTGGCATTTATCAAGACTATACAGGATCTGATGCTGGAAGAGCGTAACAAAGAAAAGGCCATTATGGAAAGTGTCGCAAAAGGTCAATTTCTTGCCAATATGTCTCATGAAATCCGTACACCCATTAATGCCATCTTGGGTATGGATGAGATGATTTTAAGAGAGACTACGGAAAGTAATGTACGGGAATATGCTGAGGATATTGAGAGTGCAGGTAAGACACTGCTTTCATTGATTAATGATATTTTGGATTTTTCCAAGATTGAATCCGGTAAAATGGAAATTGTGCCGGGTGAATATGACGTTTCGGAATTGTTAAACGATACCTATAACATGGTATCGATGCGTGCGGAGAAAAAGGGACTGAACTTGCAATTTGAGCATGATAATAAGATTCCCCGCCGATTGTATGGTGATGAGGTCCGCCTCCGTCAGATTATGATTAATCTTTTGACTAATGCTATTAAGTATACGGATGAGGGTGATGTCACCCTGACAATGAAATGGGAGCCGGTAGATGAAAAGACTATTTTAATGAAAATTATTGTTACGGATACCGGCCGTGGCATATCGAAGATGGATCAGAAAAAATTATTTGATTCCTTTGAGCGTTTTGATATGCGTAATAATCGAAATGTTGAAGGTGTTGGTCTTGGATTGAATATTACAAGACAATTATTGGATTTAATGGCGGGCTCCATTCGCGTAGAAAGTGCACCGGGAAAGGGATCGACCTTTACCGTCATCATTCCCCAGATGGTTGTCATAGATACACCCATTGGTGATGTGAATATTATGCAGACCACCGAAGTGGTACCGGCCAGCGAATATCAGCCTAAGTTTACGGCGCCCAAAGCATATATCCTGATTGTTGATGATGTACCTATTAATTTAAAGGTAATGCAGGGACTGTTAAAGAAGACGAAAATATGCGTGGATGTGGCTGAGAGTGGAATCCAATGCTTGGATATGGTCAAAGAGAAACATTACGATATGATTTTTATGGACCATATGATGCCGGAGATGGATGGTATTGAGACCTTCTGCCGCTTAAAGGCAGAGAATGCAGAAAAGTTATCTTATACACCGGTTATTATGCTGACCGCCAATGCTATTGTAGGTGTGAAAGAGAAATATCTGGAGGAAGGTTTTACGGATTATCTTTCAAAACCTGTGAAAAGTGAGCAGTTGGAAGAGATGTTGTTAAAATATCTGCCCAACGATTTACTGGAAGAGTATAAAGAGGAAGAAACAACGCCTGCCACCGATGTCATGGATAAGGAAGATTTTTTGGAAAATATCTTTTTCCTAAATACCGACGAAGGTATGTTGTTCTGTGGAGGAAATGTAGACTTCTATAAAGAAATCTTACATATGTTTTATAAAAATGACAAAATAGAATTATTGAGTCAGGATTATAAAGAAAAGAACATGGAAAGCTATGGTATACAGATTCATGCATTAAAAGGAACTGCCCGTTCTATCGGTGCGGATGATGTTGTTATTGTGATAGAGAAGATAGAAGCGG
This sequence comes from Lachnospiraceae bacterium, assembly GCA_045542735.1. Classification (GTDB taxonomy): domain Bacteria; phylum Bacillota; class Clostridia; order Lachnospirales; family Lachnospiraceae; genus UBA2882. The sequence goes on from JAZQLQ010000026.1 coordinate 148,600, forward strand.
CTATCAGAGAAAAACGTGAAAGCGATGTGGATAAGTATCACAAACAGCTCATGGAAAAATACGAGAAACTTCTAAAGCGATTGGAAAAATGTATATAGGTAGACAAATTCTTTGCGTGACCGTGCACAAACAGCAGAATTTTGCTAAAAAGATGTGAAAATTGATATACCCCCTTTGGAAAACCATGCTATGATTTGCATGAATGGACACCAAGGGGGTTTTTATGGCTAAGTTAGAAAAAAACCTGACAACGGGCAGTGTATGGAAGCAATTGGTACTATTTGCCATTCCGTTGTTTTTCAGTAATTTGATACAATCGATATACAGTGTGGCTGACATGATGATTGTCTCCCATTTTAGCGGGACCGCAGCGGTTTCCGGTGTTAATATCAGCAGTAATATAATGGTTATTGTTATCAATCTGGCATCGGGAATTTCCACCGGAGGTATGGTGACGGTAGGAAGATTTTTGGGTGCAGGAAAGCGTGATAATATCAAAAAGGCCATTGGTACATTATTTATATCGCTGGCTGCGTTGGCTGTTGTAGTAACCGTTGGTTTATTGGCCTTTGCAAAACCGATTTTATACGCTTTAAACACACCGCAGGAGGCGTATACAGATGCTTATTACTATCTGATTATTTGTGCCGCAGGAACGGTTTTTGTATTTGCATACAATGCATTAAGTGCTGTGATGCGTGGCATGGGAGACGGCAAGACACCACTGAAGTTTGTATTGGTATCAAGTATTGTCAATATCGTATTGGATTTAATTTTTATCCGGGGTTTCCACTGGGGAGCGGGAGGTGCCGCTCTCGCAACGGTTATCGCACAGGCGGTTTCGGTTATACTATGTGTAGGATATTTAATCAAACATAACTTTGTATTTGATTTCCGTTTATCGTCCTTCTGCTTTGACAGGGATATGTTTAAAATGGTTATGAAGGTGGGCTTACCCAACGGCGTTCAGCTGATGATTACCAACTTTTCATTTCTGATTCTGTCTGCATTGGTAAATGAGATGGGTGGTGTGGCAGCCAGCGCGGCAGTAGGTATAGTCGGTAAGTTTAACGGATTTGCTATTTTACCTGAGGTAGCCATTAACAATGCAGTATCCACCATGATTTCACAAAGTGTAGGTGCGGACAATCTAAAGCGAAGTAAACAGGCAGTAAAATATGGTTTTGGATTGTGCTCAGCAATTAGTGTAGTTATATTTTTGATTGCCACCTGCTGCACCGAGCAGATATTTTTGCTTTTTGGAGCGGAAGCAGCGGTTGTAGAGCAGGGATGCATTTATATGAAAGCGTTTTCTTATGAATATGTGGTTATACCCTTTATCATCGCATGTAATGCAGCATTCCTTGGAACCGGCAACGGATGGATTACTTTAATTGTGGATATTTTCCCGGCATTTTTGGTAAGACTTCCCTTAGCGGTATATCTTGGTGTAATATTAGAGATGGGAATAGTTGGTGTGGCATGTGCTGTACCAAGTGCATCCTTTGCGGGTGCTGTGATTGCTGTATCTTTCTATTTTGGAGGATATTGGAAGAAAGCATTTCATACGTCGGATATAAAAAGTAAATAAAATTATATAAAAAGAGAAGGGAGAAAAAACTATGAACAACTTTAATTTTTACAGTCCTACTTATTTTGCATTCGGTAAGGACAAAGAGGCAGAGGCAGGGGCTTTGGTAAAGCGCTTTGGGGGAAGCCGTGTGCTGTTACATTTTGGAGGACAGTCCGCAAAGAAATCCGGTCTTTTGGATCGTGTTAAGACGTCCTTGGACAAAGAAGGCATTTACTATGCTGAGCTTGGTGGTGTTATGCCCAATCCCCGTAGTGGTTTAGTTTATGAGGGAATTGAGATTTGTAAAAAAGAAAATATTGATTTTATTTTAGCTGTTGGTGGTGGCAGCAGTATTGACTCGGCCAAAGCAATTGCCCTTGGTGCAGTTTATGAAGGTGATTTTTGGGATTTCTATGAAGGCAGTGCAAATGCAACGGATGCGCTTCCTGTAGGAACCATTTTGACCATTGCGGCAGCAGGTAGTGAAGGCTCACCGGACTCCGTTATTACACAGGAAGACGGTATGTTAAAGAGAGGATATGGCAATGATGTGATCCGTCCCAAGTTCTCTATTTTAAATCCGGCGTTGACACAGACATTACCCGCATATCAGACAGCATGTGGCGCAACAGATATCATTGCCCATGTATTTGAAAGATACTATACCAATACTGCAGAAGTTGAAGTGACAGACAGACTTTGTGAAGCAGTGGTACTTACTATGTTAAAGGAAGTACCCCGTGTTATTGCAGATCCCAACAATTATGATGCCAGAGCAAATATTATGTGGGCAGGAATGGTAGCACACAATAATGTAGTAGGTGTTGGTCGTGAGCAGGATTGGAACAGCCATGGTATCGAGCATGAATTATCGGCTTTATATGACTGTGCACATGGTGCAGGACTTGCTGTTATCATGCCGGCATGGATGGAGTATGTGGCAGATCATCATGACTGTATGCGCATGGCGCAGATGGCTACACGTATCTTTGGTTGCCAGATGAATTTTGCAGATCCTAAATCAACTGCACTGGAAGGAATTAAAGCATTCCGTAGATTTTTGGTATCCATTGGTATGCCTATCAACTTTGAACAGCTTGGAGCAAAGGTTGAAGATATCCCTGCCTTGGTAGATAAATTTGGCATTGGTGACGGAAAGACAGGTGGCTATGTAGCACTTGATGCAGCAGCTGTTACTGAGATTTATGAGATTGCGGCAAGAGCAACGGTATAGTATTACGCAAGAAAAATGGAGAAATTAACATGAAGAAAATTGAAAAAACTGCCATTGTAGGTATGGGTGCCTTGGGACTCTTATACGGTGACCATATCGCAAAAAAACTGGGAAATGATGCAGTGACTTTTGTTATGGATAAGGAAAGAGTTGAGAAATATAAGGACGCAGACTTTACCATTAACGGAAAATCTGTAAAGTTTCAGGTGACGGCGGCAGAGGATGCCACACCGGTAGATTTGCTGATTGTAGCGGTAAAGTATACCGGATTGAAAGCTTCCTTGGATGTGATGAAGAACTGTATTGATGAAAATACCACCATTATATCCGTGCTTAACGGTATTTCCAGTGAGGAAATCATTGGTGAACGCTATGGTATGGACAATATTGTGTATACGGTAGCACAGGGCATGGATGCCATGAAGTTTGGCAACAGCTTAAACTTCACACAGATGGGTGCTTTACACATCGGAGCATTAAAAGGACAGGATAGTACACATGCAGACAGAGTCAGAGCATATTTTGATGAGATTGAAATGCCCTATGTGTGGGAAGAAGATATCCTTTATCGTATGTGGAGTAAATTTATGCTCAACGTAGGTGTGAATCAGACTTGTATGGTATATGAGACCAATTATGCAGGTGCTTGTGCCAAAGGTGATGCCAACCGTACCATGATTGCAGCCATGCGCGAAGTAGTAGCCATTGCTAACGCAAAGGGGATTGCCCTGGGTGAAAAAGAAATTAATCAGTATGTAAATATATTGAAAACTTTGAGCCCTGAAGGAGTACCATCCATGGCTCAGGACCGCATCAACAAAAAAGCATCCGAAGTAGAAATGTTTGCCGGTGATGTGATAAAAATTGCAGCAGAATATGGCATTTATGTACCGGAAAATGTATTTTTATATGATAAAGTAGCGGAGATTGAGAGTGCTTATGTTAAATAAGTTAAAAGAACTGACATTAGAAGAAAAAGCGAGACTGGTCTGCGGTGCCACTTTTTTTGGCATGGCGGACCTTCCGCGTCTGGGGATTCCCCGTATGCAATTGTTGGACGGCGGAACCGGTATGAATTTTGAGCAGCTCTTTGGCGATATGGCAGATTTGCATGAGTTGAAGGTAGACAGTACCAACGGGATGGTTGGCTCTACGGTATTGATGCATGTCATCGACTATTACTTTGAGCCGGAAAAATTAAATGAAGAAGAATGTAAGCTTCGTGCATGGATTCAGGAGCATCTGGAACAAAATTTAAAGGGTGTATCCTATGCACCGGGATGTTTTCCTCCGGGAATTTTGTTGGGTGCCACATGGGACCCTGAGGTTATTTATGCTGTAGGTGAGGCGCTGGGAAAAGAAGCCAATCTCTACGGTGTCCATGTATTGCTTGGGACACCTAATGTCAACATACACAGAGATCCCTTAAACGGAAGATTGTTTGAGGGCTATTCCGAAGATCCTTGTCTGGTTAGTAAATTGGCACCGGAGCTGGTAAAGGGCGTGCAAAAGTATGGTGTGGCGGCAAATGTAAAGCATTTTGCAGCCAATAATCAGGAAACCAACCGTGTAGGAATCAATGAATGGATATCTGAAAGGGTGTTAGAGGAAATATATCTGCCCGGATTTAAAGCCTGTGTGCAGGAAGGAAAGGTACAGACCGTTATGAGCGCTTACAACCGCATTAACGGTGTGCCTTGTACAGAAAACCATTGGTTGCTTACAGAAGAATTGCGTGATAACTGGGGCTTTGACGGAGTGGTGCTTTCTGATTGGGGAGCGGTTTATCATCCGGCAGAGGCGTTAGCAGCGGGTAATGATCTTGCTATGCCGGGACCTATTGACCCACAGCCTGTCATAGAGGCGGTAAGAAATGGAAAATTGAAGGAAGAAGAACTGGATCTGGCAGTGAAAAGACTTCTTAAAATGATTGATTGGATTGTCATGAATTTCCGTAAAGAAGCATTTACACAGCAGGAAGTAGAAGAAATGCGTGTATTTACTGATCAAGCTGCGTATGATGCTGCTGCGTCCGGTATTGTCCTTTTGGAAAATCAAGGTATATTCCCCTTGAAGCAAGGTCAGAAGATTGCCCTTGTTGGCAGTGGTGCAGAAAAGCTTTTGGAATGCGGAACCGGCAGTGCAGGTATCACCACTAACCGTACTACAAGCTTATATGAGTGTTTAAAAGAACAATTAGGCAATGACAACGTATATTTGAATGAGATTCCTTTCGATACCGATGTGGTGTTGTGCATCAGTCGCATGGGAGGAATGGAAGGAAATGACCGTAAGGACTTGCAACTTCCGGCAGAAGACATGGAACTGCTCAAACAGTTACAGGGTAAGACTGTGGGATTGTTGCTTAATACTTGCGGCCCCGTAGACTTATCTGCATTGGACCGTCATACGGTAAAAGGCGTGTTTGCCATGTTTTTACCGGGCATGGAAGGTGGTCATGCTATGGCTGATATCCTAACCGGCAAGGTAAACCCTTCCGGTAAGCTACCGCTTACGTTCCCTGTGCGATACGAGGATACACCCACCTACTTAAACTTCCCGGGAGATGGTTACGAAGTTAATTATGGTGAAGGTATTTATGTCGGTTACCGTTACTATGATAAAAAGAAGATAAAACCTTTGTATCCCTTTGGTTATGGTATGTCATATACCACATTTGACGTAGATAATCTTTGTGTGAAAAATGCAGGAAAAGAAGAACTGACTACGTCAGATGGCATTGCATTTTCTGTAGACCTGACCAATACCGGAGACAGAGCCGGAGCAGAGGTTGTCCAGATTTATATCAGAGACAGTGAGTCTACCTTAGCAAAACCTGTGAAGGAATTGAAAGCTTTCCAAAAGGTATTTTTAAAAGCAGGAGAAAAGAAGACTTTGGATTTTGCTCTTTCCAAAGAAGATTTGGCATCTTATGACGGAGACCGCAAGGAGTGGATTGCCGAGGAAGGATATTATGAAGTATTGGTAGCCATTTCCTCTGCCGAGGAAGATGTTAAGGCAGGCTTCCGTTTTTATCTGGAAGGCAAGACTCCCTATAGCTATGGTATGAATTCTACCGTCAAAACTATTTATGAGCATCCGCAGTTAAAAGAGTTGGCGTTTAAGCTGTGGGAGACTGAAGGATGGGATAAGGGAATCCTTGAGAGTAATTATCAATATACCAACAATAAACTGCTCATTGATATTGTGCCGGATAAAGAAGCAGAAGCAATAAAAATATTTGCCGAAAAAGCCGGATGTGTGAAGAAGATGTAGTATAAAAAGCTTGTCGTTTAGGCGACAAGCTTTTTTGTTAAAAGTGCACAGAATTACCCTTATAAAATAACTAAAAAATGGGGGTTGATTTGCGAAAAAACGCATATTAAAATTTTGATACGGAGCAATCGTGTACAAGGTGGTAGCCTCCCGAGCTAGGGATAGAAGGGAGGTGGTGCAAATGAGTTCATATGAAGCAATATCATTAATGATAGCGTTTGGAATGTTAATCGTAGCACTGCTTACCTACATAGATAGGACTAATAAGCGAAAATAAAAAAGCCACTCTTGTCTTTAGCCGGACGAGTGACTTTTAAAGTTAACTAAGGGAAGGCTAACCACTTTGAGGGCGGTTGCTTCTTCTTATGACTATGTTACCATGTCATTATTGGAACTGCAAGTCTTATCTTAAATAAATTCCGGTATATCAAATACTCAACTGTTCAAAGAAATCTTCTGTCATCAGTTGGGTATCTTTATAGTTAATCAGCATGGCAACCGCCTGAGTAGCACCTACCCGGTTGCAGTCGGCAATACAGTTATCTATATTGTCTGCAGTTATACAGGACATGTCCAGGATTAGCTGGAGGTAACCACAGTCTTCCAGATATGGCACGGAGAGCATACAATCCCATACACCGGTATCGAAATGATTTTGAAGGTAATCTTGATAAATCAGTTTATGAGAATCGTTTAAAGCGTTTGGAAAGCGTAGGCGGCGTAAGGAAAGTGCTGCCTTTTCCAGACGCTTTTTTTGTACATATTTGGGATGCTGGGTAGCCATGACATCTTCATCCTCAAACCAGCCAAGATATACCGGTTCAAATCCATCATCATCTGGACGCTCGAGAAAACGGCAAATCGCATCATCCAACTCATGATACCACCCATTGCTTCCTGCATCTTCAAAACGGAATAATAAGGTATTTTTTAAAGCCATATATACAGATGCCATATAAAAGGGCAGGTTGGTGTCATCCTTGTTTTTACCGGATATACGGATCTCTGATAGAGAAGGACAATCCATAAAAATCTGCTTGCCAAGGACAAGGTCATTGGAGGGGAGAGTAATCGCCTGTAAACCGGACATATGAGCAAATGCCCAATCGCCAATATCGGTAATAGAATCAGGTAACACCAAATGTGAGATATTCTTTTTACCAAGAAATGCTCTGGAGGCTATGGTAGTAACAGGCAAATTCTCTATCATATCAGGGACAGAGAGATAGTGTTCGTTTCCTTCATAGGATAAAATGGTGACAGAGTCGCTATTTAGTTTATATGAAAAAGCCCCATCGGCAGTAAAAAAATTGTTTTCCATAATTCATTCCTAAATGATTGTTAAAAATATTTCTCTTGCAGTATAACACAATCTGCTATTGAATAATGAAAGATTTTTGAATAAAATGGAAAAGGAATGTATCATCAACCAATAGGATAAAGGATAGAATTATGTTAGGAACTATTGTAAATACAGGCACGATTCTAATCGGTAGCATTGCCGGTAGTATCATAAAAAAAGGAATTAAAGAAGAATATAAGGATGCTCTATTCAATGCCATGGGCCTGGCGGCAACCGGATTAGGCATTAATGCTGTAGTACAAAATATGCCAAAGAGCGAGTATCCGGTATTGTTTATTGTAGCCCTGGCGCTGGGAAGTCTGCTTGGCACCGTACTCAATATTGATGGAAGATTTCACAAGTTGACTGAACGTTTTTCGGGAAAAAGCCGTCTTGGAGAGGGACTTTCCACAGGTATTTTACTTTTTTGTATTGGTACACTTTCTATCTTGGGACCAATCAATAGTGCACTTTATGGAGATAATACCTATCTGTTTACCAATGCCACCTTGGATTTGGTCACATCCTGTGTGTTAGCGTCCGCTTACGGAATGGGTATTGCCCTTTGTGCAGTAGTTCTTTTCCTGTGGCAGGGAGCTATCTTTTTGCTGGCTTGTCTGGTGGGAGATTTCATGAGCGTGCCTATGATGACGGAGATATCCATTGTGGGAGGGTTTCTAATTGCAAGCTCCGGCATTTCTATTTTAAAAATAAAGGAAATTAAGACCTTAAATATGTTACCGTGCCTTTTAGTGCCGGTGGTGTTTTTTATAATCATTGGAATGATTTAGGTAAAAACAATTTTTTTGCATATGCTATATTGGCAACATTTTAAAAGGAGTACATTATGGGAAAACTTTTTAAAAATATGATTCCCTATTGGAGAAGTGTTTTTGTCATTTTATGTCTGTTGATTGTGCAGGCATATTGTGATCTGGCATTGCCCCAATACACGTCGGATATCATTGATGTGGGAATCATAAATAGCGGAACCGAATATATCTTACCTGAAAAAGTGACCGCGCAAACATATGAAAGCATGCAGATGCTTATGACAGAAGAAGAGAGGGAAGCCTGGGTAAGTAGCTATGAAAAAGAGGGCGGATTCTATGTGGCAAAATCCCTTTCTGAAGAAGAACTGGAGGCATTGGATCATCAGCTTTTGATTCCCGCAGCATTGGCTTACCAGATGAGCAATTATCAAGGAGAGGCACCGGAAGGAACCGAGCAGATGCAAGCAGGAAGCGTAGCAGATATGGAGGCTATGATCATGCAGGCACGCCAGTCTGTGGACCAGACGGTGGATACTTTGGGAGAGTCAACGGTGAGATCTATGGCATTGCAATTTGCGGCACAATGTCATAAAGAAGCCGGCCTTGATGTAGGACAGATACAGATTAATTACTTATTAAAAGCCGGTATCAAAATGTTGCTTATGACGTTGGTGATGGGCGTGGCAGCAATTGGTGTGGGTTTTTTTGCGTCCAGGGTTGGTGCAGGCATTGGTTTGGATTTGCGCAAAAAGGTCTTTTCCAAGGTTACAAGATTTTCCAATGCAGAGATTGATAAATTTTCGACAGCATCATTAATTACCAGAAGCACCAATGATATTCAGCAAGTACAAATGGTATCAACGATGCTACTGCGTATGGTACTGTTTGCACCCATTATCGGTGTCGGCGGTATTATCAAGGTGATTAACACCGGAGCCGGTATGGGATGGATTATTGCGCTGTCGGTTATTTTGATTATGGGCTTTGTGTTAACGCTGGTGTCTGTTACCATGCCCAAGTTTAAGATGATGCAGACCTTGGTGGACCGGGTGAATCTGGTTTCCCGTGAGATTTTGACAGGTCTTAATGTAATCCGTGCTTTTGGCAGGGAGGAAAAAGAAGAAGAAAGATTTGACGAGGCCAATTGCAATCTGACAAAAACACAGTTGTTCACTAACCGCGTTATGGCTGTTATGATGCCGGGCATGATGATTATTATGAACGGAACTTCCATATTGATTACATGGGTTGCAGCAAACAAGATTGATCTGGGAACACTTCAGGTTGGTGAAATGACAGCTTTTATTAGCTATTCCATGCAAATTGTAATATCCTTTTTGATGCTGACCATGATGTCCATTATGCTCCCCCGTGCCGGTGTGGCAGCAGAGCGTATTGACGAAGTGTTAAAGACAGCACCAACCATTGAAGATAAAGAAGATGCTACGCCTTTTACAGTAGAAAGGGGCATCATCAAGTACGATCACGTATATTTTGCATATCCTGAAGCAGAGGAAGACGTGCTGGTAGATATCGATTTTGAAGCAAGACCCGGTGAAGTGACAGCGATTATCGGAAGTACCGGATGCGGCAAATCCACTTTAGTAAATCTGCTCCCCAGATTCTTTGATGTGCGGGAAGGCGCTATTTCCATCGATGGACGTGATATTCGCAATATCAAGATGAAAGATTTGCGCGAATGCATTGGCTTTGTACCCCAAAAAGGAATCCTTTTCTCAGGAACTATTGCCTCCAACCTTCGTTTTGGTAAGCATGATGCAACGGATGAAGAGTTGAAAGAGACAGCAGAGATTGCGCAGGCAATGGAATTTATCGAGGATAAAAAAGATCAGTTTGAGAGTGCCATTGCACAGGGTGGTACCAATGTGTCCGGTGGTCAGAAGCAACGTCTTGCCATTGCGAGAGCTATTGTGAAAAAGCCCAAAATTCTGGTGTTTGATGATAGTTTTTCAGCCCTTGATATGAAAACAGACGCAGTGCTTCGTAAAACCTTAATGGAAAAGGTAAAAGACAGTACCGTTATCATTGTGGCACAGCGTATCAGTACCATTATCCATGCAGATAAGATTCTTGTATTGGACGACGGACAAATCGTTGGCATGGGCAAACATGAAGATTTGTTGAAAAATTGTGAAGTATATGAGCAGATTGCCAGATCCCAGCTTTCCGCCAAGGAATTGGGATTGGAAGAAAAGGAGGTATAGGACATGAGTGAAGAAACAGTAAAAATGCCTCCGAGAAGAAGAGGGATGGGCGGACCACCCCGTGGCATGATGGTAGAAAAACCCAAAGATTTAAAGACATCTATCAAAAAAATATTTGCTTATCTGGGTGGATTTAAGTTTGCTGTATTTGCAGTTATGATATTTGCTGCAGTTTCCACCGTATTTAACGTTGTGGGACCGAAGGTCATGGGAAAGGCAACAACCGCACTTTCCGAAGGCTTGATGAGAAAGATTGCCGGAACCGGCGGTATTGATTTTGATTATATCGGAAAGATTTTATTAATCACACTGGCGTTGTACGGTATCAGTTCACTATTTGCCTTTTTGCAAAGCTTTATTATGAGCGGTGTGACACAGAAAGTTTGTTATCGGTTCCGTAAGGAAATTTCCGAGAAGATTAACCGCATGCCCATGAAATACTTTGAGAGCAGGACCTACGGTGAAGTGCTCTCCCGTATTACCAATGACGTAGATACCCTGGGTATGGGATTAAACCAAAGTATTACACAGGTTATCACATCTGTGACAACCATGGTCGGTGTGCTGGCAATGATGCTTTCCATTTCACCGTTGATGACTTTGATTGCGTTGGTTATTTTGCCTATCTCCGTGGTGCTGATTGGTATTGTTATGAAAAAATCCCAGAAATACTTCCGCAGTCAGCAGGAGCATTTGGGAACCATTAACGGACAGGTGGAAGAGAATTATTCCGGACATCTGGTTATCAAGGCGTATAACAAAGAAGACGATGTCATTAATGAATTTAACGAGACAAATAAAAAGCTGTATGAATCTGCTTGGAAATCCCAGTTTATATCCGGTATGATGCATCCCATTATGATGTTTGTGGGAAATCTGGGTTATGCCGGTGTGGCATTGGTAGGTGGTATTCTGGCTATTGACGGCAGAATTACTATCGGTGATATTCAGGCATTTATTCAGTATGTAAGAAACTTTACCCAGCCCATCCAGCAGATTGCTCAGGTAGCAAACCAAATTCAGTCCATGGCGGCAGCAGCTGAAAGAGTTTTTGAATTCCTGGATGAAGAGGAAGAAGACCAGTTGGCAGAAAATCCGGCCAGCACAGACAACCTGGTAGGAGCGGTTTCTTTTGAACATGTAAAATTTGGTTACAATGAGGATCAGATTATCATTCATGATTTTAGTGCCGATATTAAACCGGGACAAAAGATTGCCATTGTTGGTCCTACGGGAGCCGGAAAAACAACTATGGTGAAGTTGTTGATGCGTTTCTATGATGTCAACGACGGAGCTATTAAAATCGATGGACACAACATCAAAGATTTCAATCGAAGAGAACTGAGGGATGCCTTTGGTATGGTATTGCAGGATACCTGGTTATTTAAAGGCAGCATTATGGAAAATATCCGCTACGGGCGACTGGATGCGACAGATGAGGAAGTCATTGCTGCAGCAAAAGCTGCCCATGCAGATCACTTTATCCGCACTTTACCGGGTGGCTATCAAATGGAGTTAAATGAGGATGCAAGCAATGTGTCCCAGGGTCAGAAGCAGTTATTGACCATTGCCCGTGCCATTCTGGCGGATAACCGTATCATGATCTTGGATGAAGCTACATCCTCAGTAGATACACGTACAGAGATCCGTATCCAGAAAGCTATGGATAACCTGATGAAGGGAAGAACCAGCTTTGTCATCGCCCACCGTTTATCCACCATTCGTGACGCAGATTTGATTTTGGTCATGAAGGATGGCGATATTATTGAGCAAGGCAAGCATCAGGAACTTTTGGATAAAGACGGTTTCTATGCAAAATTGTATAATTCCCAGTTTGAACAGGTGTCATAGAGAATAAAAAACTGTCACAGTGATGTGGCAGTTTTTTCTATGAAAGTATGTTACAATGAGAGAGACTTTGATAAAAAGAGGTAAATCTATGTTTAAAAAACTAGTATTCCATTTAATATATGCAATAACATATCTAACATTATGCCTAGGTATGATGGGATGTGGTAATGAAGAGATTAAAGTACAGTCGACGGAACAGGAAAAAATCGGAAAAACGAATCAAATGGAAGAGGATTCGGAGCCGGAAAAATATGATTACAGTCAATATTTAGAAAAAATATGGATATCTCAGATTCAATGTGAGGATTCGGAACTTGCACCTTTGGAATGCTCTTTCTACTTTACGGTTATCGAAGATGGAAAAGTGGAGGGACGTCTTTGTACAGACCAAGGCAGTTTCGTAAGTTATAATATAAAAACCCCAAACAATGATATGGAACCTTTGCCTTATATAGGAGAATTTTCGGGTGAAGTGGTAGGAGATAGTGCAGAGTGTAAATTTGATGATGGGAGAGGTTTTGGAGGACAAATCCTTTTGCATTTTGTGGACGAGCAGAATATAGAAGTTACATTTATGCTTCATGAAGAACAATCATATCGAAATTATTTTTGGGGTGCAAATTATGATGGGACATATACTTTTAATCCTTGGAATATCTCTGATGAAGAATTTTGTGTAGATGAAAAATTGTTGGTTGATGGAAATTTAAAGTATGGGGAAGGCGTGTTCAATTTGATATTGGGCGAGAAAGAATATGGAAGTATGAATTATCCGTGTGCTTATTTGCATGATGAAAAAGGCAATGTTGTATATGGCTTTGATATTGGATATATACCGGAAAGTAAAATAAGTGATACTGTAATAAAAGATGTAGATAGAGATGGCTTAGAAGATATCACAATTACGTTATCAATTGATGGAACCAAAGAGATTTCCTATATTTTTTATCAACAAGAAGATTTTTTTTGGCAAAGAGAACGAGTTGATTTAGTAAATCCGAATCAGACAATGGATTTTGAAACGACTTTGGAAAAATATAAGGACAGAATATGGCTTGCGGGTGCAGGTCGGGATAATATAGGCGCTTTTTCCACGGATTTTTCTTTTTATATTTCAGATATCGATAATGGCAGAGTAACAGGACGATTCTCTATGGGATTTTTGCAGAAAGATTGCTTTGAAAAGAATCAAGGTGGTTGTCGTGAGATTAATTTGGGAGTAGGGTATTTCCAAGGAGAGATTATTGACGGAAAAGTAGAGTGTTGGTTTCAGGATGAACAAGGTAATAGTGGAAGGATGAGCATTGCAAATCCGCAAGAAGATCAGATTGAAGCAGAGGTTATATGGTTAAATAGAGATTATATACATGACAAATATAGTGAAGATTGGGAAGATGGAAATTATTCTTTTGTCGCATGTAACATTAACGATCTTTATATTGCAAATAATACAAAAAGGGATATAAATGAAGAATTATCCGCAACGATCAATTGGAAAGGAAAGCCGGATATTTGGTTTGTTTGTGGAAAGGCAACAAACATAGAGCGTGGTACGTATGGACCGGAGGCCTATTTGTTAACACCGGAAGGGGACATTTTGTATGATTTTTTTGTACCCTGTGCCACTAACATGGAACTCCTCGATGCGAATGTTGAAGATGTAGATGGAAATGGATTAGAAGATATCCGTATGGTGGTAGGCTTTGTTGATGATACATATGACATAACAGATACCCGCATATTCTATCAACAAGAAGATGGTTTGTTTTGTTATGAATATGTAGAAGAAAATGAACATAATTATGCTACCTGGCTGGATTTCCCGCATGATGAAATGGAATTGGCAGATGAAGAATTGTATAGTTATCTGGCAGAGTCCTATTCTGAAATCGATTGGTATGGAGCCTTTGATAAAGGTGATATGGATAAATATGAAACGTATAAAAATGTCTTTAAAGAATTAATTTTACAGGAAAGAACCTTTATCAATATGGAAACCGGAGAAGAGATGCTCTTAGGTGACCATGATGCCATATTGTTGCCGGATGGTATGGATGCAACTTATGATATGGAACGCTATGATTATTATTTCTTCGATGCGGATGGAGACGGAGCGCAGGAATTGATTATTTTAGCAAATGGAACGTGGTTGTTTTTTAAGTATCTGGAAAATGAAGAGCAGATTGTTTTATGTGAAGAAATAAAATCCGGATTTTATCAATTAGGGGGAACCGGAATACTTCTATTTAGTGATGGAACAACCAATTACTTTTATCAGTGGAATGAAGATGGAGAAATAAAATGTAGCGTGCATTTCTTTACACGTTCTTATGATGGTGAGTTGGTATGCTGCATATCTTTACCGGAATTTACACAGGAAAATCAAAGGATTTATATACCGGATAAAATGAAAGAAATTGGCTATTTGGATGAGTCTAATAATAAATATTATGTCAGAGTAACAGAAGATGAGTATAATGTGCTTACAAACGATTTTTATGAATCCTGCGAGCAAGGCAAAGAAAAAATGGAAGCTGTAACTTATACATATGAAGAATTTATTGGCAATGAGTTGCATTGAAAAAGTGATTAAGGTTAAAATGTTAAAAAAATTGTACTTGGAATGTAATGAAAGGGAGGAGTAAATGGATGATTAAAGTAATCGTATTATTTTTAATGTTTTTCCCAATTATTGCATTCGCTGCGCTATGGATTATTTTATACTTAGTTGATGAGTGGACAGAAGTTGACTATATAACACGATATCCTTTGGAAAATTGTCTGGAATATATGAAACATGATAATGTCTACGACGTGTATGATTACGAATGGGAAGAGAATGAGGGAAGATATTTTATAACGTTTACCGGTGTGAAACACTATGGACCACCATTTGATATACGAAAGCCGGTGTTTGAAGTCATATTTGAAAGTGTAGAAAATGGAACAAAAATTAAAGTTATTTATCTGAAGAAAATTATTGCGCCGGGACCTATAGTGAGATGGGAACATGTGAATACATTTTGGAAAAAGAAACTGAATGCAGAAGAATGTAAATGAATCTCACCAATGTAGCGACTGTAATCCATAAATAATGAGAATGCAAGCCTTCTTGGGCTTGCATTTTTATTGTCATATGGTAATATAAGAACGTAGGGCAACTTTAAGTTGACATATACATAAATAAGGAGAAAAACATGAGTTTTGCAGAAAAGATTTTAAGTTTAAGAACAAGAAGCGGATTATCCCAGGAAGCATTGGCAGATAAGCTTTTAGTAAGCCGTCAGGCAGTTTCCAAATGGGAATCAGGTGTGACTTTACCTGAGACAGATAAGCTGGTAACAATCAGCAATATGTTTGGGGTAAGCTTAGACTACCTGTTAAAAGAGGATAAGCCCACAAAGGCAAAAACGGATGAAAATTTGGATCGTATCATTTTGCGTTTCCTTGGTTCGGCTCAGGATATTGATGAGATATCCAAGCTTTTGATAGAGATTATGCAGGATGGCGTGATTGATGAAGAAGAGCGTGTACGCCTGAATTCCATTATGTCAGCCTTGGATGAAATTACAAAAAATATTCAGGATATTAAGTCTAAGATTGCAGACAACTAATAATACTTAAGGAGCATACATATGAATCAGATTATTTCCAAATTGATTATTTACGGAGATTTACCGGCAGATTGTATTTTAATGGAGCTTGCAGATATCTGTGCCAAGGTAAAATCCGGTGAGTACAATAAAGACGAGTTAGTGACACGTGTCTACAAGCAGGTAAAAAAGCTTTTGGTAGTAGCGACCGATTATGGTTTTGATAAAAACCTTTGGCAAAATTATCTGACCTATCTTTTGATTACGGATGAAAACCCTTTCAGTATTACCTGTGAAAAGGTTGGAGCCAACGACGGCAGTGTGAACCACTTTGCCAAAAATGATTTTAAGGTATTTATGGATTTATTCCATTATGATTTTACATATCTGGAAGAAGCTTTAGACGTTGACTGCTTCTCTACTTTATCTACATACCGTGCAATCGGTAAGCCGGAGCTGATGTACAATAAAAATGTCAGTGAAAAGGTGCAGGTGCTGAGTGAGAATTTAGCAAAGGCTAACACAGAGGAACAATTTTTTGGATTTGTGACAGATTTTTATAAAGATTTCGGTGTGGGTATGTTTGGTCTTAACAAAGCATTCCGTATCGGCAATGTGGATGATAAGGGTCACATTACCTTCCAGGCAATCAACAACATGGATAAGGTAATGCTGGATGATTTGATTGGATATGAGATCCAGAAAAAGAAACTGGTAGACAATACCAAAGCATTTGTAGAAGGCAGAAAGGCAAATAATGTCCTGCTCTTTGGTGACAGCGGAACCGGAAAGTCCACAAGTGTAAAAGCTATTGTAAATCAGTTTTATGACCAGGGTCTGCGCATGATTGAGATTTATAAGCATCAGTTTAAAGACTTGTCCAATGTCATTGCACAGATTAAAAACCGTAATTATAAATTTATCATTTATATGGATGATTTGTCCTTTGAAGAGTTTGAAGTAGAATACAAATTCCTCAAGGCTGTCATTGAAGGTGGTGTGGAGACGAAGCCGGAAAATATCCTGATTTATGCCACATCCAACCGTCGTCATTTGATTAAGGAGAACTGGAAGGACCGCAACGACGTGGAGTTCCAGGATGGCATGCATCGTTCTGATACCATGGAAGAGAAGCTTTCTCTTGTGCATCGTTTTGGTGTTACCATTAGCTACTCCAAGCCTACGCCCAAGGAGTATTATGAGATTGCCATCGGTCTTGCAAGAAGAGCCGGTATTACCATGTCGGATGAGGAGATTAAGGCAGAGGCTAATAAATGGGAGTTGAGCCACGGCGGTATTTCGGGCAGAACGGCGCAACAGTTTGTCAATTACCTGTTAGGACAGTAATATTTCTACATAAGGAGAAACATCTTGGCAAAAAATATCAAGATTTTTGTATGTACCCATAAAAAATTTGAGCCACCCAAAGACCCTATTTATGTGCCTATCCATGTGGGTAAAAAGGGGAAGGCGGATTTGGGCTATGCCGGTGATGATACCGGTGATGAGATTTCAGATAAAAACTGCTATTACAGCGAGTTGACCGGGTTGTATTGGGCAGCAAAGAATTGTCCCGAGGCAGATATTAAAGGAAGCTGTCATTATCGCAGATATTTAATTAATGAGCAGGGAAAAGCATATACAGCGTCAGAGATCGAAGAGATTCTTGGAGAATACGATATCATGACTACCAAAACGTTATCCTTGCGCTCGGCCTATTATGATGGGTATAAAGAGAATCACAACATTGATGATCTTGCATTGACGGCAGAGGTGTTGAAGAGAAAATATCCTGCTTACTATGAGATATACGAGGAGTTGGTCTACAAAAACCAGACTTATTTCGGCAACATGATTATTTGCCGAGCTGAATTGTTTGATACCTATGTGGATTGGTTATTTGATATCTTCTTTGAGATGGAGCCCCGGATGGATTTCTCCGGTTATGATGATTACCATAAGCGGGTCTTTGGTTTTATCTCCGAGTTTTTACTAAAGGTATACATCATCACCAACAATTTAAAAGTCCATGAATCCGTTGTTGGTATGGTTGGTGAAAAGAAGGAAACCATAGAGGTGCGTAGCCACCTTGCAGAGTTGATTATGGAGAAGCGTTTGGAGGAAGCCAAGGCTTATTTTATGGGCTTTGTACAAAAGCGTCCGGATATCCTCATGGAGGCAAGTGATATCAATGGAGAATTAAAGCTTGCCATGCAGATCATCAGCAGCTGTGAGCATGAATATACTATTTATGGCAGTAGTGTGTTGGACCGTATCAGTGACTATCGTCAGTTGGTTTCATATTTTGCCACAGTAAACCGGATTGCTACAGCAAAGAAGCTTCAGCAGATGACAGCAGAGGATGAAGACTGGATACGGCAGCAGGCGGTGTCCGATGTGGTAATGGAAATTGCGTCCTTGCTTTGTTAAAAAAGATATTTTTTGTAAACGAAAAAATTGTAAAAATATACCGCATTTTTCTTGACAACTCATATAATGTTTTGTAAAATAGGCAAAGATGCGGCAAGCCCAGATAGCTCAGTTGGTAGAGCAGAGGACTGAAAATCCTCGTGTCACTGGTTCGATTCCGGTTCTGGGCACTGCGCGGGTGTAGTTCAATGGTAGAACACCAGCCTTCCAAGCTGGATACGTGGGTTCGATTCCCATCACCCGCTTTTATATAAATATTTGACATGCACGAGTGGCTCAGTGGTGGAGCATCGCCTTGCCAAGGCGAGGGCCGCGGGTTCGAATCCCGTCTCGTGCTTTTTTTGTACCCATTTTTAAAGGAGGGGAATGAATATGAAGTGTCCAAATTGTGGCGCAGAGGTGGCTCCGAATTCTACTTGTGAATATTGCGGTACTTATGCAGAGGAGCCGCAAAGCAATGCTAAAGATTTTATCAATCAGCGGATGACTTCTGCCGGCAAAAGCATTGTCCGCATGGTGTTGTTTGTAGTGATCTTTTTAATTGTTATTTTAATGATAGGATTATTCGGCTTTTCCAAGTTGGCTTATAAGGCGTTCTCAGACAGCTCCGATTATGAGTCATCTCATGGAAGTTTCACGACAGAAAGTGATACAGGAGATATATGCTCCCTGACCGATGCGGAAGGAATTGTAAGAAGTTATGCTTATAACGGGAATATGGATGTTGAGTATAACGGAGATATCTATGCAACGACGTTAAAAGATGAAGTTTTCTTGGAGTGGACAGAGGAAACAGGACGTAATATTACGGGTGTAGGCATAGAATTTACTACGGACGCAGATGGAAATATCACAGAGCTTGCGATGTTGTCAGCAACTTTTTATGTATTGGATAAGCAGAATGATACTTATCTTATCTTGAGGGAAGGCGATGTGTTTGTTGCTACGTCAAATCCTTTGCTGGAAGAGGGATATTTTTATGAAGGATATTGTAATTATCCCGCGGTTAATGTCCATTCAGCGTACACGGCAGGTGTTACAGGGCAGTTGTTAATGGATCCTACCTGTGATGAAAAAAGAGAACTGTCCACAGCAGATTTTTATACGGATGAAGAAGTTACTGTTTGGCAGATCCGCATGGGAACAGAGTGGTATTATTGCTCTGAGGAGTTGTATGACTTTTGTGAGGAAGGAACACGGATAGAAGCGGATGTTTATAGGGTTTCCGATATGGAAATCATCTATATGGAATAGAATGTGAAATAAAAAAATGCTCCAATCGGAGCATTTTTTTATTCTTTCAGACTGCCTAACACAATGCGGGAAATAATAGCTTTTGAGAAAATAGCATATACAATCATAGGCGGTATGGTAGTTAATAATAATAAAACATAAATAGTAGGATCACCGGAGCTTCCTCTTGCACCTGCAAACATTTGCAGGTATGTGGAGATGGTTTTTGTTTCCGGTTCCCGTAATACCAAGCCGTGCATAAAAGAGTTATTCCATGCGGTTACAAATGTAAATATGATTTGCAGTGCCAGTGCCGGTTTTATGGATGGCAGAATCAAGTGGTGAAAGATACCCAATTCACTGCAACCATCAAGGCGTGCTGCTTCTACAATGGATTTTAATGGAATGATCTTCAGATACATTCGCATAAAGTAAGCAACCGACGGTGTGGCAATAGCAGGTATGATTAAGGGAATCAGGGTGTTAACCAGTCCTAATCGCGTGATTAATATAAGGAATCCCACGGAGTAGGATATTTGTGAAAACATCATGGCAGCCACAATGACAGACCACAGTTTTTTGCGTCCTCTAAATCGGAATAATTCAAAACCATAAGCGCACATACTACCGAAATAAGTTGCCAGAATACAGGAGCCGATAGCAATAATGATAGAGTTTATTTCTGCACTGGTTAAACTGCAAGGCATATAACTAAGCATCAGTTGTAGAGAAGAAAAATTCTCTGCAAATGCGCCTTCAGGAAGCAAGGACGGTCCACGGACTAAGCTATGGCTTGTGCGTGTGGCGTTAATGAATAAAAGGTATATAGGTAATACAGAAATAATGCATATACATACACATGCCGTAGTCCGGAAAATCTGTCGTCCTACATCCCGGGGATGTCTTTTGGCAAAGCGTAAACTGCTGATGGATGCCAGTTTCTTTTCCTGTATCCATTGTCTGATAAAAGGGCGATAGTCCTTCTTGGGTGGCACAGGTTGCCGTTGTATCTTACATATAAGTAGGGTATCAAACCGATGTAAGAGGGCAGCGGTTAAAATAGAGCATAGGAGTACTGCCAATACATAGAGTCCGGTTCCGGTAATGATATCCAGTTGTTCAATAAACAGATTATGTATGAGATACAATTCCAAGGAAATATTTCCCAAAAAGGATAGTACCGGATTTTGGAATCTGCATTTTAAGGAGATCAAAATCAGCAATATCACAAAGAAAAAGCTCATGCACAACTGGGGAATCAGGGTTATAACTTTATCTCCGTAGCCATTGGAAAGAGCATCTTCTGTCCAATAACCATGGTGTAACAGCATATAGGCAGTGATTTGTCTGAAAACCAAAAATCCCACAGTAAAGAGGATGGTATAAATAGCATAATGCTTTTTCAGAAGGTCGAGAAACTGTTCTTCGTATTCGCCTACAATCAAGCCTAAGAAAAATAATAGCGTGGAGTTATACCACCATTCGCCCTGGAACCAAAACTCTCCATGACACAGAAGTAGACTGCCGGCAGTTAATGTAACCAGGAAAACAAACATGCACAACAGGGCAATGCTACGTTTTTTAATAAAGCGGAACAGCAGATAAAAAACAATGTATAAAATAGCGATTTCCACAATGTACCACATGTGTGTGTTGCGCAAAATCCAGCCCGAAGCATAGCCTAAAAACATTTTTAAAGTATACTTTTTCCCACTTAATATATCAGTCAAGATAAAAATAAAAGTGCACACATAAAAAGGGATTAAAATCGTGGAAAAACGTTTTTTCCAAAAGCCTTTAAAGTAGTCCGGTTTTTGTCGCAGGCTGTGAAGCAGACCATAGCCGGAAAAAAAGAAGAAAGCAGCAACCAGACAGACACCAAAGTCTTCCAATACAATGAAAATGCTTGCACTTTCCGCACCGATTGTCTGAACCAAGTGGTGTAAGACAATTAAGACTGCAAAAAAGCCCAGTAAGGACTTGGACTGTGCCAGGCCTAGAGGCGCTTTTTGCCAGGCCCCGTAAACTTCACTCTCATCTAAAAGGCCTTTCTCCAGCAATCGGCGTTCTTTGGCGTTGGGGATATAATCCGAATCTTTTATTTTCATACCGCAAAGTAAAATATAAACAAGAGGTAGAATCAAGATCCAAATGGAGAAGGTAAATCCGCTTAAAGTGGATAGTTTGGTGGGAGTCTCCTTCTTAATGTTTTTGGTAGCGTCACCAAGGGTAACACTTTTAATGATAGGCAACATTTTTGCATCCAATGCATTGACTTCGTCTGCAATGGTTATCGGCTGCGAGGAAAGATAGTAGCAACAAAACTCGATACACTTGCCTTCAGATACGGTTGTATAGCGGGTAACCACATTATATTCTGCATGACTGAAGGCGGCTCTTTCATAGGTGCTCTTGGTAAAAGTAAATCCGCCTGTTTTCAACGTTTCCTCCGTAGCTTCAGATATAGTGGGATATTGAATATCCGTAAAGTTATGCAGTGACATATCTTCTGCATCATGAACAGCAATTTCTACATAGTAATCCCATTCAGGATTGGTAATCAATATAGAAATATTCTGTTCTTTCATATACCGGCTAAAACCTTGTTTTGTATCGCTAAAAAAGCGTGACCAGGCACGGGGGCTTTCAAAAGAGATATTACCTTTTTCCAGATATGTAACTGCTCCCTGACGGGTAGTAACCGTATGTCCCATGTCCGACAGTTCTTCTTTTCCATCCTTTGAATGTCCGGTCAACATGATAGACAAAACAGATATAACCAAAATGACAAGGATAGTGGATATATTCCATTTAATAGGCGTTTTCATGCGTGATATTCCTTCTTATCGTATATCAAAGATTTATAGCAAATATATTCCAACCGGCAATAGGTAGGATATAAAACCCAGCGTGGGAACATAATCACCGATATTCCAAAAAATCGGGCAGAAAATCAGATGGATAATTAAAATCGTTAGCTGCCACGCATAAAAGGTTAGTTCATTTTTGAGAATACGACTGAGGAGTATTCCCCAAATACTGTTTAGTAACAGGAGCAGAAGCATTAGCAAAAGTTCCCGGATAAAGCCACGGGAATATCCCGATAGAAAGATAAGGATAAGGCCGGTAGCTGCCACAGGTAAACCTGCGGATATAATATAAATCCATACAAATAAGCCCTTTTTGCCATAGGGTAAGGCTTTTTGTATCTGATAAATGTCTTTTTCAAAGTGAATGCCGGAAGCTAAAAGCATGGAAAAAAACACGAATAAGCTAATGGTCCCTTGGATGGGATATACTGATTTTGTACTTGGGGCGGAGGGTGTTTGGACATATTCTTTTTCTATCTCAAGAAATAATTGACCATTTGTATAGGCGTTGTTGGTAGCCAGTAATGTTTCCATGCGCTCCGGGTCGTGATTTCCATAGATTTCTTCTTCGGTGTTTTGTAAAAGCCATTCACTGTAAACAACATACATAGCTGCAAACAGTTTTTCTTTTGCCACCTCGGATTTGGTAGAAAAAGGAGAAACATAACAGGTCACAACCTTATCCCAATGGTTTTTTTCAATAGAGGCATCAAAATCTGAGGACAGTACAAAACCACATTCGGCACTACCGTTTTCAACAGACTGTACGATTTCTGTTTCTGTAGAAACTTCCATAAACTGTAAGGAATCATTTTGCTGTAGGCGTGTGTGGATCGTATCACCGTGTATGGAATCATTGTAACAAATATAAACTGTAGTGTTACTGCCATCAGGGATTTTCACGGACCATAGAATTGGAATAATCACTATCATGGCCAATAATAGTAGTAGCGTGCCGCGTTTTTTCATATGAAGTTTTAGTGAAAGACAAAACCAGTTTAAATATTTTTCCATGAAAGATATACTCCAAGGCAAACTTCTATCATCATCCAGATGATGACGGGAAGTAAGCAGGTGATATTAATAGTATCAAAAAACGCTTGTTGCATTAACATTCCCCATCCGTAGGATGGAAGGAATTGTCCGATGATAGTCACCCCTTGAGGTAAATATGCGCGGGGCACAATAATGCCTGAGCTTAATAAAAACAGCAAGTTTGTAATGAGCAAAAGAAGAGTTCCTTGTTTGCCGTCTTTTGCCAAGGTATATACAAAATAAAAATGACAACTCAATGCCAGTGCCAAAATGCCGATCCCAATAAAGGCAGTATTTTGAAACCATAGAAAATAAGTGCTTGTCTTGGAAGATAACAGAGTAGCTATCCAATAAAGTAAGCAACCACTGACAAAAAGAATCAGGAACATATTTATTATTTTGGTTACAGCAATCAACGTCTCGTGGATACCGGCAGCATGCAATTTCTTTTTTAACGCAAATTCACGGCTGTGAAATAAATAGCTGAAATGGGTGCCGCTCATAAGAAGGACCAGTAGGAAGAAGGCAAGATAATAAAATTGCACTTCGTTCATGGTGCCCATGGGAGATATGACGTATTCGTCATAGGTATCCATGCGGTCCAATGCCTGATAGGCATATTTTACAGCCAGGAAATTTAACAGTTTGCTGCGGCTCATGGAAATATCATAGCCTGAGGCAACATGGTCAGAGGATAAGACACCGGATTCTGCAATCTGCAATAGGTTCACGCCGCTTTCCAAAAGCTCACCGAATATACGGACTCCCGCACTTTCATTTTCGGGCAGGATTATGGTAGCGGTGGTATGTTCCATGTAGTTTAAATCCTGATATAAAGTTGCAGGTAGTATTAATACTACCTGCCACTCTTCTGTTTCCATCATTTTCCTGGCTTCGGATTCAGTTACATATTGAAAATTGCAGATACTCTCTACGCTATCCATAGTGGATACATAGGTAGCAGCAACCTTCATTAATCCTTCGTCTTCCGGTAAAACCACACCAACTTCCATAACAGGAAATGCCTTGGTCTGTAAGATTACATGGCAAACCAAAGTCACAAGACCTGTCAGGGCAAGAATTGCACAGGCAAAACCCATTAGGGTTTTGCTTAAAGCAATCAGGCTTCGCTTGGCTTCCAGACGAAAATAATTAAAAAACATTTTCATATATACAATTCCTAATTAATAAAATAACCAGCTATAGTCCTCGGCAAAGTCATATAAATCTTCGCCAAGTTCATCTTCAACCAAGTCTTCCAAATCAGACTCAGATGCGGTACTAAAGTCAAATTCTTCGCCGGACATCTTGTCAAGTTTTACACCTTTTTGGATGGTTAATTCCATTTCCATACCAACACCGTCAAAAGTGATATCCTCAGCAAACAAAGTGATTTTTCCGTTTTTGGAGGTGATATTTGCATCTGCAATTTCATATTCATAGTATCCGTCGCAGATATAGCATTCAAAGTCGCCGGATTTGGTATCATACTCATAGGAGAAGTATTCTTCACCTTCTACAGAAAGTGCTCTTTCTTCTGTAGTACCATTGGTTTCACCTTCAATTTCAATGACTTCATCACCGTCAAATGCAATTACCATGTTCTGAGCTCTGTAATCGCCACCTTCGAAGAGGATTTCCATATCAGAACCATCAACATCCAAAATAATTGCAGCTAACTCTTTTTTGTAGAGATAGAAGGTCACTTCCACATCATCCATACCTTCATATGCATAAGCAAATTCATCTATCATGTCATCAACGATATCTTCGTAATCCTCGCCCAAGTATGCGATGTAGAAATCTGCATAAGCGTCACAGAGTTCTTCCATAAAATCTTCGTCAATGGTGGTTGTATAACCCTTACATTTTACATCTTTGCCATCGATTTCAAATTCTTCTTTGTCTGCTTTTTCAAATTCCAAGCTATAAATGATATCTTCCAGTGCTTTTAATTCTTTTTTGGGAAGATCAGGATCCTGGTCCATGGTGTAGAGGGTCTCCAAAGAACTATTCAATAATTCAATATCATCATTGGAAAGGTCCTCAAACAGATATCCATCAGGCTCTTCGGTATAGTTGTATGTAAATACCATATCGGATAAAGCAGGAATCTGTGCTTTAACCTGGCTATCTGTTAATGCGGCTGTTGCTTCTAAGGAAGGAGCGCCACTGATATCAAGAATCAGATTTAACTGTTTTTCTTTTTTACCATTACGGTATTCTACAGTAACATCGTCGCCTTCAATATTCATTCTGGCAGAAATGGTGCTTTCACCGAGACACATCTCGGATGCGTCTACCATGATATTACCCAATTCACCGCCGGCACCTTTAAAGGTATTGGCTGCAGCCACACCGATTTGGTTGATGGGTTTTGCAAAAATACCGCTTACAATTAAAATGGCAACAACGGCAACAATTACCAAAACACCGCCACCAATGGCTACCGGTAATACCCAGTTTTTCTTTGCGGGAGGTACGGGCTGTCCGGGCTGGACAGGAGTTGCTCCGATAGGCTGTCCGGTCATAGGATCAAATCCCATGGGCTCGGATGCAGGTGTAGCTTCCGTCTGCTGAATAGGTTGTCCCGTCATGGGATCAAAGTTTAAAGGTTCCCCGGTCATAGGATCAAAATTCATAATACATTCTCCTTTGTTTCTTAATTTTCTTTATATAACGCAGCAAGAAAAGTCTTGCTTATGTCCGTTTTGTTGATTTCACGGATAATACCGTCTTCCATCAGAAGGCATCTGTCAGAGTCGGCGATTTCATCCATGTCGTGCGTTATGAGTACCACAATCCCCTGTTTTTGACGATGTTCATTGAGGATGCGTTGGATGACTTCTTTGTGGTAAAAATCCAACGCAGTGGTAGGCTCGTCCAATAATAAAACAGGTGGTCTGTTCATATAGGCACATGCCAGAGACAGCCTGCGCTTCATGCCGCCGGAAAGCTGTGCAACGGGTTTAGTCAGGATGTCTTTTAGTTCAAAATCTTCAAGCAATTCTCCGGATATTTGAGAAGAGGAAGTGTTCCATAGCTTCAAGTTATCCCGGACGCTTAACTGCTCCATCAGAGGATTTTCCTGGGGCAAATAACCGCAATATGTTTGAAATACCTTGGAATGGCCCGTTGCCTCTTTGCCATAATAGGAAAGTGTACCTGAGTCCGGTTTCAGACAACCTGCCATGATCTGCAGGAGGGTGGATTTACCACAGCCGTTCCGGCCGATAATAGCAACGGTTTCTCCACTTGCAATTTCTAATGAGATATCTTTTAATACTTGGTTTTTGCCGTATTTTTTGGTGATGTTGTCAAGTTTAATCATAATATAGTCCGATGATTGAATATAAAACGCAAAAGCCCTATATGTGTATGGTACGCATATAAGGCTAAGGGTTCATTAAATGATACTTTCAATTTCTACATTGTCTACTTTTTTCAAATCCAAGAATGCATTACCAATCTTAATGGTAGGTTTGGAAAGTGCAATGGGATTGATATAAATAATATTTCCTTCCAGGCCGTTGGATAAACGGACACGCTGATTTAAGAAGGTGTTTACTACATTTTCGAGAAAAGGAAGTAAAAATGTAGGATCATATTTTTGTAGTCCGTCATTTTCAAAATGTGTAATGACATTAAATGGACACAGGGCCTCGCGATATGTACGGCTACTGGTCATTGCTTCATATACATCGGCAATGGCAACCAGCTTGGCGTATTTATGAATCTTATCAGAGGTAAAACCATAAGGATAACCGGTGCCGTCGCAACGCTCGTGATGCATTAAAGCAGCATTCTTAACTTCGTCGGGAAGATTGTACTGGCTCAGCATCTTGTAAGATTCTAATGTATGTGTCTTGACCAGTTTATATTCTTCGTTTGTCAACTTACCGGGTTTTTTGATGATTTCCGGCGGAATCTGGAGCTTTCCTACATCGTGGAACAAACCACAGGCTGTTGCCAGCTCTCTCTCGGCATCGGAGAAACGTAACCATCCGGCAAAAATATTACAAATCAGCGCCACATTCAAAGAATGGGAGTAGGTACAGTCATCATAATCATGCATATGTAAAATCATATCCATGATGCCACCGGGAGATTTACGGTTTTCAATCAGGCTAAGTGTATCTGCTAATAGGTTCTGTGCGTCAAATTCCGCATTCTTTTCTACCAAGGCATTTAAGGAAAATTCTAATTTATCCAGATTTTCTTTAAATTCTTCTTTGAATTCCAGATAATCGGGTGAGGCTTTTAATTTCTCAGCATAGGAAACCTCGATTAAGTCCTTATCGGTTATGGTAGATTTGAGAACTTCATCTTCCACTTTAATAGAAAATATATCAAAAGAAAAAAGTCTTGCGATTAAATTTTCGGTTAAGGCGATTCCTTTGGGCACAATCAACTGTCCGTCCACAGAAAAAACATCCTCGGCAGTAATCATACCGTTATTCAAGTCGGATAATAAAATTCTTTGCATAGAAACACCCCCATTTCTACCTTCAATATACACAAAATTATAAAGGTTTTTATAAGGTTGTGTCAATGAATAATTCTGACTATTTGAGCAGAAAATCACAAATTGTGTATCGGAATTAAACAAAACGGTGTATCTGACTTTTCCGGGACCTGGTTCGGTGGTATAATATAGGCAAATTGTGGGATTGTGGATACGTGGTTTTTATGGGAGGGCTACAGAGATGGACTTGATTTGTGTAGGCGAAATGTTGATTGATTTTACACCGGGCAAGGAGCCCCGTACATATACGGCAAATCCCGGCGGAGCGCCGGCCAATGTAGCGATTGCAGTGGCAAGAAACGGATTAGATGCAGCGTTTTTGGGTATTCTGGGAAATGATGATTTTGGAAAACTGTTACAGGATACGTTGGCAGAGGACGGCGTCGCTATGCTTTGTCCCAATCTGACAGATGAGGCGGTTACCACCTTGGCTTTTGTAACTTTATATGAAGGCGGAGAGAGATCCTTTACCTTTGCCAGAAAGCCGGGAGCAGATATCTTGCTGTCAGAGGAAGATGTCAGAGAGGATGATATTGCCCGTTGTCGCATGCTTCATGCAGGTAGTGTATCTTTGTCCGACGCACCTTCTAAGGATGCGGTGTACAGGGCTATGAAGTTGGCGTCGGAAAAGGGAAAACTGGTGAGCTTTGATGTGAACTATCGTGATATGATATGGCATGATGAAGCAAGGTGCAAAAAAGAAGTAGAAAAGATACTTCCCTTTGTAGATTTGTTTAAGGTATCCGATGAAGAATTGGGCTTCGTAGGAGGAGAAGATAACATTCCTGCCTTCATGGAGCAATATGGGATTCGGGTAGTGGTAGAGACGCTGGGCGCCAAAGGAGCAAAATACTTCTTCCAAGGAAACAGTGGTGTAGTAGAGGGAAGGAAAGTAGATGCCGTGGATGCCACCGGAGCCGGAGATGCTTTCTGGGGCGGATTTTTATCCTATGTGCTGATGGAAGGAATCCTTACTCCCGGGGAATTAACAGAAGAAGTGGTACAGCAAGCCTTAACATATGGCAATGTGGCCGGTTCCCTTTGCGTACAAAAGCCCGGAGGAATTCCGGCATTGCCGACGAGGGAAGATATTTTGGGTGCGATGGGAAGAGAGTGATTGAATTTGTATTTTTATGAGGTGTTGATATGGTACTTTTAGTTGTTGATACACAAAAGGCTATTACAAATAGTGGTTTATATCAGTTTGAATTGTTTGAAACAAATGTTAAGGAATTGATACATAAAGCTCGTCAAAATGCTATAGAAGTTATTTTTGTTAGACATGATGATGGGGGTGGCAATGAATTAACAAAAGGAAATGAAGGTTTTGAAATATATGAAGGTTTTCAGCCTATGGATGATGAGATTGTTTTTGACAAAAATGTAAATAGTTCATTTAAGGATACGGGATTGTTGGAATATCTAAGAAAAAAAGAAGAAAATACGATTGTTATTGTTGGTTTGCAGACAGATTATTGTATAGATGCAACTATCAAAGCTGGCTTCGAACATGGTTTTAAAATGATAGTTCCTGCTAGCACAAATAGTACATTTGATAATAAGTATATGTCTGCTGAACAGACATACAGTTATTACAACGAATTTATGTGGAATAGAAGATACGCTGAATGTATTTCTTTTGAAAAAGCACTTGAATTAATGAGCTGACAAATTGCAGTTTTTACGAGCTTTAGATAGCACTTTTTATAACCTTATACCTAATCGTGATAAAGGTTTTCTTCTAAAAATTTGTCAAATACCTCTTTATGTAGAAAAAAGTCAACTTTTCTAACTATAATTCTACATTATTATGTGTTTTTATATGATTTAGTAGAAAAATGCACGCGTTATGTCCACCGCCCAAGCATTTAATGATATAAACATAAACATTTTTTCTACACATGAGAGAAAAAATAAGTATTTAGAAGAAAAAACAAATAAAAGATGCTATTTTTCTACAAAAATAACCAAAAAAGAAGATTTAGAAGAATTCAAGCCTCTCCGATTGACAAAGATTCTCATAGATATAATTTTCAGCTTTACAAAGCAAAAGAAAGTGAGGAACACACATGAAACGTTCAGAAATCAACGCAGCAATTAAAGATATGGAACGATTAATCAAAGAGCATGGTTTTGAGTTGCCGCCTTTCTGTCATTGGACACCGGAAGAGTGGCAGGATAAGAATCATGAGTATGATGAGATCCGCGACAACATGCTTGGTTGGGATATTACAGACTATGGTCTGGGTGATTTTAATAAGGTTGGTTTTGCATTGATTACCCTTCGTAACGGAAATCAAAATAATCCCAAATATAAAAAGGTCTATGCAGAGAAATTGTTGATGTTAAAAGAAGGTCAGCATTCCCCCATGCATTTTCATTGGAATAAGAGTGAAGATATTATCAATCGTGGTGGCGGTACATTGATTATCCACGTTTATAATGATGACGGAAATGGTGAATTTGCCGATACCGATGTATTGGTAAATTCTGACGGCCGTTCCTATTATGTACCGGCAGGCACAGGTGTCCTGCTTCATCCGGGTGAGAGTATCACCTTGTGGCCGCATCAATATCATGATTTTGATGTAGTAGAGGGAAGCGGCGACGTATTAATCGGTGAAGTGTCTATGTGTAATGATGACAATACGGACAACCGTTTTTATGAAGAGGTAGGGCGTTTTCCGTCTATCGAAGAGGATGAAGAGCCTTACCGTCTATTATGCAATGAATATCCGGAGGCGACAGAGTAGATGAAGTTTCTGTTAGTAGCAGTCAATGCCAAGTTCATACATACCAATCCTGCACTTTATAGCCTGAAGGCATATGCATCGAAGAAAGAAAATAGGAATCTGGGCGAGCATATCACCATTGCCGAATACACAATCAATAATCGCATCGAAGAGATTTTGAGTGGGATTTATGCACATAAGCCGGATGCTATCGGATTTTCCTGTTATATCTGGAATATTTCCGAGATTTTGACACTGGTCAAAGAATTGCCCAAGATTTTACCCGGTGTGCCTATTTGGCTGGGAGGACCTGAGGTGTCTTATCGCGCCACAGAGCTTTTGGAAAGTTATCCGGAGCTAACAGGTATTATGGTGGGAGAGGGAGAAGCCACATTCGCCGAGCTGGTTTCTTTCTACGCGGGAAAGTCAGCGGATGCTTTGGCGCGGTTGCCACAGATAAAGGGCATTGTCTTCCGTCAGGATAATACAGTCATTGACACCGGCCTACGTGAGTTGACCGATTTGAGCGAATTGCCCTTCCTTTATGATGACCTTTCCCGGTTTGAGCACAAGATTATCTACTATGAGTCTTCCAGAGGATGTCCTTTCCGTTGTAGTTATTGCTTATCCTCTATAGACAAGAAGGTACGCTTGCGGGACTTGGAAATTGTAAAAAAAGAGTTACAGTTTTTCTTGGATCATCAGGTGCCGCAGGTCAAGTTTATTGACAGGACTTTTAATTGCAACCATGAGCATGCCATGGAGATTTGGCGTTATATTAAGGGACATGATAACGGCGTTACCAATTTTCATTTTGAGATTGCGGCAGATCTGATTAATGAAGAGGAACTGGGGCTGTTAAACACCTTGCGTCCCGGTGCGGTTCAGATGGAGATTGGTGTGCAGACTACCAATGCAGATACCTTATCAGAAATACGCCGCAATATGGATATGGACAAATTAAGAACTGTAGTGGAGCGTTTGCATCAGGGAAATAATATCCATATTCATCTGGACTTGATTGCAGGGCTTCCCTTTGAAGATTATGCAAGCTTCGCCAATTCCTTCAATGAAGTATATGCTATGAAGCCGGAGCAACTGCAGCTGGGATTTTTAAAGGTCTTAAGTGGTTCCTATATGGAGGAAAAGAGTGGGGACTATGAGTTGTTGTATACGGATAAACCACCCTATGAAGTGCTCTCTACCAAATGGTTAACCTATGGAGAGGTATGCCGATTGAAACGTGTGGAAGAAATGGTGGAAATATACTATAACAGCAATCAATTTACCACTACATTGCCATATGTGCTAAAGTTTTTCGATACGCCCTTTGCCATGTTTGAAAAGCTGGCAGACTTTTATGAGAAAAAGGGATATTTTGTCAGCACACCATCCCGCGTTTACCGCTATTCTGTTTTGTTACAATTTATCACAGAGGAAACAGATGGGGATGAAGCCCTTGCCAAGGAATTGCTGACTATGGATATCTATTTGCGAGAAAATGCCAAGAGTCGTCCGGAGTTTGCCAAGGATTTATCTGCCTACAAGGATAAAGTCAACAGCTTTTACCGTTTGGAAGAACAGCGGAGAGAGAACGGGGAGCATTTGCTTCCTGCATATGAAGAATATGAACCTCGGGCAATGGTGCGGATGCTTCATATGGAACCCTTTTCCTATGATATTTTCGGAGCAAATTGTTCTTACCTGAAAATGGAAGTAGAAAAGTATATGCTTTTCGATTATCATAAGAGAAACCCGTTGACTTACGAAGCGAATACGATGTTGTTAAATGATATTTTTGAGCGCATTTAATCGGAAGAAGAGAGAGTTATGAAAAAGAGAACAAAAGAAATTTTGGACAGACTGGATGCAATCTATACAACCGAATATAAATGTTATCTCAATCATGAGACGCCCTGGCAGCTGTTGATTGCTACTATGCTCAGTGCACAGTGTACCGATGCCAGAGTCAATATTGTGACCAAAGATTTATTTGTCAAATACAAGACTCTGGAGGATTTTGCCAATGCGGATCAGAAGGAGTTGGAGCAGGATATCCGTTCTACCGGTTTTTATCACAACAAAGCAAAAAATATCATTGCCTGCTGTAAGGATCTGGTGGACAAATACGGTGGAGAAGTGCCAAGCAATATTGAGGATTTGACCTCCCTTGCAGGAGTCGGGCGGAAGACGGCAAATGTAATCCGGGGTAATATTTTCCGTGAGCCCAGCGTGGTGGTGGATACTCATGTAAAGCGTATCTCGGCCAAGCTTGGCTTTACCAAGGAAGAGGACCCGGAAAAGATAGAGTATGATCTGATGAAGGAGCTTCCCAAGGATCACTGGATATTGTACAACATCCAGATCATTACCTTTGGCAGGGAAATCTGTTTTGCCAGAAATCCCAAATGTGAAGAATGCTTTCTCACAGAGTATTGTAGCTATTACAAAGAGAGGCAGAAGAAAAAGAAATGAGCATCTTTTGCAATACCTATACGGTAGTGGATGTAGAGACTACCGGCCTAGACCCTAAACAGGATAAAATAACGGAAATCGGTGCTATACGTGTTGAAAACGGAAAAAAGACTGCAGAGTTTCACAGCCTGGTAAATCCCGGAAGGAAATTGGATGAACGGATTGTGGAGTTAACCGGGTTGACAGATGAAAAATTGGAGCAGGCACCTTTTATAACAGAAGTAATCAAAGAGTTTCTTGCGTTTGAGACAACGGGATGCCTTATGGGACACAGTGTACTATTTGATTATTCTTTTTTGAAAAGAGCTGCCGTTAATGCAGGAGAATCTTTTGAGAAGACAGGCATTGACACCCTTGCTATCTCCAGAAAGTATTTGCAGGATTTAGAGAGCCGATCCCTTCCTTATTTATGTGAGCATTTTGAGATTGCCCATCAGGCGCACAGGGCTTTGTCTGATGTAGAAGCCACGTGGGGGCTGTATGGCATATTAAAGGAACGGTTTGGACAAGATGAAGAAGCGGAGAAAGTATTTTCTATGCATCCGTTGATTTATCAAGTCAAAAAAGAAAGCCCGGCTACTAAAAAGCAGCTCGAGCAGTTGCAGCGTTTTTTGAATCATCATCATATTGAAAGTGAATATAATATAGAGAGCCTCACGCGCAATGAGGCCAGCCGTTATATGGACCGGTTAATCAGTCGGTATGGACGTATTCCTCCAAGGAACGTTTAATGTTGGTCTTGGAAGCAGAGCGCAATTGGTCTACTTGTGTAATCAAGGCAGTAATTTTATCTTCTTCGCCCTTTGCCTGATAGATGGAGGCAAGCAAGGTGTAATTACCGGTGATGTCAGTGCCACTTTCCACAGCCTTTTCCAAGAGAATGCGGGCGTTGCTCTCGTAGCCGTTTTCATAGTAAAGTTTAGCCAGCTTGTAGATAGTGCGGGCATAGAGTGTATAGTTTTCGTCATAAGCCATCAGAGTGGGAAGGTTAGCCACACCATATTGGAATTTTAAATCTGTATTGGTATAGCCCGTAAAATTTACAATTTTCCGGTCCGAAAGTCTCTCTAATGTTTGGTGGCAATCCAATACATTATCATTGTCTGCCAGCAGGCTTTTAGGAATGAAATCGAAAGGGATTTCTACATATTTTAAATCATCCAGAGGCTGCTTTCGGGTACGGTTTGCCTGATGCTCTCTGGCAAAGTATTCGTCCAGTGCTTTTTCCGCTGCATTTTTGTCTTTTTTTAAGGCACGTGAAATTATGAGTGTCATGATGAATAAACTTGCCAAAACCAGTAACATCGTTTATAATATCCTTTCGTAGAAGAGGTGGTTTTTATGTTTAATAAGAAGGGTAAACAAATTATTTCCCGAATCATTATTGTATTAATTATTTTAGCAATGGTGATTCCTATGGCGGTATCAGCAATTCCTATGTAAGTAGTATACCACAAGGAGAGATTATGAAAAAGTATATTGGTATTTTAGTTGCTGTTGCAGCTTTTGTTTTGGTGTTCGGGGCAATTCTTACTCCGGTACAGGCGGAAGAGGCAGATGGCAAAATTGAAAATGGTATCTATATCGGTAATGTAGACGTTTCCGGACTTTCCGAAGAGGAAGCGATTCAGAAGGTACAGGCATATATTGATGAAATTGGTCAGGCAGAGATTACTTTAAATGCCATGAACAACAATTCCCATACCATTTGTGCAGAGGATATCGGCTTGACATGGATCAATGCAGATGTTGTCACACAGGCTGTGGAAACCGGAAAAACCGGTAACATTGTTCAAAGATACAAGGCCTTAAAGGATTTGGAGCATGAGAATCTGGTTTTACCGTTAGAGTTTACGGTAGATACACAGGCAGTGCAAAACATTATTGCGGAAGAATGTGCGGCATATAATGTAGAAGCTGTGGATGCAACTTTAAAAAGAGAAAATGGTGAATTTGTGGTTGAACCCGGTATCACAGGTGTTGTGATTGATGAGGCGGCATCTGCAGAGGCGATTGCCACATTCATGACAACAGAGTGGGATTATCAGAATGCAACCATTGATTTAGTTGTTACTACCGATG
Source organism: Lachnospiraceae bacterium (assembly GCA_045542735.1). Classification (GTDB taxonomy): domain Bacteria; phylum Bacillota; class Clostridia; order Lachnospirales; family Lachnospiraceae; genus UBA2882. Next base: position 183,849 of record JAZQLQ010000026.1, read on the forward strand.
AACCTCGCGGTACAGAAGAAGAGTTATCCCAGCTGACAGATTTGTTGGGAACATTTACTACAAGCTATAAGTCATCCGGTTCCAATCGTTCCGGTAATGTGGCAAATGGATGTAGTTTGATTAACGGCACTACTTTATATCCCGGAGATGAGATGTCTGTTTACGAGATGATTAGTCCTTTTACAGAGGAAAATGGTTATTTTATGGCAGGTTCTTATTCCGGTGGTTTGGTTGTAGATTCCCTTGGCGGAGGTATCTGTCAGGTGTCCACAACACTTTACAATGCAGTGTTGTTAGCTGAGTTAGAGGTCGTTGAGAGACACAATCATTCCATGATTGTTAATTATGTGGACCCTTCTGCAGATGCGGCTATTTCCGGCACACAGAAGGACTTCAAGTTTGTAAACAATTTAGATCATCCGGTTTATATTGAGGGTATTACCGAAGATAAAAAGATTACATTTAATATTTATGGTGTAGAGACCAGACCGGAAAACAGAGTGGTGACTTATGAAAGTGAGATTTTAAGTACTACTCCGGCAGCGGGTGAAAAGGTTGTTGCAGATCCAAGCAAACCGGTTGGTTATATTGATGTACAAAGTGCACACACAGGATATGTGGCACAGCTTTGGAAGGTTGTTACGGTTGATGGCGTAGAGGAAAGTCGTGAGTTAGTTAATAAGAGTACTTATAAAGCGGCTCCACGTACCGCAGCAGTAGGTACAGCTACGGCAGACCCCAATATTGCCAATTTGATAAATGCAGCGATTGCAACACAGAGCATTGGTTATGTACAGTCTGTATTGACAGGTACAGCGACCCAATCTCCGGATCAGGTATTGCAACAACAGGCAGCAGCGGCAGCTGCAGCTCAGCAGCAGGCGGCAATTCAGGCGCAGCAACAGGCAGCAGCAGATGCGGCGGCAGCGGCAACTCAGCCTGCACAATAGATGATATAAAATTAATTTTATTCTTTAGGAAGTCCGTTCGTTATGAGCCGACTTCCTAAAGTTGTATGTAAGAATACTACATAGATTGAGGAAAAAGACATGAAGATAGGCAAAGTGCCGGAGAATGTGTTAAAGCGTTCTATCTTAAAACAAATAAAGACAAAACGAGCCGAAGTGTTGGTAGGAGCAGGTGTTGGTGAAGACTGTGCTGCCATTGCCCTGGCACCCGATGAAGTGATGGTACTATCCACGGACCCCATTACCGGAACAACTAAGGATATCGGAAAGTGGGCAGTGATGGTGTCGGCAAATGATATTGCGTCCAGTGGTGCAGAGGTTATTGGTATGCTGGTATGTGCCATGCTTCCGCCGGACATATCAGAGGCAGAGTTAAAGGAAGCCATGCAGCAGATAGAGACTTCCTGTGAAGAGTTGAACATTCAAGTGGTTGGTGGTCATACAGAGATTACAGATGCAGTGACACGCCCTATACTGACTATGACGGGAATCGGCAAAGTAAAGAAGGATAAACTTCTGGCCACAGGTGGTGCAAAGCCCGGTCAGGATATTGTGGTAACCAAATGGATTGGTTTGGAAGGGACTTCTATTTTGGCAAAAGAGAAGGAAGAAGATCTTCTTTCAAAATTCCCCAGACATTTGGTGGATGAAGCAAAGGACTATGACAGGATGATGTCTGTCATACCGGAGGCTGCAATCGCCGTTAAGTCCAACGTGAGTGCTATGCATGATATCACGGAGGGCGGTGTCTTTGGAGCCCTTTGGGAGTTGGCAGAAAGTGCAGGCGTTGGACTGACAGTTGACTTGAAGAAGCTTCCCATCAAACAAACAACGGTGGAGATATGTAATTTTTATGATATTAATCCCTATGAATTGATGTCGTCAGGAAGTATGTTGATGGCAACGGATAACGGTCATGACCTGGTGCGTGCATTAGAGGAAGCACATATCCATGCTGCTGTCGTAGGGAAAGTGACGGATAGCAACGATAAGATAGTGATAAACGGCGACGAGACCAGATTTTTGGAGCCGCCGAAAACCGATGAATTGTATAAAGCCTTACAGATGTAGGCAGATTGGAGAGAGTTATGAGAGAGCGTTTATTAAGCATTATCGAGAAGAACAGCCGTATTGATATCAAAGAATTGGCAATTATCATGGGAGAGCCTGAAATTGATGTTGCCAATGAATTGAAAGCCTTGGAAGAAGAAGGTATTATCTGCGGTTACCATACTATGATTGACTGGGAAAAGACCAGCATTGAAAAAGTATCTGCATTGATTGAGGTACGTGTGACACCTCAGCGCGGACAGGGATTTGACAATATGGCAGAGCGTATTTACAAATATCCGGAAGTAAACTCTGTATACCTGATTTCCGGAGGCTATGATTTATTGATTTCCTTAGAAGGAAAATCCTTAAAAGAGATTTCTGCATTTGTATCCGACAAGTTGTCTACTTTGGATTCCGTACTTAGTACAGCAACGCACTTTATTTTAAAGAAGTACAAAGATCACGGTACTATTTTAACAAAAGCATATGAAGATGAAAGAATGAAGGTGACACCATGAGAGATCCATTATCCAAACAGATTAAAGAAATTAAGCCCTCAGGTATCCGTAAATTCTTTGATATCGTAAGTGAGATGAAGGACGCAATTTCCCTCGGTGTTGGTGAGCCGGATTTTGATACACCTTGGCATGTGCGTGATGAGGGTATTTATTCCTTAGAAAAAGGACGTACTTTTTATACATCCAATGCAGGTTTAAAAGAGTTAAAGGTGGAGATCAGCAACTACATGAAACGTAGTCAGGATCTCGATTATGATTACAATAAGCAGGTAATTGTCACAGTTGGTGGTTCTGAAGCTATTGATATCGGGCTCCGTGCTATGCTTGATCCCGGTGACGAAGTGTTGATTCCCCAGCCTTGTTATGTATCTTATGAGCCTTGTACCATTTTGGCAGGGGGCGTACCTGTTATTATCGATTTAAAACATGAGAATGAGTTCCGTCTCACAGCAGCAGAGCTGGAAGAGGCAATTACAGACAAAACAAAAGTATTGATTTTACCTTTCCCCAACAATCCTACAGGTGCCATTATGGAGAAAAAGGATTTGGAAGCAATTGCAGAGGTCATTATCAAACATGATTTGTATGTGATTTCTGATGAAATTTATGCAGAGTTATCCTATAAAGAAAAACATGTATCTATTGCGACTATTCCCGGCATGAAGGAAAGAACCATCTTAATCAATGGTTTTTCCAAGGCATATGCTATGACCGGATGGAGACTTGGATACGCATGCGGACCGGAAAACATTATTGAGCAGATGATCAAGATTCATCAGTTTGCTATTATGTGTGCACCTACCACCAGCCAGTATGCGGCGGTAGAAGCATTGAAAAACGGCGATGAAGATGTAAAAGAGATGCGTGAGGCATATAATCAGAGACGTCGTTACCTGATGTATGCATTTAAAGAGATGGGATTGGAATGTTTTGAGCCTTATGGTGCATTTTATGTTTTCCCTTGCATCAAAGAATTTGGTATGACCAGTGACGAATTTGCGACCCGCTTCCTGGAGGAAGAAAAAGTAGCAGTTGTCCCCGGTACGGCATTTGGTGATTGCGGAGAAGGATTCCTTCGTATTTCTTATGCGTACTCTTTGGATAATCTGAAGGTGGCAATCGGACGCTTGGCTGACTTTGTAGAAAGATTGCGGAAAGAGCAGGGAAGAGCATAGATGCATATTGTATTACATCAGCCGGAGATTCCGGCAAATACAGGAAATATCGGCAGGACCTGTGTGGCTACAGGGACAAGCCTGCATTTGATTGAGCCTTTGGGCTTCAGTCTTAGTGAGAAGGCATTAAAGAGAGCCGGTATGGATTATTGGAAAGATTTGGATGTGCATACATATACCAATTTTGAAGCTTTTAAAGAAGCGCATCCCGATGCAAAAATATGGATGGCGACAACCAAAGCCAAACATGTATATTCCGACGTGGAGTTTGGACCCGATGATTTTATTATGTTTGGTAAAGAGAGTGCCGGGATTCCCGAGGAAATATTGGTGGATTATGAAGAAACCTGTATCCGTATCCCCATGGAGCCGGCTATCCGTTCTTTGAACCTATCCAATTCGGTGGCAGTGGTTCTTTATGAAGCACTCCGCCAGCAGAATTTTGAGTCTATGCAGTTAGAAGGGGAACTTCATAGATTGCAGTGGAAAGATTAAATAAAGAAAAGAGGGATTTGTTATGAAATGTACAAACTGTAATGCAGAATTAATAGAAGGCGCAAAGTTTTGCGGTAAGTGCGGTACACCTGTTCCGGTTGCAGAGCCGGAAGAAATGAAATGCAGTAAGTGTGGTGCAAAGCTGGTACCAAATGCAAAATTCTGTGGCAAATGTGGTACACCTGCGGGACAGGGGGTGGTTGCGACTCCCGTTACACCGGCAAAACCCAAGGTGGCAACACAACCGACAGCGCCTGCGACACCGGTACAACCACCTGTAAAAACCAAAAAAGAGAAAAAGGGTGGAAATGCAGGTTTGATAGTTGCCATTATCATTATGTGCCTGTTATTGGTTGCAGTCATTGGAGCAGGAGTTTATTTTCTGGTTATTAATCCTGATGCCATGAACTCTTGGTTTGGTGGTAATGAAGAAATTGAAACCACGATTGATGATGAAGACGAAGAAGATGAAGATAAAGAGGATGAAGATGCCGAAGAGGTAGAAGAAGAGTCTGACGAAGCGGATGATGAAGAAACAGAAGAAGTGGCAGAAGTAGAGAATGCAGAGCCGGAGGCTTTAAAAGATTATGAGAAGCCGGAGTATATGAATGGGCCTACTTCTTTGGGACGTTCTGACCGAGTGTCCGTTTTAGACTTCGTGGCACCTGTTCCGGATGACAGTATTGAACAGCCGGCAGATGGTTCCATTCCGGTTCAGTATTTTGATCCTTCCATTCATGAATATGATTTATTCATTGAAGATGTAACATTTTATGAGGCATCCCAAAGATGCGAGGAGATGGGTGGTCATTTGGCAACCATCGTTTGTAAAGAAGAATTGGTCATGGTTCAGGACTTATTAAAGAAATCCGGTTACAATCAGAGAGAGGTTCCTTATATCATTTGGCTTGGAGCATATATTGATCAATCCACAGGTATGTATGCTTGGTGTACGGATGAAGGTATTGGTGTATCCAATTGGATGCCCGGAGAGCCGACCGGCACAGATCCTGAGACAGGCGAAAAAGAAGAGTACATTATGATGACATATGATGCGGCTACAGACCAATGGGTATGGGTTGATGAATCCTATGATATTGCAGCGCAGTACGCAGGCAATATCGCATATTTATGTGAATGGGAAGTTATTACAGATCCCAATTATTATGAGGACTTAAAGACACGATAGAAATAAAGCTCTTTTGTATGTTACACAAAAGAGCTTTAAATCACCAAAGAAAGAGGGAAAGAATATGATTTGTAAAAGTTGTGGATTTGAATTGGAAGAGGATGCAGTATTCTGTGTCAATTGCGGAAATAAAGTAGAAGAAATAGCAGAAGTAGAAGAAGAGAAAGTAGAAGAACAAAAAGAAGAACAAAAAGAAGAAGTACAAGAGGCTGTGGTATCGGAAATCGATTTTGTATTTTGTCCGCACTGTGGAGAGCAAAATACTACGGATGCTGCGTTTTGCGGATCTTGCGGAAAGGCGTTGAAAAGTAGTGTAGCCGGGGAGCAGGATCAAAGCGTACCGAAAACAGAGCCCAAAGCAAAAAATGGTAAAAAGTTTTTCATTCCTGTGATTGCTGTTGCAGCTGTAGTTGTGTTGGTTCTGCTTGTTAAGTTGGTACTTTCCCTTGTTGGTGGAAAAGATGTTGTTTTATATGTAAAAGATGATGCTTTAATGTCTACACCCGAAGGAAAAAGCAAACCGAAAGAATTGTTGTCAGATGTGGAATTTGGCATGTATGATTCCTATTATGTGCAACTGAGTGAGGATGGTAAGTATTTGTTTTTCCCGGAAGACATTGATGAATATGAAGGCACATTCAAGTTGCGTTATATGAGAGCGGATAAGAAAAACGCAGAGGATGAGAAACTGGATTCTGATGTGAGAAGATATGTGTTGTTAGAAAATGGAAAAGTAGTATATCAGTCAGATGATACACTTTACCTGCACAACTTAAAGGATAAAGAAGAAATTGATGATGACGTTATGCGTTTTGTGATTTCTGATGATGAGAAGCAGATTTTGTGGCAAAGTCAAGATGGAGATTTATATTTGCAGGATTTAAATCTCAGAAAAGATAAAGAGAAAATAGAGTCCAAGGTAACCAATATAATAAGTACTTCCGCCAACTTTGAGTATATTATATATGAAAAAGAGAATGGTTTATATGTATCCCAAGATGGCAAAGAAGGGGAGAAAGTAGCCAAAGATTATTACAATGTCTATGCGACAGCTACAGAGAGCGGATATGAGATTTACTATGTGGCAACAGAAGATGGTGAAGCAGGTGTCTTGGCAGATTATGTTGTAGATGACATGGAAAAAACAGACAAAACCATTAGTGAACCAAACATCCATGATTATGAGACGGTTGTTGAGAAACCCAGTTTCTGGGGCACCACTACAACGACAGAAGTTGATGATGCATATTATGATTTGCTAGACCAGTATTATGCAAAAGTGGATAGGGATAATATCAGAGAATATCTGAATACCACATCCCATACTTTACCAAATGCAAGTATTTATTACATGACCGATAAAAAAGATGAGGTTGAAATTGCGAATGGTATTATTTATGTGGATGAAATTCAAGTTATTTATAAGCAAGACCAGCTGATGTTAGCATACGGATATTGTGGGGGAGAAATAGATAAAGTGAAATTTTCCACTTTATACGAAAATGGTGACTATTATTCTCTGGGTGATATAATCAGAGAAGAATGTGAAAAATCAACAGATAAAATGCTTGTTCTTAACGGAGAGGCCTTTGTAGCTGATTTGCCGGAGGGAACCGGTCGTTTTCACAATTATCATGTAAATGAAGATAAAGAATGCTGTTATTATTTGGCACTTGAAGAGGATGGTACATCGGAATTGTACAGTGTGTCTTATGGCAAAGATGCTGGTAAAGCGACAAGTATTGATGATGAAGTGAGTCGTCTGGCGACGGTATATGATGGAAAGGCATACTATTTCAAAGATGTATCGGGTGATGAAGGCAAATTGTATTGTGAAGGAGAAAAAATAGAGTCAGATGTCTATCCCTCTTGGACATGTGTCACTGAAGATAGTTTGCTTTTGGGCGTAGATTATGATGATGGGGAATTTACACTTTGCAGATACAAAGGTGGTAAGTTGACGGAAATCTCGGATGATATTTATCGAGATGATTATTTAATGACTGGAGAAAATACATTATATTTTCTTAGAGATTATGATGAAGATGACGGCGGAGAATTGTTGTACTACAATGGTAGAAAAGTAAATGTAGTAGATGAAGATGTACTCTTTATTGTAAGATAATCTGATTCGTGAGGGAAAACGAGGAGAAGGTATCGTGTTTTGTAAAAATTGTGGAACAAAAATGGAAGATCATATGAAGTTCTGTCCCAAATGCGGGACAGCAGCTTCTTTGCCGGAATCGGTTGTAGCTTCTGTACCGGATACAGTTCCGGTGCAAACACAATCGGCCAATCAGGAAAAGGACGGGGGAAAGAAATTCCTGATAGCAACTTTATGCGTGTTGTTCATTGTGTTTTTAGTTGCTGTTATAGGAGTGGGATATTTGGTTGTTTCTTCTTTTGACAAAAAAGATGGCTACGAAGAAACCATAGACTCTGAGGACCACGATAATGATGAAGAGACCGATGAAAAAATAGAGTCTGATGAAGAACAAAAGGAAAAACCAATTGTAGAAAATCCCATTTTAGCTTATATGAATATCCGTCAGGTGGACAATACCAATTTCCCGAATGTAACATTCTATGCGACTATTTCCGATGAGGAAGGCAATGTGGTTGAGGAAGTTGATGTTACTGATTTTGTAGTACAGGAAGTAGATGCCGCTGGTACGGTTTCAGAGATTACACTGCAGGATGTTTATAAGGTTATTGCATCGGCGGATGATCATATTAATATCAATTTGGTTTTGGATGCCAGTGGTAGTATGGATAGCTCCGGTAAGATGCAGCAGGCAAAGACAGCTGCCAATTCATTTATTGACAAGGTTGATTTAGCCGGTGGAGATCGTGTTGAGATTATCTCCTTTGATGATTATGTATATTTGGAGCAGGAGTTTACATCCGATAAAAACACTTTGAATACTGCAATTAATAATATTAATACAGCCGGATCCACGGCATTGTATGACGCACTTTATGCAGGTGTATTTCAGACTTACTATGAGGAAGGCGCAAAATGTGTCATTGGTTTTACCGATGGACAGGAGAATGCCAGCAGTTACAGTTTTGAGGATGTAGTAGGATTGTCACAGAGCACAGGTATCCCGGTATATATTATCGGAATTGGTGATGAATACGATGTTGCTACATTGCAAAATTTGGCGGCACAATGTGGAGGAGAATATTACTCAGCCGGCACGGTAGATTTAGCAACGCTTCTGGAAGAAATATATTTGGATATTTATCAGGAGCAACAGGATTATTATGTGTTTGAATATGTATCTCAGGATAATACCAATTTACATTCCTATAGGGAAATCCTCATAAGCACAACACAGACATCCGAGTTTGCGTTGCCGGAAACCTACAGAAAGGATTATGTACCCGTAGCTGATTTGACCGGAGCCTTTTCGGCAGAATACAGTGATTTGGATTATATGATTCCGGATTCTTCTACGCGGATGATTACAGAAGCGGATTTGGCAGGAATGAGTCTTGCACAGCTTCGTATTGCGCGTAATGAGATATATGCAAGACATGGAAGACAGTTTAAAGATAGTATGTTGAACCAGTGGTTTTATTCTAAGGTTTGGTATTTAAATATTCCGCAAAAGTATGCACCGGATTATTTTGATTCCCATGATCCGTCACCACTGTCACAGTTGGAGATTGATAATATCAATCTGATTGTGACATATGAAAATGCCATTATGGCCAGTCAGGACATTTATCCCAATGCATCCAATGTGTTGTTAAGCGAGTATGATTTGGGCTTGAGTAAGCCGGTGTTGACACGGGCATATGAGCAAATGTCAAATTATCCGTCGACCGATATTTTAAATCAAAATCTTGCAAAGGTTCAGGATGCAATTAACAAAGAGGATATTGAATATTAAATTTATGTAACGGAGGATTAAGAAATGGCAGATTTAAAAGCAAGTATTTCAAAGGGACTTACGACCATCAATGTGAAAACCAGCAATTTTATGAAACAGAACGAGATTAATACTTATATTTCTACTTTAGAGTCAGAAATTAAGGAATTAAAATATCAGATTGGTGAGACCATGTATTCTGCACAGATAAATGAAACGAACTGTGATGAAGAGGTTCAGAAATTGTTGGACAGCATCAAAGAGAAATATGCTTTGATTGACGAGCAGAACAAAGAGAAACAGGAGTTGGCAGAAAAGGAAAAACAGATTTTGGGTAGTGCGGGAGCACCGGCACAAGCGCAGATGAAATATTGTACAAAATGCGGCCATCCCAACGAAATGGCTTATAAATTCTGCGAAAAATGTGGAAATCCTTTACAGTAAATTATGAGTCAGAGAAAGCAATCAAAATTATTATTTATAATAACAATTCTTTTTGTAATTAGTTTAGTTGTTGTAGCTGTGCTTTTGTACTGTGTCGGAAAAAGCCGTTATGATGAGCAAATACAGTCACAGGAAGAAATGATAAAAAACCCGGACCAAGTGACACTCATGGTGGGTAGTGGATATGGTGCAGAACTGAAACTAGGAGAAGAAGCATCTGTGGATATGTCCATGTATGAAGAAACATCCAATGATTTTGAACTATCCGGACGCTGGTTTCAAAAGGAATTGGATGGTACAAATGTATGGATTACGGTAAATGAAGGTGCCATGATTTATTTTAAGGTGAAAGGTGCAACCGAAGTCCATATGAATTTCATCGAAATCACACAATTAGAGACACCTTACTATGCGTATGCCATCGATGGACAGGAAGCAATCCGTCAAAAGATTACAGAAAGCCGGATTGTCATACCGGATGAAGAAGAACATGTTGTGACTGTCGTTATAGATGGACTGACAGAAAGAGAAGATAAGTGGTACAGTGAAATCGGTATTGCGTTACAAGGTATCGAAAGTGATGGAGAGCTTTGTGGTGTGCTACCAAGGCAAAAGCGCATTATGTTTATCGGTGACAGTCTCACAGAAGGTATCATGACTTTGGGTGGAGACGCTATCAGTGATTATAACAGTGCTATGCATGCATTTCCCTGGTATACGGCGGAAGCGTTAAATGCGGAGCCCTATTTTGTGGGCTATGGTTCAACCGGGATTATTGCCACAGGTTCTTTCAATTCCAATAGTGTAGCCTTGGACCAATATTCCATTTCCAGACCGATTCCGGAAAATGAATATCCGTCCTGTGATTTGATTGTGATCAATACGGGTACCAATGATATCGGAGTAGAATCGGATGTATTTATTGGTGGATATCAGGAATTGCTACAAAAGATACACAAGCGTTATCCGGATATAGAAGTTGTTTGTATGATACCTTTTACACAGCTTCACGCAGAGGACATCAAAGAAGCGGTCAAAGAATATGAATGGTGTCATGTGGTTGAAACTGCCGGCTGGGAGTTTACTTATAGTGATGAAGCACAGATTCACCCTGATAGTGAAGGCTCTAAAGTTATAGCGGAGCATTTAGTTCGATATATTAACGAAAAAGTAGGATTTTAGAACCGCTTTCAAAGTCTTGTAGGAAACGGATACAGCCTTTCTGTTTTTTTGATATTGCATTTTCAAATCAGGATTAGCTGTACTACGTGATAAACTCGGATGTTCTGTATATAGTCTTTTGAAAAAATTTTTAATTTCTTTCGTTGAAAAATCAAATGACACACAATAGAAAACATACGCCCCATTTCAAACTGTTTGAGCATAGCGAGTTTTTGAAATGGGGTGTTTATATTGTCTCTATTGTGCGTCATTTAGATTTTTCCGAAAGAGATTACTTTTTTGAGAAAGACTATATACAGAACTTCCTCAGACAATCACTTCGTACAGCACTTTATTGAAAATGCAATATCTAAAAAAACAACGAAAGCCATGTATAAAGTTTCCTACAAGACTTCTGAAAGAGTTTACAACTGAAATCCTACTTTTTCTATTCATCATCATCTTCTGCCAGAGGCAAGGTGAAGATAAACTCAGTACCTACACCTTCGGTGCTGACCACATTGATATTTTCACCGTGTGAGTGAATGATTTCCTTGGTAATAGACAGACCTAAGCCGGTTCCTTTTTTATCCTTACCACGGGATAAGTCGGTCTTATAAAAGCGGTCAAAGATTAGCTTCAGGCTCTCTTTGGGAATACCGATACCGGTGTCTTTTACAGAGACAAACAATTTATTGTGTTTTTCCTGAGTCTCGATGGTAATGGTCGAGTTGTTATGGGAAAACTTAATGGCATTATCCAAAAGGTTGTAAATAACCTGTTGTATTTTACTCATATCTGCATGGACAAACATTTCATCTCCGGAGAGAATCAGGGAGATAGAAATGGTTTTTTGCGCACATCGCCCTTCAAAGGTTTCAACTGTACTACGGATAATGGGGTTAATATCAAAGTCTGTCAATTCCAGTATCATGCCTTTGGTATTTAGGTTGTTTAAGGTTAGTAGGGAATTGGTCAGTTTGGTCAGCCGCTCGGTTTCATTTAAAACAATATTCAGATATTTGTCGTGCATTTCCGGCGGAATAGTTCCGTCAATCATAGCTTCCAGATAGCCACGGATAGAGGTCAGCGGCGAACGGAAGTCGTGGGAAACGTTGGCAACAAATTTCTTTTGGTTATCTTCCGAACGGGCAATTTCACTTGCCATGTAATTTAGTGTAGCCGCAAGATAGCCCATCTCGTCATTGCTCTCCACAGAAAATTCATAATGCATATTACCGGCAGCGTACTGTTCCGTGGCATAAATGATTTTTTTCAAAGGAAGATAAAAAATTTCCGTAAAAAACAATAAGATAATCAGTGATAAAAAGATCAGCATAACTAAGGTGATATAGGTAATGCTCAGATAATCATCACTTCGCGCGCGCAATTCATCCATAGGCTGGTGAATGATGACATAGCCTTTAATCTTGTAATTGGAGGTAATGGGCGTGTAGACACTTAATACCTCTTCATCAAATTCTCCATAGAAATCACTTTTGATATAGTAGGAGTCCGATGTGATGGAAGGGTCAAAGTTTTCAATGACCTGCGGATTGGAAACATCGGGCATTTGCAAGGAGTTAACAACTACCGTACCGGAAGGATTGACAATCCAGACAGATGCCGACAAATAAGTGGAAATAGCATTTAACTGGCTGTATGCACTTTCGATGGTAATCTGATTGTTGTACAAGTCGCTGGCATATGTTTTGGCAATCAGGGAGGCTTCTTTGTAAAGTGTTTCGGCAGTTTCCCTGGTTTCATGCTCCAGTGTCAATGAGGATGAAAAGGTTGCAACAGCGATAAAACCAAAACAACTGAAAATCAAATATGCAACTAAAAACTTCAAATAGAGAGTTTTTTTCATGATTGTACCTCAAATTTGTAACCGATGCCCCATACGGTAGATAATCTCCAGGTGGCGTGATCGCGGATTTTCTCACGAAGACGCTTGATGTGAACATCTACGGTACGTGTGTCACCGATGTATTCATAGCCCCAGATCTGGTCCAATAGCTGTTCTCTGGTAAATACCTGATTGGGTGAAGATGCAAGGAAATAGAGAAGCTCCAATTCCTTTGGCGGCATCTCGATGGTCTTGCCCTGATACAGAACAGAGTAATTGGTCAGATTTACAATCAAATCCGGATACTCTGCAATCTTTGCCTTGGAAGCGGTGCTGGCGGGTTCCGGTGCGGCGGGTACAACAGCTTTGTAGCGGCGAAGCACTGCTTTCACTCTTGCAACCAGCTCTTTGGTGTCAAAGGGCTTTTCCATATAGTCGTCGGCGCCAAGCTCCAAGCCCAATACCTTATCGAATACTTCACCTTTAGCAGAGAGCATGATAATAGGAGTGGATGAGGTAGCACGTACTTCGCGACATACCTGATATCCGTCAATGCCGGGCAACATCAGATCCAATAAAATCAGATTGGGCTGGAATGTTTTCACAGTCTCTAAAGCGGATTCGCCATCGTGAACGATAAATGTCTCAAAACATTCTTTAGTCAGATATAACGAAATCAACTCTGCAATATTTTCATCATCATCTACAATTAAGATTTTTTGTTTGCTAACCATACATACCTCCTATGTTTATTTAAATTCAGCAATGGTTACACCGGCATCGCCTTCGCCAAATTCTCCCAGGCGGAAGGATGCGATGTGGGATTGTCTTCTCAAATGATCGGAAACGGCCTTGCGCAGTGCGCCCGTTCCCTTTCCGTGAACGATGCGGACGCTGGGAAGATGAGCAATATAAGCATCATCCAGATATTTATCCAGCACGGAAATAGCTTCATCACAGGTCATACCAAGCAGGTTTATTTCCGGCGAAATGGAAGCGGATTTGCTTACCTTTATCTTGGAAGAATGCGAACGGACCAGTTTGGGTACTTTAATCTCTTCTTCCATGGCAGGAGCCAGATCCTTGATGTTGACCTTGGATTTGATAATACCACACTGTACAAAGAGATTTCCTTTGTTGTCCGGCTTGGAAACAATGATGCCGTCTACACCCATGGATAATACGCGGACCTTTTCGCCGGGCTTGATAGCGTCGACAGTCAATTTGGGTCCTGCGGGTGCTTTGGTTTTTAATGTCAATTTTTGGTTTTTTTCTGCAATTTTGGCACCGACTTTTTGTCGTTGTTTTTCCATTTCCTGCATGGGAGTGCCGGTACCGTATTTGTGGAAATTGCGGATGGTCTCATCAGCCACATCCTTTGCTTCCTGTAAGATGTCGCGGGCCTCCTGTGTGGCTTCACGGATGATACGCTCTCTGGTGGCATCCACTTTTTCCTGTTTTTGCTGCAATTGTTCTTTTAAGGTCTTGATCTCTTCCTTGTAGGAAGCAATCTCTAACTGTTCTTTCTCAATGGTCAGACGATTCTTTTCCAGGTTGGCAAGGACATCTTCAAAGCTGTTGTCCTCGTTAGACAAGCGCGTCTTGGCATCTTCGATAATATGAGTAGGAAGCCCAAGCTTACCGGAAATGGCAAAAGCGTTACTCTTGCCGGGAATGCCGATTAGCAAACGATAAGTAGGAGATAAGGTCTCCACATCAAACTCGCAGCTGGCATTTTCTACACCGTTTTCGGATAAAGCGTAGAGCTTTAACTCGCTATAATGGGTGGTTGCCATAGTACAGACACTCCGTTTGTGCAAGGTGCTCAAGATGGAAATTGCCAAAGCGGCACCTTCTGTCGGATCTGTACCGGCACAAAGCTCATCAAAGAGACAAAGGCTACGACTATCAGCTTCCTTTAGCATATATACTATATTTTTCATGTGGGATGAGAAGGTGGACAAAGATTGCTCAATGCTCTGCTCATCACCGATGTCGGCAAATACGTTGTTAAACATCTTTAGTTTACTGCGGTCAAGGGCAGGAATATGAAGTCCTGCCTGTCCCATCAAGGTAAACAAGCCAACCGTCTTTAGGGAAACTGTTTTACCACCGGTGTTGGGACCGGTCACAATCAATTGGTCAAAATCTTCACCCAGACGGATATCAATGGGAACAACCGATTTGGGATTCAATAAAGGATGACGGCCTTTACGGATATTGATTCCTCCGCTTTCGGAAAAAATAGGCTCGGTAGCATTTTGCTCCAGTGCCAGTCTGCCCTTGGCAAAGATGAAATCCAATTGAGTCATCGTCCGTGCATCCTGTGCGATAATATCTGCATAGGGTACAAAGGATTCGGAAAGCGTTGCAAGAATCTTTTCGATTTCCTCTTTTTCCAAAGATGCCAGTTCTTTTAATTTATTATTTAACTCCACAATGGAAGCCGGTTCAATAAAAAAAGTAGAGCCGGTGGCAGATTGATCATGAACCATACCGGGAACCTGACTTTTGTACTCTGCCTTAACCGGAAGACAATACCGGTTATTTCGCATGGTAATTACTGCGTCCATCAGATAGGTACGCAAAGAACCATTTACCATGGAGTTGAGTTGAGAATGAATCTTATCACCGGTTCCGTTTATCTTGCGGCGGATATCCTTTAAGGTGGGAGAAGCATCATCTGCAAACTCATCGGGACCCAAGATACAACGTCTGACCTCAGTGCTTAAGTTGGTCAAAGGCTCCAAGGAATCAAAGAAATCTGTCAGACTATCCTTAGCGTCTGCATCAGTTTCTGCATCCGATGTGACACCAATCCTGCCATATTGTTTGACTCTTGCTACATTTTCCAAAAGGGCTGCCAATAAAAGCAATTCTTCGGCATTGAGATTGCCTCCGATGGAAAGATGTTTGGTGATAAAGCCGACTTCTTTGTTGTTGCCAAAGGACGTGGAACCGTTACGCAACAACCGTCCCACTGCGTCTTTTGTCTGTGTCTGGTAAAGACGGATTTTATCAAGGTCCGTTTGAGGGGTTACTTTGCGGCATAGCCGTTTACCCGGTTCTGAATCTGCATGCGTGGTCAGTTGCTCTATGATTTTGTCGAATTCTAATATTTTAAATGCTTTTTTGTTCATAAAATGTATTACTCCATATATCAGCGGCAGATGTGTCTGCCTCTTGGAAAAGTATAGCATACATCACAAAAAAATGATATACTGAAACTGTGCGACCAAAGTGGGAAAAAACAGAGAAAAAAGGAGAATTTATGGAAGATAAAAAACCATATTCTTTTATAAACGAAACAGTAAAAGAAAGGCCTTTAAATAAAAGAAAGTTATTCCGAAAAACGGCGCTTAGCGTATTTACCGCTGTCATCTTCGGTGGAGTGGCATGTTTGACCTTTCTTTTGTTGGAGCCGGTTATCAGTAATCTGATATCGCCTGAGGAAATCGTAAAGGTAGAGTTTCCGGAGGAACAGGAAGAGATTGCACCGGAGGAAATGCTGACGGAAGAAAATATTGCATACGAGAATCAGCTGGAAGAGCAACAGATAAGTCAGCAGATTAATCAACAGGTAAACCAGCAGTTACAGGAAGGCGCAGCAGACGGACAACTTGCACTGAAGACCTATCAGGTGATATATGATCAGTTATATCTGATCTCTACAGAGGCATCCTATTCCATGGTATTGGTGGAGGGAATGTCACAGGAGACAGACTGGTTTCAAAATCAGGTAGAAAATATCAATGAGACTTCCGGTGTCATTGTGGCAAAGAATGAAGCACAGGTGTATATAGTGGCAGATTTAAATAGTTTGCCGGATGCCAGTAGCTATACTGTTACATTTTTTGACGGAACAACGAGAAAGGCATCGGTTAGAGGCAGTGATCCCAATACAGGGCTGGCGGTGTTTACTGTACCCACCTCATCTTTTGAAAAAGAGCATTGGGATAAATTATGTATCATGGAGCTGGGTAATTCCAACGCCATGAATGTGGTGGGAAGGCCGATTGTAGCAGTGGGCAGTCCCTTGGGACAAAGCGGGTCCATATGCTATGGTATTGTCACATCCAACCAGCAACTCGTAACCTATGCAGATCATCATTATCGTATCCTGACTACGGATATGACAGGAAGTACCAAAAATGCCAGCGGTGTATTGATTAACACATCGGGAGAGCTTCTGGGATTTATCACAAAGGAAGCCGGCGCTAACACTTCTACCTCTTTGATTACGGGATTTGGCGTATCGGATGTGAAAAATTTGATTGAAGAGCTTTCCAATGAAGATAAGAGGCTATATCTGGGTATTCACAGTGCGGCTGTGACAGAGGAAATCCACACAGAGCTAGGTATACCGTATGGTATGTATGTAACAGAGGTAGATAGCGGTTCGCCTGCCATGACTTGCGGCATCACCAATGGTGATGTTATTGTGGAGATTGGCAGTACCATGACCAACAGCCGCTCTGACTATGAGATGGCGTTAAAATCCTTGCGCGAGGATATGACAGTAGTTGTGAAGATTAAGCGTTTTAACGGTGAGGCGTATATTGACATCGAAGGAGAAATCAGACCGGAGGAATTAAGATAATGAAATATTTAAAAGATTACAAAGATGGCGACAGAGTATATGACATTTATCTGTGCAAATTTAAACAGGCGGCAGTGACCAAAAACGGGAAACCCTATGAGACGGTTATTCTGCAAGATAAAACGGGAACCATGGATGCTAAAATCTGGGATCCTAACAGCATGGGAATCGGTGATTTTGACGCACTGGATTTTATTGAGGTATATGGGGATATTGTTTCCTTTCAGGGGGCGTGTCAGGTCAATGTAAAGAGAATCCGTCGTTGCGAAGAAGGAGAGTACAATCCCGCAGAGTATTTACCTATTTCCAAGAAAGATATTGGGCAAATGTATGGAGAGTTAAAAGAACTCATCAACTCTTTAGACAATAAATACTGTAAGCAGTTGCTTACCAAAATGTTTGTAGAAGATACAGACTTTGCCAAAAAATTCTGCAACTCATCAGCGGCGAAAACGGTTCACCACGGCTTTGTGGGTGGACTTTTGGAGCATACTTTGAGCGTTACCAAAATGTGTGACTTTTATTGCACCCAGTATCCGATTTTAAAAAGAGACTTGCTGTTGACAGCGGCAATCTGCCATGATATCGGTAAGGTAAAAGAGTTGTCACCTTTCCCGGAAAACGATTATACAGATGTGGGTAATCTCTTGGGACATATTGTAATGGGCAGTGAGATGGTATCTGACGCAGCGAGAGAAATTCCCGGATTTCCGCCCACATTGCTTGGTGAATTAAAGCACTGTATATTGGCTCATCATGGAGAATTGGAATATGGTTCTCCCAAGAAGCCTGCGTTGGTAGAAGCAGAAGCCTTGAACTTTGCAGATAATACAGATGCCAAGATGGAGACCTTTACAGAGCTATTGGAAGCAACCAATGAAAAAGGTTGGCTTGGCTATAACCGTATGCTGGAAAGTAATATAAGAGCAACACGGATGGAGTAATTACCAAACGTAATATAGAGATATGATACGAAAGTAAGACGATATGAGTGAGAAAAATAGTTATCAAAAAAATGACAGAGTGACCGTGACCATCGAAGATGTGGGCATGGATGGTGAAGGCATCGGTAAGGTCGACGGCTTTACTCTTTTTATCAAGGATGCGGTCATTGGCGACGTAGTAGAAGCCAAAATTATGAAGGCAAAGAAAAACTATGCATATGCAAGATTAGAGAAGGTGATTACACCTTCTCCTTTTCGCGTTGAGCCCTTGTGTGAATATGCCCGTGTGTGCGGAGGTTGTCAGATACAGGCAGTGGACTATGCAGAGCAGCTTCGGTTTAAAGAAAGAAAAGTCTTTCACGATTTGGTACGGATCGGAGGCTTTGATAAAGATTATATTGAGTCGGTTATGGAGCCTATTGTGGGGATGGAAGAGCCTTTCTATTACCGTAACAAGGCACAATATCCCGTCGGAACCAATAAAGAAGGTAAACTGGTGGCCGGTTTTTATGCAGGCAGGACCCATTCCATCATTGCCAACACGGACTGTAAGCTTGGGGTAACTGCTAATCAAAAGATTTTAGAAGCTGTTTTGCAGTTTATGGAAGATAACCACATCCCTGCTTATGATGAAACTTTGCACAAAGGTTTGGTGCGTCATGTGCTGATCCGTTGTGGTTTTACCACCAAGGAAGTCATGGTGTGTCTGGTCGTTAACGGAAAGAGTTTTCCAAAGACCAAAGAACTGGTTGATGTCCTGCGGATGCTATCTCTGGAGGATGAAAACAATGGATGGAAAATAACCAGTGTCTGTACAAGCTCCAATACCAAAGATACCAATGTCATCATGGGTGATAACTTTGATGTATTGTATGGCAATGGCTATATCACCGATTATATCGGAGATGTGGCATTCCGCATTTCGCCCCTGTCCTTCTATCAGGTCAATCCGGTACAAACGAAGAAATTATATGAATTGGCGTTAGAGTACGCGAACTTAAATGGTGGCGAAACGGTTTGGGATTTGTATTGTGGCATCGGAACAATCTCCCTATTCCTTGCAAAGGCAGCAGGCATGGTGTATGGTGTAGAGATTATTCCCCAGGCAATTGAGAATGCCAAAGACAATGCCAAGCTTAACAATATATCCAATGCGAAATTTTATGTAGGAAAGGCTGAGGAGGTCTTGCCTGAGAAATATGAAAAAGAGCAAATCAAAGCCGATGTTATTGTAGTAGATCCCCCCCGCAAGGGATGCGATGAAAAATGCTTAAACACCATGGTCAAGATGAAACCGGAACGGATTGTCTATGTCAGCTGTGACCCGGCAACCTTGGCAAGAGATTTAAAATATCTGTGCGAGAATGGGTATGAACTGAAGCGAGTGAGGGCTGTGGACCAATTTCCGCATAGCGTGCATGTAGAGTGTATAGTGTGTATACAAAGAAAAAATGCCAAAGAAGATTAAGCATTAAAACAATAAATGTGCCATATTCATTTCTTGATTATAAAAGATTGGGAAGAAATGTACCTGGAACTGCCAGAGAGAAAGCCCAAAAAGAAAAAAATATGAATTGTAGGAAGTCACTCAGTTTACGATGATGTAAATTGGGTGATTTTTATTACAACAACAAAATGTACATTAAAATGAGAAAGAATCACATTTATAAGTTGGTTTTTGCGAAAAACTGTATATAATAGAAAGTAGAAAAGAAGGTGAAGTAGCAATCATGTTAATTCAATTTAATTTTAAAAATTTCAAATCATTTAGAGAAGAGGCTACTTTGGATTTGTCTGCGGCGAAGATGAACGAGTTTTCAGACAGAGTAGTGACGGTTGGTAGCGAGAAGATTTTGCCGGTTGCTGCCGTTTATGGTGCAAATGCAAGCGGAAAGTCCAATATATATAATGCTTTTGAATATATGTCTGAGTATGTTGCAGAGTCCTTTAAGTATGGCGATGAGGAGGAGAAGTTTGAAGAGTTCAGACCAACGCCATTCTTGTTTGATTCCACATCTGCCGATGCAGAATCCAGCTTTGAGGTGTATTTTACATTGCCTGGTGATAAGACTGAGAGAAGTTATAACTATGGTTTTTGCATCAATAAGGAAGGTTTAACCGAAGAATGGCTTAATTCCAAGGCAAAGACTGCCAGAAAATACAGTACGGTATTTTATCGTGGAACTACTGACGAGGAGCTTGATTTGTCTGGCTTCCCTAAGAGCAGCAGGGATAATATTCAGGTAGCATTGGAAAAGCAGGTTCTTATTATTTCTTTGGGAGCAAAGCTGAAGATTGGTAAGTGTAAGGCAATCAGGGATTGGTTCCTTGCAAACGAGTTTGCTGATTTTGGAGATCCTTTTACCAACTTCTTTATGTCACGAAGATTGCCGAAGGGATTTGTAGAAGATAAGAATGTGCAGCAGAAGGTTGTGGAATATTTTGCATCTTTTGATGAGCATATCAAGGATTTCAGAATTGAAAAGGTTCCTCAGGAGGCTGAAAGCAAGGAAGAGAGATACAAAATTAACGCACTTCACAAGATGATAGATTCTGATGAAATGGCGGAAATTCCGTTGGGACTAGAGTCTGCCGGAACCTTAAAGATGTTTGCGTTATATCCGGAGTTGCAGGAAGTGTTGGAGAAGGGCGGTGTGTTCTTCATTGATGAATTAAATGCTCGTCTGCACCCGTTACTTGTAAGGAATTTCCTGCTTACATTCTTGAATCCGGAAATCAACACCAACCACGCACAGCTTGTATTTACAACCCATGATACATGGCAGTTATCTAATCAGTTGTTACGTCGTGACGAAATTTGGTTTGTAGAAAAGGATAAAAGAGGTGTGTCTACACTTTACTCATTGGCTGATTTCGTGGATGAGGATGGTTCCCGTATCCGTAAGGACGAAAGCTATGAGAAGAATTACCTGATTGGAAAGTATGGTGCGATTCCTACCTTAAAGAGTATTGATATTTTAAAGGGCTAAGGGTGTTTAGGAGACACTGATTTAGTGTCAATATTAGTGGGAAGGAGACCCCGACATGGTAAAGCAAATTAATGGGAGAATCGGAAATTATATAGAAAAAAGCTGGAATAAACATATGTATGGTGAAATAAATTGGCATATTGAAAATAAAGATGTATATAAAGAATTTGAAACTGCAGAAGAAGCAGAAGAATGGGGAATGACGCATTATAAAAACTGGGCGAAATCGTATAAAGAAGTAATGAAATTGGCTAAGAATTCAGTAAAAGGAAGTATCTTTACGGCACCAGTAGAATGTTATTGTGGATATACATATAGACAAATTAACAACTATTTGAGAAATGAAATTGACAGTGAAAGTAATATTTATAGAGAAATGGCAGATATTTTGTCTATTGTTTTGTGTAGTGCCCCTAGAATTCCTGATAATGTAATTCTTTATAGATTAGTTAACGATGAATTTATTAATGAATTTATAAAGCTAAATAAACAAGAAATGCCTACACCAATACATGAAAAAGGGTTCATGAGTACAAGTTTAATTAAAGATATTGTTGATGAAGAGGAAGCATATGCAACAAGAAAGAATCTTTTGAAAATATATGTGGAGTCAGATACAATGGGAATATATGTGAATGCTATTACGAGAAGAAGTGAAGAAGAAATGCTATTAGTTCCTAATATGTATTTGGCATTAATTGATTATCCATATAGGGATGGTGACATTGAAAAAATGGTATTTGAGTGCAAATTATTAAAGTTTTATTAGTGTCGGAATTTTTTCGCTCGATAACAGAATTGCAATAGTAATATAGAATTGAAAAAGAGGTTTGCCACAGTGCAAACCTCAACTTGTGTCCCGGCTTATGCAATTTTTCGAGAATAATCTGTGACATAGGTTTGATTGTCAGCTAAATTAATACCAAGGCTTCTTGCGATTTCCAGTTGTTTTTTTGAAGGTTTGTGACCGGAGGGTAGATTTCTTGGATGCCCTGGTACAGTGCTGGTTTTACCTAACGAAAACTCAATAATATTTGTAGCCGTAGGTGCTGTTGCTTCTAAAGAAGAAAGCTCTTTGTTTGTGCATAAATCACAAGGAATATTTTCTTTTATTCGAGCAAGTTCTTTGGGAGATATTCTTTTATAAATTAGAACTCCAGCTATTGTCGCACCAAGTAATACAGAAGAAACTATAATTTCCCTCTTGTGGCTTTTGATTTCTTCGAATAGGTTCTTCTTTTCGGTGGTTTGAGTAAAGTTTTTGGTAGTTGGCATATGGACCTCCTTTTGACAGATGATTGAAAAAATGCTACAATTCAAGCATACGACAAGGTTGTCGGATAGTCAATAATTTATGAACAAAACTAGATACGACAATATTTGAAATTTGTCGGCAGTGGAGGAATAGATGGCTTATAAAAAGAGTAAAAAGGCACCATTTGACAAAAACTGTGTAATGGAAGCATTACATCTTAGAGGTTGCAGTATAAGAAAATTAGATGATGCACATGGATTTGGCTGGTCTTCAAAATCGGTTGAAAGAGGATTAAGAGATAGAGAAGTTTCACCAGATCTTTTGGATGCGTTAGGGAAATATCTCAATGTTGAGCCTGATTATTTAGCTGGCAAGTATCACCGAGAATGCGAAAAAGTAAAGGATCCATTTATAAGAGAAATATGGATGAGGGAATTAAAAGCAGAAAAATATCCATACATTTTGAAACAACAGAAAACTAAGACTGAAGGGAAATTTCTATATGATAAGTATGTAGAATATGTTTTGACTATTCATGATATATCTATAGAACAACTTAATGGTATGGAAAAGGAAAAAAGAAAAGATTTTCAAATTGCATTAGAAGAAGCCATTGCACCGCTTCTTATCAAATATTTTCCACAGAATGCGTTTGGGAGAGATACATGGCCAGATATCTATAGATTACAAAATGAAATAGAAGATTATGGAATGGATGATCCGGAATTACCAGAAGATTTTTGGGATGATGACAATAACAATAAATAAGTAGGAGGTCATGCTTTTCGCAAACAATAGAGCATAACCATACCTACTATAAATCTGCATTGTGTAAAGGCAACTACTTTTTATATCGCATAATCTTCTCCCAGTTTTCAGGGAAGCCCATTTCCTTGAGTAATTGTTCACGAGTAAGATGCGGACATTGTTTGAGAACCTTATTGATGAGTTTAGTTAAACCGGATTTAAATGCTTTAAAATCCTCATCACTGATAAGATAGCGTAAGGCTATCACGACGGCAAATAAGTCCTGTTTTCCATATTGATAGCTCCTGTTTTTCTGAGGAATTTGCAACTTTTTATGTAATAGCGTATCTGGTATTGTTTCATGTATACGGAATGAAAAGAGACGCTCTCCATGGGCACATACATTTCTACATCGTGCAATTATTGTAACAAATTGGTGCAACTGCTTTTCTGAAATATTGGTAAAATTCTTGCTTATTTTGGTTCTTAAGTCAGTAGTCGCATATTGATACATTTTGGAAATCTGTCCAAATGTAAGTGCATTGGTTGCTACCCATAGCGGTACATTATGGTGCATATTTGCGGAATGGTTTATATAAGCATATTGGCTAGGTACCGAAATAGCCTTTTGTAAAGAGTGAACTAATCTCTGAACTTGCTGTTGGTTTTTCTTGTTGTAATTATAGCAGTTTACATTGAGATAATGACTTTGTTGTTCACCATATTTTTCGCAAAAGTGATATGAAAACATGGACTTCATATGACGTTCCACATGAAGGATATATTTTAAAAATAAAGTGCGAAGCTCTTCGTCAAAATAATAAAAGGAAACCAATTCATCAAAAGTTACGCCATGAGCATATTTGTTGGATGCATTGTGTTTAAACAAAGATTTATATCCACCAATAAGGGAATAATAACTGATTTCTTCCAGCATTTTCTTGGCATATTCTGGGTCAGGAATTGCCAGTTGCTTGTCATGCTCAAGTATATGTAATTGTTGTTGATATGTTAGAAATGTTTTTGCCAAATGTACCCCTTCTTCCTAGGTTGTGGTATAAAAAAAGTGGAGCCCACGCATGGAACTCCACCGGCTGCGGGCATCGCAAGTTTCCGCAGCACAACCACTAAATATAATATACCATCGAAGACAAAAGCTGTCAAATGGATTTTTAGTGGTATTGATAGTTTATGCGTTTTTATTTGTAGTTATTCTGTTTGTGTTAAAATACTTATCCCTATACTCAATTGCCTTCTCCGGCTTCTTCCACCGCGCATATAGATTATTCAGATACCGATAGGTCGTCTTCATATAGTCATTATCCATTCCTACAGCATTTCCAATAATACTCTCAGCCCCAAGCAAATTCATTTCTGCCGGTTCCGGCTTTCCTTTCATCATATCAATAATACCTCGGCTCAGCTTGCAGATACCATAATCAAAAGATGAATCAGACAGATGCTCCAGCACCAATACTTCATATTGCTCCAGTACAATTTTGGCATTCTCCACATCCTTTGCCAGCAACAACATATTGATGAGATTCATCATCTGTTGCAGAGAATCATGGGATTTCGTCAGTCCCAAGTGTGCATATTCCATGCGGATATCAAAAGCAGTACGCAGTGCCTTGGCAGCAGGTTATGCTTGATTATGATTTGGCTGAGATTTATGGATATGAAGTAAAGCGTTTGAATGAACAGATAAAACGTAATATTACAAGATTTCCGGAAGATTTTATGTTTCAACTGACAAAGGATGAAATTCCGGAAGATTTTTTAAAGTCGCAAATTGCGACTTTAAACGGAAATGGAAATAAAAGAGGTCTTCATATTAAAAGTTGCCATATGCATTCACTGAGCAAGGTATTTATATGCTTGCTACCGTTCTGAGAGGAAAACTTGCAGAACAGCAAAGTATTTTCATTATGCGTGCGTTTCGTGAGATGCGTCACTATATAAAACAAAATCAACAGTTTGTTACACAGTCGGAGATGAGACTGGTAACTGCAAAAGTATCAGAGATATCTGTACAGGTTGCAGGTATGTCGGATTGGAAAAAGAAAACAGAAAAAGATATTGTAAGCATTCAAAAGAGCATTTTTGTAGTGGATGATTATGTTAATACAAAGACTTTACGGCTTTTGTCGCAGAAGAAACAAGTATGATTCATCCGGTAATAGATAAATTGCTATTAGCTTCGGATAAAAAGATATAGTCTTTCTTATTGTAATGCCATTGAAACAAGGGTATCATATGATTAAATGACTGTAGAAAATGCAATGATTTAAATAACAGAGAGAAAAATAAATGACAAACGTATTTGATACTTGGGACGAAACAATTATTTGGTCTTGTCTGCAAGGAATTATGGGAGAAATACATACTAATTCGGCAGGAGATGGCGCAATGGCAATCTTGGGTGATTTTGCTTTTTATGCAGGAAACCCATGTGAAGAATTAGTTCAATTTAAACCAGACAGTTGCAAACTGGATTTTATCATCATGGTGCCACAGAATGATGAATGGGCCAAGTTGATTGAAACGTGTTATGGAGACAAAGCAAAGAAAGTCAAAAGGTATGCGACAAAAAAGGTGCCCGGTGTGTTTGACATAGAGCAATTGGAGAAAGCTGTTGCTAGCTTGTCGGACGGTTATGAATTAAAAGTAATGGAAGAATCGGAATATCATATGTGTCAGAGCAACGGATGGGCGAGTGATTTAGTATCTCAATACAAAGATTATAGTATGTACAAAAAGTTGGGCATGGGCGTAGTTGTTTTAAAGGATGGAGAGTTGGTTGCAGGAGCCTCATCCTACAGTACATATGACAAAGGCATTGAAATAGAAATTGATACGAGAGAAGACCATCGAAGAAAAGGATTAGCATATGTCTGTGGTGCAAAATTGATTTTGGAATGTCTCAAAAAAGATTTATATCCCAGTTGGGATGCACAAAACAAGTGGTCTGTAGCTTTGGCAGAAAAGCTGGGATACCGTTTTAGTCATGAATACGTAGCATATGAGATAAGAGGTTATTAAATGATAATCAGAGAAGCAAATAAAAATGATTTAAATGAATTATTACAATTATATCTATATCTCCATGAGGAACATGTTCCGGAAGATACAGAGCATTTGAAAAATACATGGGAGAATATCATAAGTGATCCGAATCACCATATGATTGTCTGTGAAGTGGATAATAAAATTGTGGCATCTTGTGTATGTGTGATTATCCCGAATCTTACAAGGAATGTCCGCCCGTATGCCTTTGTGGAAAATGTGGTAACACATGGAGATTATCGAAAAAATGGATATGCAACAGCTTGCTTAGATTATGCAAAACAGATTGCAGAAGAAAATCATTGTTATAAGATGATGTTGCTTACCGGTTCAAAAGAAGAGGGCACATTAAACTTTTATCGAAATGCAGGGTATAACAGCTCGGATAAGACAGCATTTATACAGTGGATTGATATGTAGATAAAGAGGAAATGGTAATGTATTTATCAATTGGAAGACAGTTATCCGACATCTGATTAGGAAAATAGGTGTATTTTGAAAATGAGAACGATATTTTTTGACAAATATCGCAATTTAATATATGATAAACATAGTTTCGAACGCTTTATCAATGTGCGTCGAATAATTATGAAAGGGGGCTTTTCATTATGAAAGTTGCAGCACAGGTTTTTATTATCATCGGTATGGTTGTGGGATTTTGGACCATTCTTCCGCTTGTATTCGGAATCTTGGCGCTTGTAAAAATGAAAGAAGGCAAACCTGATACATGGCTTAATATTTGCGTTCTTTTATTCTGTAGCTTAATTGGTGGTATTATACTTCTTTGCAGTAAAGAAGAAGATTTCGCAGCATAATTTATGAAAGAGCAAATCCGTCCCGGATATCCGGGGCGGATTTCTTGAATGACACTATCTTAAGGAGAGGGGTGGAAAGATGAGAAGATAATTTGCTTTTGATTACATGAATGTTTATGCAGTATGAGCCACAGCGCCCATACTATTTGTCATGTTGCCAAAAGTGGATTATGTTCTCATAACCTCTCTTTTTGTGTATACAACAATAATGAAAATGATTACAATGTAGAGTGTTTGTAACTCTGTTTTGAAACCATATGAGGTTATAGTATGTAATGGAACTGTTTGGCAACAAATGGTTCTTTTTTATTGAAATCGCGAAAGGAGATTTGTTGTATGAAAAATATATTTGTAGAAGGTATTCAAGGTTCCGGAAAAACGACTCTGGTAAATAGTATTTCAAAATCCCATCCGAACTTGCATATATGTAGGGAAGGCGATTATTCGCCGGTAGAGTTAGCGTGGTGTACATGGATGTCCAAGCAGGAATATAAAGCTATATTAGAAAAGTATTCTCCCATAAAAGAGGAAATAGAGAAATATACAGTGAAGGAGCAGGAACATTATATTATTTCCTACACGAAGATATTGACTGATATTCCGGGATTCCATAAGGATTTGGAACAATATGAGATATACAATGGCAGAAAAACCTTGCCGGGATTAAAGGAAATTATTCTGACCCGATTTCAGAATTTTAAAGAAGCGGGGTATTTGTTTGAATGTTCCTTTTTTCAAAACATCATGGAGGATTTAATCCTGTTTCATGTGCTTAGTGATGAAGAGATTATCACATTTTACCGCGATTTGTTTGAGGTGATGAATACGGAGAATTTTGTGCTGTTGTACCTATATGCGGAAAAATTAGAAGAAAATATTAAAATTATTAAGGAAGAACGTTGCGATGATGCAGGAAATGAGTTGTGGTATCAGATGATGTTAGAGTATCTGGTTCAGTCGCCTTATGGAAAGAAAAATGGAAGTAGTACCTTTGATGATCTGGTAGCTCATTTGAAGCACAGACAGGAATTGGAACTAGCTATTATCAATGAAATCATAGGGGAAAAAGCGATTGTCCTTCGGGCCAAAGAGTATGAGATGAATCAAATCATAGCTTTGATTGAAGCGCAGGATAAAATCCGTTATAATATAAGGCATATAGCGAATAGTGAATATCCGCTGTTGGACAATTTTCTATACGAAGCAATTTTTATTCCTGAAGGAGTAGAACCACCGTCGAGAGAGATCATCAAATCACCGGAATTACAGGTCTATGTACAGGACTTTGGGACACAGGAAGATGACATTGGTTTTGTTGCAGAAGTGGAAGGCAATATAATCGGAGCAGTTTGGGTCCGCATCATGGATGACTATGGTCATGTGGAAGATGGTGTTCCCTCCTTGGCCATATCTCTGTATAGAGAATATCGCGGCCGGGGGATTGGGACAGCCATGATGAAACAGATGCTTACAGAGCTAAAAAGCAAAGGATATGAGAAAGCTTCCTTAGCAGTACAAAAAGCAAACTATGCTGTAAAGATGTATAAAAATGTCGGATTCGAGATTGTGGATGAAAACGGTGAAGAATATATTATGATGCGCGTATTGTAAGAAATATTATCTATCAAAGAAAGGAGAAGGTATATGAAGGCGTTATTTATTGGGGGAACAGGAATCATTAGTACAGCTGTAGTAAAAAGATTAGTTAACGAGTTAGGCTGGGAAGTTTGGTTATTGAATAGAGGTAACAGAACGGACGTTGTCCCTGAGGGAGTACATCAAATTGTAGCTGATATCAAGGATGAAGAAGGGGTTTGGGAAAAGATAAAAGATTTATCCTTCGATACCGTATGTGAATTTATCGGATTCCATGTTGAAGATGTGGAAAGAGACTTTAGGCTTTTTAATGGAAAGACAAGACAATATATTTATATCAGCTCTGCGTCTGCCTATCATAAACCGGCTGCATCTTATGTGATTACGGAAGGAACTGCGTTAGCCAACCCTTACTGGCAGTATTCTCGGGATAAAATTGCTTGTGAAGAGTATTTGATGGATAAGTATAAAAACGAGGGATTTCCGGTTACGATTGTACGGCCAAGTCATACCTATGATGAGAGAAATATACCTTTAGGTGTACATGGCAAACATGGATTTTGGCAGGTAATCAAGAGAATGCAGGAAGGGAAACCGGTTATTATCCAGGGAGATGGAAGTTCTCTTTGGACAGCTACATTCAACAAGGATTTTGCCATTGGCTTTACAGGTCTGATGGGCAATCGGCATGCGATTGGCGAAGCATTTCATATAACCGGAGATGAGACACTTACATGGAATCAAATATATGCAACCATAGCAGATGCTTTGGGAGTTACATTAAATCCCTATTATGTGTCCTCTGAGTTCTTGGCTACCACAGGAGATAAATTCGGATATGATTTTACCGGTAGTCTCATTGGTGATAAATCTGTATCCGTTGTGTTTGATAATAGTAAGTTAAAACGTGCCGTTCCGGATATGAAGACAACGGTGAGATTTGATCAGGGCATTCGGATTGCCTTGGATTATATTTTGAGTCATTCGGAATGTCAGGTAGAAGATCCGGAATTTGATAATTGGTGTGATAAAGTTATCGCGGCGTTAGAAAAAGCAAAAACAGAGATTGTATAAAGGAGAAGAACGATGGTCAATGTAAAAGGAAAATGGGCACTTATTACAGGAGCAAGCAGAGGATTGGGATATCATGCTGCAATATTTATGGCAGAGCATGGTTGCAACCTTGTATTACACAGCCGCAATGCAGAGCATTGTGAAAAAGTGTTGTCAGAAGTAAAAGAACTGGGTGTAGAAGCGTATGTGATTTCTGCTGAGCTTTCAGATTTATCTGATGTAGAAAGAATGCTCAAAGAGATTGATGAAAAGGGAACGCAGATAGATATTGTGTTAAATAATGCGGGACTACAGGTAGCATATAGAGATGAGTATCTTAAGACTCCCATGTCAGATTATGAGATTAGTTTTAAGATTAACACCATGGCACCTATGATGATTTGTTATCACTTCCTCCCTAAAATGGTTGAGAGAGGATTTGGAAGAATTGTAAATACTTCCAGTGGCATCAATCTTGATCCGCAGCAGGCAGGATATTCAGCCAGCAAGGCGGCTTTGGATAAGGTTACAAGAGACATTGGCTCTAAGTATGAGGGCACAGATGTGATGATTAACCTTGCTGATCCGGGTTGGTGTAGAACTGATCTTGGTGGTCCAAATGCTCCAAATTCTCCCGAGAGTGCCATTCCGGGAATTGTGGTAGGTGCATTTGTAGATGACAAAAAATCAGGCAGATGGTTTGCTGCACTTGATTTCCATGGCATGACCATAGAAGAGGCTGTGGAAAAAGCTGAGAAAGAAATAGTAAGTCCATACTAATTCTATTTTTACATTTAAGCATATACACACCTTTGGGTGGAAGATACACAGGAGGAAGGAAAAATGTTATTTAACTCGATGGAGTTTCTGATTTTTTTCCCAATTGTTTTACTTATTTATTTTGTGATACCCAATAAAATAAAACACATCTGGTTGCTATTGGCCAGTTATTATTTTTACATGTGCTGGAATGCAAAGTATGCCATATTATTGTTGGTATCAACAGTAATCACTTATATGTCCGGACTTGTTATTGAAAAAGTAAAGGGCATGGATATAGTACAGCAGAAACAAACCTATTATAAAAAATGGGTTGTGGCAATTTGTTTTATTTTAAATTTGAGTATATTGTTTTACTTCAAATATATCAATTTTGCATTTGCGGTCATTACAAATGTGTTCGAAAAAATCCATATTCAGTTAAATGCTCCAACCTTTGATATCCTTTTGCCGGTGGGAATTTCTTTCTATACATTCCAAGCTTTAAGTTATACCATGGATGTGTATCGGGATGAAATATATGCAGAAAAAGATTTCTTTCGTTATGCGTTATTTGTATCATTTTTTCCACAATTGGTTGCCGGTCCGATTGAAAGGTCAAAAAACCTGCTCAAACAGTTGGCGGTACCACAGAAGTTTAACTTTGAAAATGCAAGAGAAGGCCTTTTGCTAATGTTGTGGGGATTCTTTTTGAAAATTGTATTGGCAGATAGAATTGCAATTTTTGTAGATACTGTTTATGGCGATTACCAAGTGCTTTCCGGATATTTTTTAGTTGTGGCAACCATGCTGTTTGCAGTACAAATATATTGTGATTTTGCAGGATATTCGACAATCGCAATGGGAGCTGCAAAATTCTTGAGTATTCACTTAATGGAAAATTTTGATGCTCCTTATTTTTCAACATCCATAGCAGGATTTTGGCGCAAATGGCATATATCACTAACATCTTGGTTTAAGGATTATCTTTATATTCCTTTAGGAGGAAGCCGCAAAGGGAAAGTACGCAAATACATAAATAAAATGGTTGTCTTTTTAGTTAGCGGCTTATGGCATGGTGCAAGTTTGTCCTTTGTGGTATGGGGAGGATTAAACGGACTTTATCAAATAATCGGGGAGATTTTGATGCCGGTTAGAGATAAATTGGTAAAATTATTGCATCTTCATAGAGAGTCTATGGCCCATAAACTGGCGCATGTGATAGGGACTTTTATTTTGGTGGACTTTTCGTGGATTTTCTTTAGGGCAAATCGATTGACAGAAGCTTTGGAAATTATTCGTTCTATGATAACGGTCAAGAATCCGTGGATATTATTTGACGGGTCTCTTTATAAGTGTGGCCTTGATGTCAGAAATTTTTGGCTGATGATCATATGTATCGGTATATTGCTTTTTGCAGATTTTTGCAAGTCTCGGCATATCGTAATCCGAGATGTAATTATTAAACAGGATTATTGGTTTCGATGGATATTCATCGCGGTTGTTATATCTGCAATATTAACCTTTGGTATATGGGGACCCGGCTACAACGAAGCAAATTTCATATATTTCCAATTCTAAGGAGGCGAAGATGATGCAAAAAAATGTGAAAAATATTCTTGGCTGCATTGTCACGCTGTGTTTGACTATTATTATGTTGGGAAAATTGACAGAGCTGATGGAGAGAAAGTCAAGTGAAGAAAAGTATGCAGACTTTTTTGAGCAGGAAGCAGATTTTGATGTGTTGTTTATGGGGACCAGCCATGTAATCAATGGTGTATATCCCATGGAGTTATGGAATGATTATGGGATTGTTTCATACAATTTTGGAGGTCATTCCAGTCAGATGGCCACTACTTATTGGGTAATGGAAAATGCACTGGATTATACGACTCCGGAAGTTGTGGTTATTGATTGTTTTGCATGTACCGGTCAGTGGAAAAGTTCAGATATTTTTTCCTACATACATCAGTCTATGGATGCGTTTCCACTTTCAACTACAAAGATAAGAGCCATCAATGATTTGTTGAATGATGAAAATATGGACGAGGCGATTGAAAATGGGGTTGCACGGACAGGCGATGAACCGAGAACAAAAATTGGACTATTATGGAATTATTCTGTATACCATTCACGTTGGAATGAAATCGGATATCAAGATTTTGAGGTGGGTAGAAATATCGAGAAAGGCGCAGAAACCCGGATTGCTGTTTCCACGGGAGAGTTAAATCGGATTGATACATCCCTTAAGGTAGAGGGGGAGTTTGTAGGAGAAGACTATTTAAGAAAAATGATAGAAGACTGTCAGAGTCGGGATATTGAAGTCTTGTTGGTATACTTACCATATCCGGCAGGAGAATGGGATCAAAAAGAGTCAAATTATGTATATGATATAGCAGAGGAATATGGAGTAAATTACATTAATTTTTTAGATGTTGACGTTATAAACTATCAAACCGATCTGTATGATGAGGCATCCCACTTAAATTCGTCCGGAGCGCGCAAAGTGACAGAATATTTGGGTGAGTATTTAAGAGAGGAATATGGAGTAAGCGATCAAAGAGCAAATCCGGAATATGCTTTTTGGAATGAAGACTACGAAGAATATGCCGCACTAAAAGATCGCTATATTAAAGAGCAGGAGGAACTTATACCATATCTAATGCTGTTATCCAAGGATGATTTGGATATTACAATAGATGTTCGTAACAGAGATGTATTTAACAATGACCGCATTATGAGTCTGCTTCAAAATCTGGGTGTTGATATTGCACAGTTGAACGAAGAAACAGACGTCATTTTTATCCGGAATGGTGGAGAAAAAGCAGAGGTTATTTGTAATCAAACAGAAGTGAGTGATTATGACGGCAATGGTTTAAGGATTGAAGTAATGAGAAACGGTGAAGAGGTTGATACTGTAGAATTTATTTATCATGTTGATTCGGATACAGCAGATATCGCTGTTGATGCTGTTAACAGATGATTTTGAAGTGTATAGAGGAAAGAAGACATTGAAAAACTTATCCCCGATGAAGTGACAATTATCACAGTAGTATTGATGATAATCGCGTTTTGTTCCTGGAAATGCAATAAAGTTTAACAGAAAATCCGCTTTTTGTAAAAAACACTTGGTAGACATGTCGATATATGGGGATTACAATAATGTTAAAAAAAGTTGCAAAGGTGGTATATATATGAGAAAGTTATACTTAGACAACGTACGATGGATAACCGTTGTGCTGGTTGTTATTTATCATGTGATTTTTATGTACAATCATGTGGAAATGTCCCTGGTAGTAGGACCCTTCGCAGAGGTGCAATATCAGGATGCATTTTTGTATCTGGTATATCCTTGGTTTATGCTTTTGTTATTTGTTATATCTGGAATGAGTGCAAGATTTTATTTGGAAAAGCATTCCAACAAGGAATTTATTAAATCCAGAACTGTGAAACTCTTGGTGCCGTCTACCATCGGTTTGTTGGTGTTCCAGTGGATACAGGGATATTTTAGTATGGGAATTACCGGTGCATTGGATGAAATGGCAGCAGCGCCTGCTCCGATTAAGTGGCTGATTATGGCATTGAGCGGACAGGGTGTATTGTGGTTTGCTCAGCTTTTGTGGTTCTTCTCCTTGATTTTGGTATGGATACGTGTGATTGAAAAAGACCTTTTATATAAAAAATGTGCCAAGACCAACATGGTGGTTTTACTGTTGTTGACGGTTGCTATTTGGGGATCATCCCTGATTTTAAACACACCTTTGATTACTGTTTACCGTTTCGGTATTTATGGTTTGGGATTCTTGATTGGTTACTTTGTGTTATCTCATGACGAGGTCATGGAGAGATTGGTAAAATGGTGGGCGCCATTAAGTGGTGCAGCAATTGCAATAGCGATAGTATTTACCGTGGTATATTGGGGCGATAATTATGCAACAGATATCGTGTTGCAGACACCTCTTTGTAATGTGTATGCATGGATTGCCATCTTAGCCATTCTTTCATTTATGAAAAAATGGGGAGACCGTGAAAACAGCTTTAGTAAATGGATGAATCAGCACTCCTGGGGCTTGTATGTATTCCATTATCTGGTGATTTCTGTATGTGCATATGAGTTGAATATGTACGTGACAGACATGCCGGTGATTTGTTATTATCTGATAAACCTGGTTGCGGCATTTGCCGGTTCTTATACATTATATGCTGTGATTAGCCGCATTCCCTTGATTAGATGGTGCGTGTTGGGAATCAGTAAGAAGAAAAAAAGAGAAGATTGAGGAAAAAATAATGTTTCATGACAATCTGATATCATTAAGAAAAATGCATCGTATGTCTCAAGAAGATTTGGCAGAACGTATCGGTGTCACCAGACAGACTTTGTCTAAGTATGAGACGGGAGAATCCCTTCCCGATATTGATAAATGTAAGGCAATTGCGGATGCTTTTCATGTTTCTTTAGATGAGCTTGTCAATTATGCAGATACAGACAAGTATCATATGGGAGTTGGACCCAAGGGTAAGTACATGTTTGGTGTTGTCAAGGTGGGAGATAAGGGGCAGATAGTGATTCCTTCCAAGGCAAGAAAGGTCTTTGACATCAACCCGGGAGATAACCTGATTGTGTTGGGCGATGAAGATCAAGGCATTGCCATAATCAAAGAAAAAGGATTATTGGATATTTTGAATATGGCGAGGAAAAAGAGATGAGACTGATATCCGTTCCTGAGGAAAAATATGATGAATACCGATTGACGCTGATGTTTGATTGTTATAAATGGGACCCTCAGTTTTTGGATAACAATACTGTTGCAAAACATGTGTTGGTGCTCACAAAAGCAGAGCATGAAGAGTTGCAAAAACTGACGGAAAGTCTGGATAGGGAGACAAGAGCAGCAGAGGAATTTTTAAATCAACATCTGGAGTTGACCAAGCCATTGGCTTTGCCTAAAAGTGTTAGTAAGGAAATTGAAAAGATGAAAAATTATGAGCCGGATAGACATATCCGGCTTATGCGCTATGATTTTCACCCTACGAGAGATGGGAAATGGGCTATTAGTGAAGTAAATAGTGATGTGCCCGGTGGTTTTGCAGAAAGTTCACTGATGCCAAAAGCAGCAAAGGCATTGTATCCTGAGCAGAAGTTTTGGTACAAGGACTTTGGGGAAATCATGGTGGATGCCGTTATGGAGAAAGTGCCTGAAAAGGGACGCATCATGTTGGTGCATTGTACTTGTTATAGTGATGACAGGCAAGTTATGCAGTTTTTAGGAGATAAATTGAAGGGCAAAGGCTATGAAGTGATTTATGCGGCAGCAGATCATTTAAAGTTCGAGAATCAAAGGGCTGTCAGTATATTGGATGGCAATGAAGGGGATGTCGATGCCATTATCCGCTTTACACCCTTGGAATGGCTGACAGAGATTAAGCCCAAGCGTTGGCAGGGGTATTTTGATACCACCACGGTATCCTGCAATCATCCGGTGGCAATCTTTGCACAGACCAAACGCTTTCCGCTTGTATGGGATGTATTAGAGCAACACGGGATTGCGATGACCACATGGAGAGAACTTCTCCCTGATACCATCGAAGTAAAAGATGCGAAGGGAAAAGAAGGATATATTTATAAGCCGGCGTGTGGAAGAGTAGGAGAAAAGATATCCATCAAAGAAGCCTGCCGGGGAAATGAATACAAACAAATTCTTTCAGATGTCAGAAAACATCCCAAAAACTATTTGGCACAAAAGAGGTTTGAAAGCATGCCATTAGCCGGTGATAACGGTGAAGCGTTTCATGTGTGTCTGGGATCCTATGCTGTCAATGGTGTACATGCGGGTTATTATGCGAGGATTAGCGAATTGCCACGTATTGATTCCCACGCGGCAGATATTCCGGTTTTGATAGAAGAGGACGGTGAGTGATATGACTGAAAAAGAGATTTACAGGATATGGGCTCCCGCCGGTAAAACATGGGTAGATTGGGTCAGACCGGTTCCCTTTGTGGGAATGAGAGAGTATACCAAGCAATATACATGTACAAGCTTCCATATACCGCAACCGGATGTGGGGGATGAGGTATATCAGGATGCAGCTGTCTTTGTAGATTTACCGGGTGAAGAAAGTGTATCCATGGGAATTGCATTGGCAAGAAAGGGATTTCGTCCCATACCCATTTATAATGGTACCATTGAGCAGGCAGGTGCCCGGGCTACGGTAGATAACCAGACTGTGGGAGAGGCTCTGATCATGGGGACGGCTGAGTTGAGTAGGCTGGAGCTTGCGGATGATGCATTACCGGCATTTTTGTTGGATAGAAACCGGTTAAACCGTTTCAAGATGGAGATTGCTCTGTTTGACAATAGTTGGGATATTTATCCCCAAGACATTCCATCTGCCGATTATTTGATAAATCACGGAATTCAAAGGATTATCATTATCGGTGAATCGGTTTCCAAGGATTTGAAGAAAATCTTATATGAATATCAAAAAAAGAAAATAATCATTTATCTGACTAATGGCTACGAAGCACCAAGGAAAGTTAAGCTTCACAGACCATTGCGTAAGGATAAAGATTAAAGGGGCAAACAGAGTTGGTGAAGTTTGAAGGCCGCATTGTCCAGTTTGGATTTGGTGCGGTGGGCAAAAGTTTTTTTGAAAAACTGAAAAGAGAAATAAAATTTAATGAAAACAACTACTATGTTATCACCATGGACCGGTTTGAGTTTCAGGATTATATCAATCTGGGTGGACTGGTGTCGAATTTTGTTGTCAGTGAAGTCACAAGGGATAATTTCAAAGAAGTGTTTGAACTCTATTTAAGTGAGGGTGATTTACTGATTGATTTTGCGGACACGGTTGGCACTAGGGATATCTGTCAATGGTGTGCTGAGAGAAATGTTATGTACATCAATACCGGTGAAGCGGATTGGCCGGATCACTGGTATAGTATATTCGAAGAGAATGAGTTGAAGCATGATCTAAAGAAAGCCTATGCTAACTCGATGGAATATAACAAACATCCCATTGTCCTACATCATGGAAATAATCCGGGGTTGGTTTCTCATTTTGTAAAGGCGGCCATTACCTATATTATTCAGACACAATTTAAACGGGATAAACAATTGAATCGTTTGTTGAAAGAGGGAAAATACAATGAAGCAGCCAAAACCTTAGGGGTTTGCACTATTCATGTTAACGATATTGATCTCCAACAAATCAATGCACCCTATAGTGACAAACTTTTATACAGCACGTGGTGTACAGACTCTTTTTGGTTTGAGATGCTAAGTGAAGCAACCGCAAATATTGGGACTCATGAGCGGATTGATTTTGAAGAGGAATGCAATTTTGTAGATTATCAAAAAGGTTTTCTGGAGTTTCGTAAGCTCGCGGCAGATCGTAAGTGTAAGACCATTTATCCCGGTGGAGCATTTGATGGATTTATGGTGCCACATGAAGAAACGGTTTCCATTGCAAAGAGCTTAGAGGTGATAGAAAATGGAGAGGTTAGCTATCGCCCTACGGTTGTATTTTTGTATTCTCCCTGCACTTATGCTACGGACTATTTCCGACATGCAAAGGTCAATGACTATCCTGAGCCGGACCCGTCAAAGCCGCAGGATTGTGAGAATCAAGACGGAAAAACCATTATTCGAGGCTATGAATATCCGGAAAATTTTGAGATTGTCTATCAGGAAAAACTGGCATCCGGAACGGAGTATGTGGGTGTGCTTCTCATGGGTGACGGATTTGAACCGGTATGGGTTGGTAATCGGGTAGAGCCCTCTTTTTTATACAAGAGTAAGAAGGATTCTTTTTGGCAGACACCTACGGTTACGCCGGTTGCTATGTCAGCGCTGGCTGCTGTTTGCTGGATGATTAAACATCAAGATCAAGGTGGCATATATTTTCCGGATGACATTATGGATTATCCCTATATCTTGAAAATTGCCGAAAAATATATCTCCAAGACCATCTATCAGACTTTTTCAAAGAAAGACTTGGAGCAACGGTTACATATTGATTTTGCGGATTTGCAATTAAGTAATTTTTTTATAAAAAGTGAAGCGGAAGAAGATTTGTAACCATTCATTGCACAAGCGGTTGAGAAATGATATAATCCCAATAACTTATAGTTTGTTTTTGTAAGGGAGGAATTACAATGGTAGCATTGATTATTGTTGTTATACTTGTGGTGATTGTAGGATTTGTGATTGCTACATATAATGAGTTGGTTCAGTTAAGGAATAAGGTAAAAAATGCTTTTGCACAGATTGATACACAGCTACAGAGAAGATTTGACCTGATTCCCAATCTGGTAGAGACGGTTCAGGGATTTGCATCTCATGAGAAAGAGTTGCTGGAAAATGTTACAGCAAGCAGAAGCGGCTATATAAATGCCGGAACCAATCAGGAAAAGCTTGCCATGAATAATCAGCTGACAGCAGGCTTGCGTTCGTTGTTTGCAGTAGCAGAAAGTTATCCGGAGTTAAAGTCCAATACCAATTTCCTCAATATGCAGGAAGAACTTTCGGATACAGAAGACAAAATTATGTTTTCCAGACAGTTCTATAATGATGCGGTGACGATGTACAATAACAAGATACAGATGTTCCCCGGCAGCATCATTGCAGGAATGTTTGGATTTGTAGAAGAAGAGTTGTATGATGCTGATGAAAAAGCAAACGAGGTGCCTCGCGTAAAATTTAATTAGAATAACCAAAACGTAAATAAACCCGATTCCTTGGAATAAACCAGGGAACCGGGTTTTCTTTTTATCATAAAAGTATTGGATGCGTGAAACTGCGTCTAGTGACCACCGCCACCGCCGCCACCGCCACGGCCACCGCCGCCGTAACCGAAGCCGCCACCGCCACCACCGCTATAGGAGCCGTGGGAGCCGGAACGGACTGCCGAACGGAAGGAACGGCCATGAGAACGGTATCTTCCGGAACGATAGTAATTGTTGCTTAAAACCGGACTGTCATTTACTTCAGGACAACGGAGGTTAATGGCATTAATAACTTTTTCAGAAATACCAAATGCCGTTGCATAAACCAAATATCTCTCCCACAAAGGCAATTCGATATAGGTACGCTCGTTCATTAAAGTATCGCTGTTTAAGAAATTGTATAAGCCTCTCCATTTTACATACTCATTTTCGCCAAACTGTGTCAGCAACACATATTTGGGAGCTTGTTTCTTTAAATAATGGGCAGCAAATAAAGCTACAATACCAAAGATAAAGTAAGAGCCATATGCCAAATCCATTCTTGTTTGATAGGAAATCAAATTTACAAGAATGATAAATATCAAACCTATCCATTGCAGTGCTTTAGCGATGTCCAGTAATGTCTGTTTGGGTTCTGTATAGTTTGCCTTTTGCAAGTAGTTCTCATTAATACCGATAGTGACTGTGGAACTGTCCATATTTCTGACAAAGCGTTCCGTATTTACATAATCGGATGCAACACGTTGTTGGAATATATTCATCATAATCGTGTTGCCGGTTGCATGACGGACCAATAGATTAAAATAATACTCCTCGCTGAGGGTCAAAGGCTCGTAATCTGTTCCGGATGAGCCGGTTGTATCATTGGTTAATTCCAAATCTGCAGGTATTGGCTGAGAACTGATATCTGCCATGGGCGTATATGTTGTCTGTCCGTATACCGGCATTTGTCCACCCAACGGCACTTGGCCAAGCATTGGAACCTGTCCGTATATAGGAATCTGCCCGTATACTGCTTGCGACGGTATAGGTGGAGGCGTCTGCTGCATAGACGGGGGAATATATTTAATGAGGATTTGTACCTCATCCGGTCCCCAATCCCTCAATTCAATATAATCTTTGCGGGCAAGACTTAGTAATACTGCAGAATAAACACCGGAATCATCTGCGGGTTTTTTATCTTTACAAAATACCAAAGCAGTTGCAAAGCTTGGATCCAGGTTGCTTGGAATCTCCCGATAATAGTCCATTGCCATTTCCGGTTCATAAAAAGCATATTTATTCCGCAAGCGTTTGGGAGTTGCCAATATATAGTAAAGAATAAAAGCAGATCCTGCCGCTAATAAAGCAAACACAACCAGCTTTTTCACGGTATAATCGCGGGGCGCATCCGCATATGCCTGTTGTTCCTCGTAGATTTCATCCAATACATTGTCAGAAGAGTAAGCATTGGAGGGTGCATATTCGGTAAAAATATGTTTATCTTTACCATATGATACTAAGTCAAATTCAATGTATTCATTGTAGGGACGGAACTTCAATTGATCTTCATCCAGTTCAAAACGGAAAGTATAATAGCCGGGATTGATGATGTCAGATTCGGTCACGTGAAATTCATTGGCATTGGTACCATATGTATAGACATCATAATTTCCCTTCTTTGGCATATCCTTCAAGGGGAAAAGAATCTCTGCTTCAAAGGACTCCAGATACTTGATGGTGTCTCCGGAGTAAAGTGCCAGATACAAATCGGAACAGTCGTTATAACGTAAAGCAGCGTTGTGCATCACGTATTCAATTTCAAAGACCATTTCCTCGCGATATACCCCGTCTATATAAAAGAATACACACTCGTATTGGGCATTGTATTCGTCATAGGGACCTTCGCTGTGATACCACTTTCCGGGACCAAGACGACTGCTGACATAGTCTTCATCTTCCCAGTACAGTACGGGGCTTTCTTCATAAACGATTTCTTTGCCATTGGGCAAAATTTGTTTTACGGAAAGCACTTCGTAGTCCACTTTGACGCCGTCAATATAATCTTCCGGTAAATCACGCCATAATTCCCAGAATGTATTGCTTCTAGATGCGGCATGGACATCAAAAGTCAATCTTTCTGTGATGTAAACCGAGCCTTCACTGCCCTGTTCGTCTATCACAACGGCCTCATAGTCTACATCCGTAATTCTTGCATAATCATTGGGATTGAGGCTGATATCTTCTGATGAAAGATATGCGCCTATGGCAGGAAAGATAAACATTCCGGCCAAGACAAGCCAAACGATTAAAGTATACTTTGTTGTTTTTTGCACTGTTCCCCCTCCTTTTACAAAATAAGATTAAAAAAAGTATATTAAATTTTGAAACAAGTGTAAAGTAATCTATATTCATTTGGACGATGTTTTGGTAAAATAAATTGATATATTTGAAAGGATGTAAAAAGATGGCGAAAAATCAAGAAACTAAATCAACGTACAAATATGTACAGGGAAGTTTATATATTTTGAATACTTGTCTTTTAGCATGTCATGTGTTCTTTTTGATATTTTTCAAACAGCTTGGTGCTGATATACTGTACTATTGCAATTACTTAAGTGTCATTACATATATCGCAGTTTATTTTTTGATCAAATTTGGAAAGCCGCAGGAACGAGGCTTTGTAGACCGGAGAGTAGTCAGTACTATCTATGGAGAATTGTATATATATCTGGTAATTGCCACAATATGTGTAGGATATGAATTTGGATTTTTACAATATTGCTTTAGTATTGCTGCCAGTATTATTTATGCGCCATACTTTTTTAGCAGAGAAAAAAGAATCAGTAAGACGGCCAGTCTTTTATCCTTAATAGTAATTGCAACCTATATGGTTCTTCGCGCTTGGGCATTTAATCATACGCCCATATATAAAATAGATGATGCTGTTGCACAGGTGTTTTATATGGGTAATTCGTTGATTACTTTGGTTACAACATATATTATGACACGTATTTTTACTACAACGGTATTTCAGCAGGAGGACACACTCATCAGCATTGCTGACTATGATGCCCTTACGGGATTACGGAATCGCAGAGCGATGTTACAGGTGTTGGATAATTTTCAGAAGGAATGTTCCAAAAAGAAAAAGCTGTTATGTGTGGCATTTTTAGATATCGACTTTTTTAAAAAAGTAAATGATACTTACGGTCATGATGCGGGTGATGTGGTATTAAAAGATTTGGCAGATTTGCTTTTGAGTAGGGAAAGTGAAGTCAAAGGTTTCCGCTGTGCAAGATGGGGCGGAGAAGAATTTGTATTGGCATATCTGGCAGATCAGGATGGTAAGGAAGCAATTATTCGTGAGTTGGAGAATATTAGAGCGACTGTAGAGAAAAAGACGGTTGAATACAATGGCATGACCATTCGCCATACCCTCACAATCGGAGCTGCTTTCTATGATGGTACAGGAGATATTGAGTCATTGATTAATGAGGCAGATAAAAAGCTTTATACAGGAAAAGAAACATCAAGAAATTGTGTGGTGTATGAATAGGGGGGATGCATCCCCCTATTTTTTATTCTCCGCCGGGGCCGTCTTTTCTGGGTCGGGTAGATTCGGGGAGGGGTTCTACAGGCGTATTTTCTTTCTCATTTTTGACGCTGCTTCTTACAGAAATGTTTCCTTCATTTGTTACATTTTTTTCATTTTTATTTTGGGATTTTTCCATTTTTTCACCGCCTTTCAAATCTAGTTTATGCAAAATGAAAAAAACCATACAGGAGAGAGTGACCAAAAAGGTTTTGATTTATCTCAGAGGATTTTTTTTGTCTTTTTGTCCATACTAGGATGAAAAGGAGTAGAAAAAATGAAAGATAAAATTTTTGGTGTGTTACAACGAGTGGGGCGGAGCTTTATGCTACCCATTGCAATTCTTCCTGTGGCAGGCTTGCTATTGGGAATCGGTAGTTCATTTACCAATACAACAACCATTGAAACCTATGGATTGACAGGTGTACTGGGAGAAGGAACGCTACTACATGCGTTACTGGTCATTATGAGTCGGGTAGGCGGTATTATTTTTGATAACCTACCGTTGATTTTTGCCGTAGGCGTTGCTATCGGAATGGCAAAAAAAGAAAAAGAAGTGGCAGCATTATCGGCGGCTATTGCGTATTTTGTAATGCATACAGCCATTAGTGCCATGCTGACTATTAATGGATTGATTTCCGGTGATGGCCAAATTGCTGAGGGAGTATTGGAAGGAACAGTTGCCAATGTGTGTGGTATCCAAAGTTTGCAGATGGGTGTATTTGGCGGTGTGATTGTAGGCTTGGGTGTTGCGGCACTTCACAATCGTTTTTATAAAATTAAGTTGCCCAATGCATTGTCATTTTTCGGAGGAACCCGGTTTGTTCCCATTATTTCCACAGTGGCATATATGCTGGTTGGTATCCTTATGTATTTCTTGTGGCCGCCGGTACAAAACG
Organism: Lachnospiraceae bacterium; assembly: GCA_045542735.1. Lineage (GTDB taxonomy): Bacteria > Bacillota > Clostridia > Lachnospirales > Lachnospiraceae > UBA2882. The sequence continues at coordinate 227,605 of JAZQLQ010000026.1, forward strand.
GCATCTATGCCCTTGGCAATTTGGTAACCGGCTCGGGATATATAGGTACATTGATCTTTGGCTTGATTAAGCGTGCCTTGATTCCCTTTGGCTTACATCATGTATTTTATATGCCCTTTTGGCATACTGCGGTAGGCGGTACCATGGAAGTGGCGGGCCAGACGGTACAGGGTGCTCAAAATATTTTCTTTGCACAGTTAGCCGATGCTTCCAATGTTGCACATTTTAGTGCGGATGCTGCCAGATTTTTCTCCGGTGAGTTTATCTTTATGATCTTTGGATTGCCCGGTGCAGCCTTAGCTATGTATCACTGTGCAAAACCGGAAAAGAAAAAGGCGGCAGGAGGATTGTTACTATCTGCGGCTCTGACTTGTATAGCGACAGGTATTACTGAGCCTATTGAATTTTCCTTCTTATTTGTAGCGCCGGTGCTTTTTGTGGTGCAAGTCATTTTAGCAGGTTCGGCATATATGATTGCCCATATGCTGGATATTGCAGTTGGCTTGACGTTTTCCGGTGGTCTGTTGGATTTCTTCCTGTTTGGTATTTTGCAGGGAAATGAAAAAACTGACTGGATGAAAGTGATACCTGTAGGTATTGTATATTTCTTTTTATACTACTTTATCTTTAAATTCCTGATTCGGAAATTGGATTTAAAGACACCGGGCAGAGAGGACGATGACGGTGAAGTGAAGCTTTATACCAAGGCGGATGTCAATGCCAGAAAAGAAAAACAAGACGGTAAACAAGCAGTGGATTCTATCAGTGAGGCAATTGTCAGAGGCTTGGGCGGAAAGAGTAATATCAGCGATGTGGATTGTTGCGCTACGAGACTGCGTTGTACGGTAGTGGATGCAACCAAAATCAATGATATTACACTAAAAGGAAGCGGCGCGTCCGGCGTGATTCATAAAGGAAATGGTGTACAGATTATATATGGTCCGCATGTGACGGTTATCAAATCTGATCTGGAGGATTATTTGGTAAATGCACCGGATATTTTGACAGAAAATAAAGAAACTGTAGTTGAGAAAACGGCAGGAGTGAAGTATGATAAAAAAGAAAAGAAATGTACCAAAACCATTGTAATTTCCAGCCCCGTAAGTGGTGTGGCGGCAGATCTTTCCACAGCACCGGATGAAGCTTTTGCGGACAAAATGATGGGAGACGGCGTTGTAATCACGCCACAGGATGAAATCGTGCGGGCGCCGGAAGACGGCGAAGTGACGTTTGTCTTTGATACCAAGCATGCTCTTGGGTTTACTACAGATTTGGGTATCACATTATTATTGCACATTGGCATTGACACGGTGAAGTTAAAGGGTAAGGGATTTGAAGTCTTGGTCAAAGCCGGACAAAAAGTAAGAAAGGGAACTCCGCTTTTACAATTGGATCTTGCGTATCTAAAGGAACATGCCCCTTCTCTGGTATCGCCGATTTTGTGCACAGAGCTGACAGAGGATCAGAAAGTCCGCCTACTGAAAGAGGGAGACATCAAGGCAGGAGCAGACTTATTTGCAATTGATTTTTATGAATGATCAATGGAAAGGAAATTCAATGAAAGCATTTCAATATAAAATTCAGGATGAGATTGGGATTCATGCAAGGCCGGCAGGTCTTTTGGTAAAAGAAGCAAAACAATATAAGAGTAAAATCACATTAAAAATAAATGGTAAAGAAGCAGAGGCAACCAAGCTTATGGCGGTTATGAGCCTTGGGGTAAAAAACGGACAGACTATAGAAGTGATGGTAGATGGAGAAGATGAGGAAGTGGCAATAGCAAGGATGCAGACATTTTTCCGGCAAAATCTCTAAAAATAGGAGGGATACTTGTGAAAAGTTTTCAAGGAAAACCTGTTTACAAGGGAATCGTAATGGGACCTGCCATTGTTTTGAGAAAAAACGATTATCAGGTAAAAAGAGTGAGAATTGAAGATAAAGAGCGGGAAATTAAACGTTTTGAACAGGCCACAGAGCAAGCAAAAGAGCAATTACAAAAACTCTATGAAAAGGCTTTGGTGGAGGTTGGGGAAGCAAGTGCGGCAATTTTTGAAGTGCACCAGATGATGCTGGAGGATGAAGATTATCTGGAAGCCATCAGCAATATGATACGCACAGAGTTTGTCAACGCGGAGTATGCAGTGGCTGTGACAGGGGATAATTTTTCCCGGATGTTTGCATCAATGGATGACGATTATATGAAGGCCCGCGCTACGGATGTGGTGGATATTTCTGAGCGTCTGGTACGCAATTTGAGTGGCAATGATGAGACGGGTTTTGGAACAGGTGAAGCGGGGATTGTCATTGCAGATGATTTAAGTCCCAGTGAAACGGTACAAATGGACAAGGATAAGATATTAGCCTTTGTCACTGTCCATGGATCAACCAACTCCCATACGGCGATTCTGGCCCGCATGATGAATATTCCGGCATTGGTAGGTGTACCGCTTTCCTTGGATAAGATTGAAAATGGTACAACTGTAATTGTAGATGGATTCAGAGGAACCGTTATCGTGAATCCGGATGAACAAAAGAAAAAGGAAACGGAAAAACGTATGAGGGAAGAGCAGGAAAAATTAAACCTGTTGCAGGAACTAAAAGGAAAAGAAAATGTGACGCGCAGTGGTCGGAAGATGAATATATATGCCAATATCGGCAGCGTGAATGATATCGGCTATGTGTTGGAAAATGATGCCGGTGGAATCGGGCTTTTCCGGAGCGAATTTCTCTATCTTGGAAAGAATGATTATCCCACAGAGGAAGAGCAGTATCTGGTATATAAGCAGGCAGCCCAGATGATGGCAGGTAAAAAAGTGATTATCCGTACCTTGGATATTGGTGCAGATAAGCAGGTAGATTATTTTAATCTGGAGAAAGAGGAAAATCCCGCCATGGGATATCGTGCAATCCGTATTTGCATAAAGCAACCGGAGATATTTAAGACCCAGTTACGGGCGTTATTCCGTGCAGCGGTTTATGGTAATGTTTCTGTCATGTATCCCATGATTACTTCGGTAGAGGAAGTGCAACAGATTTATGCCATTGTGGAGGAAGTCAAAACTGAGTTGGATAAACAGGGGATTCAATATCAGATTCCGGAGCAGGGAATCATGATTGAGACACCGGCAGCGGTTATGGTTAGTGATGAGCTGGCAGAGCTTGTGGATTTCTTTAGTATCGGAACCAATGACCTGACCCAGTACACCCTGGCAATTGATAGGCAGAATGAGAAACTGGATGATTTTTACAACCCTCATCATAAGGCAATTTTGCGCATGATTCAGATGGTGGTAGATAATGCCCACAAGCATGATAAATGGGTGGGTATCTGTGGAGAACTGGGAGCAGATATTGAGCTGACGGAAGAGTTTGTCCGCATGGGAGTTGATGAGCTGTCGGTTGCACCGTCTATGGTCTTGAAGCTTCGGAAGATTATTCGGGAGATGGAATAAATATCACTGAAAAAGGACAATGTGTTATGAACAATGCTAAGAATCAAAGGGAGCATAGCTGGACATGCTATCCAAGACCTCAGATGAAGCGGGAAAATTATATGATATTAAACGAAGGCTGGACACTGAAGGGACATGCTGTGAAAGTTCCTTTTGTGCCGCAGTCTGAACTCTCAGACTATGAGGGAGACGTGACAGAGCAGATGACATACGAAGTGTCCTTTGTGCTTCCCCTTTCCTTTCAGAAAGAGAAGATTCTTCTTCATTTTGGGGCGGTGGATCAGATTGCAGAGATTTGGCTCAATGATATATATGTGGGCAAGCATGAGGGTGGTTACAACTCCTTTTCCTTTGATATCACAGATATGATAAAAAGAAAGGAAACGAACCACTTGCGTGTGGATGTAACGGATGAGCTTTCGCCGTTATATCCATACGGAAAACAACGAAAGAAAAGAGGCGGTATGTGGTATACCCCGGTTAGTGGTATATGGCAGCAGGTGTGGCTGGAAAATGTACCTGCCAACTACATAAAAGGTGTTGCAATAGAACCGGATTTAGAAGGTGCACATGTTACTATAGAAGCGGCAAAGACGCAGTATACAGTGTCCGTGGATTTGGATAATGGAGAGATCTTTGAACAGGTGCTTACCGGACAGGATTGTTATCTCAAGCTAACTGATTATATCTGCAAAAATGGTGAGCCCTATCAGCCTAGGCTGTGGACACCGGATTCCCCTTATTTATATAACATGAAAATCACAATGGGCCAAGATGAGATTGATACATATTTTGCACTCCGTACCATAGACATACGGGAGATAGAAGGAATCAAGAGAGTTTGCCTAAACGGTGTACCTATTTTCTTTCATGGCGTACTGGATCAGGGATATTTCCAAGATGGAATATTTTTACCGGCGGAACCGGAGGAATATGAGCGGGACATCCTTCGCATGAAGGAATTGGGATTTAATATGCTTCGTAAGCACATTAAAATCGAGCCGGAATGTTTTTACTATTATTGTGATAAACATGGTATGTTGGTGATGCAAGATATGATAAATAGTGGGAATTATTCTTTTATTAGGGATACGGCACTACCCACTATTGGTTTTAAGAAAAGAAAGGACAACCGTACAGGCGATAACGAGAGAAAACGGATATTTAAAGAGCATATACAGCAGACCATAGAGCAATTGTACAATCATCCCTGTATCGTAGCATATACTGTTTTTAATGAAGGTTGGGGGCAGTTTGATAGTGACGAGATGTATGACTACGTAAAGAGTCTGGATGATAGTCGTCTCGTGGATTCGACTTCCGGTTGGTTCTGGCAAAAGAAGAATGATTTTGATAGCGAGCATATTTATTTTAAGACCATAGATTTGCAGGTTGGACAGAGACCGCTTTTTGTAACGGAATGTGGCGGATTCTCCCGTGCAATAGATGGGCATTTGTACAATCCGAAAAAGACTTATGGCTATGGAAGTGCAGATGATGAAAAGCAGTTAACCGACATGATTGAAAATATGTACCGCAAGATGATATTGCCGGGTATTCCCAAAGGTGTCTGCGGTTGTATTTATACACAATTAAGTGATATAGAGGATGAGATTAACGGATTTTATACCTATGACCGACAAGTCTGTAAGGTTAATAAAGAGGTCATGCAAAAACTGGCTGACGATTTAAGGAAAAATATAGATTATGCAGAAAAGAGCGCTGGTAAGTACGATGAAAAAAGCAAATGAAAGATAATTATATGAAGAACAATTTAGAGAATGTAAAGAAAATATTGGATGAGCATATATCTTACACATGTGTAATACAAACAAAGAGCGGAGTGTTTCACAGCACGGAGCGGGGCGTGAAACCCTTGCTTTCATGTCTGGAGTCCGGGCAAGACTTTTCCGGCTGTGTGGCGGCGGATAAAGTGATTGGGAAGGCGGCGGCATTTTTATATGTGCTGTTAAAGGCAGATGCTGTATATGCCAACATCATCAGCGGACCGGCAAAGAAAGTGTTACTGCAATATGATATTGAGGTAAGCTACGACCAAGAGGTTGAGGCTATCCGCAATCGCACCAATACCGGTTATTGTCCTATGGAAACAGCAGTTTGGGACATCGATAATCCGGAGGAGGCACTGGTTGCCATCCGTAAAAAGATAGCGGAATTATCCTGACACAAATAAAAAAGTTAAGTCCTATAAGTGCTTGCATTTATGGGACTTTTGTGTTTGTTATGAGGTCGCTATACAAGATGTTGAAAGAACCAAAAATTTTCTTAAAATCTTTCAATAAAACTTGCGAAAAAGACCACAAAAAGGGTTAACTTTATGATAAAATATCCGAAATACAATATGACAGACTAGCGAATGGACTCGCTGTCTTAAAAAATAAATCAAGGAGGATGATGTGTATGAGTATTAACACAAACTATACTGATATTTTTACCAGTATGGGATTCGGTACAACGGGTAGCACAGGAAGTGCATTCAGTTTGACGGACTACATGGGCATCAAAAACGGTAGTTACGGTAAGTTGTTAAAAGCTTATTACAAAAAACAGGATGCAGAAGAAGCAACTGCTGTGGATGAGACCGAGAAAAAGCAGTTATCCATGCTTAAGAGTAGTGCAGACAGTTTGAAGAACGCTACTTTGGAGTTGATGGATGAAGATTTGTTTGAGAAAAAGACAAATGAAGAAACCGGTGAAGATGAGTACGATTGGGATGCCATTACAAAGGCTGTAAAAGACTTTGCAAGCAAGTACAATTCTGTCGTTGAATCTGCCGGCAACAGTGATGACAACAATGTATTAAGACATGGTGTATGGTTGACACAGATGACAGAGAGCAATACCAACCTATTGGCAAAGGCAGGTATCTCCATTGGAGGAGATAACAAACTTTCTGTCAGTGAGACGGCTTTAAAAGAAGCAAATATTAATACACTTAAAACATTATTCACAGGAGTGAATTCCTTTGCGGACAACGTGGTTAGAAAAGCATCCCAGATTGGAAGCACCGCAGTAAACAGCGCAAGTACAAGCGGAAGCGCTTATACTAATACTGCAGGTTATGATAATCTTTCATCCAGTGGATATTTGTATGATGAATTATTTTAAATTTTAGTAACCAAGATATATTTGATTCGTCACAAGGATGTGACAGATTGGAGGACACAATGAGTGGAGTAAGCGGAATCGGTAGTACATATACAGATGCGTATAGTGCTTACAGCACAGCTACCAAAGGTAAAAAGGCAAGTACACCTGTAGCAGATACAGCCAAAGCAGGTGCTGTATATGAGCCTTCAGCAGAAGGTAAAGCGGCAGCAGCAGAGATGGACCGCTCTGCAATCGTTGCACAGTTAAAAGCTGATACAGAAGCGCGTATGCAGCAGATGACTGATTTGGTTCGCCAGATGATGACCCAGCAGGGCGCTACTTTCGGTAAAACAGATGATATGTGGAAATTCCTCGCAAGTGGAGAGTTCACAGTGGATGCTGCAACCAAAGCACAGGCAGAGAAGGATATTGCAGAGGATGGATATTGGGGTGTAACACAGACTTCCCAGAGAATCTTTGATTTTGCAAAGGCTCTCACAGGTGGCGATGCAGCAAAGATGGAAGAGATGCGTGAGGCATTTGAAAAAGGATTTAAGATGGCAACCGGTACTTGGGGCAAAGAACTTCCCGAGATCAGCCAGAAAACTTATGATGCTACACAGAAGCTTTTCGATGATTATGCAGCAAGCTTCGAGACAGCAGTAGAAGAGTAAAATAGTACCTATACAATTTCATATTGTTTGCACACATGAAAGGGTAAATGGAGTTACCCTTGTGCCAATCAATGGTTAGAAAGGAGTCGATACCATGATTATTGAAGCTAGTAGAGTAAATATGTCTTCTAACAGACAGTATGTGTATTATGAGCAAAAGGAAAGCATCTCTCTTAGCGAAAAGGCCGGTCAGGCTGTGCAATTAGATCTTTCCAAAGAAGCTAAAAGTCTTTCTGAGCAGATGATAGAATATCAAAAGGAACAGAAAGAAAAGAGACAAAAGCAACAGCAGCAAGGCTTGCAGGATATGTTAAGCAGTAACAGAACACAGGCGGCTTCTTATGCAGCTGTGCCGGATCCCGATCAAGAGGATTGGAAAGTAAAGATGCTCCGTGACCTTTTGGAAGCGTTAAAAGCGATGCAAAAGGGCAGACCTTGGGAAGCGGCTGATAAAATTAAACAGATTCAGTCGGAGTATAAGCAGAGTGCAAGGAGTGTCAATGTATCAGCATCTTCGGCAACCTTTATGGGAGCATTTTCCATTGCGAACCGGGGCGTTTCGGTTGAAGCGGGAAGCGGACAGAATGCATTGGTTAACAGCAATAAGTGGACCAGAACCACAGTGACTTCTGCATTTGTCAGCGAGATGGAAAATACCGCATTCCAGACAACGGGTGTGGCAAGGACCAAGGACGGAAGAGAAATCAATTTTGGTGTAACAGTAGAGATGTCCAGAGCATTTTGTGCAGAGTTTGAAAGCTTTACACAGGAAGATTACGTAGTGACAGATCCGTTGATGATTAACCTGGATAGCAACGTGGCTAATATTACAGACATGAAATTTATGTTTGATATAGACGCTGACGGACAAAAAGAAGAGGTTTCCCTGGCGGGAAAAGGAAGCGGATTCTTGGCATTGGACAAAAACGGTGACGGAAAGATCAACGACGGTTCTGAGTTGTTTGGCACCAAGAGCGGAGACGGATTTAAGGATTTGGCGGCTTATGATGAAGACGGCAACGGTTGGATTGATGAAGCAGACAGTATCTTTAAGAAGTTAAAGGTTTGGAGTAAAGACGAGAATGGAAAAGACATTCTTATTAGCTTGAAAAAAGCTGACGTGGGCGCTATTTATCTTGGCAATGCCAACACAGAGTTTTCCATGAAATCCGGTGTAGAAAACAAAACGGATGCGATTATCCGCAAGACCGGTATTTACTTAAAAGAAAGTGGTGGCGTAGGCACCGTTCAACATGTAGATTTAGCAGTATAAATAATAAGAGCTTTTGTGAAAGGATACAAATATCCCATTGCAAAAGCTCTTTTTTCAAAAGAGAGTATTTTAAGATTTGTGGGCAATAATAGATAGTGGACAATGATGACGGAAAAGGTTGATGGACATGGGATATCGGGTAGATAGAGATAAAGACCAGGAACAATTTTGGGAAACCTTTCTTGCGTTACGGGAAAACCCCATAGTGCAGGAATTAAAGCAATATCCCAATCATAAGATTTCCAATTTGTATGACCACAGTTCGCGGGTGGCAGTCTGTGCCTATGACCTTTCCAGGCGTTTTAGTGTCCCGATTAACGGGAAAAGTCTGGCGAAGGGTGCCATGCTTCACGATTTTTATTTATATCACGCCAGAGCCAACAAGGATATCAGTGTCAGGGAACATTGGTTGGGTCACCCGAAGACGGCACTTATGAATGCGGAAAAAGTATTTCATCTTACAGAACTTGAGAAAAATATTATTATCAGTCATATGTGGCCTTTGACTTTTTGGCATTTTCCCAAGTCACGGGAAGCCCTTCTTGTCAGTGCGGCGGATAAAATCTGTGCCTGTGGAGAGCTGATTTTGAAAAGAAATTATGTCAGAAAAAGAAAAGACAAATAAAAAAGTGGTTGACAAATAAAATTTTGTGGATTATTCTGGAAAAAACTTAAATGATGTAAAATTCCCATGGGGGAGTAGCAAGCGTATATCGTAACAAGTCAACATACCGACCGTTTGGTCTGGCTTGTTTTAAATTGTGAGACTCATGTATAGCGACAACTATACGTAGAGTCTATATTTTTTTAAATATATACCCAAGTATAGTTTAAAAGCTGTACTTGGGTTTTTTATATTTGAGGGAAAGGGAGAGAGAAATATGTTTATTACTTTGAAAAACGCAACCAAAAAATATGGAGAAGGAGAATCGCTTGTCTACGCTTTGGATCATGCAAATCTGGAGATTGAAGAAGGGGAAATATGTGTGATCCTGGGCCCCTCCGGTTCCGGTAAGTCCACCTTGTTGAATATGCTGGGCGGCTTGGATCATTTGGATGAAGGAGAGATCATCGTAGGTGACAGAAATCTTTCTAACTATAAAAATAATATGCTTACTGACTATCGCAAAGAAGATGTGGGGTTTGTTTTCCAGTTTTATAATTTGATTCCGGATTTGACAGTGGCAGAAAATATTGAAGTGGTATCCGACATATCCGATAACCCCTTGGATATTGACGAGGTGTTAGAAGCTATGGGGATGGAGAAATATCGTTACCGTTTTCCTAAGGAACTTTCCGGTGGACAGCAGCAACGTGTTGCCATTGCAAGAGCAATTATTAAAAATCCCAAGCTGTTACTATGTGATGAGCTTACAGGTGCGTTGGATACTAAATCTTCTAAAACAGTTTTAGAGTTTATTGAGAAAATCAATCAATTATACAAGACCACAACGGTTATCATTACTCATAATGAAGCTATTGCAAAAATGGCAGACAGAGTGATCTATATTAAGGATGGTAAAGCACATGAAAACCGTATGAATCCCGAAAAAGTATCTGCTTCGGAATTGACACTTTAAGGGAGGATGGATATGAAGTTAAATAAGAGATATTCACGTAGTATAACAAATAATTTATCCTTTTATGTTTCTGCCACTGTTTTAACCATCATGACATTGGTTCTGTTTTTTATTATGAATATTGCCGGTGAAGCTATTTGGAAGTTCGGAGATGATTTTTTTGCTTCTCGGAATCTGGAGGATGCTAACTTTACCACATATTATCCTATCGAAAAAGAGGATATCGCAGAGCTGGAAGAAACCTATCGGGTAAATGTGGAACCCCAATATTACAACAACATAGAAACTGACGGTGTTACAGCCAGAGTGTTTAAGAAGACGAAAGAAATTAATCTTTACAGTGTAACAGAAGGAAGAGATGTGGAGGATAATAATGAGGTTATCATTTCAGAGGGCTATGCCGTATTTAATGAAATAGCTATAGGTGAGCAGATCACCATAGGAGATAAGGCATATACCGTAACCGGATATTTTCAAAGACCCGATTATCTGTATATGCTTCAGAACGAAGGGGATGCTTATAAAAATGTTACTACATTTTTCCTTGCCTATGTGACCGATGAGGAGTTTGAGAATATCGGTAGTGAGAATTGCCTGTATTTTGTTTGTTACGAAAAAGATAATCAGGCAGAGTTCCGCAAAGAAGTAAACGATAAATATTATATGCGCACCTACATAACAGCAAAAGAAAATATGAGAATTGATATGGTAAAGATGCAGGCAGAAATGTTTACCGCTATGTCTTATATCATTTTAGTGATTATGCCGCTGGTTGTAGTCGTGCTTGTAAGCATTGTCATTAATCGAAAAGTAAAGTCGGAGCAACGGTTGATTGGTACGTTGACAGCTCTGGGTTATAAGAAAGGCAGATTGATGCTCCATTATGCAGGCTTTGCCATGATTCCCGGTGTGTTCGGCGGAGTATTTTCAGTGATTATTACCATGATATTTGCACAGCCCTTCGGAGAATTGTGTCTGGCAGATTATGAACCTATGCGGATAGAATGTCACATGGATCCTATGGCAGCACTCATGGGAATTGTTGTTCCTACGGTAATGTATATTTTGACGGCAATGAACTCGGTAAATAAACTGTTGAAAAAAGATACGGTACTTTTACTAAACGGAAACGCTGAGCAGGGCGAAAAGAATTATAAAAACATATTGGTTAAGAATAAGATTTCTTTTCGCATTAAATATGCATTGCGTTCTTTAATCGGCAATCCATCCAGGACATTTGTGGTACTGCTGGGAATTTTCTTGGGAAGTTATATTGCACTTTTGGGATACAGTTTCTTAGATACTACGGAAAATACCCAAGAAAATATGGTTGATGAATTGGGTAGCTTTGAGTATCAGTATGTGTTAAATGAGCTTGTGGAAGGAGATGTGTACGGCGGTGAGCCGGTGATCATGTCCACCATGGAAAATAAAGAAGGAGAGCAATTTAGCATTATTGGTACAACGGATGACAATCCCTATTTGGAGTTAAAGGATAGGGAAGGAAATGACATCAGTCTGGAAGACGGATACTATATCACCGGTGTCATGGCGATGCTACAGGATGTCCAGACGGGAGATACCCTGACACTCTGTAATCCTCTGACTTTGGAAGAGCATGAGATTACAGTGGCAGGAATTATTGATAATGATATGCAAAATGCTGTTTTTGCAAATAAGGAAACGGTTGCTGAAATCATGGGAATTGAGGAAGGTTTCAGCAATGTAATCATGAGTGATACAGTGTTGGATATACCGGATTCCAAGATAATTCAGAGTATTAAAAAGACGGATGCGCAGGAGCAATTCCAGAATATGTCAAACCAGATGGATGTCATGATATATTTCCTCATTGGGATGGGAGCAATCATATGTGTAGCATCTATATATGTTGCGGTCAATATGGTGGTGACAGAGAACCGTTCCAATATCTCCATGTTGAAAGTGTTGGGATATAGGGATAGGCAAATTAACAAAATCGTGTTGAATGTCAATCATATTTTATTGCCCATAGGATACTTGCTCAGTATTCCGCTGGTCTTTGCATCAACCAACTGGTTTATGGTTTTTTTGGCAGACTTTATTGGCGCTTTGCCAAGAGCATATATCGCACCACAAAGCTTTGTTTACACAGCGATTTTAACATGTGGCAGTTATTTTGGTTCCCTGTTTTTATTAAGACGCAAGGTGTCCAAAGTGGATATGGTAGAAAGTTTGAAGGGAAATAGGGAATAGAAAAAAGATGAGCCGGATTTTAATATCCGGCTCGTTGTTTTATTCTTCAGGATCACAATTATTCTTCGGGGTGACCGATATAAAACACTTCGCTCTGATCGATAGGTCTTTGACCTCCGTAATAGGAGGAAACGTAGTAATGAAAGTAGTCTTCCTTTATATCGGCTTTGGTATAATCGCCGGTAGTGTCAAGATAATAATATAAGTCCTTACCTTCCAAGAACTCCATATCAGAGAAACATAAATAGTAATTGGTGTCTGTTTCCAAATCGATACGGATTTGTGAATCATCTACCTCAATTGTAAAATTATCCGGTTCGATGGGATCAACAACGGAAATGTCCACTTCTCCTTCACCTTCGCATGTGTATTCTTCATAAAGAATCAGCACATACGGTGCAGGTTTATCTTTATAGGAAGTATAGCGATAATGACCACCGGTTTCTAAGTAGAGTTCTTCCAGCAATCCTATGTTGGTATGCTCGGTTATATCGGCACCGTTTGCTTGGTTGTATAAAGTGAGACAAACATTCGGATATTTTTCGCTTAAGCTATTTAAATCCATATCTTCGATCCTGGTATTATTTTGATAAGAAAGAGTAATATGAATGGAATAGCCGTTTCCTGCCAGCGTATCATCAATAAAATCCTCCAGAGTATCTTCATCCACATATCCCGGCAGTGAGACGGATACGGTTTCGTTGAATTTGTAACTGTCGAGAGTTTCATCCTCTGTGGCAGGCACCATCTTGCTGAGATAAGAGTTGCTGATGTAAACGCGATGTAATCCTAGTTCCTCGGCAATTGCCATCCCCACAAGGTTACCGATTTCTTCATCATAATAGCTTGTATAGACTTCTCCGGTTTTGATATTGGCACGATAAAAATAGGAAACATCGTCCACATCGAAGTACCCTTCCACATAATCTGTAATGTAGCGATAGTCACCGTCGTATACCTCATAGCAGGTGCAAGAGGTAAGTGTGGCATCGGGTAAGTTCTTATCCAGATAATCGGTCATAATCTGACTTCCGGTTTTTTCGTATGATGAGATTTCTTTTTCGCTTTCGTTGCTGACAGAATATTCCGCACAACCGGTGAAAAGGAAGGTGACGAGTGCATAAAGAACAATTGAAAGAAAAATTGTATGTAGTTTGTGTGGCAAGGATTTTTTCATAAACGATTCCTGATTCATTTTGATATTTTGATTTTTATTTGATTAAGAAATTGTATTGATTATAACATATCTCCAAATGTGATGACAGTTCCATGAAAAAAATGTTGCATTTGCAATATACCCCCTAGGGGTATATAATGAGCTTGTACTAAAATACAATGTATAGATGCAGAGTGATTTGCGTGATATGAAAAATTGATATAAAAATTTGAAATAAAAAGGAGAAACTATGGAAGATAGAGAATGTTGTTGTTCATCCAAATCTAAGAGTCGCTCTGAGGAGGAATATAAGGATTTGATTAATCGCCTGAATCGTATTGAGGGACAGATCCGCGGTATTCGGGGCATGATTGAAAAAGATGCTTATTGCATGGATATCCTGACACAAAGTGCGGCAGCCGGGGCGGCGCTGAACAGCTTTAATAAAGAGCTGTTAGCCAATCATTTGCATACTTGCGTCGCAGACGGAATCCGACAGGGAGATGAAGAGGTTGTGGAAGAACTGGTAAAGATGATTCAGAAGTTGATGCGCTGATGGAACAATGTGAAATATGTGTACTTGTCTTATCCTGTGGCTCGAGGCTGGGCTGATAATCCGGTGCTGTAATCCGGCGCTGGGGCGTATAGAAAATTTTCTGCTTGCAACGCCCCGTTTGGAGTAAAAATAGGGGAGAATTGGCAATGTTTTTAGGAGAAAAGGGCGCATATGAAAAAATATACTTCTGACGCCCCGCGTAGCAGAAAAAACGGGGCGTATGTGATGAGTTTTTTTTAATACGCCCTTGGCGGGAAGAAAATGCATGAAATCGATGCCCAAAATGTTCGAAACGGGGCGTACGAAGATAAAAAAATTTTATACGCCCCGCAGTGAAATATAGATAGCGGCGAGATAAAAGTAGAATTGAGATAGCAAAAGGGAAAAAGAGGTGACTCATAATGAAACAATATACAGTAACCGGCATGAGTTGTGCGGCATGTAGTGCCCGAGTGGAGAAGGCGGTAGGAAAAGTGCCCGGTGTCACAAGTGTATCGGTGAGTTTGCTTACGAATACCATGGGTGTAGAAGGTGATGCGACGGATTCAGAGATTATTGATGCAGTGATAAAAGCGGGATATGGAGTGAATCAAGCAGATGCCTTGGCAGATAAAGAAACACCCAAGATTTGCAGGCGGTTTATCGTGTCGTTGTGTTTCCTATTACCTTTGATGTATGTTTCTATGGGACATATGATGTGGGGGTGGCCATTGCCGGAGAGAATGGCACAAAACCACATTGCTATTGGTATTTTTCAGTTATTGTTTACCGGAATTATCATGGTAATTAATCAAAAGTTTTTTATCAGTGGATTTAAATCTCTGTGGCGTAAGGCACCCAATATGGATACCTTGGTAGCCTTGGGAGCAAGCGCATCATTTTTATACAGTGTATATGCGTTGTTCGCTATGACGGATGCGCAGATGCAGGGAGACCATGCAGGTGTCATGAACTATATGCATGAGTTTTATTTTGAATCGGCTGCGATGATTTTGACATTGATTACTTTGGGTAAAATGCTGGAATCTTATTCCAAAGGCAAGACGACAGATGCGTTAAAGAGTCTGATGAATCTGGCGCCAAAAACAGCGGTAATTGTGGAAAACGGAGAAGAAGTAAGCATTCCCGTTGAGCAGGTGGCAAAGGGCAATGTCTTTGTAGTCCGTCCGGGAGAAAGTATTCCGGTAGACGGTGTTGTATTGGAAGGCCACAGTGCTGTGGATGAAGCTGCATTGACAGGGGAAAGTATCCCGGTAGATAAAACTATAGGAGACAAGGTGTCGGCAGCAACAATCAACCAGTCGGGATTTATCCGTTGCGAGGCGACAAGAGTCGGTGAAGATACCACGCTGTCCCAGATTATTAAAATGGTCAGCGATGCGGCAGCAACAAAGGCACCTATTGCAAAAGTTGCGGACAAAGTATCCGGTGTGTTTGTGCCGGTGGTCATCAGTATTGCGGTAGTGACAAGTTTAATTTGGCTTTTAGTGGGCGAGAGCGTAGGATTTGCCTTGGCCAGAGGGATATCGGTATTGGTAATCAGTTGTCCTTGTGCCTTGGGTTTGGCGACACCGGTGGCAATCATGGTCGGGAACGGAGTAGGTGCAAAGCAGGGAATCTTATTTAAAACTGCAGTATCCTTGGAGGAGACCGGCAAGGTAAAGGTCATTGCTTTGGATAAGACAGGAACCATTACAAGTGGTAAGCCGAGGGTAACGGATGTGATTGCTTGTGGAAGTGAACTGTCGATGAGTATACAGGAGGTACAAGAGCAAGACCTGTTACGATTGGCATATGCTTTGGAGAAGAAAAGCGAGCATCCGCTGGCAAAGGCAGTGGTTGCTTACGGAGAGGAAAAGGGGTTAAAAGTTGAAGAGGTAGAAAACTTTGAAGTCTTTCCGGGGAATGGACTTGTAGGTCGTTATCAAGGTAGTGAAGCAGCGGGCGGTAATCTGCGATTTATTAAAACAAAAGCAGATGTTCCTGCGGAAATGGAAAAACAGGCGCAGCAATTGGCAGAACAAGGAAAAACACCGTTGTTTTTTTCTAAGGATGGAAAACTGTGCGGAATTATAGCTGTTGCAGATGCTATAAAAGATGATAGCAAGGAAGCAATTGCACGGTTGAAAAACATGGGCATCTACGTGGTCATGTTAACCGGAGATAACGAACAGACAGCAAAGGCAATTGGAGCACAGGTTGGTGTGGATGAAGTCATTGCAGGAGTGCTTCCGAATGGAAAAGAAGAAGTAATCCGAAAGCTTATGGATGAAAAGGGTAAAACGGCAATGGTAGGAGACGGTATCAATGATGCACCGGCATTGACCAGAGCAGATATCGGTATTGCAATTGGTGCAGGAACCGATGTGGCGATTGAGGCGGCAGATGTAGTATTGATGAAAAGTAGCCTGATAGACGTACCTGCGGCAATCCGATTGAGCAGAGCCACACTTCGTAACATTCACCAAAATCTGTTTTGGGCATTTATATACAATATTGTGGGAATCCCGTTGGCGGCAGGTGTGTGGTATCCGATATTTGGATTGAAGTTAAATCCCATGTTTGGAGCGGCGGCCATGAGCTTGTCCAGTTTCTGCGTGGTGACAAACGCGTTGCGCTTGAATTTAGTTGATGTCAGAAGTGCTAAGAGAGACGGGAAGCATGTGCGTCAAAAAGAAACGGAAAATGTTGAAAGCAATATGAATCATAATAAGAAAGAGGTAGAAAACATGGAAAAAACAATGAAGATTAATGGAATGATGTGCGGACATTGTGAGGCAAGAGTAAAGAAAGTATTAGAGGCTTTGCCGGAAGTAAAGGAAGCTGCAGTCAGCCATGAGGCAGGAACTGCAGTCCTTACATTAGAATCTCCTATTGCAGATGAGGTTTTAAAGAAAACTATCGAAGATCAGGATTATGAAGTAGTTTCCATCGACTGATCAAAATTTTTAAAGTATTTGCGATATGTTAAAAAGAATAAAATTGCAGCTACCAAAGTAGCAAAATAGTCGGTCACAGGCTGTGCCAAAGCAAGCATCTGAGCCGAATCAAAGGTTCTGAAAATCAGCAGAATGGGGAGATAAAGCAATCCTTGTCTGCTGATAGATAGAATCAGAGAAGGCAACGCGGCACCTGTGGATTGGATGGCATTGATAAATACAAAAAGAATGCCAAGTACCGGACCGGAATAAATATAAATCCTTGCAAATGACATACCAAATTCGAAGGCACTGGGGTCGTCCAAAAATGCTTTTACCAGAGGACTTGCACCGGCATAGCAGAGAACGGTCATGACTGCACTTAAGCAAAATGCCAAGCCCAGTGAGAATTTTAATACTGCCATATACCGTTGTTTATTACGGGCGCCGAAGCAATAACCCAGCAATGGTTGTACGCCGGTTCCCAGACCGATTAACAGCATAACGGCAATCATATTTACTTTCATGGCAACACCAAGGCCGGCAACAGCCATATCGCCATGTCCCTGCATCAGATTGTTGATGGCAATGTTGGATACGCTCATTAAAATACTGTTTAGTGAAGCGGGGATACCAATTGCGAGTACGCCAACGGCAATTTGATTTCTTGCCATATAGTCTCGGGGATGAATGGACAACATGGATTTGGGAGAAACCAAATGCGTGATATAGTAAACAGCAGAAAAAACGTTGCCGATTACTGTTGCAACAGCGGCACCGGCCACATTCCAACCAAAGCCCAAAATCATAATCGGGTCCAAAACAATATTGATGACATTACCGATAATCATACCGTTCATGGCTTTTTTTGCATTTCCTTCAGCACGGATAATGTTGCTGAAGGTATTACTGATAATCAAAAACGGAATACCGGCGGTAAGGATAGACAAATATTGAGTTGCATAACCTATGGTGTCATCGCTGGCACCAACCATACGACAAATCGGTTCTACAAAAATCAAAATAAAAATTGCAGAGATAATACCGATGACAGCACCTGTCCAAAAACAGAAGGACGAGGTGTTTTTTGCTTTCTCTTCTTTTCCCTCTCCCAACATACGGGAAATCAGTGAAGTGCCACCGATACCAAAAAGCATGCCTACAGCCATAAACAGTAAGAATACCGGAGTGGCAATAGAGACAGCAGCAACCATATATGCGTTGTCGGTTTGTCCAATAAAGAAAGTGTCGGCCAGATTGTAAGCCAATACCATAATCATACTAATAATAGAAGGAATAACATTGCTCAATACTGCTTTGGGAACAGGAGCATTTTTAAATATTTCCGTTGTTTTGTCTTGCATTTTAACATCTCCTTTACAACAGTTCATATATTACTAAATAATAATAAAAAATGCAAATTTATGTGAAAAAGTGGTATTCTATGATATAGAGGAATTAGAAATGAATGAGAAACCAATTGTTGACAGAAACCCTTTGGGTGAAGAAAAAATAAATAAATTACTTTTGCGTTTTGCGGTTCCCAGTATCATATCCATGCTGGTAGGATCACTTTATAATATCGTAGATCAGTTCTTCATCGGCAGAAGTGTAGGGGAGCTTGGAAATGCGGCGACAAACATATCTTTTCCGCTTTCCATCTCTTGTATTGCCATTGGATTGTTGTTTGGTATTGGTGGCGCGTCTGCTTTCAACCTTGCTATGGGTAAAGGTGACAAGGAAAAGGCAGCTTATTATATGGGAAATGCAGTGGTGATGCTGTTTGTTTGCGGTGTGGTACTATGTCTGATTACACAGTTGTTTTTGGAACCGCTGTTGAAGTTTTTTGGTTCGCCGGCAGATGTGTTGGGCTATGCCATGACTTATACAAGAATTGTGTCCTTGGGATTTCCTTTTGTGATATTTGCTACCGGAGGCGGTCATCTCATTCGTGCGGACGGCAGTCCCAAGATGACTATGATCTGCAACTTGACCGGTGCTGTGATTAATACGGTCTTGGATGCTTTGTTTGTATTTGGCTTTCATATGGGAATGGCGGGTGCGGCATGGGCAACAGTCATCGGACAGGTAATCTCCGCCACGCTGGCATTTTCTTATATGACCCACTGCAAAACTGTGGATTTGGAGAAAAAGCATCTGAAGGTAAAGAAAGAATATGTGACAAGAATCATGGCACTTGGTGCTGCACCTTGCAGTAACCAGTTGTCCATGATGATTGTACAGATTGTGATGAATAAATCCTTGAAATATTATGGTTCCTTGTCCGTATATGGGGAGGCTATCCCTATTGCCTGTGCTGGTATTATTACAAAGGTAAATCAGGTGTTTATGTCCTTTATCATTGGTATTTCACAGGGGTTGCAGCCTCTTGTAAGCTTTAATTACGGAGCGGGAAAATATCAACGGGTAAAGAGTGGTTATAAAAGAGCGGTTGCCTGTGGCTTTGTGCTTGCTTTTGTGGCATTTTTATTATTTCAGCTGGTACCGGGACCGATTATCAGTATTTTTGGTGATGGATCGGAGGCATATTTTCGATTTGCTACAAATTACTTCCGCATTTATCTGTTTTTTACATTTTTAAACTTTTTACAGCCCATTACATCCAATTTCTTTACGGCTATCGGAAAGCCCAAGAGAGGTATATTCCTATCATTGACAAGACAGATTATTTTGTTACTTCCGTTGATTGTGATATTTCCCTTATTTATGGGAATTGACGGTATCATGTATGCAGGGCCGGTTGCGGACGGAACGGCAGGATTGATTACGATTGTGATGATTGTCAGGGAGTTAAAGAGGAAAGAATACGCAAGCACTCCTCCTTTGTCAGAAACTGCTGAGCGCTCTGCAGGGCAGTAGAGGCAATGGCAGTTTGTTTCTTGGGTAAAGGTTGTGCGTCGCTAACCTGTAGACGAAGATTCCTGGGGTGTGTACCGTAGATGGTCTGAAAACCTTTATTCAAATACTTAATGTCGGAGAATCCGCATTCCATACTGATTTCTAAGAGGTTATGGTCCGTCAGCAACAAAAGCTGGCGGGCTTTTTCACATCTTAAATGCATGAGATATTCCTGGAAGCTCATCTGGAAATGGTCCTTAAAAAAATGGGACAAATAAGTCAAAGACAGATTTTCCATTTCTGCAATGTCCTGCAATAATAATTTCTCATTATAGTGTTCATCAATATATGTAGAAATGCGGCGGATGCGCTCGTATTGCTGTTTCTGTTTGCGGTGCTCTGCGGCGCTGATGGTCTCATAAGGTAAGGAAGTAATCAGGGAATAAAAAATCTCGTTAAGCTTTGCGGCACAGAACAAAGAGAAGCCGGTGTCTGTCTTAAAATAGTGTTCTGCCATGGAAAGGGCAGAAGAAAAGACCGAATCATAAACAGACTTTCCTTCGGACTGTTGTGTCAAGGTTTCCTTAGCACTGCAAAAGGAAAATTCGGTATGGGATACATCGGGAAAATAGTTTTTATAAAAAGAAGGCTGCACCTGCATGGATAAAAGGAGAGCGGGACTTTCGGTATGGATTTCGTGAGGCGCAAAAGGATTTATCACAAAAAAGTCGGGCGCATGAAAGTCCAGTGCCACACCATCGCAAATGACATGCACATCTCCCTCCAATAGGAAATTCAGTTCGAAGTCTCTATGTATATGCGGTGTACGATAAGCAAGATTGACCATAAAGAGCTTGAAGTTTTTGATAATGCCGTGTTGTACGACCTCATATTCCCTTTTCTGACGCTTATCCATAGAAAATCCCCCTTTGTTTTCCATTAATTGCTCTTAGTGTCATTATGTAGAAAAGCCATCTTGTCGTCAAGAGAAAAAGCAAATTAGTCTACCTAAAAAAGCAAACAACACAAAGAAATAAAAGGGAGGATTTTTTATACTAAAAACATGTAGTGTATTGTGACGTGAAAATAAAAGAAAGAGAGGGTATTTTATGTCAGCATTTAAATTTTCGGTAGGACCTTGGAACGTTCATGCAGGAGCAGATTCCTACGGACCTGAGACCAGAAGTGAAATCGCATTTGAGGAGAAGATCAAACGTTTTGCGGAGATCGGTTTTTCTGCAATTCAGTTCCATGATGACGATGCGGTTCCCAACATCAATGATTACACAGAAGAAGAGATCAAAGAAAAAGCAAGAGAAGTGAAAGCGTTGCTTGATAAGTACAACTTAAAAGCAGAGTTTGTTGCTCCCAGACTTTGGATGGATCCCCATACAATCGACGGTGGATTTATGAGTACCTGTGAAGCAGACAGAGAGTATGCAATGTGGAGAGCATATCGCTCCATCGATATTGCAAGAGAGCTTGGCTGTGATTTGATCGTTCTTTGGCTTGCAAGAGAAGGCACCTTGTGTGCAGAAAGCAAATCTCCCGTATGGGCAACCAAGATGTTAATTGAAGCTATTAACAAGATGTTGGAGTATGATTCCACCATCCGCATCTGTATTGAGCCTAAGCCCAATGAGCCAATCGACAGAAGTATCTGCGGTACCATCGGACACGTTATGGCAGTTTCTGCAGCAACCATCGATCCTTCCCGTGTAGGCGGTAACTTAGAGAGTGCACATGCTACTTTGGCAGGATTAGATCCCGCGCATGAAATTGGTTTTGCTATGGCTATGGGCAAATTGATGACCGTTCATTTGAATGATCAGAACGGTATCAAATATGACCAGGATAAGAGCTTTGGTGTAGAAAATTTAAGAGCGGCTTTCAATCAGGTAAAAGTGTTGAAAGAAAACGGATATGGCTCCAATGGTGAGTATGTTGGCTTGGATGTAAAAGCTATGCGTACCACAAAAGATGAGGACAGCTACAAGCATCTGGAAAACAGCTTAAAGATCTTTAAAGCATTGGAAGCTAAGGTAGATAAATTTGATTATGAGTTCCAGAAGAAATGTGTGGAAAACAGAGATTTCGAAGGTTTGGAAATGTATGTGATGAATTTATTGATGGGCATCGAATAGTCCAATTGGGGGTAAGAGAATGAAAAACAAAATCATTGCGGCGGGTCATATCTGTATCGATATTACACCCATGTTTAAAGGTGAAAAATGTAATAATGTGACCGATTTGCTGGTGCCGGGTAAATTGATTAACGTAGGAGCAGCAGATATCCATACAGGCGGAAGCGTTGCCAACACCGGACTTGCCATGAAGCTTATGGGAGCGGATGTTTCCCTTATGGGTAAAGTCGGTGATGATGAATTTGGCCGGATGATTTTGAACATTCTGGAGAACTATCAGGCGGCGGACGGCATGATTGTCGATGCCGCTTCCTCCACCTCTTATTCGGCAGTATTGGCGATTCCCGGAATCGACCGGATTTTCTTACATAACCCGGGAGCCAACGACACGTTTACAGGAAAAGATTTGAACTTTAATTTGATTAAGGAAGCGGTCGTGTTCCACTTTGGTTATCCGCCTATTATGGCAAATATGTATGCCGATGACGGAAAGGAACTGACAGATATTTTTAAGCAGGTAAAAGAAGCAGGCTGTCTTACTTCCTTGGACTTGGCAGCAGTGGATGAAAAGTCAGAAGCGGGCAAAGCAGATTGGGAAAGTATTTTTAGAGAGACGCTTCCCTATGTAGATTTCTTCCTGCCCAGTGTAGAAGAAATCTGCTATATGTTGGATAAAGAAAAATATTATGAATTGCAAAAAAGAGCCGGTGGCAGAGATGTGACAGAGGTTTTGTCTATTGAGGAAGACGTTGTGCCGTTGGCAGACCGCATTTTGGATATGGGATGTAAGTTAGTGATTATTAAGTGCGGTGCAGCAGGATTTTATTATAAAACCAAAGGTGCAGAGGCTTTTGAAGAACTCTCTGCAGTCAGTGGTTTAGACCTTGCAAGCTTTGGCGGAAAAGCCGGATTTGAAAAGAGTTTCGTGCCTGATGCGGTGATTTCCGGTACAGGAGCAGGTGATACCACCATTGCAGCATTTTTGACAGCCATGGTAAAAGGATATTCCTTTGAGGAGTGTTTGCAGTTAGCATCGGCTACCGGAGCGAGCTGTGTTGCTGCGGTAGATGCTTTGAGTGGCTTGAAGCCGTTGGAAGAACTGAAGGCCAAAATTGATGGCGGCTGGAAGAAACAGGATTTGTTGAAATAGAAAATAAAAACGGAAGTTGTTAAGTGATAGAAGGAGAAAATTATGTTAGTAAATCTGAATGATGTATTGATCCCTGCAAGAAGAGATAAGTACGCAGTTGGTCTTTTTAATGCGGTAAATCTGGAAATGGCAAGAGGAATTATTGAAGCTGCGGAAGAAACCGGTTCGCCCGTCATTATGGGTACGGCGGAGATTTTACTTCCCTATGGTCCGCTGGAAGATTTATCCTACTTTTTAATTCCCATGGCAAAGAGAGCAAAAGTGCCGGTGGTAATCCATTACGACCATGGTTTGACCTATGACAAATGTATGGAGGCTTTGAAGCTTGGATTTACTTCCATCATGTATGATTGCTCCACGGATTCTTATGAAGAAAATGTACGCAAGGTAAAAGAGATGACTGAGATTGCCCATTCCTATGGGGCAAGCGTTGAAGGTGAGTTAGGACATGTGGGCAACAATCCTACGGATGATGGAGAGGAACAACCTGATCCCAGTCTCTTTTATACACAGCCTGAGCAGGCAAAGGACTTCGTAGACCGTACAGGTGTGGATGCACTTGCCATTGCGGTTGGAACAGCCCATGGCGCATACAAGCTTCCCCCCAAGTTAGACTTCGAGCGTATTGAGACCATTGCTAAAACGATTCCTGAGACTGCATTGGTGTTGCACGGCGGTTCGGGACTGACAGACGATGACTTTAAGCAGGCCATTGCAAAAGGTATTACTAAGATGAATATCTTTACAGATATCAACGTGGCAGCCGTGAAAGCGGTGGTAGAGAATTGCAAAAACACTGAAAAAGGCATGACGGAAATGATACCATATGAGGTAGAAGCCGTGAAGCAGGAGACCATTAAGAAAATGCAACTTTTTGGTTCTGTGGGCAGATACTAAGGAGTGGTAAAATTACTTTACATGAGCAATAATGGATGATAAAATGGTATAGGATATATCCTATACCATTTGTGCTTTCAACATGTGGAACACACAAAGATTTGAAAGGCTAAGTCCTATTGTGTAAAGGAGGATAAAGGCTATGACACATCGAATTCAATCTGTGAATGCATTGGACAATTACATTATTGAGGCACAGTTTTTTAGTGGAGAAATTAAGCGATATGACATGAAGAAATTGTTTTCTGTCTTTCCCCAATTTCAAATGTTTGAAAAAGTGCAAGGACTTTTTGAAAGTATTAGAGTTGACGTGGGAGGATATGGAATTTCTTGGAATGAGGAATTGGATCTTGATGCGGAGACGATTTGGGAGGATGGAGTTTTGCTGGAAATGCAGAACAAACCGGATTTAAATCATCTTTTGGCTTACAAATTGTTGCTAGCCAGAGAACAGGCAAATATGACACAGAAGGAATTGGCTGAAAAGACAGGAATATATCAAGCTGACATTAGTAAGATTGAGAGAGGAATAGGAAATCCTTCTTTACAGACATTGAAGCGGTTGGCAGATGGTCTGGACATGGACTTGGATGTGGATTTTGTTATCAGAAAATGATACTATATGAAACAGAAATTTAAATACAGATAATATATTAAGGAATGAGTACGTCGTGAGCAAAACAGATAGCACATGTAAATTAAATTGTAAAATAGCAAAAGCCTGTGGCGGATGCAGATATGGAAAAGAGACCTACGAGGAGCAGCTTGCAAAGAAGCAGGAGTTAGTCGTGGCCAATTTGCGTCCCTACTGTAAGGCTGAGAAAATTATAGGCATGGATGATCCCTTTTATTATCGCAATAAGGTCCATGCCGTTTTTTCGTATGAAAAAGGTAAGGTTATTTCAGGAACATACAAGGAAGGAACCCACTATGTGGTCCCGGTGGAGAATTGTCGGATTGAAGATCAAAAAGCGGATGCCATTATTGCAACTATCCGGGATTTGTTAAAGTCCTTTAAGATTAAAACCTATGATGAAGATACCGGATATGGATTGTTCCGTCACGTGCTAATCCGTGTGGGAAAAGTGACCGGACAAATAATGGTAGTGTTGGTGTTGGGTTCTCCCATCCTGCCCTCCAAAAACAACTTTGTAAAGGCACTCCGCAAGGAGCATCCGGAAATCACGACGGTGGTTTTGAATGTCAATGATAAAAGAACCAGCATGGTATTGGGTGAAAAAGAATCCGTATTGTACGGAAAGGGATATATTGAGGATGAACTGTGTGGTGTGCGCTTCCGTATTTCATCCAAGTCCTTTTATCAGATTAATCATACACAGACTGAGATTCTCTACAAAACAGCTATCAAGTATGCCGGCTTAATTGGGAAAGAGCGGGTAATAGATGCTTATTGTGGAATCGGTACCATCGGACTTATCGCCGCAAAAGATGCAGGTGAAGTCATTGGCGTAGAGTTAAATAAAGATGCAGTCCGTGATGCCATCAACAATGCCAAAGCGAATGGCATCAGGAATGTACGTTTTTACCAAAATGATGCTGGTAAATTTATGGTGCAGATGGCAGAGGAAGGTGCCAAAGCAGATGTGGTATTTATGGATCCGCCAAGAGCGGGAAGTGACGAAGCGTTTTTGTCCAGTGTTGTTAAGCTTGCGCCGGAACGGATCGTATATGTGTCCTGCAATCCGGTGACGCTGGGCAGGGATTTGAAATATCTGACAAGGAAAGGATATAAGGTGCTAAAGGCACAGCCTGTGGATATGTTCCCTTGGAGTGAGCATGTGGAGACAGTCTGCTTGCTGTCGAGAAAAGCCCAATAAATCAAAGGTTTCTGCGATTTAGGAAGAAAAATAGATGTGTGTTTCTGTTTCCGTAGAGTGATGATATAATCGGAGGTTTACCCCAGGGGATAGGCTTTGGAAAACGGGAAATATACATTTTGGCGAAAGGATACTTTTTTGCAAAAGTTATTTTACGTCATGAGGATGAGAAGATGAGTAATGATTTTGAAAATTCACAGGAATATAGGAAAGCACTTGAGATAGCTAAGAAGCAGGAGGAATTATATAAAAATGTTACGGGAGCGATATCTCCAGAAGCATTAGCAAAATTTCAGGAACTCAGTGACAAACTAAATGAATGGAAGAATTCACTTAACAATATGCCGGGTCTTCTCAAGTTGGCAGAAATGCTCAAACATTATCAGCAAGAGGTCAGAGAAACTGAAGGTTTAACTGAAGCTGAATTTGAAGAAAAATATAGATCTGAAATTGAGTGGAGTGAAAAGTTCGGAAAAAATGGTTGGGTTATTTCTGAGCATTCAAGTCCTGCAGATATTAAGAAGTGGGAACAATTATTATGTGAAGGGGAAGCAAAGGTAGCAGAGTTTTTTGACGGAGAAGATATTGTAATTCTTGATGTGATTATAGAGGGACTACAGGAAAAGTATGTTTCGGACGAGACACAGTTATATTTTAAGAATGGTATGCAGGCTTTTGAAAATGAAGATTATATGACTGCAGCTATGTACTTGTTTGCATTACTTGATAATAGGGTGAATAAATTAGTTGATTTTCCGAACCAACGTATGAGTTACAAAGTTAAATATTCTAATGAAGGTTTTGCAAATCAAAAGGCGGAGGACTTTAGACAGCTTACCGAAAAACGAGGATTCATGTCAAAGAAAATATACTTTTTGGAAATGTATCCTTCGTTAATAGCATATTTGAATAGGATATTTATAGATGGCTTATACAAGTTCGAAAATGGCATAGAACCTCCGTGTTTGAATAGAAATTGGTTAATGCATGGTCGAATGAATAGAAGCATTGAAAGATATGAATGTATACAGATTTTGAATGCGCTAGGTGTTATTGAGTTCATGTTTGGAGATAGGTAAAGAGCATTACGAATGAATAAAAGAGATGACTTTTCGCAAAAAACTATAGATGGATTATGTGAGAGAGTGGGAGGAAAGTGTTCTAATCCAAACTGTAGAAGAGAAACAAAAGATTCCCACAGCAATCCATAAAAAAGGGTATCGATCGGTAAGGCGGCACATATAACTGCGGCAGCTGAAGGCGGACCAAGATACAATCCTGACTTGACGCCAGAGGAGAGAAGTAGTATAGAAAATGGAATTTGGTTATGTAGGTCTTGTGCCAGATTATAGATAGTGACGAAAGGATATTTGTACTCGGCTCTTTTCATAGAGAGAAACTGCTGGCTTGCAGACTGACGGAATGCAGGATAAAATACGAAAAAAGCTTATATTGTTAACTAGAGATTGGGTGATATAATTAAACAAAGGAAAAGTAACAATGCCAACGGTGTTCAGGAGGAATTATGATGCAAGAGATAGATGAACTAGTAGTAAAATTTCGCGTGGCAATAGATAAAGCCAAAGAGGAGAGACGATTTGATAGGGACCAAAGATTCACAAATTTTCCAAGGGGTTGTTGTGGTATTACCTCAGAATTGCTTGCAAAATTTCTATATGACAATAATTATAGAAAAAAGATAACTTATGTGAGTGCAACTTTTTATAATTTAGAATTAGAAAATCCACCACACGCATGGTTGGTTGTTGAAGACGATATTGTACTAGACATTACGGGAGATCAGTTTAAATGCTACCCAGAGCCATTGAGATTTGAAGAGTCTGTATATGTGGGACCATATAATAAGTTCTATAAGTCATTTGAAGAAGAATTACGGGAAGATTGTGGAGATTGCAGAATAGACAATATACAGTATCATAGTTTTATGAGTCGACAAGAACTGTATGAAGCTATTTGTGAATATGTTTAGTTTGATAAATTTTGGAGTTATGGATAAAGGCGATTAAATTCCAAATGGCTTGCTATTTTTTATATTTAGTAGGAGGTAGTAGTGAAAGAAGAAAAGAGTAAGGTGAGGAAAGGGTTTTATATATAGAGACTTGTTGGAATGGATGACTTACTGGAGCAGGCAGATGTAAAATCAAGAAATGAATTTTGAATCAAGCAGTGAAATTTAATTGCGGCTATCTGAAATTAGAGAAAAGTGAAAACTATATGCTTTCCGCTATCTCCTCGGTCATGCAATCCACAACAAAGGATAGTGAGAATCAGATAACTTGTGCGGTGCATAAGCTGGCAGTGGAAACCTTTAAGCTATCACATGTACTTGCGCATAGTCATGGAGTGGATGAAGAAGCATTAAAGAAGTTACAAGTAAAGTGTACAGACGAAGTTAAAAGAATTAATGGTGCTGTAACTTCTGAGGAGGCATATTGTTATCGAAAAAATATTTAAAAATACTGAATTTACCAGTAGACATTGTTGACAAAAGGAAATCAAATCAGTATACTTTATAAGTATCAGACAGTGATTGTGGGCGATTTTGCCTAGAAGAGTGCATATTGTAATTGTATAATTATAACTCCAGTCGATGATTGGAGGAGGGGTAAAATGTTTATTTTAAATGCAAAAAGTCAAAAGAATATTTTTATGGCAACTGGCATGACTGTAGAGCAAATTATAGATACTGATTTTGAGGATATAGATGCTCACATTGCTAAGAGAGTTGGACATAAAATAACGGAATACATTTTAGATGAGAGACTTACTGGCCGAGGTCAGGTATATTCTGAGGCAGAAAGATTTCTTGTGATGGATGAAGTGGATAAGGAATTAGAGAAACATGATAGAAGAAAATCTGCGTTTGTTAGAAAAACTATATCAACAATATAATGTTCCGGTCAAGCCACTTTTGGCTGAGATAGAAGCAGTATATGAAAAATTTCCCTTGGCACTCTATAATGAAATACGAGCAATGAATGATCATGTTGCACGGGCATTTACAGCAAAAGATGATGCAAAGGCAACACAACAAATTGAAAAAGCATTTAACCATATTAATCGAATAACAAGAGATTGTTATAAGTTTTTAAATCTTTTTTATAAAAAAGAAGCGGAAAAGTTCGATAGAAGTATATGTTCTGTTGAACCGCGAACAACTGAAGATTACAAGAGGATGGCAGAGTATGGTAGATTATCAGACCATGCCACTAATTTGGTGGAGTTGGCAAAGCAAAATGAGCATCTAGTTTCTGATGAAGAGACATATCAGAACTACGAGAATGCATATAATGCTTATAGAGAATTGCATCAATTTGTTGTAGATAATCGTCGAGAAGTATTATCTATGAATAGAAAAAGAAAATTTAGAGCAGTGGGTTCGGTTATTTTTTCAATCATTACGTTTATTCTTGGTTGTATTGTGACAAATAATAATCAAGCAATAGTGGATGTATTAAAGGTTATATTAGTAAATCAGTAAGGCTAAGGCACCCTATTTGGGGTGCCTTTTTTGTGTAAAAAAATAAGGATAATAACTTCATGTTATAAGTAGCAATATACGGGATAGGATATGCCAAAATTAATTTTATATTATAACTATCTCAAGAGTGCTTCGCCTTCATATTTTGCTAATTACATGAATTGTATCATCACCCGTGAAGGTGTGGGGAAGATAGGTAATACCTATGGTTTCATTCCGGCTGCAGTCATGCAAAAGGAACTGCTAGCAGATATATTGTCAAAGATAGAGGATGCAGACCGCATGGCGCAATATCCCAGAAATTATCGACGGAGAAATTCAACTATAGAGAAAGAACAGAACAAACTATACGTAGGTCAGTCAGACCTGTATTCTAAAAACAAATCTAATCTCTTTTCATGGACTTATATAATTTCAATTATCTTTAAGATTTTCTCTTTCTTTTCATTATTGCAATCTTTAATCGCTCTCAATATTTCATTATCCAATGCCATTGAACTATTTTCATATTGTTCGGATAAAAGATAGTCTATCGAGGTGTTAAGAGCATTTGCGATGGCAAGTAATGTGATAAGTGAAACCTTTGTATGATTATTTTCAATATTGGAAATGTGACTCACATTACAATCTACTGCCTGTGCAAGATTATCCTGTGTTAAATTTCTGCTGATACGGAGCGATTTTATGCGTAATCCCAGTTTTTCATAGTCTATTATAGTATGCAATTAAAAACCCTCTCTTTGTCTGTGTAAATATATTTATGTTCTAATTGTAAACAAACCATTGTTATGCTAGAATAATCTGTACAAGTTAAAAGTATTTATACAGGCAATGAAAGAGGAGTATACATATGAAGAAGAAATATCTAAAAATTTGTTTACATGCACTGGCGTTACAATGCGCTTTTCTGACTGCTTGTTCATCAAGCGTTGATGTAGAATCAGAAGGTAGAGAGGATGCCTCTTCTGTGGATATGCAGACAATAGAATCTAGTGAACCAGAAGTAAAAGATTATACTGAATTAGAAATAGAATATAATATCCTTGTGGATGGAACAGCGGAAGTTTCCGGTTACAGCGGAGACGGAAATCGTGCAACTATAGATATGGATTATGAGGGGCATGATGTTGTCAGAATTGCTGATTCGGCTTTTGAAGGATGTACTTCTTTAGAGTCAGTATTATTTTTGGCAGGCATTGAAGAAATAGGTGATTCAGCTTTTAAGGGATGCTCTTCTTTAACAGAAATCAGTATTCCGTATGAGACAACAGCTATTGGAGAACATGCTTTTGAGGGATGTACTTCATTGGTGGACTTAGTTATTTGGGGAAATCCTGATATAGGCAATTATGCATTTGCTGGATGTTCAAGCATAGAGGAAGTTAGTATATCATTTGATACAAAATATGTTGGAGAACATGCCTTTGACGGTTGTACTGCACTTGTGAATTTGACGGTCTGGAATGAAGATACAGTATTTGGATATAAAGCTTTTGCAAATTGCCCTAAATTGACTAGTAGACCACAAGAAGAGAGCTCATCTAATAAAGATGAATCGATCTCAACAGAGGATGCTGAAGAACCCATAGAAGAACTAGCAGAAACACAATCTGAGATTATTGTTACTATGAGTGAAGATGATTTCTTAAGAATGAATTATGTGGATGCTGAAAAACTTTTACGAGATATGGGGTTCACAACCTTTGAATATCAAGTGTTAGAAACAGATGATCAATCCAAAACAGATGGTACGGTGGGTGCTGTTGAGATAAAAACATGGACGTTTGGTAAAGGGGAGTTTTCAGTAGGGGATATTTATCAATCTGATGCAATAGTTGTATTGTGGTATTATGAGTGTGAGGAAGTAGAAGCAAATTTGACACTAGATAATTGTGCTGATCTTGTAACTCTGGTTGCGTTAAAAGACCCTAGCGATCCATTTGTTTCTTCTTTTGCAAAAACATATTCTGGAAAGATAATAGAGTTTGATGGATGCATTGCCGCAATGCAATACCATGGGGATTATGATACAAGGTACGATATACTTATTAATGCAGGAAATTATGACCCTAATATGGCATACGGACCGAATTTTAGGCTTACTGATGTAGGTGCATTTGATCTGGATTTGGACACGTTATGGTTAGAAGATGTTTTATCAGTAGGATGTAATGTTCATGTTATTGCAGAAGTTGGAAATTATGATGCAAATACAACTTTGTTTGAACTTGATGTAATAAAAATAGAGGTTAAGGATTGAAAGAAACACAATTGAATAAACCCAAGTTTTTCATGGGTAAAAAAAGACATACAGTTCAACCTCTATGTCTACAGTCTAAAGTGCAGGGTGAAATACCCCTGCACTTTTTTGTGGCAGAAATAAATTGCAAAAAGTCAAATTACACATTGTGTAATTTGAAAAACGGAGTTATAATAGATACACATTGTGTAACGGATGAAGGGGAGGATATATTATGGATTGCAGTAAAAAGATAAAAGAGTTAAGAGAAAGCACAGGAATGAATAGAAAGGAATTTTGTGAATATTTTGATATTCCATATCGTACAGTGACGGAATGGGAGCGTGACAACAGACATGCTCCGGAGTATGTGGTGCGATTACTGGAATACTATATTCACATGGAAAAATTGACAAAGGGCAAGGAGGACAATAAAACGGATGAGTGATAAAAATGAAAAGCAGGAAATTATTTTGATTAATGAGGAGACAATACAGAGTAAGATATATATTGTACGTGGTCAGAAGGTTATGCTGGATGTGGATTTGGCAGAAATTTATGGATATGAAACAAAAAACTTTAATCGTCAGGTAAAAAATAATCAGCAAAAATTTGAAGGTGATGATTTTATGTTTCAGTTGACAGATGAAGAAGTGGCACATCTTTCAAGGTGCAAAAATTTCACCTTGAACAGAGGAAGTGGCCGTGGTAAAAATTTGAAATATAATCCATATGCGTTTACAGAACAGGGAATCTATATGCTGATGACGGTTTTACGTGGTGAACTGGCCACAAAGCAAAGTCGTGCTTTAATTCGGACTTTTAAACAGATGAAAGACTACATTATTGAAAATCAGGGACTAATCAATCAGAGAGACTATTTGCAATTATCTCTTGTTGTTGCAGAACAAAGCAAAGATATCAATGCAATAAAATCCTCTTTAAATACCATTGATAACGAAGTTGCAGGGGTGATTGATCGTTTGGGAAATGTGGTGATGAAGTCGGAATTGTCAGGATTTATGAATATGTTCGGTGAACCGGAATTTCGAAATGAATATGTACTATGGGATGGAGAACCTTTTGAATCTGATTTGGCATATTCTACAATTTATGGAAAGGCAGAAAAAACATTGTATGTGATTGATAACTATATCGGAGTAAAGACCTTGGCTCTTTTGAAAAACAGCAAAGAGAATGTTGAAATTACTTTGTTTAGTGATAATGTTGGAAGAGGATTACATAGCACAGAATATAAGGATTTTTGTAAACAATATCCGGAGTGTAAAATCGAATTAAAACAGAATGGAAAGAAATATCATGACCGCTATATTGTAATAGATTATGGTACAAAACAGGAGAAAATATTCCATTGCGGTCCATCGTCTAAAGATGGAGGGATGAGAATTGGTTCCATAGTGGAAATCAGAGAAAGAGAAGCTTATCACACATTGGTGGAGGAGTTGCTCAAAATGCCGGTGTTACAATTAACCTAGGATAAATTGTAGATGTCGCAAAAGGAGATGAAACAATAGACAGCCTACACCCTCTTCTCATAGCAATACCATTCATGATCATATAAAGAAACCATACCGCGGTTTTCAAATGATAGCTTTTCATAACTGGCAAGGGCAGCGGGATTTCCCGGGCTTACCAGAAAATGGATGCCTTCATAGCCGCGGTTTTTTAATTCTTTCATGAGCCACAAAAGCATCTTTCGTGCAATACCGTTGTTTTGCATATCTTTTCGGACAGCCAGACGTGCTGCTTCTTTCGCGTTTTGGATGGTCCAGTTGGTCAATGAGTCCACCTGTTCATCGGAGTCTATAGAGATGGTAGCCACGATACCGTTATCATCTTTAAGCAGAAACAGGTTCTTTGCATTAATATCCATATGAATGTGTTCTAATCCGGGATAGTTTTCATCCCATGTACATCCTTCTGTTCCGATAAAAGAGTGATAAAAATGTAATATATTTTCTGCATCAGCCATAGAAGCCAAAGTCAGTTTGAGTTCGGTCATATTTCCATCTCCCAATAATTCATAATCTTAATATAGGATTTTATCACAATTTCCATGAATAAAGGAAGAGCAGGTTGAAAACAGTTGCAAAGAGGAAGTGATTATCATAAAATCAAAGAAGATGCGGGAAACTACAAATTTATAGTGAATGCATCGACGGATTACGACTTTGGAGGAAGAAATGGACGCACCAATTTTATATCTTGTGGTTCCTTGTTATAACGAAGAAGAGATTATTACATGGACCATGGGTGAATTGAAAAATAAATATGACGAGTTGAAAAAGCAGAATAAAATTGCCGAAGCCAGCAAAGTGGTATTTGTCAACGATGGCAGTAAAGATAAGACAAGAACAATCATTGAGGAAGCATGTCAAAATGAAGAGACATTTACATTGATTAATTTCACCAAAAATTTCGGACATCAAAATGCTATTTTAGCAGGCATGTTGTATTCCAGGGAATATGCAGATGCAGTTGTTACCATTGATGCCGATTTGCAGCAGGATATTAACGCTATAGAAGAATTTGTGCAGAAATTTAATGACGGTGCAGATATTGTATACGGAGTCAGAAACGACCGTAAGACTGATGGATTTTTCAAAAAGAAGACAGCGGGTATGTTTTATGGATTGATGAAGTTGTTTGGCTGTAATGTGATTGCCAATTCTGCGGACTACCGTTTGATGTCCAAAAGATCTTTGGAGACACTATCACAATTTACTGAATCCAATCTGTTTTTGCGGGGCTTAATTCCTACCATGGGTTATCCATCAGATATTGTGTATTTTGATGTGTTTGAGAGAAAAGCAGGAGTGTCCAAATATAATTTGAGAAAAATGCTTACCCTGGCATTGGATGGCATTACTTCACTTACCATCAGTCCGGTCAGATTGGTTACCACACTGGGTACGATTTCCTGTATTTGTGCTTTGATTATGATAATACACAGTCTTGTGGTGTGGGCGCTTGGAGGAACTGTGCCGGGATATGCGACTACAACCATATCCATTTGGTTTGTGGGTGGTATGACCATGCTTTCCCAGGGAATTATTGGTGAGTATGTAGGCAAGACTTATTTTGAAGTAAAGAAGCGTCCCCGTTATATTGTTGATAATATTGTAAATGGAGAAGAAATCAAATAAAACACAGAGAGGTGCAGGACACCTCTCTTTTTTTACACCCATTTCAACATCTGTCTTGTCAGGTGTAACCCGATGTGCTATACTGCTTGGGATGTTAAGAATAAACCGCTTAGCGGTGAAGGCGAGGAAAATATGACAACAAAGGAAGAGATTATTAAATTAAAGGAAGAGAAGCAGGCTGTCATCCTGGCTCATTACTATGTGAGACCTGAGGTTCAGGAGATTGCCGATTACATAGGAGATTCTTTCTATTTGAGTAAGATTGCTGCAAGTCTGGAGAATCCCATCATTGTATATTGCGGTGTGTCTTTTATGGGCGAAAGCGGTAGTCTGTTAAGTCCGGATAAAAAGGTATTGATGCCGGATATGACGGCAGACTGTCCCATGGCACATATGGTTTTAAAGGAAGAAATTGATGCGGCAAGAGCAGCTTATGAAGATTTGGCAGTGGTGTGCTACATCAATTCGACAGCAGAGATTAAGTCCTGGTGTGATGTCAGTGTGACTTCTGCAAATGCTGTTCAGATTGTCAAAAATCTTCCCAATCAGAATATTTTGTTTGTGCCGGATAAAAACCTGGGCCGTTTTGTAGCAAATCAGGTGCCGGAGAAAAATGTCATGTTGGTAAAAGGCTATTGTCCCATTCATGAAAACATTCTTGCAGAGGAGATGAAAGAGCTGAAGGAGGCACATCCGGATGCAGAGGTTTTGGTACATCCCGAATGTAATGAGGCGGTCAATGCCATGGCAGATTATATCGGATCTACCTCCGGAATCATTGATTATGTGACAAACAGTGAGAAAAAGGAATGGATTATCGGAACGGAAATAGGAGTCCGTTATGAACTGGAAAAGAGAAATCCGGATAATAAGTTCTATTTCCCCAAAACAGAGCCTGTTTGTACCGATATGAAGCTCATTACTTTAGATAAAATATTGCATGTATTAAAAACAGAAGAAAATCAGGTTGGTGTAGCAAGTGAGCAGGCAGAAGCGGCAAAACAGACGCTGGATCAAATGCTTGCCCTGGCAAAGTAATCAACCAAAGGAGAGAGACATGATAAAGCATCTGGATTATGATGTGGTCATTGTAGGTGTTGGTGTCGGTGGTCTTTATACAGCTTTGCATTTACCTGAGGATTTGAACATACTGATGATTTGCAAGGAAGGCATGGAACGGTGTGATTCCATGTTGGCACAAGGCGGTATCTGTGTACTTCGTGATGAAACGGATTATGATGATTTTTATGAAGATACCATGCGGGCCGGCCACTACGAAAACCGGGCGGAGAGTGTGGATATCATGATTCGGTCCAGCCGGGCGGTCATTGATGATTTGCTTTCATTGGGTGTAAGGTTTGCCAAGGATGAAGAGGGTAACCTACGATATACCAAGGAGGGTGCACATTCCAAGCAACGGATTTGTTTTTATGAGGATACTACCGGAAAGGAAATTACCGGAACCCTGCAGGATCACATAAAGAAATTACCCCATGTGACGATTATGGAGCATACTACCATGACAGATATCTTGGTAGAAGAAAATATGTGTACCGGAATTGTGGCAAAGGCGGGAGAGGATGAGTATCACATTCATGCCAAGGATACGGTTCTGGCAACCGGAGGGATCGGTGGATTGTATAAACACTCTACCAACTATTCCAGTCTGACAGGTGATGCCATAGAGATTGCCAAAAAGTATGACATCCGATTGGAGCATCTGGATTATGTGCAGATTCATCCTACAACCCTTTATAAAGAAGAAAAAGGAAGAAGCTTTTTGATATCTGAATCCGCCAGAGGCGAAGGCGCTATCTTATTAAATGGCAAAAAAGAGCGCTTTACCGATGAGTTGCAGCCACGGGATGTGGTGACAAAGGCGATTTTTGAGGAAATGGAAAAGGAAGGTAGTCAATATGTATGGCTTTCTTTTGAAAAGGTACCAACAGATACCATCAAGGAGCATTTCCCCAATATCTATAAACATTGTCTGGAAGCCGGCTTTGATATAACCAAAGAGCCCATTCCCGTAGTACCTGCCCAGCATTATTTTATGGGTGGTATCTATGTGGATAAGGATTCCAAGACCACTATGGAGCACTTGTATGCGGTGGGAGAAACCAGTTGCAACGGTGTTCATGGAAAGAACCGATTAGCAAGCAACAGCTTGCTGGAAAGTTTAGTATTTGCAAAGAGAGCTGCCGAGAGAATAGAGGCAGACCGGAAAGGATAATATTATGAATGAGATTACAATGAAGCTTGCAGCTGACAAATTTATTCGTCTTGCCCTGGAGGAGGACATTAACAGTGAGGACGTGACTACCAATTCCGTTATGCCGGAATACAAAAAAGGTGATGTACAATTAATCTGTAAAGAGGACGGTATCATTGCCGGACTTGGCGTGTTTGAGCGTGTATTCACTTTGCTTGATTCCAATACCAAGGTAACTTTTGATGTAAAAGACGGTGATGAAGTAAAGAACGGACAGCATTTGGCTACCGTAGAGGGTGACATCCGTGTACTTTTATCCGGAGAGAGAACAGCCCTGAATTATTTACAGCGTATGAGTGGTATTGCAACTTATACCAACAAAGTGGCAAAACTCTTGGAAGGAACCAATACTACATTGTTGGATACCAGAAAGACTACACCTTGCATGCGTATCTTTGAAAAATATGCGGTAAAAGTGGGTGGCGGCTCCAATCACCGTTATAACTTGTCCGACGGTGTGTTGTTGAAGGACAACCACATCGATGCGGCAGGCGGTGTGAAGGAAGCTATTGAAGCAGCAAAAGCATATGCCCCTTTTGTACGCAAAATTGAAGTAGAGACAGAAAATTTAGATATGGTAAAAGAGGCTGTGGAAGCAGGTGCAGACATTATCATGCTTGACAATATGACACCTGAGGAAATGGCTAAGGCAATTGAGATTATCGACGGCCGTGCCGAGACAGAATGTTCCGGCAATATTACCAAAGAAAATATTGCTAAAATTACAGCCATCGGCGTGGATTATGTATCCAGCGGTGCATTGACACATTCTGCGCCTATCTTGGATATCAGCTTAAAACATTTGCGTGTTGTAGAGTAGTGTTTGTGTAACAGAAAGGAATGGTTCGCAGGATGGAACAGGTAATAAACGGCTCCCAGCGAAGAAAACAAATTGTAGATATATTAAAGCAATCTTTAGAACCGGTTTCCGGAACTGCTCTGGGGAAATTGACCGGTGTCAGCCGTCAGGTTGTGGTGCAGGATATGGCATTACTCCGGACAGAGGGTTATGACATTGTGGCGACTGCCCGAGGTTATATGTTGAATGTGCCAAAGCATGCCATGCGGGTGTTTAAAGTGTTTCATACCAATGAGCAGACCGAGGATGAATTGACTACCATTGTAGACCTCGGAGGCTCTGTGTTGGATGTCATGGTCAATCACCGTGTATACGGAAAGGTAAATGCGGCACTGAATATCCGTAACCGTCGGGATGTACAGGTATTTATAGAGCAATTAAAGACCGGTAAATCCACGCCTTTATTAAATCTGACATCAGGTTATCATTTTCATAAAGTGATGGCAGACAGGGAAGAAATTTTGGATGAAATCGAAGAGGCATTGCGTCAAAAGGGTATGTTGACAGAAGTTTTTCCCTATGAAAAGGAATTGGCTGAGGTATAATTATGGATATGGAACGTTTTGCAAAGCAGTTGGCATTTATATTAGAGGCTGATAAGGAAAAAAATATTTTGCGTCAGACCCATCTTAGTGGTCATGGCAGGAGAGAAAACGATGCAGAGCATGCATGGCATATGGCAATTATGATATACTTGTTAAGAGAGTACGCCAATGAAAAAATTGATATTGCCAAGACCATGATGATGGCATTGATTCATGATATTGTAGAAATTGATGCAGGCGATACCTATGCTTATGACGATCAGGGATTAACAACCCAAAAAGAGCGGGAACAGCAGGCGGCAGATCGGATTTTCGGTATGCTGCCCACAGATCAGCAAGAGGAATTGCGCGGCCTGTTTGAAGAATTTGAAGCAGGTGAAAGTCCGGAAGCAAAATTTGCCCATGCTATGGATAATTTTCAACCCTTACTTTTGAACAATTCCAATGGGGGAGCAGATTGGAGAGCCCATGAAGTGAGCAAAAGCAAAGTAGTAAAGCGCCACTCCAATACCAAAGACGGCTCTGAGTTTATTGGCGAATACTCCATGAATCTCATAGAAGAAAACGTAAAAAAAGGAAATATTAAGGACGAATAATCAGCTATGACGAAATCGAAACTCAGCATGAAAAAAATAAAAAAAGAACCCATGTTGTACTTTGCTGCATTGGTCATTTTTGTTATGATCTCTGTTTTATATGCCTACAAAACCGGTTTGTTGTTTTGCGGGTATTATTTTGCGGATGACCATGAAATAGCAAGACTTCACGGCGGTATTGTAAGAGATGGTTTGTTTGCCACCATGAAACTATGGATTGAAGTAGATGCCAATCTCCGGTTCCGCCCGGCATACTGGGTATTCCGTGTGTTGGAATCCTTTATTTGCGGGGACAGTGTCTTGTTGTGGCATTTTATCAAAGCATGCGAAATCGGTTTATGTGCATGGCTTTCTTTTGTATTTGCACGCAAAATGAAAGCGTCCTATTTGGTGTCGGTGATTTTTGGTGTAGTTGGATTTTTCGGCACACAGTTTTCTGTGGTATACCGCTTGGGACCTCAGGAGCCGCAGGCATTGATATGGATGTTTGCCGGCTTGATTTGTGCTATATGTTATGTGGAAAAAACAGAGAAAAAGCGCAGATGGATCATCGGTTTTCATATATTTATGACCTTGATGATGATGACCAAGGAAGCCTTTTTGATGCTGGTGCCTATTTTTGTATTTTTCTTGTTGTATCTGGAAATGAAAAAAATCTATGCGGGCGAAACTACATGGAAGAAGTCCGTTGGTATTGTCATGAAAAAGCATGTGGCAACTATTTTGTATGAAGCAGTTTTATGTGTGCTTTGCGGATGCATTATTATTTTCCACAGTGGTGTTTCTTCCATTGGGTATGCAGGCTTGGATGCTTCTTATACTACAACGGATTATTTTACCGGTATGTGGAAGGTGTGGACGGGAGAGTTGTTGTCATATCTTTTGTTGATGGCTGTAGCAATGCTTGCTAATGCGGTGTTATGTGTGTTACATCGAAAAGAAAAAGGATATGTATTTTATCGTTTGTGTGAAGCGTTGATTGTGTTGTACTTTGTATTATCCCAATCCTTCCTTCATGCAAAAAGCGGTATGTTTGAAAGATATCTATTTCCATGTATCAATGGCATTTTAATTTATGTATGTTGTTTCAGCATTCCTTTGTGGAAAGGTAAAATAAAACAATGGATTCCGCAGATTGTACTGGGGCTATGGGCAATTGTGATGATTGTATCCAGTCAGTTCCATACGTCGTGTCTGAGTTATGTGTTTACTTGTAGCTACAACACCCAGATGCTCATTCGTCTGTCTGAACTGGCAGAGGAACGCGGTGGGGAGGACTGTAAGATTATTGTATCGGCTCCTTTTGGAGAGTGGAATCTGGCAGTTTGTGCCTTTATGGAAGAACTCTATGGTGTGGATGAGACCTATGGTCTGAATCAAACAGACCTGGCTGTCAACGAAGCACAGGACCGTTATGTGGTTGGAGATGTAGATGTAGATGCTAAGACTTTATCCATCCCGGAAGCGGATATCTATGTGGCACAAAAAGAGTTTTTGCCCATTAAAATGAGAGAAAACGGTGTCGAGTATACCGAGATGCAGTCAGAAGTTTTTGGTAATTATATGATTTTTTATAAATAAAACCAAGAAGAACAGAAATCGTGGGAGGTTAACATGATTTACAGTAAGTTTGGGGAGAAGCAGTTGTCATTACTGGGTTTTGGTGCCATGCGCCTGCCTGTAAAAGAAGATGGTACCGTAGATAAAGAACAGGTAAAGACAATGGTGCGTCATGCCATGGACCATGGTGTGAATTACTTTGATACGGCATGGCCTTATCATGATGGACAGTCTGAGTCGGTTATGGGCGAGGTGTTGTCGGAATACGATAGAGACAGCTACTATCTGGCTACCAAGTATCCCGGTCATCAGATTAGTGAGACTTATGATCCGGCAGCTCTTTTTGAAGCCCAATTGGAAAAAAGCGGCGTGGATTATTTTGATTTTTATTTACTACATAATGTATATGAAAAATCAATGGATGTCTATCTGGACCCGCAGTGGGGCATTTTGGATTATTTTAAGGAGCAAAAACGCTTAGGGCGTATCAAGCATCTGGGCTTTAGTACCCACGCACAAATGGATTGCCTAAAAGAGTTTTTGGATGCCTGCGGAGAAGATATGGAGTTTTGCCAGATTCAATTAAATTATCTGGATTGGACCTTGCAGGATGCAAAGGCCAAATATGATTTACTGACGGAAAAAGGCATCCCTGTCTGGGTTATGGAGCCGGTACGCGGAGGCAAGCTGGCAAAATTA
This sequence comes from Lachnospiraceae bacterium, assembly GCA_045542735.1. GTDB lineage: Bacteria > Bacillota > Clostridia > Lachnospirales > Lachnospiraceae > UBA2882. The sequence continues at coordinate 268,887 of JAZQLQ010000026.1, forward strand.
GACGAGGCTAACGAGCAAACATTAAAAACCCTGCGTCCGGATGAAAAAATTCCGGCATGGGCATTCCGCTTTTTACAGGGACTTCCCAATGTCAAAATGATCTTAAGCGGTATGTCCAATCAAGCACAGATGGAAGATAATGTAAGTACTTTTGAGGATTCCAAACCTTTGACACAAGAAGAAACAGAAGTGTTGTTGGAGATTGCAGAAAGCATGAAGGATTCTGTTCCTTGTACAGCCTGCCGTTATTGCTGTAAAGGTTGTCCTGTGGGACTGGATATTCCCATGCTCATCGGCATCTATAACGAGATACGCATTATTCCTACCGTAAATGCAGTTATGAGAATCGAAGGTTTACCCAAAGATAAGCAGCCTTCTGCTTGTATCGGATGCGGGAAGTGTATGCAGATCTGTCCGCAAAATATCGACATTCCTGCAGTGATGAAGGATTTAAACGAACGGATGCAAAAGATACCAAGTTGGGAAGAAATCTGCCGACAGCGCGCAGCAGCCCAGCCCGTTCCGGGAAAATAGCATATGGAAAAATAACAAGATGCAAAGGAGAAGTGCCATGAATTTTTTGGAAGAGAGAATCATCAAAGACGGTATCGTTAAAGAAGGAAATGTATTAAAGGTTGATAGTTTTTTAAATCATCAGATGGATATTGACCTTTTTAATGAAATGGGAAAAGAGTTTAAAAAGAGATTTGAAGGCAAACCCATCAATAAGATATTAACGATTGAAGCATCCGGTATTGGTATTGCTTGCATTGTTGCGCAGCATTTTGGTGTGCCGGTTGTATTTGCCAAGAAATCAAAGAGCATCAATATTGAAGGTGAAATGTATGTGGCAGAGGTAGAATCCTTTACACACCGTTGCAAAAATCAGGTTATTGTGTCTAAGAAATTTTTGGGACCCGATGATCGTGTGTTGATTATTGATGACTTTTTGGCAAATGGTTGTGCATTGCAGGGATTAATTCAGATTGTACAGGCAGCAGGAGGTACTGTGGAAGGCATTGGTATTGCCATAGAAAAAGGATTCCAGTCCGGCGGCCGTATGATTCGGAATCTGGGTTATCAGTTGGAGTCTCTTGCTATTGTGGACAGTATGGATGATAAGACCGGAAAGATATTTTTTGCAGAGCAATAAAATATAATATATTACAAAATTTGACAGAATTATATGAGGGAGCACTGATGAAAAAAGTAAACGAAAGTACTAAAGCAGATATTTCCAATATTTATCAGTTGGAGGGAAGAGTGCCTGTGTCAAAGGCAATTCCTTTTGGCCTGCAACATATTTTAGCTATGTTTGTGGCAAACATTGCGCCAATCCTGATTGTGGCAGGGGCTTGTGGATTGTCAGCTACAGATAGTGCCATGTTAATTCAAAGTGCCATGTTGATTGCAGGTATCGGTACCATTATCCAGCTTTATCCTGTGTGGAAAATTGGTTCCGGTTTACCGATTGTCATGGGTATTAGTTTTACCTTTGTATCCATTCTTTGCTTTGTGGGCACAAGCTATGGCTACGGAGCCATTGTAGGTGCAGTATTGGTGGGTGGTATTGTAGAAGGATTTTTAGGACTTTTTGCAAAATATTGGAGAAAATTAATTACGCCTATCGTAGCAGCCAGCGTGGTAACAGCCATTGGCTTTTCACTTTTGTCAGTGGGAGCATCATCTTTTGGCGGCGGAAGCGGAGCAGAGAATTTCGGCTCTGTCAAAAACCTGATTTTGGGAACAGTAACCTTGGTTTGCTGCCTGACTTTTAATGTGTTGGCAAAATCATATTGGAAGCAATTGTCTGTCTTGTTTGGTCTTGTAGTAGGATATATTTTGGCAATTGCCATGGGCATGGTGGATTTTTCTGCTCTTCAGGGGACAGCTATTATCGCATTACCCAAGTTGATGCCCTATAAACCGGTATTTGAGCCCGGTGCCATTATTTCTGTTATTATGATTTTCTTAGTATCTGCTACAGAGACTATTGGTGACACCTCTGCAGTGTGTATGGGTGGTTTAAATCGTGAAGTGACTGAAAAAGAGATTTCCGGCTCTATTGCCTGTGATGGTTTTGTCAGTGCGTTATCTTCGGTATTTGGCTGTCTGCCTATCACATCTTTCAGCCAGAACGTTGGGCTGGTAAATATGACAAAAGTAGTTAACCGGTTTACTTTACTTATGGGTGGAATTATTATGATATTGGCAGGAATTTTCCCGTTTTTTGGTGCGCTTCTTGCCACGCTTCCCGACGCAGTTTTGGGTGGATGTACTATTATGATGTTTGGTACCATTGTAGTCAGTGGATTGCAAATGATTTCCAATTGCGGATATTCCCAGAGAAATATTACCATCGCGGCATTATCCTTAAGCATTGGTATCGGATTTACACAGGTACCGGAACTGTTCCGTATTTTCCCGCAGTTAGTACAGAGTGTCTTTGCTGAAAACTGTGTGGCGGTTGTATTTGTAACTGCAATTATTTTAAATCTGGTTCTTCCTAAAAATATGGAAGTGACCAAAGAAGAGGCATAGAGTATGGCAAAGAAAACAGTGAAACTTTGGAAAAAAGACGGCAGCAGTTTGTTTGAAAAATTTGCAATGGAGCTATGTGAATATACGCAGACCGGAGAAAGTCCCGCTCATGGAGATTTGGATTTGCAGTATAGTCTGGAACTGCAGCATAAGCGCCTGGAAGAAAAGAATCTGACCATGCGTTATGAACTGATTCCCCGAGGACAATTTCCCTACAACTGTCCCAATGGCAGAAGCTGGAGTGACGATCATTACCGTAGTGATATGGAGTGGAGAACCTGTCGTTTGGAACGAAAGATTTATCGGGATGATGATTGTGTGTTCCGTAGCAAAAAGCCCATGATTCTTTATCAGAATATTACCAACGCATTGGGAATGGACAAAGTAGCAGATGATGTACATACCTGTCCCGCTTGTGGTGCCATCAGCACATTGGGAACGTTGGAAAAGGGGTGTCCTTATTGCGGAAGTTTCTTTAAAATGTCCGACTTATTCCCCAAGACAACCAACTATTATTTCATTGAAGATTCCGGCAGAACCGGCGATGAAATGAAGTGGGATATTTTAAGTGTAGTCATCCCTACGGTTGTTGTTTTCATTATCTATTTGATTATTAAATATTTAAGTGAGACACCTAACGTCAATGTCCTCTGGACGCTCATCGTATCAATCATTGGAGGCGCAATTGGAGGCGGTATTATCGGATATATGCTGTGGGCTATTTTAAAAATTTTCAAATTATTTTGGGAAGCGGGAAGATCCATGCCATTGCTTTTTAATATGGGTGGTTCCAGATTTAAGTTTGCGCACTTGATGAAGAAACATTCACCGGAATTTTCATGGGAGTATTTTTCGGATAAAGTTATTTCTTTGTTGAAAATGATTTTATATGCAGAAAATCCTACAAAATTACCAAGTTATGTGGGAGATTCCCTAAATGGTTTATTTGATGATATCGTGGATTCCCATTATACAGGTGCTGTGGGCTTGAGAAAATTCAAGATAGAAGGCGATTGGTGCTATGTAACAGCCGACACCTATATGGACAATGTCTATGATGTGAACGGACGGATTCGCCAAAAAAGAGACAGAATCCGCATATATCTGTGCAGGAATATTACTTCTGCCATGAATATTAATTTCTCTATTAAGCACATTCAGTGTAAAAACTGTGGTAGCAGTTTTGATGCCACCAAGCAGAGAAATTGCCCGGCTTGTGAGACCCGCTATGAAATTGATGGTGATGACTGGGTTGTATTACGAATTGAGAAAGTGTGATAATAAAGGCTATGCAAATGATATCTGCATAGCCTTTTCCTTATTTTCCTATGTGATTCTTAATTGCAGCAAAGCTTTCTTCGCTAATGTCGTGCTCCATACGGCAGGCATCTTCTTTGGCAATGTCTTCCGGTACACCCAGGCTTATAAGCCAATCGGATAAAATCGTGTGCTTTTCCAAAACGGCTTCCGCTTGTTGCTGCCCCATATCTGTCAAATGGATGTGACCGTCTTTATCAATGGTGATCAATTCTCTTTCCCGCAAATTTTTCATGGCCACGCTGACGCTGGGCTTTGAAAAGTTCATCTCGTTGGCTACATCGATGGAGCGTACCTGTCCCAATTTGTTTTGAAGAGAAAGTATGGTTTCCAAATAGTTTTCTACGGATTCATCCGAGTGATGTTTCATGTGATTCATAGTCAAATTCTCCTTTAACGCTTCCATCATATCATTTTTAGAGGGAAAAGACAATCATGACAAATTTTGGGAAAATAGTTGACAAGACAAAGATTCTATATTAGAATCTGCTTGTGGTTAGAACTTACTAACCGCATCTAAATGTATATATTTCTCGGATTTAAACAATAGATAAAGAGGCGTATCATGACATTAAAAGAAGCAACGGTTGGTGTAGAATATATTATCAAAAATATTGAGACTGACGATGAAGAGTTAAATGCATTTTTATTTTCATTGGGATGCTACAGTGGTGAGCCTGTTACGGTGATTGCCCACTTAAAAGGCGGATGCACGGTTTCCATCAAAGATGCCCGCTATAATATTGATAATGATTTAGCGAGTGCTATTTCAATATAAACAACCATATATATACAATAGTGATCAAGAGTCACTATTTTTTATCACAAACAGTTAGTACGTACTAACGCACGAGCAGGAGGAAGAATTATGAGAATTGCATTTGCTGGAAACCCCAACAGCGGAAAAACAACGATGTACAATGCCTTAACCGGCCGTAATGAGAAAGTCGGTAACTGGGCAGGTGTTACAGTGGAAAAAAAAGAAAGTCCTATGAAAAAGGCTTTCTATGATGGAACAGAAGAATTAATCGCGGTAGACTTACCGGGAGCTTATTCCATGTCACCATTTACATCAGAGGAAAGCATTACAAGTGCTTATATAAAAAATGAAAAATTGGATGTTATCATCAACATTGTGGATGCGACTAACTTAAGCCGTAGTTTGTTTTTTACAACACAGCTGATGGAACTTGGTGTTCCCATGGTAGTTGCATTGAATAAGAGCGATATCAACGAGAAAAAAGAGACGGAGATTGATGTAAAGCTATTATCTGAGAAACTGGGTTGTCCTGTGATTGAAACAGTTTCTACATCCTCTTCCGACAACGGACTGAAGGAACTTGTAAGGAAAGCGGTGTCTTTGGCAGGAAGCGGGCAGAAAGCCCCTTATGTACAGGAAGATGTTGATTTGCAGGACAAGGCGGCGGTAGAAGCAGCGGACAGAAAACGTTTTGCCTTCGTAAATGCAATTGTAAAAGATGTGGAAACACGTAAAGTACATACAAACCAGCAGAATAAGCAGGATAAAATGGATGCAATCTTAACAAATAAATGGGTTGGTATTCCGATTTTTGCGGTTGTAATGTTTTTGGTATTTTACATCTCCCAGTCTACGCTTGGTACATGGATTGCAGACTGGCTGGTAGGCTGGATTGAGACTTTTCAGGAATGGGTAGCAGGGCTTGCAGCAGATGCAGATCCTTTTGTACATGCATTGTTGGTTGACGGTATCATCGGCGGTGTAGGCGCCGTCGTTGGCTTCTTACCTTTGGTCATGGTGATGTATTTCTTAATCGCCCTATTGGAAGATTGCGGTTATATGGCCCGCGCAACGGTAGTTCTTGATCCGATTTTTAAAAAAGTGGGTCTTTCCGGTAAATCCGTTATCCCCATGGTCATCGGTACAGGATGTGCGATTCCCGGCGTTATGGCTTGCCGTACCATCCGTAACGAAAGAGAGCGTAGAGCAACCGCTATGCTGACACCGTTCATGCCTTGTGGTGCAAAACTCCCTGTTATTGCTTTATTTGCAGGTGCTTTTTTTGCAGATGCCACTTGGATTGGTCCCGTGATGTATTTTGTGGGCGTCGTGTTAATTTTATTGGGGGCATTGTTGGTAAACAAGGTAACCGGATATAAATTCCGCAAATCCTTTTTTATCATTGAGTTGCCCGAGTACAAAATTCCCAGCTTTAAGAGAGCTTTTCTTTCCATGTGCTCCCGTGGTAAAGCATATATTATAAAAGCCGGTACCGTTATCCTGGTATGTAACACCGTTGTACAGATTATGCAGACATTTAACTGGCAGTTACAGGTGGTTGAAGAGGGTATGGAAAGTACATCCATTCTTGCATCCATTGCCAATCCTATCTCGGTGATTCTGATACCCGTTGTGGGTGTGGCAGCATGGCAATTGGCGGCAGCAGCAGTTACAGGATTTATCGCAAAAGAAAATGTAGTAGGTACCTTGGCAGTATGTTATGCCTTGACTGATTTTATAGATACCGAAGAATTAGCCTTGGTAGGCGGAGGAAATGAAGTGGCAACCGTTATGGGGATTACTAAAGTGGCAGCCCTAGCTTACCTGATGTTTAACTTATATTCTCCTCCCTGCTTTGCGGCGCTGGGAGCCATGAATGCGGAACTACAGGATAAAAAATGGTTTTGGGGCGGTGTGGCTTTACAGTTAGGCACCGGTTATACCATTGCATTTTTGGTATATCAGTTTGGCACCTTGATTGTGACAGGTTCTCTCGGAAACGGTTTTGTGGGAGGTCTTATTGCAGTTTTGGTTATGGTGGGTATTTTAGTAGCACTCACCTATAAAAATAAAAGGAGTTGCTAATATGGCAGATTTGATTGTTGTAGGAATTGTATTAGTTATCGTAGGTGTTGCAATTGCTTACATCGTAAAAGAAAAGAAAAAAGGTGTGAAATGTATCGGCTGTCCTGCGGCAGGACAATGTTCGGGAAAATGCCATAATCCACAATAAAGAAGAGCTTGCGTTTCTTGGTAAACGCAAGCTCTTTCTGTATAAAGGGGTAAGGAATATTATTTGCACCAAAGTGCCAATAAATCATCTTTAATGGAAGCATAATGCTCTTCGGTCAGACCAAAATCCATTTCTTTATAAGTCCATACCGCACAACCGATGTTATACTTTCTGAACACTTTATCCACATCGGTAAACCATCTTAAGGTATCTTCTACAGGAGCCTGATTGATGACACCAAACTCACCACAGTATAAACCTACACCGGCTTTTTTTGCAGCATCAATGGCTTCTTCAACCATTTCTGTGATAAACTCTTCGCCCATAAGCTTGGATGCAGCATTGGTGACAACCTCGCCTTGACCGCCTAAAGATTTGGAACCTTCATTGTAGTACTCCATGGACTCGGGATAGTATGTTGTCCGGTTGGGATCCATAGTGGGAACCCAGTATGCTTTCTGGTGAGTAAATAACAAAGGTTCATAAAAATGGAAAGTGAAGATAATGTTTTCATCCTGAGGGATATCCAATAATTTCAATGTTTTTACACTGTTCCACTGAATACCGCCGTAGATGATGGGCGCGGTGGGTGCAACCTTACGGATTTCACCAACCGTACGTTTAATTAACTGATTCCATGCATCAGCATTATCTCTTTCTACTACTTCATTTAAAAGCTCAAATGCTACATGCTCATAGGAAGAGAAACGTTTTACGATACGGGTCCAAAGATCAACAAAACGGGTCTGCAATGCTTCGGAAGCAAATAAGTTGTTTTTCTCTGCATTACCCGCATCATTAAAATCATAGCCATATGCCTTGTGCAAATCCAAGATCGCATCAATGCCGTATTCTTTACACCAATCAAGGACTTCTGCGATTCGTTCATAACCACGTTCGATAACAGCACCGTCAACAGTTTCTAAGACTTCATAATCCACAGGGATACGCACATGGTCAAATCCCCATCCTGCAATCTGCTCAATATCAGATTTTACTATAAAAGAATCATAATGTGCTTCTTCGTGACAACACTGTGATAAGTAACCGCCTAAGTTAATACCTCTGTTTAATTTCATATGTGTAACCTCCATCCATATAAGTTGTTTGTGTAGCTTTAGTTTATTCTATCCCTACACTTAAAACTATCGTTTTTGTTTCTTTTTTATAAGAATCATGATACAATGTAATAACTATAAAAAATATTTCAAAAGAGCAGGGAACGAGAATGGGTAAAATTGACAGTCCACAGCTGTATCGCGAGTTTTTACATAGGGAAGAGGAAGAAGCAAGAGCGCCTTACATGCCGGAATTGGACTTTTACAGTGCGATAAAAAACGGAGACATGGACAAAGTGATGTATTATTGCAAAGAGCCTTTGGATCAAAAAGAAGGTTTGGGCATATTGTCGGAGAGTGTGTTGCAAAATATAAAGTATCACTTTGTGATTACCGCAGCCATGATTACCAGATATTGCATTGAGGGTGGCATGGATTTTGCGGCCGCATACAATCTCAGTGATTACTATATTATGAAAGCAGATAAATGTCTGACAGTCCGGGAAGTTTCTGGTTTAAACACAAAAATGTGCATGGATTATACCAAAAAGATGCAGATGCAAAGAAAGCAAAAGATTTTTTCCAGACATGTATCGGAATGTGTGGATTATATTTATGACCATTTGCATACCAGGATTACGGTCCGTGTTTTGGCAGAGCATGTGCAGCTTTCCCAAGCTTATTTATCCCGTGTCTTTAAACAGGAGATGGGGATGTCAATCAGTGAATATATCCAATTTAAAAAGTTGGAGACGGCAAAACGCATGCTGTCTTATTCGGACTATTCTGTTGCAGAGATTGCGGCTATTCTGGCATTTCCCAGCCATAGCTACTTTACCGAAGTGTTTCATAAGAGCGAGGGTATGACACCGTTGAAATACCGTGCCATATATTATCGCAGATTAGAGTTGTAAAAGTTGAAATACAAATAAAAACAATAAATAGCAACAAAATATCCCCTCAAAGTGTTTACACCAACAAAAAACGGGTTTATAATGAACCTGTTTTTGACATTACCATATGGATTATTGTGTAAATATACAAAAAAGGGAGATATACAAATGAAAAAGGGAATGTTTATCTATGCCATTTTTGCGGTTGGCCTGATCCTCATAACCGGTCTTCTTGCCATGGCTCTTGGCATTTTTGGTCTTTTTTCGCAAGAAACAAATCAATACATAATAGAAACCATCAGCGGCTTTTGGGGAGCGGCTTTTTTTACGTGTCTTCTTACACGCCTTAAAACCAGACAGTGGGAAAAGGCCTGGGAAAAATCAAGATATCTGCACCTGTCTGTTATGGCGTCTCTGTTTTTCCTATGCCGTTTAGGAAACCGCCTGATGCTTGGGATTTTCCTAAAACAGGACATGTCCGGTATGGGCTATACCATATCCGTCCTGATAGACATTGCCCTTATGGTGGGGGTATATTTCTGCCTGCCAAAATCAGACAGCGAAACAACCGGTCAAAAAGAGGAAACAGCAGTGGGACAAGCAGCAGGAGAGGAGCAGTAAGGATATGAAACATGAAATAAAAACATACGCCGGATACCAAAAGAAAACCTTTGTAAAAAGAGTCCTTTCCTTAACCCTTGCCATTACCCTGTTTGTGACATGGGAAATCCCTGTCCTGGCAGAAAGTGTCACAGACCTCCATACCCGCAGACAGGCAGAATCCTTAGCTGAAGAATCCATGAAAGAAAAAGCAGAAACGCAAGCAGCCATTTTTGCAGAAAAAGAAGGGATGACTCTGTCCGGAAATGGGATGGAAACAACCGGAAACGGTGTGGTTGACAGCATAGAACCGGAAATTAAAGTGGATATTTCCGATACCGATGCCCTCCGCCAGCCCGACATTTCCTACGAAGATAACCCGGATGTATTCTATGGGGAACCGGTGGATATCGGGAAAAACTACCGCACCTACCGCCTTCCCGACGGAACCTACAAAACCATCTTTACCACCTATGAAAACACCTTTGAAGAAAACGGTGTGGAACAGGTCATTGACAACACCCTCATAGAAACCACCGATGCCACGGGGGAAGCCTATACCAACAAAGCAAACCTTGTGGATATCACCCTTCCTGCCGGAAGCAATGAAGAAACACAAATGACCGTGGCAACCGAAGAAATCGAAGCTGTCATGACCCCGGTGGATGGAAACTACGGAAAAGAAAGCGTATCCGAAAATGCCATCCGCTATAACGACGTCTATGAAAATATCGATATCCAGTATACCATCCAGCCAAACGGTATGAAGCAGGATATCATCTTAACTGCACCCCAGGAGAAACACACCTTTACCTACCGTTTAGATAAAGACGGTGTGGTGGCAGTGAAAAAAGAAGGTGTCATTTACCTGTATGAAGCTGCACAAACCGATGCTTTTTCTGTCAGCAATAACGGGATAGTCAGTGCTAATACCATCCCGGAAGGCACCATGCCAAAACTTATGATATCAGCCCCCTGCATGGTGGATGCAGCCGGGGCTTCTTCTGATTCTGTAAACCTTTCCTTAAAAGAGGAAGCGGATGCTTACCTCATTACCCTCACAGCCGATAAAGAGTGGCTTACGGATGAAACACGTATCTATCCCATTAAGATTGATCCAACCACCAACCTTCCGGCCAGTGGAAAAATCACAAACTATACCATCTCAAGCGGCAGAAATGCCATGGGAGGGGAACAGGTAAGCCATGCCGGATTTTTTTCTGACATCGGAAAAGCCAGAAGCTATACCATCACAGACCTCTTTTATGAATCCCTTGCCTTTCCCTATGAAAAGGGTGTGGATGTTATATCTGCCAAGTTTAACATCTATCAGCTTAATGATGCCACGGGCTTTACCCTTGGCTGTTACCGTTTGGAAACAGCACTTCCCTCCCAAAACCAGACATGGAGTGCGGCGGTAGCAATCAACCGTCACATCGCAGGGGAAAACTGTATCAGCAATGCGAAAAACGGCTGGCATACCTTTGATGTAAGAGACTCCGTCAGTGGCTGGATCCGCTCCATCTATAAGTGCCATGGTCTGGTCATTATCGCATCCGATGAAGAAAGTACGGGAGCCATGTTTGCCACGGAAAACTATGGCGATGCATCCAAAACCCCCACCCTGGAAATCATCTGGGAGCCGGCAGGGGATGTATACCTGGATTATCCCTTAAGTAATACCACCGTAAACTTACGTCCCATGATGCTTACCACCACAGCGGGAAAGATGCAGTGCTACGGTGTGTTTGCAGACGGTATTGCCACACCGGGAAGCATCCTTTCTTACGAATTATCCGATGCATCCAAAGGCTATGCAGGAGTGTTAGCTGTCAGTAACGAAAAAATCTATCCGGACAGCTCTTCCTTCCAGTCGGTTTTCCCCACGGGGACATTAAAATATAAAGATGCCAAATCCAACTGGCAGACCATAAACCCCTTTACCGAGTTTGAGTACAACACCGTTTATACCATAGGTGCAAGGGCCAGGAAGGATAGCCAGGCAGGTAATCTTGCAACAAGTGATGAATTCCTAATCTACCGAATCACCCGGTACGATACCATGACAAAGATAGCCGATTACTATGGTGTTCCGTTGTCGACTTTACTTTTCGATAACAAGGCCGCGGATACTCTTTTAGTGGAAAATAACACCCTCTTTATCCGTAATCCACAGAGGAATAAAAATACTCCTTACCAGCCGGCAGACTTAACGGATGCAGAAAAAGCAAAAATTGACAGCGCTCTTTTGGGCCGTGCCCTACACTGTGAATACGGCTTTGAACCCATCAACCTAAATACCGGTAACTTTTACCTCTCGCAGGAAGACTTTGCTTATACCGATGCCTTGGGAACCTTTGCCTTACAGCGGTCTTATAACAGTAAAAATGCAGGAAGGCTGGGACTCTTTGGCCGTGGTTTTACCGGATTCTTGGATGAAAGCATCAGTAAGTTAGCGGATGGTACCCTTGTTTACAACAGAGAGGATGGAAGCAGTTTTTACTTTGCGCCGGGAGAAAACGGCACCTTTATCACACCGGAAGGCTATCAGCTGACGCTGACTGCCGTAAAAACAGGAACTGCCAGTGCCGAGTTTTCAAACGGCACACAGAGTTACCCCATTTACCGCTATGACATACAAAGGGAAGATCACAGCACCGTTTCCTTTGATGCAAAAGGAAACCTCATCCAGTTAAAAGCAGAAAACGGAGCCATTACCACCATTAACAGAAACAGCAAAGGAACCATTACCGGTATTACAAGGGAAGGCATTACCATGGCTGTTACCATGAATGCGGATGGCCGTATTGCCTCTGTAACCATGCCCACAGGGGGCGTTTATACTTACAGTTATGATCAAAACCACAACTTAACAAAAGTCACAGACCCCTTAGGAAACTACAAACGCTTTGTTTATGATGGTAACCACCGCATGATGTCCTGGTATGACGAAAAAGGAACAAGAATTGTAGAAAATACTTACGATTCCGAAGGCCGCGTTATCAGACAGCTAAACGAAACCGGTGGAACGATTACCCTGGTTTACGAAGAAGGAAAAACCACCACCACCGATGCGGAAGACAACACCACCGTTTATGAGTTTGACGATGCTTACCGTACCACAGCCATTTACTATCCCGATGGAACGACAGAAACCAAGGCATACACCGGAAATCTTTTAACCTCAGAAACTGATAGAAGTGGTGTGGTAACCAATTTTACCTATGACGAAAAAGGCAACATCACCAAAAAAAGTGTAAACGGCATCACCACCATCTTTGCCTACAACGAAGCAGGAAAACTGATAGAAACTATCAGTCCTTTAGGTAACGTTACAACCGCTTCTTATGACAATAAGGGTAACCTTCTTTCCGTAACAGAAGGAGCTGTTACAGACAACAGTGAAATAGCAGAAGCTAACACAAGCACAATCACTTATACTTACGATTCCAGAAGCCGTCTCCTAACGGAGACCGACGGAAACGGCACCGTGACCTCCTATACCTATCAGGGCAATTACCCCGTGGAAACAAAGGTGGATGGAAAAACCATACAGAAAGTAACCTATGATGCCTGTGGAAATATCAAAACCTTAACCGATGGAAACGGAAACACCACCACTTACAATTATGATAAAAAAGGACAACTGTTATCCGTGGCTTACCCGGAAGGCGGCATCACCTATTCCTACGATAAAAAGGGACTGGTTCAAACCGTGGCCGATGTCTATGGAAATACCACTGCCTACACCTATAACGGGCAGAGTGATATCATATCCGTCACTGACAGTCTGGGAAACACCTATCATTATACCTATGACCAGAACGGCAACCGCTTAAGTGAAACAGATCCCAAGGGAAATGTAACGGCTTACCGTTACGATTCCATGAACCGCCTCATAGAGAAAACCGATGCATTGGGGAATGTTACAACCTATACTTATAACGGCATGGATGAAATCACATCCGTTGTAGATCCAAAAGGACATACCATAACCATAGAGTATGACCCTGTGTTCATGGTGCCTGTAAAAGAAGTGGATGCAAAGGGTGCGGAAACCCTTTATACCTACGATAACGAAGGGAATCTGACATCGGTTACCAAAGACGGAATCACGCAGGCTTCTTACATGTATGATTCCAAAGGTCAGTTAACAAGCGCCACCTATGCCAACGGGTTAGCGGAAACTTACGGTTATGACAACGCCGGAAATGCCATTTCCATGACAGACAGCAATGGAAGGGTAACGGTAAATACTTATGATAACCGTGGAAATCTCATAACGGCTACTACGGCAGACAATGCCACCACAACCTATGGTTATGACCTTGCAGGAAACCTGATAACAATCACAGACCCTGAAGGAAATGAAACTACGTTTACCTACGATGGCAACGGAAACCTTTTAAGTGAAACCGACGGGGAAGGCAATACCACCACATACCGTTATGACTTAAATAACCGGTTAACCCAAACCACCTTTGCAGACGGAACCGGTGAAACTTACATCTATGATTCGGTCGGAAACATGACCGGTTCTGCCGATGGCAGGAATTACTTAACCACTTACCGTTATGATCAGAACGGAAACCTTGTTACAATCACAGACCCTCTGGGCAATGCCACAGAGGTTACTTTTGATGCATTAAATCGCATGGAACGTATCAAAGATGCCAATGGCAATACCACAACCTACGGTTATGACTGCCTTGGTAACTTAACCAGTGAAACCGACGTATCCGGCAACAGCATCACCTACATGTATGACCCCAACGGGAACCTGACAGGCCTTACCGATAAAAACGGAAATAAAACCTCTTATGGTTACGATTCCTTTAACCGCTTAATGAAAGAAACCGATGCGTTGGGAAATGAGACTTCTTACGGTTATGATGTTATGGGGAATCTTACCTCCCAAACCGATGCTAAGGGCGTAACCACCACCTATACCTACGACCTTTACGGAAATCTTTTAACAGAAACCAATGGAAAAGGAAATAAAACAGAGTATACTTATAGTATTGGAGACAGACTGACGGTTATAAAGGATGCCTGTGGGGGAAGCACGACTCTTTCCTATGACAAAAACGGAAATGTAATAGAAATCACAGACCCTAAAGGTAATACCACAGCCTACACTTATGACAAATCCGGCAGAATCATCGAAGAGACTGTCCCGGATGGCGGAAAGCAGAGTTTTACCTATGACCCTGTGGGAAGACTGTTAACAGAAACCGATGCTTTAGGAAGAAGTCTGTCCTATGGTTACGATGCAAAGGGTAACCTTACCACACAAACGGATGCTGATGGAAATGTTACCACTTACAGCTATGACCCGAACGGGAACCTTATTAAAATCACCCATCCAAACGGTGATAGGGAACTTTTTGCCTATGACCCCGTGGGGAACCTCACCCATGAAAAACAGGGAGAAGAAAATCTTACGGAATACAGCTATGATTCCTTAAACCGCTTAAACCGTGTAACGGATGCCCTGGGTAATACTACTTCTTACGGTTATGACAAAAACGGGAACCTGGTCAGCGAGTTGGCGCCGGATAGCAGTGAAACCACCTATACCTATGATTCCTTAAACCGTTTAACCAAGCAAACCCTGCCAAACGACGGGACCTACGCTTATGTTTATGATGCGGTGGGAAATCTTACAAAAACCACAGGCCCTACGGGCATCACGGCTTCTTACGGCTATGACAGCCTTGGAAACGTGGTAAAGACCACGGACGGGGAAGGCAATACCACCACTTACGGTTATGACGCCCTTTCCCGTGTCACCACCATAACCGATGCATTGGGTGGAAAAACAGCTTACAGCTATGATAAAAACAGCAATGTCACTGCCATTACCTACGCCGACGGTTCCACGTACCGTTACAGTTATGATAACAATGACCGCTTATTAAGTACCACAGACCCGGCAGGCCTTCAGAGCCAAAACCGCTATGATAAAACCGGACAGCTCCTGGCAGTAACGGAAGGAAGTGAAACAGCCGTAAAAGCAGCTGCAAATGCGCAGATGGCGGCAGATACCCGCACCACCCGTTACAGCTACGATAACCGTGGCAACGTAACGGCAGTAACCGATGCCCTTGGCGGCACTGCCACAAGAGAATACGATACCCGTAACCGTGTCACAAAGACCGTTTCCCCGAAAGGAAATGAAACCGCGGTAACTTACGATGCCCTGGGCAATGTCAAGGCGCAGACCAATGCCTTGGGATACACCACCACTTACGGGTATGATAAAAAGGGAAGACTTGTAAATGAAAACATCGCAGGGCTGGAGGAGTATCAGTACCGCTATGATTCCCGCGACCGCCTCGTTTCCGTGGAAGGAGAAAACAGCCTTGTCACCTATACTTATAACAGTGTGGGAAATCTTACAAGTGTTACCAACGGAACCGGAGCAAAAACCACCTACGATTACGACAAAGCAGGGAATCTTATAAAAGAAACCGATGCCCTTTTAAATACGCAGACATTTGCGTATAATAAGAATGGAAGCCTCATGGAAAGCACCGATGAAAACGGTGTCACCATCCGTTACGATTACGATGCCCTAAACCGCCTGGTTACGAAAGATACCGGGGAAACCTTATCTTCTGCCACTTACGGTTATGATTCTATGGGGAGACTCACCGAAATGAGTGACGTTACCGGGGAAAGTGTATATACCTATGACTCAGCCGGAAGACTAAAAACCGCAACCGACGGAAACGGAAAAAAACTGACCTATCAGTATGACATCTATGGAAATGTGACTTCCGTCACTTACCCTGATGGAAAAAGCGTCACCTATACCTTTGATGCCTTGGACCGCATGACCAGTGTCACGGACTTAGAGGGGAAAACAACCCGTTATGAATACGATGCGGACGGGAACCTGACAAAAGTCATCCGCCCCGATGGCGAGACCAGACTGTTTTATGATGCCTTAGGACAGGTGACCGGTATTGGAAATGTGAAGAACGGCACCACCATCTCAGCCTATGCTTACCGGTATGACGGACGGGGCAACATCGTTTACGAGGAAGCTGCTATTCTGGTGGAAGGAAAGCTTCAAAAAACCATCAGCACGTACTCTTATGACGGCAAATCCCAGCTTGTGGAAAGCCATGTAAAGACACCCGGGGAAGCGGAAGCGGTCACCACTTACCGTTATGACCCGGCAGGAAACCGCCTGGAAATGGAGACCATCAAGGGAAGTGATACCTTAACGGTCAGCTACCGCTATGACGAAGCAGGAAGACTGGTGGAAGAAAACGACAGCCAGAACGGCATCACCACTTATACCTATGATAAAGCAGGAAACCTGATGGAAACAGTCAGCGAAGGAGAAGAGCGTCACTATATTTATGATGCTTCTGACCGCTTAACCGCTGTGACAGACAAGGATACCCTGCTCCTTGCCGCTCTTTATGACGGTAACGATAACCGCATCTTTACCATGGAGTATGCACCGGAATTGCAAAGAACGGCAGGAAGCAGCGGCAGTAATACAGGAGATGCAGAAGGTGGCAGAAACTATAGCAAAATCAAAGCTTCTGACAGTCTGTCCGATAATACCGTATCCGCAGATACCTTACCGGATACAAGTGGACAAAGTGGTGATACAGACGGTGAAGATACAACCGGAGAAAACGACGGAAGCGGCCCCGGCAGATTTGCGGATGGAGCAAAATCCTTCTGGTATGGAGTGCTCTGCCAAACAGCAGACATCTTCTTACCGGCACCCACACCCTTTAAGGCATGGCTTCATGATACCATGGGCTTTACGGATGATTTAGATGTCCTCTTTACGGAAGAAGTCTATGAAGTTACGTTAGCCGAAAACAACTTAACCGTCAACGAAGCAGGAAGTCCCTTTGCCTTACTTCAAAACGTTTTTGCCAAAACTAACCAGCAGAGTATTGCGGCAGATGCTTACCGTCAGGTAAGTTACTTAAATGACACTACCTATGAGAATACCCAGGTCTTAATGGAGTATGCCACAAACGGAAGCTTTGGAAGCACCACCACTGCTTACAGCTTTGCTGTGCAGAGGGAAAGCTTTGTGGAAACCACCGCCGGCATGGGAGCAGGAGCCACCATTGGTGGCATGACCTACCAAAGCAGTGGTACTTACTACTACACCGGAACGGGAAGTGTGGCAAATGTGACAGGATGTGCCACAAACCAAAGCTACAGCTATACCACAGGTGGAAGCATGACTGCTTTCACCATGAACGCATCAGCAACCGGTGCAACCGGCAGTGGAATAACAGGCACAAGTACCTTGACAACCAATCCTACCGCATACGGCACCTATGGAGTCTATGGCTACAACGGGGAGTATACCCATACAAACATTGGACTACAGTACCTAAGAGCACGTTATTTAAACGTAGCAACAGGCACCTTCACCAGTAAGGATACCTACGCCGGAAGACTGCAGGATATCCTAAGCCAGAACCGGTATACCTATGCAGAGAATAATCCGGTTGGGCGTAGTGATCCCAGTGGGCATGCGGTGAAACTTAGAAATCCACTGACAAGAAATCCTTTTCCAGCGACATCCACACCAACATCCACAGCAGAAAGAGCCAGACAGGCAACACAAAACAGTATCAGAAGTTATGCCATAGAACAACAAAATAAGACGGCTATTGCAAGATATAATGTCCAAAACGACATGACACGTCAGCAGAAAAACGCCCAGTGGACACATAATTTTTTGCAAAGCATTATATTTGCAGGTGAGAATCAGCTTGTAGCAAATAGCATCTCCCCAGAATATACTGCACTAGTAATTGAAAGTTTAGAAAAAGGGGAATGTGAAGCATATAATTATTGTTATAATGGGATACAGAAAGCCATCAAAAATAAAGATATGACACGTATGACAGATGGGGCGCTGTTGATTCTGGATGGAGCAGGAAAAACAACGGCCGGTGGTTTTTTGACCCTGGCAAGTATCCCCATGTTAGCATCGGGTGGTGGTACCGGATTTGGAGCAGCTGGAATATTTTCGAGTGGCTGGTTGGAAGCAAGTGGTTTATCAGATATAACGCAGGGGTTTGAGGAAATAGGGAAAGGCTGGCGTGGAGACAGTCTGACAGAAACCGAAAATTTCATGCAGAAAACCTTCTATGATGATAATGAGCTGGCATATCAGTTAAGTACAAATATAGCCACTTTAGCTGTAGATGCATATTGTCTTGCTGCCAGTTTACCCAGGTTGTTTGGTAAAGGCTCACAGGAAGTCGCAGAACAGGCGATAAAGCATGGGGATGATATAATTGAGGGTGGTATACCAACTGTAGATGATTTTATTAAGCAAAAGGTAAATCCTAACTTCCAACAAAATGTTAGAGAAGCATTCATGAATGATATAAAAGTCACGGTTTTGGAACAAGATATGACAGTATATAGATATCATGGCGGTGGTTCAAATGGTGTTAGTTATTGGTATACTCCAAATCAAACATCTAATCCAGCTGCCGATTTAGCTTTGCCACAAGGCAATACATATCAGTACATGGATACATATGTCATTCCTAAAGGAACAACTATACTAGAAGGTACAGTTGCACCTAATTTTGGACAGCCTGGCGGAGGATATCAATATTATGTGCCAGATCCATCAGTAGTAATAGGACAGTAAGGGGGACAAATATGGATAAATTTAAGGAAAAGATATTAAAAACAATAGAATTATGTAGTAATGAATTACAGTATCGAAAAGAAGGGATATTAGGTGAAAGTACGGAAGAGCAGTTAGAGAAAACTATTCTTCCAGAATTGCACCAATTATTGGAATTGACCGATAATATTCAGCTTCCATCCAAGCAACAAAGATATCTTAACTCATTTGCAAATGCTTTTACTGTTTGGGGGTGGAATATGCAAACACCAACAGAAATTTTTGTTTTACTAACAGAATTGAATAATGAATATAAAAATTTATAAATTAATTTTGTTTGTTGTATAATGGCGTAAAGTTTCATATAACCTTGTTTCTACTTTTTAGGGTGGAAGCAAGGTTTAGATAATTATAAAAGTATAGATTTTTTGTCAAGGGTGGTAGTAAATCGACAACTCCAGGGTTTGACGATTGGTTAAATAAGGGTGCTTCGGATAATAAAGTATATTTTGGAATGAAAGATGGAGAAGCTAAGTATACAGGTATTACAAAACAATCTAAAGATGCAAGGTTAAATTAGCATAATAATGCTGGAAAAGGATTTGATGATTTAGATATACAATATGATGGTTTAACTAGAAACCAAGCTAGAGCTATTGAACAATATTTTATTGAGAATGGACCTAATGATTTAAATAAAATCAATAGCATAGGACAAAACAACAAATATTATAAAGATGCACTTGAATGGGCTAAGCAATATTTGGGAATAAAGGAGTGATAGAATGGTTGATTTGAAAAACATAAACAACAATATCATTGCAAATCATTGGAAACAAAGATATGCGGAACAACCAATTGATATTAAAGAAAAACTAGATAAATTGGATGAGGCTAGGATTGAAGAATATCAGTTACAAGTAATTAAAAGAAAGAGAATATATCCGCAAATTGGTGACTTGTTTAAAATAAATCCTAAGGATGATATTATATTGTATGGCGTTGTTATTAACAATCATATAAATAATATCAATGGAGAAGACTTGTTGTTGGTACTTATTTTTAAACTAAAAGAGAATATAAAAACAATTCTACAGGATGGTGTTAAAAAAGAGCATTTATTGATACCGCCGCAAATTGTAGGGAAAGAGTATTGGACAAGAGGTTATTTTTATAATATTGATTATGTTGACAATGTAAACAATATGGAAAAGTATGGCTTTTATAGTGTGGGAAAAGGCAAGTTTTTTGATGAATATGGAAATGATCTTGCTTATGAGCCACAGTTGTTGGGCACATATGGTGTGGCAACAATATCAGATGTGGCAAGAAAAATTAATCAAGAACTTATTATTGCTGGAATTATATAATATTTAATTATGTATTGGGCTACGCCGAATATACGATACATACTATTAGGTTATCATATGCATACAAAATAATATCAAAGCACAGGCATCCAATAAACAGGATTTCAAAAGCGGTACTTCGACGAACGCCGGTACTTCCTCGTCACGAAGTGAGGAGGTTAGTATCCGCTGCGATTCGTCGTGTAGCGAGAGCGGGCCGCGCTTGAAACCTGTTTGAGGATGCCGTGAGTTTGAAATAGTATTGATATTCTCTTTTACGGAAGAAGTCTATGAAGTACAGTTAGCGGAAAGCAACTTAACCGTCAACGAAGCAGGAAGCCTCTTTACAGAAGAAGTCTATGAAGTTGAGTTAGCCGAAAGCAACCTGACCGTCAAGGAAGCAGGAAGTCCCTTTGCCCTGATAGAAAACGTCTTTGCAAAGACCAACCGGCAAAGTGTGGCGGCAGATGCTTACCGTCAGGTAACCTACTTAAATGACACTACCTATGAGAATACCCAGGTCTTAATGGAGTATGCCACAAACGGAAGCTTTGGAAGCACCACCACTGCTTACAGCTTTGGTGTCCGGAGGGAAAGTTTTGTGGAAACCACCGCCGGCATGGGAGCAGGAGCAGCCATTGGTGGCATGACCTACCAAAGCAGTGGTACTTACTACTACACCGGAACAGGAAGTGTGGCAAATGTGACAGGAAGTGCCACAAACCAAAGCTACAGCTACACCGCAAGTGGAAGTATGACTGCCTATGCCATGAACGCATCAGCAACCGGTGCATCCGGCAGTGGAATAACAGGCACAAGTACCTTGACAACCAATCCTACCGCATACGGTACCTATGGTGTCTATGGCTACAACGGGGAGTATACCCATACAAGCCTTGGCTTACAGTACTTAAGAGCGAGATATTTAAACGTAGCAACCGGCACCTTCACAAGTAAAGATACCTATGCGGGAAGGATGCAGGATATTCTAAGCCAGAACCGGTACACCTATGCAGAGAATAATCCGGTGGGTCATAGTGATCCCAGTGGGCATAAGGTGACACACGGAAATAAGACAACAAGAAGTTTTAATCAACAGACAACCATATCTACAGCAGAGAGGGCCAGACAGGCGACTCAAAATAGTGTTAAAAACTATGCACAGACGCAGAGATTAAAAAATATGACAACTACGGAACGTGCCATAAGTGCGACTCAAAATAGTATTAATAGTTATATAAAGGAAAAAAGGCAGAGGTTATATCCAAATGTATCAATCCCTAATGTAGAAGTTGGAAGGGATGACATAACAGTTTTGCAATGGACAGAAAGTATCTCTGCAAAAATAGAGAAAGCCATGTGTGCGGCATATGATAGATGTGCAAATGCTATACAAGAAGCAATAGATGAAGGAAGAATAGTGAAAGGAATAGTGTATGCCATTCCAGGGACTCAAAGTGATCGACTTTCACCAGAACAACAATTAGCAAATGCAGAATATATATAATTATTTAAGTAAGCATGGATGGTCATTAGAAGCAATCTGTGGATTGTTGGGAAATATAGATAGAGAATCTGTTTATAATCCGGGAGTATGGGAAGTTCAGGATGTAACTAGCGATGGATATGGAATAGTGCAGTGGACAGGAGCAGACGAAAAATTTCTAAGCTGGTTAAATAAGGAACTAGGAAAAAATGATAGTGAGGATATGGTTGATTTGGTAAATGAAATGGCTGTTCATTCGCCTAAAAAGTTAATGAATTATCAATTGACGTATCTTTTGTATACTTGCGAACCAGGAGGTGGAGAGTGGTTACCTACAACAGACTATCATTCACCAAAAGAAATGGAATATGCGGATTATATTGGAACCGTTGTTGAAAAAGATGAGAATCCAGAAATCGTAGTAAAAGAATTGGCATTGGTATTCCATGGAACATATGAAAGGTCCGCTGATAATGAAGTGATGGTGCAAGAAAGAGCTGATTCGGCGTATCAATGGTACAAACACTTTCAAGGGATAGAAGATATAACACAACATCTGGAATAATGTTTTGCAGAAAATGTTACAATTAAAGAAAGAGGTTTTAATGAAAAATAAGATAGTTTTATTTTGTTGGATAATTGGAATCATACTTTTTTCTTTTGGCTGTGAGAAAAAAGATGCTGAATTGTTACAAGGGAAAGGAATATCTTCTTTGATCGCAAGTACGAAAGATGAAGTTGTTGAGGAGATATCAGTAGCGATTAGGATGAATCCATTAGAAGGATTAATAAACGTAGAAGATGTTTTTGATTATAATGATTATTTAAATAAAATATGGATACCACAGGAATGGGGAGAAGAAAGTGTGAGTCCACGGACAGGTGAAGGAATATCTTTTATTGTTACAGACATAAAAACTGGAAGAATTGAAGGAAAAATAACACCTGAATATGTAGCAGATCCCTCAAACAATGGGGTAAGATTTTGGGGGACAATACAAAACGGTATAGGATACTGTAAGATAGTGGATGAACAAGGCGAAATGAGTGAATTTACTATTATGTTTCAAAATGGGGAAATACAAATTGAATTTACAGTTGTATCAACATGGATGAGTGAATTTGCAAATGTAAATGTTCAAGAGAGATATCAGACGTATAATCTCGAAGATATTAATCAAGAAATAACAATAAATGTTAGCAAAGAAATAAATACAAATATGTATGGAGAAGTAAATGTAGTTGTGGGAAAACACGATTCAAGTAGAAGAGTTGTTGGAGAAGCGTATTTGACTACTGCGGGAGGTGATATTCTTTATGAGTTTAAAGCACCATTTCGTCATGGAACAGAGATTATAGAAGTGTATGTAGAAGATGTCAATGATGATGGTTTGTCAGATGTCATAATGGTTGAAAAATTTGATGTAAGTGATGAGTATCTAGCCGAATGGACATTTATTCAATTGAAGAATGGGGTGTTTGAGCAAACAGAGATTGTGGCATATTAAATTGGACTGCGCCCAAAAAGTGATATATACCCCCTTAAGCATCATATGCATACAATCCTTTGAGATTAAAAAGAGTAAAAATAAAATCATTTCAAGAAACTTTGATTACCCTTATAAAAACTGCCACATAGTGGCAGTTTTTGCATATAAACAACCAAAATCATAAAATTGGGTTATAAATGTGTTACAATGAGAACAAAATATAAACAGGAAAAGGACAAACCATCATGCAATACATTGTATCTTTTATAGAAGGAATTATTACATTTATATCTCCTTGTTTGTTGCCTATGCTACCGATTTATCTCTCTTACTTTGCGGGAGAGTCGGCAGTTGGAGCTACAAATGAAGGCGAAACAAAGAAAGCGCAAACAGGTAGGACGTTAATCAATGCCTGTGGTTTTGTGCTGGGCTTTTCTGTAGTATTTGTGGCGTTGGGAGCCTTGGCCGGTTCTTTGGGACAGCTTTTGACCAAATATCAGCATGCCGTTGACATTATCTGTGGTATGATTGTCATTTTGTTTGGATTAAATTTTTGCGGAGTCATCAAAATATCAATACTTAATATGACCAAAAAACCAAATGTAAACATAGACCGTATGGGCTTTGCAAAAGCCATTCTCTTTGGTGTGATTTTTTCCATTGGTTGGACACCGTGTGTGGGTACGTTTTTGGGCTCGGCATTGTTGTTGGCATCCAAGGAAGGCTCTGTGTTGCAGGGCGTGCTGATGCTCATATGCTATAGCGTCGGCTTAGGAGTTCCGTTTATCTTAAGTGCCGTCCTTATTGATAAATTGAAAAATGCCTTTCAGTTTATCAAAAATCATTATAAAATTATTAATATCTGTGCAGGTATCTTTTTGATTATTATCGGTATTTCCATGGTGGCGGATGGTATTGGTGGTTATCAGAAGAGGATAGAGATGTTGGAAAGCAGCGATAGGGAGCAGATACAGCAAGAAATAGTCGAAGAAGCTCCGGAGGCACAGCAGAATGAAACAGAAGAAACTCCGGAAGAGTCGCAGACTATGCAGGCTCCTGATTTTACGGTGGAGGATGGAGAAGGCAATCCGGTGACCTTGTCATCCCTGCAAGGTAAGCCTGTGATTCTCAATTTCTGGGCAAGCTGGTGTCCGCCTTGCAAAGGGGAGATGCCGGACTTTCAGACAGCCTATGAATCCTACGGTGAAGATATCCGGTTTGTCATGGTTAATCTCACAGACGGAGGCAGAGAGACCAAGGAAAAGGCACAGATGTTTATAGAAGAGAGCGGTTATACTTTCCCGGTGTATTATGATGTCAATATGGAGGCGGCCTTTGCCTACTATATCAGTTCCGTTCCTGCCACATTTTTTATTGATGCAGAGGGGAATATCATAGCCCATGGAGTCGGAATGCTGGATGCATCAAGTTTGCAACAGGGAATTGACATGCTTTTGCAAGATGATTAGGATAGAAATAGAATAGATAATAGGGGTCTGCGGATGACGATGAAGAAAAAAACGAGAGATTTACGTTGGGAACGTTTGGATAATACGGCTCATCTTTTTCCTGTGATTGCAGGAGAAAGTATGACAAATGTCTATCGTATCAGCGTGACTTTAACCGAAGAAATACAGCCTGATTTGTTGCAGGAAGCATTGGATATGATTTTGCCCGGTTTTGACGGATTTAATGTCCGTATGAAGCAGGGGGTATTTTGGTACTATCTGGAAGAAAACGGCCGGCCCGCACCCAGGGTGTGCGAGGAAAATACATATCCCTGCCGCTTTTTCAGGCAAAATAAAAACAACAATTACCTGTTCCGCGTGACCTATTATAAAAAACGCATCAATCTAGAGGTGTTTCATGTGCTGGCGGATGGTATGGGCGGTATCAATTTCCTTAGGGAACTGACTTACCAGTATTTGCGTCTGGTTCATCCGGAACTTCGCGAGAAATTGGGGGATTCCTATGCCAGCGACACATCGTTAAACCGCGAGGACAGTTTTGTTAAAAATTATAAACGGAAAGCTGAAAAAGGCTATAAGTCCAAGAAAGCATTTTTGATTAAGGGAGAAAAACTGGAGCCCGGCGAGTTTGGTGTTATGCATGGCTATATGAACATCCCGCAGTTAAAAGCAGTGTGCAAGGGATACGGAGCCAGCATCAATGAGTATCTGGTGGCGGCTTTTGTATGGAGCGTTTATACGGAATGTATGCACAGGATGCCTTCGGATAAGCCTATCCGTGTAGCGGTCCCGGTAAATCTGCGTAGTTTTTTTGAGTCCATTACCACTAAGAATTTCTTTGTCATGGTGTCGGCAGAGTTTTTGCCGGAGAAGGACGAATATACCTTTGAAGAGGTGTTGGGCATTGTGTGTGAGAGCTTGCGCTCACAGATAGACAAAGACAATTTAGAACGGTTGTTTTCCTATAACGTATCCAATGAAAAGGTGTGGTTAAACAGGGCAACTCCCTTATTCTTAAAAAACATGGTTATGAAGCAGATTTATACAGCCTCTGCCCTTGCCAATACAACTACCATTACCAATATCGGTAATGTAACAGTAGCAGCAGACTACGAGCCGTATGTGGAGATGTTTCATGCTTTTCTGGCTATGTCCAAAGGGCAACATTTAAAAGGAACCATTTGTTCTTATAAAGATACGTTGGTCTTTAACTTTAGTTTTGACTTGGCAGACATGTCTGTACAGCGGGGCTTTTTCCGCAAGATGTCAGCGGATGGTATTGAGGTGAAGATTGACAGTAATGGGGTGAATTATGAGTAGATGTAAGCGATGCAATGTGGAGATATTGGATGAAACCGAACGGTGTCCCCTGTGTGATTCCGCATTGGAGAAAACTGACATAAGTCAAAATATGTACCCGGATGTGGGCGTTAAAAGAAAAAGATTTGCATTGATTAGCCGTATTTATCTGTTTTGTGCGATTTTGGCAGAAAGTATTTTGGTTTTTATTAATGTCAAAATGGAATCAAAGATGCTTTGGAGTGTCATTACAGGATTGGCATTGTTGTATGTGTATTTGTTGTTCCGTTTTGCCATCTTGGGTAGGAGTGGTTACAAGATTAAAGTGACAGTCCTGGTCATGATTGCCCTTTGCATGTGTGTGGGCATTGACTTTGTTGTAGGATATAACGGTTGGTCAGTGAATTATGTGCTTCCTGCCGGTGTCTTGGTCGTAGATTTTGTGATTTTGCTTATGATGATTATTAACCATCAAAATTTCCAGTCCTATCTTATGTGGCAGATTTTAATGGTCTTTTGCAGTCTGATTCCTTTTGTGTTGGCAGGGATAAGGATTATTACCCATCCGGAGATGACATGGGTTTCTCTGGCAGTCTCGGTGTTTTTGTTTATGGGAACGGTCATTATCGGAGACCGTAAAGCCCGTGTTGAGTTACGTCGCAGATTTCATGTGAGATAATGTATGTATCAGATTGCATGAGCGCGTGAATCAAAAAATAGATTGCACCAAAAACATATAGCAAATCGTACCGCCGGCAATGGATAACAGCATATTCTTTTTAAGACGGTGTAAGAGAATGATGCATCCGAGGGATATTAGTTCGGGGAGTCCATGGCTTCCGGACACAAAGGAAATATCCTTAAATCCATATACGGCAAGCATACCCAATGCGGCTGATGGCAGGATGCGTCCCAGGGTCTTGATATATTCCGGCGTAGGTCTGTCCTGACGGAATGCAAGAAAGGGTAAAAAGCGGGTCAGCATGGTGCCAAATGCCACAATCATAATGGTAAGTATCTGTTGTGTCAGTGTCATGAGGGTTCACCTGCTTTCTCAATGGGCTTGCGGAATATAGTTAAAATGGTCAGCATCAAAGCCATAGACGGCAATAAAAAGTCTGAGCTTCCAAAAATCACAAGGCAGAGAATGGAGATGCCGATGCCGATAAAAGAGCTGTAGTGTTGCTTTTCTTTATCCCATTGATTTAAGAAAAGTACAACCAAGAGTGCAGTCATCACAAATTCCAAGCCTTCGATATCGAAATGTAATAAGGAGCCGAACAGCCCACCCAAAGTAGCACCGGTAATCCAATATAGGTGGTTTAGGAGAGTTACAAAAAACATAAACCAGCCCTTATCCACATCTTCAGGGATATCGGCTGTGACATTGATAGAAAAGGATTCGTCACACAGTCCAAAGATCAGATACAATTTTTTGAGTCCGGTATCTTTGTATTTATCCAACATGGAAATACCATAGAACAGGTGTCTTGCATTTACCATAATGGTGAGGAAGAAGGCGTTCAGTGGATGAAAGGTACCAAGCAAAAGGCTGGTGGCAACAAATTCCATGGAGCCGGCAAAGATAGTCATGCTCATCAATATGGGATAGATAGCGGGGAAGCCGGAAGCTTTCATGTAGATTCCGTAGGAAATCCCCAAGAATAGGAAACCGGTCAAAATCGGTATGGTGTATGGGAAAGCAGCTTTTAAGGCTTTCCATTTTACATTTTTAGTATTATTTTTTGTCATATTTTTTGATGTTCCAATCGTTAAATATTTCGCTTGCACGTTACTAAGCGGTATTATAACCTTGTGTGGGCGATATGGCAAATTGGGAAAGGTTGTTTATTTATGCAAATATCCGCATCACAACAAACAGCATATGCAAATTGCAGATTATGTCCCAGGAACTGTGGTGTTGATCGGACCAAGGGAGAGAAGGGCTTTTGTGGTATGGGTATCCGTCCTGTGGTGGCGAGAGCGGCATTACACTATTGGGAAGAACCCTGTATCAGCGGAGAGGAAGGCTCGGGAACCGTCTTTTTTTCAGGATGCAATCTACGCTGCGTATTCTGTCAAAATCGGGAGATTTCCGGAGGAAAGGCCGGGAAAGAAATTACGGTAGAGCGTCTTGCCCAAATCTTTTTAGAACTACAGAAGAAAGGTGCAAATAATATCAATCTGGTGACGGCAACTATGTTTATCCCATCGGTTGCAGAGGCGCTGCAGTTTGCAAAAGAGCAGGGGCTGCAGATTCCCATAGTGTATAATTGTGGAGGCTATGAATCGGTAGAAGCTCTCCGACTATTGGATGGATTGGTAGATGTATATTTGCCGGATTTTAAATATTGGGAGAAGGAGATTGCACATACTTATTCGGCTGCCGGTGACTATCCGGATTACGCAAAGGCGGCGTTGGGTGAAATGGTGCGTCAAGTAGGAGTGCCGGTTTTTGATGCGAGAGGCATATTACAAAAAGGAGTGGTGGTACGTCACCTGTTGTTGCCGGGACGAAGAAAAGAAGCAGAGCAAATCCTTGCCTATTTGTACCAAACCTATGGTGATAGTATCTATATCAGCATATTGAATCAATATACACCGGTAGCAGACGTTGACGCAGTCACAAACAGTGTGTTGCACAAAAATTTAAGGCGTAAAGTCACCACGTTCGAATATGAGAAAACCATAGAATATGCGTTGGGTTTGGGTGTAATAAACGGATTTATGCAAGAAGGCGGCACAGCGGAGGAAAGTTTTATTCCGCCATTTGATTTGGAGGGTGTAGAGCATGAGTAAAGTGTGCATTACGCGGCAACAGGTAAAGGATTTTACCTATGGTGCCTGTTTGGAAAATGGATTATCTGTAGAGTTTTTTGAAAAATTCTGGGAGCGTATGTTAACCAGAGATGACATTTATCAGGAGTATGTCTGGTATCTGGTAAAAAAAGAGTTTGTCAGTAAAGTTGAAATAAAAGGTTATCATGTGGTGGATATCCTGATTTGGCAGATGGATCATTTCAAGGCAAAGCTGGATGAGAATACCTATGATATGAAGCATAATGAAGCAAAAATGATTATTACGGCCTTTGATACTTTTCTAAAGATGAGTGAAAATCCGGAATCTTATATTGAACGTATGCAGGTGGACACCGGGACTGACTATCCCAATAAGTATTTTGGATTGCACAAATAAAACGGAGAACCTATGAAAGAGAAAGAAATGTCAGAACATTCATATGTATATATGGTGATGTGTGAAGATGAGAGTATCTATACGGGCATTACCAAGGATGTCAAAGCCAGAATGCGGGAGCATTTTTATAAGACGGGGAAGGGTGCTAAGTATACACGGAGCCGTCAGGTCAAACGGATTCTCATGGTGTGGGAGGCAGAGAGTTATTCTTCGGCCGCAAGATTGGAGTATGCCATCAAGAGAATCAGCCGTAGAAATAAGTTGTTTTTGACAGAGAATCCCCAAACAGGACCGATATCGCAGTTCCCCAAATTGGAAGGGGAAACCTATATCCCCAGACAGGAATATGTGATGGAGATTATCGGACTTTTGGGAGACAAAGTCATTGATAAAAAAGAGGGTATTTGATAAAATGGATACACGACATATTAAGGGGAAATCTATGAAAAAGAGACAAAGTAAACTATTTTTTTCATTTGCCACAATTATGACGGTACCTATCGTAGTACTGGGTATTATATTAGTCCTTGTAGGACAGCAGAGTGTAGCGGAAGGAATGGCGGTTGAGATACAGAAATCTCTTGCAGGAACTACCAGGACATTGGTAGATACCCATTCACTTGCTTATCCCGGCGAGATCCGTATGGAAGACGGACATCTCTACATGGGTGAGACGGATATGACCGGCAACTACGTGTTAATAGACCGTATCAAAGAAAATACCGGATCGGATGTGACAATTTTTTGGGGTGATACCCGTATTCTGACAACCGTAGATGATGAATCCGGTAGCCGGATTGTTGGTTCTAAGTTGGAGGATGCGCAGATTATCAATGCTGTGTATGCGGGTAATGAGTATTATTCAGATCATGTTATGATTCGCGGAGAAGAATATTTTGGATATTATGCACCTTTATACAATGGTGATGAGATTTGCGGTATTGTTTTTGCGGGTATGACCAAAGATAGTGTGGAGACCAATGTAAAGACCATTGTGACCAAGATTGTGATTGTGTTTATTTTGGCACTGGTTATTTCTTTGTCTGTTCTTTATACATATGCCCGTAGTCTGGTAGGGCGCTTAAATGGTATACGTACCTATATCGGTGGTTTGGCAGACAATGATTTTAACGGTAAGATGCCTAAAAGGGTCTATAGAAGAAATGATGAGATTGCAGAGATGGGTACTCATGCGGTAGAGGTGGCCCGGACCATTAAGGATTTGGTTTATAACGATCCGCTGACAGGACTTTATAACCGAAGAGCAGGCCGTAATGAATTGTCCGGATGTATAAGCCGGGCGGACTGTGATCCGAAGTTGTCTGTGACGGTAGCATTGGGTGATATTGATTATTTCAAAAAGGTTAATGATACCTATGGTCATGAGTGTGGAGATATGGTACTTGTTACCGTATCGGAGATGATGAAGCGTTATCTGAAGGATAAGGGCGTTTGCTCCCGTTGGGGAGGAGAAGAGTTTTTGCTGGTATACAAGTGTGCGCCTGAGGATGCTGAAGAGAATCTCCGGCAGATGATGGAAGAGTTGCGGCAGCTGACATTTACCTATGAAGATTATAGCTTTTCGGTGTCTATGACCTTTGGTTTGACACAATACAAAACGGGGGAAAGTATTGATGGTCTGATCAAAAATGCCGATGATTTGTTGTACCGGGGTAAGGAAGAGGGAAGGAATCGGATTGTAAAAGGATAATAGGTCAATTTATATGAAAAAATTTTTATAAATTATGCATTGATACTACTTTAAAAAAAATGTATTCCATGTTAAGATACATAGGTAAGGTGTTTTATAAAAATTATGTGTTCGATTAAGATATATTAAAGAGAGGGTTACATCATGAAAAATTTAAGCAAAGTATTCAACATGACAGCAAAGTTAGTGTTCTGTAGCATTACACCGATTTTCCTTATGGCTATTATATTCAGTATTGTGGCACGTGTTGTGTTGGGAGCAGAGTTGGCACCGTCTATGATTAAGCCTATATTGATTCTGTCTGCGGTTTCCTTAGTATTTGTAGGTATTGCAGTTGGTATCATTGTGAGAGGAATGTCACATTCCATCAATCGTTTGATTAAAGCGATGGAGCGTGCGGCAAACGGTGATTTGACACAGGGTATTGAGAGAAAAGACCTCGAGAGAAAAGATGAGATGGGTGCTTTGGCACAGTGTGCAAACACCGTTATTGATTCCTTAAAGAATGTTATCGGTGAAGTAGGTAATACATCCGACGTTATCGTAGATGCATCTGCTAAGCTGGATAAGATGGCTGAGCAGACCAGCAATGCATCTGATGATGTAGCAAGATCTATGACAGATATGGCAAACGGAGCTACTACACAGGCCGGTGAGACACAGGCAGTATCCGATGCAGTTATCCGTATCGGTCAGGAAATTGAAGAAGCTGCTGATGCAGTTGACCGTTTGTTAAGCAATGCTGACCAGATGAAAGAAGCAGGTCAGGAAGGTGTTGATACAGTTGGCGAGTTAGAGGCTATTTCCCAGAAAGTTAAGAGCCAGATTGCAGTTATTTATGAACAGACCAATACAACCAATGAATCTGCACAGGAGATTCACAAAGCAACTGAGTTGATTTCCTCTATCGCAAATGAAACCAACTTGTTGGCATTAAATGCTTCTATCGAGGCAGCGAGAGCCGGTGAAAGCGGACGTGGTTTTGCGGTTGTAGCTGAACAGATTAAAAATCTTGCTGAACAGTCCAATCAATCTGCTAAGACTATCGAGGGTATCATCAACAACTTGTTAGAGGATACACAGCAGGCTGTTAAGACTATGAACACTGTAGATGCGATTATCGGTTTACAGGCTGACAAAGTAGAAATGACCAAGAGAGTATTTGATAAAGTGAATGATGGTCTTCAGGTAACAGTTGACGGTATTGAGTCCATTGCAAAAAATACCCAGTCCCTGGAAGAAGAGCGCGGACGCGTTATGTCTTCCGTAGAAAGCTTATCTGCTATTGCAGAAGAGAATGCTGCTGCTACACAGGAGACAGCTGCTTCTGCAGAGGAATTGGCTGCTACCATCGGTGAGATTAAATCTGCTACCGAAAGCTTAAACAGAGTTGCAGATAATCTGACCACACAGACCAACATGTACCAAATTTACGGTTAAGACTCTTAAGAAAAATACATATGCAGAAATGTCCTGGGATATATTTTTTCCTGGGACATTTTTGTATCAAACAATAATAAATGAATGTGAGGAAAAAATATGACAAGATGTGAAATAGAAAAGATTGTTGCACAAATGACTTTAGAGGAAAAGGCATCTCTTTGTTCAGGAGAGGATTTTTGGCATACGAAAGCGGTGGAACGTTTGGGAGTGCCGCGCATTATGGTGTCTGATGGACCTCATGGACTCCGTAAACAGAAGGATGAAGCAGATGTATCCGAGATGAATGACAGTATTACCGCAGTTTGCTATCCGGCAGGATGTGCATCGGCAGCTTCCTTTGACAGAAACCTATTGCACAAAATGGGTGAGGCCATAGGTGAATCCTGTCAGGCAGAAGGTGTCAGTGTGATTTTGGGACCTGCGGTTAATATCAAACGTTCACCTTTGTGTGGCCGTAATTTTGAGTATTATTCCGAAGATCCTTATTTGGCAGGTGAGATTGCCACAAGTTTTATCAAAGGTGTACAAAGTCAGAATGTAGGAACCAGTATCAAACACTATATGGCAAACAGTCAGGAAAACAGACGTCTGACATCGGATTCCCGTATTGATGAGAGGACCATGAGAGAAATCTATATGCCGGCATTTGAGACGGCAGTAAAGGAGTCTAAGCCTTGGACTGTGATGTGCTCCTATAATAAAATTAACGGAATTTATGCAGCAGAACATGAATATTTGTTAACCAAGGTTTTGCGTGATGAATGGGGATTTGACGGTTTCGTAGTTAGTGACTGGGGTGCTGTCAATGACCGTGTGGCCGGGGTAAAGGCAGGGCTTGATTTGGAGATGCCCTCATCCTGTGGCGTCAATGACAAACTGATTGTGGAAGCGGTAAAAAGCGGGAAATTGGATGAAGCTGTTTTAAACGAAACTGTGTGCCGGATTTTGGATATTGTATACCGTTTTGTGGAAAATAGAGATAGTACCGCCGTGTTTGATAGGGATGAGCAACATGCACTTAGTAGAGAAGTGGCGGAGGGCTCGCTGGTGCTATTAAAAAATGAAGGGATATTACCTTTAAAGAAAGAACAAAAAGTGGCATTCATCGGTCAGTACGCCCAAAATCCCAGATATCAAGGTGGTGGAAGTTCTCATATAAAGAGTTACCGGGTAACAGGTGCGTGGGAGTTTGCCAAGGACTTGCCGGGAGCAACTTATGCCCAAGGTTATGATGATAAACAGGATGAGTTGGATGAGAAACTGCTGGCAGAAGCTGTAAAAGCAGCGCAAAGTGCTGAGGTAGCAGTTGTGTTTGCAGGACTTCCTGATTCTTTTGAATCGGAAGGCTTTGATCGTGCCCATATGCAGATGCCGGATAGCCAGAACCGCTTAATTGAAGCGATTGCAAAAGTACAGCCCAATATTGTTGTAGTTCTCCACAACGGTTCACCCGTAGAGATGCCCTGGCTTTCACAAGTGAAAGGTGTGCTGGAAGCATACCTGGGTGGAGAGGCTGTAGGTGAAGCAGAATACAATATTTTATATGGAAAAGTGAATCCCAGCGGCAAATTGGCAGAAAGTTTTCCGATCTGTTTGGAAGATAATCCTTCATATTTATACTATGGCGGAGAAGGTGATGTGGTAGAATACCGCGAAGGCGTTTTTGTGGGATATCGTTATTATGACAAGAAAAAGATGGAGGTACTGTTTCCTTTTGGACACGGACTCAGTTATACCACATTTGAATATTCCAATTTGAAACTGGATAAAGATAAGATGACAGATAAAGAAAAGTTATCAGTCAGTGTGGATGTGACCAATACCGGAACAGTGGAGGGTAAAGAAATTGTACAGCTTTATGTGGGTAATACCAAAGGAGTTGCCATCCGTCCGGAGAAGGAACTGAGAGGTTTTGAAAAAATAGAGTTAAAACCCGGTGAGACTAAGACAGTTACCTTTACATTGGGAGAAAGAGCCTTTGCTTATTTTGATATGCAAATGAACGACTTCTGTGTAGAAAGCGGAGAATACAATATTTGTATCGGAAGTTCCTCCAGGGATATTCGTATAACTGCACAGGTGTATGTAAAAGGCACAAAGACACAGGTGAAAAAGTATCACTTAAACACAACCATCGGTGAGTTTATGACAAATGAGAAGGTGGCAAAAGAATTGCGACCTATATTGGGAAAATCTACCCTAGCCATGGCCAGTGACGTAACCGGAGATGGAGGAGATGCCGGTATGCAGGAGGCTATGATGAATTATACACCCTTGCGTGGTCTGGTAAGTTTCCAGAACGAGCCATATTTGGATTTTGATATGCTGCAGAAAATTGTAGACTTGGCGAATGAAGAATAAATCTCTTGTATTTTATAAAACTTTAAGAAGTTGAACACACAAAATTCGGAATGTTTATATTGATTTATAGAAAATCCAAATTTATAATAGTAATGGCTGTTTGGAGGAGCGATATGGAAAATAATAATCAGATAAATAATCAAAATAATAATCCGAATAATCAAAACAACAATCAGAATAATAATAATCAGGGAAATGGACCGCAAAAAAAACAGAGCATTTTTTCCCTGTTATTGGCTGTGTTGGCTGTTTTGATGGGAATGAGTTTTATTACCAGACTGGCATCTGCGTCAGATTATGAGATTACGTATAGTGAATTTATCGACATGGTGGAAGCCGGAGAAGTGGAGAGCATCATCATTAGTGATACACAGATTGATATCACACCTGTTGAAGATAAGAAGACAGAAACAGCAGAGGAACAGATGAATGAGCCTGTTTTGGGCGGCGGAAAGTCTACTGTAACTTATCATACCGGCAATTTGGATGATGACAATTTGTATCCTTTGCTGGAAAAACATAATGTGGAGTACAGTAAGACCATTCCGGATAATTCTGCTTTTATATGGAACATACTCAGTATTATTTTACCGATTCTTTTGCTGTGGGGATTGTTGTCATTGATGTTCCGCAAGATGGGCGGCAGTGGCGGCCCTATGGGTGTGGGTAAAAGTAATGCCAAGGTTTATGTGCAGCAGGAAACCGGTGTGACATTCAAGGATGTGGCAGGACAGGAAGAGGCCAAAGAATCCTTGCAGGAGGTTGTAGACTTCCTTCATAATCCCGGTAAGTATTCTGAGATTGGTGCAAAGTTACCTAAGGGTGCTTTGCTTGTGGGACCTCCCGGTACCGGTAAGACTTTGCTGGCAAAAGCTGTTGCGGGTGAAGCCCATGTACCCTTTTTCTCCCTGGCAGGTTCTGATTTTGTGGAGCTGTATGTAGGTGTGGGTGCTTCCCGTGTAAGAGATCTGTTTAAAGAAGCGCAGAAAAATGCACCTTGTATTATTTTCATTGATGAAATTGATGCCATTGGTAGAAGCCGTGACTCTAAGTATGGCGGCGGTAATGAGGAAAGAGAGCAGACTTTGAACCAGTTGCTATCTGAAATGGATGGTTTTGATTCATCCAAGGGTATCCTGATGCTTGCGGCAACTAACAGACCGGAGATTCTGGATAAAGCCTTGCTTCGTCCCGGACGTTTTGACAGACGTATTATTGTAGATAAGCCCGATTTAAAAGGGCGTGTAGATATCCTGAAGGTACATTCCAAAAATGTACATCTGGATGATAGCGTAGATTTGGATGCCATTGCTTTGGCAACCAGTGGTGCAGTAGGTTCCGATCTTGCTAACATGGTAAATGAAGCGGCCATCAATGCGGTAAAAGAAGGCAGAAAAGCAGTATGCCAGAAGGACTTGTTTGATGCTGTGGAAGTGGTGCTGGTTGGTAAAGAAAAGAAAGACCGCATTATGAGCGAAAAGGAAAGAAAGATTGTGTCCTATCATGAGGTTGGTCATGCTTTGATTTCTGCAGTTCAGAAAAACTCTGAGCCGGTACAGAAGATTACCATTGTGCCCCGTACCATGGGTGCGCTTGGATATGTTATGCATGTGCCTGAGGAGGAAAAATTCCTCAATACACAGGCAGAGCTTCATGATATGCTTGTGGGTTTGTTAGGCGGTCGTGCAGCAGAGGAAATTATGTTTGATACTGTCACAACCGGTGCTGCTAACGATATTGAAAAGGCAACCAATATTGCCCGTAGCATGGTAACACAATATGGTATGAGCAAACGCTTTGGTCTGGTTGGATTAGAGACAGTAGAGAGCCGTTATTTGGATGGACGTGCGGTTATGAACTGCTCAGATGTGACAGCTGCGGCTATTGATGAAGAGATTATGGACATTTTAAAAGGTTGTTATGAAGAGGCAAAAGCCATTTTGGATGAGAACCGTGATGTGATGGATCAGCTTGCAGAGCATTTGATTGAAAAAGAAACCATTACCGGTAAAGAGTTTATGAAGATTTACCGTGCAGCCAAGGGTATTCCTGAGCCTGAGGAAGAAGAAAAAGCAGAAGAAATAAAAGAAGAAACAAAGGAAGAAACAAAGGAAGAAACAGAATCTGCAGCAAGTACAGAGGTTGAAGATGTGGATGCAGATTTTGAGGAAGCTTTGGAAACAGCCAAAGAAAATTTGGAGCAGACCGAGGAATCCGATGTTCAAAATTGATGAAGAATTAAAAAAACTCCCGGCACAACCGGGAGTTTATATCATGCATGATGTTAAGGATGCAATTATCTATGTGGGCAAGGCGATTAATTTAAATCGCCGTGTGCACTCTTATTTTCGTGCAAGTACAAAAAAAACACCCAAGATACAGAGAATGGTATCCCAGATAGACCATTTTGAATATATTGTAACGGATTCAGAACTGGAAGCTCTGGTGTTGGAAAATAATCTGATTAAAGAGCATCGTCCTAAATATAATACGATGCTAAAAGATGATAAAACATATCCCTATATTAAGGTTACTATGGGAGAAACTTATCCCAGGTTGGTGTTTTCCCGTACCATGAAGAAGGATAAGTCTAAATATTTTGGTCCCTATACCAGTGCAGGAAGTGTGAAGGATACCATAGAGTTGTTGAATAAATTGTTTTGTTTGCGTACTTGTAGGAAGAATCTGCCCAAAGATATCGGTAAGGACAGACCCTGCCTGAATTATCATATGAAACAGTGTCTGGCACCATGTGCTGCGAAAGTCAGTGAAGAAGAATATAGAGAGCAGGTAGCGGGTGCACTGGAGTTTTTAAATGGTAACTACAGTCCTATTTTGAAAAATCTGGAAGAAAAAATGAACCGGGCTTCAGAGGAAATGGATTATGAGGAAGCTATCCGTTACCGCGATTTGTTGACCAGTGTCAAATCCGTGGCGCAAAAGCAAAAGATTACCGAGAGTTCCGAAGAGGATAAAGATATTATTGCTATGGCATCAGATGAAAATGATGCTGTTATGCAGGTGTTCTTTGTACGTGATGGCAAGTTGATAGGCCGGGAACATTTCTATATGACAAATGTGTCAGAAATGTCGAAAAATGTCGTTATGGAAAACTTTATTAAGCAGTTTTATGCGGGGACTCCATTTTTACCACGTACCATTATGTTACAAGAGGAAGTGGAGGATGCAGAGCTAATCGGACAATGGTTGTCAAAACGCAAAGGCTCCAAAGTCCATCTGGTTGTGCCCAAGATCGGAAGCAAAGAGAAGCTGGTGCTCTTGGCTGCCAAAAACGCACAAATGGTCTTGGATAAAGATAAGGAACGCATCAAGAGGGAAGAGGGCAGAACCATCGGAGCGGTGAAGGAGATTGCAAATGCCATCGGTATCGCAAATGTTGACCGTATTGAAGCTTTTGATATCAGTAATATCAGCGGCTTCCAGAATGTTGGTTCCATGGTAGTCTACGAGAAAGGGAAACCCAGACGAAGTGATTACCGTAAATTCCGCATCAAATCCGTGGATGGTCCTGATGATTATGCCTGCATGCGAGAGGTTTTGACCCGAAGATTTTTGCATGGGTTAGAGGAGAAAAAGCAATATTGCGAAAAGCAGATGGATGAGACCTTCGGCAGTTTTACCAAGTTTCCGGATTTGTTGTTGATGGACGGAGGAAGAGGTCAGGTAAATATTGCCAAAGAAGTGTTGCAGAGTCTGGGAATTGATATTCCGGTCTGTGGCATGGTCAAAGATGATCATCACCGCACCAGAGGCTTATATTTCGACAATGTGGAGATTCCCATTGATACCCATTCGGAAGGATTTAAGCTAATCACCCGTATTCAGGATGAGGCTCACCGGTTTGCCATTGAGTATCACCGTTCTTTGCGCCGGAATGAAAATGTGCATTCGGTTTTAGATGATATCAAGGGTGTGGGACCGGCGAGAAGAAAGGCCTTAATGAGATATTTTAAATCCATTGAAGATATTAAAAATGCCGATGTAGAAGAATTTAAAAAAGTGCCTGAGATTTCCGAAAGTCAGGCAGAGGAAATTTATCGCTTTTTTCATGAAACTATGCTATGATGAAAATAGCGGGGTAAAACCGCGGGGAATGCTGTAATAACACAGCAAAAACATGAGACAAAGAGAGGGAAAAGTATGGCAAGTGTTAGTCTTGAGAAAATCATTGAACGATTCAAATTGGAAAATCTGACACCGGAGTTGGATGTTAGTGGGGTGAAAATCAACCAGCCCGATATTAACAGACCTGCGCTTCAGTTGGCGGGATATTTTGAGCATTATGAAGCAACCCGTTTGCAGATTATCGGTTTTGTAGAATATACATATATGGAAAGCATGACGGATGAAAGAAAAGAGGAGATTTTCAATCAACTCTTATCCTGTCCTATTCCGGTTATTGTGTTCTGCCGAGAGTTGCAGCCTGATCCCTTATTTTTAAAGATAGCAATTGAAAAGAAAATTCCGCTTCTTATGACAAAGAAAGCGACATCTGCGTTTACTGCGGAGATTATCCGTTGGCTCAATGTACAGCTTGCTCCCTGCATTTCCGTACATGGTGTATTGGTAGATGTATATGGTGAAGGTGTATTGATTACCGGTGAAAGTGGTATCGGTAAATCCGAAGCTGCGTTGGAGTTAATTAAGAGAGGACACCGTCTGGTAACAGATGACGTGGTTGAGATCCGCAAGGTTAGTGATGATACTTTGGTGGGTTCTGCTCCCGAGGTTACCAAACACTTTATTGAAGTGCGTGGTATCGGTATTGTTGATATTAAGACTTTATTTGGTGTATCCAGCGTTAAGGAAACCAGTCAGATTGATCTGGTTATTAAGATTGAGGATTGGGACCGTGATAAAGAATATGACAGACTTGGTCTGGAAGAGGAGTATACCGAGTATCTTGGCAACAAGCTGGTATGCCATACCATTCCCATCCGTCCCGGCCGTAACCTGGCAATCATTTGTGAGTCTGCAGCCGTAAATCACCGTCAGAAGAAGATGGGTTACAATGCGGCTCAGGAGTTATACAAGAGAGTACAGAGCAATCTGGCAAAAAAACGTGAAGACTAATTATGAGGCATAAAGGAGATAGAGACATGGCAAACTATAGTTTTGGAGTAGATTTAGGTGGCACCACCGTTAAATTGGGTTTCTTTGATACAGAGGGAAACGTATTGGATAAATGGGAGATTAAGACCCGTACCGAAAATGGCGGAGTAAATATTCTGCCCGATATTGCAGAAGCAATCAAAGGAAAAATGGCAGAGAAATCTGTTGCAAAAGAAGATGTTGTAGGTGTGGGAATCGGTGTTCCCGGACCTGTTGATTCTAAGGGCATTGTGCATAAATGCGTAAACTTGGGATGGGGTGTTTTCAACATCAACGAAGAATTGAGCAAACATCTGGACGGCATCGCAGTAAAGGGCGGAAATGATGCAAACGTAGCTGCACTTGGTGAAATGTGGAAAGGCGGCGGACAGGGCTTTGACAGTATCGTAGTTGTTACCTTAGGAACCGGTGTTGGCGGCGGTATCATTGTAGACGGACAGATTCTGACAGGAGCAACAGGAGCAGCCGGAGAAATCGGACACATTCATGTGGATGACGAAGAAACAGAAGTATGTGGTTGCGGCAATACCGGTTGTTTGGAGCAGTATGCATCTGCTACAGGTGTTGTGAGAATTGCAAACCGTGTACTTGCTAAAAATACAAAAGAGACTTGCTTAAAAGCAGGTGAAGTGAGTGCCAAAGATGTGTGGGATGCAGTAAAAGCCGGTGATGCAGTGGCTATAGAGATTGCAGAGCAGTTTGGTGAATATCTGGGCAAAGGTCTTGCAAGTGTGGCAGGCGTTATGAATCCCGAAGCTTTTGTCATCGGTGGTGGTGTATCCAAAGCGGGTGAAGTGTTGCTTGATTATATCCGCAAAAATTATACACCTGTTGTATTCCATGCAAGCCGCGATGTAGAGTTCAAATTGGCAACTTTGGGAAATGATGCAGGTATTTACGGTGCAGCGAAATTGGTGCTTGGCTAATCCACGGCATAATTATCCGTAAGAGGCATACCATATAATAAAAGAATTGCAGGTGGACAGTTGAATACAGCATTATATGAATATTTAATATCACAGGTTCCGGCAGAGTGTGTATTGCAAAATGAATCCATGGCAAAGCATACGACCTTCCGCGTGGGAGGAGAGGCTGATTTCTTTGTGGAAATCGGATCTGCCGAGGAACTGTCCAATATCATAAAGTATTTAAGACAAACCGACCACAAATATTTTATTCTTGGAAACGGCAGTAATCTATTGGTGGGAGATAAAGGTTATGAAGGTGTCATTCTTCATTTGGGTGACCGTTTTTCCGAAGTCGTGGTAGAGGGACAAAGTATCAAGGCTGAGGCCGGAGCACTTTTGTCTGTTGTGGCAAAAACTGCAGCCAAACAAGGTTTAAGTGGCATGGAGTTTGCTTCCGGTATTCCGGGAACCATTGGCGGTGCGGTCGTAATGAATGCCGGTGCTTATGACGGTGAGATGAAGCAAATTATCACAGAAGTAACTGTTATGAATGAAAACGGTGAGATTTTGACACTGGATAA
Source organism: Lachnospiraceae bacterium (assembly GCA_045542735.1). Classification (GTDB taxonomy): domain Bacteria; phylum Bacillota; class Clostridia; order Lachnospirales; family Lachnospiraceae; genus UBA2882. The sequence goes on from JAZQLQ010000026.1 coordinate 310,355, forward strand.
TGAGACTATGGAGTTTGGTTATCGGACCAGCATTATCAAGAACAGACCCTTTATTGTATTATCAGCAAAGATAACTTTAGAAAAGGGAGATACAGAAGCTATCCGTGCCAAAATGGAAGATTTTGCTGAGCGTCGCAGAAGTAAACAACCTCTGGAGTTTCCCAGTGCGGGAAGTACCTTTAAGAGACCGGAGGGTCATTTTGCAGGAAAGCTCATTATGGATGCAGGGCTTCGCGGATACCGTATCGGTGGAGCACAAGTAGCAGAAAAGCATTGTGGCTTCATTATCAATATGGGAAATGCCACGGCGGCAGATATCTCCGAGTTAATGGAAGAAGTGGCAGAAAAAGTAGAAAAACAATTTTCAGTTACCTTAGAGCCTGAAGTGATTCGGCTTGGAAACTTTTAAGATTAGCAACCAAGAGGAAGAAACAAATGAAACTAGTGGTAGTAACAGGAATGAGTGGTGCAGGTAAACAAAGCGCCATGAAGCTGTTGGAGGATGCGGGATTTTATTGTGTGGATAATTTACCTGCGCCGTTAATCAGCAAATTTGTTGAGCTGGTTACCCTTCCCAACAGTGAACTTTCTAAAGTTGCCTTGGGCCTGGATGTCCGTTCGGATAAATCCTTTGAAGAAATCAACCAGACATTGGAAAACATGCGAAACGGCGGTTTGCAGTACAGCATTGTTTTTATGGATGCGTCGGATGAAATCCTCATTAAGAGATATAAGGAAACCAGACGTGTGCATCCCATTGAGGGAAACAGTACGGAGGAAAGCATCCAAAAAGAACGGCAGATTCTTGCAGATATCCGGAAGCAGGCAGATTATATTTTTGATACTTCCAGTCTTTTGATTCGTGAATTGAAAGAAGAGTTGGATCGGATCTTTGTGAAAAACGAGGCATACAATTCCCTTATGGTACAGATTATGTCTTTTGGTTTCAAGCACGGGATTCCGTTGGAAGCAGACCTTGTATATGATGTGCGTTTTCTTCCTAATCCCTTTTATATTGATGAATTAAAGAAGAAAACCGGCAATGACAAGGAAGTGCGTGACTATGTTATGAGTTTTTCTGAAGCCGGAGAATTCTTGGATAAGCTGGAGGATATGATTCAGTTTTTGATTCCCAATTATATTAAAGAAGGAAAGTATCGATTGGTCATTTGTATCGGCTGTACCGGTGGCAAGCATCGTAGTGTAACCCTTGCCAATGCTTTGTATGAACGTATGAAGGATAAAGGTGATTATGGCTTGACACTCATGCACCGGGATGCGGACAGAAACAAATAAAAAGGGTGAGAATATGTCTTTTTCCGGACAAGTCAAAGAGGAATTGTCACAGATTACTGCAAATGCCAGACATTGCCAATTGGCAGAATTAGCAGCGATTTTCGAGTTTTGCGGCTATATCAGGGTAGCAGAAGGTTGTCGGCCTGTCATAGGGATTTCAACGGACAACAAGACAATTTCAATAAAATGCTTTACATTACTGAAAAAAACATTTAATATATACACTGGTGTGTCCGTACGAAAAAGCGGCAGACAGTCCAAAAACATGACTTATGAGCTGTGCGTAGAGGATACACGAAAAGTAAAAGAAATTCTTATGGCATTAAAGCTGTGGGATGATGTAAATGGAATATGTGCAGATATGTCGTCAGGTGTCAATGCCCTCCTGTTAAAGAAGGATTGCTGCAGACGTGCATATATAAGAGGCGTATATCTGACTATCGGCTCTATGAGCAATCCCGAAAAAGGATATCATTTGGAGTTTGTGTGCGACAAAGAGGAGCAAGCCGGGCATCTGATTGGGATATTGGCTGAGTTTGGTATTGAAGCCAAAGAAGTGATACGTAAAAAGTATCATGTGGTCTATATCAAAGACGGTGAAGCCATTGTGGATATGCTCAATATCATGGGGGCACATGTTGCATTAATGGAATTGGAGAATACCCGCATTTACAAAGAAATACGGAATTCTATAAATCGCAGAGTCAACTGCGAAGCTGCCAATATCAACAAAACGGTAAGTGCAGCAACGAAACAGGTGGAAGACATCTTATATATCAAAGAACGTATGGGACTTGATAAGCTTCCGGCAACTTTAAAAGAAATGGCATTGGTCCGATTGGAAAATCCGGATACAGCCTTGAAGGAACTGGGAGAATTACTGGACCCGCCTGTGGGAAAATCAGGAGTAAATCACCGATTACGAAAGTTAAGTGAGCTTGCAGACAGATTAAGGGTGAATTAGGAGGAATAAAAATGATTCAGAAATCTATGCAAATTCAGCTGACAAACGGCTTAGAGGCAAGACCGGTCGCAGTGCTTGTACAGAAAGCCAGCATGTTTGAAAGCGAGATCTACATTGAAGCAGAAGGCAAAAAGGTAAACGCAAAAAGCATTATGGGAATGATGAGTCTCGGACTGAATGCGGGGGAAACAGTTACCGTTATTGCCAACGGTGCAGATGAAGCAGATGCAATTGAGGCATTGGAAAATTACATCGGCGGAAACGAATAAAGTAGGCTCACAAACTATGATAGGAGGGGACACGGATGTGTTCCCTTTTCGTATATGAAATGTAGCGGACAAACATCGTAGATGGAGGCGTTCTATGAATAAGAAATTATTGTTTGTATATAATCCTCACGCAGGAAAGGCGCAGATTCGAAGCAATTTACTGGATATTATTGACATTTTTACGAAGGCGGGATATGTGGTGACGGCGCGTCCGACACAAGAAAGAGGTGATGCCACAGAGACTGTTATGGGAGATATTGATGAATATGACTTGGTGGTATGCAGCGGCGGAGACGGTACCTTGGATGAGACAGTTACGGGAATGATGAAGCGCGAAAACCGTTTGCCTATTGGCTATGTGCCGGCAGGAACAACCAATGATTTTGCAAAGAGTTTAAAAATATCCGGCAATATGCAAAAAGCTGCGGAAGCCATTGTGACCGGTAAAGACTTTGCCTGTGATGTGGGTTGTTTTAATGATGATATCTTTGTATATGTGGCGGCTTTTGGATTGTTTACCGATGTTTCTTATGCCACTGACCAACAGATGAAAAATGCCCTGGGACATTTGGCATATGTATTGGAAGGAGCAAAACGTATCAGTTCCATTCCCTGTTATCATTTGCGTATCGAACATGACGGAAAGACGTTGGAAGGTGATTACATGTATGGTATGATCACCAATGCCCGTTCGGTAGGTGGTTTTAAAAAGATTGTCGGGAAAAATGTAGAATTGGACGACGGACTTTTTGAAGTCACTTTAGTGAAGATGCCCTTCAACATGATTGAGTTGAATTTGATTTTAACATCTATTGTGGGGAACAAAGTTCATGGTGATTATATGCAGACGTTCCAGACTTCTTCATTGACTATCGAGGCAGATGAAGCAATTCCGTGGACATTAGATGGGGAATTTGGTGGCGAACATCAAAATGTGCTGATTAAAAATGAAAAACAGGCACTTCATTTAATTGTTCCTGACGGGAAAAAGTAAGAAATTTACATCTTCTTATTCCATTTTAAAAAAAGATAAGGTATAATAGAACACGATTAAAAAGTTATTATTTTAATAATTTAATAAAACGGAGGTAATATTCATGTTAGTTTCAGCAACAGAAATGCTCAAAAAAGCAAAAGCAGGCCACTATGCTGTTGGTCAGTTCAACATCAACAACTTAGAGTGGACAAAAGCAATCTTATTAACAGCTCAGGAGTGCAACTCCCCTGTTATCCTTGGTGTATCCGAAGGTGCAGGTAAATACATGGGCGGTTATGACGCAGTAGTTGGTATGGTTAACGGTTTATTAAAAGACCAGAACATCACTGTTCCCGTAGCTCTTCACTTAGACCACGGTTCATACGATCACTGCTACAAATGTATCGAAGCTGGTTTCTCTTCCGTAATGTTCGATGGTTCCCACTATCCTATCGAAGAGAACGTAGCAAAAACAACTGAGTTAGTAAAAGCAGCTCATGACAAAGGCGTTTCCATCGAAGCAGAAGTTGGTTCTATCGGTGGTGAAGAAGACGGCGTTGTAGGTATGGGTGAATGTGCAGATCCTAACGAGTGTAAAGCAGTTGCAGACTTAGGCGTAGACTTCTTAGCAGCTGGTATCGGTAACATCCATGGTAAATACCCTGAAAACTGGGCTGGTTTATCTTTCGAGACATTGGATGCTATTCAGCAGTTAACAGGAGATCTTCCTTTAGTACTTCACGGTGGTACAGGTATCCCTGAAGACATGATCAAAAAAGCAATCTCCTTAGGTGTTGCTAAGATCAACGTTAACACAGAGTGTCAGTTAGCATTTGCTGCAGCTACACGTAAATACATCGAAGCTGGTAAAGACTTAGAAGGTAAAGGATTTGACCCTCGTAAGTTATTAGCTCCCGGTTTCGAAGCTATCAAAGAAACAGTTAAAGCTAAAATGGAATTATTCGGTTCTGTTGGACAGGCTTAATCGTTTCCCAATCATTAAGATTACACAGTTTTTACATCAAGGGATAAATCTGCGGATTTATCCCTTGTTTTTTATCCTTAAATTTCTGTATTAGAATTTCCTGTGTCGGATTTTATCCTTAAATTTCTTGTTCCGCCGAGGGCTAGCATATATAATGAGGGGGAGGAGCGATATTGGTTGCCAAGATTCTAACCATAGATGTTGTTTGGGAGTGGAATGGGTAGAAAATAGAATATTCCTATTCGACGCGTTCTGCCCATAGACATATTTTGTCGGATTGATGGGTAGAAAAAAAGAAGCTTTTGAGAGACGTGTTCTGCCCATAGCAGAGGAAGGAAGCTTTCATGGGTAGAAAAAATTAGGTGAAAATGAAGAAAATTCTGCCCATAGACATTAAAGAAGATATCTATGGGAAGAAAAAGAGAGAAAAAAACAGAAAAACGGATGAAATTATCTACCCATAATGCTGAAAATTGTTTCCATGGGTAGAAAGGTATAATTAGATTATAATATTGAGGGGATAATTATGAAATTAGAAACGGTAAGTGTTTTATAATATTTGATAAATCCAGATTATTAGATTGCTTACCGCTAATAGTTGACGTGGGAATTATTGAGGCACGATATCCGGAGGGATGGAAACATTATGGGATTTATTGTCAAAACCACATAATAGATGTTGTTGCTACAAAAGAACCAAAAATAAAAAAACATAGTAGGAATAAGTAATTTATAAAACGAAAAAATGATTTTTAACATAATAATGGGGAGGAATAAAGTAATGCGTAAATATGCGGTATTAAAAGAACCACTAAAATGTAATGAAACCGAGTACATTTATAAAATTATGTTACATCAAACAGAAAATGAAGTTTTATTATATCAATACTGTAGTCTCGATGCTATCCAATGCTCGTTTGACACATGGTATCCGGATATAGAATCTGTCTATGAAAATTGGAATGATGAAATAGATGACCGCGGTTGGATTGATATTGATGATCCATTACCAGATTGTCAGCATGATGCATTCTTGCCAATACGAGTAAAAGGACGCAATTTAGGTAAGCCACAGTGGGGGGATTTTGAAATATTAAAAGACGGACAGTGGATAGACTATGATTAGGGGAGAGGGATTTGCAGTAGATTATGATTTGACAACGGATGGGAACCCCAATGATTTAACTCTACAAATGGAATTTCGTGTTGATGAAAGAAGTGGGATTACACCTGTAATTTTAGATATACATGTTTTATAGCAACCAAGAAATATAATTATTTGAAGTTAATGGAAGAAAGGATAACAATATGAAAGGAAATTTACCAAAGTTTAAATATCATCCCAATATTTATGACACAGAAAAGGTTTTGGATGGAGTCACTTTTGGAGAAGGTGTTTGCCAGTGCTGTGGTAACAAAACAAATGTATACGTGTCAACTATGTATTGTATAGAAGAGGTCCATTGTATCTGTATGGAATGTGTGGCAAGCGGCCGTGCGGCGGAAAAATATGATGGTGAATTTATACAAGATGCAGAGGAAGTAACAGACGCTGAAAAAAGAGATGAGTTGTTTTTGCGGACTCCGGGATATTGTTCATGGCAAGGTGAATATTGGTTGGCATGTTGTGATGATTACTGCGAATATTTAGGTGATGTGGGTTATTCAGAACTGAAAGAAATGAATCTGGAAAGTGTCATAGATGAATATAAAGAAGATGATGGATTTGACTTTGAAAATGAATGGTTAGAGAAGGGTGGATCTTTAGCAGGTTACTTGTTCAGATGCCGTCATTGTGGAAAATACCGGCTTCACGTGGATTGCGATTAAGTTCTACTATAAAAGTTCTGGTATTACAAATCGTGGAGATAGGTAAGATGAAGATAGAAAGACTAAAGTACGATTTGACTGTGTGTAAGGTTCAAACGGAAAGTGATTTTGATATGTCACTGGAGTTTTATGCCATTGGGAAAACAGATGAGGAAATTTCTCTGGTGTGTCCCGCAAAAAATGTACCGCTTAATGCGATTGCGCGTGAGGATGGATGGAAAGCTTTCAGAATACAAGGAATTTTGGATTTTTCACTAATTGGGGTGTTATCAAAAATTTCAACCATTCTGGCAAATCATCAAATAGGGATTTTCGTAGTGTCAACATATAACACCGATTACATTCTGGTAAAAGGTGAAGAGTTTGACAGAGCATTAGCGCTACTGGAAGCGGAAGGGTATACAGTGGTGTGATGTAACTGCAAATTTACAAGGGACGAGGTATAAAAATGAGTATATTATTTGGCGAAGCATCCAAGGATGATATAGAACAATTGGTAAGATTGAGAATTGCATATATGATTGATGATTTTGGTGGAGTAAGCGATCATGAAAAAGAGTGCATGGAGAAGCAGTTGCCGGATTATTTTAATAGAAAACTGGGCGATGAATTGATTGCATTTGTGGCAAAAGATGGGGAACGGATTGTTTCGGTTGCATATTTGCACATCATTGAAATGCCTGCGAATTCCATCTTGTTAAATGGATTGTATGGAGAGGTCTTGAGCGTATATACGGAGCCGGAATATAGAGGAAAAGGGTTGTGTACGAAACTTATTCAAAACCTTGTGGATTATGGAAAAAAGCGAGGTTTGGGCAGAGTAGATTTGAGTGCAACCAAAGAAGGGTATCCGATATATGCAAAGGTTGGCTTTGTTGATAAAGAGCAGAGATATACGGATATGAGATATCGATATTAAGCGGAGGGGAAGGATTATTATGACAATAAAATTATTTATTCAAGCAATAACAAAATTTGTATTGGGCATTATTTTGGTTGGTGTGTTAATCTTCCTGCCTGCGGGCACTTGGCAGTTTGTAAATGGTTGGTTGCTGATGGGAATCTTATTTGTGCCAATGTTTCTTGCCGGAATTGTGATGATGATAAAAAATCCGGAATTATTAAAAAAGCGGTTGCATGCAAAAGAAGAGCAAAAAGAACAAGACCTGGTGATCAAACTTAGCGGACTTATGTTTTTGGTTGGATTTATTGTTGCAGGCTTAGGAATTCGTTTCGGATGGTATACTCTGCCCAAAGGCGTTGTAATCTGTGCTGCGGTTATGTTTGTTGTAGCTTATGTGCTATATGCAGAGGTGCTTCGGGAAAATACATATCTTAGCCGCATCATTGAAGTGCAAGAGAATCAAAAAGTGATTGATACCGGACTATATGGCATTGTGAGACACCCTATGTATAGTGTGACCTTGCTTCTGTTTTTGTCGATGCCGCTTGTGTTGGGCTCCATATATTCGTTTTTTGTTTTTCTCGCATACCCCTTTATCATTGCAAAGAGAATTAAAAACGAAGAAGAGTTTCTTGAAAAAGAACTTGATGGCTATCATGAGTATAAGCAAAAAGTCAAATATCGGTTGATTCCGTTTATTTGGTAGATATTTGTAGAGAAAGGATTAATGGGACATGTTATTAGATGATACACCGGAATATGATTTGGTATGGGATAGAGTTTATGAAACATTAAAATTTAATCCGTCGATGAAGAATAACATTATTCCCTTTGAAATTGAAGAGGAATATGTAATATATGCAATTGATGAAATGACCGAAAAACAACTCGATGCGATGGAAAATATGCTTGATAATATTTTTTCGGATATCTGTAAAGATGGTTCCCAAATGTATGCTTTAGATTGGCACCATAGTGCTTTTTTATATGATCCACACAATAAAGAAGAACAACGAAGTTTTTGGAAAGAAGATAGCAGATATATAGGTGGAGGATATAATGCGTATTTTCCGGGCTACTTTCCGGATGGAGATTACTATTTCTTTATAGAAGAAAGATTTAGATTTGGATATTTGGGACATCCTTGGAGACAAGAGGTTTGGGTTTGGGGAAATGAATTGATTACGAAAATTGATGAGATATGCGATGAGATTGGCTTTAAAAAAGTGAAAGAACGATAGAAGAAGAAAAATTAAGTTAATAACTGAAAGATGTTAAAGGGGTAATATATGCGAGCGAGAATATATAATGAAAGACAGAGAAAATACTACACTTCAGAGGTATATGGTGTAATTAATAGAGCCGGAGATTGGTATATTGTAGATGATATTACACAAAAAGATAAAGTAGTATTAGTTGAGTATTTGAATATTAAAACAGAGCCCCCATATGAAGTGAATGTTGAAATTATTGATTGCAATTCTGCCGTATGTGAAGAATGGATAAATCTTTCTCGATTCGAAATGAATCCTATCAATGCAAAAATTAGAAACAGCAAGGAACTTCACTATTATAGGGGCTATAAAAAAATATGGGAAGCTACACAAGCTTTGATTGATTTGTTAGAGAAGGGAGTTGCCGATAAGGCTAAATTTGGTTTGGAGAATCTGTCAACGAAACTGGAAGGGTGGAATTATATCGAAGCAGATTCGGATATTGAATATCTTATGGAAGAGTATAGCGGTTTTCACGATGCAGTATTAAAAGAAATGTCATATGTCAGTGGAGAGTATGTTGATAATGGTAGTATGCAATTAAATTCAGTAGGTAATAAACAGGTCAGATTATTGTATAATAGCGATTGGGCAGAGGAAATTGAGCTAATATTATTATCTCCAAGGATATGCCATGTGGTACCGGGAGAAGAAAATTATATGTCTGTATTATTCGATGCGTCCATGTTTATACGAGATTGCATGGTGTATTTTTATGATTCCCACATAGAGGATATTACATATAACTATAGTGGAACATATTTTAAGGCATTAGGTATTATGTGGAGATATGTAAGAAAAAGTATGGCGACTATCATTTATCTAGATGATTGCATGTTGCTAAGTAAAAAAGAATATTCCTGTTGGGAAGAAGTGCAGAATGAGTACTATGAAAAATATAAGGCGAATCTTCCGCCCATGTCCTGTGAAGAAATAATGTATTTCTTTGAAGAAGATTATAAACAAGAAGATGACTGGCCGTTTTCTCGCAAAAGAATTGTGGACTTTTTTAAAAGTGATGAACTGTTAATTCAATCCGAATTCGGCAGCACACTTTGAATTTTAATTTTTACAAGGGAGTTTTTATGGAATATAGAAAAGCAACAATAGAAGAAGCACAAGCTGTATGCGATATTGTTCAGGAAACCAAAGCAAGGATATATCCGCATTATTACACACAAGCAGTCGTAGATTTTTTTGGAAGATTGCATAGCATTGATAATATTAAACAGGATATTGAACAAGGAAGAATCGGTGTCTTAATTGTTGATGGAAAGATGATCGGCACCGGCAGTCGGACAGATAATCATATTACCAGAGTGTATGTTTTGCCTAAATACGAAGGAAAAGAATTTAAAAGAAATATAGACTTCAACTAGTACAGAGAGACAAATTTCAGACAGCGGTTGAGTCTGAAAGCATGCAAGAATTTGAATTTGCCGGAGAGATAAGGAGGAATTTAATTAATGAAAAAAATACATAAATTGGATTTGATTTTACTGGTTGGACTTGCACTTATAGCAATAGTAAGTGCGCTTATTGATATTTTTTATGTTGTTGTTTTTCCAGTGTGTTCTTGTGCAAGTGCATTTTATGCCTCTTTTCCTTTGTGGTTTATATTGTTCATATATTCTTTGATTAAATATACAGATAAAGAAGAGGAGGAGAAACCCCAATTTGTCAAGTGGTATACGGTGTTTTTGTTGCCGTTTTTACATGTTGCGTTTTTAATAGTCGGCTTTATCCTCGGTATAGGGTTGAAAAGTTTATTTCAACTGTGATTTGCGTAAGATGGACAGAACCAGAGGATCGTGAATATTCGAATTAAGCGGAAAGAATAGTATCAAGTGGCGATACTTTGTTTTTGGATGAAATACTTGATATTGCAAAACAATATAATGTATCGGGCCTGTGTTATATTATCGCATATAACAAGGATTTGGACAGAAGATATGCTACACTTAACGATGCATTAAATCTTGTATTAGGAAATGGTATGGCTACTATACTAATATGTGATAATTTAGTCGTAATCGAAACAGAGCAGTGTTTCGGTACACCAATACGTTATATTTTACATTGATAATTTTCAGTTTGACGGAACGACCAATTTCGATTTACAAATATGTCAAAATTTGTAATATCAATAGAGGCAAACAATGATAGATAACGAAAAAACATGGGACAAGCTTTTGCAAATAAAAACAGCCGGCCGGGATGATTCGAATTCCGACCAATATCGTTACCCTTATGAACCCACACCCTATAGTGTCTTGATGCGTTTAGCTAATAGTGGCTTTATTCGTAAAAGAGATGTGGTTTTAGACTATGGTTGCGGGAAGGGGCGCGTGGATTTTTTGCTGTCCTATCAAACTAAGGCAAAGACCATAGGGATTGAATATGATGAGCGCATTTATGAAAGTGCGCTGGATAATCAGAGGACTGCCGTTTTGGGAGCAAAGACAGAGTTTGTATTGGCAAAAGCAGAAGAGTATGCTGTGCCGCTGGAAGTCAATCGATACTATTTTTTCAATCCATTTTCTGTGGAGCTACTTCAAAAAGTGATGGCAAGAATGATAGAATCATATTATGAAAAACCGAGGGAAGTGTTTTTGTTTTTTTATTATCCCTCCGAGGAGTATATTTCATATCTTATGACGGTGGACGAGTTGGAATTTTATGACGAGATAGACTGCAGTGACTTGTTTGGAACAAATAACATGCGGGAACGGATTGTGATTTTTTTGTTGTCTTAATATAAAATTAGGAATGAAAATAACTTGTAATAAAAAGCAGGTGGCATTATGAGTAAAATAACTCCGATCGGATATTTTCGCACAAGAATAGGTACTTTTCTGGCGCTAGCAATTGTTATAGGTACAGTGCTTCTTATGAGTATGTTTGTAATGAGTGGTGCATCTTTAACGGATATTAAATATTTTGGAATTGTTGCAGCGATATTGGCGTTGTTATGTATATTTTCTGATGTAACATCCAATATGAAAAACAGGAAAAAGATCTTACATATGGAGTATATGTTATCGTGCCCTGTCGTAAAGGGAGAGGTTATTGAGATTAGGCGAATTCCTTTTTACTTTGGAAAAGAATTCCCCAATCATCCGCATATCTATCCAATGGGCAAAAATGTTGTCTACCGTATAGTTGTGTCTTTTGAGAATCCGGTTACCGGTATGGAGGAAAAAGTTGTCTCTGAAAAGTACGGTGAAAATGTCGATTTGTACATAAAAGAGAAGTGTGTCAAAGTTCATTATTCTCCAAACAGAGAATATTGGATAGAGATTTGAAATGAGCAGACGGAGGAAATATGAGAAAGATAATTGGTATTTTATGGGGACTATTTGCGGTAGCGCTAGTGATTTTTGTTATTTCTGTATTTACGGCGAGTACAGTAACTACATGGAGAGTGTTTGCTGCTGTAGCGATATTTGGGTGGATTGCTGTCTCGGGTACAGTGATTATATTAGTGATTGATTTTATTCGCTCGAAAAAAGGATAAAGTGGATTTAGTGAAGGTTTTATGTAAACTCGAGGAGACATTAGAGTGGCAGTATACGGACAAAATGGAATTTGAAATGACAGGATTTTATTGCTTTTGAATTGTATCATCTGGTTATACAGAAGAAAGGAAGATGATATATGGAGTGGCTGACCGCAATCAGAAAATCAATTGAGTATATAGAGGGACACATAAATGACGGCATCAGTGCGCAGGATGTGGCGGAGCAGGTGTACATATCCCCCATACATTTTCAGCGTGGTTTTTTGGTTGTGACGGGTTATTCTGTGTCGGAGTATATCCGCAATCGGAAGTTGTATCTTGCGGCACTTGATTTGAAGCAATCCGATAGGAAAATCATTGATGTGGCATATGATTATGGATATGATACGCCGGATAGTTTTACAAAAGCATTTACGAGATTTCATGGATCTTCGCCTATGCAGGTAAAGCAAGGCAGTTGTGTCAGGACCTTTCTTCCGTTGAGTGTAAAGATTACAGTTCAAGGAGGAGATAAGATGGACTACAAGATTACCAAGATGTTTGGTTTTAAAGTGATTGGCTTTGCGAAAGAGTTTTCTTTTGATAAGGCTTATGAGGAGATTCCCAAGTATTGGGATGAGATTTGTGAGAAGTATGCTGCAAATGTGTATGCCGGAAATCCGCCTGCCAATCCACAGGAAAAAGCACTGGTGGATAATTGCATAGGAGAGTATGGTATTTGTATTGATGATGGAAATGCTTCGAGCGAGGGTAAATTTACATATCTCATAGCCGGTAAATATACCGGAGGCGAAGTTCCGGAAGGAATGATGCTGTATGAGTTTCCTCAAGGCGAATGGGCGGTGTTTGATTGTGTGGGTGCAATCCCCGAGGCACTGCAGTCATTAAATACAAGGATTTTTAAGGAATGGCTTCCCGGTAATCCGGATTATGAGATTTGCGGAAATGCAAACGTGGAGTGGTACGACTGTGTGAACGGAGAAAAGACGGATTCCGATTATCATAGTGCAATTTGGATTCCGGTGAAGAGAAAGTAATTGTTATATAAAAAGGAATTGTGCATTCGAAGATTTCGCCATGTAGACAGACTCGCAAGCAAACTTGCTCGTTGTCGAGGCGTTCGCCGCATACATCTTTGCTCGAATATGCCTGCCTGTGAGCAAGCTCCAGTCAGACAACTGGGCTCATCTGTACATGGCTCATTGCTCGCGCAAAAAGGGAGGATGCCGGGTATCGAATCGATACCCGGCATTTATTATGAAAAAGTTTAATAACTATTAAAACACTTGTTGTTTTCTCTTATGTTATATATTTAGTATATGGGTCAGAAATGGATAAAAGATGTTATGTAAATTAAAATTCCTTAAATGAATTATGAACAAATTGTAAACACGGGGCGAATACACAAAAAATAATGTGTCTACGCCCCGTTTCGACTGAAAAGGTTATAAATTTTGCCCAGAAATGAGCCATATGGGGCGTATATGAAAAAATATCATCACCACGCCCCCCAAGAGGAAAAAAGTCGCAAAGTTTCGTAGAAAAAAGGGAAAAACGGGGCGTATGAGAAAAGAAATTTTCTATACGCCCCAGCGTCACAGGGCGAGCGAAAAAAGCTATAAGAATTGCCACAGGGCGAGCGAAAAAAGCTATAAAAATTGCCACAGAGCAAGCGAAAAAACAACAAAACTTACAAGCGGATGAAGAACTCTAAACAAAAAAGATGACTTCACGCAGAAGTCATCTTTTTATAATTCCAAATAAATTGACGAAAAACTTTACATTTTTTCGGGTTCGGGATATTCTACACCGAATGTGTCAACGGTCATGGACTGGATTTTCTGCTCTTCCATGGGTCTGTCAGAGTAGTCGGTTGCAGTCTCGGCAATTTTGTTTACGATGTCCATACCTTCGATGATTTTACCGAATGCAGCATACTGTCCGTCCAAATGAGGGGAAGTCTTGTGCATGATAAAGAACTGGCTACCTGCGGAGTTGGGCATCATGGATCTTGCCATGGAGAGAACCCCTTCGGTATGTTTTAAGTTGTTTTCAAAGCCGTTCATGGAGAACTCGCCTTTGATGGAGTAGCCGGGGCCACCCATACCGGTGCCGTTGGGGCATCCGCCCTGGATCATAAAGCCGCGGATAACGCGGTGAAAGATCAAACCATTATAATATTCTTTGTTAATTAAGCTGATAAAATTATTTACGGAAATGGGAGCGATTTCGGGATATAACTCAGCCTTCATCACATCGCCGTTTTCCATTGTAATTGTTACAACAGGATTCTGTGCCATGTTTGTGCCTCCTTCAAATTTTCATTACTTGTCTATTGTAGCGGAAATAAAAGCAGACGTAAAGAAAAATCAAAGAAATATTGAGGTAATGGAAAGTAAGATGTGGTATACTGGCAATAAGGGCACGTGCACGGATAATCAGAGTGTCTTTGAGGAACGAAAATGGATAAGATAATTGATGTGATATGGTTTGAGTTTTCAGAAAAAATAATAGAAAAAGATATCAAACAATGGATAGAAACGATCAAAACAGACTTTCAGGGTGCAGTGGAGCCTTATAAGTGTGATGACCGGTACGGGGAAAGAAAAGGAATCTTATTAACGGACAAAACAGCATTATGCATGAGGGCAAAGGAAAGAGAAATTCCTTATATTCTCTATTTGCATGAACAAAATAAAAATGCGGACTTTGCAGATATTCCATATGCGGTAGAAGGCTTTGAAGGTGTAGATGCTGTCTTTATGGATGAGATTTACAGACGCTTCAAAGGGATTCCGTGGACGATTTTGGAGACAGAGCGTCTACTGGTAAGGGAGATGACGGAGCAAGATCTGGATGCACTATATGAAGTGTATGCAGACCCTTCTATCAGCCTATATACCGAGGGCTTATATGAGGATAGGGATGAGGAACGAGCCTATATCCGTGATTACATCAAGCATGTCTATGCTTTTTGCGGATATGGCATCTGGTCTGTCATCCATAAGGAAAGCGGTAAGTTGATTGGCAGAGCCGGGCTTGCCTGTCGGGATGGCTTTGAGACACCGGAGCTTGGATATGTCATAGGTGTGCCCTATCAAAAACAGGGGTATGCCACAGAGGTGTGCCGTGCGATTTTAGCCTATGCGGATGACAGATTGGGATTTTCTGAAATCCGCGCGGTCTTTGAACCGGAAAATCAGGCATCCCAAAAGCTTTGTGAGAAGCTAAATTTTATCAAAGAGGGCGAAGTGCAGCTGGATGATAAGAAAATGCTGCAATATGTTTATAGAGGAACTACTTAACATGAAAAAGATTAAAAAACAAAATTTATTTGCAATTACAACGTTTTCATTACTTGGATTGATGATATTGGTGACCTTGAGCGGCGTTGGCATTTATCGTTTGCAAATGGCTACCATTGATTCGGCAGAAGAAGAGGAAGCATACATGGTGTATGACAAATATTTTGCATTGATCACCAGTGATGACAAAGCGGACTTTTGGCAGGATGTGTATACGGGAGCAAGTCAGAGCGGCGAAGAAATCGGTGATTATGTAGAGATATTTGCGCAGGATACGGGCGTGGAATATACATTGGAAGAACGCATGGATATTGCCATCGCTTCTAATGTGGACGGTATTATCGTAGAAGGTGAAGACAGTGCACTTTTAAAAGAAAAGATTGAAAAAGCATATAACAATAATATCCCGGTGGTAGTGGTCAGTGGTGATGTAACAGATAGTGAGCGCATCAGCTTTGTGGGTGTCAGCCGTTACGAGTTGGGACAAACCTATGGGAAACAGACCTGTGAACTGGCAAATCTTATTTTAGAAGAGCGAAGAGAAAGCGGAGATAAACGGACGGACCTGAAGGTTATGGTATTAATCAGCAAGGAGGAGGATAGCGGACAGGATCTCTTGGTTTCCGGTATTCGAGAGGAAATCGCCAAATCTTATATTCTCAGTAACAGAATTGAGTTGCAGACCTATCCGGTTGATGATTTTGGTTCTTTTGCGGCAGAGGAATCCATCCGCGATATTTTTATGGGAAAAGAGGATGCGCCGGATATTTTGATTTGTCTCAGTGAAATCTATACCACCTGTGCATATCAAGCAGTCATTGATTACAACAAAGTAGGTGTTACCAATATTATCGGATACTATGATTCCGAAACAATCTTACATGGTATTGATAAAGAAATTATTTATTCCACGGTATCTATGGATGCGGAGCAAATGGGACACTATAGCGCTACGGCGTTGTCCGAGTATCTGGATATGGGATACGCCAGTGAATATTTTACGGTAGATACCTATGTAGTAAATAAAAATAATGTAAATAAATATTTGGGAGGGCAGAATGAACAAACTCAAGAGTAAATTTAAAAGTCTGCCGCTCCAGACAAAGTTAGTGGCGGTATATTGTTTTACCACATTGTTGATATTGTCAATCAATTTGTTCATGTATAGCAATATCAATAATATTCTGGGAAGATTGGACCAGATCTATGTCAGTAACATCAATCTTAATGAGCTTTCGGATTCCTTGGAACAGGTACAAGGCAGTCTGAATAATTATCTGAATACAAAGACAACTGATGCCATGGATGGGTATTATAAGGCATATCAGGATTATACCGAGCAGTTGGAGAAACTGAATGATGAAGTGACGGGAAATGAGTCCCTTCGTATGGAGCGGAATATTAAAGAAATGTCTTTGCAATATCTGGAATTGACAGATCGTGCCATAGAAGCCAAACGTGGACGGAATGTAGAAAAATACCGGGCGTACAGTGAAGAGGCTGATGAGATATATGGTTATATCACCACGTATATCAATAGCTTAAATAATCAACAGTTTAAAAGTAATTCGGCCAGCTATTCGGTATTGTCGGTAACCCTGCGTTATGTGGAGATAATAAACACCTTGGTTTTGGTGGCTGTGGCAGTGATTAATGTATTGTTGGTTATCATGGTGATCCGAAATATTACCAAACCTTTAAAGACCTTGTCGGAAGTAGCCAATCAGGTAGCAGAGGGTAACTTGAACGTAGAAATGACAGAAGCGGATTCCAAAGATGAGGTGGGAGTGGTAACCAATACCTTTAATCAGATGATTGTCAGCATCCGCAACAATATTGATAAGCTAAAAGAAAGTATGGAGAACGAGCGTGTTTTAAAAGAGAAAGAGTTGATGATGGAAACACACTTAAAGGACGCTCAGCTTAAATACCTTCAGGCACAGATTAATCCACATTTTCTGTTTAACACCTTAAATGCGGGTGCGCAGCTTGCTATGATGGAGGATGCAGACCGCACCTATGAATATATCCAAAATGTAGCGGACTTTTTCCGTTACAATATTAAAAAGAACCATGACAGCGTAACCTTGCGGGAAGAATTGGAGATGGTAGATAACTATATCTACATTTTAAATGTAAGATTTTCCGGTGAGATTCATTATGAAAAACATGTTGATGAAGGATTGGAAAATATTTCGGTGCCGGTTATGATCCTGCAACCTATTGTGGAAAACAGTGTCAATTATGGAATCCGTGATATTGGTTGGGAAGGAAAAATTTGTCTCTCTGTATACAAAGAGGATGCTTTTGCTTATATTGCTATTGAAGATAACGGCATTGGAATCGAGCAGGAGAAAATCAATAAGATTATTTCTTCCGAGCTCAAAGAAAGTGATGTAAACGGAGATTCTAATGGTATTGGTCTGGATAATGTTATTGGCAGAGTGAAGCTTTATTATGACAGGGATGATGTATTTGAAATCAGCAGTCCGGGCCCTAATAAAGGAACGAAAGTGGTTATCCGTATTCCGCTGAAGGATGAAAAGGAGGCATTACATGTATAAAATCATGTTGGCAGATGACGAGGGAATTGTAATTGATTCTCTGAAGTTTATTATAGAAAAAGAATTTGGAGATTGTTGTCAGATTGAATTTGCCAAGACCGGACGAAATGTCATCGAACTGGCAGAAAACTTCCGTCCTGACATTGCTTTTATGGATATTCAGATGCCGGGTATTAACGGTATTGAGGCAATGCGTGAGATTCGCCAAAATAATGGGAATACCATTTTTATCGTCATGTCTGCCTATGATAAATTTGACTATGCAAAAGAGGCAATCAATTTGGGCGTTTTGGAATACCTCAATAAGCCTGTTGAAAAAAATAAGATTATAGAAGTTTTGAAGCGTGCCATGTCTATGATTGACAAAGAACGTGAGAAGCGTAGCCAGGAATTACTAATCCGCGAGAGGATGGAAACGGTCGTCCCCATCATTGAAAATGGCTTGATTTATAGCCTTTTATTTCAGGAATATTTTGAAGAGGACGTGGAAAACTTCAAGAATTTGCTGGAATTGAAGGAAGATTATTGTTATATGGGTGTGTTGGTCTTTGGTGAAAACCAGATAGGAAATCACATGACCAATGCTGTAGGCACATCTGTGCGGATTCAAAATCATTACACGGAAGTGCGAGAAATCGTCCGGGGATATTTTAAATGTATTATGAGCTCGGTTATGGCAAATAAAATCGCAATTTTGATTCCGGTAGCAGAGCACGGGGATGATTATAATGAGCGTATTGCTGTGATTGACAAAGCCCGCGAAATGGTGCGCAAGTTAAGAAGCCGTATGGATATTTCTTTCCGTATGGGATTTGGTCATAGCGGACGTCTGCGGGATGCCATGAAATCTTATAATGAAGCCTTACGTGCATTGATTCAGTCCGAGGGTAGCGTGGCGCATGTGGATGATATTCCGGTGGGATGCGATTATGAAGAGAATTATCCGGTAGAGACAGAACATGAGATTTTTGAGCAGACTGAAAAAGGGAATATCGAGAGGCAGCAATCAGCGGTTAACCGTTATTTTGATTGGATGATTGAAAACTATGGTGATTGTGAAACAGATATTTTGTTGAAGGTATTAGAGTTTGTGCTTCGTGCAGAAAAGATTGGATATGAGGGTAGTGCCAAAACTTATCGTTTCCAATCAAGACAGGAATACCTTCCTACATTGATGGGGATGAACGGAGATATAGAACGTCTCAGAGGATGGTTTCTGGACAAGATGTCTGCAGCGGTGCGTGATGTGGCAAATAATAAAGAGGCGCAATCCAATGGTGTTGTAGCAAAGGCAAAAACCTATATCAACGCCAATTTCCATAAAGAAATCTCACTGGATGATGTATCCCGTGAGGTAGAGATCAGTCCTTATTATTTCAGTAAAATATTCAAGGAAGAAACAGGTGAAAACTTTATTGAATATGTGACGGCTATCCGCATGGAGAAGGCAAAAGAACTATTGCAGAATTCTTCTTTGTCCATGAAGGAAATTTGTGCACAAGTCGGCTATGCCGATCCAAACTACTTCAGCCGTACATTTAAGAAAAATGTTGGTGTGACTCCTACGGAGTATAAGGAGGGGAAAACAGATGAAAGGTAAAAGATGGTTGTCGGTGCTGCTGGTACTGATTATGACGGCCTTTACCGTTGCCTGCTCTGCGGTAGATGAGCAGGAGGTTCAAAAGGAAACTGATGATGGCAAGATCCAGATTGGAATTTGTTTTGATTCTTATTTAATTGAACGATGGGAAAGAGACCGGGATGTATTTGTGTCCAGGGCAAAAGAATTGGGTGCGGAAGTCAATGTACAAAATGCCAATGGCGATCCGGCGGAACAGATTGCGCGTATCGAGTATTTTATAGAGAAAGAAATGGATGTTATTGTCATTGTCAGCATTGATTCCGATGGTTTGTCGGAGGTCGTGCAGAAGGCAAAAGATAGAGGTGTTGTTGTGATTGCATATGACCGTATGATTCATAATGCCAATGTGGATCTGTATGTTTCTTTTGATAATGAAATGGTAGGCACCATGATGGGTGAAGCTATGGTGGCGCAAGGTATGCCTCATAAAAAAGTACTGATGCTGGCGGGTCCCACATCGGATAGTAATGTAGAATTACTAAACCGTGGATTTATGCAAGTAATGGAGCAAAATGGTGTTGAGGTGGTCGACATTATGCATGCTGACGGATGGAAACCGGAATATGCTTCGGATTATATTTACAATCATGAATCCGTATTAGATGAAGTAGACGGCATTATGTGTGGCAATGATAGTTTGGCGACTCATACCGTGCGGGTGCTGGCGGAGAAGCGCAAAGCCGGAAGTATCTATGTGACAGGGCAGGATGCAGATCTGGAAGCTTGTCAGAGAGTTGTGGAAGGGACGCAGTTAATGACGGTGTATAAGCCGGTAGAAAAACAGGCGGCAGCAGCGGCAGAATGTGCCATTGCCATGGCAAAGGGAGAGGAAGCGCCGGGGGTAAATGCAGCGATATCAGATGGCACTTATGATATTCCCAGTATTATTTTAGAACCGATAGCGGTTAACAAGGACAATATAGATGAAGTCATCATAGGCAGTGGGTTTCATACTGCTGATGAAGTGTATCTGAATGTGGCAAATGATTGATAGCATTTTTTTGAGAAAAACAAAAAGTGGTGCAAAATAGTGCTAGCGGATCAGAATTTGCACGTGCACGCTTTTTGAAAAATCCAGAAATTCGCAAACATTTACTATTTGTACTGTGTTATATTAAAAACGTAGTAAGGAAGCAGTGAGGCTTCCGAGTGAAAAACTATAATTATTTAAGGGAGGATTTCTAGAATGAAAAAGAAATTACTTAGCGCATTACTTAGTGTTGCAATGGTAGCAAGCTTATTAGTTGGTTGTGGCGGTTCCGAAGGTGCAGCTGCAAATGCTGATGGCAAATTAATCGGTGTTTCAATGCCTACAAAAGATTTACAGCGTTGGAACCAGGATGGTCAGAACATGAAAGCTGAGTTAGAGGCTGCTGGATACCAGGTTGATCTTCAGTACGCTTCCAACGATATTCCTACACAGGTTTCCCAGATCGAAAACATGATCGCCGGTGGATGTGAATTATTAGTTATCGCTTCTATCGATGGTGATTCCTTAGGAACAGTTTTACAGCAGGCTAAAGAGCAGGATATCGACGTTATCGCTTATGACCGTTTGATCATGAACTCCGATGCTGTAACATACTACGCAACATTCGACAACTACTTAGTTGGTCAGACACAGGGTAACTACATTGTAGAGACATTAGATCTTGAAAATGCAGCTGGTCCTTTCAACTTAGAGTTAGTAACTGGTGACCCCGGTGACAACAACGTTAACTTCTTCTTCGGCGGTGCTATGGATGTATTACAGCCTTACATCGATTCCGGTAAATTAGTAGTTAAATCCGGTCAGGTTGACAAAGCTGACGTAGCTACAGCTAACTGGGCAACAGACGCTGCACAGGCTAGATTTGAAGCAATCATCTCCTCTTACTACTCTGATGGAACAAACTTAGACGTAGTACTTGCTTCCAACGACTCCACAGCTTTAGGTGTTGCAAACGCATTAGAAGCTAACTATACAGGTACATGGCCTATCATCACAGGTCAGGACTGTGACGTTGCTAACGTTAAAAACATCATTGCTGGAAAACAGTCTATGTCCGTATTCAAAGATACACGTGACTTAGCAAGCAAAGTTGTAGAAATGGTTGACTGCATCATGACAGGCAAAGAGATTGAAGGTCTTGACACAACCACATACGACAACGGCACAGGAATTATTCCTTCTTACCTCTGCACACCTGTATTCGCAGATGTTAATAACTACAAAGAACTCTTAATCGATTCCGGTTATTACAAAGAGGAAGACTTACAGTAATTTAAATTTCATAAAAGAATGAATGCAGGCGGGAAATATCCCGCCTGCTGAATTCATGGATAGGTATTGTTGCTAAATAAGAATGGCAGAAGTTATTAGATATTGGGAGGGATACAATTGGCGAAAGTATTACTTGAAATGAAAAATATCACCAAAACATTCCCCGGCGTTAAGGCTCTCGACAACGTTAATTTGAAAGTGGAAGAGGGCGAAATCCACGCTCTTGTAGGTGAGAACGGTGCTGGTAAATCCACACTGATGAACGTTTTAAGTGGTGTTTATCCTTACGGTTCATACGAAGGTGATATCGTTTATGACGGCGAAGTATGTAAATTCAATAAGATTAAAGACAGTGAGCAAAAAGGTATCGTAATCATTCACCAGGAGTTGGCATTGATTCCATATATGACAATTGGTGAAAATATGTTCCTTGGTAATGAGCGCGGTAGTAAAATGGCTATTAACTGGAACGAGACACATGGTCTTGCAGAAAAATACTTAAAGATGGTTGGCTTAAAAGAGTCTTCCAGAACATTGATTAAAGACATTGGTACAGGTAAACAGCAGTTGGTTGAGATTGCAAAAGCCTTGGCCAAAAATGCAAAACTTCTTATTTTGGATGAGCCGACAGCATCCTTGAATGAAACAGATTCTAAGGCATTGTTGGATTTGTTGCTCAAGTTCAAAAAAGAAGGTATGACTTCGATTATTATTTCTCATAAATTAAATGAGATTTCCTATGTAGCGGATAAAATTACGGTTATTCGTGACGGTTCTACTATTGAGACTTTGGATAAGACAAAAGATGATATTTCCGAAGATCGTATTATCAAAGGTATGGTAGGTCGTGACTTAACCGACCGTTTCCCTAAGAGAACCGAGAAAAATATCGGCGAGATCAACATGGAGATTAAGGATTGGACAGTATATCATCCGATCTATACCGAGCGTAAGGTTGTTGACGGTGTCAACATGAATGTACGTAAAGGTGAAGTAGTTGGTATCTCCGGTTTGATGGGTGCGGGACGTACAGAGCTTGCTATGAGTGTATTCGGACGCAGCTATGGTACAGGTATTTCCGGTCAGGTTATTATTAATGGTAAAGAAGTACATATGAAGTCGGTAAGCGACGCTATTAAAAATAAACTGGCTTATGTAACAGAAGATAGAAAAGGAAACGGACTTGTTCTTTCCAATTCCATTAAGATCAACACGACAATGGCAAATCTTGCGGCAGTAAGTAAAAACACTGTCATTAACAAAGATAAAGAATATGCCGTAGCAGTTGATTACAAAGAAAAATTAAGAACGAAATGCCCAAGTGTAGAGCAGAATGTAGGTAACTTATCTGGTGGTAACCAGCAGAAAGTACTTCTTGCAAAATGGATGTTTACAAATCCTGATGTATTAATTTTAGATGAGCCTACCCGTGGTATTGACGTAGGCGCAAAATATGAGATTTATTGCATCATCAACCAGTTGGTTGCAGAAGGCAAATCCGTAATTATGATTTCTTCCGAGCTTCCTGAAGTTCTTGGTATGTGTGATCGTATCTACATCATGAATGAAGGTAAGATGGTTGGTGAAGTGACTGCAGAGGAAGCTTCCCAGGAAGTTATTATGTCCCATATTTTGAAATCCACAAAATAAAACAGTAAAGGAGCGTAAATAAAATGGATAAAGCAAAAGTTATGACTATTGTCAAAAAATATACCATGATTATGGTACTGGTTATCGTTACACTTTTCTTTGGATGGTTTACCCAAGGGAAAATATTCCTTCCTCAGAACATTACAAACTTAATTTCTCAGAATGCATACGTATTTGTACTGGCAACCGGTATGTTGCTTTGTATCTTAACCGGTGGTAACATCGACCTTTCCGTAGGTAGTGTTGTTTGTTTTGCAGGTGCAGTAGGAGCAACCATGATGGATAAGGGTGCAAACTCCGTAGCTGCAGTACTTGCTATGTTAGCAATCGGTTTATTAATCGGTTCCATTCAGGCTGTATGTATTGCTTATATCAAGGTACCGCCTTTCATTACCACATTGGCAGGTATGTTGGCATTCAGAGGTCTTTCCAACGTAGTATTAAACGGTATGACAGTTTCTGTTACAGATGAAGGTTTCCAGAAAGTATTCGGTGGTGGAGCAAATTGTTATGTACCTGATTTCTTCGGCATGGAAGGTTTCAACTTAACATGTATGTTGTTTGGTGTGATTGCTTGTGTTATCTACGTAGCAGTACAGGTTAGTAACCGTGTAACCAGAGTGAAAAAAGGCTATGAAGTAGAAGGCTTAACAGGTATGATTATTCAGACTGCAGTAATCTGTGCAGTAATCTTGGTTATTACATTCCAGCTTGCACGTTACAAAGGTATTCCTACTTCCTTACTTTGGGTATTGTTAGTAGTATTAATCTACGGCTACATTACATCCAAAACCACAATTGGTCGTTACTTCTATGCAGTAGGTGGTAACGAAAAAGCAACAAAGCTTTCCGGTATCAATACAAACAGAGTATACTTCTTGGCATATGCTAACATGGGTCTCTTGGCAGGTCTTGCAGGTGTCTTGACAATCGCTCGTTTGACAAGTGCTCAGCCTACATATGGTCAGAACTACGAGATGGATGCTATCGGTTCTTGTTTCATCGGTGGTGCTTCCGCATACGGTGGAACCGGTACAGTTCCCGGCGTTATCATCGGTGCCGTACTTATGGGTATCATCAACTTGGGTATGTCCATCATGGGTGTAGACAGTAACTGGCAGAGAGTTGTAAAAGGTGTTGTATTATTAGCAGCAGTTATTTTCGACGTAGTTACAAAGAAAGAAAGCAAATAAGAGATATTCCAATATCTAATGAAAGGATCTCTCGTCTTCGGGCGAGGGGTCTTTTTTTGTCGAGGAGACACGAATCATATCTCTTTGATAGTCACAGTTTTCAAATATGGATATCTGTGCTAAAATACGGAATGTAGGAAATTATTTTTAGAAAATAGGAAAACAAGATGTTATTTAATTCTTTTAATTATCTGGTATTTTTTCCGCTGGTTGTATTGCTGTATTTTGCAATACCTGCGAAGTATACCAAGGTGCGAAATCTGTGGCTGTTGATAGCCAGCTATTATTTTTATATGAATTGGAATGCTGCATATGCGTTGCTGTTATTTGGTTCTACTTTTGTCACTTATTTGGCAGGTATTTTGATTGAAAGGGCCAAGAAAAGCAATCATCTTGCATCTGCCAAGTGGATTTTGGGTGGTAGTTTTGTAGTAAATTTATCGATCTTATTCTTTTACAAATATACAAATTTCTTTGTGGAAAATGTGAATCGAATTTTGGGAATGACAGGAAGTGACAAAACTGTTCCCGTGATTGACATTTTGCTTCCGGTAGGTATCTCCTTTTACATTTTTCAGGCACTGGGATATACCATGGATGTCTATCGTGGAAAAACTGCAGCTACCAAGAACTTGTTACGTTATATGTTGTTTGTGTCATTCTTTCCACAGTTGGTGGCAGGACCTATTGAGCGTAGCTATAATTTGCTGGGACAATTTGATGAAGAACATCGCTTTGAGGTGGAACGTGTCAGAGAAGGTCTGTTGATTATGCTTTGGGGTCTCTTTATGAAGATTGTCATTGCGGACAATATAGCCGGATACGTCAATGTAGTTTATGAAAATTATATGGCATATACCGGTGTGGAGATCATCTTGGCAACTGTGCTTTTTGCATTCCAGATATATTGCGATTTCGGAGGATACTCTTATCTGGCAATCGGAAGTGCCAAGGTATTGGGCTTTACTTTAATGGAAAACTTCCATGCGCCTTATCAGGCTATCAGTGTGAAGGATTTCTGGTCCAGATGGCACAAGTCTCTGACCACATGGTTTACGGATTATCTCTATATTCCTTTAGGCGGAAACCGCAAAGGGAAGATTAGAAAGTATATCAATACCTTTATTGTTTTCTTTGTCAGTGGTATGTGGCACGGAGCAGCATGGTCCTATGTGGTATGGGGTGTACTTAATGGTGTGTATATGATTGTTGAAGATGCTACAAAGGCACTGCGTGAAAAAATCAAAGCGGTATGTAAAGTGGATGAAAGCAGATTTAGTTATCGCTTGGGCTGTGGATTGTTGACATTTGCATTGGTGGATTTTTCCTGGTTGTTTTTCCGGGCTGAGGGTGTAGGACATGCCGTAGACATCCTGAAACAGATGGTGCTCAGTCTGCAGTTTGAACAGATCTTTGGTCTGGCTGTCAATCGTATGGGATTTTCCATGCAGCAATTGGTAGCGTTGTTGCTTGCATTTGCTTTGTTATTTACAGTGGATATCCTGATGGATAAAGGAAAAGATGTGAGTAAACTGGTTTTGGGACAGGGAATATGGTTCCGTTGGTTGGTTTATCTCGGACTGTTATTTATGATTATGACTTTTGGTGCTTATGGAATGGATTTTACACAGACAGAGTTTATCTATTTCCAGTTTTAAACAAGACTAATAAGGAGCAGCTATGAGGAAAAAGATAATTTTCTTTGCCAAATGCCTGGTGATGCTGTTGCTGGTTTTACTATTTTGCTTTGAAATAGTTATGCCCCAGTATTTGCTCAATTATCAGGCTGTACTAGTTGATAAAAATGAACGGTTATGTTCCATAGAAGGACCTAAAATCGTATTGGTGGGTAATTCCAATCTTGCGTTTGGTATTGATTCGGCGGCAATAGAAGAAGCTTTTGGTATGCCGGTGGTCAATATGGGCATGCATGGAGGCGTAGGTAATCCCTTTAATGAGCAGGCAGCAGTGCAAAATGTCTGTGAAGGAGATATTGTTATTTTAAGCTATAGCAATTTTAATGATGGTGATATTATTAAAAATCAACAATTGGCATGGATTACCATCGAAAATCATTACGAACTCTGGAGTTATATCAGACCCAAAGATTGGCCGGCAATGATAAAGGCATATCCCACTTATTTGAAGGATTGTCTGGAGCTTTGGAGCTTGGGCATCGGAAATATGGATAGTGGTGATGCTTACAGCCGTTTGCAGTTTAATGAGTATGGTGATAATATATACGACAGACCGGAATTGGTGCCGGGAACAGATTTAAATCAGGTGCATTTGCCGGAGATTGGAGATGCGACCATTGAACGTATCAATGCGTTAAATGCGGAGTTGGAAGCCCAAGGTGCTACTCTGTTGGTTACTGCATATCCGTCACCAATTTGTGAAAACACTCCCACAATGGAAGAGTTTGAGAGATTTACGGCAGAGATTAGTGATAGACTGGATTGTCCGGTCATCTCTAAATATGAAGATTATGTCATGGATGGGGATTTGTTTTACAATACCTATCTGCATTTAAATAATCGTGGTATGCAGGTAAGAACAGAGCTTCTTATAGAGGACTTGCAACGCTATTTAGAAACACAGTAAAAATCCGAAAGGAAAAATATATATTTAAGAAAAGGAAGGCGAATAAAATGATCGTACAAAAGTATAAAGATATGTTAGGAATGAAATCCGTTATCCGTGAGATTTCGGTATATGCAACCGGAAGAGGAAAAGAAATCGGCTATGAAAATGTGTTTGATTACAGTCTGGGTAATCCTTCGGTACCTGTACCGGATAGATTCAATGCTGTTATCAAAGAGTTATTGGATACCAGAGATCCGCTTTCTTTACATGGTTACAGTCCCAGCCACGGTTTGCCGGAAGTAAGAGAAAAAATCGCAGCTTCTTTAAGCAAACGTTTTGGTTTGCCCTATGGCATGGAGCATATTTTCATGACCAGTGGTGCAGCAGGTTCCATTGCACATGCGGCAAGAGCAGTGGCGGCTCCAGGAGAAGAGATTATCACATTTGCACCGTATTTTCCGGAATATGGCCCCTATATCAAAGAAACCGGAGCAATTCTGAAGGTTGTTCCTGCGGATACAACAAGCTTCCAGATTAACTTTGAGGCATTCGAGGAGATGTGTAATGAAAAAACAGCTGCTGTTTTGATCAACACACCCAATAACCCTTCCGGTATTGCGTACTCTACAGAGACTATTGAAAAACTGGCAAAGATTTTGAAAGATAAAGAAGCTAAGTACGGTCATCCCATTTATATTATTTCCGATGAACCTTACAGAGAAATTGTATTTGCCGGTGTGGATGCTCCCTGCATCTCCCGTATCTATGACAACACCCTGATGTGTTATTCCTTCAGTAAATCTCTTTCCTTACCCGGTGAGCGTATCGGTTATGTGGCAGTATGCCCCAATTGTAAGGATGCGGCATTAATCGTGGATATGTGTACACAGATTTCCAGAGGAATCGGACACAACTGCCCTTCATCCCTGATTCAGTTGGCTGTAGCTGAGATGCTGGAAGAAACTTCGGATTTGTCCGTATATGAAACCAATATGAATATTTTGTATAAAGAATTGACTTCTCTCGGATTTGAGTGTGTAAAACCCGGCGGAACTTTCTACATTTTCCCCAAGGCACCCATTGATGACGCGAAGAAATTCTGTCAGGATGCTTTAAAATATGATTTGTGTTTAGTACCCAGTGATAGCTTTGGTTGTCCCGGTTACTTCCGTATTGCTTATTGTATTCAGACAGAAAAAGTGGAGCGTTCCTTGGAAGCGTTCCGTAAGATTGCAAAAGACTACGGTATGTAATCGGAAAGAATTTTTATGATTTGTGTGGGGAATATGACGGAAAGGATGGACTTTGTATGGAACCATTAGAAATGGTGAAAGCCGGTCTGGTCTTGGAAGGCGGTGGCATGCGCGGTGTGTATACAGCCGGTGTGCTGGACTTTTTCATTGATCAGAATCTGTATTTTTCAGATATTTATGGTGTTAGTGCCGGAGCATGCCATATGTGCAGCTATATCTCCCAGCAAAGGGAGAGGGCATATCGCGTCAATGTAGATTATCTGCAGGATAAAAATTATTGCAGTCTGTATAGTCTGTTAAAGACCGGCGATTTATTTGGCGCAGATATGTGCTATAACAAAATACCAAATGAATTAGATCCCTTTGATCACGAGGCGTTTGGACGATATAAGGGAAATGCTTATGCAGTTGTTACAAACATAGAAACCGGAAAAGCAGAATATATTCGTATGGAGGATATGCATAAGGATATTATTGCAATTCAGGCGTCAGCATCTTTGCCTTTGGTGTCAAGAAATGTTTATATTGACGGAGTTCCTTATCTGGATGGTGGTGTTGCAGATGCTATTCCCATCATGAAGTCTTTGCAGGATGGAAACAAAAAGAACGTGGTTATTATGACCAAGGAAGTGGGATATCGCAGAAAACCTTCTTCCAACATGACGGCCATCCGTCTTCGTTATCGTAAGTATCCCGAGCTTGTAAAGGATATGGAAAGACGTCATATTGTGTACAATAAGACTTTGGATTTCCTGGAGGAGCATGAAGCAAAGGGACATATCTTTGTTATCCGTCCCAAAGAAGATTGCGGTGTGGGAAGAATTGAAAAGGACAAAGATAAATTGCGTACTTTGTATCAAATGGGATATGATGATGCAAAAGCGTCCTTTGAGGATTTGAAGAAATATCTGAAATTAGGTTAGGAGTTTGGAATGTTAGAAATATTAAAAGCGATACTTTTCGGAATTGTAGAGGGAATCACTGAATGGCTTCCCATTAGCAGTACGGGGCACTTAATTTTGTTAAATGAATTTGTGACACTAAATGTCAGTGAAGAATTTTGGTCCATGTTTGAAGTAGTCATTCAGTTGGGTGCAATTCTGGCGGTTGTAGTACTTTTTTGGAATCAGATTTTTCCCTTCTACTTTGGTAAAAAGGCAAAAGAACATGGTGGAATCATCCGTAAGGATGTATTTGTACTCTGGTTTAAGATTGTAGCAGCATGTGTGCCTGCGGCAATCGTTGGTCTGGCTTTTGATGATATACTGGAAGCATATTTTTATAACTATCAGACTGTGTCCATTATGCTGATTCTGTTTGGTATCCTCTTTATTATTATTGAAAATAAAAACAAAGGAAAAAAGGCTAAAATTAATACCTTGGCAGATATCACTTATACAACAGCCATCTTGATTGGTGTATTCCAGTTGATTGCGGCTGTATTTCCCGGCACATCCCGTTCGGGAGCAACCATTGTGGGAGCATTGCTTATCGGTGTATCACGTACCGTGGCGGCAGAATTTACATTCTTCCTTGCTATTCCGGTTATGTTTGGTGCCAGCCTTTTAAAAATCATCAAATTCGGATTTGATTTTACAGGCATGGAGCTGGCTATTCTTTTGACCGGTATGGTAGTGGCGTTTGTGGTATCCGTCGTAGTGATTAAGTTCCTGATGGGATATATCAAGAAACATGACTTCAAAGTGTTTGGATGGTACCGCATTATTTTAGGTGCATTAGTTTTGGCGTATTTTATGATTGCAGTGTAGTAGAGACTATATTATATTTGCTTTCATAAAGATGGAGTTTTTCTTTTGAGAAACCTTTATTGTGCTTTCGACAGTTTTATGAGGCACAACTTTTTCAATAAACTGCTGTCCGTGCGAAGTGTCTGAAAAGTCCGGAAATAATCTTTTTCAAAAACAGTAATAACTTTTGGAAAAATCTAATCGACACCCATCGGAAATGATATTAACACCCCATTTCAAAACTCGCTTTGCTCAAACAGGTTGAAATGGGGTGTACATTTTCCTCTTGGTGTCGATTGATTTTTTGACAAAAGTTATTAAAAAGTTTTTTCAAAAGATTATTTCCGGACTTTGAGTTTTTCGCTAAGGACAGCTAATCGGTATTTGACAAAGTTGTGTCCATAAAACGCGAAAGACAATACCGTTTCTCCAAAAGAAAAAACCCCATCTTTTCGAAAGAACAATATAGTCCCTGCTAACTGTTTCAATCAAAAAATGCGCCAAAATTTGACATTTGTTTATTTTTGCGTTACACTCTTGTTTACGTGAGGGTAAAACCTTGACTTTGTAGTGTATGAAGAAGTTTATAAATGTCAGATGTGTTAAAGGAGGAATTAACATGGCAGAAGTAAAAGCAACAGTTAAACCCGCTGCAAAAGCAGTCGTAGCAAAGAAAGCAGAACCTGCAAAAGCAGTAGAAAAAAAAGAAACAGTAAAAAAAGCACCTGCTAAGAAAGCAACAACAGCTAAGGCAGCTCCTGCTAAAAAAGAGACAGTAAAGAAAGAAGCTTCTGCAAAGAAAGCTCCCGCAGCTAAAAAAGCTCCTGCAGCAAAGAAAGCACCTGCTAAAAAAGCAGAGGTTAAAGCTACAGTAAATCTTCAGTTTGCAGGAAAATCCTATACCAATGATGATTTGATCAAAATTGCAAAAGATGTATGGAAATACGACCTTGGTAAAAAAGCAGCTGATTTCAAGACTCTTGAATTATATGTTAAACCCGAAGAAAGCCGTGCTTACTACGTAATCAATGGCGAGACAACAGGAAGCTTTGCTATCTAATATTAAATTGTAGATTTAGACCGTCACAGAGTGAATCTGTGGCGGTTTTTTGATATTTGTTAAACTGGGCGGAAATGTCAAAGGCACTCGAGAAATATAGGAAAATAGTATGGTAAATAGTGCCAATGCTGGAAGTGTAAAATGTAACATGGTATAATATGAATACTAAAAATAGTAAATTGTGAAAAGAGGAATGTTTATGAAAAGAAAAATAATGATTAGTTGCTTGGTGCTAACCGTGAGTTTGGCGCTGACCGGATGTATTAAGGAACAGGCAGATAGAGAAAACCCGGAGATTCCAAAAGCAGAAGAAAATTCTGAGATTACAGAGGATGAAACGGGGGATGTTTCTGAAGATGCGGCTACGGACATCGAAACGAATGAGAAAGTTGTAATAGGAGAAGGGGATACATACACTTTTGAAGAAATTACGATTACGTTTCCTGAAGCGTGGGAAGACCGTTATGTGATTGTGGAACATGAAGACGGAAGTGGCATTTCCGTTCATCAAAAGCTTTCCTATGATATTGACGGAAGTGGTGTTTTATTTGGAGTTTGGAAAAATGATGAGCCGGCATATGACCATGCAGGTGTCAGCCCATTGGCATACACAGAGGATGTGATGTATTTTGTCAGTTATCCCACAGATGTCCAGTTCAATCCGGAAGTGGAAGGGGCTTTCGAGGATTATGAGGATTTGTACACATACTGTGATTGGATTAGAGAGAACATTGTGATTACAGGTGAAGGTGTGCATACCAATGCAGACGAATATGTGATGCCCATGAGTGAGTATTATCCTTTGCAAGAGTATCATGTGATAAATTTTGATGCCAATCAGTTAATGCTTGCCAGAAACGAGATATATGCAAGACATGGTTACCATTTTAATAATGAATCTCTGAACCTGTATTTTGACCGTTACAGCTGGTATGAGGACAAAGGCGAATCTTTTGACGAATCACAGCTATCAGAAATCGAGAAGGATAATATTGATTTAATCAAAGAGATGGAGAAGCGTTTGCCGGAAAGCGATATTTACCCTGAACAGTGCCGGGAGTACGCTACGGGAAAAGCAGTTGATGTTGATTTGGATGGCGATGGAGATGCAGAAGAAGTTGTATATGAAGTAAAAGATTATGCGGGTATTTTCCGTATTGATGGTGAAGTATACAAACTGGAAGATATGGTACGTATCGATGGGGATGGCAATATTTATATGTCCACACCGGATGAAGAGCATTTTTATATTGCAGATATTTCTCCTTATTTGGATGGAAAAGAATTGGTTGTGACGGATGATGGTCCCAGTGATGATCCGGTTTCCCATTTCTTTATATATGAAGACGGACAACTGCAGCATATCGGAACTGTCTTGGGATATCCCATGAAACAAAAGGCTTGGCTCAATGGCTTTATCAGTGGCGGAGTAACCGGTTATGCGCGTCACACCTGTGTAGAAACTCATGAATGCTATGTATATTATTGGTACAATTATGATGAACGGAGATTGGAGTACCAGGATACGGGTATTTACGAGTTGTTGCCCAAACCGCCTAAGAGTTTGACTGTTGATTTGCAGGTATATACAACGAACGATATTGCTTCACCTACCATTACCTTAAAAGCACAGGACAAAGTGTATTTTATGATGTGCGACAGTGCAGGTGAGTGGATTAAAGTCAGAGGTAAGGATGGAACCGAAGGTTGGGTTCATCTGGAGAACGACTTGGCAAACAGTGGTGATTACATAGTGGATGGTGTAAATAAACCTGCTAATGAGGTGTTTGTTGGTTTGCAGTATTATGATTGATTGAGATTTACTGACAGAAACGCTGAAAAATAAAACGTATTGACAAATATATACGCAAGTGTTTTAATGAATAAAAATAAATATCGAAACCGTTGAGGCGGAGATAAAGGTAATTATGCTTTCACAGAGAGCCCGTGTTGCTGAGAGTCGGGTAAAAAACAGGTTATCAAATGGACCGCTGAGGGCGCAGTCAAATGTAGACATCTACAGAGTATTCTGCGACGCGTGGGCATGCGTCAGTTGCCGGGGATATGTTGGTATCCAGATGAGAGCACGGGCAGTCGTGAATACAAGGTGGCACCGCGGATAAAGAATTATTCGTCCTTGACAGAGAGTGATATTCTGTCAAGGACTTTTTTATGCCTTAAAAGGCTTTTTGTCGAAACAATCCTTGACCGAAGATACCAAAACGTTTTATAGTAGGAGGTACGGGTATGTTATTGACGAAACGATGGCGTAGCCTGCAAAAGAAATATAGCAAAGTAGTATTTTGAAATACAAATTCAGTTGATGGTAAATAAATTAGCCAATGATTTTAGGAGGAATAAATTATGAATTTCAACAATATCGATTTTGATACTTATTTTAAAAATTATCCCGATGCTGACGGTTACTACGGCAAGTATGGCGGTGCTTATGTGTCTCCCGAATTAAAGAAAGCGATGGAAGACATCAATGAGGCTTATTTTACAATCTGTAAATCCAGCAAGTTCATCAGCGAACTTCGTCGTATCCGTAAGGAGTTCCAGGGAAGACCTACACCGGTATCTTATCTTGAGAGATTGTCAGGTTCTTTGGGCAATGTCCAGCTCTATGTTAAGAGAGAGGACTTGAATCACACAGGTGCACACAAGTTAAATCACTGTATGGGTGAAGCTCTTCTTGCCAAGTTTATGGGTAAAAAGAAAGTAATCGCAGAAACAGGTGCGGGCCAGCATGGTGTGGCTCTTGCAACCGCAGCTGCATACTTCGGTTTGGAATGTGATATTTATATGGGTTCTGTTGATATCAAGAAACAGGCGCCCAACGTAGCAAGAATGAAGATTCTCGGTGCAAATGTTATAGAAGTAAAACATGGTCTTGCAACCTTAAAAGAAGCGGTAGATGCTGCTTTTGAGGCATATATTAATGAGTACGAGGATTGTATCTACTGTATCGGTTCTGTTTTAGGACCTCATCCTTTCCCTATGATGGTACGTGATTTCCAGAGTGTCATCGGTGTGGAAGCGAGAGAACAGTTCCTGCAGATGACCGGTGAGTTGCCGGATGCAGTTGTAGCATGTGTTGGCGGTGGTTCCAATGCTATGGGTATTTTCTCTGGCTTTTTAAATGATCCCGTGGATATCTACGGTGTAGAACCTCTCGGACGCGGAGAAAAGTTGGGTGACCATGCTGCAAGCTTAAAATATGGTACCGAAGGTATTATGCACGGCTTCAACAGTATTATGTTAAAAGACGAAAACGGCGAGCCTGCTCCCGTATACTCTGTAGCCAGCGGTCTTGACTATCCTTCTTCCGGTCCTGAGCATGCATTTTTACATGACATTGGAAGAGTAAAATATGATGTGGTAAATGATGAAGAAACCATCGATGCATTCTTTAAACTTTCCAGAATGGAAGGTATCATTCCTGCAATCGAAAGTTCTCATGCTGTTGCATATGCAATGAAGCTTGCGAAGCAGATGGGCAAAGGTTCTATCTTGATTAACCTTTCCGGACGCGGTGACAAGGATATGGATTATATCATTGAGAACTATGGTATTCGTTAAATTATAGAAGCAAATTCGGCTGTCGGTTTTGTTATGAAAACAGAGCCGGCAGTTTTTCATAGAAGGTGGATATATCCATGGAAGAAAAAATAACTTTATGTGGAGATAATTGTATAGCTTGTCCCAGATACAACGCTCATACCGATGAGGAATTACGTAAAGTTGCCGAGTTGTGGCATAGAGTCGGTTGGAGAGATAGAGTTGTTACCAATGAAGAAATCAAATGTATGGGTTGTCATTCCCATAAGCAATGTACATACCAATTGGTGGACTGTACAAAAGAACATGGTGTAGAAAAATGTAATCAGTGCAGTTGTTTTCCTTGTGATAAGATTTCTCAGATGTTGTTACGATCTAAGGAGTATCAAAAAGTGTGCAAAGAGGTTTGTACTCCGGAAGAGTACAAAAAGTTAGAAGAAGCATTTTTTAATAAAGAAAACAATTTGCAGAAGTGAATTTGAAGTTTTTGGGATATGTTGCATTTATAGATAACATTGAGAAATGCGGGCTAATTTGTTATTGTATCTCTCAATGACAGCATGTTTATCTTCTAAAATTGATCAAATACCATTTTATGTAGAAAAAAGTCGCAGTTTCTAACTATAATTCTACAATATTACATATTTCTGCATAATTTAGTAGAAAACACAAGCGTTATGATAATCACAAGGGCGTTTAATGATACAAATATAAGTGTTTTTTCTATATATGAGAAAAATAGTAAACATTTAGAAGAAAAAACAAATAGAAGATGGTATTTTTTCTACAAATATAGCAAGATAAGAAGTTTTAGAAGAAATTAAGACTCTCTGAATCAGAAAGATGTCCACAGATATATCTTTTGATTTTCGTGAGCATTCGCCATGTTGACAGACAACAAAAAAGCCGGCGGAACCTAAAGGTCCGCCGGCTTTTCTTCGCCTATTTTTATACTTTTTTTATAAATAATTCATAGGAAAGCTGTTGACAATAAAAAGGCAGAGTGATAACCTATGTACAGATGTTAGCACTCGAATCAAATGAGTGCTAATAAACCGGAAGGGAAGTGATGGGGTGCAACTGGACGAAAGAAAAATGAAAATCTTGCAGGCGGTCGTTAAGAACTACTTAGAGACCGGCGAACCGGTTGGAAGCCGTACCATTTCCAAGTACACGGATTTGAATTTGAGTTCTGCCACCATTCGAAACGAAATGGCTGATTTGGAGGAAATGGGCTATATCATGCAGCCCCATACTTCTGCAGGACGTATTCCTTCCGATAAAGGTTATCGCTTATATGTGGATACCATGATGCAGCAGATGAGCGAGGCAGTGGAGGAGAAAAACAAGGAAGTTGAGGAACTGAAGGATCTTCTGATTGAGAAAGAAGAGAAGATGGAGCAGATTCTCAAACAGGTAGCAAGAAGTCTCGCGGTTAATACCAATTATGCTTCCATGATTTCCGCACCAAGCTACAGTAGCAATCGTTTAAAGTTTATCCAGCTTTCCCGTGTGGATGTCAGACAGTTGGTGGCGGTTGTGGTCTTGGAAGGAAACATTATCAAGAATAATATGCTGACCGTTTCTGATAAGATTGATGATGAGACTTTGTTAAAGCTGAACATCCTGTTGAATACCCATCTAAATGGATTGCCTATTGAAGAGATTAATCTTGGCCTCATTGCCAGACTCAAACAACAAGCCGGTATCCATGGAGATATCGTAGGAGAGGTTATTGATGCGGTAGCCGAGTCTATCAAAGCAGGTGATGACCTGGAGATTTATACATCGGGAGCTAACAATATTTTTAAATATCCTGAGCTTTCGGATAATCAAAGAGCCAGCGAGATTATCAGTACCTTTGAAGAAAAACAGATGTTGACGACTTTGGTACAGGATACCTTGGCAAAAGAAGACAGCACAGGTATTCAGGTTTACATCGGTGATGAAAATCAGGTATCTTCCATGAAAGATTGTAGTGTGGTGACAGCTACCTATGAGCTGGGAGAAGGCATGAAGGGAACCATCGGTATCATCGGACCGAAGCGTATGGATTACGAAAAAGTAGTCGGAACATTGCAAAAACTCATGAAGCAATTGGAAGACTTATATGGCAATAAATCATAAAGAAGAAAGGAATGACATAATGCCGGATATAGAAAAAGAATTGCAGGAAGAAGCAGTGGAAGAAACTGTGGAAGCTGCAGAGGAAAAAGAAGTAACAGAAGAAACAACCGAAGA
This sequence comes from Lachnospiraceae bacterium, assembly GCA_045542735.1. Classification (GTDB taxonomy): domain Bacteria; phylum Bacillota; class Clostridia; order Lachnospirales; family Lachnospiraceae; genus UBA2882. Next base: position 347,439 of record JAZQLQ010000026.1, read on the forward strand.
GGCTACTGAAGAAGTGGCAGATGCGGAAACTGCTGAAGCAGAGGAAGCAAAAACTGAAGGGAAAAAACTTTTCGGAAAGAAAGAAAAGAAAAAAGACAAATCTCAGGAAAAAATCGAAGAGTTGGAAGACAAGGTGAAACGTCAGTTAGCTGAGTTTGAAAACTTCCGAAATAGAACCGAGAGAGAAAAAACAGCCATGTTTGAGACAGGAGCAAAGAGTGTGATTGAAAAGATTCTTCCTGTTATCGACAATTTTGAAAGAGGCCTGATGACCGTTCCGGAAGAGGATAAGGAAAGTCCTTTTGTGAATGGCATGAATAAGATATACAAACAGATGGTGACAGAGTTGGAATCCATCGGTGTTAAACCAATCGAGGCAGTTGGTTTGGAGTTTGACCCCAATCTGCACAATGCCGTAATGCAGGTTGAGTCTGAAGAGTATGAATCCGGTGTGGTGGCACAGGAGTTACTCAAAGGATATACCTACCATGACACAGTTGTAAGACACAGTATGGTAGCAGTTGTACAGTAAACAAATTAATTTTAATAAGGATGAATATCCAGGAGGTAAAAAATTATGAGTAAAATCATCGGTATTGACTTAGGAACAACCAACAGCTGTGTAGCTGTTATGGAAGGTGGTAAACCTACCGTTATCGCAAACCAGGAAGGAGCAAGAACAACTCCCTCTGTAGTAGCTTTTACAAAAACAGGCGAAAGATTAGTTGGTGAGCCTGCAAAACGTCAGGCAGTTACCAATGCAGACAAAACAATCGCATCCATTAAGAGAGATATGGGTACAGACAATGGTCGTACCATTGACGACAAAAAATATTCTCCTCAGCAGATTTCTGCTATGATCTTACAGAAATTAAAAGCAGATGCTGAAAATTATTTGGGAGAGAAAGTAACAGAAGCAGTTATCACAGTTCCTGCTTACTTCAACGACGCACAGCGTCAGGCGACCAAAGATGCAGGTAAGATTGCAGGTCTTGAAGTAAAACGTATCATCAACGAGCCTACTGCAGCAGCTTTGGCATACGGTCTTGACAATGAAAACGAGCAGAAAATCATGGTATATGACCTTGGTGGTGGTACATTCGACGTTTCCATTATTGAAATTGGTGATGGTGTTATCGAAGTACTTGCAACAAACGGTGATACACGTCTTGGTGGTGATGACTTCGACCAGAAGATTATTGATTGGATGTTAGCTGAGTTTAAAGCAGCAGAAGGTGTAGACTTATCCAATGATAAAATGGCTCTTCAGAGATTAAAAGAAGCAGCAGAGAAAGCGAAAAAAGAGTTATCTTCTGCTACTACAACCAATATCAACCTGCCTTTCATTACTGCAACAGCAGAAGGTCCTAAGCACTTTGATATGAACTTAACAAGAGCAAAATTTGACGAGTTAACATCTGATTTGGTAGAAAGAACAGGAATTCCTGTTCAGGATGCTATGAAGGATGCAGGTCTTACAAACGCAGATATCGCAAAAGTATTATTGGTAGGTGGATCTACACGTATCCCTGCCGTACAGGAAAAAGTAAAACAGATTACAGGAAAAGAGCCCAACAGATCCTTAAATCCTGATGAATGTGTAGCTTTAGGTGCTTCCGTTCAGGGTGGTAAATTAGCAGGTGATGCAGGTGCCGGCGACATCTTATTGTTAGACGTAACTCCCCTTTCTCTTTCCATCGAGACACAGGGTGGTATTGCTACAAAATTGATTGAGAGAAATACTACTATTCCTACCAAGAAGAGTCAGGTATTCTCCACAGCAGCAGACAATCAGACTGCAGTAGATATCAACGTATTACAGGGTGAGAGACAGTTTGCAAGAGATAACAAATCTCTCGGACAGTTCCGTTTGGACGGTATTGCACCTGCTCCCAGAGGAATCCCTCAGATCGAAGTTACATTCGATATTGATGCAAACGGTATCGTAAATGTATCTGCAAAAGATTTGGGAACAGGTAAAGAGCAGCATATCACAATTACAGCAGGCTCCAACATGTCTGATGCAGATATTGAAAAAGCAGTAAAAGAAGCTGCTGAGTACGAAGCACAGGATAAGAAGAGAAAAGAAGCAGTTGATACCAGAAACGAAGCAGATTCCTTCGTATTCCAGACAGAAAAAGCGTTGAAAGACGTAGGAGATAAATTATCCGATAGCGAAAAAGCTCCTGTTGAAGCAGATTTACAGGCATTAAAAGATATTCTTGAAAAGACAAAAGATGTACAGGAATTATCCGAGAGCCAGTTAGATGAGTTAAAAGCAGGTAAAGAAAAACTGATGAATTCTGCACAGGCATTATTTACAAAGGTTTACGAGCAGGCACAGGCAGCAGGTGCGGCAGGTCCCGATATGGGTGCAGGCCCTGACATGAATGCAGGAGCAGCTCCTGAAGATGATGTAGTTGACGGAGACTATCGCGAAGTATAATATAATAAGAGCAAAATAAAATGATAAAAAACCGGGGAAGCATTGTTTTTAGGACAGTGCTTTTCTCGGGTATTAGATTTGAGGAACAGTTATGGCAGAACAAAAAAGAGACTATTATGAAGTCCTTGGTGTAGACAAAGGCGCGGATGATGCCGCGATTAAAAAGGCATATCGTGTCCTTGCCAAAAAGTATCATCCGGATATGAATCCCGGTGATGCAGAGGCAGAGAAGAAATTTAAAGAAGCTTCGGAAGCCTATGCAATCTTAAGTGATCCCGAGAAGCGTAGACAGTACGATCAATACGGTCACTCTGCATTTGACGGTGCAGGTGGTATGGGCGGCTTTGATTTTAACAGCATGGATTTTGGTGATATCTTTGGCGATCTTTTTGGCGGTATGTTTGGTGGCGGAAGCAGAAGAGCAAACAACGGACCTATGAAGGGTGCCAATATCCGTACCAGTGTACGTGTGTCTTTTGAAGAGGCTTGCTTCGGTGTAGAAAAAGAGATTGAGCTTACTTTAAAGGATGAATGTAAGACTTGTCGCGGAACCGGTGCAAAACCCGGCACAACCAAGGAAACTTGTAGTAAGTGTGGCGGTAAAGGACAGGTGGTATTCAACCAACAGACCTTCTTTGGTACAGTCCGTAATGTACAGACATGTCCAGACTGTGGAGGAAGCGGTAAGATTATCAAAGAGAAATGTGCAGATTGTCACGGCTCCGGTTATATTGCCAGCAAGAAAAAGATTCAGGTAAGCATTCCTGCCGGTATTGATGCGGGACAGAGTATCCGTATCCGTGATAAGGGCGAGCCCGGTACCAATGGTGGACCCAGAGGTGATCTTTTGGTAGAGGTGCTGGTGCAAAGACATCCTATTTTCCAGAGACAGGATTATAATATTTATTCTACTGTACCTATTTCCTTTGCTGTGGCAGCGTTGGGTGGCGAGATTTTAATTGATACCATTGACGGACGTGTTGCCTATGAAGTAAAGCCCGGTACACAGACTGATACAAGAGTGCGTCTGAAAGGAAAAGGAGTGCCTACACTCCGCAATAAAGAAGTGCGCGGTGATCACTATGTGACATTGGTGGTAGAGACACCTACCAAATTGTCGTCTGAAGCAAAAGAGTTGCTTCGCAAATTTGATCAAGAGACCGGCAATTCCTTAGAGGCTGTGAAAAATGCCACAGAAAAAAAGGATAAAGACGGCGGAAAAGACGGCAAAGAAAAGAAGAAAAAAGGATTTTTTAAATAAAAACCATAAAGAAGGAGATATTCCGATGACGGAGTATCTCCGTTGTTGTTTCAGAAGGTAATACCGGTTCCTGAGTTGGGATAAAACAGAGAATAAATGTAATCGGCTAAAAACACAATGCAAAAAAGACATACACTTGCGCGGCGCGCAAGTCCGGGTATAGCATCCCAAACCCGATATAGTAGAGGAACCAGAATACAGACCCAAAGGGTGCCGGTGATACAAAATCCCAGAAAAGAGATGAGAGAGATGTAGCCCGCCAAATCAAATTTCAGGCCGGAATAATCCCAATAACATATATCCCAATATACATCCAAGGCAAGTCCTGTAATTAATTCTATAAAACTACCAATCACGCCGGATAAAAAGAATACAATCATAGGGCGACGCGCAAAGTGATATAGAAACAAAAGAAGAAGTAAACTTCCAAAACCATAGATGGGTAGCCAAGGACCGTGCAGAAAGCCTCGATTACAAAAAATGCCGGAACGGATATAGGTTAGTGCGACTTCCCAGATATAGCCGATGCCGGAAGCGACTGCAAAAAGAAATACCATTTTGGAGAAAATTATGTTTTTCATAAGAAAAGCATGTACATTTGTAGTATAATTTATACTTGCAAGATAAATAGATTTTGACTATCCGAAGAACTGCTGATAAAATAGCCATAGGTTTAGGAGGAGATATCATGAGATATTATAAAGAGGCAAAAGAAGCAAAAGAAGTACGTGACGCACAGGCGACCAAAGCGGTGGCTGATATTATTTGTCAGGTGCGTACCGATGGAGATAAAGCATTAAAGGATTTGGCAAAGAAATTCGACAATGCGGATTTAACAGAAATCAGAGTAAGTAAAGAAGAGATTGCCAAGGCATATACCATGGTGGATGAGAAAGTGGTGGAGAGCTTTAAAAAGGCTGCTAAACAGATTGAGTTTTATGCAAAGGCACAGCTTGATTGTATCAAGCCTTTGGATGTACAAAGTCCCATTGCAGGTGTAGAGCTTGGTCACAGATTGATTCCTGTGGATAATGCAGGTTTGTATGTACCCGGTGGCAGATTCCCTTTGCCCAGTACAGCTCTTATGCTGACCATTCCGGCAAAAATTGCAGGGGTAAAACGAGTAATAGCCTGTTCTCCTGCCAATAAGGAGTATGGCATGATTCATCCGGCAACTTTGGTTGCTTTGGATATTGCCGGAGCGGATGAGATTTATACTGTGGGTGGTGCCCAGGCCATTGCGGCAATGGCATATGGTACCGAATCCATAGCCAAAGTAGATTTGATTGCAGGTCCCGGTAACCGTTATGTAACCGAAGCCAAACGTCAGGTTATGGGAACTGTTGGTATTGACTCTCTGGCAGGTCCCAGTGAGGTGCTGATTGTGGCAGATGAGACGGCAAAACCCGAATATCTTGCCATTGATTTGTTGGCACAAAGTGAGCATGATGCATTTGCACAGTCTGTATTAGTGACAACAGATGAAAGCAAAGTGCCGGAGGTGCTAAAAGCTATGGAGGAGCTTTCCAAAGAGCTTTCTACCGGAGAGGCAGCAATGCAGAGCTTTGCCGATAACGGAACGATTATCATTGCGGATGATATGGATGAAATGGCAGACATTGCCAATGATGCAGCTCCTGAGCACTTGGAGGTACATACCAAAGATCCCAAGGAATACAGCAAGAAACTGTATCAGTTTGGTTCTCTTTTCATTGGCGAAGATGCAACGGTGGCATTGGGGGATTATTGTTCCGGTACCAATCATACTTTGCCGACCATGAAGAATGCAAAATTCTCCAATGGTGTATGGGTAGGTACTTTCTTAAAGACATCTTTCGTACAGTATATCAGTAAGGAAGGATTGCGAAATCTGTCCGAGACTTGTATGACTATGGCACATACGGAGGGTCTTGCCGCGCATGAAATGTCGGTGGCTTTACGCTTGAAATAGTATCAGGGATAAGGAGCAATATTATGAAGTGGAAAAGATTGACCATTAAGACGGTAACAGAAGCAGAAGATATTATTATCTCTGATTTATATGATATTGGTTTGGAAGGGGCAATGATCGAAGATCATGTCCCCTTAACTGCGTGGGAAAAGGAGCAGATGTTTGTGGACATTTTGCCCGATGGTCCTGCAGATGACGGTATTGCATATCTGAGTTTTTTTGTTGAAGTGCCTGATGAAAACGAGGAAGCGGATAAAAAGGATGTGTCTTTACAGGCGGGCTTGACGGACAGTGTGGACAATTCCTATTTTATGGTTAGCAGTGGTGAACCCGTGGATGTAGATGCACTGGTGGCGGCAGTCAAGGAACGATTGGATGCCATTCGTGAGTTTATGGATATTGGTGAAGGAAGCATTGTGATATCTGAGACGGAAGACAAAGATTGGATGAATAACTGGAAAGAGTTTTTCCACCAGTTTTATATTGATGATCTTTTGATTACCCCTTCATGGGAAGAGGTGAAGGCGGAGGATATGGATAAAAAAGTACTGCATATCGATCCGGGTACGGCTTTTGGTACCGGTATGCATGAGACAACACAGTTATGTATCCGTCAGTTGAAGAAATATATTACACCGGATACAGTTTTGTTGGACGTGGGAACCGGAAGCGGTATTTTAGCAATTGTTTCTTTAATGTATGGTATTAAAGAAGCAGTGGGAACTGATCTGGATCCGTGTGCAGTGGAAGCTGTTCGGGAAAATATGGAAATGAATGGTGTATCGGCTGACAGCTTTGAGATGATGATCGGCAATATCATTACAGATAAAGAAATCCAGGATAGGGTTGGTTATGAAAAATATGATATTGTAGTAGCTAACATTTTAGCAGAGGTTTTATTGCCCTTGACACCGGTGGTAAAACAGCATTTGAAAAAGGGCGGCCTTTATATTACATCCGGAATCATTGCTGAAAAAGAACAATTGGTAGTGGATGCTGTAAAGGCAGCAGGTATGGAAGTGCTGGAAGTAACCAGACAGAATGAATGGGTCAGTGTGACAGCCAGATTATAGAGGTAAGCCATGTATCAGTTTTTTGTAGAACCGAATCAGATTCAAGGGACACGTGCTTTCATTTGTGGGACAGATGTGAATCACATCAAAAATGTACTGCGCATGAAAGTGGGAGAAGAGATTGCCTTATCTAACGGTGTGGATGGAAAAGAATATCGTGTGGGCATAGTAGCATTTACCGAAGATGAAGTGGAATGTGAAGTGCGGTTTGTCAAAGAGGATGCCATTGAGTTACCTTGTAAGATTTATCTGTTTCAAGGATTGCCAAAAGGCGACAAGATGGAATTGATTATCCAAAAAGCAGTGGAGCTTGGCGTATTTGAAGTGATTCCTGTTGCCATGGCACGTAGTGTGGTAAAACTGGATGAGAAGAAAGCGGCATCAAAAGTGAAACGCTGGCAGGCGATTTCGGAAGCTGCGGCAAAGCAGAGTAAGCGTGGTGTGATTCCTCAGGTGCAAAAGGTTATGACTTACAAAGAAGCGTTGGCTTATGCCAAGGATATGGAAGTGAAATTATTGCCCTATGAACTGGCAGAGGGTATGGAAAAGACCAAAGAAATGATCGACCGCATTAAAGAGGGTGAACAGATTGCCATTTTTATCGGTCCTGAAGGCGGTTTTGCCACAGAAGAGGTTGAACGCGCCGGTGAAGTGGGATTTGAAGCGGTTACCTTGGGCAAGCGGATTTTGCGTACGGAGACAGCCGGGATGACCCTGTTGTCTATCTTGATGTATCATTTGGAAAAATAATAAAACCGGATAATAGGTGTCCTTTGCCATAGCATGGAAATAGTGTCAGATGTTGCCCGAAATACATATGATAACTATATATCCTATTGCATCGGAAACCTATGAAGGGAGTTAAATATGGAAGTGTATTTGGATAATTCTGCAACGACGAAGGCTTACCCTGAGGTTGCTCGTCTGGTTGCAGACATTATGACAGAAGATTACGGCAATCCCTCCAGTATGCATTTAAAGGGTGTGGAAGCCGAAAAACATATAAAATACAGCAAGAAAACCATAGCCGGCGTATTAAAGGTGCAGGAAAAAGAGATTTTCTTTACCTCAGGAGGTACGGAGTCGGACAACTGGGCGTTAATGGGATGCGCATATGCCAATCAGCGTATGGGTAGACATTTGATTACTACTAAGATAGAGCATCCGGCGGTGTTGCAGACTATGGAGCATTTAAAAGAGCAGGGCTTTGAAATCACTTATTTGTCTGTGGACAAAAAGGGCATTATCCGTTTGGATGAGTTGAAGAAAGCCATCCGACCGGACACCATCCTGGTATCAATCATGTATGTAAACAACGAGGTGGGAGCTATCCAGCCTATTGAGGAAGCAGGTCAGTTGATTAAGCAGATGAACCCCAAAACCTTATTCCATGTAGATGCGGTACAAGGATTTGGTAAACTGAGATTGCTTCCCAAGAAATGGCATATAGATTTGGTCTCTGTCAGTGGACACAAAATTCATGGACCCAAAGGCGTGGGATTTTTGTATATTGATGAGAAAGTAAAAATTAAGCCTATTATTTTTGGAGGCGGTCAGCAGAGAAACTTCCGTTCCGGTACAGAGAATGTACCCGGCGTGGCAGGTATTGGCAAAGCCACCGAGTTGATTTATAAAGATTTGGCAAAAGATACGGCGCATTTGGATGAATTGAAACAATATTTTATCAAGGGTCTCAGCCGTATGGAGCATGTCTATTTCAATGGTCCCCTGGATGAAATGGGAGCACCCCATATTGTCAGCGCGTCCATTGCAGGAATCCGAAGTGAAGTTTTGCTTCATGCCTTGGAAGAAAAAGGAATTTATGTATCCGCAGGCAGTGCATGTTCTTCCCATAAGCATACGGTTAGTGCTACACTGGAGTCCATGGGAGTGGACAGAAATTTGATGGATTCTACTTTAAGATTCAGCTTTAGTGTATTTACAACCAAGGAAGAAATCGATTATACTTTAGAATGTTTATATAGTCTTGTTCCCATGCTTCGGAGGTACACAAGACGTTAAAGGAGAAAAAATATGTTTACAGCTTTTTTGATTAAGTACGCCGAGATTGGTGTAAAAGGCAGAAACCGTTATATTTTTGAAGATGCGCTGGTAAAGCAGATTGAGTTTGCTTTATCCAAGATTGAAGGCGAATTCAAGGTAAGAAGAACACAGGGAAGAATTTACGTAGATGCGGTTTCGGATTTTGACTTTGATGAGGCCGTAGGAGCTTTGGGCAAGGTATTTGGTGTTTCGGGTATTTGTCCTGTGGTTTATGTAGAGGATGAGGGTTTTGAGAAACTTTCTGAGGATGTTGTGAAGTTCATTGACAACGTATATCCCGATAAAAATAAGACCTTTAAAGTGTGTGCCAGAAGAGCCAGAAAGAATTATCCCAAGGATTCCATGGAGATTAATGCGGACCTGGGTGGTGTGATTTTAGAAGCCTTCCCTGAAATGAAAGTGGATGTTCATAATCCGGATATTGAGTTAACGGTTGAAATCCGTGAGAAAATATATATTTATTCCGAGGTGATTCCCGGTCCCGGCGGTATGCCGGTGGGTACCGGTGGAAAAGCGATGTTGCTTTTGTCCGGTGGTATCGATTCCCCTGTAGCGGGCTATATGATCAGCAAGCGCGGTGTTACTCTGGAAGCGGTTTATTTCCATGCGCCGCCTTATACCAGTGAGCGTGCGAAGCAGAAGGTTGTAGATTTAGCAAAATATGTGGCTGTTTATTCCGGTCCTATGAAGTTGCATGTCATCAACTTTACGGATATTCAGCTTTACATCTATGAGAAATGTCCTCATGATGAGTTGACCATTATCATGCGCCGATATATGATGCGCATTGCAGAGATGATTGCAAAGGAAAACGGTTGTCTGGGACTGATTACCGGAGAAAGTATCGGTCAGGTGGCAAGCCAGACTATGCAGGCGTTGGCAGCAACCAATGATGTGTGCACTATGCCGGTATACCGTCCGCTGATCGCCTTTGATAAGCAGGATATTGTGGATATCTCCGAAAAAATCAATACCTATGAGACGTCAATCCAGCCTTTCGAGGACTGCTGTACAATCTTTGTGGCAAAGCATCCGGTAACCAAGCCGAATCTAAATGTTATCCGTGCTCATGAGGAAAATGTCTTTGACAAGATTGATGAGATGATTGAGACAGCTCTGTCTACCAGAGAAATTATTGATATTGAGTAATAAAAAACAGCCGGCAAGATTTGCCGGCTGTATTGTTGCCTGTGACAATGGTCATCTGCAAAAGCAGATGACAAAATCTGATAAATTAGATCATGTAAGGTTTTAAGATATCCATTACATCATCTGCAGAATCCTCAGCATGGATGTTTAAGTCGATGGGTTTGGATAAATCCAAACTGAAAATACCCATGATGGATTTTGCGTCGATTACGTATCTACCGGATACTAAATCGAAATCGTAATCAAATTTTGTAATATCATTTACGAATGATTTTACTTTGTCGATTGAATTTAATGAAATCTGTACTGTTTTCATTTGAAATTCCTCCTTTTCATTTAATACCTTCTCCTTTATACTAAAGGTTGGAATTGGAAAAGTCAATAAGTAAAGGTTACAAAAAAATGAGGGAAAACACATGAAAAATGTAGCATTCCATAACCTTGGATGCAAGGTTAATTCCTATGAGTTGGACGTTGTGCAACAAAACTTCGCAGAAAAAGGATATAAAATTGTGCCATTTGATCAAAATGCCGATATTTATATCATAAATACATGTACAGTTACAAATATTGCAGATAGAAAGAGCCGCCAGATGATCCATCAGGCAAAAAAGAGAAATCCGGAAGCAGTTGTGGTAGCTTTGGGCTGCTATGTGCAGACAGGAAAAGAAACAGTGGAAACCGATCCCTGCATTGATCTTGCTATTGGAAATAATAAGAAGAAAGATACAGTAGCAATTGTGGAAAGCTATTTGGAAGAAAGTGAACAGGGAAAGACTGAGCATATCATTGACATCAATCATACGGATGAATATGAAGAAATGACATTGCAGGCCACTGGGGAGCATACCCGTGCTTATATTAAGATTCAAGATGGTTGCAATCAATTTTGCACATATTGCATTATTCCTTTTGCCAGAGGCCGTGTCCGCTCCCGGTTGCCGGAGGATATTTGTAGTGAGATTGCAGGTTTGGTGCAAAAGGGCTATAAGGAGTTTGTGTTGACGGGAATCCATATCAGTTCTTACGGTGTGGATTTTGCGGATGAGAATTCGAGAAAAAGTTTGGAAGAAGAAAGAATACAGGTCATGAATGAGGAAGCAATGAATGATGCTGCCCGATATGGAAAAGGAACTTCCCTGCTCTTGGAATTGATTCTGCGCATCCACAAGATGGATGGAGTGGAGCGTATCCGCTTGGGTTCTTTGGAACCTCAGATTGTCACAGAGGGATTTGCTAAGATAATTGGAGCACTTCCAAAGATTTGCCCGCACTTCCATTTATCCCTGCAAAGTGGTTGCGATGAGACATTAAAGAGAATGAACCGTCATTACAACACGGAAGCATTTGCTAAAGGCGTGGAGCGGTTGCGAAAATATTTTGATAAGCCGGCAATTACCACAGATGTGATTGTGGGATTCCCCGGGGAAACCGAAGAAGAGTTTTCTGCAACGGAAGCGTTTATAAGGGAGATTGATTTCTTTGAGATGCATATTTTCCCATATTCTATCCGCAAAGGAACGGTGGCGGCAGGAATGAAAAACCAGGTGGACGGTGAGGTTAAAAAGCAAAGAAGCCATTGCCTGTTAGAACTTGAAAAACAGCAGTCCAAAGCATACAGGGAACAGTTTGTGGGATGTGAAGAAACGGTTTTATTTGAGGAAAGTAAGCAGATTGACGGAAAGACTTATGCCATTGGGCATACGACCCGATATGTAAAAGTTGTCAAAGAAACAGCAGAAGATTTATCCGGAAAGATGGTTAGTGGTAAAATTACCCACATGTTAAATGATGAAATACTCCTTATGGAATAGCCAATATTTGTGATAAACGTTGTATTTTTTGGGAAATTGGGGTAAAATAGCAGTATCTATGACTAGGGGCGTGATAAAATGCAAGATTTAGGAAATACACAATATTTTAAAGTGACAGAGCCGGAGAACGGGGTGAAAATTGTTTTATCTACCGTTTATGAAGCGTTGACAGAGAAAGGCTACAATCCTGTAAACCAGATTGTGGGTTATATTATGTCCGGCGATCCGACTTATATTACCAGTCACAAAAATGCCAGAAGCTTAATCATGAAGGTAGAGCGTGATGAGCTTGTAGAAGAAATGTTAAAAGAGTACATCAAGACAAATAAGTGGCAGTAATGAGTGACAACAGAGAGGAAGCATATGAGAATTTTGGGACTTGATTTCGGGTCAAAGACAGTGGGAGTGGCTGTCAGTGATCCGTTGTTCATGACGGCTCAAAGTGTGGAGATTATCAGACGCAAACAGGAAAATAAGTTGCGTCAGACTCTTGCGCGCATTGAGGCTCTCATAGAAGAATACCAAGTGGATCGGATTGTATTGGGATTGCCGCGCAATATGAATGCAACCGAAGGTGAACGTGCAGAAAAGACGCGGGAGTTTGCGCAGATGATTTTTCGCAGGACCGGCATAGAGCCGATATTCTGGGATGAACGTCTGACAACTGTAGCGGCAGATAAACTGATGATGGAGGCGGGAGTTCGCAGAGAAGACCGCAAAGATCATGTGGATGCAATTGCAGCATCCTTTATTTTGCAGGGCTATTTGGACTACCTGCACAACGAAAAGGAGAACGTCTAGTGGAAAAAATCAGTTTTATACCGGATGGACAGGAAAAAGTAGAGTTTTTTGTTTTAGAGCAGACCAGACTGGGTGGTGTCAATTATCTTCTTGTAACAGATAAAGAAGAAGGTGATTCGGATGCCTTGATTTTGAAAGATCTCTCCGGAGAAAGTGACACAGAAGGAGTATACGAGATTGTATCTGATGACCGTGAGCTTGCTGCTGTGGCTGAAATTTTTGAAGACATATTAGAAGATGTGGCTTTTGAGACTGTGGAGGAAGATTAATTGAAGAAAGAAAGAACAACCGGTTCTAAGCTAAAGATTATCCCTTTGGGTGGCTTGGAACAGATTGGTATGAATATTACTGCCTTTGAATACGAAGACAGTATTGTTGTAGTGGATTGCGGTATGTCGTTCCCTGAGGATGATATGCCGGGTATCGATTTGGTTATTCCTGATGTGACTTATCTGAAGGAAAACATAGACAAGGTAAAAGCCTTTGTAATTACACATGGACATGAGGATCATATCGGAGCTCTTCCCTATGTGTTAAAGGATGTTCCCGCACCCATTTATGCTACAAAGCTGACATTGGGTATCATTGAGAACAAATTGAAAGAGCATGGATTGGAGCGTTCGGTTAAAAAGAAAGTGGTGAAATTCGGACAAAACATCAATCTTGGCGATTTCCGTATTGAGTTCATCAAGACCAATCACAGCATTGTGGATGCCGCAGCACTTGCTATTTATTCACCGGCAGGTATTGTGATTCATACCGGCGATTTTAAAGTAGATTATACACCGGTATTTGGTGATGCCATAGACTTGCAACGGTTTGGCGAGCTTGGCAAAAAAGGTGTACTGGCATTGATGTGTGACAGTACCAATGCAGAAAGAGAAGGTTTTACCCAGTCGGAAAGAACCGTGGGCAGAACTTTTGACAGTATATTTACAGAGCATGCATCTACGCGTATTATTATTGCAACTTTTGCATCCAATGTAGACCGTGTGCGTCAGATTATTAATTCGGCGCACAAATTTGGGCGTAAGGTAGCAGTGGAAGGCCGTAGCATGGTCAATATCATCGATACGGCAATGAATTTGGGTTATTTACAAATTCCCGAGAATACTTTAATTGATATTGAGCAGATTAAAAATTATCCGGATGACAGGACGGTTATCATTACAACCGGAAGTCAGGGAGAGAGTATGGCTGCACTAAGCCGTATGGCAAGCGGTATTCACCGTAAGGTCAGCATTACCCCTCATGATACGGTTATCTTTTCTTCCCATCCGATTCCCGGAAATGAGAAAGCGGTATCTAAGGTTATCAATGAGTTGTGTGCCAAAGGTGCAGATGTTATCTTTCAGGATGCCCATGTATCCGGACATGCCTGTAGGGAAGAGATTAAACTGCTTTATACACTGGTGAGACCCAAGTATGCCATTCCTGTACACGGAGAGTATCGTCACTTAAAAGCACAGGCATCTCTTGTGAAGGAATTGGGCTATGATAGTGAAGACATCTTTGTGTTAAATTCCGGCGATGTGCTGGAACTTTCCGAAGAAGGAGCAGAGGTGACCGGAACTGTACCGGTTGGAGATGTATATGTTGATGGTCTGGGTGTTGGAGATGTAGGTAACATTGTTATCCGGGATAGAAAACATCTGGCAGAAGACGGTATTTTGATCGTGGTTATGGCGTTGGAGTCATCCAGCAATTATCTGGTTGCAGGACCGGATATTGTATCCCGCGGATTTGTTTATGTGAAGGAATCCGACGAGTTGATGGATGAAGCAAGAAGTATCGTGATGGATTTGATGGAAAGATTTCAGGAAAGAAACCTCTCTGACTGGGGCAAGATGAAATCTGTTATCAGAGATAATTTAAGCGATTTTCTGTGGAAAAAGACGAAACGCAGACCCATGATACTTCCCATCATCATGGAAATCTAGTTTTGAGAGGACAATGCATGTACGATTATGAGAGAGAGGCAGAGCGCTTTTTAGGCAACCTTTATGGAAGCGAGATCTGTCAAGAGTACTTTAAGCAAAAAGAAATCATCAAGCAGTATCCGGAGTTGAAGGTGCAGATTGATGAGTTCCGCAAGAGAAATTATAAGTTACAAAACGAGGCGGATTCGGCTACTTTGTTTGATGAGATTGACCGCTTTGAGCGTGAATATGAGGAGTTTCGCAAAAATCCCATTGTCAGTCAATATCTGGAGGCAGAGTTGGCTTTTTGCAGAATGTATCAGGAAATCAGCAATATGATCAATATTGCCTTTGCAGTGGAAGTAGAGTAATCCCCGGGAGGAATGTACATGAATGTAAAGAAAATAGTCGGTGCCTTTTTGGGCACGGCATTTCGTCTGGCTGTGATGGCTGCAGTTTTATATATGATATACGAGTTGGCGATCGGAGCTTACAATTTCGGATACCGTGTATTTGCAGATATTCCCCTGGCGTTTTCACCGGGTACGGATATTCAGGTTACCATTACAGAAAGCATGGATGATAAAGAAATAGCAGAGAATTTTCAGGAAGTGGGATTGGTAGAAGACTGGAAACTGTTTTGGGTACAGATTCAGTTCTCCGAATATAAGGAGACCATTCAGCCGGGTGCGTACACCCTAAACAATTCTATGAAAGCAGAAGAAATGCTACAAATTATAGGAGCGAATCCGGAAGAGACGGAAGAGGAGTAAGCAAATGATTACCGATGAGCGTTTTACCGCCTATATCAATTCGCTGGAAAACGGCAATCCGGCTTATCTGGATGAGCTGGAAGCTTACGCAAAACAGACGCAGGTTCCCATTATCCGTAAGGAGATGCAGAGCTTTATGCGTACATTACTGATTATGAATAAACCGAAGCGGATCTTAGAAGTAGGAACCGCCATCGGTTTTTCTGCGTTATTTATGAGTGAATTTATGCCGGAGGGCGGACATATCACAACCATAGAAAAATATGAGAAAAGAATTCCTTTGGCAAAAGAAAATTTTCGCAAAAACGGAAAGGATGGATGTATTACCTTGTTAGAAGGTGATGCGACGGAGATTCTCAAAGAACTGCAGGAACCCTTTGATTTTATCTTTATGGATGCCGCAAAGGGGCAGTACATACATTTCTTGCAGGATGTATTGCGATTGTTAAATCCGGGAGGAATCCTGCTTTCAGACAATGTACTGCAGGATGGAGACATCATTGAATCCAAATTCGCGGTGACCAGAAGAGACCGTACCATTCATAAAAGAATGCGTGAATATCTATATACATTAAAAAATCATGAACAGTTGGAGACAGCCATTCTCACCTTGGGTGATGGGGTGGCCTTATCCGTAAAGAAGTAGGAGCTTAGTATGAGAAAACCGGAATTATTGATACCTGCCAGCAGTCTGGAGGTTTTGAAGACGGCCGTTATATTCGGTGCCGATGCGGTATATATCGGCGGAGAGGCTTTTGGTCTCCGTGCCAAGGCCAAGAACTTTACACCGGATGAGATGAAAGAGGGTATTGCTTTTGCCCATGAATATGGGGTAAAGGTATATGTGACTGCCAATATTTTGGCGCACAATTATGATCTGAATGGGGCAGCAGAGTATTTTAAGGAATTGGCGCAGATGAAGCCCGATGGCATTATCGTTGCAGATCCGGGTATGGTGATGCTTGCCAAACAAAACTGTCCGGAGATAGAGATTCATATTAGTACACAGGCAAACAATACCAACTATATGACATACCGCTTCTGGTATGAACAGGGTATCCGGCGTGTGGTTTCTGCCAGAGAACTTTCCCTGGCGGAGATTAAACAGATCCGTGAAAATATTCCGGAGGATATGGAGATTGAAAGCTTTATGCATGGAGCTATGTGTATCTCCTATTCCGGCAGATGTTTGCTCAGCAATTACTTCACGGGACGAGATGCAAATCACGGAGCCTGTACACATCCCTGTCGTTGGAAGTATGCCATAGTGGAAGAGACCAGACCGGGTGAGTATATGCCGGTATATGAAAATGAAAGAGGTACTTACATTTTTAACTCCAAGGATTTGTGTATGATTGAATACATTCCGGAGATGATGGATGCGGGGATCGACAGTTTCAAGATTGAGGGGCGGATGAAGACTGCTTTGTATGTGGCAACGGTGGCAAGAACCTATCGTAAAGCTATTGATGCGGCATTGGAATCCCCTGAGGCTTATGAAAAGATATTGCCTTGGTGTAGAGAGGAAATCTCCAAGTGTACCTACAGACAGTTTACAACCGGATTTTATTTTGGGAAACCGGATGAGAATACGCAGATATATGACAATAACACCTACATCAATGAATACATTTATCTCGGTATTGTAGGGGAGACGGATGGTAATCAGGTGTCCATTGAACAACGCAACAAATTTTCTGTGGGCGAAGTCATTGAGATTATGAAGCCGGATGGTACCAATGTGGAGACCAAAGTATTGGCAATTGTGAATGAAGAGACCGGAGAAGAAATGGAAAGTGCACCTCATCCTCAGCAGAAGTTGAAGGTAATGCTGGATAAAGCTGCTGACCGTTATGATCTGTTACGAAGAAAAGCAAAGGAGACCGAATCATGAGTGAATTAAAAAACGTGGAAACAATTTTTGGTAAAAATGTTTTCACTGTCGGAAAAATGAAAGAACGCCTTCCTAAGGATGCTTTTAAAGAAGTGCAAAATGTCATCAACTTTGGTGGAGAACTTTCTATGGGCACTGCCAATGTGGTTGCTAAGGCAATGAAGGATTGGGCAGTGGAAAACGGTGCCACACATTATACTCATTGGTTCCAACCCTTAACAGGTATTACAGCCGAAAAACAGGATGCCTTTGTATCCCATCCGGATGATATGGGCAAAATGATTACGGAGTTTTCCGGTAAAGAGTTGATTAAAGGAGAACCGGACGCATCTTCCTTCCCTTCCGGTGGTTTGCGTGCCACATTTGAAGCGAGAGGATATACGGTTTGGGATATCACGTCTCCTGCATTTTTAAAAGAAGCGGCTACAGGAGCTGTTTTATGTATTCCTACTGCATTCTGTTCCTATACCGGCGAAGCTTTGGACAAAAAGACACCCTTACTTCGTTCCATGGAGGCAATCTCTAAGCAGGCACTTCGTATTGTGAAGCTGTTTGGAAATAATGCGACGAAGGTTATTCCTTCCGTGGGCGCAGAGCAGGAATATTTTTTGGTGGATGAGACATATTACAAACAGAGAAGTGATTTGATGTTTGCGGGACGTACTTTGTTTGGTGCATCTGCACCCAAAGGACAGGAAATGGAAGATCACTACTTTGGTGTTATACGTGAGCGCGTTGGCGCATATATGAAAGATTTAAACGAAGAGCTGTGGAAGCTGGGTGTGACAGCTAAGACACAGCACAATGAGGTGGCTCCCGCCCAGCACGAGTTGGCTCCTATTTATGAGACAGCTAATATTGCCGTGGACCACAACCAGATTGTCATGGAGACTATGAAACGTGTAGCTATCGACCATGGCTTAAGATGTCTGCTTCATGAGAAACCCTATGCCGGAGTAAACGGTTCCGGTAAACACAATAACTGGTCTTTGAATACAGATACCGGTATGAATTTATTGGATCCCGGAGCAACGCCCAATGAAAACATCCAGTTTTTATTAGTGCTTGCCTGCATTATGAAAGCAGTGGATACCCATGCGGATTTACTTCGTCAGTCTGCATCCGATGTGGGAAATGATCACCGTCTTGGTGCCAACGAAGCACCGCCTGCCATTGTATCCATTTTCTTGGGTGAGCAGTTGGAAGACGTGGTAAAACAGTTGGTAGAGACCGGAAATGCAGCGTCCTTAAAAGAAGGCGGTAAGTTGGAGACCGGTGTTTCCACATTGCCCGATCTGGAAAAAGATGCAACAGACCGTAACCGTACATCACCTTTTGCTTTTACCGGAAATAAATTTGAATTCCGTATGGTAGGAGCTTCCGACTCGGTAGCAGACTCTACTATTACCTTAAATGCCATTGTGGCAGAGGCTCTTTGTGAAGCGGCGGACAGACTGGAAAAAGCGGACAATTTCCAGCTTGCGGTACATGATTTAATCAAAGAATATATGACCAAGCATCAGAGAATTATCTTTAACGGAAACGGATATTCGGATGAGTGGGTTGTAGAAGCTGAAAAACGGGGACTTCCCAATATTAAATCTACGGTTGAGGCCGCGGCGGCATTAACCTCCGAAAAAGCAGCAACATTGTTTGAAAAATTCGGGATTTATTCCAAGCCGGAGCTTTTGTCTCGTGAAGAAATCATATATGAAACTTATGCCAAGACCATCAATATCGAGGCGCTTACTATGATTGAAATGGCAGGAAAACAGATTATTCCTGCGGTAGTGAAGTACACCAAAACTCTTGCGGAAACTGTCAATGCGGTCAAAGCGGCAGGTGTGGATGCATCCGTACAGACAGAGTTGCTCAAATCAGTCAGCAAAAAATTGGTGGCAATGCAAAAGGCTTTGATAAAACTACAGAAGGCAGAGGCAAAGGGGCGTACCATAACAGAGGCTAAAGAGCAGGCGTTCTTTTACAAAGATGTAGTCACTGCTGCCATGAATGAACTCCGTACACCTGCAGACGAACTGGAGATGATTGTAGACAAAGATATTTGGCCCATCCCCACATACGGCGAGCTCATGTTCGAAGTGTAGTTTGGTTTTGCATCGAGCGAGAGCGTGTCTCCGAGACAAAATATTGCCATGGGGATATTTTTACTAAACTTTATCAAAAAAATCAAAAAAAGTGCTTGCATTTTATCATTGCTTTGTGTATACTAAGCAATGTTGATGGGCTATCGCCAAACGGTAAGGCAACGGACTCTGACTCCGTCATTTCAAGGTTCGAATCCTTGTAGCCCAGCTTGAGAGACCTGATGAAAGATATTTCGTCAGGTTTTTTCTTTACAGGAGGAATTCAGATGTATCAATATGAAAGCAGGGTACGTTATAGTGAAACGGACAGCATGGGACAATTGAGTTTACCGGACCTTTTGGAGTATTTTCAGGATGCCTCCATTTTCCATTCGGAAGAACTGGGACTGGGAGTGGAGTATTTAAAAGAAAAGGGACAGCTTTGGGCACTGTCTTCCTGGCAGATTGTGATATACAATTATCCTAAGCTTTGCGAAAAAATTACGATTGGTACAGCTCCTTATGATTTTAAAGGATTTATCGGATTCCGTAACTTCTGGATGCTGAATGAAGCCGGTGAACAACTGGCAGTGGCCAATTCTGTTTGGAGTCTGATTCAAGTAGCGGATGGAAAGCCGGTAAAGCCTTCACAGGATATGTTGGAGGGATATACGCTTTCTCCAAAATTGGATATGGAGTATGCGGACCGTAAAGTGAAATTAGAAGGTGAAGGTAAGGCATATGAGGCCATAACAGTTATGCCTCATCATCTGGATACCAATATGCATGTGAATAACGGTCAATATGTCCGGATTGCCATGAATTATTTACCGCAAAAGTTTTGTATCGGACAGCTTCGTGCAGAGTACAAAATGCAGGCGGTACTGGGCACCAAGCTTTATCCGGTAGTCTTTGATTTGGGAGAAAAAATCGGCGTCAGTTTGCAGGATGAAAAGGGTGCCGTATATTGTAATGTAGAAGTGACGGCCGCAAAGTAGAAAAGAGGACCAAATATGTTGGAATTGGGTAAAAAACAACGGTTAAGTATTGTAAAAAAAGTAGATTTTGGTGTTTATCTGGCGGAGCATATGCCAAAAAAGGGTGAAAGTACGGAGGATTTGGAAAAAGTATTGTTACCCGCCAAACAGGTGCCGGATGAATTTGATGTGGGAGATTCCCTGGAAGTATTTTTGTACAAGGATTCCAAGGACCGCCTGATCGCTACCACTAAGGAACCTTTGGTGTCCTTGGGACAGGTGGCAAAGCTTAAGGTGGCACAGACTGCCAAAATCGGTGCATTCCTTTCCTGGGGATTGGAGAAGGATTTACTTCTTCCTTTTAAGGAACAGACCAAGAGAGTCAAAGAGGGAGAAGAAATCCTGGTTGCTTTATATGTGGATAAAAGTGAAAGACTGGCTGCTACCATGCGGTTATATCCTTATCTGCAGATTGCAGGCGATTATCAAAAAGATGATATGGTGACGGGAACCGTATATGAGCTTGCAGATGGCTTTGGTGCTTATGTGGCTGTAGATGACAAATACCAGGCCATGATTCCCGCAAAAGAGCCTTGGCAGGGGATTGTGCCGGGAGATGTGATTACGGCAAGAGTAACCGGCGTAAAAGAAGATGGAAAGCTGGATTTGAGCTTGAGACAAAAGGCTTATATGCAGATGGATGCGGATGGAGAGAAAATTCTCACCTTATTAGAGCAAAACGGTGGAGTACTTCCTTTGGGAGATAAGTCTGCGCCGGAAGATATCAAAGAAGCGCTCCATATGAGTAAAAATGAATTTAAACGTGCCATTGGGGGATTATATAAGCAGAAGAAAATTGAGATTTTCCCGAAAGAAATTAGGCTTGTATAAAAGTAAAAGGCAAAAAGATTTGCATTTTTTGAAGTTTGCTATATAATCAATGTGTATAGTGAGTGTATAGAAAGAGAAAAGGAGTAATAGAAATGAAAGTACAAAACATTACTGACATCGAAAAATTTTTTGAAGTAATTGACAGCTGCAAAGGAAAGGTAGAGTTGGTAACAGGCGAAGGTGACCGTTTAAATCTTAAATCCAAGTTATCCCAGTATGTTTCCATGGCAAATATCTTTTCCGACGGAACAATTTCCGAATTAGAGTTGCTTGCATATGAACCCGAAGACATCAACAAATTGTTGAACTTTATGATGAATGGCTAATTAATATGAGCACAAAAGCAGTAAACCGCCTGTTTCTCGTTTCACTTTTCGTAGAAGCGGCGGTTATTTTATTTTTAAGAATTACAGGAATTGAATTAAATACCGTGGTATCGGTGATTGTGACCCAATTAATTGTGTTACTTCCGGCAGTGGCTTTTTTGATAGGGACCAAGACGAAACTTGAGTTTATTTCCCATAAGCGTATGCATCCGGTTACGCCGATTCTTTGTCTTATTTATACAGCGCTGACAATGCCTTTAATTACAGAGGTGAATCTGATTTCCATGCTTTTTGTAGAAAACCGTGCTAATCAGATGGCTTATGACATGTTGCATGTACCCGGATGGATTATGATTCTGATTGTAGGTATCCTGGGTCCCATGAATGAGGAATTTATATGCAGGGGTATCTACTACCATAGTTACAAAAAGACTGCTGGCAGAGCAACTGCGGCGATGTTTATGTCTGCGCTGATTTTTGGGTTGCTTCATTTGAATTTTAATCAGATGAGCTATGCTTTTGTTGTTGGCATTATGGCTGTATTACTGGTTGAAGCTACCGGTAGTATCTGGAGCAGTATTATTATGCATGCCGGTATCAATACATACAATGTGATTGTTATGCTGTTTCAAAGGGAAACATTGCGCCAAAGCGGCGGTGATACACAGGCAATGTTGGACGAGTCCCTGGCAATGCTGGGTGTCACCTATGATGAATTTATGATTGTGGCGATTATTCTCTATGGTGTGATTGCAGTGGTGACCACATTATTGGCATTGTTGTTGCTGTGGGGCATCTCAGCCATTGAAAAAAGAAATGGTCATATGCGGTTGGTATTCCGCAGACAGGTACAACCCGAAGGTGTAAAAAAGCAGTCTCTGTGGACTGTGCCTCTTGTGATTGGTGTGGTGGCTTGTGTGGTATATATGATTGTAATGGGATAAAGGTGAACTTATGAGGAAGATGGAAGTTCTTGGAATCACAATGCAGGATCTGACACTTCGTGAATCTATGAAAAAGGTTGAGCAATTCTTTAAAGAAGGTAAGGTCTGTACAATAGCTCTGATTACTATGAAGGGCCTGATTATTGCACAGGATTCGCCGGCTATTAAGGAATGGATGAACAGCCTTGATATGACAGTGCCGATTGATGCAGACATCTTGCATGCGGCAAACATCAATTATCACAGTCGGATTCGTGATGTAGAAGATGATGAGTTTATTGCAGAGTTTTTAAAGAAGATAGTAAGACAACGCAAAACAGTATACTTATTAAGTCAGTCTGAAGCGGGATTGAAAAAACTGGAGGACGAACTGCGGGAGGTGCAGGACGGTCTACAGATCATTGGTAGTTTTTCCCTGGACAGTCTGGAGCACGATGATGATTTTGTGATCAATGACATGAACCTGAAGGCACCGGATGTATTAATATCCAATCTGGCGTCCCCTATGCGGGAAGAATTTCTGGCAAATCATCATATGAAGATGAATATGGCGATTTGGTTGATGGTACGCGCAGACCGTGATTTGCGCAAAAAAAACCGCAATTTTGTAAAGAAGTTATACAATGGGGTTATGAAACGCTGGTTTCATATCCGCTTGGATCAATATAAAGAAGAATTGGAAAATGAAATGGAAGAAAATGAGGGATAATCATCCCTCATTTTTATTTATCTATGTAAAAAAATAGTAGAACAGGAGCAAAAAAACATTAAAATTCATAAATTTTCACAAAAAAATCGTAGTTTTCACTAGCATAATTTGTGGAATTGTATTAAAATTGTTAGCATAATGAGCAAAAATGCCAAATTGGGGTATTGGGTATTTTGAATCTTTTATGAGAAGGAGCGGGGTTCATGATTTCAAATCAAATACTGCAGAATACGATAGATGGATTAAAGGCAATATCACGTGTAGACTTTGTGGTAATGGATACCGATGGTAATGAAGTGGCGGCAACCATGTCCGGTACGGCAGAGTATAGTGCGCCGGTCAGGGATTTTGTGCTTTCCCCGGCTGATAGCCAGGAGTTTTCCAAGTATCAGTTTTTTAAAATCTATGATGAGCATACTACCGAGTATATATTGGTAGTTGTGGGAGCCGGTGAGGATGCCTACATGGTAGGTAAGATGGCGGCTTTCCAGTTACAGGGGCTGATGGTTGCTTACAAAGAGCGTTTTGATAAGGATAACTTTATCAAAAACTTATTGCTTGATAACCTTCTTTTGGTAGACATATTCAGCCGTGCAAAGAAATTGCATATACCTATCGAAGCCAAACGTACGGTTATGATTGTAGAGCCTCGTGATGGTAAAGACAGCAATATGCTGGAGGCTGTCCGTTCCTATTTTGGTGCAGGTAATAAGGATTTTATTACTGCTGTTGACGAAAACAGTGTGGTCATTGTCAAAGAGTTGCAGGACAACGATCACAAAGCAGAGTTGGAAAAGGTAGCTATGGGTATTAAGAGCCATTTGGAGCGTGAAGGCATTTCCAAGGTCCATGTGGCATATGGTAATATAGTAAAAGAGATTAAAGAAGTCAGCCGATCCTATAAAGAGGCCAAGATGGCCATGGATGTAGGCAAGATTTTCTTTGAGGACAGAGGCGTGATTGCATATAGCGAATTGGGTATCGGACGTTTGATTTATCAGTTGCCCATTCCCCTTTGCAAGATGTTTATCAGTGAGATTTTTGGTGGAAAGAGTCCGGATGATTTTGACGAAGAGACCATTACCACCATTCACAAATTCTTTGAAAACAGTCTGAATGTATCCGAGACATCCAGACAATTGTTTATTCACAGAAATACATTGGTATATCGTCTGGACAAATTGCAGAAGAGTACCGGACTTGATTTGAGAGTCTTTGAGGACGCCATTACCTTTAAGATTGCGTTGATGGTCGTAAAATACATGAAGTACATGGAAAGCTTTGATTACTAAAGGAAAGCAGGTAAGTTAGAAATGATAAAATTGGATCATGTGAGTAAATCATATTCCACAGGTGCTCCGGCATTGAATGATGTTAGTATTCATATTGAAAAAGGTGAGTTTGTATTTATCGTAGGTGACAGTGGCTCCGGTAAATCCACATTGATTAAACTATTGTTGAGAGAGTTAATTCCCACATCCGGTACCATTGAGGTGAATGGTGTTAATGTAGGCAAATTGAGACATCGGAAGATTCCCAAATTCAGAAGAAATATCGGAGTTGTATTTCAGGATTTCCGTTTGTTGAAGGACCGCAATGTATACGAAAACGTGGCATTTGCACAGAGAGTTGTACAAGTACCCAACAAAGAGATTAAAAAGAACGTACCGTCCATTCTGTCTATTGTAGGATTGGCAGGTAAGTACAAGGCCAAACCCAAGCAGTTATCCGGTGGTGAGCAGCAGCGTGTAGCTTTGGCAAGAGCCCTTGTTAACAATCCGCCTATTTTATTGGCAGATGAGCCTACCGGTAACTTGGATCCCAAAAACTCTTGGGAAATTATGAAACTGTTGGAAGAAATCAACGAGAAGGGTACAACGGTATTGGTGGTTACCCACAATCGTGAGATAGTAAACGAGATGAAAAAACGAGTTGTGACGATGAATAAGGGTGTTATCGTCAGCGACCAGAAAGAAGGCTCTTACATCGATGAGATTTAGTACATTTATTTATACATTAAAACAGGGCGTTGTAAATATTTTCCGCAATAAATGGTATTCCCTTGCCTCCATTGCTACCATTGGTGCGTGTCTGTTTATGTTTGGTCTGTTTTATTCCATTGTTGCCAATTTCCAGCATATCGTGAAAGAGGCACAGGAAGGTGTTGCTGTTACCGTCTTCTTTGATGAGGATATCAGTGAAGAACGGATTGCAGAAATCGGAGCTTTGATTGAAGCACGTACGGAAGTAAAGAGAACCAACTACATATCTGCTGATGCAGCATGGGAAAGTTTTAAACAGGAATATTTGGGAGAATATGCCGATGGATTTACAGAAAATCCTTTGCAGGATTCTGCCAACTACGAGATATACCTGAATGATGTTTCCCAACAGGCTTCCCTGGTTGCTTATTTGGAGACTGTGGAAGGTATCCGTATGATTAACAAATCCGAGATTACTGCCAATACCTTAGCAGGCATTAATAAGTTGGTAGGTTATGTAGCACTTGGTATTATTGCCATCCTCTTGGCAGTATCCGTGTTCTTGATTTCCAATACGGTTACCATTGGTATTTCTGTCCGTAAAGAAGAGATTAATATTATGAAATATATTGGTGCAACGGACTTTTTCGTTCGTTTCCCCTTTGTGATAGAGGGTATGTTGATCGGAGCGGTAGGATCTTTGCTACCGTTAGCGGTTGTATATCTGGTATACAATAGTGTAATAGAGTTTGTATTAAACAAATTTACGGTACTGTCCGGTATTCTCAACTTCCTGTCTGTGGAAGAAGTATTTAGTACCCTGATACCGGTTTCGCTTGCAATCGGTATTGGTATTGGTTTTATCGGAAGTTTTACAACTGTAAGAAAACATATTCGCGTATAGTAAGGAACAGAGTTTATGAGAAAGTATATTAGAGGATTTGCAATATTCATGTGCGTTGCGGTAATGAGCGCCATGGTTCCCACATCTGTGTATGCGACAACAGATGATGAATTGAAAGAGCAAAAAGAGGCTATTGACCAGAGCAAGGAAGAACTGGATGGTGCCAAAGAAGAAAAAGAAGCCATGCAGGATACCATTAATGGTTTGGAAAATGAAAAAGAAGAACTGGAAGAAGCAAAAGATGATCTCAGTGAATATGTGGTCCAATTAGATGGCCAGTTAAATTCATTACAAGGTAAATTGATGGAGCTGGAGATTAAGATTGCAGAAAAGCAGTTGGAAGTGGATCAGATTAATGAACAATTGCGTCTGGCAGAAGAGACAGAAGCCAATCAGTATGCATCCATGAAGATGCGTATCAAGTTTATGTACGAAAAAGGTGACCAGTCTTATATGTCCATGCTTTTTAGTGCACAGAATTTTTCTGATATGCTCAATAAAGCGGAGTATGTGGAAGAGATTTCCCGTTATGACAGAGAGATGTTGGTGCAATATCAGCAGACCAAAGAAGCAATTTCTCTTTTGAAGGATCAGCTGGAGATAGAAAAAGCAGCCTTGGCAGAGGCGAAGGAAGAGGCCCTGGAGAAAGAGGGCGAAATGGAAGATTTGATTGATGCCAAAAACAATCAGATTTTAGAGTATGAAAATGACATTAGTAATAAAGAAAAGGTCATTGCTGAGTATGAGGCAGAGTTGGCGGCGCAAACAGCTACCATTGCAGCATTGGAGCAGCAGATTGCAGCAGCTGAAGCAGATTTAAGGGAAAAGGACGTATCCGGTAACTACATTGATCCCTTACCTTCCGCACCTACTTATGGTGGCGGAGGCTTTTGTTGGCCGGCACCTTCCTATACCCGTATTTCGTCTGAATTCGGTTATCGTATTCATCCGATTTTAAATGTACAGCAATACCATAGCGGTTTGGATATGGCAGCACCTGGAGGAAGTCCGATTTTGGCGGCAACCGATGGTGTGGTCGTGGCATCAGCTTATAATGGTACCATGGGTAATTATGTAATGATTAATCATGGAAATGGTTTGTATACGGTTTACATGCATGCATCGGCACTGTATGTATCGGCAGGTCAGACTGTATCCAAAGGACAACAGATTGCTGCAGTCGGCACTACCGGCAGATCAACCGGTAATCATTTACACTTCTCGGTTCGTTTGAACGGAAGCTATGTAAATCCTTGGAATTATTTATAGTTAGAAGGTAATAATATTGGAAGAATATCAAGCTGTTCAACAGAACAAAACAGAAAAGAAAAGTGTCATCAAAAGTGTAGTGCTTTTTTGCGGCGGTATTTTATTGGGGGCATTGGTAGTAAGCATTATCTTTGCCGTTATGATTTATCGTAGTACCCCGGCATCCATGACAGCATCCGGGGAAGAAGACAGCGTGCTGGATGATGAAGTGATTCACAAATTGATGTTGTTAGAGGATGGGATTGATGAGTACTATCTGGGCGATGTGGATGAAGATGCATTGGAAGATAGTTTGTATCACGGTCTGATAGAAGGCTTGGATGATCCTTACTCTACCTATTACTCTGAAGAAGAATTGGAAGAGGTTATGGAGTCCGCAGAGGGCATTTATTATGGAATCGGTGCTTATATCGGTCTGGATACTGCCAGTGGATATTGTAAGATTACCAAGGTCATGGAAGGGACTCCGGCCATGGAGGCAGGGCTTCAGGCAGAGGATATTATTGTAGAAGTTGATGGCGAAGATATGTGGGGCATCACCACATCGGAGATTGTGACTTATATCAAAGGTCCCGAGCATACCACTGTGGATTTGACCATATACCGTGATGGCGAGTTGGATTACCTGGAGATTACGGTGGAACGACGTAAGATTGAGACACCTACCATTGTCTATGAAATGGATGAAAATAAGATTGCCACCATTCAGATTACTGAATTTGATGAAATCACTACAGAGCAGTTTATTGAGAGCATGGAGCAGGCAGAAAAAGCCGGCATGAAGGCTTTGGTTATAGACTTGAGGGATAATCCGGGTGGTAGCCTTAAGACGGTAGTAGATATTGCCAATGAGTTATTACCGGAAGGATTGGTAGTTTATACTGAGGATAAAGAAGGTAACCGCCAAGAATATAAGTGCAAAGGCAAGAACGAAATTCAAGTACCGGTAGTTGTATTGGTAAATGGTAACAGTGCCAGCGCATCTGAGATTTTGGCAGGTGCCATTCAGGATTATAAAAAGGGAACAATTTTGGGAACCACTACTTTTGGAAAAGGTATTGTGCAGAAAATATTCCCCATGTCGGATGGATCGGCATTAAAATTAACAATCAGTCATTATTACACACCGGCAGGAAATGATATTCACGGTGTGGGAATTGTTCCGGATGAAGAATTGGAATTGGATGCGGAGAAGTATCTGGAGGATGGTACCGATAACCAGATGGACCGTGCCAAGGAAATCTTATTGGAACAGATTGGAGAATAGCATATATGGACAAAAAACAGGCCTATCTGATAACTGCATACAAGGATTTTGCGGCAGTTTATGAGCTGGCCTCTTTTTTGTGTGAGTATGATAAGGTATACATTCATATAGATCAAAAAAGTAAAGAAATTGGGCCGGATGAGATTGGCAGATTAAATGCCCTGCCAAATTGTGAAGCTTATTCGGAATACTCCATTGCCTGGGGCGGATATACCCATGTACAGGCGATTCTCAGTTTGATGAAGCGTGCAGCGGCAGATGAAGAAGTAGTTTATATGCATTTGCTGACCGGAGAGGATTTTTTATTGCGAAGTCCGGAGATGCTACATGAGATTTTTGTTAAAGAGAAGAGTATTTATCTGAGTTTTATTGAAGAAAAGGATTTTAATGAGGCGGTAAAGAAACGTTACCTCTATTACAATCTGTTTCAAAATAAAAATGTAAAAAATCCCATTCTTTGGCAGTTGCAAAATCTAACCGTCAATATACAAAAATGGTGTGGTGTATGCAGAAAGTCGCTGGGAGAGTTTACTACCATCTATAAAGGCCTGGTCTACATATCCATGCCGGTAGAGGCGGCTATAGATATTTTGGCTTATGTGGAAAGTCATCCGGAATATGAAAAGGATATGTATCGTTGCCAGATTCCGGAGGAATTCTTTTTCCATACCCTGTTGTTGAATGAGACGTTTTGCGGTGGCAAATGGAAAGAGCGGATTACCGATAAGGAGCTCCGCTATATGAACTGGGAGCGGGGAGACGGCGGAAGTCCGGTTTATCTGGAGGATGCAGATTATGAGCAAATGGCAGATTTTGAAGGTTGCTTTGCACGAAAGTTCCATGGGAAAGAATCTGCGGGATTAAAACAAAAAATCAAAGATAATTTATGGTGATTTAGGGAAGAATATGCATATGCAATTCCTTGTATTCCTTGGGAGAAAGTCCAAACTCTTTTTTGAATGCCCGATAAAAGGCGGAATAATCCTTGAATCCATATAAAGAGAAGGTATTGCTGATGTTGCTATCGCTTAATAAGGCGTCGCGACACATGGCAAGCCTTTTTTTTGTTATATATTGGTGGACGGATACACCCAGATTTTCTTTGAAAATATGGGAAATATGATATTTACTGACATAGAAAACCCGTGCCAGATGATCCAGTGATAGTTCATCTGTCAAATGGTTCTCGATATAAATCATCAAATGTTCATACAAATCATGTTCTTTGTGAAATGTCGTGGGATGTTTGGTTTCATAGGCAAGCCGGTTCATATGCAAAATTAATCCGTTAATACCAAGATAAATGGCACTGGTGCGTCCGAAGCGATCGGATTGCAGTTCTTCAATCAGATAAAACAGACGTGTTTGCAGGGAATTGGCGGTGGTCAGGTCGTTATGATAAATATACTTGTGATGTTGCAATGCCTCTGTAATGATAAAGGAATAATCGTCGGTTTCTTTGGCGATAGATTCAAAATAAGCTTTACTGACCCAAAAGACAAAACGACGGTAAGGGACTTTTTCGTCATGGTTTATAAGGTAGTGTGAAATATGAGGCGGAACAACGATTAGATCACCGGAATGCAATGTATAGGAAGTTTTATCAATGTTCATACTGATATTGCCTTCCAGAAACAGATAAAATTCATAATAATCATGTGCGTGCTTTTGTACACCGGACAGATTGGTATCATTATAATAAAATACTTCAAAATTGTCCGAAATCATATGTTGACGATGGCTAAATTCAGATTGGTAGTCACGTTTCATATACAATCCCCCTTACTTAAACAAGAATAGCATGAAACCGCAACTTTTGCAATGTATACAACAACATCATCAATATCCGATTTCACGTATATAAGATATAATGAAAACAGTAGGGAAAATTCGCAACGAGAAGGAGGAATTTTGCGATATGGAAATGACATTAAGATGGTATGGTTCAAAATTTGATACGGTTACTTTAAAACAGATCAGACAGATTCCCGGTGTAACGGGAGTTATCACAACTTTATATGATACAGAGCCCGGTGAGGTTTGGAGCAGAGAACGTATTCGTGCCATGAAGGACGAAGTGGCAGCGGCAGGGCTTCACATTGCAGGTATTGAAAGTGTAAACATTCACGATGCAATCAAAACAGGAGCACCGGAAAGAGACCAATATATTGCAAATTATATCGAGACTTTGGAGAATTTGGGACAAGAAGATATCCACTTGGTATGCTACAATTTCATGCCGGTGTTTGACTGGACAAGAACTGAGCTTGCCAGAATGCGTCCCGATGGTTCTACGGTACTTGCCTATACACAGGAAGCGGTAGACAACTTAGATCCTGAAAAAATGTTTGATTCCATTGCCGGTGATATGAATGGTACCATTATGCCGGGCTGGGAACCTGAACGTATGGCAAAGGTAAAAGAGCTTTTTGCAATGTACAAAGAAATTGATGATGAAAAGCTTTTTGAAAATTTAAAATATTTCTTGGAAAAAATTATGCCTGTATGTGACAAATACGATATCAATATGGCGATTCATCCTGATGATCCTGCGTGGAGTGTTTTCGGACTTCCCCGTATCATCATCAACAAGAAAAACATTCTCCGCATGATGGAGATGGTGGATAATCCCCATAACGGTGTGACTTTCTGTTCCGGTTCTTACGGAACCAATTTAGAGAATGATCTGCCTGATATGATCCGTTCCTTAAAAGGCAGAATCCATTTTGCGCATGTACGCAACCTGAAATTCAACACACCCACCGACTTTGAAGAGGCAGCACACCTTTCCTCTGACGGAACCTTTGATATGTATGAGATTATGAAAGCGCTTTACGACATTGGATTTACCGGTCCCATCCGTCCTGACCACGGACGTATGATTTGGGATGAGGTGGCAATGCCGGGTTATGGACTATATGACCGTGCTCTTGGTGCAACTTACTTAAACGGTTTGTGGGAAGCCATTGAGAAAGGAGCAAGATAAGGATGAGATTAAATGAACTTGGACTTTCTGATAGAAAACAATGGGAGGATAAGGGATATTCCCTTCCTCAGTTTGACCGTGAAGCAGTAACAAAAGCTACCAAAGAAAATCCTTTTTGGATTCATTTTGGAGCAGGCAATATTTTCCGTGCATTCCAGGCAAATGTGGTACAGAATCTGTTAAATGAAGGTGTGCTTGACAGAGGTCTTGTGGTAGCAGAAGGTTTTGACTATGAAATAGTAGAAAAGATGAACCGTCCCCATGATGACTATGGTATCCTGGTTACCTTAAAAGCAAACGGCAGTGTGGAAAAAACAGTTGTGGGCAGTGTGGTGGAATCCCGTATCCTGGATTCTGAAAACGAAGCAGAATACAATCGCTTAAAAGAGATTTTTGCAAAAGATTCCCTGCAGATGGTATCCTTTACCATTACAGAGAAGGGATATAGTCTGGTAAACGGAAAGGGTGAAATGCTTCCTGCTGTAAGGGAAGATTTTGCCAATGGACCGCAAAAGCCTGCAAGCTATATCGGTAAAGTGGCATCTTTATTGTATGCGCGTTACCAGGCAGGTCAGAAACCGGTTGCCATGGTAAGTATGGACAACTGTTCCCACAATGGAGATAAATTGTATGCTGCCATCCGTGCATTTGCAAAGGCTTGGACAGAGAACGGTCTGGCAGATGTGGGTTTTATGGCATATGTAGATAACAAAGAGAAGGTGTCCTTCCCCTGGTCTATGATTGATAAGATTACCCCCAGACCGGATGCTTCCGTAGAGGCGATTTTAAAAGAAGACGGCATTGAGGAATTAGAGCCTGTCATTACTTCCAAAAACACCTATGTAGCGCCTTTTGTAAACGCAGAAGAATGTGAGTATCTGGTTATTGAAGATGCTTTTCCCAATGGCAGACCGGAGCTCGAAAAAGGCGGTCTGATGTTTACCACAAGGGAAACCGTGGATAAAGTAGAAAAAATGAAGGTTTGTACTTGTTTAAATCCTCTTCATACTACACTTGCCGTATATGGATGTATCTTGGGCTATGAAAAGATATCCGAAGAGATGAAGGATGAAGAACTTCGCAAGCTGGTGGAAATCATTGGTTATGAAGAAGGATTACCGGTAGTTGTCAATCCCGGTGTATTGGACCCTAAGGAATTTATTGATACGGTACTGAATGTGCGTATCCCCAATCCTTTTATGCCGGATACGCCACAGCGTATTGCTACCGATACATCCCAGAAACTGGCAATCCGTTTTGGCGAGACTATTAAAGCATATGCGGCAAGTGACAAGCTGGATGTGGCAGATTTGAAACGTATTCCTCTTGTCTTTGCAGGATGGCTCAGATATCTGATGGCAGTGGATGATGAGGGAAATGTTTTTGAACTTAGTCCCGATCCGCTGTTGGATACGGTTTGTCCCGTTGTGGCAGATATTAAATTGGGTGAAACGATAAATGTAGAAGAAATTTTACAGCCGATTTTAACAAAAACAGAGATTTTTGGTGTAAACTTATATGAAGTAGGCATGGCACAAACTGTATGTGACTACTTCCGCGAACTGATTGCCGGACCCGGCGCAGTGCGTGCAACCCTTAAAAGGTATGTGGGTTAGATCGCGGTATCAAATAGGTTGTAAAGAGAGGGATAAGGTATGCATGAAGTATTAAAAAAGATTCAGGAGATTGGTATTGTACCCGTAGTGGTATTGGATGATGCAAAGGATGCGGCTCCTCTTGCAAAGGCATTGATGGATGGAGGCCTTCCCTGTGCGGAGGTAACTTTCCGTACCGATGCGGCTGAGGAATCCATCCGTATTATGAGTGAGCAGTTCCCCGACATGTTGGTAGGGGCAGGAACGGTATTGACTACAGATCAGGTAGACCGTGCTGTAGCAGCAGGCGCTAAGTTTATCGTAAGCCCCGGTTTAAATCCTCGGATTGTAAAATACTGTGTGGAAAAAGGGATTCTCATTACGCCCGGTTGTTCCAATCCCAGCGATGTGGAGCAGGCATTGGAGAACGGTCTGGAAGTTGTGAAATTCTTCCCTGCTGAGGCAGCAGGCGGACTCCCTATGATTAAGGCTATGGCAGCTCCTTATGTAGGTGTGAAGTTTATGCCTACCGGTGGCATCAATGCCAAAAACGTCAGAGATTATCTGGCGTACAACCGCATCATTGCATGTGGCGGCAGCTGGATGGTAAAAGGTGAGCTGGTTAAAGAAGGCAAATTTGACGAGATTGAGAAATTAACCAGAGAAGCGGTTGAAATTGTAAAAGAAAGCAGAGCATAAATATGAAGAGATTTATGGATCAAGACTTTTTGCTGACAACGGACACGGCGAAAAAACTGTATCATGAATATGCGGCAGTTATGCCTGTTTTGGATTATCACTGCCATATCGTTCCCAGAGAAATTTATGAAGATCGCAAATTTGACAATATCACACAGGTGTGGCTTGGAGCCGATCATTATAAGTGGCGCCAGATGCGTTCCAATGGTGTGGAAGAAAAGTACATCACAGGTGATGCAAGTGACCGCGAAAAATTTCAAAAGTGGGCAGAGACATTGGAGATGGCAATCGGCAATCCCTTATATCATTGGAGCCACTTGGAACTGCAACGATACTTCGGATATGAGGGTTATTTGAACGGGGATACAGCAGAAGAGGTTTGGAACCTTTGTAATGAAAAGTTGCAAAACGGACTATCTGCCAGAAAATTAATCGAGATGTCCAATGTGACGTTGGTGTGTACAACCGATGATCCGATTGACACCTTGGAGTGGCATCAGAAAATCAAGGCAGATGAAAGTTTTCAAGTGCAGGTGCTTCCTGCATGGAGACCGGAGCGTGCCATGAATGCGGACAAGGCTGATTACTTGGATTATTTACAAGAGTTAAGTCGGGTCAGCGGCGTAGAAGTAAAAGATTTTGTTTCCTTGATAGAAGCCTTGAAAAAACGCTTGGATTACTTTGGGGATAATGGTTGTACAATTTCCGATCACAGTCTGGAGTATGTGATGTATGCGCCTGCATCAGAGGAAGAAGTAGAAAGCATTTTTGCAAAGCGCTTGTCCGGACAAAAGTTGACATCCGCAGAAAAAAAGAAATTTGAGACCGCTTTTATGCTTGCCTTGGGTAAAGAATACGCCAAGAGAAACTGGGTCATGCAGTTGCATTTTGGAGTAAAGCGTGATAATAACCAAAAACTGTATCAGGATTTGGGAGCGGATGCAGGAATTGATTGTATCAGCAACTATACACCATCAGACCAAATGGCAGACTTTTTGAACGGACTTGCTGTTAGCGGTAGCTTACCAAAAACGATTCTTTATTCCTTAAACCCTATAGATAACGCAGCTATCGGAACAATTATCGGATGCTTCCAGGATAGTAGTGTCATAGGAAAAATCCAGCAGGGTAGTGCATGGTGGTTTAATGATAATAAGACGGGCATGATGGAACAAATGACATCCCTTGCCAATCTGGGACTGCTGGGTAACTTCATCGGTATGCTGACAGATTCCCGAAGCTTCTTGTCTTATACCAGACATGAGTATTTCCGGAGAATTATGTGCGAACTTATCGGTAGCTGGGTAGAAAACGGAGAGTATCCGGCAGATTATAAAGCACTTGAAAAAATTGTAAAAGGTATTTCATATAACAATGCAGTTGCTTATTTTGGATTTGATTTATAAAAATCCAAAAGGCGGAAAGGATATAGGGTGAAAAACTATGAATTTAAATTTAAGACCGGCAGAAGAATGTAAATTTGACGCAGTATCATTGGGAGAGGTTATGCTTCGTTTGGATCCCGGTGAAGGAAGAATCCGTACAGCCAGAAGTTTCCGTGCATGGGAAGGCGGCGGAGAGTACAATGTAGTACGTGGCCTTCGCAGATGTTTCAAGTTAAATACGGCAGTCATTACTGCTTTTGCCGACAACGAAATCGGTATGTTGATGGAAGATTTTATTTTACAGGGTGGTGTGGATACATCCCTGATTAAATGGATGAAAACAGACGGTATTGGCAGAACCTGTCGAAACGGCTTGAATTTTACAGAGCGCGGCTTTGGTATACGTGGAGCAGTGGGATGTTCGGACCGTGCCAATACAGCCATCTCCAAAGCAACTCCGGAGGATTTTGACTTTGAGTATATTTTTGGCACATTGGGAGTCCGTTGGCTGCATACAGGCGGCATTTATGCGGCACTTTCCGAGCAGTCTTGTGAAACCATACTGGCAGCCATCAAGACAGCAAAGAAATACGGAACCATCGTATCCTATGATTTAAATTATCGTCCTTCCATGTGGAGTGCTATCGGCGGACTGGCAAAAGCACAGGAGGTCAATAAAGAGATTGCGAAATATGTAGATGTTATGATTGGTAATGAAGAGGATTTCACTGCTTGTCTCGGGTTTGAAATTGAAGGTAATGATGAGAACTTAAAGGAGTTGAACATTGAGGGGTATAAAAAGATGATCAACGAAGCGGTTAAGACTTATCCAAACTTTAAAGTGGTAGCAACCACACTCCGTGAGGTTAAGACGGCAACTGTCAATGATTGGAGTGCACTTTGCTGGGCAGATGGTGAGATTTATAAAGCAAAAGACTATAAGGGACTTGAGATTATGGACCGTGTAGGTGGGGGAGATTCCTTTGCCTCCGGTTTGATTTACGGCTTGATGACTACCGGTGATGCAGAGCTGGCGGTAAACTATGGTGCAGCACATGGGGCATTAGCAATGACAACACCCGGTGATACTACCATGGCGAGCAAAAAAGAAGTGGAAGCTATTATGGGCGGCGCAGGAGCCAGAGTCCAGAGATAGCAGAAGGGGAAACGATGAGAAGGATTCAAAAACTGATGAAGGGGTGGACCTTCACAGATAGTAGCGGCAATAAGCAGCAATTGGATTTGCCTCATACATGGAATGCCAAAGACGGACAGGATGGCGGCAATGATTATTGGCGCGGGACTTGTGTGTATGAATTGGAGGTACAAGAGCCGGATTATTCGGCGGAAGAAGTAGTGTATCTGCAATTCCATGGGGTGAATGCTTCTGCAAAAGTAATGATAAACGGTACGGAGGTATGTACCCACGATGGAGGTTATTCCACCTTCCGTGCAGACATCACAGCGTATTTAAAAGATAACAATACTTTGACGGTAG
Organism: Lachnospiraceae bacterium; assembly: GCA_045542735.1. GTDB lineage: Bacteria > Bacillota > Clostridia > Lachnospirales > Lachnospiraceae > UBA2882. Next base: position 384,100 of record JAZQLQ010000026.1, read on the forward strand.
AGGTTGATAACAGTGTTAACGACAGGGTGTACCCACAAAAGGCCGATTTTACTTTTTATGGTGGTATTTACCGGGATGTTGAGTTCCTGATTGTAAATAAAGAACATTTTGATTTGGATTATTATGGCGGCCCGGGTCTCATGTATACCACTGAGGTAGAAGGGGATGATGCCAAGGTCCATGTCACTACTTTTACAAATGACGAGGCCAGAAGAGCAGAGACTGTTACCCGGATTACTTTGCTGGATGCAAAGGGGAAAGAAGTAGCCAAAGCAGAAGGCCATGATGTGGTCTTGGATGTGCCTCATGTACATTTGTGGGATGGATTGGATGATCCGTATCTGTATTGGATTAAGGCGGAATTAATCAAGGATGGACAGGTAGTGGATGAAAACGGATGCAATTGCGGTATCCGTACCTTTACCTTTAGCCCCAAAGACGGCTTCCACTTAAATGGGAGACATTATCCCCTCCACGGAGTATCCCGTCATCAGGATTTTAAGGCCATTGGAAATGCTATCGGCACAGAACAGATGGAAGAGGATATGGAATTGATTCGTGAGGTGGGTGCAAATACCATCCGTCTGGCACATTATCAGCACAGTCAGTATTTCTATGATTTGTGCGATAAGGTGGGAATGATTGTATGGGCAGAGATTCCCTACATTTCCGAGCATTTGCCCAACGGACGTGAAAATACCATTACGCAGATGACAGAATTGATTGTACAGGCATATAATCATCCCAGTATTGTGACATGGGGAATATCCAATGAGATTACCATATCCGGCGGCAGATACCGGAAAGATATGTTGGATAATCATAGAGTATTGCAGGAAATGTGCAAGGAAATGGATTCTACAAGACCTACGACATTGGCGTGTTATGCTATGTGCCATCATTTTCACCCTGTGGCAAGGATTACAGACTTAGTTGGTTGGAATCTTTATCTTGGATGGTATGTACCGGGATTTTTCTTAAATGACTTGTGGATCAGTTTCTATCATTTGATTTATCCCAACCGTTGTTTGTGTTATTCGGAGTATGGTGCAGAGGGTATGCCCAACTTACACAGTGCAAAACCCAGACGTGGGGATAATACAGAAGAATATCAGTGCAAATATCACGAGTTTATGCTCCGTTGTTTCAAACGCCATCCGTATATGTGGGCAACCTATGTATGGAATATGTTTGATTTCGCGGCAGATGCAAGAAATCAGGGCGGAGAGCCCGGCATGAACCATAAAGGTTTGGTAACCTTTGACAGAAAAACTAAGAAGGACAGCTTTTATCTTTATAAGGCATATTGGACAGACAAACCTTTTGTCCACATTGCAGGAAAAAGATATGAGTATCGTACCGAAAAATTTACAGAAGTTACAGTGTATTCCAATCAAAGGGAGGTTACACTTTACAATAACGGAAAACCCATTGCTACCTGCAAGGGAGAGCATGTGTTTAAGTTTATTGTTCCTATGTACGAGACCAATGAATTGGAGGCCCGTGCAGGAGAGTGTATGGATAACGCTGTGATTTATAAAACGAAAAAAGCGAAACCGGAGTACAGACTGAAAAAGGGAGACAGTTCAAACTGGATGTAGCAAAAAGAAAGGAAATATGGGATATGCAAGAAACAAAACAGGAAAAGAAGGCTAGAAAAAAAGCCTACAAAAAAGCACGTGGTAAAGCAACCAGACCTTGGAAAGCCCTGACTTGGATTAGCGGCCCCTTGGCAATCATTTTAAGCATTGCGACTGTAGTAATCGGAATGTTTGATAACACATTTTCCGTGTTTGTGGGAGGTAACTTCTATACGCTGGAAAATGAAGATGAAAATGCAGTTTATTATGAATCCGATTTTGCAACTGCAGATGAGATGGTAGAGTACGGATTGGATCTGTGTGAGCAGGTTGAAGCAGAAGGAGCTGCTCTTCTTATGAATGAGAACAACGCTCTTCCTTTAGAGAAAGGGGCTCAGGTCAGCTTGTTCTCCAACTCTTCCGTAAACTTAGTGTACGGCGGAACCGGTTCCGGTAATATTGACGCTTCCACAGCCAATACCTTAAAGGATTCCATGATAAATGCAGGCTTTGGTGTAAACGAGACACTTTGGAACTTCTATTCCGTGGATGCGGCAGATTATTTACGTGTAGTCGGTGGTGTTGTCAGCTTGGAAGCAGCAACTACATCGGAATGTCCTTGGGACGTATATACAGATGAAGTTAAGGATTCGGTAGCAGCATATGGCGATGCAGCAATCGTGACATTCTCCCGCGTGGGTGGTGAAGGCGCTGATTTGCAGTATGATGGTGTGAATTACCTTGCTTTAGATGAAAACGAAAAAGAAATGATGAAAAATCTGGCTGCTATGAAAGAGGCAGGTACAGTAGAAAAGATTATTGTATTAATCAACTCTGCCAACCCCTTGCAGGTAGATTTCCTGAAAAATAATGAATATGGTGTAGATGCATGCCTTTGGGTAGGTGATATTGGTATCTCCGGTGTAGATGCCATTGGTAAAATTCTTGCAGGTGATGTTAATCCTTCCGGTAGTCTGGTGGATACATACTGCTACGATAACTATTCATCTCCCGCAATGAAAAACTTCGTGCCGACAGTGTATGAGGGTTATGTAGAAGGTGTGATTCCGGATACTGCAGAAACCTACATGATTTATCAGGAAGGCATTTATGTGGGATACAGATACTATGAGACACGTTATGAAGATTACGTTATGGAGACGGGAAATGCCGGTGACTATGCATACAATGATGACGTGGCATTCCCCTTCGGATATGGTCTCAGTTATACAGATTTTGAATACAGCGATATGTCTGTAGCATACAACGCAGAGACAGATCAGTTTGAAGTATCTGTAACAGTAACAAATACCGGTGATACTTATTCCGGTAAAGAAACCGTACAGGTTTATGCACAGTCTCCCTATACAAAATATGATATTGAAAATGGTGTGGAAAAAGCATCTGTAGTACTTTGCGGTTTTGATAAGACAGATATTTTGGCACCCGGTGCATCTGAGACTTTAACAATCTATGTAGATAAGAGAGATTTGGCTTCTTACGATGCATACGGTACAGGAACCTACATTTTGGATGATGGTGATTATTATCTGACAGTGGCTACTGATGCGCATAATGCGGTAAACAATACTTTGGCAGCAAAGGGATATACTGTAGCTAACACAAACGGACGTATGGATGTTGACGGTAATGCAGACCTTGCATACAAATGGACAAACAATACATTTGATGCAGAAACTTATGCTACAACATTAAACGGAACAGAGATTACCAATCAGCTTTCTGATTCGGATGTTAATTTGAGCCAGGATTTGGATGGACAGACAATCACATATCTGACCCGTAATGACTGGGTTGGTACCTATCCTTCCGAAATTGTTCAGTTAAAACTGACTGATAAATTAATTGCAAAGTTGCAGGAAACACAGTATAACGCTGATAATTATGACGCTATGGAAATGCCTACTATGGGCGCAGATGGCGACTTGAAACTCTATGACATGATTGGTCTTTCCTATGACGATCCCAAGTGGGAACAGTTGTTAGACCAGATGACCTTTGATGAAATGGTTACTTTAATCGGAGATTCCTTCCACTGGACCATGCCTGTGGAATCCATCAATGCACCCGGTACACGTGATGAAAACGGACCTCAGGGTCTGACAGCATCCCTGTTCTCCGGATCCAAGACATTAGAGGCAACTGCTTTTACATCCGAGGACGTTATGGCAGCAACCTTTAATACAGACTTAATGACAGAAATCGGTAAAGTAATCGGTAATAACTGTTTACAGGCAAATATTGCATGCCTCTATGGCCCCGGTAACAATACTCACAGAACTCCTTATGGCGGACGTAACTTTGAGTATTATTCCGAAGATCCTTTCCTGGCAGCAGAGATGTCCAAATATGAAGTGGCAGCTATGGCAGAAAAAGGTGTATTTGTAGTAATGAAACACTTTGCGTTAAATGACTGTGAGCAGGATCGTATCGGTCTTGGTGTATGGTTAAATGAGCAGGCTGCACGTGAGATTTATTTAAAAGCTTTTCAGGCTCCTGCAGAAGAAGTGAATGCGGGTATGATGGTAGCGTATACACGTTGGGGCGCAATCTGGTCCGGCGGTAACAAAGGTTTAATGTCCGGTATCCTCCGTGGTGAATGGGGACAGAGAGGTCTTAATATTACAGATAACGTGATTACCACTTATGTAAAAGGAACAGATGGTATTATGGCAGGTGGTGTATCTACCTATGATGCAATGCTTCCTCATATTTTGAATGAACTTCCTGAGTATAAAGATGATGCAGTTATTGTAAATGCTATGCGCGAAGCTTGTCACCAGACATTATATTCAGTGGCAAATTCCTGCGGTATGAACGGAGTTGGCCCCGATACCATTGTGCATGCTAAAGGTTTGGTGGTTGTAACGGTATTAAAGACTTGTGCAATTCTCTTTGGTGCATTGTTTGTAGTATCTCTTGTAATGTGGATTAAGAAAAAACGTACATTCAAAAAGAACTATATATATACACCGGCAGAATAGGAAGGCGATTGTATGAGTCAGGAAGCGGTAAAAAAAGATACCATCAATAGGGCAAAAATGTACCAGCTGGTACTCTTTCCCTTTAACAATGGTGCGACTAATGTCTACTATATTTTAACTTTAAATTTCATTGCATATTATGCAAACGGAGTGCTTGGTTTGGCTATGATGTTTGCAACTACGATGGTTACGGTCATGCGTGTCTTTGACGCGGTGACCGATCCCATCATCGGTATGCTGATTGATAAGACTGAGACAAAAATCGGTAAATTCCGTCCCTTTATGATTTTGGGAAATGCCATCATGGCACTATCTGCCGTACTATTGTATTTTGGTACCAGACTGGTTGCTCCGGATATGGCTTGGCTGAAATATACCTTGTTTGTGTTGTTTTACATGCTTTATGTGATTGGATATACTTTCCAGACAGCATGTACCCGTTCCGGGCAGACATGTTTGACCAATGATCCCAATCAGCGACCTATGTTTACCATTTTCAATACCATTGCAAGTTTGATCGGTATGGGTTTGGTGCAGTTTTTAGCACCGATTCTACAGGGAAAATTAGGTGGATATAATAGTGCAAAGTTTTTTGATTTTATGATTCCCCTTGCCATTATAGTTTCTGCAATTTTAACTGTTCTGGCAGTTATCGGCATCTCAGAGAAGGATAGACCGGAATACTATGGTGTGGGCGGCAAGCAGGAGAAAGTAAAGATTAGTGAGTATCTTGCTATTTTAAAAGTGAACAAAGAGCTGCAGCGATTAATGGTGGCCGGTGCCGGTTGTAAATTGGCATTTTCCATCGCTACTAATATGACGGTTCTTTGCATGCTTTATGGCGCGATGATGAACAATTATGACGGATTGTATCTGCCCATGATGATTGTTGGCTATGTGTTCTCCGCACCTTTCTTTTTATTGACGGTGCGCACATCCCAAAAGAAGGGACAGAAGGCATCATTAGTACGTTATACAATCATTGCACTGGTAATGTATGTGGGTGTGTTGGTATTACTGGCACTGTGGTCACAGGGAAATCCTGCCACATCATTATCCTTAACCAATATCAATATATATACGATTTTATTTATCCTTTTCTTTGGTGTAGGCTATGGAGCTTATTACGCGACAGCAGATATGCCTATCCCCATGGTGGCGGATTGTTCTGACTACGAAACCTATCGTTCCGGCCGCTACGTACCCGGCATCATGGGCACCTTGTTTAGCTTGATAGATAAGTTGGTTAGTGCCCTTGGTTCTACCATTGTGGGTTTTGCTTTGGCAGTTATCGGTATTTCCACTTTGCCTGATGCAGCCACACCCTATGCACCCGGTATGAAAGGCGTGGTGCTTGTGCTCTTTTGTATTGTTCCTATGTTGGCATGGTTGGCTACATTGTGGGCTATGAAAGGTTATACGCTCACCGGAGAACGGATGAAAGAGATTCAAGAAATTAACAGTCTGCGTAAAGAGGCTATTGCAGACGGTATGTCGCTGGAAGAAGCCATGGATAAATGGAAATAAGATTTTAAATAAAAAGTACAGGATAATCGAACGGTTGTTCTGTACTTTTTCCGTATGTGGTGGTATAATGAGCCGTGTGAGATGAAAAGATAAGACAAGGAGGCTTGTGATGTCGGAAGAAAAATCTATATTCAAATTACATTCGGAATTCAAACCCACCGGCGATCAGCCTCTGGCAATTGAGCAGTTGGTGGAGGGATTTAAAAAGGGTTACCAGTTCCAGACCTTATTGGGAGCTACCGGTTCCGGTAAGACCTTTACTATGGCAAATATTATTGCGGCTATGAATAAGCCGACCCTTATTATTGCCCATAATAAAACCTTAGCAGGACAGCTTTACGGTGAATTCAAGGAGTTCTTCCCGGGAAATGCGGTGGAATACTTCGTGTCCTATTATGACTATTATCAGCCGGAGGCTTATGTGCCTTCCACGGATACTTATATTGAGAAAGATTCTTCTATCAATGATGAGATTGACAAATTGCGTCTGTCGGCGACCGCATCTTTGACGGAGCGCAAGGATGTCATTGTCATTGCCAGTGTTTCCTGTATTTATGGCTTGGGAAGTCCGGATGATTATATGGATATGATGGTTTCACTGCGTCCCGGCATGAATAAAGACCGAGATGATGTCATCAGGGAACTGATTTCCATTCAGTATGAGCGTCACGATCTGGATATCCAGCGTGGTAGCTTCCGTGTCCGTGGTGATACCTTGGAGATATATCCGGCAGAGGGCGGCGATTATCTTATTCGCGTGGAGTTTTTCGGAGATGAAATTGACCGCATTTGTGAGGTAGAGCCTTTGCTTGGCAATGTCCATGCAGAGTTAAACCATGTTACCATTTTCCCGGCATCCCATTATGTGGTACCGCAGGAAAAGATTAATCAAGCGTGCAAAGATATCGAAGCAGAGATGGAAGAGAGAGTCCGTTACTTCAAAGGTGAAGACAAGTTGTTGGAGGCACAGCGGATTTCCGAGCGTACCAACTTTGATATTGAGATGCTGAGAGAAACCGGCTTTTGTTCCGGTATTGAAAATTATTCCCGTCATTTAAGCGGTAAAAAAGAAGGTGAACCACCCCATACCTTGATGGATTTCTTCCGGGATGATTTTTTGATTATTGTGGATGAATCCCATATAACTATTCCGCAGATCCGAGGTATGTATGCAGGAGACAGATCCCGTAAGACGACACTGGTGGAGTATGGCTTTCGATTGCCATCCGCGCTTGACAACAGACCCTTGTGCTTTGAGGAGTTTGAGAGTCGGATTGATCAGATGATGTTTGTCTCTGCGACCCCTTCTGTCTATGAGGAAGAGCATGAGATGTTCCGTGCGGAGCAGATTATCCGTCCCACAGGGCTCTTAGATCCGGAGGTATTTGTACGTCCGGTAGAGGGACAGATTGATGATTTGATTGGTGAGATACGTAGAGAAACAGATAAGGGCAATAAAGTATTGGTGACTACTCTGACCAAGCGGATGGCAGAGGACTTGACCGATTACATGAAGGAAGTGGGCATCCGTGTAAAATACTTGCATTCAGACATTGATACTCTGGAGAGAGCAGAGATTATCCGTGATATGCGACTGGATGTGTTTGATGTATTGGTGGGTATCAACTTGTTGCGAGAGGGTCTGGATATTCCGGAGATTTCCCTGGTGGCTATTCTGGATGCGGATAAAGAAGGATTTTTGCGTTCTGCCACATCCCTGATACAGACCATTGGACGTGCGGCACGTAATGCTGACGGACATGTGGTGATGTACGCAGATACCATGACCGATTCCATGCGCATTGCCATGGAGGAGACGGCCAGACGACGTCAGATACAGATGAAGTATAATGAAGAGCATGGGATTACGCCCCAGACCATTAAAAAGGCAGTCCGCGATCTTATTAGTATTTCCAAGGCTGTAGCGAAGGAAGAAATGCGGATGGAAAAAGATCCGGAGTCTATGAGCAGGGAAGAACTGGAGAAATTGATTGCTTCCGTTCAAAAACAGATGCGCAAGGCGGCGGCAGATCTCAACTTCGAGGCGGCAGCAGAATTGCGTGACAAGATGGTCGAGTTGAAACGGTATCTGGAAGATTCAGAGGAAAAATAGTAAAGCAAATAAGGATGACAACATGGCAAAAAGAGAACAAGAATTTATCAAAATCAGAGGTGCTTGTGAGCACAATTTAAAAAACATAGATGTGGATATACCCAGAAATGAACTGGTGGTATTGACCGGACTTTCCGGCTCCGGTAAATCTTCCCTGGCCTTTGATACGATTTATGCCGAAGGACAGAGACGTTATATGGAGTCGCTATCCTCCTATGCGAGACAGTTTTTGGGGCAGATGGAAAAACCCAATGTGGAGAAAATTGAAGGACTTTCTCCGGCTATTTCCATTGACCAGAAATCCACCAACCGTAACCCCCGTTCTACGGTAGGCACGGTGACGGAAGTTTATGACTATTTCCGCTTGCTCTATGCCCGTATCGGTATTCCCCACTGTCCGGAATGTGGTAGGGAGATTGCCAGACAGACGGTAGACCAGATGGTGGATCAGATCATGGAGTTACCTGAGGCTACCCGTATCCAGATCTTGGCACCTATTGTCCGTGGCAGAAAGGGAGAGCATGCCAAGGTTCTGGAGAGAGCCAAACGCAGCGGCTATGTGCGGGTACGTATTGACGGTAATTTGTTTGATCTTTCTGAGGAGATTAAGTTAGAGAAAAATATCAAGCATAATATCGAGATTGTGGTAGACCGACTGGTCATCAAAGAAGGCATTGAAAAGCGTCTGACTGATTCTGTGGAAAATGCATTGGAACTTTCAGAAGGCTTGCTATTTGTTGATGTGGTAAAAGGTGAGCAATTGACTTTTTCCCAGAGCTTTTCTTGTCCGGATTGTGGTATCAGTGTAGATGAGATTGAGCCCCGTAGTTTTTCCTTTAACAATCCTTTCGGCGCCTGCCCTGATTGTTATGGGTTGGGATATAAGATGGAGTTCGATGAGGAGCTGATGATTCCTGACAAAAGTCTGTCTATTAATCAGGGCGCTATTGCTGTTATGGGATGGCAGTCCTGCAATAGCAAAGGTAGTTTTACCAATGCGATTTTAAGAGCTTTGTGTGATGAGTATGGGTTTGATTTGGATACGCCTTTTGAAGAATATCCGCCCAAAATACATGATATTTTGATACATGGTACAGATGGAAGACAAGTATTGGTTGAGTACGAAGGTCAGCGTGGTAAGGGTGTATATCCTATAGCGTTTGAAGGGTTAGTTAAAAGCGTGCAACGCAGATATCGTGAAACAGGGTCTGAGATTAGTAAAGCAGAGTATGAAAGTTTTATGCGTATTACCCCCTGCCAACTTTGTGGTGGCAGAAGGTTGAAAAGAGAGTCTTTGGCAGTTACTGTATGCGATAAGAATATTCATGAAGTTACATCCTATTCCATCGGTGAGCTTCATAATTTTTTACAGAGCATGGAGTTAACCAAACAACAGCAGTTGATTGGTAATCAGATTTTAAAAGAAATCAAAGCACGTATTGGATTTTTGAAGGATGTAGGTCTTGAGTATCTGTCGTTATCCAGAGGCACTGCCTCTTTATCCGGTGGTGAGGCCCAGCGTATCCGTCTGGCTACCCAGATTGGTTCCGGATTGGTAGGCGTATGCTATATCCTGGATGAGCCCAGTATCGGTCTGCATCAAAGAGATAACGACAAGTTACTTGCCGCTCTAAAAAATCTCAGGGATCTTGGCAATACCCTGATTGTGGTGGAGCATGATGAAGACACCATGCTTGCTGCAGATTATGTGGTAGATATCGGTCCTGGTGCCGGCAGTCATGGCGGTGAGGTAGTGGCATGTGGTACCGCAGAGCAGATTATGAAAAACAAAGCTTCCATTACCGGACAATATTTAAGTGGCAAATTGCAGATTCCGATTCCGGACAAACGCCGTGAGCCAACGGGATATTTGCAGATCAAAGGTGCAGCAGAAAATAATTTAAAAGAAGTGGATGTGGATATTCCTTTGGGAGTATTTACCTGTGTCACAGGTGTATCCGGTTCCGGTAAGTCATCGCTAATCAATGAGGTTTTATATAAGGTGTTGGCAAAGAAATTAAACCGTGCCAGAACCATCCCCGGTAAACACAAAAAGATTATCGGCGTTGAGCAACTGGATAAGGTGATTGACATTGATCAGTCTCCCATCGGACGGACACCCAGATCCAACCCGGCGACTTACACCGGCGTCTTCGATATGATCCGGGATTTGTTTGCAGGTACTGTAGACGCCAAAGCAAAGGGTTATAAAAAGGGCCGCTTCAGTTTTAATGTCAAAGGTGGTAGATGTGAGGCGTGTAGCGGTGATGGTATCATCAAGATTGAGATGCACTTTTTACCTGATGTATATGTACCCTGTGAGGTTTGCGGTGGCAAACGTTACAATCGCGAGACCTTGGATGTCAAATACAAAGGTAAGAGCATTTATGATGTATTGGATATGACGGTGGAAGAGGCAGTGAAGTTTTTTGAAAATGTGCCCTCTGTCCGGAATAAGATCCAAACACTTTATGATGTGGGCTTGTCTTACGTGAAGCTGGGACAGCCTTCCACTACTTTGTCCGGTGGAGAAGCCCAACGTATTAAGCTTGCCACAGAGCTTTCCCGCAGAAGTACAGGTAAGACCATTTACATTTTGGATGAGCCTACCACGGGTTTACATTTCGCGGACGTACACAAGTTGGTGGAGATATTGCACCGTTTGGCAGAAGGCGGTAATACTGTGGTTGTTATTGAGCACAATCTGGATGTGATTAAAACGGCAGATTATATCATTGATATGGGTCCTGAAGGCGGCAGTGGCGGTGGTACGGTTGTGGCTACCGGCACACCGGAGGAAGTGGCTGCGAATCCGGAATCTTATACGGGAATTTATATCGATAAGATGCTGAAACGCTAGAATGTGATCAGTAAAAATGAAAATATAACGGAAGTAAAGAGCATAAAAGGGTTAAGTTTTGGGATGATTTCACCGAAATAATAATCAGCATGGATGCGTAGGAAATAGGGACGGAAGGAACCGGTAACGATTTCCTCGCATTTTTGCGTTAAAAACCCTTTGAAAATAGCTATGAAGTGCGCTATAATAAATCAGTATGTGAAAATGTATATTCCGATTGAACATAGAGATTTATTAAGAAAGGGGTTCATATTATGAGAACTACAGACATTGGAATTGACTTGGGAACAGCCAGTATCCTTGTTTACATCAGAGGAAAAGGCGTTGTATTGAAAGAGCCAAGCGTTGTGGCTTTTGACAGAAATACAAAGAAGATTAAGGCGATCGGTGAAGATGCCCGCTTAATGCTTGGTAGAACACCGGAAAATATTGTAGCTATCAGACCTTTACGTCAGGGTGTTATTTCCGATTATGGCGTAACAGAAAAAATGATGAAATACTTTATCCAGAAAGCAATGGGTAAAAAGTCCTTCCGTAAACCCCGCGTGGTTGTTTGCGTACCCAGTGGAGTTACCGAAGTAGAAAAGAAAGCGGTTGAGGATGCTACTTATCAGGCAGGAGCCAGAGAGGTAGAATTGATTGAAGAGCCTATTGCAGCAGCAATCGGTGCAGGTATTGATATTTCCAAACCTTGCGGAAATATGATTGTAGATATCGGTGGCGGTACATCCGATATTGCTGTCATTTCCTTGAAGGGAACAGTAGTTAGTGCATCCATCAAGGTTGCGGGTGATGATTTTGATGAGGCGATTGTCCGCTATATGCGTAAAAAACACAATCTGTTGATTGGTGAGCGTACAGCAGAAGACCTCAAGATTAAGATTGGTACCGCATTTAAGAGAGCGGAAGTGGATACCATGGAGGTTCGTGGACGTAACCTGGTAACCGGTCTTCCCAAAACAGTAAAAGTTACATCAGAAGAAACAGAAGAAGCATTAAAAGAAACAACGGCTCAGATTATTGAGACCATTCACAGTGTTTTGGAGAAAACACCTCCGGAGTTGGCAGCAGACATTGCTGACCGCGGAATTGTGTTGACAGGTGGCGGAGCTTTACTTCGCGGTTTAGAGGATTTGATTGAATCCAAGACCGGTATCAACACAATGACAGCAGAGGACCCCATGACCTGTGTGGCAATCGGAACCGGTAAATACGTAGAGATTTTAGCGGATTACAAAGGCGATTTTTAAGTCCGGCTTCGCGTCAGGAGGGATTTCATGGTTAAAGGATTATATACCGCATATACCGGTATGTTAAACCAACAAAATAAGATGGATGTTATTTCCAACAATATGGCCAATGCGGCAACCACAGGATACAAAAAAGAAGGATCTACGGCACAGTCTTTTGACTCGGTGCTTGCAGTAAAGATTAAGGATCAGAGTGTAGCAGTGGCATCCCAGCGTATCGGCACCATGAACCTTGGCGTGAAAATCGGCGAAAATTATACAGATTACTCCCAGGGTGCATTCAAAACCACAGACAACACCTATGATTTGGCACTTTCGGGAAATGGTTTTTTCTGCATTGAGTTTACCAATAAAGCAGGAGAAACTTCTACCAAATATACAAGAGATGGATCATTTACCTTAAATGTTGACGGTTATCTGGTTACCAAAGATGGTGATTATGTACTGGATGAAAATGGCAGACACATTCGGTTGGATACATTAGCAACCTCAGCCATTGATGAGAACGGAACTATTTATCAAAATGATAGAGCAGTAGCAACCATTGGCTTGCAGGATTTTGCAGACTACAACTACTTGGAGCACTATGGAGAGAACTATTACCAACCGGTAGAGGGTGCTGAGTTTGTGGATGCAGATGCACAGATGTTTTCCGGATATTTGGAGGCATCTAACGTACAGGTTGTTTCGGAGATGGTTGAGCTTATCAGTGTCACCAGAGCTTATGAAAGTAACCAGAAAGTCATTCAGACCATTGATTCTACTTTGGACAAAGCAGTAAATCAATTGGGTCAGGTTTAAGGGAGGTATAAACTATGGTTAGATCTTTATGGTCAGCGGCAACCGGCATGATTGCCCAACAGACAAATGTAGATACGATTTCAAATAACTTGGCAAATGTTAACACAACCGGTTATAAGACAGAAGTAGCAGAGTTTAAGAGCCTCTTATATCAGAATCTGCAGACAAAGACAACTACAGCTAATGGTGAGCAGAAGCCCATTAGTGCACAGGTTGGTCTGGGTGTTCGCAATTCTTCCATTACTTCTATTTTTACACAGGGTAATTTTTATGAATCTACCAGTGCCAGTGCATTTGCTATTGATGGCGAAGGCTTTTTTGGAGTCAGAACTGCTAGTGGTGAGACACAGTATACCAGAAACGGTAACTTCAACTGGTCCATTGATAATAGCGGACGTATGAGTCTGACCACATCTGATGGTTATCAGGTATTGGATACACAGGGTAAAGCCATTACTGTGCCGGATGATTATGTAACAAATCAGATTACAATCACTGCAGATGGTCAGCTTTGCTATCCGGATGAGAGTAACAATCCGCAGCCTATCGGCGTGACTATTGGATTGTTCCAGTTCCAGAATCCTGCAGGTTTGGAAAAGACCAGCAACAGTTTATACAAGGTGACAGCTGCCAGTGGTGAAGCAATCAATGAAGCGACTACCAATCTGGAAATCAGACGAAGCGGCGTGGTACAGGGCTATTTGGAAGGCTCCAACGTACAGGTTGTAGATGAAATGGTAAACCTGATTGTGGCACAACGTGCTTATGAGATGAACTCCAAGATCATTCAGGCATCTGATGATATGATGGGTCAGGCAAACCAGCTTAGAAGCTAAGAGGTGATTTAAATGGATCTCAGCAGTTTGAGTAATTATTATAATAGTATGTCCAGCCAGCTTTCTTCATCAGCCAATGGTATCTCCAATTTATCCGAAGCGGAGGTAGCAGCCAAGACAGATGAGGAATTAATGGAGGTCTGTAAAGAGTTTGAGGCATACTTTTTGGAACAGGTTTTCAAAGAGATGGAAAAGACGGCAACTATCTTCAGTGATGAAGAGGAGAGTGGCTCTACATCGCAATTGGTTGATTATTTCAAAGATAGTACCATCGCGGAGCTTGCCGGAGAATCTACAGATAAGGATGGTCTGGGTCTTGCACAGATGCTGTACGAGCAGATGAAACGCAATTATGAAATTTAATGAGAATTACATAGAATTGGGGCTTTTGTTGTAGAACAAAGGCCTTTCTTTGTATTTATATCAGCGAAAAAGTGGGAGAAAAAGCATGGAAAAAACAGTAATCTGCGGCTATGTAGATCACATTATTTATCAAAATGCGGAAAATGGTTATACGGTCATGTCGGTTTCGGACGAAAAGAACGAGGTTACAGTGACCGGTATGTTTCGTGGTATAGAAACCGGAGAACGGATACGTATTGAAGGTATCATGCAGGAGCATCCCAGCTATGGAGAGCAACTTCGTATGGAAAATTATGAGGTGCTTGCACCTGACGACAGAAAGAGTATAGAGCGCTATCTGGGCTCGGGTGCCATCAAGGGTGTAGGTGAAAAGCTGGCTCAGCGGATTGTTAAAAAATTTGGGGAAGATACCTTCCGTGTGATTGAGGAAGAACCGGAAAGACTGGTAGAGATTAAGGGGATCAGCGAGCGCATTGCCAGACAGATTGCCGAGCAGGTTTATGAAAAACGAGAAATGAGACGTGCCATGCTGTTTTTACAAGGCTATGGTATTACTGATAAACTGGCGGTGAAAATATATGAGCGGTATGGGGAAGGTTTGTATGATATGCTAAAGACCAATCCTTATCGCATGGCTGAAGATATCGAAGGTGTAGGTTTTAAGAGGGCAGATGAAATTGCACAAAATGCGGGGATTTTGATAAATTCGGAGTATCGCATCCGTTGCGGACTGTTGTATACGCTTTCCCAGGCACTAACAGCAGGTCATACTTGTTTGCCGGAGCAGATGTTATTGGCAGAAGGAAGCAATCTGCTTGGCGTGGCTCCGGAAGAGTTGAAGGTGCAGTTGACCAACCTCGTGATGGACCATAAGGTATTTGTGAGACAGGAAGAACAGGACGGGGATATCTTTGTATACAGTCCGGCGGCTTATCGGGCTGAAAACCAATGTGCGGCACTGCTGCGTCAACTGGACATCAGTTTTTTTGAGGAAGGCGAGGGCTATTTATCCAAAGAAGAAAGCCTGATTTATGACAAGATTCAACGTATTGAGGATGAGAGTGGTATCGTATTGGACGATTTGCAGCGTCAAGCTGTTTGGAAGGCGATTCAGCGTGGTGTTATGATTTTGACCGGTGGACCGGGAACGGGAAAGACCACAACCATTCATACTATGCTCAAATATTTTGAAAGAGAGCAGTTGCAGATAGAACTGGCCGCACCTACGGGAAGGGCGGCGAAGCGTATGAGTGAAGCTTGTGGTATGGAGGCCAGGACCATTCATCGTTTACTGGAGGTGTCCGGTGCAACCGATGACGGCAGGACGGCAGGGTTTGGTAGGGATATGAATTATCCCCTGGAAGCAGATGTGGTAATTGTGGATGAGATGTCCATGGTTGATGTGTTTTTATTTCAGGCATTGCTTTCGGCGATTCCCCAGGGAACCCGTCTGATTTTAGTGGGAGATGTGGACCAGTTGCCCAGCGTGGGACCGGGGTGCATTCTCAAAGATTTGATTGAAAGTAAGTGCTATTCCACGGTTATGTTGAATAAAATTTTTAGGCAGGCCGCAGAAAGTGATATTGTCATGAATGCCCACCGTATTCATGACGGAAAGATGGTAGAAATCCGCAATCAGGAAAGTAAGGATTTTTATTTTCTCAAACGGGAAGATCCAAATGTAATGTATAAGCACATGGTAGAATTGGTAACCGACCGTTTGCCAAGGTATGTTGGGGCGTCCCCTTTGGATATTCAGGTGTTGACACCTATGAAAAAAGGAGCCATGGGTGTAGAGGCACTCAATGGCATATTGCAGCAATATATCAATCCGCCGGAGAAGGGAAAACGGGAATATTTAGCCGGAGACACCTTGTTTCGTGAGGGTGATAAGGTTATGCAGACAAAGAATAATTATAAGTTGGAATGGGAAGTGACAGGCAAATTCAATCTACCCATTGCAAACGGCCTTGGTGTGTTTAACGGCGATATAGGAGTGGTCAGGGAAATTAATGAATATGCATCCGTGATGCAAGTGGAGTTTGACGAAGGCAGAAGGGTCAATTACCGCTTTGAGGAATTGGATGAGTTGGAACTGGCATATGCTATTACCATTCATAAATCCCAAGGAAGTGAATACCCGGCAGTGGTCATACCGCTTTGGGGAGTGCCGGGATTACTTACCTATCGCAATTTGCTTTATACAGCTGTAACAAGAGCAAAAAAGTGTGTTACCATCTTAGGTAGTGATATGATTATGGAACATATGATTTTGGGTGAAAATAAGCAAAAAAGACATACCGGTTTGCGATACCGGATATGTGAAGGAGAGAAGATGCGCGGAGAGGAGATATATTGAATCAAAGCGTATATAAAGAATTGATAGAAACAATAGGGGATTTTTTATTTCCTACCCGGTGTCCGGTTTGCGATAAGCCGGTGCCCTATCCAAACAGAAAAGACGGGATATGCACAGAATGCTTGAAAAAATTACCGCTTATCAATAATAACACATGTTATAAATGCGGCAGGCAATTGTTTGATGGGCAAAAAGAATGGTGTGAAGATTGTACAAAGACAAGGCAGAGGCATCTGTATGAAAGTGGAATGGCATTGTGCAGTTACGACGATTTAATGAGAGAATCGGTATATCGTCTCAAATATGGCAAACGCAGAGAATATGCCAAAACCTACGGACAGTTGATGGCAAAGCGGTTCCAAGAGACTTTAAGACAGCTAAAGGTAAACAGCGTCATACCGGTGCCGCTCCACTCGAAGCGCCAAAAGGAGCGTGGTTACAACCAGGCGGTGGTTTTGGCAAGAGAGATTGGTAAGGGTTGCGGAATCCCTGTTTATGAGGATTGTGTAGTGCGTGTGCGAAACACCACACCGCTTAAATCCATGACACCTTCCCAAAGGCAAAATAATTTGAAAAAGGCTTTTAAAATAAGGCGAAATGATGTAAAATTAGGAGTAACTATAGTTATAGATGATATCTATACTACCGGCAGCACGATTGACGCGGTTTCCGAGGCATTGATCGAAGCCGGCGCTTTGCGCGTTTATTTTATGACGTTGGCGATTGGAGAAGATTTCTAGACGGAGGGTTATGGCATGAATGTAGTGAATTGTAGAAAATGCGGAAAATTATTCAATTATATAGCGGGACCTCAGACCTGTCCCATGTGTAGGGAAAAAAATGAGGAAAAGTTTCAGGAAGTAAAGAAATTTATCCAACAAAACCGTCGTGCCAGTATGCAGATGGTTTGTGAAGAGTGTGATGTAGAGCCCGGCCAGATTCAGGCATGGATCAGACAGGAGCGTCTGCAATTTGCCGAGGATTCACCTATCAAAGTAAGTTGCGAGAAATGTGGTTGCATGATCAGTAGCGGTCGTTTTTGTGATAAGTGCAAAAATGATATGTCCCGCGATCTTGGTAATATGATGAGAAAGCCGGTTGAAGAGTTAAAGAAAGAGCCTATGCGTAAAGCCGGAGATAACAAAAACCGTATGAGGTTCTTATAATAAAGCGGAGGAGCCGTTATGATTAATCAGGAGAGAATACAGCTCATGACCAAAATGGCCGCATATGAAGAAAATGAAGGCAAAAAACACATTGCCATTGGAGGTTTTTTCAGAAGCGACTATATTGGTTTGCAGATTATAAAAGCTATCCTATGTGCTACCATTGCTTATGGCATTGTGTTTGGATTGTATATATTCTATGATTTCGAATTTTTTATGCAGGATATATACAAGATGGATTTGCTTGAATTTGGCAAAAATGTGTTGTTTTATTATTTTATTTTTGTGGTTATATATGCTGTGATTGCTTACATTGTGCATTCGTACAAGTATCACAAAGCAAGAAAAAGTCTGAAAAAGTACTATCATCATCTGAAGCAGTTATCTGCCATGTATGATTTGGAAAATCGTAAGTAGGAAAGGAAAAGCTTATGTCTTCATTGTTGGAAATGCGTGAGAAGCTTCGTGAAATTTATGGCAAATATGAAGTATATCTCACTCCATTATTTAAATTTTTGTTGGCGTTAGTTACATTACTATGCATCAATGGAACAATTGGTTATATGGACAAATTAAATAATGCCGTAATCGTTTTGGTGGTTTCCCTGATGTGTTCCTTTTTGCCAATCAACTTTATTGTGGTTATCGGCGCGGGATTTATATGCGGACATCTCTATACGGTTTCCTTTGAGTGTGCTGTAGTTGCAATTGCACTGTTTTTATTGATGTTCATTTTGTATTTCCGTTTTTCGCCAAAGGATACCATTGTGGTTGTATTATTACCTATTTGTTTTGCTTTAAAGATTCCTTATGTGATTCCTATTGCAGTTGGCTTGCTGGCAACACCGGTATCGGCAGTATCGGTAGGCTGCGGCACTCTTGTTTACTATTTGCTTACCTATGTGAAAGAAAATGCACAGACCATTAATACCCTGGAGGCAGATGGTGCAGTGGCTAAGTTCCGTTATGTCATTGACGGACTAATGGCAAACAAAGAGATTATGCTTACTCTGGTAGCATTTACTGCTATGGTCATTGTAGTATATATTATCCGTCGTTTGTCAGTAGATCATGCATGGACCATTGCTATGTGTGTGGGTGCCGTGGTTGGTGTTGTGATTCTGTTGTTTGGTGAATTGGCATATGATACACATATTTCTATCGGATTTATGATATTGGGAATGATTATCTCTATTTTGCTGGCGCTGGTTATCCAGTTCTTTGCGCACAATGTGGATTATTCCCGTACAGAGTATGTACAGTTCGAGGATGAGGAATATTATTATTATGTAAAAGCAGTACCCAAAAATTCTGTAGCAAAATCCAAAGTGACCGTCAAAAAAATTACAAGTGTTCTTTAATGCAAAAGGAGATCGGCTAATCTATGGAACAGGTAAACAGCTTCATAAATAAATATTTGACGACACTGCATATTCCTACCCGGATTATGTGGACAGATATTGTGGAGATAATTATTATCTCCTTTTTGGTGTACCATATTTTAGTATGGATTCGTGACACAAAAGCTTGGAACCTGTTAAAGGGTATTATTGTTATCTTAGTATTTTTGCTCTTTGCCGCATTGTTAAATCTGAGTACGATTCTTTGGATTATGGAAAAGATTTTCTCGGTGGGTATTATAGCCGTTGTTGTTGTGTTACAACCGGAATTGCGTCGTGCATTGGAGCAATTGGGACAGAAAAATTTTGTGGCAGGTCTGATGCCCTTTGAAACTAAGACAACGGATGGTCTGTTTTCTGACAAGACCATTAATGAGATTGTAAAAGCCAGTTTTGAAATGGGAAAAGTCAAAACAGGAGCTTTAATTGTAGTAGAAAAAAATCAGAAACTGACAGAGTATGAAAGGACCGGAATCGCAGTAGATGCGGTTGTGACCAATCAGATTTTGATCAATATATTTGAGCACAATACACCACTTCATGATGGAGCGGTATTGGTACGGGGAGACAGAGTAGTGGCGGCAACCTGCTATTTGCCTTTGTCAGACAGCACTCGATTGTCCAAAGAATTGGGGACCAGACATCGTGCAGGTGTGGGGGTTTCCGAGATTACGGACTCCCTAACCATTATTGTATCCGAAGAAACCGGTCGTGTTTCTGTGGCGTATGAAGGTAAGCTGACACGTAATGTGGATGCGGAAACTTTGCGAAGAATGCTTGAAACTGTCCAAAACAAGGCTGCGGAAGATAAGCCCCGCAAGGCCTGGAAAGGCAGGTTGAAACGTGAAAAATAAACTGACCAACAATTTATCTTTAAAGATATTGGCTGTAGTGGTGGCAATTCTGGTGTGGGTCATTGTAGTAAACGTCAGTGATCCGATTATTGAGTCCACCTATTCCGGCGTGCAAGTTGAAATATTAAATGGAGATTTAATAAATCAGAGCAACCGGACTTATGAAGTTTTAAATGATACCGGCACCATATCCGTTACCGTAATGGCAAAGCGTTCCATTAACGATTTGCTGGGGAAAGAGAATATCAAAGCCACTGCGGATATGGCAGAGTTGGATGAAGAGAACGGTACTGTCCGGATTCGTCTGGAAACCAACAAATACAATGACAAACTGGAAAGTATTAAGTCCAAGACAGATGTACTGGAAGTGCGTATTGAAGATTTAATGAAGAAACAGCTTAGGATAACACCTGTGATCAATGGAGATCCGGTAGAAGGCTATGTGACAGGTGATGTTACTTTAGATCAAAACGTTGTAACGGTTCAGGGACCTGAGTCTCTCGTGTCCCGTATTGATCATGCTACTGCAGAAGCTTCTATAGCAGGTATGTCCGGCAGTATCAGTACAACTTCAGCAATCCGTTATTACGATAAAGATGGTAATCAGCTGGATGCTTCCAGATTAAATGGTAATATCAGTGCAGTCAGCATCAAAGTGGATATCCTGGCTACCAAGATGTTGCCGATTAAGGTGCATGTCAGTGGTACTCCTGCAGAAGACTATGGTGTTGACGGAGAGCTCGTGCTGGATAAAGAAGAAGTGTTGATGGCGGGCAAGACAAGTACCTTAGCTAATATGAGTGCGATTACCATACCGGCAGCAGCTATTGATGTGACCGGTAAGGATGAGTCCTTTACCGTGACTTTGGATTTGAATAAATATTTACCTGAGAATCTACAAATTGCAGAACCGGATTTTGATGGAAAAATAACCATTGATGTACCGATTGCGAAGCTTGAGACAGCGGCTTATGAGATAGCAAGAGAAAACATCAGTATCACGGGTGTTGACGAAGAAAAGCAGAGAATCGTCATGACCGGCAGTGATAATACTGTGGAAGTGGAATTGAAAGGTCTGCCCGGTGATTTGGAAGCGGTAAAAGCAGACGATATCAAAGGTATGATTTCGGTGACTGCCTATATGGAAGAGAGAGGCCTAAGTGAATTGAAGGAAGGAACCTACGATTTGCCGGTGACGCTGACACTTCCCGAAGGTGTACAGGTGGAGGGTGAATTCACCATAGAATGCCGGATCAGAGATATAGACTAATATTTAAGGAGCAGAGGTAAGAGCAATGGGAAGATTATTTGGAACAGACGGTGTAAGAGGTGTAGCAAATGAGGAACTGACCCCCATGTTGGCAATGCAACTGGGTCAGGCAGGAGCTTATGTTTTAACAAGAGAAAATGCTCATAAACCTACGATTATGGTAGGTTGTGACACCCGAATATCCGGTGACATGCTGGCAAACGCTTTGATGGCAGGTGCATGTTCTGTAGGAGCCAATGTGGTGTATGTAGGTGTAGTACCTACACCTGCAGTGGCTTATCTTACCAGAAAGTATAAAGTGGATGCGGGAGTTGTGATTTCAGCTTCCCACAATCCGGTTGAGTTTAACGGTATTAAGTTTTTTGATGGCAATGGTTACAAATTGCCTGATGCCTTAGAGGATGAGATTGATGAATTGATTAAAAACGGCATGAAGGGAATTAAGTTCCCCACCGGATCTTCTGTAGGAAAGATTAAATACCGTACCGATGCAAGAGAAGAATATATTAACCATTCCATGAAAGCTGTTCCTGTCAGCTTAGAGGGAATGAAGATTGTAGTGGACTGTGCCGAAGGAGCTTCCTTCTACACTTCCGTAGAGACATTAAAAGAATTGGGCGCAACAGTTGTAGCTATTCATAACAATCCTGATGGTACCAACATCAATGCAAACTGCGGTTCTACACATATGGAAGAACTGATGGCAAGGGTTGTCTATGAGAAAGCCAATGTAGGTCTGGCTTTTGATGGTGATGCAGACAGACTTTTGGCTGTAGATGAGAATGGTAAACAGGTTGACGGTGACCAGATTATGGCTATTGTCGGCAACCATATGAAAAATAAAGGTACCTTGAAGGATAATACCATTGTTGCAACGGTTATGAGTAACCTTGGATTTTTCCTGATGGGTAAGGAACATGATATTAAAATGGAGCAGACCAAGGTTGGAGACCGTTATGTTCTGGAACGTATGAAAGAAATTGGGGCTAACTTAGGCGGTGAACAATCCGGTCACATTATTTTCTTGGATGAGAACACCACGGGAGATGGCTTGCTTAGCGCATTGCACTTATTGGAAGTATTGGTTGAGACCGGAAAACCCTTGTCTGAACTGGCGTCTATTATGGAAGTGTTGCCTCAGGCATTGGTAAATGCACGTGTTCCCAATCATAAGAAAGAGAGCTATATGGAGTATCCGGAGATTGCAGAAGCAATTGAAGCTCTTTCAGAGAAATTTGCGGGAGAAGGAAGAGTTTTAATCCGTCCATCCGGAACAGAACCTTTGGTACGTGTTATGATCGAAGGTAAGGATCAGGAGCAGATTGAGATCGAGGCGAAGAAGCTTGCGGACCTCATTCAGAATGTCATGCTGTAAGGCTTGTGAAATGTTTTAAAAAGTGTTATAGTATGAGAAGGGTATAGATAATTTGGAGGGAAATTCTATGGTAAGTCAGAAAGTTGTTATTAAGAATCCCACAGGGTTACACTTGAGACCTGCCGGCATCCTATGTAAGGAAGCTATGCAGTTTAAATCGTTAATAACATTTACATTTAGAGATAGTACGGCAAATGCAAAGAGTGTTCTTAGTGTCTTGGGTGCCTGCGTGAAATGCGGGGATGAAATAGAGTTTGTATGCGAGGGTGTTGACGAAGAAGAAGCGTTACAGGCATTGATAGCAGCCATCGAAAACGGACTCGGAGAATAAGGATGCATGACGGCCCATCTATGGATGGGCTGTTTTTTATAAGGAGGAAAAATTATCTATGTTGAATTATAAGAGATATCAGAAAAATCCGGTTGTGGATTATCCGGAAAGAGAATGGCCGAATAAAGAGATAGAAAAGGCACCAATTTGGTGTAGTGTGGATCTGCGTGATGGTAACCAGGCGTTAATTGATCCTATGGTGGTGGAAGAAAAAATCGAGATGTTCCAGTTTTTGGTAGATCTTGGATTTAAAGATATTGAGATTGGATTCCCTGCAGCCAGCCAGATTGAATTTGATTTCTTGCGCCAGTTAATTGACCGTAAGATGATTCCCGATGATGTACGTGTACAGGTGTTGACACAGTGTAGAGAAGAGCTTATTGACCGTACCTTTGAGTCTATTGAGGGATGTAAACAGGCAATTGTACATATTTATAACTCCACATCCACATTGCAGAGAGATGTTGTGTTTAATATGGACAGAGAGCAGATTATTGATATTGCTATAAAAGGAACCGAGATGGTAAAAGAGCGTGCGGCAAAGTTCCCCGGCAAGATCATTTTAGAGTATTCTCCCGAGAGCTTTACCGGTACAGAGTTGGATTTTGCCTTGGATATTTGTACAGCAGTACAGCGTACTTGGGGAGCAACCAAGGAAGATCCTATCATCATTAATCTGCCTTCCACTGTTGAGATGAATACACCCAATGTTTATGCGGACCAGATTGAGTGGATGAATAAACATTTTGAAAACAGAGAATCTATTATATTATCGGTACATCCCCACAATGACAGAGGAACCGGTGTTGCCAGCGCAGAGCTTTCCTTGCTGGCAGGTGCTGACCGTGTAGAAGGTACTTTGTTTGGTAACGGTGAGAGAACCGGTAATGTAGATGTATTGAATATTGCTTACAACATGTTCTCCCAGGGTATCAATCCTGAGTTAAACATCGAGCATGTTAATGATATTATTGAGATTTATGAAAGATGCTGTAAGATTCCGATTCACCCCAGACATCCTTATGCGGGTAAGTTGGTATTTACTGCATTTTCCGGTTCTCATCAGGATGCCATCAACAAGGGTGTGGCAGCTATGAAAGAGAGAAACAACCAGTTCTGGCAGGTGCCTTATCTGCCTATTGATCCGGCTGATATCGGTAGAGAATACGAGCCCATTGTCCGTATTAATTCCCAGTCCGGTAAGGGTGGTGTGGCATTCGTTATGGATACTTACTTTGGATTTAAGTTGCCCAAAGGTATGCATAAAGAGTTTGCAAAAGTTATTCAGGCTGTTTCAGAGAAACAGGGTGAGGTTGCACCGGAGCAGATTATGGATTGCTTCCGTGAAGAATATTTGAATAAAAAAGAGCCTATTCACTTCCGTCAGCTCCGTGTGGATGACTTAAGTGATGTGGTTCAATCCGAATTTGATACAAGAGTAACGGTTACTTATACCGATCATGATGAAAAGAAAGTGTTTGAGGCTGTGGGTAATGGTCCTATTGATGCCGTTCAGCGTGGATTACAGGAAGAGCTGGGTGTGCGCATCAAGGTATTGGATTACGAAGAGCATGCACTTCAGAGTGGTGCCAATTCTCAGGCTGCCGCATATATTCATTTGTTAGATGCGGATGACGGAAGAGTTACTTATGGTGTGGGCGTGTCCAGCAATATCACCAGAGCCAGTGTGCGCGCTATCTTTTCTGCGATAAACAGACTTGGACTTGGAGAGAAATAGACCTATGCTGAAGAAATTCGGAAAAAAAGTATGTCAATATGCATATTTGATACTGCCAATATGTACCCTGCTATGTTTAGCAGGGTTTATTGGCAGTTATTTATTTCCCAACGAAGTGTTGGACACCTATGCTGTAAATGCCAAAGAAGAGGAAGACGACCAAGAGTTTGTGCAATATTTTACCGAGATGGAAGATGAAATTGGTTATGCCATGGAAACGGATGGAAGAGCATTAAAGGGATTTCAGGTTGGCGTCAGCAAAAATGGTGCCGCTTTAACCGGAACAGAGCTGATTTATCGCGTGTATCAGTTGGGAGATGAAGGCTTAACTTTACTATTTGAGGGAAGCTACGATCTTGGAAGTTGCTTGGATGGACAATATCCCTATTTACCTTTTGGGAATAATGATAACTGTAAAGGAAAACTTTATCTGACTTTCACATACCGTGCCAATGGCAATACAGAGCCGGCTCCCGGTTTATATTGTAACCATAGAGAGGTCAAAAACACAGTTACCTATGTAAATGGTGTGCCGTTGCAACAGGATGATAAAACCGGAATGATCAAGCATTATTATATTTATTCCCATGATACCTATCCGTTACTGTATGATTGCAGAGTTATGACCTTTGTATTTTTGGCAGCATCAGCAGTGGTGTGCTATCCCCGAAAAAAAGGAAAGGGGGAAGATGCGCAATGAAAAAAGCATGCAGACATGTGATTGCTATTGTGGTAATTTTACTCATTTCCATTTTGGCAGATATACTGATATTTAATAGAAGTGCTATTACAGATGGCTATGAGGCTGTGGTTTATGGTGCAGACAATATGGTGACAGAGACTGTGGATTCTTTGGCATTGTTGGATGCAGAGAGACAGAATGCCATACGTGTAGATCTGGAAAATCAAAAGATTCTTGCAGAATACAACGGAGAAGAATTTGTCCCCGAGCTGGACGAGTCTCTGGTTGAGCAGGATGGCGTGTACTATCAAAAAGTAAAAGAAACCCGTATTCAAATGGAATTGGGTGACACCTATTACATTAAAAAGATTAAGTTATCCCTTCCTGTGGAAGAGAATGCCGGATATACCGTGAGTTTATATGAAAACGGTACCCTGTATAGTGATATTTATTGCAGTATCAATCCCAAACTGGATGGCGGTGTGGCAAATGTAGGCAGAAGTACCGAAGCGCTGGAGATTGTGGTATTGACGGTGGATGAACCGGTACTTTCTGAAATAAAAGTGGAGATTTCCAATAATCTTGATTTAAACGGTGTGCGAATTGCATTTTATGCAATCGTATTATTCCTGCTTTATATGCTTTTGGCAGCAGGAAAAAACGTATGGTTGTTTATGAAAGAGAAACCTCAATGGTTTTTTGCTGTTTCTGCATTTTTGATGGGAAGTCTTTTGATTTTTGGTGTAGGTACCAATCAGGTCAGCTTCGATGAGCACGTACATGCAAAAAGCGCCTACAAGCTTTCCTTTGGTTCAACCATTGAGACCACGGAAGCAGCTATGCAAATGGTAGGAAACCAACTGCCATATTTCAACAACCCGGAAGAGCGCGAACTGGTAGAAACCTATGAAAATATGGTTCATGATCCGGAGTATATTGCACCGGATATTGGTCATCAGAGTGTGTTTCCCCGCGCGGAGACCAGAGTGTATTATCCCATGGCTATCGGTTTCTATCTGGGAAGAGTCTTGGATTTGGATTTTGCAGATATGGTGGCATTGGCCAAATTTGGCAATCTCTTATGCTATATTGCCATTGTATTTTGGGCAGTAAAGAAGGCAAAGGGATACGGTATGGTTGTAGCAACCATCGGACTGTTGCCAAACAATATGTTTATTGCATCTTCCATTTCTTATGATGCATTGGTGACTTCCTGTTTGCTATTTGCATATGTGCTATTACTAAATGAGATATTGACCCCGGATGAAAAGATGAAGCCTACAAATGTATTGCTTATGCTGATTTCCTTTGTAATTGGTTGCTTATCCAAGCCGATTTACATCCTTATGGCATGGATGACTTTGTTTTTCTCCAATAAAAAGTTCCACAGCAAGTGGGCAGCAGTTGTGTTTAAAGTGGCAGTTGTTATCCTGGCGGGCTTGATGATTTACAATATTTTCTTCCCTACACCGGTAGCAGGTGGTGATTACCAGTTGGTAAGCAATGCAGCTTACTCCGGAGATAAGAGAAATGTGGGTACCAGTACAACCGGTCAGATTGCATTTATTTTGGGTAATCCTTTGGCTTATACTAAGATTTTGTTACAGGATATGTTTGGTATGCTGTTTAAATATCTGGGAGTCGGAAAAATGCCTTTTGTAGGTTATGCGTACTTGGGTACAGCGCCTTTCTTTGTAAACTGGGTGCTGATTATTCTTGGTTGCTTTGCTGCATTGTTTGCAGATGTGAAGCAAAAAATCGGCAAATGGTTTGGAGGACTTAGTCACCTGATGAACTTTGGCGTGGCAGCAGTTGTATTTACATCCATGTACATTTCCTATACAGCAGTGGGAAGTGAACAGATATTGGGTGTGCAGGGCAGATATTTTATTCCGCTGTTTTTACCCTTCTTAAGTTGTTTGTTTGCATGGGGCTGTAGAGAAAAATCCTATGCATGGACCGGGAAATTGAATGGATGGCGAGAAAAACTCCACGCTTTACCTGCAATATACGAGAGAGTAATCTTTGGTGTCTTGTTTGTGGTCAATTTGTGGATGACTTGGATTTTGGTAATTTTGAAAATGAATGTGTAAGAGGTTAGGTCATACACATTTAGGGAGATAAAGTATGATTAGTGTCATAGTACCCGTGTATAAAAGTGAAAAAACACTGGAAAAGTGTGTAAACAGCCTTTGTGCCCAGACGGATGGAGATTTGGAGATTTTGCTCATTGTAGACGGACCACCGGATGGTTCGGGAATCCTGGCTGAGAAATTGGCAGAGCAAGATAGCAGAATCCGGGTAATCAATCAGGAGAACCAGGGTGTTTCCAAAGCACGTAATCACGGCATCAGGGAGGCAAAAGGCGAATACATCCGCTTTGTAGACAGTGATGACTATGTGGATGAGGATTCCAATGAGATTTTGTTATCAGCCATGAAAGAACAGGATGCGGACATGGTGATTGCCGGTTTCCATCATTTATATTTTGGCAGGGATATTTTAAAGGTGCCAAAAGCAGGCAGATATACCATAAAGCATTATTCTGAAGAGGACAAACAGGATATCAAAAACCTGTACCTGGATGGTTTCCTTAATATGCCCTGGAACAAGCTCTACAAAAAAGAATTGATTCAGGAAGGCTTCCCAACAGACTTGAATCTGGGAGAGGATTTGCTCTTCAATCAGACTTATATAAAAAAGGCAAAACGGATTGCCGTCATAGACAAACCGGTTTGCAATTATATTCAGGATGACAGGGGGACTACATTGTCTACCAAGAAGAGGATGGACAAAATACCCATTGCATTCCGGTTATATGAAGCCACTACAGCATTCTTCCGAAAGATCAAGATTGACGGTGACAATGTGGCGGCAACCAAGGTGATTATGGAGTTTTTGGATGATCTGGAAAGCCTTGCTTTTGACAAAGAAATGAAGAAGCAGGATAAGATGATTGCCATCCGCATGTATGAGGGTGCCTTGGCAAAACTGGGAGAAGCAGGAAAACATCCTGTACTGACTTTGCCGGACTATAAGATTATATTTTATTTTTATCAAAGAAATTGTACGAAGACCGTATATTTTCTGGTGCATGTGAGAGGCTTGGTAGTCAAGCTTTTAAAGAAACGAGGATAGCATATGAGTAAATGTGTTTCCGTAATCGTACCGATTTATAACGTGGAGCCTTATCTTTGTAGGGCGGTGGATTCTATTTTGAATCAGACCTACACCAATCTGGAGATTATCCTGGTGGATGACGGTTCGCCGGATAACAGCGGTAAAATCTGTGACGATTATGCAGCAAAAGACAACCGAATAAAGGTGGTTCACAAGGAAAATGGTGGCTTATCCGATGCCAGAAATGCCGGACTTGATATTGCTACCGGCGAATATATTGCCTTTGTGGACAGTGATGATTACATTGCTGCAGACTATGTGGAGACACTACTTTCTGAGCTTGTCAAACATGATGCGGATGTAGCATTGTGCTCTTATGCTGTCACCAAATCCGAAGAGTTTGATGCTTCGGTTTTTGCAACCGAAGAGCATGCAGATGCCAAAGAAGATGCCCATATCCGTGATGGAGAAGTAGAGGTATGCGACAGAGATGCTCTTTTGTCCAATCTTTATGATGCGAATCATAGGGATGCAACCTATTTCATCGTAGCATGGAATAAAATCTACAAGGCTTCTCTTTGGAAGGATATCCGTTTTCCCAAGGGAAAAATCCATGAGGATGAGGCAACTACTTATCGCATTTATGATCAGGCGGATAAAGGTGTATATATCCATAAACCCATGTATGGATATTTTAGTGCGCCCGAAAGTATCACCCGCAGTAGGTTTAATATTAAGAGACTGCAGTGGATGGACGCTTTGGATGACAGAATTGCATATTTTGAGGAAAAAGGTGACGAGGTGCAGGTGGCATATGCCAAACGCGCCAGAGCTGATGCGGCAATCCATTACTACTATCCATTAACGGAAGAATTGCCGGAGGAAAAGGATAGCAGAAAACGCTTAAAAGATTATGTGAAAGCAGAAATGGGAGAAAAGAGATTACCTTTATCCAAATGGATGGGTTATCTGATTTTCTTGTTCTCTGCGCCGTTGTACCGGATTTTGACTTGCATTGACAGAGATAAAAAAGAGCGTGTATATCAACTGCTTTTCGGTGTGTTGTTTGCATGGCTGGTATTCCTGTGTTTTTATAAATTGGAAGTCAAATATGTGGACCCTTGGGATGAATCCCGTCATGGTGTTAATGCTTATGAAATGCTTCGGGAAGAAAATCTCATTGAGAGCACCTATCTCTATGAAACGGATTATTATAACTTAAAACCGCCCATGTCCATGTGGACGATTATGGTGAGTATGGGCATATTTGGTGCAAGTGTATTTACCATGCGATTGCCGTCGGTGCTTTGCTATCTGGCATTGGCATTGATTGTGGCATGCTTTGCAAGAAAACGCTATGGCAGACCGGCAGCATTACTGTCTTTGGCATTTTTAGCTGCCAATACAACACCCTTTTTGGCTCATATGGTCAGAGCCGGAGATGCAGACAGTCTTTATGTATTGATTTTTACCTTGGCCATGCTTTGCATGCTTCGGATTAAAGATAATCAGAAAAATCTCTATTGGTGCGCATTTTTATTTGCTCTTGCTTTCTTGACTAAGAGCTTCCATGCAGGGGTTATTGTGGCAATCGGTGGATTATACCTTTTGTTTACAGGTGAACTAAAAAAGATGAAGCCCATGGTATGGGTGAAGTTTTTGGCATCTGCAGTTTTACCTATAGCTCTTTGGGCTGTATTGCGTGTGGCAACCGATGGTACTGCCTTCTTAAAAGAAATGTGGCTTACCGATGTTGTTGGTCGTTCCGGTGAAGGATTCGGAAGCAATGAAGCGGGATTTTCTTATTATTTCTCCTATTATCTGGGAAATATGAGTGGTACCATTCAAATATATCTGGTAGCATTAATTGCATTGTTTTTCTGTGGCTTGTTTGCCGTGGGTTATACCAAGAGATGGCATAAATGCGGTGCGATAGAGGCGTGCAAAAAGATACTTCTGCATCCGGATACCATAGGCTTTGCCCTTTGGATTATTGTACCGACTTTGGCATTTTCGGCAGTGGCAACCAAACTGCTGTGGTATATGTATCCGGTGGTAACAGCGTTATTGATTGCTGTGGCTTGTGCCATTGGAAATATCTTACATAAGTGTAAGATGCCTGTTGTATTCCGTGAGTGTGTGGGTTTTGGCGCCCTTGCGGTAGCAGGAATCTATTCCCTGATTTTATTTGGAACATTCCGAAACTATGGAGTAAACGGAGCCCAGACCAATGCCTTCCAGCTCCTGATACGGGAGACTGCAAAAGTAGAGGCTTTGGATGGTGTAGATGTCTATGTGGCATTGGAAAGTGATGTACCGGAGGAACCGGTGAATCACACATGGGCACAGCAGGATGTGTTTGTAGCGGAAGCCTATGGAGATTACCGTTGCCATCAGGGCGGACTTGCAGCCCTGCTTGTAGATATGCAGGAAGAAGACTACGCAGAACAGAAAATCATTTTTACAACTGTAGGGTATTATGAGACAACCGTGTTACCGGGATTGGATGGCGAAGGCCTGATGCCGGAAATTATCGGCGTCAATGACCGATATATGGCAGTACTGGTGGAGTGGTAAGAATGTTTCGGAACAATTTGAGGGGGAGTTTTTCGTAGTGAAAAAGAAAAGGTATTTAATTGCTATTATTCTTTTTATCATATGTATTTTGGTAGGACTATTATTGTGGCATAAGCATGAAGAAAAAAAGGAACAGACGGATATTACCTTTGAAATACTGATGTATGAGAAAGGAAAGACAGATGGAAATATGTGCATCATAACAGATTTTCGTACGGGTAGAGGTATATATGATGACATTATGAAAGAGGGTTATGTTCCATTTCGACATTCTAAATATATGCCGGGAATACCAGGAGGAGTAGCACATTTCGATTACATGATAGTTGATATTTATGACATGGATAAGAAGGAGATTGTGCGGACAATTGATCTGACAAAAGAGTTGAATGACAGAATAGGAAAAGATGTGATAGTGTCTGATAAATCTGGCCGGAAGGTTAGAAATGAAAACGGTGATTTGTGTTTAAGTTTTAGGTTTTATGAAACAAGTGGCGAACCGTACTATTCGGTAAGGGGTGATTGGAAGGAACGGTTGCACGTGAATTTGTGCACAGGAGAAATCGAGATAGTAATATATGATGAAACAGATGGCACGGAAGAAGTGGTGACTGACGAAGAACTGGCGGAAAGAAAAAAGCAAAGAAATAAATATCTTATGACAGAGCAGTTATTTTATCAGGATGAAATAGGATTATTAGAAGCAAATGGTTTACAAGGGGAGAACCATTTAAAAGACAATGGGTTTAATATATGTAAGGGCATTGTGGATTCCGGAATTATTATCACAGTACGTGTGGAAACGCTCCCGGAGGAAAACCAACAGTTATATTCTGAATTTCCGGAATTAAAAGAATATGAAGGCGCCACCGATGATCTTGTGACAATTGTATTGGAGGACTATTCCGGTGCAGAAGATATCCTATACCTCCTTATTGAAGAAGGACAGGAAATATCCTACGAAGGATGTGTGCTTCCGGCAGAATTGTCAATCGATGGACAGAGTCACGATATTCATAGTTTTGAAGAATATGTACAGTGGAGAAAACAGGAGGAATAAAGCCTTTATCATACTTATTGCAGGGGATAAAGAATTTGTAGAAGGAGATGAGAGCAAATGAAAAAGAGACAAATAATTATAATAACTGCAATATGTATCTTTTTGATTATGGTATGCATGGTTATATATGTTATAAAAGAAAAGAATCTATCTATAAGTGAGCATACGGATAATATTAATACTATGCTATACAGTGCAAAATGTATGGATACAGGTAATACATGTATTATTACACTGAGGGATGAAGAAGAAAAAGCGGTTGCAAAGTGTTATTCAGAAAAGTATATGCCCGGAGATTACATATATACTACTCATTATAAATATGTAGATGAAGGAGGAGTGTATATACGTCCTTCTGTAGATAATTTGCTGACACTTGATATTGAAATTTATGATATTATAACGAGAGAAAAAATTGATTCTATTGATATGGCAACAATTTTAAAAGAATATATTCCTGATTCTAACGTTTCCATTGTGGAGAGTTGTTTTACGGAAAGCGATGAAACATTTTTCTGGGTAGATGCGTGGAAGGAAGGCAAAGAATATAAAGTAATAATAGAATATCCGGAGAAAAATGTTTATGTCGTAGAGGATATACAAGAACATCAAGAATTTTATGATGCATTTTGTGCTATAGAAGAAAGAAAGCAAGCAAGGTGGCATATTTATCAGTTGATGCGCTTTGATGAATTTGGATTATTGAATAATTGTAGATTGGAAGAAAGCAAGAGTATCAATAATAGAACAGCGGGACGTATTTTATGCAGAGATGCCGGAAAAAGAATGACGATTCAAATTACAGGAGGCACCTTACCTCTAAATAACACAAAACTTTATGAGCAATTTCCGGGGTTGAAAGAATATCAGGGCAACAATGAGGTAATGGTCACAATATATTTTGAAGAAGAACCATCAGCAGAAGATATCCTCTCCCTTCTTATGGAAGATGGTCAGGAAATATCCTACGAAGGATGTGTGCTTCCGGCAGAATTATCCGTTGATGGGCAGAGTCACGAGATTCATAGCTTTGAAGAATATGTACAGTGGAGAAAACAGGAGGAATAAAAAATACATATACCACATTTTACGACAAAACGAAAAAACGTATACAAAAACACATTGACACATCCTTCGGGATGTGTTACTTTTTTGTAAAAGCATATGTTTCTATTTTTCTTTAGCACGCTGTGCTTCTGTTTTCTTCGCCTGTAAAGGGCATCTTTGGACTCATGCTTTTAGATTCAACCACTACAATTTAAGAGCGGGAGGGATTTTATGAAAAAAAACACCGGGTGGATGACAGTAGATAATATATGTAATCGGGTTTATGTCATAAGAGGACAGCAGGTTATGCTTGATTACGATTTGGCTGAAATTTATGGATATGAAGTGAAACGTTTGAACGAGCAAGTGAAAAACAATATCGCAAGATTTCCGGAAGACTTTATGTTTCAACTAGTGAAGGAGGAGATTCCGGAAGAGTTTTTAAAGTCGAAAATTTCGACTTTAAACGAACAAGGTAATCGACGTGGCATGCATATGAAAAAATTGCCATATGCATTTACAGAACAGGGAATCTATATGTTGGCAACTGTTCTTAGGGGAGAACTTGCAGAGCAACAGAGCATATTTATCATGCGGGCATTTCGTGAAATGCGTCATTACATAAAGCAAAATCATCAGTTTGTTACTCAATCGGAAATGCGTCTGGTGACGGCTAAAGTGTCTGAGATGTCGGTGCAAATTGCAGGAATTACGGATTGGAAAAAGAAGGCAGAAAATAATATTGAAAATATTCAAAGAAGTATTGATGCTCTAAATGAAAATTTTGTATCGGATAAAGATTTTAAAAATTTTGCTATATACAAGGGTCAGAAGTTTGAAGCCGATACTGCCTATGTAGATATTTATCAACAGGCAACTACAAGTATTTATGTAATAGATGATTATATGAATACTAAGACATTGCAGCTACTGTCGCAGAAAAAGCAGGGCGTGGAAGTTGTATTATTTACTGAAAACGGACATGGACGAAAAGGATTTTTAACAACAGCGGTTGTGGAAGATTTTATTAATCAGTATCCGCCTCTTCGTATTAAATCCAATCCGGATTGACATGATAGACTGATTGTTCTGGATTATGGTTTACCGACAGAACAGGTATATCATTGTGGCGCATCCAGTAAAGATGCAGGGAAAAAACTTTGTGCCATAAATAGGATTGAAAACACGGCAATGATTCATCCGGTGATTGAAACATTATTATTGGGAACAGATATGAAGCTATGACAATAGAAGGCCTGATGCCGGAGATATTGGCGGTCAATGACCGATATATGGCAGTGCTGGTGGAGTGTTAAAACCCATGAAATAGCGATAAAATAATAACTGGTTGTGCTGAAACATGACTGCTGGTTGGTGTATAAACACGCAAAACCTTCCTATACTAAACATAGACAAATAGTATGGGAGGCATACATATGGATATGCGCGATGTCGGGAGGAAACTGCAAAAGATCCGTAAACGGCAAGGACTGACACAAGAGCAATTAGCTGAAAGAACAGATTTGAGTGCAACATATATTGGTATGATTGAACGAGGGCTTAGAGTTCCGAGTTTGGATACGTTCATTTTGATATTGGATGAGTTGGGTGTGACAGCCGATGAAGTATTATATGATACATTGAAAAACGGGTATCAGACCCGTATGGCGATGTATGAACAAAGAATCTTAAAATTAAACGGAAAAGAATCCAAACGCTTTTTTGCAGTAGTGGATGCGATGTTGGATGAATGATAAAATAAACGGAAGGCAATGATGCTCCACAAGAAGTTTCGAATTTGAAATTTCTTGTGGAGTTTTTTATTGCTGGTTAATTAAAAATCCAAGAGCAAAAACTACTCGTATTTGAGGCGTACATATAGTTGTGATATAATGTAAAATATACAATGAAATGTTGTGAAAAACGTTAAAATGGGAATAAAATAGTGGAAAATGTTGGAAAGCGGATATATAATATTTGAATAAGTTGGAAGGGGCGCTGAAAGATGAAATTCATAATTGTACAAACAGAAAAAGGCTATGAAGAATATCCAATTAATTCAAATGATAAAATAGATGAAAAAATAGTTCCCTATGTCTGGATAAAGGATGGTAATAATGTGAGTCTTTTGCTAAATGACGATCCCTGTGTTTACCAAAGGAGGGATACATTATTTATCTCGGAGGGAAATGGAGATATTAAAGTAAATGGCTGTAAAGCTAAAATAGTTATTCAAGATAGAGAGATACAGATAGAAAATGCAGATAATACTTCAATTTACCTAAATCAAGAAAAATGTGAAAATGGAATATTTTCTATAGAAGATGGGACAACCTTACTAATTGAGAATTGTAAAATTTTGGTAAAAAAGGAGGTTGTCATTGTATGGGGGAAAGACTATGAGTGCACACTGGTTGAAATAGACAGTAAAGAGCAGAGGGATAAGCAATTTCCATTATATAAACGTTCTCCTCGCTTAATCAAAAGAGTAGAGGAAAAGAAAGTAAGAATTGAAGCAGAACCACGTGTTGAGAAAATGGGTGCAAAGGGGCTGGCGCAGACCATATTGCCACCTCTGTGTATGCTAGCGGTTACTGTAGCAATGGGAATTGTACTAAAAAGAGGAATCATGATGTTGATGTCTATTAGTGCAACCATAATGACAACCATTTTTTCTATAGTAAAGTTTTTTCAAGACAAAAAGGCATTAAAAGAAAAAGAAGCAAAGCAAAAAGAAGTATATGGCGCTTATTTGTTGAAAAAGAGAAAAGAAGTCTATAAGCAATGGAAAAAGGAAGAGGAGGCATATAGTTATAATTATCCTTCGCTTCAGAAAATTGAAAAAATGGTAGAGAGTTACAATAGTAGGATCTACGAACGAAGTAGTATGGATGAGGATTTTTTAACCTTTGCAATTGGACATTATAGAGATAAAACTGCCTTTTCCATAGAAGATCGATTGGATGAATTAAGTCTGGAAACAAGCAAATTTGGGGAAGAAGTGAAAGAAATAAAGAGGCGATTTGGATTTATTGATAAGCCTCAAGTTGTGGATTTGAAAAAGGGGCATATAGGATTAGTTGGTGAGAAGAGTGTAATTCATGAGCAGTTAAAGTATTATATCAGCCAGCTTACATTTTTCCAGAGTTACCATGATGTCCAGTTTGTGGTGCTTTATGCAGAAGAGCATAAGGCTGATTTTGCGTGGGCGAGATGGTTTCGGCATGCCAGACTGGAAGGGCTGAATGTATATGGTCTGATATGTTCCGATAAAAGTCGTGATCAGATTCTTGGAAGTGTGCAGCAGATTATAAAAGAGCGCAAGCAAAAGGTAGAGGATGAAAAAAAAGAAGCAAAATTCAGACCACATTATGTATTTATTATTGATGAACCGAAGCTCATTATGGATCATTCCATTATGGAGTTTTTGAGTGGAGATCAAGGTAAGTATCTTGGTTTTTCGATTATTTACACAAGCTATTTGCAGGCAAATCTTCCGGAGTATATCGATACGGTTTTGTTACTGGAAAACTCTGATGAGGGACGGCTCTTGGTACATGAAAAAGAGTTTTGCGATAGGAAATTGCATTTGCATCGTATTGGTGATGTGGATTTAGAAATGATGGCGAGAAACTTAGGTGTGCTGGTACATGAACAAGGAGTTGCCAGTCATATTCCGGAAAGCATTACATTTTTTGATATGTATGGAATACGAAATCCGGAGGAACTCAATGTAATACAAAGATGGAATACCCACAATTCATCCAAGACCTTGGCTGTACCGCTTGGAGCAAGAACAAAAGATGATTATCTGGAATTGAATTTGCATGAAAAAGCACATGGTCCTCATGGATTGGTTGCCGGAACTACAGGTTCGGGAAAATCAGAAATTGTACAATCCTATATTTTATCATTAGCTGTAAATTTTCATCCTTATGAAGTGGGATTTTTGCTAATTGATTATAAGGGCGGAGGAATGGCAAACCTTTTCAAAAATTTGCCGCATTTATTGGGGACTATTACCAATTTGGATGGTAGTGAGAGTATGCGTGCTTTGGCATCAATTCAAAGTGAATTGCGTAGAAGACAGCGTGTGTTTGGAGAGTATGAGGTAAATCATATCAATGCATATAATGATTTGTTTAAGGAAGGAAAGGCAAAAGAGCCAATCCCTCATTTATTCATTATCAGTGATGAGTTTGCAGAGTTAAAGAAGGAACAACCGGACTTTATGAAAGAGTTGGTATCTACTGCCCGTATCGGACGAAGTCTCGGTGTGCACTTAATCTTGGCAACACAAAAACCCAGTGGTGTTGTAGATGACCAAATCTGGACAAATAGTAAATTTAAATTGTGCTTAAAGGTACAAAACGAAGCAGATAGTAAAGAAGTGCTTCATACACCGGATGCGGCAAATATTACACAAGCTGGACGCGCATATTTGCAGGTGGGAAATAACGAGATTTATGAACTATTTCAATCAGCATGGTCAGGGGCAATGTATATTCCTGAAACAGAAAAGGAAGTAACACAGGATAACAGAGTTTATTTGGTTAATTCATTAGGACAGGGTGAATTGATCAATCAGGATTTGCGTGGAACGGTAGCAGAACAAAAAGCAAAGGAAACGCAATTGGATGCAGTTGTAAATCATATACATAGAGTATATGAAAGTACACATGCCATGGACATAAAACGTCCATGGTTACCTTCCTTATCGGATAAAATACATAATCCTTTTATGAAGATACAGAATTTACCCAAAGTAGATCTTGGAGTATCAATTGGTGTGAGAGATATACCGGAAGAACAACTTCAGGATAATTACATGGTTGATTTGTCGAAGCAGGGAAACATTATCTATATTGCATCCAGTGGATATGGAAAATCGGTATTTTTAGCAAATGCAGCATTAAATTTGGCGGTAAAAAATACTGTTTCCAATCTGAATCTGTATGTTCTTGATTTTGGAAATAATGCATTGATTAGCCTGAAGGGATTACCACATATGGCTGAATATATCATGCTTGACGATGAAGAAAAATTTAAAAAGTTTCAAGAACTGATGTTGATGGAGATTCAACTGCGAAAAAAACTATTGGCGCAAGCAGTGGCACAAAATTTTCATGTATATAATGAGATTTCACCTATACCAATGAAAGCAATTGTAGTTTTATTGGATAATTTTGATGCGGTAAAGGAAATGGGTTATGAGATGGAAAGCTATTTTACTAAACTTTCCAGGGACGGAGTCGGATTGGGTATTTACCTGATTATGACGGCCAGTCGGATGAGTGCTGTAAGAACAGCTACATTAAACAATTTTAAGAATAAAATTGCAGGTGTGAATTTTGATAAAAATGAAATAAGTAGTCTGGTAGGAAGAAGTCAATACACACTTCCGGATGTTCAGGGACGATCTCTGATAAAAGAAGGGGATTATACGAGTATTATGCAACTGTATACGCCTGTAGAGTTTCTTGATGATGCAGACTATAGCAAGCAGATACAAAAATTCGTGCAAGAAATAAAAGACAGTTGTGGAGGAGAAGAAGCGCCGCATATCCCCATTTTGCCGGAGGAAGTATCCTGCAAGGAATTGCTGGAGCATCGTAGCAACAATGAGATTATACTTGGTCTGGATAGAGAAAGTGTTCAGAAGAGAGGTATCTGTGGAGATGGAGGGCCATTTCTCATTTTGGGCGAAAGTGGTTGCGGAAAGACAAATGCATTGTGCCTGATTATGAAGCAGTTGGAGCATTTGTCTGCTGTATACTTGATTGATTCCCGAAACAGAGAGTTGTACGCATACAAAGAAAAAGTTCATTATCTTAGCGGTAAAGAAATGATTGAGGATTTTACAAATGAGCTGACAGCGGAAACAACCAAAAGAAAAGCAATGGTAGATCAGGCACTGACAGCTGGAAAAAGTCCTAAAGAGGCAATTGCCGGATTATCTCCATACTATGTTTTGATTGATGACATTGATGACTTTTGTGAAGAAGCGGGTGCAAATCTTTCTATCATTGCATCCCGCTTTGAGAGAGCTACTATGCAGGGTGTACGGTTTATTGTGACTGCAAATGTGAATAAGTTTAAGGGCACTGATAATTTTACAAAAATGATCAAGTCTGCAAGAAATGGTCTTTTACTAAGTTCACAAGGATACTTAAACATTTTCCCTATGAAGATATCCGAAAGCGTATCAAAACCTGATGGATATCTGATGACAGATGGAAAAGGTGAGTATATCCGTATCCCAAAGGTTGACTAAAGGAGGAAAAAAGATGAGTGATCCGGGTAGATTAAAGGTGGATAGAGCAATTGTAGAAACAGATGCGGCACAGATAGCATCCGCATCATCCTATTTTTCTGGAACTACATTAGGAAGTATTGATGGAAAGAGTACGATTGATGCAAACGGAAAAAGTAAAGGAGTATTTTATTCTGGGCAAAGTAACATTATAGCTTTGGGAAAAGCGGTTGATACTGATGTAATAAATATCAGAAGTTTGGGATTGAAATTTGATGAATTTGACGAATTGATGGGAGAATTATCAAAAAGAGGTTCTGATACAACATGAATTAGAAATAATGGTTAGAAATAGAGGTGTTTTGGATGAATGAAGAAGAATTGTATAACGAATTAAAAAAAGTAGAAAAAGAGAGGGAAGAATTAGAAAGAGGAATTCAGTTGATTAGGAAACTCGAAGAGGAAGAAGATGAACGAAGTTATAGGGCTTATTGCGGAACAGAACAGATGATAGAGTGCTGTTCTTTGGAAGATACCAAATTACTTCGATTGCTGGATGAAAAACAATATATCTTAAATCAGATGAAAAGGCAACGACAAGATTTTGCGGGTGAGTTGATGCAAGGAATTAAAAAGAAAAATCGGGAAATGGATATGAGAGAAGAGGATTTATTGGAGCAACTTCAAATACTGAATGAAAAAAGGAAAAGGGAAACACTAGAAGGAGAAGGTAGTCATGAATAGAAGCTCATATTTAGACCCATCTGCAATTCAAAACCAATGTGAAAATGCAATACAAATTCTAAATAGCGATATAGATGCTTTACAAATGTTGGATCATAGTCTGGACGGCTTTGCAACTAATAATGAAATAATGAGCAAATCCTTTAATACACTAAAACAGCAGCTCGGTGATTATAAAACTGTTACCCAGGCTATTTGTATGGCGCATGAGTCAGATAAGATGGATTATGAATCTTTAAAAGGCGCAGTTGCAGAAGCAGACGGAGTTTTAGATGGAAATATCATAATAACAAATATGGAAAAGGCAAAAGAAGATTATGAGGAAAATTTGAGAAAAGAACAAGAATATAGAGCGATGGCATCTAGCACATATGCCATGTTGATTCCGGGAGTTATGCAAAATTATTTGGGGATGGCACAGTCTCAAATGGTTGAAGCAGAAAAAAACAAACAAATATATGAAGAATGGAAATTGAAAGAAGAAACCTATGACAATATAGGAAGTGCAACAAATGGTCTATTTTCAGCTAGTGCAGGTATGCGTTCGGCAATAAATAGCGCAATAGAAGGAATTGCCGGAAGTTTCAGTGTTTATGAAGGGGCATATGTGCCAAATATAAATGCTCTATGGAGGAGTGAAATTGATAATGCGAGAATAGTTATGGTAGAACAACAATTGAAAAAAGAGGGAATTGAAGAAAAAGAAATCCAGAATATGATAGAACTGGGATTTACATATGAACAAGTATGGAGGTATTACCAGCAGTGTATTACCCAGCAAGATAAAGAATTCTTTAAACAACTATTGATTGGAACAGAAGAAAGTTATATTAGAGCGTTTCAGATTAATCCTGATGAAATTACGGGTGGAATGACAATTTTTATGGCAGATTATTCATCTAGCCTTTTAAATTTGAATGATACTGAACTAGTGTTTGAAGGTGAATCGACGCAACAGGTTACACAATTTAATAATGCAGTATTAGCGGCAGAAAGTGCTTATTTGGATCAACAAGGGAATCTTACAAATATGAAATATAGGGATGTATATTTAGAACGATTAAATATTGCAACCCAATATTTGTTATATAAAGATGCAGAGAAAATAGCTTTATCAGAATTAGTAAATGAAACAGATAAATCTTTGTATCAGAAGTATGATGAAAGGAAGGCTATGGCAATGTTGTGGGCTTCAGAAAGTGTCACAATGCAGAAATTAAGGAATTGTTCATATGAAGCGCAAGATCATAGGTGCCAAATCGTGGATTTGAATTACACAGAATCCGATTTGACATATAAATTAGAACATTATTCCCCATTTCATCAAGAGAATGTGTATGAAGAAGTAGAAGTTAAGTATTATCAGGATCCTACTACGTATAACTTACAAGATAAAATAGAACAGTTTAAAAAATTTGAAGAGGCACAGGATAATTTAATGAAAGATTTTTCATGTAATCTCATTAAGAATGCGGCAAAGACTTTAATTAGTTCTATATCTCCGGAAATGGCAATGGTAATAAGTTTAACATCTATGATTGAAAATGGAGCTGCGGGTTCAATTACAGGTTTGGATAGTTTAGCATCAACAGAAGTTGGAAAACTAGCACTGAATGAGGGCAATATTGTTGTAGCAGATTCGATTAATGCGTGTGTAGCTTGGTGCAATCTTCAAACTAATATGGATGACTTAAATAAACAAGACTACTTAGAAATGTTTGGTTCATTTACAACATATAGTATAAACGGAGAATCTGGTGTATTACCAAGTGTTTCTAATGAATTGTGTATGTCGGGAGTATATGATCCAGATATACTGGGCAAAAAAATAGCTTGGGAGAGACAAGGTGTAGATGCATGGCTTAATTATGGATATGCACAAAATTTGACGTGTGCAGAAGATATAATGAGAGAGATTGATGTGGAATCAATAGATGAAGATACTATAAAAGTGATAAAAAGTGTGTTGTTTGGACAGGAAGGTATGTTTGAAACAATTCCTATGAATGAGATTAATATAGCTATTAGTGAAATTAATCGAACTATTATTAAGCAAGAAGGAACTGAAGGTGAAGGTAATGAAATGGAAACGTTGAGTGATCAGTGGGATTAATTGTACATATAAGGAGAATAGGTTTGTATGAAAAAGACAAGACGAATATTAAAAGTAATAATAGTGTTGGTTATCATATTAAGTACTGTTGGAAGCGTAATCTATTATAAAAATGAAAAAGAAAAGATAACATATAGTGAGAAGATAGAAGCGGTTTTATATTTTGAACAAAGTGATGGAGATGAATGTAGATGTATGGTTGTAGAAGATGGGGCACGAGAAATTCAAGAAAGGGTATATGACAACCATTATATTTACTTATGGAATATCAAATATAAATTAGATCAAGGGGGAATATTTACAAATGAAATAGATTATGCAACTTGCGAATTGTATGATTTAAATACTAGGGAAAAGACTGGTGAGTTGGATATTAAGGAAATTCTTAGACCATATTTTAAGAACGGAATGTATGTGGATTGGGACCTGGGATTAAGACAAGTTGGTACTGGAGAACCGTACATTATGATGTTTGTAAAGAAAAATCAATATGGCGCTTTTCATGATGGTATTTTATATATCAATATTCGTACGGGAGAGACTGTTGTAGTATGGGAAGAGCCTGAAGACCAGGCAACAAATGAGATGGCAAAATCTGTTATATACAGTGGTTATA
Organism: Lachnospiraceae bacterium; assembly: GCA_045542735.1. Lineage (GTDB taxonomy): Bacteria > Bacillota > Clostridia > Lachnospirales > Lachnospiraceae > UBA2882. Next base: position 427,140 of record JAZQLQ010000026.1, read on the forward strand.
TAGAAGGACAAGGACAGAGAAGAGAAGCGTTTTGGAAGATGATAAAAATTCTCAAAGATGATGAAATTGGATTGCTCAAAAAGAATGGGTTAAAATATTTTGAAGATCACTTTGATGAAAATACATTTTATATAGATGCATCAGATACTGCAAGATGTCAGATTAGCATAAGAGGCGATGCAATGCCAATGCAAAATCAGCAGTTGTATGGAATGTTTCCGGGGTTAAAAGCATATCAAGGGAATGAAGAAGTATGGGTTGATATTTATTTTCAATATTATCCATCAGCAGAAGATATCCTCTCCCTCCTTATGGAAGATGGACAGGAAATATCCTACGAAGGATGTGTGCTCCCGGCAGAATTGTCAATCGATGGGCAGAGTCATGATATTCATAGCTTTGAAGAATATGTACAGTGGAGAAAACAGGAGGAATAAAGATAAATGATACAAAAGCATAAGTCTGTATTGGAAAAAGTAGTATGGGGTATGCTGGGCGTTTTCTTACTTGTTAGTGCTTTTTTCATAGGAAGATTTAGTAATACGAGTGGGAATATCAGTGAGAGTGCCACTGTAAGTGGTGCTGATATATTGGCAGGGAATGCAAAACAAGTCAATATCAAGACGATAGCGGTTGTGAATGCAGATGCAGGTACTTACGTAAATGATGAATACATCAATTACGCAGGACGTATGCTGAATTTTCTGGATGAAAATTATGTGATGACCAATATAGAAAGTGCCAGAAACGGTGTTGAGAATGGGACTTATGCAGCATACATTTTGATTCCTTCATCTTTTTCGGACAATCTGGTGAGCTTAAACCGGGTGCCGGAAAAAACAGGACTGGAATATGCCATCAATGATAATTTGATTGAAGAAAGAAGAGTAGAAACAATCTATCGGATTGTGGATTTTGAACGTCAACTCAATGAAGAAATGAGTTATATGTATGTGGCATCTGTTTTAGAACAGTTTCATGATGTGCAGGATGGGGCACAAACAATTATGGACAATGATGTAAAGGAAACGGAGATCATTCTTGCAATACAGGCAGCAGATTTGATTGAAATGGTTCCGGTTCCGGAAATTCTCTATGTTGATTATAGTGTAGAACCTCTGGATGTTACGGATTATAACAACAAAAATGAAGAAATTATATCCGAGATCGATAGTAGTTATGTCTATTTTATTAGTCTTAGCGAAGAGGATATGGCAAATTTGCAACAGCAAGGGACTGAACTTACAACGCAGTGGGAAAATATGGAAGCCTCCATACGGAATGTGGATTTTAGTGTGGATGCCGAGGGAAATACAATCAGCGAAAATGGGTTGGATGAACTGGAAAGTTGGTTGAATGAGTATAATAACGTCACATTGGTTGCATACGAGAATGAGACAATTACATATTTAGATCAAATGTCTGTATCCATGAATGATTGTGCCAATGAATTTGATGGAGCAATCAATGAATACAACAATACTTTGGAAGTTGGTAAGAATAATGCAGTGGCAGAACTGATGATGCAAATCGAAGAAGCGAAAGAAGGTAATGGAACTGTTAATGCATATGATATCAAATTGATTTTGAACCGAAACATTGAACCGTTTGAAGGAAGTATATATGAAGGAACAGACAAAGAGACAACCATGTCCCTTTGGTTGCGTGCTGAAAGTCGAAGGATACAAAGGCACGTAAATGAAAAACAGTTATATCAAATTCCTCGTATTACTATTAACGAGATGATTGAAGTTATTGAACAGAAAATCGTAGCGCCGTTGATGGAGCAGGCAGAGATTAAGAAACAGGCACTGATAGAACAATATGAGGCAGAAAAAATAGAATTAAGTAAGTACAATACAATGCTTCTTGAGTATGACCCGTTGGAAAATATAGACGAATCGGTTATACAAGGCTATATAGGCGATATGCAGGAAAATAATACAACTATGCATGTGGTTATCGCCGAAAATTATGAAGATAACATGGAATATGTTGAAGATGTGTATGAAACAACCGAAGAGAATGTATCTACACTACAAGAAAATATTTATGAATCACAAGAGGCATCTGATTTAGCAGTAGAAAATGGACTGGAAGAAGCCAAAAGTTTAAAAAGCAGTACCAGTGAGACCAATCAATTGTTACTGGCTGATTTCAAAGCAAAATTACCGTATACCAGAATCGGTATGGTTGACAATACGCAGGTATATGACTTTATTGTTGATCCGATCAAATTGGAATACAGTGAAAGCGATGATAGTAAGTATGGAACCGTTGGTGGGCAATCTAATGTGCTGCTTGCTAAAGAGAATATTATAGAAAGTAATCCGACTATGGGTTGGATAATCGGAATTATTCTTGCAGCTTCAGTAATTGGAATGATTGTAATGACAATTTGGAAGAAAAATGAAACAGAAATAGAAGGAGATTTGTAATGGCTAATCCCAATTTGGAGTTTGATCCGTCTACCTTGAATGATAGAGGTGATAGTTATTCTTCTCTAACAGATTTGAATGGAATAGAAGTGTTTACACTAAAGTTTGAAGATAAGGTTGAATCTGTAAATCAACAACTTGCCGAATATGAAGTATTTTTAGCGCAGCAACCGTTTGCGGGAAATATGTCTTATGATGCCAGTGATGAACAGATTGTTTCCGGTTTGTTTTTGCAAAATACTTTTACAAGCATAAAAACAGAAGAAACAAATATACAAGGTGCGACAGGACTGTATGTGGCTGTGGTGGCGTTACTGTTTGGAATCTTTTTGGGAGCACTTATGACATATTGTCGAAAAAAGACACAAAGGTTAGAAGAGGAAAAAAGATATATTAATAATCAATATAAAAATTAGCAGAGGTGTTTGAATGAAAAAAACAAAAGATATTTTGTCAGAAAATGTAAAGAAATCTCATTTGCAGGCAAACAGTAATTATGATTACAAGAAAATTCAAATGGCAGGGGAACATTTTCTGGCTTTGGAATGGGAAGAACAGGAGGAAGAAATCTTATTTCATTATGATGTTACAAGAATGACCCTGTTTTCGGAAGTATCAAAAGAAGAACAGGTTGTTGTCTTCAATTTGCTTATAAGAGCGGCAGATTTTGAAAAGGATATAAAGGAATATGGATTTTCCGTAAAGCCTGAAAATATGTATTACAACTCCAATGGCAGGATATGTATTAAGCAGAGAGATGTAAATCCGGTAAAGAAAGAAGACTTTCTCAGGGAATATAAAGCTTCCATAGCGTGTTTGTTGACGGAAGAATATACTTTTGATGATTATATGGTGGGTGGTGAGGAACTTTACAAAAAGACTCCTATAACGTCATGGTTATTTGATATGGAGAATACAGAAGCAATTGTGGAGCATTTGGAGGGACTAAAGGAAGCGTATCTAAAAGAGCAAAAGCAAAAAATGATTTTAGTAAATAGACGCGGAAATGTTCTTTTAAAGTCATCAGTGGTCGTTTTGGCTATTATTTCAATTTTATTAGGAGTATATAGCGGTATACAGTTCTTTTATGAGATTCCATATTTAAAGGCAGTGACAACTGCTGATAATGCGTATATAGAAAATAATAGTATTGCATTAATTGATGCGCTTAAGTCTGTTTCTGTGGAACGGATGGACAAGCATCAGAAATACATATTGTCGAGAGCTTATCTGCAAAGTGAAAATCTTGCAGATGAGCAAAAAAAGAATGTACTGGAAAAGTTGACGTTATCAGCCAATGAAAAAGAATTGGAATATTGGATTTATCTGGGGCGTTTAGATGTAGTGATGGCTGAGGATCTTGCATTGCAATTGTCAGATGATGAGTTACTTCTTTATGCTTATATGAAAGAAAAAGCACAAATCCAAGCGGATACAACAATTACCGGAACAGAAAAGGAACAGAAATTACAGGGAGTGCAGACGAAGATAGATAATTTGGCAGAAAAATATGATTTGAATGAAGATCAATAAGGTTAACAAAAGCAAATTGCTTTCGTTATAAAACAAAGGAAAAGGAGGAAAATAAGATGGCATTACAAATGGTTTTTGAGGATGTGATTGCTCAGGGACAGGGAATTGCTAATCGTTCACAGGATGTTGTAGAACTTCAGAATTGGCTTAATAATGTAGTCAATGAACAACTTCCGTCTATTTGGCAAGGAAGTGGTTATGAAGGCTTTGCAGTAAGAGTGGCTGAGATGGCTCCCAGTTTCGATGCAATGAGACAGCTGATTGAAGACATTGGAAATGGTGTTGTACAAAATGCAACTCAGTATCAGGAATTTGATCAGGCTGCCGGAACAGCTAACAGAGGAAATTAATAATGAGGGGGAAGGCTATATGTGCTTTCCCCCAAAATGGGAGGATGCATCGTGCTAATATTAACAATTAGAGATAAAAAGAAAGATATGGATATAATGGTGCGACCGGATCAAAGAATCGGAGATGTATTGCAGATTTTAAAAGAGAATGGAAAAATTTGTTTTGTAAATGAAAGCATGACGATTTATTCAATAAGAAAAAAGGAATATATCAATTCGAAAATGACATTCCAACAAAGCTTAATATATTCCGGAGATATACTGGTTTTGAAAAATGAGTAAATTTAAAGGAAATAGTACAATGTTTAAAATTGCGATTTGTGATGATGATGAAAGGATTACCAAGGAAATAGAATCTTTACTGTTAGAGTGTGGTAGAAAATATGGTGTAAAGCATGAAATCACTGCGTTTTATGATGGAAAAGAACTGGAAGAAAGTATTTTACAGGGAGAACGCTATACAATTATTTATTTGGATATAGAGATGAAACAGCAGAATGGATTGGTAACGGCTTCTAACATACGTAAATTAGATGAAAAGGCCTTTTTAATATATATATCTGTATATGAACAATATATTGAGGAGATTTTTGAGGCAATTCCATTTCGTTTTATAAAAAAACCAATTGATAGCCAGCGATTTTTAGACGTATATGGATTAGTTTATAAGAAATATCAAAACACATATATGTCAATTAACTGCAATTTCAAAAAAGAAATTAGAAAAATATTTTTAAATGATATTTTGTATTTTGAAAGTAGCGGAAGATATATATTAATTAAGTACAGAAATGGTACGCAGGAAAATTTTACGGGAAAAATTGAAAATATAAGTATGGAGTTAGAAAAAAGAAATGCTCCATTTTTACGAATTCATCAATCCTATTTGGTAAATTTTAATGCAATTATAAGAAGGACTCGATTAGAAATGTATTTGGAAAATGGACAAATGTTGCCAATAAGTAGAGGAAGAAAAAAGGAAATTGATGATGCGTATTGTGTACTGATGGGTGGTGAGATCATTGGATAAACTAAGTGTCTGTATCAGTTTTTTTATGGCAGCAGTTACAATTTGGATTGTGAGAAAATATTTAAATAGTTTGTTGCAAAAGAAAAAAAGCATCAATATTCTCGGCGTGATGGCATGGAGTCTTTATTATATATATCAAGTTGTGTTAGAAAATGGAATGACCGGATCGATCATTCTTGTATTAATTAATGCCATACTTATCTTTTTTATATGTCACAGTACATATTATGGCGTGATTCGAACAAAAATACTATACGTTGTTTTGCTGTGCGTTATATGGTCAATTGTTGAGATGATTGCTTTCTTTATTTTGCAAAATATTATTTCGACAGAAGCCAAAATATTTCAGACTTTTGGCTCGGTGTTGACAAAGCTGTTACTCGTAATTATGGTTATTGGATTTGGCAGTCGGTTTCGTGAAGGGGGAAAGAAGAATCTATCTACTAAATATGTATTGATGTTACTAGCAGTTTCTGTATCCGGTATTATCATTGCATATAATTTGTTTCTTATGAATGCTAATGATAATTATGCATTATCTATGTTTTCTTTTGCATTATTACTTTTTATGAACTGTATGATTTTTGAAATTTATCAAAATTTGTACAAAAATATGGAGATAGAAAGGGAAAATGCTATTTTTGCCAAACAATTGCAATTGGTATGTGAGCATAAGAATGAAGAAGAAAAACTGAGGAAGAAGCAAAGAGAAATTTATCATAATTTTGTAAATTTTTGTATAGGGATTAAAGCAGATATTCATGAGGGCAAGTTGGATAAAGCAGTCTGGGAAATAGATGAACTTTTGAAGAAAGAACTTTCTTTGAGTGGTCGAATAATAAATAGTGGTAATGAACTTGTGGATTCGCTAATTAATCATAAATATGAAATAGCATCTAATAAACAAATTGATTTTGAGGTCAATGCGCAGATTCCTGAGAAATTACCAATTGAATATGGAGATCTGGCAATTGTATTGGGAAATCTGATTGACAATGCTATTGAGGCGGCAGAAAATTGTGTTGAGGATAAAAGAATTGCTATTTCGATAGGTATTAAACGCGCGGAATTGGTTCTTGTAGTGCAGAATACATTTCAAGGATGTCCACAGATCGATCAATCGGGAAATTTTGTTACAAATAAGAAAAATCCTGATCAGCATGGTTTTGGAATACCCTCTGTCAGACGTATTGTAGATAAATACGAGGGGAATAGCTTGTTTCAAATTAAGGATAATATGTTTGAGGCAATTATATTGATTCATTTAAATGAAGTGTTAATAAATGGTTAATTTTGACAAAAAAGTGACTGTTTTTGACAGAAATGTTTTTTTGTAATTCCTTTGTGATATAAAGAAGATACATATATTACACATAGGGAGGAAAATAACAATGAAAAAATTGTTCAGTAAACTGTCTATTGCCAACGTGATGGCTGCATTTGCATTGATGGTATCTGTATCTACAGTAAATTCTGCATGTATGTTTTTATTTCATCAGCCGGAAGTGCCTGCAGAATTGAAAAAATACAGAAAGTTCTAATCAAAATGAAAAAATTGGCACAATTACTTACTAAGTACATTGTCAGCAAAGGGATCGTTGCTGATTCGGAAGCGTCAGTTTATGCATATGGCTTTCAGATGGGATTGGAATTATTATTTGATCTTATCGTCAGCATTATGATTGCGTTAATTCTAGATATGCTTCCGGAAGCTGCGATCTTTTTTGTTGTATTCATCCCCATTAGAAGTTATGCCGGAGGATTTCATTTTAACAGTTATTTTTGGTGTTTTTTACTATCTATCATAACTTACGGGTTTGTATTATATTTTTCACAATTTGTCACTTTAGAAATATGGTTGCAAGTAAGCATTAATATAGTTCTTTTAAGTGTTATTTATTTTTTGTTTCCGGTACAAAATGTTCGGCGCATTTTGGATACTGACGAAAAGAAATATTTTGCAAAAAAATTGCGTTGGTTCTTAGTTGGTAATCATATTTTAAATATAGGTTTAGGATATTGGAAATATAAGTCTTTGCACAATGTTATGTCTTTAACTCTTGTGTTGATTGTCATCACCATGGTAGTAGGAAAAATAACATATTGGCTAAGTGATAAAAAGGAAGTATAAGATGGCGATATTAAGATACTCTCCAGAGGAATTAAATAGTATAGAATCAGCTTTTCAAGCGCAGCAATCATCTATTGCATCGGGATTGCAAGTGTCAAAAACAACCGAAACTAAATTGACTGCCATTGGAGTGGCCCATTCTGCCATTGATTTGGCTAATTCTAATTTGCAAAGTTATGCAGAAGCATTGGCAAAAAATATACAAGATATGTCTAAATTGGGAGATAGTTTTGATATGTTTGACGAATCTCAAAAGCAGTCTCTATTGAGTGAAGGATTGGGAGAGCAATAATGGAAATGCAAAGCGTAGAACAGTTGGAAGAGGAACTGTATGAAGGCATTAAGATGCAAAAAGAACGGAAAAAAACAGAAGATGAATTGGATTTACTTTATCAAAATATTAGTGCTTTTTTAGAGGACTTAAGCGGTAAATATAGAGGAACTTCATTGGGGGAAATTATTCATAGTGAGTTGGATAATGTGACATACTTGCATCGAAATAATCAGCGAGAAAGAGAAGCGTTGGATGAGGAGTTTATCAAAAGACGAAAAGAACTTCAGTTTAAAATAGATGAATGGTATGATGACAAAAATCAAACGGAGGACGAGACGTGGGACGCGTAATACGGATTGCTGAAATAAATGGACAAGGCAGTAGTTTGTCGGGGCAAGTATCAATGCAGGATGCGAATTTATCCGGTATGATTTCTGCAATCGAGAATTATACAAGCGATGAAGGACTGGATGGAAATGCATGGAATGCAAATAAGAATTTTTTTGTAGAGGTTCACACTGTTGTTTTAGATATGATGAAACTTGCCAATAAAATATTGGTGGATGCACATAATTCATTTGCAGGAAGTGTTGGAGGCGAAGATTTAGATGAAGAGGAACTGAAAAGGGATCAGGCACTTTATAAAAATCTGGTAGATACATATTGGAATCAATATGCATATTGGTCAGCGCAAGCGGCACTGGCATTAGGAACAGGGGTGTTTGGTTATAGGGATGCATCTGTAGCTGTATCAAATGCGAGTAGTGCATGGGAACATTGGCACACCAATAATGAACTTTTGGATAAAATAGAACAAAAAATAGATAAGCTGAATGAAATAGACATGGCAACGGCCAGTATGTTTGATTATGCAAAAGAAATGCAATTATCTCTTGGCCGGGCAATTACAGAGATTAATGGTGCATGGAAAACAAATGGATTTAATTCTAACCTCGTAGGATGCGGCTGGTTTAAGCGAATGAAAGCGCAATGTTACTATGCAGAAGCGGTTCAGTATGGAGTTATCAAGATTGATGAAGCAGGAGTCATCACATATCAGTGGGACGTAATTGAAAATCTTATGCAGATGGATGCGACAGAGGTTACAGAAGCGGAGTACATGGCGCTGATTCAGGCGTATGACAGTATGGTATTGCTGGAAGACATGGAGAAGTATATAGCATGTGGTTATATACACACAATAGAAAGTGTGGAAAGTAGGAGGCTTGCCCAAAAGTCTCCAGGGGCAAATGGAGCTCGCTATATTCTTTCTCAAGTATTTTGCATTGCATCTGAGAAATATTCGCAAGACACAGATCTAATATTACAGCAAGAAATATTAGAAAATAATAAATTGAGTTCAAAAACAATTGTTAATTTAGATAAGGTTACTATATTGCAGAATGTGCAATTATGGGGGAGTGTAATTAATCGATCCTATGAAGAACAATTGGAAAAACAAAATCAATCAATTTATGAATGGATAAATCCAATATCACTTATGAAGAATGATATTGGCGGGTATACAATAAAAATACATCTTGATGATGTTGATACAGAGGACAATTTATCTGTTGATTATAATATTATACAAGGACCTAATATGAGAGGAGATTATTTAGCAGTACTTATAGATGAATGGAAGGATGAGTATGACAAAGAACAAATAAGGACAGAAACAGATGTTTTATTCGGGGGGATGAAGAATATTATAAGTCTTGCTCTTCCACCTGTAATAGAAGTAATACTGTTAGCAGATGTCGAAGGGACAAATGAAAAAGAAATCAATGCGCAATTAGAACTTAGTGAATTTAAAAATTATATAAAGTTTTTAGATGTAGGTGCAAATATTTCGTATTCAAAAGATGGTGATGGCATATTAGTAAGTAATATTTATGTGGATGAGGAAAAATTGAAAGAAATACTTAGTGTGTCAAATAATGAATTGATATTTAGATATAACAATGCAGTTGTTCAACCAGAAGATTTAAAAAAAGCATTAGAAGAAGGAGATAAAGATTTTATATATTCATTTAATGATTGGTATAAAAAGGTATATGTTTTTGGAGGATATGAATGAAGAAAGGAAGTTGGTTTATAATTGGTATAAGTGTTGTTATATTCGTGAGTTTGTGGCTGAAATCTAATATTGTTTCTATTAGCGATGTGGCCATCAAAAATGCCGTTGGAGAAAAACTACATTTGAGTGACTCAGAAACAGAAAAAACAACTCTTCATTTTTCGAAAAAAACGATAGCAAGTATATCATCAATATCGGTCGAAGGAGAAAATATTGATTTAATCGAATTAAAACAGTTTTCGGGTTTGCATCATCTTACAATTGAGCCCCCAATATTATCTGAAGAGGAATCAAAATATTCCATAAATATCACGGGATTAGATGTGTTAGAGAATATGAATGGATTAAAAGAAGTTCAAATAATATATGCAAAAAATATAGAGCATCCCGGAGTGTTTAAAAATGTAAAAGTATTATCTCTGTATTATTGTGGAATTAGTAATACTGATGAGTTATCAAAGTGCATAGAACTGGAGGAATTGTATCTTTGTTCTGACGTAGATGATTATAGTTTTTTGAAAGAAATGGTTAATTTAAAAGTGTTAGAGATATCAGCTAATGATGATACGTTTGATTTCCGATTGTTACAGTATTTGCCTAACTTAGAAAGACTGGATTTAAAAGGAATAACTTTAGAACAAGATGAGTTTGAATTAATATGTAAATATAATAAAAAATTACAGGCGCTGTATATATATAATGGTAATTTGGAAAATATCAATAACATAGATAATTTATCTGACCTTAATGCATTATACCTCATAGATTGTGATATTGAGAATGCCGAACCATTAAAAACTTTACAAGAATTAAAAGTATTAAATATTTCAGGGAATCCATTGTGTTATGAAGATTTTCAAAACATCTGTATATATAATAGGGGGTTAAAACAACTTTTTTGTAGTAATACAGAGATAAAAAGGATAGATGCAATTATTAATTTGAATGAGTTAGAGGATTTAAATGTGAGCAATTGCGGAATTAAAGATGTTAGAGTTTTATCAAGTTTAGATCATATTAAAACGTTGGTGATTGATGAATCGAGTGGTGCTAAGGAACAATTGAAAGAAGCAAATATAGCAGTATATTATGAATAAGTTTAATACAATTATGGTATTTTGAAACGAAGGACATTGTAGTAATAGTATGTGAAATACATGGGGGTAAATAGATGAGCACATATGAGAAAATAGTTTGTAAAGGACTAAAAACGGACTTACATATTCATTCTGTATATTCAAGTAAGAAAGATGGTATGGATAAAGTAAAAAATAACACATTAGAAAATTTGCCTACTTTAGTTAATAAATTGAATGAGTATCAGATAGAAATGTGTGCAATTACGGACCATGACTATTTTAATTATGAACTATATGCAGAATTGAAAAAGGAGGAAAATAAAGCCGGTAGTATAAAAAAGGTTCTTCCGGGTGTAGAATTTTCCGTAGCATACGAGGATGCTACAATAATTCATATTGTTACAATATTTAATGATAAAGATGATAATAAGGTTAGAATGATACAGGATGTTTTCGACACAGGAATTGGAAAAGAACTATATAAAAATGGTTCGTATTCAAGAGAAAATTATTATAAAATTTTGAAGGCAATAGGGTTAGATTTTGTAATGATTGCACATCAGAAAAAATCTCCTTCTTCAAAACAGAAAGCGAAATCAGCAGATGTGATGTCATTAGGACAAGAGCAATTTGATAAGTTGCTTTTTATGGAATATTTTGATGCATATGAGTTTCATGATAAAGCAAATGAGATTCATAATAAACTGTATGGGATTGAGAAAGGTGCAGAAGAAAAATTACGTTTTATTACAGGAACGGATTGTCATGATTGGCCTAGTTATCCACATTATGGACCGGGAAAGACAGAAGAGGTTTTGTTTACATACTTAAAAGCATTACCCACTTTTAAAGGATTAGCAATGGCAATTACTGATAAACATAGAATTAATTTGACAGACTCTTTTTTTGGACAAGGGAAATATGTAGAGACTATTTCCTTGGGAGTTGATGAACAAGAGTTATCTATTCCATTATCTAAAGGGATAAATGTTATTATAGGAGATAACTCTATAGGAAAATCTTTAATGCTACATGCTTTAACAGAAAATAGGCATATTCCTAGTAATAAACTAAAACGAGGATATGAAAGATATTTGAGTAAAAATAATTTAACTGTTAACACGCATATTACATCACAAGATATCTTCAAATTTAATTATCAAGGAGAAATTAGAGGAATATTTGATGATCCGGATATGAAAGCGGATGATTATCTTAAAATGTTTTTCCCGGAGCCAATAGATGTGCAAAGATATAGAAAACCCGTAGAGAAAGAATTTGCGCGATTATATGATTGTCTAGAGAAAAAATTTGAATATGATAAAAAGGTTAATAATTTAAATTCTTTTTATTTATTAAATGAAGAACCGGAAGAGAAAGAATTGATAATAGGAAGTTCCATAGAATCCTATTCATTAAATAATATAAAGAAATTGTTGGCTGACTTTGATGAAATGATCCGCAAATTAGTAAATGAAATACTTGAAAATGAGGAATTAGAGAAGAAGGATCAGGCACACTTACAGAAAGAAGTAGAGTTTTTCGAGACTTTAAAGATAAAGTATCAAAAAATTTGTGATAATAAGCAAATAGAAAATAAGAAAATCAATATATACAATACGTGCGTAAGAAATTATAAGGAAGAGTATCGTATAAGACAAACAGATGCAAATAATCAATATGAATCTTTTGTAGAGAATAAGAAGAACGCAGTTGAAGATATTATTGCATTGGTAATCGAACAACAGGATATTAGAACTTTCGAATTCAATATTAATACCATTGAAGTTGTACCGGAACAAAATCCTGTAGATTCGTATATCTTTGTATCCAAGATTGGTGTTGAGCAGATTAATATAGCGTATTTAACGAGTGTGTTAAATAGTGTGTTAAGAAAGGACAAGTTACTATTTGAGTTATCATTAGTTAATGAAGAAAATTTGAGAAGTATGATTAGTCGTTTCCCAACTGATGAAGAGAATGCGTTGAATGGCTTGAAAACTAAAATTGAAAATAGATTAAACGAAGATTTCAAAGTGGTTAAAGCAATTATTGAAGAGCAGAAAGATGTTTTTGAAGAACTGTCGGACGGGTTTAATTCTCAAATATATTTTAGACTATTGACCGGTGAGGAAAAAAACAAAGGGATATATATTATTGATCAGCCGGAAGATCATATTTCACAAAAAGCTATTAAAGAAAATGTACTTGAGCAATTTAGAAGAATGAGTCGTAAACGACAAATTCTTATGGTAACACACAATCCACAGTTTATTGTAAATTTAGATGTTGATAATGTCATCTTTTTAAGTAAACAAAATGGTAAATTTAATATTCAATCAGGAGCTTTGGAATATGAAGATGGTGAATGTAATATTCTAAAGATTGTTGCTGACAATATAGACGGTGGTTTGGATACGATTAAAAGGAGAATGAAACGCTATGACAAAGAATTACAAATTTAATTATACTGACGGTAATTATACCTTGACGTATAGCAATCCGGCAGAGAAAAGAGATGCTTTTTGTGTTAATGAAGAGACTATGCAATTTGATACAAAGTATTTTTATGAATATGTTTTTAAGGATGTCAATGAGAAAATAGCAATACAAATTGATAATGTCATGGATGAATCTACTATGGATAAAAATACCTATAAGAGAGGAGTGCGAGTTTATAGTACTATTGATGAACTGTGCAAGCAAATAGTAGATGGAATCAACACAAAGTGTTTTGGAGTTGTGAATAGCGGTGAGTGAGTTTGTTTTGTGGTTAGGAGCTGCGCTTTTTTGTACATATTGCTTTTCGATAACTATAGTGTTACAGCAAGGATGGAAAAAAGTGAAATGCATCTGGTGGTGGATTTTAGCAAAAGACGCCATAGTTATATTAGATAACATATATGGAAAAGAAATTACCAATTTTGATGCGGTATGTATAATTGTAGGATTTGTATATCTTGCATCTTTGTCAATAAACTATATCCTTAATGCAGAAGATTTTTTTAATAAATTTGCTATATTTGCCGCATGGTTGATTTTTCTAATTATACTATCATTTTCTGCACTAAATGTTAGTACAAGTATGATGTATATTTTTAAGATAATGCTCATGCTTATGTTAGTCATAGGAATTGTTATGTTAGGAAATTTAAACATAACGTTTAAAATCATAGGAGCAATAGTTGTGTATGTGTTAATGATAGCAATAGATGTAGTGTTGACAACGAGTTTTCTTTATTCGCCTGTAGATCAAGGTGTTGAAGCGATGTATCAGGTGTTTCAAAGAATATACTGTTTGAATCCGTTAACTGAGCCCTATGATAAAGGTGAATTAATTAGTAGTATTGTGGATTTTTTGATGTGTAGAATTATGGATGTTATCTTGTTGGGATTTTTATCTACTACATTTATGGAAATTTGCAATAATAGCGGAAGAAAGAAGAATGAAGGATAATTTTTAGTTATCCGTCAGAAATAGATTTATAAAACAAGTGATAATTACAGGATTATCTTATATATTGGAGGCAGTACATAATGAAAAAGATATTGATTCTATGCTTTTTGGGAGATCCTACTTACCCCTCGGGTTCCATATCAGGAACAGGTGGGTTTAATGCCTCTGTTAAAGACGTACTTAACTATTTAATAGAATCCAATCAGTATGAATGTATAGTTATAACCAATGCCATGTGGAATTCTACCAAAACTCTATGTGAAAAAATATCGGAAAAGATAATGCTTTATCGCATTTGCTCTAATAAAAAATATCCTGACGAGATACAAGATGCTATAATGTTTCAATCATCCGTAGAACAAATAGTCAAAGACTTTAATAGTATATTATTTATACATAGTTTTTACTGGTTATCTGGAAAAATCGCATATGAATTATCAGTTAAATATCAGTTACCCTTTATTCACACTACTGTTTCGTTAGCAAAAGAAAAACTTCGCAACAACTTTAAACCATTAGTAGAGCACCAATTGGAGTTTGAAAATATATTTCTTCCAAAAGCAAAATTTATTTTAGCGATAACAGAAGAAGAAAAAGAAGTACTTATTTATGAGTATAATATTTCTATTGCTAAAATTATTGTCGAAGGACAAACAGTTGCAGAAGCATTCCATACACCGATATATGATAATTATGGTATACCGCATACAATTTCCAGTGATATCCCTCGTCCCTTGCCAACAACTTTAAACGAAAATTCTCAAGTTGATAACATATGGTGGAGCAGTAAGCCGTTTATTTATGTTGGCCGAATAACTATGATAAAAGGATTAGATATTATAATTAGAGCTTGGATAGCTTTGGAAAAACGTTTTGACGGTCATGTTCCGCCTTTGTGGATTGTTGGAAATACTCCGTATGAAATTGATTCATTTAGACAAAATTTAAATATTGAGCACAATGTTCTTGGAAAATATGAAGCAGAGAACAGAATAATTTGGTGGGGATATTTGTCGCCACCTGCCATAAGCACACTATATCTAAAAGCTTCTGTACTTGTTACACACTCTGCATTTGAGAGCGGTGGTCGAATGATTTTGGAAGCACTTTGCCAAGGTGTACCAGTTATTTCCAGCAATACCGGATTTGGAAAAGATTATATTGTAAATTGGCTAAATGGTTTCATTGTTGATTATGGAGACATAGAAAATCTTATACTACGTATGTCGCATTTTGCAAGAAATCCTTTTCTGTCTAATGTACTAGGAGCAAATGCAAAAGCAACTTTCGATAATCTAGAAAAAATGTGGCATCATAAGGCTCGTATCATTAAATTGTATGAAGCCCTATCACGAGGAGAATCATATACTAACACCTCAAAAGAATACTCTTCAATAACAGAAAATGCATTTACCAAAGGAATAGTGGAGACTTATCCCTATTATTATTCTCGAATGACAGAAACTGATATTATTAAAATATTATATAATTATGAAACGCAAATTGGTGCACCTATATCAGTCAGAAATCTAACTAAAATTGACAATGCAGATATTTGGGAATATGCACAAAAAGTTGTTATTAAGAATATATACTCAAAAATAAACAAAAGAAAGATTTGGGATATCTCACAAGAAAAAAATGTATTAAGTGAACAACAGATTTTGGAAAGCCTTGAAACAATATGTATGATTCCTTCTGTTTTAACACCACTACGAATTGATAAAACCCATTGCATAATTGTTATGCCCTATATTTATATATTATCATACCCTGAAATATTGCAAAATCTTAATGAAATTGCAAAAGTTTTGAATAAAATCTCTAGCCACAAGGGATTCGGAAATGCTATCTCTTTGGCAAGATATTGGAAAAATATTATTAAAAATATAGAATTACTCGATAATCACCTTATAAATCATTTTTATGCAAATATTCCTTCTAGAATTAAAAAGAATATGGCGCAGATAGTAGAGCCGACTACTCCCTCCTTGTTTTGTCTTCAGTATGCTCAATCAATTATCGGACATATAGGAATATACCAAGAACAATTAACGTTATTACCGTCAACTCGGCATCAAATTGCAGAAAAAGGACTGGATGCTGGCATATTATTCTTGGATTTTCTATTTTTAAATTCGGAAGAAAAATTAATTCGTCCAGATAAGTTGGATTTTTTAAATACATTATCTTCTATTTTTGTTATTTCAAAAAAGAAAATCCTAGAATGGGCACTTTGCATATATATAGAATATATTATACAAGGTATTTTGTTTGAAAAATATTCCGATAAGTACTTTAGAATTTATGATTCTCTACTTGACTTGTTTAACAATATACTTTAAAGAACATATAAATATATCTATAATTTCAAAAGTATTTTTCCGTGGTGCTCATAAACAGTATTTTCAAAATATTTTTTAAATATCACTTTATCTGAACATATAGTATTTATTTGCTCTGGCATATATTTTCTTGTTCTATCAAGTAGCATATCGTGCATACACATTGCTTCTTGAAAAGTAGAACTTATACACCGGAGCAAATATAATGTGATTATAATACCTATCAATAATTTATTTGCCCTAGTCACATGATTACTAGTTGAGTTGGCCAATTCATCACATCGTTTTAAGAATATAGAAACTGCTTCTTTCAATAGTACAAGTGCATCTACATATTTTTCTTCAACAACAAAAGAAAATGCACAGTTAACTAGAGGAGACCATAAATGTATTGAGTGTTCGATTTTTTGAAATATTAAAATAGATTTTCTATAAAATTCCACACTATTATTAATATCCTCCATAACAGCATAGCAGTTTCCAAGCGTATTATATGCACGCCCCAATTCAATATTTACATCATATGATAGTGCATCTATAATAATATCTTCTGCCATCTCTTTTGCCATATCATATTCCTTCAGAAAAAAATACATATTTGCAATATTTACGCGATTGTGCAATTGCTCTGCTATTGGCAACGTAATATAGTATTTCTCATTTGACTTAAAATAGCGAAGAGCCACCTTAGGATTAACACCTGCAATACTTGCAGCTTTATGTGTATTATATGAAGAATGCAGTAGTGAAAAATCAGGATTTTTTTTGATGTCACATTCAAAAGATTCTAAGCACGCTTCCATTCCTGAAAGATGTTTAATTGATAGCGATTTTAACCATAATACATGTTCAAACACTAACGGAAAGTTTTCATATCCATTATGTTTTCGTGCTAATCGTTTTGCTTTGTAGGCCAGTTTTAGGCACTTTTTGTGTTCGGATTTCATATGCATTTTTTTCATTTCAAAAAATGACTCATATATACATGCTTCTATATATCTAATATGATGTTTAAAATCTTTTCTGGAAATTCTTATAAGTAAATGGAACTTTCCTAATAGCGCTTCAAGCTCATCGTCGTATCCACCGACTGTATTCCATTTTATGCTTATCATATTTTCTAAAATGTCAAGTTTCTGTAATGTAAATGTTTTACTGTCTAAACCTTTGGCTTCAAATGAACGATATCCCATCTCATATATATCCAGTGCCTGGTTATTGTCTCCTTGGAGACGTAATGCTTTGCCAACTTTATTGCATTCTGTCAGTAACAACATATAATCATGACAAATATCTAATAATTTAACATATAGAACCCCCTGTTCTATTGCATCTCGGTAAAACAATTCAATGTTACTCATCATGTTTTTTGCAAGTTCTTGTAATAATATATTCGAGATATAAATAGAATAATTTTGAAGCGTTTTTATATAAAACTCATGTTTAATACTAATAATATCCTTATCAACTCTTACTAATCCTGTATTACACAAGAGTTTTTTTATTTCTGTTGGGTTTTCACCCGAAATCTTTACAATATTTTCAATAGAGCATTTTCCTTTTAATAGAGAGAGCATCGCAAAGGGTATTATCAAGCGCTCAGATTCTTTATTATTCATAATATTTCGTAATAGTTCCTTTAAAATAGCACTATCATAATTTTTATTAAAGTATTTCATTTCCCTTTTTAATTCAGAGCCAAGAACAACTTTTTTTTCTAATTTTGGCTTTAAAATTTGCAAAGCGGCATCCAAAATAAGAGGATTATCAGGAAGCGATTGTGCTAATTCCTTTACCTGATCACCTTTCAGCGAAGGGAGTTTCTTCTTTATATATGACTCTGCTTCCAATAAAGAAAATTTACTTATCATGTAATCACCAATAACTCGAGGTGAATTATGTAATCGGTGCTGGATACATTCCCACTCATCTAATGTTATTTTCATTTCGCCAGCATAGTTATCTCTTATTTCCACTAAAAAGAAAATATTGCAAAAACTAAGACGGGTAATTAGCTTTTGTATAAAATCACAACTCTCTTCAAAGGCAGACTCCATGTTATGTATGTGAATACAATATGGTATTCTATTAGAATAATGTTTAAATAATTTTTCAACAATATTTAAAAGTATATATTGATAAATGTCACTATTTCCATTGTATTCTTTAATTTCTTTTGAAAATATAAATTGTAAGCATTCAATATCACTTGAGGTTAATGTTTCAGTGCCAATTTGTCTAAATACTTCTCCAATTTCCTTTTCTGTACTCTTAATAATAATATCCGGTGAAAACCCCCACACACCCTCCAACAGCTTAAGAAAAATAGTTCTTGATGTATTTTGCACATACATATCTATATCAAGTATCTGATAGTTCTTTTCTTGCAAATATTTTTTTAAAACAGCGCACAAACAACTCTTGCCACAGCCTTGGTTGCCATTAAATAGCGCAAGACCACCACTGTGGCAGGATAACTCTGCTTCAATTAAGTTAATTTGTTTATCTCTATCAATATCTCTTACATATTCATCAATATCGATTACATTACTTTTGGTTTGTTGATTATTAACATAAACGCTAGTTGGAATTGCTTCTGACGATTTTTTCAAGAATGCAATAAAATCCATATTATATTTACTTTTTTTATCAGGATTTTGGCGCTCATACCACTCATATAATGTTTTGCCGTTCAATGTTTCTATATATATTCCCAAACGTTCACTGTATACTTTAAGTTGATGTAGTGTATTCGGTGAAAAAATTATATTTGTAGCAATATAAACCTCATCCGTAAAGCGATTGATTGCAATAATCAAAGCCTTTGAAAAATCATTTAATGGTAAAGAATTTCCTAGTGATGACCTAAGTTTTGCTTCAAAGAGTATTTCACGAATACCTTTTTCTGGAATAATAAACGATGAATATAAAACTCCATCATATCCGCCATCTCCAGATGGTGGGGTAAGTATTGCAAACTCTTGATTAGTAATATCGTATTTCTCTATCAAATAATCTAAAACAAATTTTTCAAAATCCCTCCAGTATTTTAGTGCATCGCTTTTTTTCATTTCATATCTCCAAATTAAAAACCAATGTTTATACTATTATGCAACCCGTTTCTGCATAACAGATAATCCTGTAATTATCACTTGTTTTATAAATCTATTTCTGACGGATAACTAAAAATTATCACCTATTCAAAGCGAGGACTGTCATTATTCAATTTTTATTACACCCTCATCCCATTCCGCGGATGTTTATTTGTCAATATCTCCTTTTGTTTATTCATAGACACACTGGTATAAATCTCAGTTGTAGTAATGGAACTATGCCCCAGCATCTTTTGAATGTAGCGGATGTCGACATCTGCCTCCAGTAAAAGTGTGGCAAAGGAGTGACGGAACATATGTGGAGTAATATGCATATCAATGCCGGCTTGGTGGCAATAGTGATTAATCATCAGACGTACGGATTGTTCCGAGAGTCGTTCGTTTAAACGGTTGACAAACAGCCATTCACTTTTTGATAGTTCTTTTGCAAATGCAGTTTTGTATTGATGGATAGCATTTAATACATCCGTATTGCCAATCTGAATAAAGCGTTCTTTCGAACCTTTTCCAAAAATAAGTACAGTTCCGCTTTTCAAATCTACATCTTGCTGTTTTAATGAACACAATTCAGAGATTCGCATTCCGGTTGCAAAGAGGAGTTCAATGACAGCAATATCTCGTAGTCGGCTCCTTTTTTGATAGAGAGTCTTGGCATTGCGCTCAGCCAGATAGAGTGTGGACAGAAAAAACTCAATCGTATGAAGGGGAATGGTTTTGGGGAGTCTGACCGGTTCCCGGAATTGAATACGCAGTTTAGTGAAGGGGTTAGTGTCTATTAGCTCTTCGTATTCCAGATAGTGAAAAAAGGCTTTGATGCTGGCAATTTTTCGCTTTACTGACTTGGGTTTATAGAGTGCATGGATATGTGTCAAATAGTCATAAAGTTCTTCTTTGGTTACGGGAAGTGTTGTTGATGGGATAAAATCCAGAAATTGCTTGAGATCAATCTGATATGCTTTTAAGGTTTTTGCATTTAATTCTTTTTGTAATTCACAATACTCCAGATATTGCTGTTTTAGTTGCTGCAATGTTTTCATGGTGTGTTTCTCCTTTATCACTCATATTTGATGTATTTGATAAAATTATTTATACCACATTTTATAACTAAACGAAAAAACGTTCATAAAAATATATTGACACGTCTCTTTAAAAGTGTTATTTTTTTGTAAAAGCATATGTTTCTGATTTTCTTTAGCACGCTGTGCTTCTGTTTTCTTCGCCTGCAAAGGGCATCTTTGGACTCATGCTTTTAGATTCAACTAATACAATTTAAGAGCAGGAGGGATGCGTATTGCAAGGATAGGACTAGACAAATCCGGGGAAAGTCTATGGAGAGATTTGACACGGCAAGAGCTGTGGATGCACGGAAAGAGGAAATTGTGCAAAAAGACAAAAGTGAAAAAATACTGGAAGATTACAACGATGTGTTTGCGGATATCTATAATGTTTTGG
>JAZQLQ010000027.1:0-62928 GCA_045542735.1 Lachnospiraceae bacterium
AGGCTTAAGGTGTAAGTGCAGTAATGTACGTAGCTGATAAGTACTAATCGGTCGAGGGCTTAACCTGAAGGTTCAGGAAAAGGATAGGAAGTAAAGAGAAAAGATTAGAGAGAAGTCGTTGTTCGGTTTTGAGGGTACTCCAAACAAGGGAGTTATCCTGTAAATGGCCCAGTGGCTCAGTTGGTTAGAGCGCCGCCCTGTCACGGCGGAGGTCGTCGGTTCGAGTCCGATCTGGGTCGTTTGTATGAGTTATCTCGTACGATGGGATCTTAGCTCAGCTGGGAGAGCATCTGCCTTACAAGCAGAGGGTCACAGGTTCGAGCCCTGTAGGTCCCATTCTTTATGTTTTAATATAATATATGGCATATCACATATGCCGATGTGGCTCAATTGGCAGAGCAGCTGATTTGTAATCAGCAGGTTATCGGTTCGAGTCCGATCATCGGCTTTATGGACGGATTCCCGAGTGGCCAAAGGGGACAGACTGTAAATCTGCTGCAAATTGCTTCGGTGGTTCGAATCCACCTCCGTCCAGTCTTCTTTTAAATGTATAAAAGAAGAAGGAAAACAATATAATATTATTAATGACGCGGGGTGGAGCAGTCTGGAAGCTCGTCGGGCTCATAACCCGAAGGTCACAGGTTCAAATCCTGTCCCCGCTATTTTTGTGCAAAAGCACATGCCCAGATAGCTCAGTTGGTAGAGCAGAGGACTGAAAATCCTCGTGTCACTGGTTCGATTCCGGTTCTGGGCACTTTGTGGGCCACTAGCTCAGGTGGTAGAGCACTTGACTTTTAATCAAGTTGTCCGGGGTTCGAGTCCCCGGTGGCTCATTTGAAGATTGAAAACAACTTTGTTGGATTTCAGTCTTTTTTTTATTTTAACTGTAAAAATACTATAAAGTAGTATTTTTCTATGGATATTGTCGAAAAAAATGTTATAATATAAGTGATTTTTGTAAAATCGGGAAGGTATATATAGAGTAAGAAGGGAGAAGATACTATGAAAAAATTTAGAAAAACATTAGCCGTATTATTGATTGTTGCAAGTATGTTTACATTACAGGGATGTTCTTACTATGAAGAGTTAACCACACCTGTTACCAGTCATGAGGTGGTTATGAATGAAACAAACTCTTTTGCATTCCATGTAAATTTGAATGCAGATTTAACCCAGAATTACAAATGGTATGTATATTCTACTGCAGATATTGATACTGCTGATACTACATATCGTGAGGGCTTTTTTAATGACACTTATACTTCCGAGTATAAATATATCACACGTAATGAGGGTGAGTTCGATTTGTACTTAGTTTTGGTTCAGGATGCTAATCTTGAGACAGCCAGAATCTTCCCTTATGAGATGGAAGTTACCAATGAGGGTGTTTCTTTCGAGGAAATGGCAGCATACAACTTAAGTACAGATAAAAAGCTGATGAAGACTTTAGAAGATGTACTTACATTGGAATAAATTAAGTTATCAAAAGATGTCGATGATTCGGCATCTTTTTTATTGGTTAAAAAGGAAAAATACGTTTAGAGAATGTTTAGATTTTAAGGAAAACTATTCAGATGAATGTTATTTTATGTTATAATGTAAACCAAGTATGTGCATTTATAATACAAAGCAAAGTGAAAGGGGATTTGTGTGGATAAGATTCATGAAGCACTAAATCAAATTGAATCAGGTAATTTGTACCCTTTTCACATGCCGGGTCATAAAAGACAGATGACACAGAACGTATGGAAGAATGTTTATTCCCGGGATATTACGGAGATTGACGGCTATGACAATCTGCATCATGCAGAGGGAATTATCCAAGAAGAGCAGGAATATGCAGCCAAGCTGTTTGGTGTAGAGGAGTCCTTTTATCTGGTAAACGGAAGCAGTTGCGGTGTATTGGCATCTATTTGTACGGTGGCAGATAAAAATCCTTCGGCAAAAGTCTTGATGTGTAGAAATGCCCACAAGTCAGCATACAATGGATTGCTATTATCCGGTGTCAAAGCGGACTATCTGTATCCGCAGGAGATGAAGGATTATCCCTTTGTGGGAGCAATTGATACGGATGATGTAAAAGCAGCATTGGGAAGAGAAAATTATGCGGCAGTTTTTATTACATCACCAACCTATGAAGGTGTGGTCAGTGATATCCGGGCGATTTGCGATCTGGCGCATAAAAAAGGGATTCCGGTGATTGTAGATGAAGCACATGGAGCACACTTGAGTCTTTGGGGAGGCGATGGATTTTTCCCGCAAAGCGCATTAAGGATGGGTGCGGATATAGTGATTCAAAGTCTGCATAAAACTTTGCCGGCTATGACACAAACGGCTATTTTGCATGTGCAGGGTGAGCGGATTGACAGGCAACGATTGCGGTTGTATTTGAGTACATTCCAATCCAGTAGCCCTTCCTATATACTGATGAACAGTATCAGTAGTTGTCTACATTTTTGTGATGAAAATAGAGAAAAACTGATTCAACAATATAAGGAACGGTTAAACTGTTTTTATAAAAAGACACAGAAGCTTATGCGCATCAAAGTCTTTGGACCGGACGAGCATAGAGATCCAGGGAAAATTGTAATAGATGCAACGAAGTGTGGATTGAATGGAAATGAACTCAGTGCGGTATTGAGAGAAACCTATCATTTGGAAATGGAAATGGCTGCAAGAGACTATGTTATAGCCATGACAAGTGTGATGGATACAGAGGATGGATTTGAACGGTTGTGGCAGGCGCTTAGAGAATTGGACATTTCTGAAAATGGAATGATTGCCACAAGCAAGGATTCAACTAAATTGCCACAGGCAAACATGGTGATGTCCATAAAAGAAGCACTTTCCAAGCAAGGCGAAAGTGTGTTGATAAAGGATTGTAAAGACCGGATTAGTAAGGAATTTATTTATCCGTATCCGCCGGGAATTCCCATTGTGACACCGGGTGAGATGATCACACAAGAGATTTTAGACTATATAAAAGATTCTAAAGATTTGGGGATACAGATGCAAGGTCCGGAAGATTATTTGGGCGATAAAATTTGCTGTATCAGAGAAACAGATATATAAAATATAATTTCAAAATATATGAGACAGAGAGGGAAAGACATGAGAAAAACAAAAATTATTTGTACAATCGGACCGGCTTCCGAAAATGAAGAGACTTTAAGAGAGTTGATGTTGGCAGGTATGAATGTTGCCAGATTTAACTTTTCACACGGAACCCATGAGGAACAAAAGAGAAAACTTACCAGTGTATTGAAGGTCAGCAATGAGCTGGGACTTCCTGTGGCTACGCTGCTTGATACAAAAGGACCGGAAATCCGTTTGAAAGATTTTGAAAACGGTAAAGAACAGTTAGTGGAAGGACAAACCTTTACATTGACAACAGAAGAGATGATGGGTACTAATGAAAAAGCATCTATCACCTATAAAAATCTCAAAAACGATGTAAAAGTAGGTATGACAATCCTCATTGATGACGGTAAGATTGAGATGGTCATTGAGAAAATCACAGATACCGATATTGTATGCCGTGTCATCAATGGAGGTTTTGTATCCAATCATAAGGGTATCAATGCACCCGGTGCGGTATTGTCCATGCCTTATATCAGTGATGTGGACAGAGCGGATATTACATTCTGTGCACAGATGGGTTATGACTTTTTGGCAGCTTCCTTTGCAAGAAGTAAAGAGGATATTCTGGAAGTCAGAAAGATTTTGGATGAAAATAACAGCAAGGCAAAGATTATTGCCAAGATTGAAAATATGCAGGGTATTGAAAATGTGGAGGAAATCCTGGAAGTATCTGACGGTATCATGGTAGCCAGAGGTGATATGGGTGTTGAGATTCCGTTAGAAGAAGTTCCCGTTATCCAGAAGGCTATGATTAAAAAAGCGGTAGCACAGGGTAAACAGGTTATTACTGCTACACAGATGCTGGAATCTATGATCAGTAATCCCCGTCCTACACGTGCAGAGACTGCCGATGTAGCAAATGCTATTTATGATGGTACTACAGCTATCATGCTTTCAGGAGAAACAGCAGCCGGTGATTATCCCATTGAGGCGGTTACCACCATGGCAAAAATTGCAGAAAGAGCAGAGCAGGATATTGACTACGGCGGAAGAATGAAAAAATATGATACCGCTGATGGGGTAGATATTACAACCGCTATTTCCCATGCAACCTGTACCACAGCTATGGATTTGCGTGCAGCAGCGATTATTACTGTGACCATGTCCGGTTTTACCGCAGATATGATCTCCAGATATAAACCCGGTTGTCCGATTATCGGATGTAGTGTAAATCCCCGTGTATGTCGTCAGTTAAATCTTTCCTGGGGTGTAGCTCCGCTACTAATCCATAAGGAAGAAACAGCCGATGATTTATTTGAAGAAGCAACAAAGGCAGCGGAAAAAGCAGGACTTGTGAAAAAAGGTGATTTGGTTGTATTAACTGCAGGTGTTCCTTTGGGAATGACAGGAACAACCAATATGATCCGCGTTATTGAGATTTAAAAGAACGGAGAGGGACAATCGTTCCGGTGTAGTGTATGGGTAGGATTTTTTATCTAATGGGGAAAAGTTCATCAGGCAAGGACACCATCTACAAAGAGTTGTTGAAAAGGGAGTCTTTGCGGCTTGAAAAGATTGTATTGTATACCACCAGACCGGTACGTGCAGGAGAAACAGAAGGTGTGCAGTACCATTTTGTGGATGATGCCAAGGCACAGTCTTTGCAGAATGAGGGTAAAGTAATCGAAATGCGTGAATACCATACGTTTCACGGGTTGTGGAAATATTTTACCGTGGATGATGGGCAGATTGATTTGAGTATTCATGATTATCTGATTATCGGTACCATTGAGTCTTTTGTTAAAACCAAGGCTTACTTCGGAGCAGAAAAAGTGATGCCGATTATGATTGAGCTGGATGATGGTGTGCGTTTGCAACGGGCACTTGACAGAGAACGAAGTGAAGACAGGCCCAGGTATGAAGAAATGTGTCGTCGTTTTTTGGCGGATAGCACAGATTTTTCCAAAGAGAAAAAGGCAGAAGCAGGCATTGATAAAGAGTTTTATAATGATGATTTAGAGCAGTGTCTGAAGGAAATTGAGGAATATATACAATCCTGCTAAAAAGGGGTGAGGATATGGATATTAAGGTAAATCAGGCAGCGCCTATTACACAGGTGCAGCAGGCAGAAACACAACAAGTATCCGATGGGACTTTTAAGTTTATATTGGCAAGTAATATTGCGGAGGAAGAACTTCAGACCCGTCTCAGCTCCATGATGGAAGAGATTACCAGACAGGGAGACCGTCTTTCCAAAAAGATGGATGTGCGGGATATGAAAAAATACCGCAGTCTCATCAAGGATTTTATGAATGAGGTTGTAAATCGCAGTCATAAGTTTTCCAGAGAAAATTTTTTGGATAAAAGAGGACGTCACAGGGTTTATGGTATTATTCGTCAGGTAGATGACACCTTGGATGAGTTGGCAAGGGAACTTATGAAGGATGAAAAGGACCATCTTTCCATTTTAGGCAAGATTGGCGAAATCAGAGGTTTACTTCTGGATATATTTACTTAAGCGTGTTACAATAGGGTGCAAGGAACGAAAAGAGGGTGGCAGAATGGCAACATTTCAGGATATCATCGGACAAGAACAGATTATCGAGCATTTACAGACGGCAGTAAAGACACAAAAGGTGTCCCATGCTTATATTTTGCAAGGCGAAAGAAGTGCGGGCAAAGAATTTATCGCAAAGATTTTTGCCGCTGCTTTACAATGCGAAAAGCAGGATGGAAATCCCTGTGGGGAGTGTCGCTCCTGTAAACAGGCAGAAAGCGGCAATCAGCCGGATATCATCCGTGTGTCCCATGAGAAACCCAACACCATCGGTGTAGAGGATATCCGTAAGATTACGGGAGATATTGCTATTAAGCCTTACAGCAGTTCCAGAAAAATATACATTGTAAATGAAGCAGAGAAGATGACGGTTCAGGCTCAGAATGCACTGTTAAAGACTTTGGAAGAGCCGCCGGAGTATGCAGTAATCCTGCTTTTAACCACCAATGTAGATACTTTATTGCCTACCATCTTAAGCCGTTGTGTACTTTTGACCATGAAGCCGGTAAGGGATGATTTGGTAAAAAAATATTTGATGAAGGATTTGATGATTCCCGAGTATAAAGCAGATGTGTGTGTAGCTTTTGCCAGAGGTAATGTGGGCAAAGCTAAGGCATTGGCATCCAGCGAAGAATTTGACAATATCAAATCCGATGCGGTAACTTTATTGAAGTATATCCGTGATATGGAGATCAGTGAGATTGTACAGGCCATTAAAAAGATTGCCGAGTACAAATTTGACATTAATGATTATCTGGATATTTTATCCGTATGGTATCGTGATGTATTGCTGTTTAAAGCAACCAATGATGTGAATCATCTGATTTTCCGTGATGAGATACAGTATATTAAAAAGACAGCAGACCAGAGTGCATATGAAGGAATCGAAGAGATTTTGGATGCTCTGGAGAAGGCAAAAGCAAGATTAAAGGCTAATGTTAATTTTGACCTTACCATGGAACTCTTGCTGTTGACCATAAAGGAGAATTAAAAGCATGCGCAAAATTGTAGGAATCCGTTTCCGAACAGCAGGAAAAGTATATTATTTTGATCCCCTGCATTTTGAGATTAATAAGGGAGATCATGTCATTGTAGAGACAGCCAGAGGCGTGGAATACGGTACAGCAGTCAGCGGTATCCGTGAGATTGAAGAGGATAAGATTACACAGCCCTTGAAGCCTGTCATTCGTATTGCGACAGAAAGAGATGACAAACAACAGGAAGAAAACAAGGGAAAAGAGAAAGAGGCTTTTCAGATATGTTTGGAGAAAATCCGCAAACACAATCTGGAGATGAAGCTCATTGATACCGAATATACCTTTGACAATAACAAAATTTTATTTTACTTTACCGCAGACGGTAGAATTGACTTCCGTGAGTTGGTAAAGGATTTGGCAGCAGTGTTTAAGACACGTATTGAATTACGTCAGATTGGTGTCAGGGATGAGACCAAGGTGCTGGGTGGCATCGGTATCTGCGGAAGAGCATTGTGCTGTCACACATTTTTATCTGAGTTTGCACCGGTATCCATTAAGATGGCGAAGGAGCAGAATTTATCCTTGAACCCCACCAAGATTTCAGGTGTATGCGGCAGATTGATGTGCTGTCTCAAAAATGAGGAAGAGACCTATGAAGAGTTGAACCGCCGTTTACCCAATGTAGGTGATTATGTGACTACAGATGATGGTCTGAAGGGTGAGGTACACAGCGTTAATGTATTGAGACAGTTAGTAAAAATTGTTGTAGAAAATGATGATGAAAAGGAAATCATGGAGTATCATGTAGACCAGCTTCGTTTTAAACGCCGTCATCGCAAAGACAAGATGGATGTAAACGATGCAGAGTTAAAGGCATTGGAGAAGTTGGAGAAACAGGAAGGAAAGTCAAAATTAGATGACAATTAATCTGAAAGAGGGAGAACGTCTGGATGATTTGGGCAGAAAAGGTTATCGGATTATACAAAATCCGGCAACCTTTTGCTTTGGTATCGATGCCGTACTTTTAACCGGATTTGCTAAGATAAAACCCGGGGCAAAGGTATTGGATATGGGAACGGGAACCGGTATTATACCTATATTGCTGGAGGCAAAAACAGAAGCGGCCCATCTGACCGGTTTGGAGATCCAGGAAGAAAGTGCCGATATGGCAAGACGTAGCGTATCTCTCAATGATTTAGATACAAAGATTGATATTGTAAACGGTGATATCAAGGAAGCTTCAACTATATTTGGTAAAGGCGTTTTTGATGTTGTGACATGTAATCCCCCATACATGATTGGAGCACATGGATTGACCGGTGAAAATGATCGAAAGACCATCGCCAGACATGAGGTGCTTTGTACCTTTGATGATGTGGCAAGAGAGGCGGCAGCAGTTTTAAAGCCAGGTGGTACTTTTTATCTGGTACATAGACCTTTCCGGTTGGTAGAGTTATTTTTGACCATGAGCAAGTACCATTTGGAGCCTAAGCGCATGAAGCTGGTGCATCCTTTTGTGGATAAAGAGCCCAATATGGTGTTGATAGAGGCAAAGAAGGGTGGTAATTCACGGATTGCAGTGGAAAGCCCCTTGATTGTATACAAAGAGCCCGGCGTCTATACCGATGAAATTTATGATATTTACAAGCCGGAGGAATATGACGACAGAAAGCGAATATAATATGAGCGGAACATTATATTTGTGTGCCACTCCCATTGGTAATTTGGGAGATATGACACCAAGAGTTCGGGAGACCTTGGAGCAGGTTGATTTGATTGCGGCGGAGGATACCCGCAACAGTATTAAGCTTCTCAATCATTTTGAGATTAAGACTCCCATGACCAGTTATCATGAATATAACAAAGTAGATAAAGCAAAAACGTTGATTGCCAAGATGAAACAAGGTGAGGACATTGCTTTGATTACGGATGCAGGGACTCCGGCCATTTCCGATCCGGGAGAGGTACTTGTAGCCATGTGCCAGGAGGAGGGAATCCGCGTGACCAGTCTTCCGGGAGCAGCAGCTTGTATCACAGCTTTGACCCTTTCCGGACTTTCTACCAGACGTTTTTGTTTTGAAGGATTTTTACCTTCTGAAAAAAAAGAGAAAAAAATGGTATTAGAGGATTTACAAAACGAGTCCCGTACCATTATTATATATGAAGCACCCCATCATCTGAAGGGCACTTTGGATGACTTGTATGCAAGCCTCGGGAATCGGAGAATCACACTTTGCAGGGAGTTAACCAAGAAATTTGAAGAGGTTTTTCCTACAACCTTGGCAAAAGCTATAGAATATTATAAAAAAGATGACCCCAGAGGCGAATATGTACTTGTCATAGAAGGCAAAAGCCTTTATGATATAAAAAAAGAACAACAGGAGGATTGGCAATCAATCTCTGTAGAAGAACACATGAAGATCTATGAAGACCGGGGAATGGATAATAAAAGCGCCATGAAGCAGGTTGCGAAGGATCGTGGGATATCCAAAAGAGATGTTTACAATTATCTGTTAAAAAGTGTTGACAAATAGCAAAACAGATAATATACTTTGAATGTCAAACTATTTCTGTAAGTAAAAAGGAGAAGAAACATGTTAGAAAGAGTAAAAGAAATTATTGAAGAGCAGTTAAGTTTGGATGGAGTTGATATTACAGAAGAATCTTCTTTTAAAGATGATCTTGGTGCAGACTCCTTAGATTTATTTGAATTAGTAATGGCTTTTGAAGAAGAATACGGTATCGAGATTCCTTCCGAAGACTTAGAGCAGTTATCTACTGTAGGTGATGTTATCGAGTACATGAAGAGCAAAGGTGTAGAAGCTTAATTCGATATAGCCAAGCAGAATAGAAACGGATTTATATCAGATATTGAGGAGATCCGCAGTTGTGGGTCTCCTTCTTTTATGAAATAATATTTTGAATATCAAAGTATTAAGAGGAGGAATGAACATGGGTAAGACAGCATTTTTGTTTCCCGGACAGGGTTCACAGTATGTGGGCATGGGAAAAGAGTTTTATGATAATTTTCCGGTAAGTAAGGCAGTATTTGAAAAAGCCAATGAAGCAGGGGGCTTGGACGTGGTTTCCCTTTGCTTTGAAGAGAATGAGCAGATTCATATTACAGAGTATACACAGATAGCTATGGTAGCAGCAGAGGTTGCCATGCTCAGAGCGTTGGAAGAAAAAGGCATTCAGGCTGATGTGACAGCAGGTCTTAGCCTTGGAGAATATAGTGCCCTTGTTGCAAGTGGTGTGTTGACAGAGGAAGATGCCCTTGCACTGGTACGTAAAAGAGGAATTTATATGCAGGAAGCAGTTCCTACAGGCGGCGCTATGACAGCCGTATTGGGACTGGATATTGATAAAATTGAAAAGGCATGCGAAGAGACTGAGGGTATCGTATCTATCGCAAACTATAACTGCCCCGGTCAAACCGTTATCACCGGTGAGGCAGCAGCTGTAGAAGCGGCAGCAGCAAAATGCAGCGAAGCTGGTGCAAAGAGATGCATTCCTTTAAAGGTAAGCGGACCTTTCCACTCTGCAATGCTTAGCGGTGCCGGCGAAAAACTGGGTGAGGCATTAAAGGATGTAACTATTCATCCCATTGCAATTCCTTATATCACCAATGTAACAGCCGATTATGTGACGAATACAGATGATGTAAAAGGACTTTTGGAAAAACAGGTTTCCTCCTCTGTCAGATGGCAGCAGACCATTGAAAAAATGATTGCAGACGGTGTGGATACCTTTATTGAAATCGGACCCGGCAAGACATTGACCGGATTTATGCGTAAGATTAGCCGCGATGTAAAAGTATTTAATGTAGAGAAACCGGAAGATTTAGAAAAAGTTGTGGAGGGATTGAAATAATGCTTCAGGGAAAAGTAGCGCTGGTAACAGGTGCAAGCCGTGGTATCGGTAAAGAAATCGCTTTGACATTGGCTTCTTATGGCGCAGATGTCATTGTAAATTATAATGGTTCCAAAGAAAAAGCAGAGGAAGTTGTGGCAGAAATTACTGCAATGGGTAGAAAAGCAGTTGCCATGCAGTGTTCTGTAGCTGATTTTGATGCATGTGGTGAGATGATTACAAAAGCTTTGGCAGACTTTGGTAAGATTGATATTTTGGTGAATAACGCAGGTATCACCAAAGATAACCTGATGATTAAAATGTCTCCCGAGGATTTCGGAGCAGTTATTGATACTAATTTAAAAGGTACATACAACACCATTAAGCATATGTATCGTCCCTTCTTAAAACAGAAATCCGGAAGCATCATCAATATGGCTTCCGTTTGCGGGATCCTCGGTAATGCAGGACAGGCAAACTATTCTGCATCAAAAGCAGGCGTTATCGGCCTTACTAAGAGTATGGCAAGAGAGCTTGCAAGCAGAAATATTACAGTTAATGCAGTAGCTCCCGGTTTTATCGCAACCGATATGACAGATGCAATGCCTGAGTCAGCAAAAGAAGCAACCCTGCAGCAGATTCCTTTAAAGAGAATTGGTACTACAAAGGATATAGCAGAGACAGTGGCATTTTTGGCAAGCAGTAAGGCGGCATATATTACAGGACAGGTTATCTCCGTTGACGGCGGAATGGCAATGTAAAGAAAGGCGGAATTTAAAATGAGTAGAAGAGTAGTTGTAACCGGTATGGGTGCTATCACTCCCATCGGTTTGAGTGTAGAAGAATTTTGGGCTTCCATCAAAGAAGGAAAGCATGGTTTTGGACAGATTACACAGATCGATGCCACAGATTATAAATGTCATGTAGCAGCAGAAGTAAAGGGATTTGAAGGAAAGAACTTCATGGACCCCAAAGCTGCAAAACGTATGGAGTTATTCTGTCAGTACGCAGTGGCAGCAGCGAAAGAAGCTTTTAATGATGCAGCATTGGATATGGAAAAAGAAGATCCCTACATGGTAGGTGTATCCATCGGTTCCGGTGTTGGTTCCTTACAGACTGTAGAAAGAGAATATGAAAAGATTTTAACAAAAGGACCTTCCAGAGGAAATCCTTTGATGATTCCTTTAATGATCAGTAATATGGCATCCGGTAACGTATCCATCCAGCTTGGTTTGAAAGGAAAAAGTATTAACGTAGTAACAGCTTGTGCAACCGGTACAAACTCCATCGGTGAAGCTTTCCGTACCATTCAGTATGGTGATGCGGATGTGATGCTTGCAGGTGGTGCAGAAGCCAGCCTTTCTCACGTAGCAGTAGCAGGTTTTGGTGCTTTGACAGCCTTGACCAAATCTGATGATCCTGACAGATGCTGTATGCCTTTTGATAAAGACAGAAGCGGATTTGTCATGGGTGAAGGCGGAGCCGTTGTTGTATTGGAAGAATTGGAGCATGCGAAAAAACGTGGTGCCAAGATTTATGGTGAAGTAGTTGGATATGGATGTTCTTCTGATGCCTTCCATATCACATCCCCTGCAGAGGATGGTTCCGGCGCAGCAAGAGCCATGACAAATGCTATGAACGATGCTAATGTAAAACCGGAAGATATCATGTACATCAACGCGCATGGTACAAGTACACACCACAATGACTTATTTGAGACAAGAGCTATTAAATTGGCATTTGGTGACCATGCGAAAAACTTAAAGATTAACTCTACAAAATCCATGATCGGTCACCTTTTGGGTGCAGCAGGTGCGATTGAATTCATTACCTGTATCAAGGAAATGGAAGAAGGCTACTTACATCAGACACTTGGCTTGGTAGAGCCTGATGAAGAGTGTGATTTGGATTATTGCATGGAGCCTGTTACAGGAGAATTTAACTATGCATTGTCCAACTCTCTTGGTTTTGGCGGACATAATTCAACCATTATTGTGAAAAAATACGCAGAATAAAAGAGAAATCTGTGTTATGATAAACACAGTGTATGGATGATAATCCGGAAAGAGAGGATGTAATTATGGCAATTTTAACAGCAAAAGAAATTTTAGATATTATACCTCACAGACAACCCTTTATGCTTATTGATACCATTGAGGAAATGGAAGAGGGTGTGAGAGCTGTAGGTAAAAAATGTGTATCTTATAACGAGCCCTTCTTTGCAGGTCATTTCCCGGGTGAACCCGTTATGCCCGGTGTGTTAATCATTGAAGCATTGGCTCAGGTTGGTGCAGTGGCAATTCTTTCCATGCCTGAAAACAAAGGAAAAATTGCGTTCTTTGGCGGCATCAAAGAAGCACGTTTTAAAGGAAAAGTTGTGCCCGGTGATGTATTGATGCTGGAAACAGAGATTATCAAGATCAAAGGCCCCATCGGCGTAGGAAAAGCAAAAGCTACTGTAGACGGAAAAGTCGTAGCACAGGCGGAGTTGACCTTCGCAGTGGGTGCAGCACAGTAAAGCAAAGTGTCGGAATACCGGCAATTAGTAAAAAGGAAATATCAATTATGACAATCAGAATATTAGGAACAGGAAGTTGTCTTCCTGAAAATGTTGTGACCAATGATGATTTGGCTAAAATCATGGACACTTCTGACGAATGGATTTCCAGCAGAACCGGAATCCGTCAGAGACATCTGGTAAAAGATGAGACCACAGCAGGCATGTCAGCAAAGGCAGCAGAGCAGGCGCTGGAAGAAGCCGGAATGAAGGCAGAAGATATTGATCTTTTGATTGTGGGAACCTTATCTCCGGATCATGTGACACCCTCTTGTGCATGTGAAGTCCAGAGTATGATTGGCGCAGTTAATGCAGTGGCATTTGATATCAATGCGGCTTGCTCCGGCTTTATGTATGCCATGAATACAGCCTATGCATATATCCACAGTGGTATTTATAAAAATGCATTGATTATCGGTGCAGAAACTTTAAGTAAAATTATGGATTGGAATGACAGAAGTACCTGCGTGCTTTTTGGTGACGGAGCCGGTGCAGCAGTTGTCAAAGGCGATGAAACAGGTCTTTTGAAATTCACACAGGGAGCAGATGGATCTAAAGGCATGGTTTTGGCATGTAAGAGCCGCCTGAACAACAATCCTTTGGTACAGAACCCTACGGATTTGGATTACGTGTATATGGACGGACAGGAAGTATACAAATTTGCAGTTAGTACAGTTCCTGCTGCAATTAAGCAGGTCATGGATGAAGCAGGATTGGTAGAATCCGACATCAAATATTTTCTCCTTCACCAGGCAAACATCCGTATTATCCAGTCTGTGGCAAAGAGATTAAAATCTGATTTGGATAAATTCCCCATCACACTGGATAGGTGCGGAAACATCTCTGCAGGAAGTGTACCGATTCTTTTGGATGAGGTAAATAAAAAAGGTATGCTCAAACGTGGCGATAAGATTGTCCTTGCAGGATTTGGCGCAGGACTTACTTGGAGTGCTGCTGTTATGGAGTGGTAAGAGAAATATAAAAAAGGTAGTACTTATGAAATATCATAAATACTACCTTTTATTTTTTATGTACTATTTCTTGTTTGCCAAATCACAAAGATCATTCAACATCTTCGGAAGGTCTGTTTCCATGTTTTCATTGGAGAACTGGCAGGTGCCAACTTTTTTATGTCCGCCGCCGCCGTATTTGAGCATCAGGCTTCCTACGTTTACATCACTGGTACGGTTCAAGATACTGTAGCCAACTGCTGCGGAGCAACCCAAGCCGCCTTTGCCGTTTACAATCCAAACGGAGATGTTCTGCTTCGGATACATACTGTAGATCATGAAACGGTTTCCGGTGTAGATGGTTTCTACATCACGTAAGTCGGTGATAATAACATTGCCTCTTACAGTTGTAAACTTGGTAACCATTGCTTTGAATTTCTCGGTCTGCTCATTGTACATCTCGATACGTTCCTGGATGTCAGGCAATGCCAAGATTTCATCAGTCGTCATGGTACGGCAAGCATCGATTAATTTTTCCATTAACTGATAGTTGGAGATGGTGAAGTTGCGGAAACGACCCAATCCGGTACGGGGATCCATTAAGAATCCGATTAAAATCCAACCGGTAGGATTCTGAATCTCGTCGATGGTAAGGTTACCGGAGTCAACCTTATCAACAGCTTCCATCATATCATCAAACTGGGGAAATCTCTCTTTTCCTCCATAATATTCATAAATAATTCTTGCACAGGAAGGAGTAATACGGCTTTCACCTTTGTATTTTCCTTCTAAAGCAACTCTTTCGTGCTCGCTGGAGTGGTGGTCAAACCAAAGTCCGCAGCCTTCAACAAAAGGTACATTTGCAAGACAATCGTCTTCGGTTACTTCAACCAAACCATCCTGTAAATCCTTGGGATGAGCAAATTTCCAATTGTCAATAATGCCTGCCTCTTTTAATAATGCGCCACAAGCAAGTCCGTCAAAATCTGAACGCGTAATTAATCTCATAATTTAAACCCTCTCATTCCTTTTTCACAATTTTGTAACCCTAGGTAGTAATATTATAGACAATTTTCGAGAGTTTTTCAATGCTGAATCTATACGATATGAAGTCTATTTCTAAACATATTTCTTTTTCCCTTTCATAAACTGTAAAAAAAGTAAAGGAATCTTGCAAGTGCTCAATTATATCTGGATTTTTATGATTGTCATAGGGATTATTTATGGCTCATTTACCGGACAAATGGCAGAGATATCGGGTGGTGTCATTGATTCCTCTAAGGAAGCGGTGCAGCTTTGTATTACCATGTTGGGCGTGGTGGCGCTTTGGACCGGAATCATGCAGATTGCACAGGACTCGGGACTAGTGGATAGCCTGACACGTAGATTGAAGCCGTTACTCAAGTTTTTATTTCCCCGTATACCGTTGGAGCATCCTGCTATGTCATATATATCCCTAAATTGCATTGCCAATGTATTGGGACTGGGGTGGGCTGCGACACCGGCAGGGTTAAAGGCAATGGAAGCCTTGGCAGATTTGGAAAAGGAAAGAGGAAACGTAGAATATTTGCAAAAGGATAAAGAACGTACTGCCAGCAATGAGATGTGCATTTTTTTAATCCTCAATATTTCTTCGTTACAGTTGATTCCCGTGAATATCATTGCATATCGCAGTCAATATGGAAGTGTCAATCCTACAGCAGTCATCGCTCCGGCAATTGTGGCAACATTGTTGAACACTGTGGTGGCGATTGTATATTGTAAATGGAAGGATCGGAAATAGGAGGGGAAATAATTACCTCTTGAAATACCGAACACATGTTTGTATAATAGACATATGAATGAAATAATTAAGGATTTAACATTACAGGAAAAATTACAAATATTAGCAGATGCAGCCAAGTATGATGTGGCTTGTACCTCCAGTGGAGTGGACCGTAAAGGACAGGAAGGGATGTTGGGAAATGCCCGTGCCTGTGGTATTTGTCATAGCTTTGCCTCTGATGGACGATGCATTTCTCTGTTGAAGATTTTGATGACCAATCATTGCATTTATGATTGTAAGTATTGTATTAACCGCAGTTCCAATGATGTGGTGAGGACAACCTTTACGCCGGAAGAGATATGCACGTTAACGGTGGAGTTTTATAAGCGCAATTATATTGAAGGGCTTTTCTTAAGCTCAGGTGTCATCAACAGCCCGGCATATACCATGGAAAAAATTTGTGAGACCTTGCGCTTGCTTCGGACCAAATACCGCTTTAATGGCTACATTCATGTAAAAGCCATTCCCGGTGCACCGGATGAACTGTTGGCGGCAGCAGGTTATCTGGCAGACCGTATCAGCATCAATCTGGAGCTGCCGACTGCAGAGAGTTTGTCGCGTCTTGCGCCGAATAAGAATTTCCAGACCATCCTAAAGCCCATGGGAAAGGTCAGTAGTACCATTGCGGCACATCGATTAGCAATCGGCAAAGATGCCAAGATGGAGCGTAGTATGTCCAATCGGTATCTGCAAAAGAATATTTTTCAGGATGCACGGCTGGAGGGGAAAGGAAATACTTCCGGCAATGATGTGGCGCTTACATACACCGGTGGTTGTCTGACAAAGGCAGAGGAGCAATTACAGCGTTCTTTCGCGCCTGCAGGACAAAGTACCCAGATGATTATCGGAGCCAGCGGAGAATCAGATTATAACTTGATACAGACTACGCAGAAGCTCTATCAGGCATATGACTTAAAGCGTGTATTTTATTCTGCTTATGTACCGATTAATGAGGATAGCAATCTGCCGGCCCTGGGCACGCCGCCACCCTTATTGCGGGAGCATCGGTTGTATCAGGCAGATTGGCTTTTGAGATTTTATGGCTTTGAGGCAGATGAATTATTATCTGAAGAGCGTCCCAATTTTAATGAGAAATTGGACCCGAAATGTGATTGGGCATTGCGTCATTTGGACATGTTTCCTGTGGAGGTTCAGACGGCTCCCTATGATTTGATTTTGCGTATTCCCGGCATTGGTCCCAAGTCAGCGGGGCGGATTATGAAGGCGCGCCGTTATGGAAGCCTGGATTTTGATACCTTAAAGAAAATGGGAGTGGTGTTAAAAAGAGCCCATTACTTTATCACTTGCGGTGGCAAGATGATGTACCATATTCCAATTGAAGAACAGTACATCACAAGACAGCTTACTGCCACCAATGCAAAGGAAAACTGGCAGATTGTTCACCAGACCGGATATCAGCAGATGTCTTTGTTTGATGACTTTGGAGTGGGGTGATGGGATGACGGTTTTTACTTGTGATGATAATTTTGAGAGTATGATGACCTGTATCTATGATGCATGGGCAAGTAGGAAAGGTCATAGTAATGTCCGGTTGATGAAAGGGCCGGTTGCACAACCGGATTTATTTACGGAATATATTCATGTGGATGCGGATGAGGACAAGGTGATAAAAGTCATTCGTTCTATCCAAAAGAAGATATCTTATGAAGCATATATGCAGGTTTTTTATGCGGCTCTGTCTTATGAAGCAGATGCTTTGGATACCATATACCGCTTTTTAATCTTGGGATTTGCTTATGGCAAGCAGGTGACATCCATGTTGTCTGAGCCTATAGTCATGCGCGTGATGGAGTTAAAGCGCAACGTGGGAAATGAAGCCCACTATTTTCGGGAATTTGCACGGTTTAGCTCGGTGGGAGGACAGGTCTATGTCTGTCATATTGAACCAAAGAGTAATGTTTTGTTGTATGTTGCCAATCATTTTAGGGATCGGATGCCTTCCGAGTATTGGGTGATTATGGATGATAATCGGAAAGTGGCAGCAATTCATCCGGTGAACGAAGATTTTTATATCCGCTATCTGACAGACGAAGAAGCAGAGGCGTTATTAAAAACCGAACAAATAGAAGATGAGTTTACCGGACTGTGGAGGACCTTTTTTGATACAATAGGCATTAAGGAAAGAAATAATTCTTCCTGTCAGCGCAATTTGTTCCCCATTTGGATGCGGAAGCATGCGGTGGAATTTCAAGAAAACGAAAGAATAATCGCCCCAAGGGAATCATAGATTGTGATAATGACAATCCCTTTGGGGCAATTATGAGCGTTTTAGCAAATATTTCCAATATTATTATTCCGGTGCTTATTTTTTATATTATTGCTTTTGGAATGGCAGCAAAGACACCGGTTTATGAGTCCTTTATCAAAGGTGCTAAGGATGGACTAAAAACAGTTGTGGATATTGCGCCTACGTTGATAGGTTTAATGATGGCAGTGGGAGTGCTTCGGGCATCCGGTTTTTTGGAGTTTATAGGTGGATTGATTGGAAGACTGACAGACCCCATTGGTTTTCCCGGAGATTTGGTTCCGCTGACTTTGGTTAAGATGTTTTCTTCTTCAGCAGCGACAGGATTGTTATTGGATGTTTTTAAGAACTATGGAACAGATTCTTTGATAGGAATGATGGCGTCGCTCATGATGAGTTCCACAGAGACTATCTTTTATACTATGTCAGTTTATTTTATGGTGGCAAAAGTCCATAAAACAAAATTTACCCTGCCCGGTGCAATCATTGCAACCTTGGCAGGGACCATAGCCAGTATTATATTGGCGGGGATGATAGTATAGATTATTTCTTCCGACTCTCTTCCAACATGGAATCAATATATCCTCGATCCCAAAGTAAGATTTTCAGTTTCTTTGCCGCCTCTACAGCCGGGGCTGTAAAGTATTGGTTGGTCATGACCACACCAACCATCCGGTCATAATAATCGCGACCGGCATAGGCTTCCTGAATGGCTTTCACACCCACAGGCTCACTATAGCGTTTACATTGGATGGCATAGGTCACACCTTCTTTTTGAGCTAGGATATCAATGCCATAATCGCCGCTTGCCTTGGTCAATTCAATCTCATCAAAGCCACGCTGGGATAACAGTGTGGCACAAAAGTCTTCAAAATCCACACCTTCCATTTCATCCATTTCCGTTATTTTAAAATGTCTGCCATAGTGTTTACTCAGTGTAAAGGCAGAAAATAAAAGCAATAAGCATAACAAGCAAAAACCAATAATATAATAGATTTCCATAAAGTTTTCTCCTTCTATATAGTTCAATTATGAATGTTTCAATATTAAAAAGCAATCTTTACTTTTTTCTGTTCCAAACCTATAATTAAAACTATTATGGAACATTTGATTTTTTCGCTGAATGCGACAGTACCGATTTTTTTGACCATGGTCATCGGCTATCTTTTGAAGCAGTCAAAGATGATGGACGAGTCCTTTGTCAAAACCTTAAATAAATTTAATTTTAATGTGACATTGCCTCTATTACTTTTTGAGGACTTGGCAAATGCAAGATTTTCTGATGTGTGGGATGGCAAATATGTGTTATTTTGCTTTTTGGTGACACTTTTTAGTATCGTGATTATCTGGTTGTTAAGTGCACTGTTTTTAAAAGATAAAGACATGGTGGGTGAGTTCACACAGGCTTGCTATCGAAGTAGCGCAGCCGTGCTTGGACTGGCTTTTATCCAAAACATTTATGGGACTTCCCAGATGGCGCCCCTCATGATTATTGGCACCGTGCCTCTCTACAATGTGATGGCAGTGGTCGTTTTATCCTTTAGCGGACCGGGTGAACACAAGCTCAATAGAGAGAGCTTCCGTAAATCCCTGCTTGGCATTGCCAAAAATCCGATTATTATCAGCATTGTATTGGGTATCATAGCCTCTGTGATAAAAGTAGATTTCCCGGTGATAGTAGACAAGACTATCCACAACTTTGCTGTTATGGCATCGCCACTGGCGTTGATTGGCTTAGGAGCGGGATTTGAGGGAAGAAAGGCCATTCAAAAAATTTGTCCCACAGCAATTGCTACAACAGTAAAACTTTTGCTTCTACCCGCATTATTCCTACCACTTGCCATGTATCTGGGATTTACCGGAGAAAAACTGGTGGCAATCCTTGTGATGCTTGGTTCTGCCACTACACCCAGTTGCTATATTATGGCAAAGAACATGGGACATGAAGGTACCTTGACTTCCGGTACTGTAGTAGCGACCACATTTTTTAGTTCGGTCAGCCTGACCCTGTGGTTGTTTGTATTAAAATACTTGGGAGCGATTTGATGCTTGATTGAGAAGCGGACATTACGTGACGAAAAGAACAGGAGATAAAACATGTATAAAGACGATATCCGAATCCGAAGAGTGATTGTACATATTATGGATTCCACTGTAGGAATGCCGGTGTTATCTGATACCGAGATTGAGTTTGGTTCAGATTTGGCAGACTTTTTAAAGGAGCATATTTACAAGATTGTAGCAGGTGACGACTGCAAAGTATGTCAATTTTATAAAGAAGAGTCCGAAGTTTATAAAATGCTCATTCAGTATGATGAAGACTACTTTGTGGACATCAGTAAGGATATGGGCAACTTCCTTTATCAGATTATGAACAGCAACATTGATATTCCACCTGCGGATTTGATGGTAGTACGCTTTGATGAAAGAGACAATAAATATCTGGCAGTGCTCAAAATGAATTACAAGGAGTTTTATACCCATCGGACCCAAGCAAAGGAAGAGGGAAATGAAAACCAGATTATCAAATATAAATCCATCCTGCCTACAGAAAGCCAAAGATTACAGGAAGCTGCAATTATTAATTTGGCCGATTTGAGCGTACATGCCATAGAGAAAAAATATGATGTCAATGGTGAAAAGACCAATTACTTTACTTATCTTTTCTTAAAATGCTCCAGCAAGCTTTCACCCAAATCCAAGCTCTCTATCGTGACCCGCGCCGTAGAAAGTGTACAAAACGGTTATTATGATGAGACCAAGCAGTTTGAAGCCA
The DNA here is from genome assembly GCA_045542735.1 of Lachnospiraceae bacterium. Lineage (GTDB taxonomy): Bacteria > Bacillota > Clostridia > Lachnospirales > Lachnospiraceae > UBA2882. The sequence continues at coordinate 20,842 of JAZQLQ010000027.1, forward strand.
ACATGAAGGCTAAAAATATCATCCACCAGGAGTTAGAGGAAAACGGAAGTTTCACGGTTGAAACCATTGCAGATAAGATTTTTGATGAAAAGCCTGATTTAAAACAGGAGTTTCAGGAGAAAATGGAAAAATATGACATGGTCCGCGAGGAAATTAAGCCCCAGAATGAAAAGACCATGAAGAAATATGAGACACAGGTATTAAAAACCGATTCCGGTATTGAGATCAAGATTCCCATGAAGGAATACAACGATCCTTCCAGCGTAGAGTTCATTACCGAGGAGAACGGAAACGTATCGGTATTGATTAAAAATATCGGTTATCTGAAAGCTCGTATCTAATATTTTCCGTTGCGGTTTAAACAAGTTTTCGATATACTGTTTATAGAAAATCAGAGGGGTAAAAAAGTGGATATCAAAGATACACTGAACCGTTTGTTTGTGGAACTTTTTCGGGATATCAACAACATCGAAGAGAAGCAGATAAAAACGGGAGAATTTGCCAACTTAACATTGAATGATATGCATGTAATCAATGCTATCGGTACCGGAAAACCTAAGAATATGTCTTCGGTTGCCAAGGCCTTAAATGTCACCATGGGCACCCTTACCATTGCGGTAAACGGTTTGGTGAAAAAGGGTTTTGTAGAACGTGTCCGTTCTGAAGAGGACAGACGTGTCGTATTGGTATCCCTGACTTCCAAAGGTAAAAAAGCCTTTGCCCGACATGAGAAATTCCATGCGGATATGATAGATGCTATTGTAGAGAGACTGTCTGAGGATGAAAAGGAAGTGCTCGCTAAGAGTTTAGAAGATTTGAATGGATTTTTTATTAGTTTGAAATAGACTTAATACAGATGTCAAAACAGAGCTGTCACAAAGAACGTGGGAGCTCTTTTTGTAAAAGAATGATTGGAACGAGATAAAAAGAAGTCAGTGGAGATGAATGATGCGAATAGAACACATTGCAATGTATGTAAACGACTTGGAAGCAACCAGAGATTTTTTTATTAAGTATTTTGATGCAACATCAAATGCCGGATATCATAATAAAACTACGGGTTTTCAATCCTATTTTTTAAGCTTTGACGATGGTGCCCGTTTGGAAATCATGAAAAAACCTGTTATGGAAGATGGTGCAAAAGACTTGGTGCGTACCGGTTATATTCATATTGCTTTTAGTCTTGGAAGTAAAGAAGCCGTGGATGTGCTTACAGAAAGAATGAAACAGGATGGATATGATGTTATCAGTGGACCAAGAATCACAGGTGACGGGTATTATGAAAGTTGCATTGTAGGAATTGAAGGAAATCAAATTGAAATTACGGTGTAAGATTTTATATTAAGAATAGAATTTGAAGTGGATGGTGAATGATATGTTTGATTTTAAAGATAAAATTGTAGTGGTGACCGGTGGTGCCAGAGGAATAGGGAAATGTATCTGTGAGCAATTTGAAAAAGCCGGTGCCAAGGTTTGTGTGATTGACCTTTTGGACAATGACTATTTCGTAGGTGATCTTGCAAATAAAGAAACCTTGGAGCTTTTTGCAGAAAAGGTAATTGCTGATTATGGACATGTAGACTATCTTATCAATAATGCCGCTCCAAAGTTTTGTGGGATATCAAGTGGCAGTTATGAAGATTTTGAATACGCGCTAAAGGTTGGTGTAACGGCACCGTTTTATCTTACAAAATTGTTTGCTCCATATTTTGCCCAAGGTGCCGCTATTGTAAATATCTCTTCTTCCAGAGATAGAATGAGTCAGCCCGAGAGCGAGAGTTATACCGCAGCAAAAGGTGGGATTGCATCACTTACCCATGCATTGGCAGTGAGCCTTGCAGGGAAAGTGAGAGTGAATTCCATTTCGCCCGGCTGGATAGATACAGATTATAAGGTATATGAAGGACCGGATGCAATACAGCAGCCGGTAGGCAGAGTGGGAAATCCTGATGATATTGCCAATATGGTATTGTACCTTTGTTCTGAAATGGCAGGGTTTATTACCGGAGAGAATATCTGTATTGATGGCGGAATGACCAAACAGATGATATATCATGATGACTTTGGTTGGAAATTTCAAAAAAAGACTCATCCATAACCGGACGAGTCTTCTCTTTTATCCTTTTCTTAATACACTCAAAGCTTTGAGGTCCTTGTTCCAGCAACAGCTGATGAAAAACTTTATTGCTAAAGTTTTCGCCCCAGTGTTCCATTGCCAGGTGGCGGCATTCCAGGATTTTGATGTAGCCGCCATAGTAGGCGATATAGGTTCCCGGCTCCGATACAATATAATCATAGATGGACTGAATATCTTCTTCTGTTGTGATGCCGATGCGATGGAGGTAAGGTCGTATCTCAGCAATGCCTGCACCTTCATAATGGATCATAATATCCAGAATAGAATACAGGCAAAGACAAATGCGGCGGTTATAAGCCAGATAATCGTAGTAAAGAAATGCATTCTCGTTACCGGAAAGCTCTGCGGCAGCAGTCTTGGCGTATTCATAAGAAAGAAATTCCACATAAGTGGCATAGCCTTCTGTATAACCGCCAAAGTAGGAGATTCCCGCAAGGGAAGGAAGGCTGGACGAGGCTAAAGCATTGGCTGAAGTTACGGATTGATACAGATGTCCGGGAAATCCTTCGTGAGCCAGCGTGGTAAATAAAGAAACGCCTTCCGGAGTCTGACTGCGGTTGATATATATGACATTTTGTGTGGAGTCATCAATGGGTGGCGTAAAATAATAGGCGGGATTGGTGTGGTCTTCCATGGAAGGAGCCACATCTTTTATAACATAGGGATATTGGTCTACATTGGCAAAAGCAAAATCCCGACAGATTTCTTTTTTTAATATCTCAATGCATTCCTCCGGAGAAAGCGCGGTCAACGGATCAGCACTACTGTTGTCATTTAGTAAATTGACAAAATAAGAGGGATTAGACTCCAACAATTGGTTCAGTTCTGTAAAATCAGCCATCATCTGACGGGAAAAGGCATTTTTCAAAGAAGTTACATTCACATCCTCTCCCAGTATTGTAGATATCTTGATTTCATAATACTGTTTTCCGTTTTCATAGGCGCAAAGGCCCTGCTGGGAGGTCTGAGCACCTGATTTTAATACGGTCAGAGCATCGCCGGTTTTTTTATAGGCAGGTAACAACACGGTTGTTACTAATCTCTCATTTTCGTTTATATAGTAGGCATATTCTTCTTCGGTGATCACGCGGTCGGCAAGGAGTGTCTCCAAACGACTTTCAAAGGTGGAGAGAAAAGGATTATTTATATCCTCCAATTCACAAAAATGATCCAAGGAAGCGATGGTCATATCAGCACAGGCGTCGCTCATAAACATGCCTTTTTCTGCTTTTTCTCTCTCGTATTGGCAAAGTCCTTCCAGATAACCGGGGATTAAAGATAAAATCTGCAAATAGGTATTAATGTCTTCTTTATTCCGAAGAGCAAATTCGGTTAAAAGGATGGGCAACTCATTTTGTACACCGCTATAAGGTGCAAAGGGCTCTTCAAAATATTCATATTGGGACATCTGTAGGCTATGGGATAGATAAAAGGAAAGAGAATCCCGCAGATATACCAGAGAAGAATCCGCCTTGGTTAAATCCAGGGAAATTAATGCATCATAAACCTGTTGTAGTTCCTTTAAGTTCTCAGCCTCGGATTCCTTTGAATAAACCGGCATAGCGACAGCCTGTGGATCAGAATCCTTGGAAGAATCCGTTATCAGAAAATGTTGCATCAGGGAGTTTTCTGCCAGACTTTCTTCCAAAAGTTTATCGGTAATTGCCTGCAGATTGCGCCTGGGAGCAGTGCGTATGTATACAAAAGAAGTGATACCCAGACTAAAAATTACCAAAAAGCAGAATAATAGAATTGTGGCGCGTTTTTTTAACATGAATGACACCCTTTTTTCTACATTCATATGCGCCTTTGCTTGCCCAAAATACCTATATCCAATATTTGACATGCATTGCTTGCTGTGTTAGTCTAACAATTAGGTAAATATTCGCTTTTTTCTATAATAAATAGGAAAAAACGTTCCCATAGGAGGCAGAAAAAATGAACAAAGGGAAATATTATATTACAACAGCTATTGCCTATACATCCGGCAAACCCCATATCGGAAACAGCTATGAAATTGTATTGGCAGACAGTATTGCAAGATTTAAAAGAAAAGATGGTTTTGACGTATTCTTCCAGACAGGAACCGACGAACACGGTCAGAAAATCGAGTTAAAGGCAGAAGAAGCCGGCGTGACACCCAAGGAATTCGTTGATGGTGTGGCAGGTCAGATTCAGGATATCTGTGATATGTTAAATACTTCTTATGATAAATTTATCCGTACAACCGATGATTATCATGAGAAACAGGTTCAGAAGATTTTTAAGAAATTATACGATCAGGGAGATATTTACAAAGGTGCATATGAAGGTATGTATTGTACACCTTGTGAGTCCTTCTGGACAGAGTCCCAGTTGGTAGAGGGCAAATGCCCTGACTGTGGCAGAGATGTAAAGCCTGCCAAGGAAGAAGCTTATTTCTTTAAAATGAGTAAATATGCGGACAGATTGATTGAGCATATCAATACACATCCGGAGTTTATCCAGCCCGTAAGCCGTAAAAATGAGATGATGAACAACTTCCTTTTGCCCGGATTACAGGATCTTTGTGTATCCCGTACATCCTTCAAATGGGGTGTTCCTGTAGATTTTGACGATAAGCATGTAGTTTATGTATGGTTAGATGCTTTGACCAACTACATCACCGGTATCGGTTATGATGCAGAAGGCAACAGCACAGAGCAGTATGGTAAATTGTGGCCTGCAGACCTTCATTTGATTGGTAAGGACATCATCCGTTTCCATACCATTTACTGGCCGATTTTCCTTATGGCATTGGGTGAGCCTTTACCGAAGCAGGTATTTGGTCATCCTTGGTTGTTACAGGGTGACGGCAAGATGAGTAAATCCAAAGGAAATGTGATTTATGCAGAGGATCTTGTAGATTTCTTTGGTGTAGATGCAGTGCGCTACTTCGTATTGCATGAAATGCCATTTGAAAATGATGGTGTTATCACATGGGAGTTAATGGTAGAGAGATTGAATTCCGACCTTGCTAATACATTGGGTAACTTGGTAAATCGTACCATTTCCATGAGTAATAAATATTTTGATGGTGTGGTAGCAAATAAAGGCGAGAGTGACGACGCAGCCCAGGCAGCTATTGACGCTGACTTAAAAGCAGTAGTGACAGATACCTACAACAGAGTGTCCAAAAAGATGGAGACACTCCGTGTGGCAGATGCCATGACAGAAATCTTTGCTTTGTTTAAACGTTGCAATAAATATATCGACGAGACAGAACCGTGGGTACTTGCCAAGGACGAGGCAAAGAAAGACAGACTTGCCACAGTTTTATACAACTTAGTAGAAGGCATTGTTATTGGTGCATCTTTATTAGAGCCCTTCATGCCTGAGACAACTGCGAAGATTGTAGCACAGTTAAATACAGAAGTGCGTAGCTTTGATGATATTGAGAAATTCGGTCTCTATCCTTCCGGAAGCAAGGTGACTGACAAGCCCGAGATTTTATTCCAGAGATTGGATGTAAAAGAAATCGTGGAAAAAGCAGATGCTATGTTTGAAGCGAGAAAGAAAGAAGCCGGAGTAGTAGAAGAAGTAGATGATGAACCGGTTATTGATATTGAGAAAAAACCGGAGATTACCTTTGATGATTTTGGTAAAATGCAGTTCCAGGTAGGAAAGATTATTGCCTGTGAAGAAGTGCCGAAGAGCAAAAAACTTCTTTGCTCTCAGGTAAAAGTTGGTAGTGAAGTAAAACAGATTGTATCCGGTATTAAAGCATATTACACACCGGAAGAAATGGTTGGCAAAGAGGTTATGGTTCTTGTGAACTTAAAACCTGCCAAATTAGCCGGTGTATTATCTGAAGGCATGTTGCTTTGTGCAGAGGATGCAGAGGGTAACTTGGCATTGATGAAACCTGAGAAATCGATGCCTGCAGGAGCAGAAATCTGCTAGGAACGTATCGGACACATGGTTTTTGTGTAGCGGAAGGGAGAATTATGGTAAATAAAACATATTTTACTTTTCCATCCAGAGATAATATTCATACCATTCATGCCATCAAGTGGCAGTCTGATAAAGTGGAGCCTATTGCGGTATTGCAGTTGGTTCACGGCATGGCAGAGCATATCCGCCGCTACGAAGAGATGGCAAACTATTTTGCAGAAAAAGGCTTTGTGGTAGTCGGAGACGATCATCTGGGACATGGTGAAACAGCAAAAGAATATGGTGATTATGGATATTTTTGCAGGAAAGACCCGGTAACGGTTCTCGTAAGGGATGAGCACCGTCTGAAGAAGATTGTCCAAAAGGATTATGAAGGTCTGCCCTATTTTATCTTGGGGCACAGCATGGGTTCCTTGATTTTGCGCAATTATCTGTGCCGCTACGGCACCGGTATTGACGGGGCAATTATTTGTGCAACAGCCAACAACAGTAAGGTACAATTGTTTGGCGGAAAAGTGCTGACGAGTATTATGAAAATGGCAGGACAGAGTAAAACAAAAAGTGATTTACTGGATAAGATTTTATTTGGTTCTTGCAATAAGCGTACGGACAAGAGAACACATTTTGATTGGCTATGCACCGATGAAAAAGTGGTAGATGCTTATATGAATGATCCGGAGTGTGGATTTTTATTTACAGTCAATGGATTTGATACCTTGATTGGTCTTGCAAAAGGTGCAAATAAAATGTCCAATCTGGAAAAGATGCCCAAGAAGTTGCCGGTTCTATTTATTGCAGGGGCGGAAGATCCCGTTGGCAATTATGGGAAAGCTGTGCAGGAGGTTTATGATATTTTCCTGAATTTGGATTTGACCAAAACACAGATAAAATTATACAATGATGCACGACATGAGCTTTTAAATGAAAAGCAAAAAATGCAGGTGTATGAAGATGTATACAACTGGCTTGTGACAGAGATTCATAAGCCTTAGTTGAACCGAGAGGAAGTAAAGATGAAAAAAATAATTCGTGTGATTTTGGTAAGTATGCTTTTGTCCTTGTTTTGTGGAATGACGGCAATGGCTGCGCCACCGGAAGGAACGATTGTGGCATTGGGTGAGGATTTGTCACCTGAGCAGCGGACAACCGTTTTAAATTTAATGGGATTGACAGAAGAAGATTTGGCATCTTGCACAGTCATTACCATCACAAATGAGCAGGAGCATCAATATCTGGATGCTTATGTAGATCCGGCTGTTATTGGTACCAGAGCTTTGTCCAGTGTCATGGTTACTCCGGCAGAGAGCGGACATGGTGTCATGGTATCCACCAAAAATATCAATTATTGCACCACGGGTATGTACCGCAATGCTTTGTTGACTGCGGGAGTACAGGATGCAGACATTCTGGTCGTAGGTCCTACCGAATTGTCCGGTACAGCAGCACTTATTGGAGCTATTAAAGCCTATGAAGAAATGAGTGGCGAGGATATCTCCGATGCCACCTTGGATACAGCTATGAATGAGTTGGTTGCAACGGGTGAGATTGCAACGAAGAGCGCAAGCAGTGAGCAAGTTGAAGAGTTGATTGCTTACATCAAAGGCAAATTGGCGGCAGGTGAGCTTGATAACGAAGAGGAAATTCGTGTAGCAATTGCCGAAGGTGAAGAAAAGTTTGGTGTGGATCTGACCGATGAGGAAGTTCAGCAAATTGTTGATTTTATGATGAAGATCAAAGAGTTAGGCTTGGACCCCAATATGCTGTTGGATCAGGCAGCAGACCTGTATGAGCAGTATGGAGATGAGTTGTTGCAAAAGGCACAAGATCCCGGATTCTGGGAAAGTGTGGGAAATTTCTTTGTGACAGCAGGTGAAGCCATTGTTGATTTTGTAAAAGATCTCTTTGGCTGGGAATAAAAATTAAATATTTGCGAAAGATGATAGTGAAGATCCGAATCAGAAAGGAAGGACACTATGAAAATCGCTTTTTATGCAACTAAGCCATATGACCGCATCTGGTTCGAACCACTCGCGCGGAAATATGGCTTTTCTATTCATTTTATTGAATTACCTTGTAATGAAGATACTATTTTTCTGGCAAGGGGCTATGACGCCATCTGTGTATTTGTCAATGATCGGGTTAATGCCAAGATGATTGATGAATTGTACAATATGAAGGTAAAGGCAATCTTGCTACGTAGTGCCGGCTTTAACCATATTGACATCAAAGCGGCAGAGGATAAGATTGCGGTATTGCGTGTGCCCAGCTATTCACCGGAGGCTGTGGCGGAATATGCCATGGGATTACTACTCTCCATCAACCGTTGCATTCACAAAGCCTATTACCGTACCCGAGACTTTAACATGAATATTAATGGTTTTATGGGTATGGATTTGAATCATAAGACGGCAGGAGTGGTAGGAACCGGAAAAATCGGCCAGGCAATGATCCGTATCCTGGAGGGATTTGGTATGAATATTATTGCCTATGATCCCTTTCCCAACGAAGATCTCAATGTGGAATATGTTTCCATGGAAGAATTGTTCAAGCGGTCCGATGTCATCAGCCTGCATTGTCCTTTGACCAAAGAGACTAAGCACATGATTAATAAGAATAGTATAAAAATGATGAAGGATGGTGTGTATCTGGTCAACACATCCAGAGGATCACTCATTAACTCCGAAGATCTGTTGGAAGGACTTGTAGCAGGGAAATTTGGCGGCGTGGGTCTGGATGTCTATGAAGAGGAAGAAGGAATTTTCTATGAAGACCGTTCTGCGGATATTGTAGAAGATGATGTGTTGGCAAGATTAATGACCTTCCCCAACGTCCTCATCACATCCCATATGGGATTTTTTACCCGGGAAGCAATGGAAGCCATTGCCACCCAGACGCTTGAAAACGCTTATTCGTTAGAAAATGGTTTGCCACTTGCAAATAAAGTGGTATAATACCCGTAAAGGCAGAGCCTTTACGGGTATTATAGGAGTGAACAGTCTGTGGACGTAGGAATTGACAACATTCTGGTTCGTCCCATTACCAATGAAGAATGGGAAGATGCCATGGGACTTGCATGGAAGACATTCCTCAAGTTTGAAGGCGATGTATATACACAGGAAGGGATTGACAACTTTCGGGATTTTATCACCGATCAGACCTTACGCAAAATGTTTCTGGCAGGAGAATATATTGTGTACGGGGCGTTTTACAGAGGGCGTATTATCGGCGTGATATCTCTTCGAAATAAATCACATATTTCCTTGTTGTTTGTTGATGAAGAATTTCATAAAATAGGAGTAGGAAGAAAACTGGTCCATGCATTATGCAAGATACAAAGAGAGATTGGCAGTTATCGGTTGACGGTCAATTCTTCTCCTTATGCAGTGGGCTTTTATCACAAAGTTGGTTTTGTGGATACTAATCTGGAACAGGCCAAAGATGGTATCCGCTTTACACCAATGTCTTGGATTTTTTAAGGGGTGCCTATGGATTTTATCAGTAGCAAGAATATATTCCTGTTAACCAGGGATACATTGAAGTTAATAGATAAACGACTGATGAAGCACGGCTCTCGAACCGGCTATATCCTTTATAAGATGCTGCAACAGCGGGGAGGATATGAGAAGTTTGAGATGGCGGAGCTTGTCATGCTTGCTACTTTACATGACATCGGTGCGTACAAAACCGACGATGTCAGCAATGTTGGTTATTTTGAGGCCAAGAATTTTATGCCGCACTCCATTTATGGTTATCTGTTTTTGAAGTATCTTTCGCCAATGGAAGAAACTTCCAAGATCCTGTTATACCATCACTTGGATCACATCCTGATTCAAAGCAAAAATTATACATATGGTGACGAGGCGGTGTTCCTCGCCCTTGCAGAAAAGATTGATATTTATAAAACGGCTTTGGGAGAGCGCTTTGATTTTGCCCTCTTTGAAAAGCACCGTGGAACCAAATATTCAGATGAAGCCTTGGATTTGTTTGAAAAAGCCATGGCAGAATGCGACATTTTTGCAAAAATAGAGAGTGAAGAGTTTGAGAAAGAATTGGATGAACTGATGGATTACATCATGTTTACCAATGAAGAAAAAAGACGTTATATGGAGATGCTCATGTACTGTCTGGGACTTTCTACACCGATTAAGGTGGTAGACAGCGTGACTTCCATCTGTATTTGTGAAGAGCTGGCAACGCGTCTGTACCTGGATGAAAAAGAAATAGAGAAGTTATACTACGGAGCGTTACTTCATGATGTAGGTATGCTGGCGATTCCCCGGGAGATTGTTGATGCTAGGAGAGCGTTGACTTCGGAAGAAAGAGCACAGGTGCAGAAACATGTGGAAATTGCCGAAAAAATATTCCGTAACCGTTTGGATGAAGAAGTTGTGGATATTGCCATGACACATCATGAACGCTTAGATGGTAGCGGTTATCCTACAGGTATGAAAGATACTTCCATGAATATGGCACAAAAAATATTGCAGGTTGCTGATACTATGACAGCACTTGTCAATAAACGTGATTATAGAGATGCACTGGAAAAAGAAGAGGTTATTGCCATTTTGCAAAAAGAAGCAGATGCCAGACATTTTTCCAAACAGGTAGTAGATACTATGATTGTATTTTATGATGAGATTATGGAGAAGGTTCAATTAGAGTCCGGTCAGATTTTATTGTTACATAAAAAGTTAGAAGCGCAGTATGACCGTATTCATGAAAAATATAGTAAAATATTAAAGAAATAGGGGAAAGTAATTGAGGAAAGGTAAATGAAGGATAAGAAGAAACAAAATCTATTTCTTCGTGTAGTAGTCTTATTGATTGCATTTATTATCTTTTTGATTGCTGTATACAACATATACAGAGTCAAATTGGATAATCTCTACAAAGATGCGGTGGTGGAGCATATCGATGTAACGGTTGACTTTTACACGGCGGAAATCGAACAGAATCTGGGAAATGTCGGTCAATTTGATGGCAAGCAGATGGATAAACTGTTTGAAGATTTTCCTTTTGGAAATGAGGCATGGATTGTGCTTGTCAATGAAGAAGGTAAAGTCCTCTATCATTTCTGTGAGAGAAGAAGCGGCTCTGTTCAGGCTGGGATCAATATTTATAAAGAGTTGAATGCATTGCCGGAGGAAAGTGCCACAGATATGATGGGCAAAATTGCAGAAGGTGAAAGTGGCATTGCCTATATCACAACGGGAAATATTACGGGAAGTCTGTTTTACAAGCAGGTAGAAAAGCAACCCTGGTATGTGATTATGGGGATTCCGGACTCCTATCTGGAGGCGCAGCTTGCAGAGAAGGACAGATTATATGCAGGCATGATGATTTCGCAGTTTGTAGGAATGCTCCTGTTTGCTTCATTGTTTATCTACATAATTGTTATGGATAGGATTCATGGTAAGGCCAAACGTGAAAAGTTAACCAAGCTGGCAGAGACAGACCAATTAACCGGCTTATACAACAAGGTTACCACGGAGAAAAAGATCAAAGAATTTATGGAAGAGAATCCGGATACACAGAGTATGCTGTTTGTCCTGGATATCGACAATTTTAAAAAGATTAATGATACCATGGGGCATGCCTTCGGAGACGAAGTGCTGCGCACCATCGGACAGCGTATCAAGATGGAGTTCCGTGCATCTGATATCATCGGAAGAGCCGGTGGAGATGAGTTTATTATTTTCTTGAAGAATTTGAGAGAAGAGGAATATATCATCAAAGAAGCACAGAAAGTAGAGAACTTCTTTAAGGATTTCAAGGTTGGAGATTATACCAAATATGCAGCTACCGCAAGTATTGGTTGTGCAGTATTTCCTAGGGATGGGGCAGACTTTGAAACCTTGTATAAAGCCGCTGATCAGGGGCTTTATAAGGCAAAACACAGAGGCAAAAACCAGCTTGCTTTTTATAAGGAGCCTGAGGGGTTTGGGCAAAGTGTATAAATTAGAAAAAAATCTTTGTGCAATAGTGGTGTAGGCAAAAAACATGCCTTTATATATAATAGTCACATAGGCAAAACTTGCCGTATGACGACACTTATTTAGGAGGAATTAATAATGGCAAACTTATCATTAAAAAATGTCTGCAAAGTATATCCTAACGGATTCGAAGCAGTTAAAGATTTCAACCTTGAAATCAGTGACCAGGAGTTTATCATCTTCGTTGGTCCTTCCGGATGTGGTAAATCTACTACATTACGTATGATCGCTGGTTTGGAAGATATCTCTTCCGGTGAATTATGGATCGGTGACAAATTAGTAAACGACGTTGAACCCAAAGACAGAGATATCGCGATGGTATTCCAGAGCTACGCTTTGTATCCTCACATGACAGTACGTGATAACATGGCTTTCGGTTTGAAATTAAGAAAAGTTCCCAAAGAGGAAATCGATAAAATGGTTAACGAGGCAGCTAAGATCCTTGACTTAACTCCCCTCTTAGATCGTAAACCTAAGGCTTTGTCCGGTGGTCAGAGACAGCGTGTTGCTATGGGTCGTGCTATCGTTCGTAACCCTAAAGTATTCTTGATGGATGAGCCTTTATCCAACTTGGATGCAAAACTTCGTGTACAGATGCGTGTTGAGATCTCCAAATTACATCAGAGATTAGGTACAACTATCATCTACGTTACACATGACCAGACAGAGGCTATGACTCTTGGTACAAGAATCGTAGTTATGAAAGATGGTATCATCCAGCAGGTAGATACTCCTCAGAACTTATATGAAAAACCCGCTAACTTGTTCGTAGCTGGTTTCATGGGATCTCCTCAGATGAACTTCTTAGATGCAGTTGTAGAAGTTGTTGATGACACAGCAGTATTAAAAGTAGCTGGTCACTTCATTCCTCTGCCTCCTGCTAAATCCAAAAAATTAATCGAGGGTGGATATAACGGAAGAACAGTTACATTCGGTATTCGTCCTGAAGATGTATATGATTCTGAAATGATGGTTGAGGCATCTCCTCAGAGCACATTCGAAGCTACTGTTAAAGTATACGAGTTGCTTGGTGCAGAAGTTTACTTATACTTCGATCTTGAAGAGTTCCCTATGACCGCAAGAGTTGATTCTCGTACAACAGCTAGACCTGGCGATGTAGTTAAATTCGCTATCGATGTTGAGAAGATTCACATCTTCGATAAAGAAACAGAAATGGTTATTACCAACTAGTTTTAAGATTTATACAAGGGAGATACTTTTATGTATCTCCCTTTTTTCTTCTAATCGCAGAAGCGACAGGATAAGAGAGGAAGTGATTAGTTGTTATCAACACAGATTATACAGACTTGTATTGATGATTTGAAAAATATTACGAAGGTAGAGCTTGGAGTTGTCGACAATGCAGGTACATTGATTGCAACGAGTAGTGCAGATAATAAAAAGAATCTTCCTGCAGAGGAGATTTTCCGCTTTGTAGAATCCGGTGCGGCATCACAGACCATTGGAGACTACCATTATCTGAAAGTATTCCATGAAGACGAGGTTGTCTACATTGTGGTATGCAAGGATACCAGTGAGGATTTGATGATTGCGCGTATTGCAGTCAGTCAATTGGAAAATCTTTTGATCGCATATCGGGAGAGAATTGATAAAAACAATTTTTTCCAAAATTTGCTGTTGGACAATCTGTTGTTGGTGGATATTTATAACCGCGCCAAAAAGCTTCACTTGGAAATCTCACGTAAAAGAGCTGTTATCTTAATTGAGATTAAAAAGGAGAAAGATAATGGCACATTAGAGATGCTCAAAAACATGTTCTCACCACAGTCCGGCGATTTTGTAACTGCTGTGGATGAGCAGAATCTGATTGTCATCAAGCAGTTGGAAGATAACGAAGGATACGAGCAGTTGGAAGATGTATCCCGTATGATTCTGGATATGATGAATACGGAGATTATGGTAAATGGCAAGATTGCCTATGGTACGATTGTCAAAGAACTGAAGGATGTATCCAAGAGCTATAAAGAAGCAAAAATGGCTTTGGATGTGGGCAAGATCTTCTATGCGGAAAAAGACGTGGTAGCATATAACACACTTGGTATCGGTAGATTGATTTATCAGTTGCCCATCAATCTGTGCCAGATGTTTATTGAAGAGATTTTCGGAGAGAATATTCCGGAAGAGTTGGATGAGGAAACTCTCAATACCATCGACATGTTTTTGGCAAACAGCTTGAATGTATCTGAGACAGCACGTCAGTTATATGTACACAGAAATACGCTTTTATACCGTTTGGAGAAGCTACAAAAGGCCACCAATCTGGATATCCGTATTTTTGATGATGCATTAACCTTAAAAATTGCTTTAATGGTTGTAAATTATATGAAATATTTGCAGACCTTGGATTATTAATCCAAACATAATTTGTCCCACCTTTTCATATGTATATATGGGAGGTGGGATTTTCTATGAAAAAAATATGGTATTTGGAAGAAGTCGGGAATCAATCGGGTAATCAGGAAAAGAAAAGTGCCAAACTATTTATATATGAAAAGAAGGGACAAGCTGAGGGGAAAATGGATTTGTCGGCATTTTCATCCATGGAAAGTGAAATTCTATGTGCAGAAAAATTGTGTTTAACCTTTGGAGACGCGACCGGCAAAGAAATAGAGTCTTTGGATTTGACCGGAAGAGATGTATTAATTACCAACTATCTGAACGGAAAAGGAAAATTAAACAAAGCTTTAGTAGAAATGTTAATGACGGTAGGAGAAAAATTGCAATTGGAGATATGCATAGGAGAAAAACAGTATGTATCAGAAGGTTGGAGTGCATATGTGCAGACACAAGTTGTTGAAACAGAGGATGTGGTAGATAGAGAAAATGTAGAAAGAGAACTAATAGAAAAAGAAAATATAGAACAAGCAATCCCGAAAAAAAGTGATGTAAATCTGCAAGCAGAAGAATTGTTGCAAGAAGAGAATGGGAAACGCCGTATTGTCCAGTTGGCAGTCTTAGAAGAAGAGATGATTTTCCGTAACTTTTTACATAATAGCTTTCTGTTACATGGATATTACAATTATGGACATATCATCATTGATGAAACGATTGAAGAACCTCGTCTGGGTGTGCCCGGAAATTATTATGAGAGAGAACAGATGGTGGCAACCATGTTTGGATTCCCCTACTTCGAACCGGCGCGGGAGAGGGATGAGATAGAGGCTGGAACGTTTGGATACTACTATACATCGGCGGGATAATGTGAAAATTTGGATAAAATAGTATGAAATATTGACAGATGATAAAATGAAGTATATGATAATAAAAAGAAAGGTGCTTCCGTAGTAAACGGTTCACCTGGGTTGATATGTTACATCAAAATGCAACCGAACCGGGGCAATGGAGCGGTTGCATTTTGATGTTTATGTACTCTTACTTTGAAGATTGGAAGATATCGACTATTGTCACTATGATACTGATAATAGTGATAGCGATACTTATGATTCCAATCCAGTCCGAAATCACAATAACACCAAATCCTTCCTTCAAAATTTCCCATATCCATTAGCATACCTCCTTTGTATGGAAGCTCTCAAATGATACAGTCATTTGGCGAAGGCGAACCGCTTACCGTTTAGGAAAGCACCTCTCCATAAGATAGTATCATAAATTTCGAAGAAATAAATATGCGAATAAGAAAAAACGAAATTTTGTGAAAAGTCACAACAAATAGATCTAAAATGTATCAAGAATTCAGATGAAAGAAAAGAAAATCCATATAAAAAGTCTTGATTTTCGTGGAGAAACCATAGACAATAAGATATGTACATATTTACTAATGGGGTAGATAAGATATGAAAAAAATCCGATACGCGAATATAGTAAATGAACAGGATAAAGAAGCTGAAATACGAGAATTACAACAATCCATTACAGAGTTGGAAAATCGCTTTGAAGAATTAAGTAAATCTGAGCGTAAGCGTCTAAATCGTTTCCGTCGGAAGATAGAGCAGTATGAATTGCAGAGTCAGCAGGAAGCAGAGCAGGAAAAAATAGATACTTATTATATGAAAGAGGCGATTAAACAAGCAAAGAAGGCTGCAAAGCTTGGAGAAGTGCCCATTGGTTGTGTGATTGTAAAAGATCATCAGATTATCGCCAGAGGATATAACCGCAGAAATACGGATCACAGTACCTTATCTCATGCAGAAGTTACTGCCATACGTAAAGCATCCAAGAAATTGCAGGATTGGCGGCTGGAACATTGTACCCTTTATGTGACACTGGAGCCTTGCCAGATGTGTGCCGGTGCTATCGTACAAGCGCGTGTACCGCGTGTAGTCATGGGGAGCATGAATCCCAAGGCGGGATGCGGTGGCTCTGTGTTGAACGTGCTTCAGATGAAAGAGTTCAATCATCAGGTAGATGTGAAGCGTGGCGTCTTGGAAGCAGAGTGTAGCAAGGTGCTTTCGGATTTTTTTGAAAATATGAGAAAAAATAAATAAATCCCATAACATATCCGTTATGGGATTTGACATAAATATCAAAAACAAGTATACTTAGACGTATCGTGCGACCTGCTTCGAGAGAAGCCTCTATGGCTGCCCTCTATAAGTGGCGTTGATATCTGGGTCTTGCGCAATGGAAATCCGCGAACCGTGTCAGGGTAGGAATACAGCAGCACTAAGGGAATCTTTCATGTGCCGTAAGGGTGCCTGGGTTGAGTTAACTGTAGAGGTAACGCATAGGGGTTTCTCCCGAGGTGGGTCTTTCTTATATATTCTCCTTAATCTTTATCTCCACAGAAGTATAATTATACTCTTTCTTCGGAGGCTCTCCGGTCATCAGATGCTCAAACAAAATCTCCAGTGGAAGGAGTCCCTGCAGTCTGGGTTGCTGGCAGATGGTAGCTGAGATAACATCCTTTTTCATCATTTCTATGGTCGTATCAATTTTATCAAATGTGATAATCTTCATGTTGTCCTGGCGTTCGGACGCAAGCACTGCCTTGCAACCGCCATATGTGCCGCCGGCAGCAAAAAAGATTGCATTGATCTCGGGATGAGATTCCAACATCTGCATGGTTTTTTCATAGCTGATAAAGTCATCATCATTATTTTCAAAGAAATCAACCACATGCATATTGGTATATTCTTTCAGGCGGGATTCAAATCCGGCAATACGCTCGGTATGACACAAAATATTGGAATTGCCGCTGACTATACCGATATTTACTTCGCCCTTTGTCATTAAGTGCATAAGGCCGGCTGCGGTTTGTCCGCACTGATAATAGTTGCTTCCTACATAAGCAATACGCTTGGAACCTGAGATATCGGTATTGAATGTGACAGTAGGGATGCCCATATCATATAGTTCATTGATCTTTTGTGCAATGGAAGGATCGTTTTGGGGAGAAATAGCCAGACCGCTAATCTCTTCTTTTACCAATGCGTCGATGGCATCCAATTGATCCTGTACACCAAAGGCAGAAATACGTCGGATTAAAACGGTACAGTTATAGCCTGCCAGTTCTTCTTCTTTTTCTTTGAAGCCTGTAATCACATCATCGAAAAAGGGATTGCCGATGCCAAACATGACAACGCCAAAACGGAACTTTTTCTTTTGTGCTGCAAGAACAATACCTGCACGATTGGGTTTGTAGTCCAATGCTTTTGCAATTTCCAAAATCTTGGCTTCGGTCTTGGGATTTACCGCACCTCGTTTATTTAATACACGATCCACGGTTCCACGGGATACGCCTGCCAATTCTGCAATTTCTTTAATTGTAGCCATATGTAATCCTCTTAGTCATTTGAATTCTGTGTAATATATAGCGTGCCAAAAAGCTATAAGCACATTTTATGCTCCTTTTTTTAAAAATACAATAGAAAATGTGCAACGTGCACGGATATCGTGAAAATGCACAATGGCTTTTATATAAAATGCTGAAAATCAATATTTACAAAAGATTTACAAATTATATATTGATTTTTATACAGAAAAAATATATGATGAAAATGTGCACGGGCACAAATGCACGTAAAAAGCACGGAAAAGCACGTTATTTCTTTAAGGAGGAGCAAAAATGTTATACATAGGTGTTGATTTAGGTACATCCGCAGTAAAATTATTGCTGATGGACGGAGAAGGAAAGATTCAAAACATTGTATCAAAAGAGTATCCCTTGTATTTTCCCAATCCCGGTTGGTCTGAGCAGAAGCCGGAGGATTGGTACACACAGGTAATCGCAGGTATCAAAGAGTTGATTCAGGATGCTGACAAGAGTCAGATTGCAGGCATCAGCTTCGGTGGTCAGATGCACGGACTTGTTATTTTGGATGAAAATGATGAAGTGATCCGTCCTGCAATTTTGTGGAATGACGGCCGTACCACAGAGGAATGTGATTATCTTAATAATGTCATCGGCAAGGAAAAACTTTCCGAGTACACAGCCAATATTTCCTTTACCGGATTTACAGCACCCAAGATTCTCTGGGTAAAAAATAAAGAGCCTGAGAATTTTGCACGCATCAAAAAGATTATGCTCCCCAAAGATTACATAGCATATAAATTATCCGGTGTACATTGTACAGATGTATCCGATGCGTCCGGAATGTTAGTATTTGACGTAAAGAACAGATGCTGGTCCAAAGAGATGTGTGAGATCTGTGGTATCACAGAGGATCAGTTGGCAAATATTTATGAAAGTTATGAGACCGTGGGCACCCTCCTCCCCGCGGTAGCAGCAGAGCTTGGTATTCCCGAGACATGTAAAATCGTTGCAGGCGCAGGTGATAATGCGGCAGCGGCGGTAGGAACCGGAACCGTAGGTGACGGTAACTGCAACATCTCATTGGGAACAAGTGGAACCATCTTTATTTCTTCCGAGAAATTCGGAGTAGATAAATTTAATGCATTACATGCTTTTGCACATGCAGACGGTCATTATCACTTAATGGGTTGTATGCTTAGTGCAGCAAGCTGTAACAAATGGTGGATGGATGAAATTATCGGTACCAAGGATTATGCGGCAGAGCAGAAGGATATCACAAAGCTTGGTGAGAACCATGTTTACTTCCTTCCTTATCTGATGGGTGAGCGTTCTCCTATCAATGATCCTTTGGCAAGAGGTACCTTCATCGGTTTGACCATGGATTCCACAAGAGCTGATATGACACAGGCTGTTTTGGAAGGTGTGGCATTTGCATTGAGAGACTCTTTTGAAGTAGCAAAAGCACTTGGTATCAATATTGAGAGAACCAAGATTTGCGGCGGTGGTGCAAAGAGTCCTCTCTGGAAAAAGATGATTGCAAACATCTTAAATGTAAAAGTTGATGTCATTGAAAGTGAAGAAGGTCCTGCGCTTGGCGGTGCTATGTTGGCAGCAGTTGCCAATGGAGAGTTCGCAAGCGTAGAGGATGCGGCAGCAAAGATTGTTAAAATCGTAGATACCGTAGAGCCTGACGCAGAGCTGGTAGCTAAATACGAAGCAAGATATCAGCAGTACAAAGAGATTTATCCGGCATGCAAAGAGGTGTTCCGCAAGATCCAGTAATTTGCAGCCATAAGATAGAACCTGTCAACCAATGAGAAAGATATAACAGAAAGGGGTTATGAAATGACAATTTATGAAGTAACAGACGAGAGATTCAAAAAATACGGTAGAGTCGTAAAAGATATCGATTTCTCCGGATTGGTAGAAGCTTTACAGGAAAAGACTCCATTACCCGAAGGTGTTGTATATGAACCCAGCGTAAAAGAGTTAGAAGCACTTTCTATTTACAAGGAATTAACAGATAAGACATATGGTGAACTTGCTATTCAGATTGGATTCTGCAACGGACACAACGAGCTGTTGAATGCAGTTGAGTATCACAGAAGTTCTGAGATTAATGTGGCAGCAACCGATGCCATCCTGATTCTCGGATGCCAGCAGGATATTACAGAGGATTTTACCTATGACACTTCTTTAATGGAAGCATTCTTAATTCCTCAGGGAACTGCTGTTGAAGTGTATGCAACCACACTTCACTACGCACCTTGTGGTGTAAAAGGAGAAGGATTTAAAGTTGGCGTGGTATTACCCGCAGGCACCAACTATCCTTTGGAAATCTCTCATGCTGTTGGAGAGGATAGGCTGATTACAGCAAAGAACAAATGGCTCATCGGTCACGCAGAAGGCGGACTGGATGAAGGTTGCCACATCGGACTTGTTGGCAAAAACTTAAATATAAATGAGTAATTATAAACCAATAAACAAAGCCGCT
This sequence comes from Lachnospiraceae bacterium, assembly GCA_045542735.1. Classification (GTDB taxonomy): domain Bacteria; phylum Bacillota; class Clostridia; order Lachnospirales; family Lachnospiraceae; genus UBA2882. The sequence goes on from JAZQLQ010000027.1 coordinate 41,112, forward strand.
TGAGACGGCATTATAAGGAGGAAAACAAGAAATGAATAACGCACCTGAAGTAAAAATTGGTATTGTGGCTGTAAGCCGTGACTGTTTCCCGGAATCTCTTTCCGTAAACAGAAGAAAAGCATTAGTAGAAGCATACAAAGCAAAATATGACGCTTCTCAGATTTACGAATGCCCTATCTGTATCGTAGAAAGTGAAATCCATATGGTTCAGGCTTTGGAAGACATCAAAAAAGCAGGATGTACTGCACTTTGTGTATACCTTGGTAACTTCGGACCCGAAATCGCTGAGACATTACTTGCAAAACACTTTGACGGACCGGTTATGTTCTGTGCAGCAGCAGAAGAGTCCCAGAATGACTTAGTAGGCGGACGTGGTGATGCGTACTGTGGTATGTTAAATGCAAGCTACAACTTAAAGCTTCGTAATACAAAAGCATATATCCCTGAGTATCCTGTAGGAACAGCAGAAGAATGTGCAGATATGATTAAAGAGTTTGTTCCGATTGCGCGTACATTGGATGCTCTTTCCCAGTTAAAGATTATCAGCTTTGGTCCCAGACCTTTGAACTTCTTAGCTTGTAACGCACCCATCAAACAGTTATACAACTTAGGTGTAGAAATTGAAGAAAACTCCGAATTGGATTTGTTCGAAGCATTCAAGAAACATGAAAACGATCCTCGTATCCCTGCAAAGATAAAAGAAATGGAAGAAGAGTTGGGCGATGGAAACAACAAACCTACCATCCTTCCTAAATTGGCTCAGTACGAGTTAACCTTACTTGACTGGGTTGAGGAGCATAGAGGATATCGCAAATATGTAGCAATCGCCGGAAAATGCTGGCCTGCATTCCAGACACAGTTTGGTTTTGTACCTTGCTACGTAAACAGCCGTTTAACAGGTATGGGTATCCCTGTATCCTGTGAGGTTGATATCTATGGTGCATTAAGTGAGTTTATCGGTTACTGCGTATCCGAAGATATCGTTACATTGTTGGATATCAACAACTCTGTACCTGCAGATATGTACAAAGAGTCCATCGAGGGTAAATTCCCTTATACACACAAAGATACATTCATGGGCTTCCACTGCGGAAATACTTCTTCCAAGAAGTTATCCTTCTGTGCTATGCAGCATCAGATGATTATGGCAAGAAGCTTGCCTGAAGAAGTAACTCAGGGTACATTGGAAGGTGACATCGCACCCGGTGATATCACATTCTTCAGATTACAGTCTACAGCAGATGCTAAGCTTCGTGCTTACATCGCACATGGTGAAGTTTTACCTGTTGCTACCAAATCCTTTGGTGCTATCGGTGTATTTGCTATTCCTGAGATGGGCAGATTCTACCGTCATGTATTGATTGAAGGTAACTACCCTCACCATGGCGCAGTTGCATTCGGTCACTACGGAAAAGCGCTTTACGAAGTATTCAAATACTTAGGCGTAGATGTAGACGAAATCGGATACAATCAGCCTGCAGGTGTAAGATATCCTACAGAGAATCCTTTTGCATAAGGCTTTTATAAAAGAAGAAAAAATTAAATAACTATTTACCACAGGATGATTTTGACTAAAGATTTGGTTGAAATCATCTTTGTGGTGTAATATGATGTAACAGTGAGAATTAACCAATTATACGGAGGCAGAAAACATGACAAACTTAGAACTTCAGAAACGCGCAAATGAAGTTCGTAAAGGTATCGTGACCTCAGTACACAGTGCAAAAGCCGGACATCCCGGTGGATCACTTTCTGCGGCAGATATGTTTACGTATCTTTATTTTGAAGAAATGAACATCGATCCCAAGAATCCCAAATGGGCTGACAGAGACCGTTTTGTTCTTTCCAAAGGACATACAGCACCGGGCTTATATTCCGCTCTGGCAAACAGAGGCTATTTCCCGGTAGAAGATTTAACAACGCTTCGTAAGTTAGGTTCCTATTTACAGGGACACCCTTGCATGCAGGAAACCCCCGGTGTAGATATGAGCTCCGGTTCCTTGGGACAGGGCATTTCCGCTGCAGTGGGTATGGCACTTGCGGCAAAATTGGACAACAAAGATTATCGTGTATATACACTTCTGGGAGACGGTGAAATCCAGGAAGGACAGGTTTGGGAGGCAGCCATGTTTGCAGGCGCCCGCAAATTGGATAATCTGGTAGTTATCGTAGACAACAATGGTTTACAGATTGACGGTAAAGTAGAGGATGTCTGCTCCGTTTATCCTATCGATAAAAAGTTTGAAGCATTTAATTTCCAGGTAATCAACATTGATGGACACAACTTTGATGAGATTCGTGCAGCTATGGAAAAGGCAAAAGAGACAAAAGGAATGCCTACAGCCATCATCATGAAGACTATCAAAGGTAAAAATGTATCCTTCATGGAAGATAATGCAGGATGGCATGGAAAAGCCCCCAACGATGAAGAATATGCAACTGCAATGGCTGATCTTGAAAAAATCGCAGAGCAGTTAGAGAAAGCAGGTGAAGTGTAATGGCAGATGTAAAGAAAATCGCAACAAGAGAAAGCTATGGTAATGCTCTTGCTGAATGTGCCAACGACTTCCCTGAATTGGTTGTTTTGGACGCAGACTTGGCAGGTGCTACTAAGACAAGTACTTTCCAGAAAGCATATCCCGATCGTCACATCGATTGCGGTATTGCAGAATGTAATATGACAGGTATTGCAGCAGGTCTTGCAGCTTGCGGCAAAATTCCTTTTATCTCTTCTTTTGCTATGTTTGCAGCAGGAAGAAACTTTGAGCAGGTACGTAACTCCATCGGTTATCCTCATCTCAATGTAAAAATCGGCGCAACTCATGCAGGTATTACTGTAGGTGAAGACGGTGCAACCCATCAGTGTAATGAAGATATCGCCTTGATGCGCACCATCCCCGGAATGACTGTTATCGTTCCTTCTGATGATGTGGAAGCAAAAGCGGCAGTCCGTGCAGCATTGGAGATGGAAGGACCGGTTTATTTGAGATTTGGTCGTGCGGCAGTGCCGGTAATCAACGATACTCCCGATTACAAATTTGAGATTGGTAAAGGTGTGGTATTAAAAGAAGGTACTGATGTATCCATTATTGCAACAGGTATGTGTGTAGAAGGTGCCTTAGGCGCAGCTGAGATGTTGGCAGCAGATGGCATCAGCGCAGAAGTTATCAACATCCATACCATTAAACCTCTGGATGAAGAGTTGGTTGTTGCAACTGCTCAGAAGACAGGTAAAGTATTCACAGTAGAAGAGCATTCTGTGATCGGTGGTCTTGGAAGCGCAGTATGTGATGTTCTTTCCGAGAAAGCACCTACTAAAGTGGTTAGAATTGGTATGTACGATAAATTCGGTGAATCCGGTTCTGCAGGAGCTTTGGTTGAGAAATACGGCTTAGATGCAAAAGGCATTTATGCAAAAATGAAAGAGAATATGTAATCAAAAAAAACCTCGTCCGACAAGTTGGGCGAGGTTTTTGTATGTCATGAAAACGAGAAAAGAACTCTCGTGTCTGTATATGTTCAAAATGCGGCGGCAAGATAAAAAAGAAACATGCCGATACCCAGAATCAGAAAAAGATAAGTGCTGCCGGGTAATTTATCACTGTCGGTACATTGCTGAGGATTATCCGGATTAATCAGGATGCTATAGGTTTGTCCTGCCTGATAAAGCCTACCCAACTTTTTCTTGGAATAACTGTTTGGGGTCTGGGCGGTATATTGCTGACCTTGATAAATATATCGGAAAACGGGCGCATACATGGTTACATACATGGAATAATAAGATTGAAAGGAAATGCAAGTGGCAGGAATTGTCAGCTTGCATTTTTTATGTGCGCGAATATGTATGATAGCCGCAGCAAACAAAAAGAAAACGCAGGACAGTAAAACACAGGTAAGGCATAAGGTTTCATTTTTTAAAAAGAATCCGATGACACCCATGATGCCAAATACCAACAACATAATGCCCCAAAGGATGCCGACTTTTTTTGCGCGAAAGCAAAGAATACCACAAACAATATAAACAATACCGATAATAAGAGCTGCACTCATGGTATAACCTCCTTTTGAGAGATATTATAGCATATTTATTGATGGGAAAAAAGAAACAGATATAATGTAAGATATGTGATACAATAACACTTGGGGAGAGTGTCGATATGATGGATATAATAAGTTATATAAAAGAGGTGGAATAAGCATGAAACAAAAAAGAAAATATTTTTTAAGAGCGATTCTTTTTGCTTTTATAATAGGGGTACTTTTCTTTATATTTAGAGGATTTTATTATTACAATCAATATAAACCACATTTATTATTAAAAGAAGATGGAGAAAATGCCCTTTTGATGTCTTCGGGGAAAAAAGTCGTTTTGTGGGGATTAGTAGGAAGTGTGGATTTATCTGATAATAAGGCAAGTGTTATATATTTGAGAAAAGTTGGAGGATTTGGAAAAGATACAGAAGTAGTTGAAATGGATTTGGAGACGCAAGATGTAGAGGTTCTTGTAACAGCTGATGAACTCCGAACGGTTACCAGAAGTATAAGAGCAAAGAAAGGGCTTGCATATTCGGAAACAGAAGAACGTATCAGAAGTGTTAAATATGTGCCGGATACCAATGCTATTAGTTTTATATGGGAAAATTCGTTGTATATGATGGATTTGGATAGTAAAGAAGTGACACGCATTTGGAAAAAAATAAGGGATATAGAAGCTGTTAATGTGACGGAAGGAAGAGAATATAAATGGCTGGATGCACGCAATGTAGTTCTTTGGATACGAAGAGAAGATCGTGTCACGGTATATCAATATGATATTTTAGAGAGGGATAAAAGATTTATATTACATGGAAATGATGTATCAGCAAATGGAAATATTCTTGTTTCTTATCAAAGAAGTCGCACGATGTCTAATCCATGCATTACTTATCACAATTTTTTCTTTTATGATCTGACATCCAGAAAGCAGACAAGGGAGTATGTGTACACATTTCATGGTATTATACGTGGTTCTGAAGAAGCCATATTTGAACAATACGAAGATGGAGTACTTATATGGGGGGAAGAAAATCAAAATTACTATTATATATATGACAGTAAGAGAGATGTTGCAGTGAGGATTTGGCTACCCGGTAAAAAGATTGCTGCTATTTTATAGGCGGGATACTTAAATAAGATGGGAGATTCTGCAAATGAAGAGCAAAAAACAATTACTAATTATTAGCATAATACTGATTGCGCTGCTTGGTGGATGCCATAACGATGTATCAAAAGAAATAAAATCTGTAAAATTCACTATGTCCAGCGATACCTTTGTCTGGCAGTTTAATTTGGGCGCCAAAAGACTAATGAACAAATATGAAGAATTGAATGAAGTTATAACTGAAATAAGTAAAATAGATAAAAGTTCGTTTTGGTCGACGGTGGAAGCAGTTTATGAAAAAAATGAATATTATCCCTATGAAATATATTCCACAGAGGACCCTAATTATGCGTTGGTAATCATGGGATATTACTATAAAAATGTATATTGGGTATATCGGGATGGTGATCAGTGGATTATGGAGGATATGATTGCTAGTGGTTTATTTGAAGGTGGCTTTGTTGATAATGTAGAATTTCACCAATTACCGGGAATAGAAAAAACAATTCTGGTTCTTCAAGATTCCAATAATCGGGGAAACGGAGGTACTACGGTTTATCAAATTGTGGATAATCGTTTAGAGTGTATAGGTTTTGATGCCCGAAGTGTCCAACGTTGTGGCTATATTGGCGAGGGATATGTTGATACTTCCTTTTGGGGAGGAGAAATCGGCGCAATGGAAGTGGCGTTTCAGGATATTAACCAAGATGGAAAAGAAGAGTTTCTGCTGTATGGAAGAGAACTAAACTACGCTGTAAAGGATTTAGAAGCCGCAGAGCTCTTGGGAACAGAAATTGTACATAAGTGCTATCAATGTGTAGATGGCCATTATGAAGTGGCGGAAGATTTAAATTTTGATAGTCAGGATTTTTCACATGATACGTTGATACAAAGTTATTATTTATATCGTTGTGACGCAAACCGTTTTTGGGTAGAAAAGACCTTGCCGAATAAAGAAAATCAAGTTTTCTTGGCGGAAATAAAGGAGGAAGAAGTGGAACTGTCCGAAATTGAAATAGTAGGAAATGTGATTACCGATATAGAAATAGAGCCGGGACTACATTCGGATACCGATACAGAGGGTAATTGGATTTTTATTTTGGAACAAACGGGTGAGAAAGGACGCACATATCAACTTGTAGAGATACAAAATGGGAAAGCGGAGACGCTGTTTGTGGATGAATATAGGAATTATCCATTACAGAAAGAGGAGTCATACTTATTGGGGACAGAATATAACACATATAGTTGTCATATGGACGATGATAAATTGCGCGTGCAAGGCAGTATTTTAGTTGTGGATGAAAATGGTCATGTGAGTGGAAAAGACTATGTAGACCGGACATATGAATTCATTGATGGAGAGTTTTCTTTGTACACAGAATAAATTTGTGGATGATACCAAGATTTTTGTATAAATTATTTCATATATACTCGCTTCTGTGTCATAAATCCCACCCCACCTGCATAAAATTATAGGTAGTTGTTTTTAAAGGGGATGAACGAATGAACAACACCTATGAAAAAGAGGCAATCCAGTCGGTGGTGGAAGATGCGGTGTATCTCAAGGAAGCGGCAGAGGCCATGGATGTAGTATGTGAGCACCTACAACAGATTGGAAACACCTTGGCACGGGAAAGAGGACGTAAGGTAGTCAATCAGATTATATGCCGTAGCAAAAGTGTAGACAGCATACACAAGAAACTCAAGAAAAAGAAATCTTCCTTTGACAGAGAAGGTGTATTCCGGTGTAACGATTTACTGGGTGTGAGAATGGTTTGTCTGTTCGTGGATGATGTCTATGAGGTGGCGAAACAATTAAAAGAAAGTAAAGAGATAAAGGTCCTAAAGGAAAAGGATTATATCAAAAAGCCCAAGAATAACGGCTATATGAGTCTACATTTGCTGATAGAAGCAAAGGGGCGCAAAGTAGAAGTCCAGCTACGTACACTTGCCATGGACTTTTGGTCGGTATTGGATCATCAGCTGGTATATAAAAAAGAGTTTCCCGGTGCGGAAAGTGTGGGCAGAGAGTTAAAAGCATATGCCAAAACCATTGCTGAGATGGATCAAAACATGCTCCGACTCCGAAATAAGATTGACGAGCTCAAATGCGAGCAAGGCTGAAACATGCAAATAAATCACAAAAAATAATACTTTGATAATCAAAGTAATGGACGAGGCAGAAATGTTGTGCTATAATGAGCCCATGTTAAGGAGGAATAGACATGGTAGTAGAACCCAAATCAAAAGGATTTATTTGCACAACAGCACATCCCACAGGATGTTATAAAAATGTAGAGAAACAGATTGCTTATGCCAAAAAAGTTGGCGAAACATATAAATGCGAGAGAAACAAACCCTTCAAAAAGGTATTGGTTATCGGTGCTTCCACAGGTTATGGTCTTGCAAGTCGTATTGCAGCGGCCTTTACATGCAAAGCGGCGACCATCGGCGTGATGTTTGAGCGTGAGGCAGCAGGTAAGAGAACTGCTACTGCAGGGCATTACAATACCAAAGCTTTTGATGAACTGGCACAAAAAGAAGGTCTTTATGCAAAATCCATCAACGGCGATGCTTTCTCTGCAGAGATTAAAAAGGAGGTCATTGATACCATCAAAGCTGATCTTGGCAAGGTGGATATGGTCATTTACTCTTTGGCTTCACCCCGCAGAACCGCACCGGACGGTGTGACCTACAATTCTGTATTAAAGACAGTTGATGAGACTTTTACCACAAAGTCATTAAACTTAAATAATAATGAATTGACCACAGCATCCTTAGAGCCTGCCACCGAAGAAGAAATCGCGGCAACCATCAAGGTTATGGGTGGCGAAGATTGGGAACTTTGGATTGATGCTTTAAAAGAAGCAGATGCTTTGGAAGAAGATGCGGTTACCGTAGCTTATTCTTATATTGGCCCCGAATTGACTTATCCCATCTATCACGATGGAACCATTGGTCAGGCGAAAAAGCATGTGCTTGATACCGCAAACAAATTAAATGAGAAATATAGTGATGTAAAGGCTTATGTATCTGTCAACAAAGCGGTTGTGACACAGTCCAGTTCTGCTATTCCGGCAGTACCGTTGTACATATCTATTTTATATAAGCGCATGAAGTCTATGGGCATCCATGAAGGTTGTATTGAGCAGATGGTGCGTCTCTTTGATGAGAAATTGGTGTCAGATGATGTACAGTTGGATGAAACCGGACAGATTCGTCTCGATGATTGGGAAATGAGAGATGACGTACAGGAAGCTGTTATGGGTGACTGGAATGCAGTTGATAACGATAACATCAAAGACCTCTGTGACATTGATGGTTATTGGGATGACTTTTTCCAAATGTTTGGTTTCCGCATGGAGGGTGTAGACTATACAGCAGATGTTGAGGTCTAACAGTAGAATTTAGTAGTATAAAAATAAAACAAAAATAAAGCGACAATCAATCCTGCATAGCAGTGAAAGATGTCGCTTTTCTTTTTATTTCTGTCCCTTGTTTAAGAAAGGTCTTGCAATCTTGTCATTAAATAATTCGATCAACGGGCCCATAAAGAAGGCTGTAATGATAGTTCCTACGCCTGCGATGGTGGGAATCTCGCCAATGGTGCCGCCACCGATTAAGAAAATCACACAACCGGCGATTACGCAAATCAGGTCTGTACCGATACGGCAATATTTAAATTTGGCAACTTTCCATTTATTAGCCAGTACGATTGCCACAGCATCATAGGTGGATACACCCAGATCGGCAGTCATGTAAAAGGCAGAACCGAAGCAGATGATGACAATACCCACAATCAGGCAAAGAACACGGACAACCATAGAAGGGTCTACAAAAACGGTCTGTAAAAAGTTGTATGTAAATTCAGTGATATAGCCAAGTAAAAACAGATTGATGAAGGTAGCGATACCGATATTGTGTCTGTCTACAATAATACTAAAGGTTAAGAGAATCAGATTGACAATAACATATAAGGTTCCGAAAGAAATGGGAATCAATTTATCCAGACCACTCATTAGAGATTGGAAAGGATCTACACCCAAAGCGGCAATTTTGAAAATGCCGACACTGATGGCACAAATGATGACACCAAATAAGGACATAAAAATTCTACGGGTTTTCACAAACATACCTCCTGATTGAAAAATAAGTATACAATAATAATTCTACTCTTATTGTATAAGAAAAAGGGGAAGAGTACCAGTACTATATTGCTTTTCAATAAAACTATCATAGAACAAGCAAAAAAACCAGCACACTAAAGTAACAAAAACCTTGCGTGCTCGAGCAAATAGGTGTAAAATAATAAAAGATTACCAAAACGTGAAAAGACAGGGGAAGTACATTGGATAAAACAAATATTGTTGAAAGTGTAAAAGATTTTATTACAAAAGATACACAGGCAAAAAATGAATCCAAAAAGACGGTTGTCGTGATACGTATTATCCTGATATCCATTATGATTTATTTTTTCGCCAATATTGTAGTTGGCAATGTATTATCGTCGATTACAGATGTTAGGAATTTGCTCTTTTTTACCGGGTGTATGGTAGGTTTTATCGGCATTTATGCGTGTACCTATTTTCTTAGGACCAGATTGGTATTTTGGATTTTTAATATTGCCATGTTCGTATTTATTGCAGTTATCTTGGTGCTCTTTGGTTGGAACGTTGGTGTACAGCACTTTTTGATTGTTATGCTGATGCTGAATTTCTTCTCGGCCTATAACAAGCATAAGCAAAAATTTGTTGTTGCTACACTTTTGTGTATTGTCCGTTTGATTTTGTTTCAGATATTTTATGGAAGAGAACCGTTTTTGCCTTTGCCTTCCGGTATTAACACTACCTTACAGACCATTAATACTATTGCTATTTTCTGGTGTTTGTCTGTCATTGCTTACATTTTTAGTAAGGATGGCCAGGAGATGGAAAGTAAGCTGGTAGAGTACAATATGCAACTGGAGAAGCAGGCAAATACGGATAAGCTTACCGGCCTATACAATCGTCGGAAAGCTTGGGATTATTTGGAACAGCTTACCGACGGAAAGCATATGCATAATTTCAGTCTGTGTATTTGCGATATTGACTGGTTTAAAAAAGTGAATGATACATACGGGCATGATGTAGGAGATGAGGTATTAAAAGGTATTGCGACTATCTTTGCAGAAGAGATGCAGGGAAAAGACATGGTTGCCCGTTGGGGTGGTGAAGAGTTTTTGTTGGTATTTCCTGACACCAATGGTGATCATGCATATAGCAAGCTCGAGCATATCCGTAGTAGAATCAAAGCATTGAAAGTGCAAAAAGGTGATGTGGAGATCAACGTTACCATGACCTTTGGTTTGGCTGAATATGATTGTGGCGGTGGCTTTGAAGCTACCATCAAAAATGCAGACCGTAAATTATATCGCGGTAAAGAAGAAGGCAGAGACAGGATTATATATTAATGAGGTTTTGAGGGGCACCAACATGAACGGGGTGCCTCTTTTGTTGACTTTCTTTCGGGAAATTGGTAACATAAACCAAAGCTGTCGACAATATTCGACAGATGTTGGGGCGGGTTACAATTATGAAAGTTTCATATCAGGCATTACGTATATTTGCGTGCATCAGTGCGTCTGTTTGTTATATCTTCAGTTATTTTCATATGGACTCTTCGGCAGTGGGAACTGTCTTATTTCATGTGCTTGTGTCATATCAGGCACTCTTTTTTATGCTTAGTGGCAGATTTTTGCTGGAAAAGTATGATGGTGATATGGCCGGATTCTATTGGAGGCGTTTTTATAAAATAGGAATTCCGTTCCTGGTCGCTTCTTTGATTGCGTTAATGACAAAAATCGGATTTTCGGTTTCTTTGGGATTTGCCAAGGATTTTGTCAAGGGTGTTTGCTTTGGAAATATAGAAGAAGCGTACAGTTTTATGTATGGGTTATTTGTGTTCTATCTGGTAGTGCCCTTTCTGTCTGTTATGGTAAAGGCCCTGGGTGAAAAAGAAAAGCATGCTTTACTGTATTTATTGGTGGGATATTTTGTCTTTTTTGATTTGTGTGTTGTGTTGGATTTGCGGCTCTTTATTGTGACGTATCCGTTTTTGAATTTTATCGGCTATGCTTTAATGGGCTATTTGATTGATTATATCGATTTAAGTAAAAAAGCGTATCGGGGTATTTTGATTGCCGGAGGTTTAGCGTTGCTTGTATCAACCTTGGAAAAATTAATATGTCCGGATGTTAATTGGGCGTTGGATACTTATTGTCTGACCAGAGCGCTTATGTGTCTGGCGGTTTATCTCTTTGTCACAAGGAGAAAATTTGAAAACACAAAAATCAATCAGGGTATATGTGCCGTTGGAAACTTGACTTATTATGTGGCGCTGGCGTTACCGATTTTGGTACAGTTGATTTTTTGTTAGGGTGTTGTGAGGGTATAGTATGAAGGAGAAAAAGTATCAGGCAGCCTACGGGTTGCTCCGGATCATAGCTTGCTTTAGCGTGGTATTCCATCATTTTATCGCAGCAAACCAGCAGTATATCAATACCTTGGAAACGCAAGGTATATATACAGCTGTCGACAATTTGCTGATGTGCAACAATTGTCTGTTTTTTATGTTGAGCGGAAAATTTGCGTTGGAGCATTATAAAGGTGAGATGGGTCGTTTTTATAAGGATAAGGCCTTGAAAATTGTATTACCGTTTTTTCTGTTTTCTGTTTATTATTATCTGTCCAATGGTCGGTTGGCAACAGGACAGTGCTCTGTTTGGGGCTTTGTAAAAGACTTTATGGGCTGTGAGATTTTGGGCTATCTTTGGTTTGTCTATTCTCTCATCGGATTTTATCTGGTGGTTCCCTTTTTGGCGCCCATGATGAAGGCTATGGGATTGAAGGAAAAGCGATGGCTGACGATTTTTTTGATCGTAGCACTGCTTCCCCGCAATTTGTGTCAGATTTTGGGCTTCCCCTTTGTGCTCAATAGCTTTCCTTTCTACTATCTGACTTATATTTTGCTGGGATATCTTTTAGACAATATAGAACTTGATAAAAAAATAGAGTGTGTCATGTACGGGCTTGCCATACCATCTGCGGTAGTTTCTTGCTATATGGCCATTTATAAACCGGGAATGAATCCGGATATTCATGACTATTGCCTCTCAAGAGTGTTTATGTGTATTGGTATTTTTCTGTTGATTACCCGTCGGATGGGACGTTTATCTGACCTGTTGCATAAACCTGTCAAATGGATCGCAGACCAGACCTATTATGTGTATTTGATACATATTTTGACACAGGGATTTTTCTTTACCTACTTGTGGGACGCGTGGGTGATATTAGTAAAACTTCCCTTTCTTCTTGCACTGTTTTTAGGGTCGGCAATTGTTTTTACAATATCCCTGCCGCTGGCGTTTGTGTGCAGAAAGTGTTTGGATTATATTCTTTTAAGAATTGGATTTATCTAAAAACAGGGCGTATGCACAAAAAATATGTGTATACGCCCTGTTCTTGTTAAAAAGTTCATGGAAGCCATGATTTAGGCTTCCCATACATAAGATTAGCGGAGACGGCGGGATTCGAACCCGCGTGCCCTTGCGAGCAACTTGATTTCGAGTCAAGCTCGTTATGACCGCTTCGATACGTCTCCTTACAACGGATTTATTATATCGGTAAATTTGCTATCCGTCAATCCAAGTTTAAGTTGTGATAAAGCGGAAAATAATATATAATAATTATAACTTTGGGGTTTCCCGCAAAAGGAGGACAAAACTATGAAGAGAATCGGTATGTTGACCAGCGGTGGCGATTGTCAGGCATTAAATGCAGCTATGCGTGGTGTGGTAAAAAGTGTTACCAATCATGAAGAAGATGTAGAGATTTACGGCTTTATTGATGGGTATAAAGGATTGATTTACGGCAATTTCCGTATGCTGACCAGCAAGGATTTTTCCGGTATTTTGACAAAGGGTGGCACGATTCTTGGTAGTAGCCGTACTCCGTTTAAGACCATCAAAGACCCTGATGAGAATGGTCTGGATAAAGTAGAAGCAATGAAACAAAACTATTATAAATTACAGTTGGATTGTCTGGTTATCCTGGGTGGTAACGGTACACACAAGACAGCCAACCTTTTGAGAGAAGAGGGCTTAAATGTAGTAACATTGCCAAAGACTATTGATAACGATTTGTATGGCACCGATATGACATTTGGTTTCCAAAGTGCGGTAGATATTGCTACAGATGCCATTGATTGTATCCATACGACTGCGGCATCCCATGGTCGTGTATTTATTGTTGAGGTTATGGGTCACAAAGTTGGTTGGCTGACCTTAAACGCAGGTATGGCAGGAGGCGCGGACATCATTCTGATTCCTGAGATTCCTTATGATATTGATAAGGTAATTGATGCCATTGAAGAGCGTCACAAAAAAGGAAGTAAGTTTACTATTCTTGCAGTAGCAGAAGGTGCTCTTTCCAAAGAGGATGCGGCTTTATCCAAAAAAGAATACAAAGAAAAGATGAAGAATTACAAATATCCTTCTGTTTCTTATGAAGTTGCTGATAAGATTCAGAAGAAGTCCAAATATGAAGTGCGTGTAACTGTTCCCGGACATACACAGCGAGGCGGAAGCCCTTGTCCTTATGACCGTGTGTTTGCATCCCGTCTGGGTTCGGAAGCAGGCGAATTGATTATGAAGGGTGAATATGGTTTCATGGTAGGTATCAAAAACCGTGAGATTATCAAAGTTCCCCTTGAGGATGTGGCAGGTAAGCTGAAATATGTTTCCCCGGATGCATCAATTATTAAAGAAGCTAAGATGCTTGGTATCAGCTTCGGTGACTAAGGAAGAGTGAAAATATGTCTTATCAGGCATTGTATCGGAAGTTCCGCCCGGCAGAGTTTGATGATGTCAAGGGCCAGGGACATATCGTAGAAACATTAACCAATCAAATAACGGCAGACAGGGTAGGGCACGCCTACCTTTTCTGCGGTACGCGTGGTACAGGTAAAACCACCATTGCCAAGATTTTTGCAAAGGCTGTTAACTGTGAGAATCCGGTGGACGGAAGTCCTTGTGGAAAGTGTAAAAGTTGCCTTTCCATTGCATCCGGTTCCAGCATGAATGTCATCGAGATTGATGCGGCATCCAACAATGGTGTGGACAATATCCGCGAAATCGTAGATGAGGTATCTTATTCTCCGGCTGAAGGTAAGTACAAGGTTTATATTATTGACGAGGTACACATGCTTTCCATCGGAGCTTTTAACGCGCTGTTAAAGACCTTGGAGGAGCCGCCGGGATATGTGATTTTTATTTTGGCGACTACGGAAGTGCACAAGATTCCCATTACCATTCTTTCCCGTTGTCAGCGTTATGATTTTAAACGTATTGATATTGATACCATTACCAATCGTCTGACAGAGCTTATGGAGAAGGAGCAGATTGCAGTGGAGCCCAAGGCTTTGCGCTATATTGCCAAGACGGCAGACGGCTCCTTGCGTGATGCGTTGAGTTTGCTCGACCAGTGTATTGCCTTCCATTTTGGAAAGGAACTGACCTATGACATGGTCTTGGACGTACTGGGAGCTGTCGATAATGAGGTGTTTAGCCGCCTGCTTCGTCACATGCTGGATGAAGATGTACTTGGTTGCATTACACTTCTGGAGGAGATTGTGATGCAGGGAAGGGAGCTGACACAGTTTGTCAGTGATTACACCTGGTATTTGCGCAATCTATTACTGGTCAAAAACTGCGATGATGTGGAGGATGTTTTGGATGTATCTTCGGATCATTTAAAATTGCTAAAGGAAGAAGCGGATATGGCAGACCAGACCACCATCATGCGCTTTATCCGCATTTTCTCCGAGTTGTCCGGACAGATCCGCTATGCATCGGCAAAACGTGTCATGATTGAGATGACCATGATCAAAGCATGCCGTCCGGCCATGGAAAAAGATCAGGAATCGGTATTGGAAAGAATCCGTACTTTAGAGAATAAAATAGAAAAAGGCTTGGTTATGGCTGCACCCACTATGAACGGTATGAATCCCGGCATGACCGGTAATGCCAATGGTGGATCAGCAGGGGTAGCTACACAGATGCAAAAGCCTCAGTTACCCAAGGCTATTCCTGAGGAAGTGGAGCAGATAGTAAAAAGGTGGGCCATTATTTTAAATGATTGTCCCAATCCCATGAAAGGATATCTGAAAACGGCAAAGCTCAGCCTTGGTAGTGACAATCACTTGCAGATTTTCCTGGTGGAAGGAACGCATTCCGATTACTTTTTGAAGATGCCTGAGCATCAGGAACAGTTGGCGCTGATTTTGAGTAATGCAATCGGAAAAGAAGTTGCCGTAGACTTTAAAACTTACGGACAAAATGAAAATTTTGAATCAAATAATATTGATTTATCCAAGATTATTATGATGGATATAGAAGAGGAGGACTAAAAATGGCAAAACGTGGAGGATATCCCGGAGGCATGGCAATGCCCGGCAACATGAACAATCTGATGAAACAGGCACAGAGAATGCAGCGTCAGATGGAAGAAAGCCAGAAAGAATTGGAAGTAAAAGAGTTTACTGCTACAGCAGGCGGTGGGGCAGTGGAAGTTACTGTAACCGGTAAGAAAGAAATGACAAAAATCGTCATTGATAAAGATGCAGTTGATCCTGACGAGACAGAAATGTTGCAGGATATGATTATGGCAGCAGTAAATGAGGCTATGCGTCAGGCAGAGGAAGCAAATGCAGCAATCATGAATAAAATGACCGGTGGTATGGGAGGATTCCCGTTCTAATGGACCTGTATAGTGGTTATATCAGTCGATTAATTGAAGAATTGGCTACCTTGCCCGGTATTGGCAATAAATCTGCGCAGAGATTGGCGTTTTATCTGGTGAACCAGCCTATGGATCATGTGAAGCGTCTGGCAGATACCATTGTGGAAGCAAAGGAGAAAGTGCGTTATTGTTCGGTTTGTTGTACACTGACAGATCAGGAAGTTTGTCCGATTTGTGCCAATATTAAACGGGATCATCATACGCTTATGGTGGTGGAGAATTCCCGTGATTTGGCGGCTTATGAAAAGACGGGCAAGTTTCATGGTGTATATCATGTGCTTCATGGGGCCATTTCCCCTATGCTTGGCATCGGACCTAATGACATCCGCCTGAAAGAATTGATGCAACGGTTGCAAAGTGATGAAGTGACAGAGGTTATCATTGCTACCAACTCCAGTTTGGAGGGTGAGACTACGGCAATGTATATCAGCAAGCTTATCAAACCCACAGGCATCAAAGTCACCAGAATTGCCAGTGGTGTACCGGTGGGCGGTGATTTAGAATATATCGACGAAGTGACATTGTTGCGTGCTTTGGAAGGCAGAGTAGAACTTTAAAGAGAAAGAATACGAAGAGAATATAAATTTAATTGGAGGGTTAGCAAATGATAACACAAAAATTATTCGGTAACATGCCTGATGGCACACCCATTACACTGTATTCCATTTCCAATAAAAATGGTGTGCAGGCAGATGTTATGAACTATGGGGCTATTTTGGTGAACCTTTTTGTCCCCAACAAAAAAGGAAAAGTGGTAGATATCAATTTGGGTTACGACAAGTTGGAAAAATATTTTACCAACAGCAATTTCTTTGGTGCATCTGTAGGTCCCATTGCCAACCGTACAGCTGATGCGAAGTTTACATTGGATGGCAAAACCTACAAATTGGATGTAAACGATGGCAAAAACAATCTTCATACAGATCATGCAAAAGGATTCCATAAATGTGTGTTTGGTGCAAAAGTGGATGAAAAGAAAAATAGTGTGACATTTACTCTGTCAATGAAAGATGGTGAATTGGGACTTCCCGGTAATCGTGAGTTTGCCATTACATATACCGTAACGGATGACAATGGTTTGCAGATTGATTATGATGCAAAGACGGATAAAAAGACTATCTTCAATCCTACTAACCATTCCTATTTCAATCTAAAAGGTCATGACAACGGTTGTGTCTTGGATGAAACCTTGTGGTTAAACTGCTCTAAGTTTACTGAGATTGTTCCCGGAGCGATCCCTACAGGAAAGCTTCTGGATGTGGCAGGCACTCCTTTAGATTTTACCAAAGCCACAGTCATCGGACAAAGAATCCGCAGCCGTTTTGTGCAACTTCGTCTGGTAAGTGGCTATGATCACAATTTCGTAAGCGATGGCAAACCCGGTGAGTTGACAAAAGTTGCTGTTCTTTCTGATAAACAAGCAGGCAGAACCATGAAGGTTTATACCGATATGCCCGGTATCCAGGTATATTCCGCTAACTGGGTGGGAAGACATAAAGGTAAAGGCGGAGCACAGTATAAGAGACGTTGCGGTATTGCACTGGAAACACAGTTTTTCCCCAACAGTGCAAACGACCCCAATTTTGCCAAACCTGTTGTAGAACCCGGCAAAGATTTCCATTCTACAACTGTTTATAAATTTGTATAGGTGATTTTATGGAAGAAAACAAAAACGTGGAAGAAGTGACAGAGGAAATTGTAGAGGAAACGGAAGTATTAGATGAAACAACCGGAAAGAAGGTATACAAAGGCATGACTGCTACTAAAAACGGCTTGGTTTTACGCGGTGTAGTCGGAGCTTTTATTATCTATTACGGATACACTATCTTAGCAGATATTTCTTCTACACCTGCAGATGAAAGAATGCCGTTGTATATATTTATTGCGGTATTTGGTGCGGCGGGTCTTTGGATTATCATTGACACCATAAAAAGGCTTATCAAAAAAGAATATGATGAATAAATAATTTCATACATTTTCTTTGCGGGTAAAACCGACAGCAGAATACAAAAAAAGAAAGATAAAAAACAAAGAAAGAATCACAAAAAGACTGTTTTGCAAAAACAGTCTTTTTTTATTGGTTCTTCCGTCGAGAGAAATGAAGAAATACGTGACAAGATATGATAAAAAATGCGACACCTCCTGTGCTATATAAATGGTAACAAAGCAAGAAAGAAGGTACAAGCATGATAGAAATCGTAAAAGAAGGTGGCGCCGGTATTTGCAAAAGAGAGATTCCGGGAAATGTCCGACAGGTGGGTGAAGTAAGAGGCAAAACAAAAATATACATAGAAGATTATATTACTACTTTCATGAAACAGATATCGACGGTGGATGATAATCCAAAGGCATTAATTTTATATGGGAGCAAACAGGTGGATGGAGATGAAACATTACTGTTTGTTAATGGAGCCGTGTTGGCGGAGTGTTGTGATCCGGCGGAAGGGGCTAAAACTGTTTTCCGTGAATCGGTCTGGAAGGATGTTAATGAAAAGGCGGGACATTTTTTTAAGGATTCCATGGTCTTGGGATGGATTTTTATGAGATATGATCTTTCGGATTTTGTGGAAGCCCCGGTGATTAATACACATAAAGAGTTCTTCCGCGAAGGCCAGCAAATCTTTATGGAATACTCTGTCTGTGAAAGAATTGAGCATCTCTATCTCTTTGAAAAAGGCGCTATGGAAATGCAATCCGGTTATTTTGTATATTATGAACGCAATGAAGCAATGCAAAACTATATGATTACCGTCAAACAGGATGAGCCGGAAGAAGTGAAGGCGGAAGTAGATAGAGCGACCAAGCGCTTTAGGGGAATTGTAGAAGAAAAGAAAGAGGAGATACATCGCAAACAAACCATGGGAATGCTCTATGGGACAAGCGTTGCCATGTTGTTGATTGTCACTATTATCGGCGTGACCATGTTGAATAATTATGAGAAAATGCAAAACATGGAACGGGTACTTTATGATATCTCAGCTCAAATGGTAGACGAAGAAAAGGCAGCAGGACCATTCACAGAAGAGGTTGAAATTATGACAGACCAGAGTGAAACGGTGGAGAAAACTGATACTCCTCCCGGACCGGGAATGTTAATAACAGAACAACCCATAGAGGAAAGTGTTTCTGACAATCTGTTGGCGGATGCAGAAGAAGGTTTGCCGGCAGCAGGGGCACAGGTGGGAGAGGTGGAACCACAGCAGGAGATAGTCCCTAATGATGAGCACGCACAGGCGGAACAAGCGGTTGTAGAAGATCCTGTTGTGGAAGCACAGGAAGGATATATTATTCCGGCTGTTTATACCATTGAAAAAGGTGATACGCTGGCCAAAATCAGTAAACAGTTTTATGGCGATGAGAGTATGATTGACCGGATATGTGAAGTGAATGGAATTGAAGATAAGAATAGTATACAATATGGCGTAAACATCATCCTTCCATAAAAAAATGAAATGTGGTAAAATGACCTTGTTGTTACGAAGGAGATTTGCCATGCAGGGACAAAAGCTTACATTTCAGGAAAAGATATTAAAACACAGACTTACCACTATCTATCGCATTGCATTGGGACTTATTTTGGTCATTGCGGTTATTTTGGTCATCCGTATTCAGATTGAGAATAAAGTTTATACCGGTTTTGAGATTGTGCGTTCTGTTGAAGGTGTGGGATCTAAGGAAAGCAAAGCGCAGGTTTACAATGGCAATGTCCTATATTACAGCCGGGATGGTGTGTCTGCTTATGACAGTACCGGAGAGCAGCTTTGGAATCAGACTTATGAGATGCAGTCCCCCATTGTATCGGTTGCCGGTGAGTATGTAGTTGCAGGTGATTATAAAGGGAATACGATTTATATCATGAATGCTTCAGGACCTTGCGGACAGATTAATACCAATAAAGTATTGTTGGATTTGTCTATATCTGCAAAAGGAGTGGTAACTGCCACCCTGGATGATGACACAACTACATGGTTGGATATATACAATTCGGAAGGCGAGAGTATTGTATCTGTTAAGACTTCCATGAATCAAAGCGGATATCCGCTTAAGACATCGATGTCTCCAGACAATCAAAAAATGGCAGTGGCATATCTGAAGGCAGAAGGAAATGGTATTGGCACCAGTATCGCCTTTTACAATTTTGGTGATGTGGGACAAAATGTGACAGATAAAATTGTAAGCGGATTTGATTATGAAGACATGGTGATTCCCTTTCTTCATTATATAAATGAAAATGATGTAATCGCTGTAGGAGAAAATCAGATTCTCATATATGGAGGTAAGCAAATTCCGGAATTGCGTGCCCAGGAAAATATTGAAGAAGGAGTCAAAAGTGTATACTGGGGCGATTCGGCTGTTGCACTGGTGTATTTAAATGATGAAAATGAAGATAAATACCGTTTGGACGTTTATGATCTCAATGCCAAACTGATCTTGAGCCGGACTTTTGATTTGGAATACAATGATATTGTGTTGGCCAACGGAAACATCATTATATATAATGAGGCTTCTGTATATATATGGAACAAAAAGGGTTTGGAAAAGTATAACGGTGATTTGGGCGGAGGCATCAAAACCATTATTCCCACAAACAGTAAGACAAAGTACCTTGTTGTAAGAAACGAAGGATTGGAATTGATTAAGTTAAAATAATGAATATACTACTGATAATAATTTGTGCCATCATTCTTTTGTTGGCGATTTACGGATATCGAAAAGGTTTTGTAAATATGCTGGTACCTCTGGTTTCGGCATTCTTATCTCTGGTTCTTTTATTTATGTTGAAAGATTGGCTATTTGCGATTTTGTTTCAATGGGCAATTTTTCAAGGTGAACATGTATTGACGCGAGTGGTCCTTATATTACTGATTTTTATTTTGGGCACACTGGCATTTAAATGGTTGATTAAGATATTACATATTTTGACAAAACTACCACTTGTTCATGGCTTAAATAAATTGCTTGGCTTGGCGGTGGGGTTCATCGAAGGCTTCCTATTGGTATGGTTGATTCTTTATATCGTGCAAATCCGACAGGGGTTTTTGTTTGGATTCGACATGGAACCCCTAATTGAGCAAAATGGGTTTGTGCAATTCTTGTATTTAAACAATCTCATAGAATATTTAATGAACACACTATTTGGTGGTTGGATTATATAAAATCCCTACTAATAGATGGCAAAAATTACCATTAAAAATTTTTTAAAAAAAGATGTTGACAATCAAATATTGAAATGATACTATAAATGAGCCGCGTGTGAAAAGCATGCGGCTAAAAAACGGTTTTCTTTATAAAGAAACCATAAGAACCTTGACAAATAAACAGCAATGCAACCCTGAAAAATTCCAAGAGAAAATTTCAGAGAGTGTTTTTAGAACACGAACCAAACAAAACAGTAAAACGGTTAAAATTAGCCAAAGTTGATTTTGACTGGGAAAAACTTTTATTCGAGAGTTTGATCCTGGCTCAGGATGAACGCTGGCGGCGTGCTTAACACATGCAAGTCGAACGGACTTTACATGAAGCTTGCGATTGTAAAGTTAGTGGCGGACGGGTGAGTAACGCGTGGGTAACCTGCCATATACAGGGGGATAACACTTAGAAATAGGTGCTAATACCGCATAAGCGCACAGGATCGCATGATCCAGTGTGAAAAACTCCGGTGGTATATGATGGACCCGCGTCTGATTAGCTAGTTGGTGAGGTAACGGCCCACCAAGGCGACGATCAGTAGCCGGCCTGAGAGGGTGAACGGCCACATTGGGACTGAGACACGGCCCAAACTCCTACGGGAGGCAGCAGTGGGGAATATTGCACAATGGGGGAAACCCTGATGCAGCAA